>CAWJSX010000006.1:0-7961 GCA_963845675.1 uncultured Actinomycetota bacterium | reverse complement strand
CACTGTTCGCAGGCTCTGACAAGCCGAGGGGCCCGCCACGTATGACGGCCCCCTCGGCCTCGAACCGCCTAGCGGAGACTCAGCTCCACTCGTTGGCCTCGCTCGTCTTGTCATGGATGGGGTTGAACGTCCCCTCGATGTCCTGCGTGCCGCAACCCCTACGGCAACGGAACCTGGGTGCGCTGCAACTACGACCTGCCCGAGAACATGCGCATCATGTACCTGGGCTACACGGACAGCAGCCGAGGCGTTCGAGATCCCAGCGGTGAGGACGAGGGTGGCAGCCGCCCCCGTCACCGCGAGCGTGCGAAGCATCATTGAGTCGTAGTCCTTTTCTGGCCCGGCGCCGCCGGTGCAGGGCAGCGGTCACGAGACCGCACCGCGCGCACGTCAGCCACGGTGCGAGTCGGAGAACCTCCGACTCCGAGTCGAGCAGCGGGTAGAGCAGCGTGCCACCAGCACTGCTTTGATGACTCCACCGACCGGCAGGGACAGCTCGTGCACGCCGAATCGCGACGCCGGTCAACAGCCTTCTCCTCCGGGCGTCCTGACCCTGCCCGGTCCGTCCGTCAGCAGTAGCCTCCAGGTGTCCCCTTCCCAGGGCCACGAGCGGGTGAGCACCATGACGTACGACGAGGACCTGGCCCACAGGCTGCGTGCGGCCCTGCCGACCGAGGGCGTGGTGACCGAGCGGAAGATGTTCGGCGGGCTCGCCTTCATGCTCGACGGACACATGCTCTGCGGGGTGATGAAGGAGAGCGTGATGCTGCGGCTGGGACCCGACGCCGCCGAGCGGGCGCTGAACCACCCCCGTGTGAGGCCGATGGACTTCACCGGCCGCCCGATGACCGGCATGGTCTACGTCGATCCCGACGGCCTGGACGACGGTGACCTGCGCCGGTGGATCGCCCAGGCCGCCGACTTCACCCGCTCGCTGCCACCGAAACCCGGCAAGCGGGCCTAGCGGTTCGTGATCGAGGTGATCGACCGCCGCGGGTAGGACGCCGGCCATGGAGCCAGCGACCTCGTGCGCCTCGTCCGGGGAGGAGAACGGCAGGCTGACCTCCTGGACGACGAAGCCGAAGACGTGCGCGTCGAGCAGCGAGACAGCTGTGCTGCAGCGGGAACCGAGAAGCCTGCGCCGCGGAGTTTGCCCAGGACGACCCCTCGGGCTGACGCGACTGCTCACCGCTGCCCGGCGCCACGGACGGGAGGGTCACCGCCGTCCCTGGGTCACGCCTCGTCGGGGCGTCGGCGCTCGTCCTCGGCGAGGACGGTCAGGCCGTCCAGCAGCAGGTCGAGGCCGACCTCGAACGACGCCCCGAAGTTGTAGCCCGGGCGCAGGACGTGCTCGCGCGTGAGCTCGACCAAGGACGGGTGCCTCACGGGGTCCATGCGCTCGAGGATCTGGTCCGCGACCAGGGCGATGTCGGCCGTGCCGTGGGACGGCAGGTTCGCCTCCTGCAGGGCGAAGCCGTAGACGAAGCTGTCGAGGACGGCGTAGGCGTGCGCCGTCAGCTGCACCGACAGCCCGCCGCGTCGCAGGCAGGCGAGCACGGCCTCGTGGTGGGCGAGCGTCCCCTCGCCCGGGGACGTGCGCGACTCGAGCAGCGGCGCGGCCCACGGGTGCCTGGACAGCACGGCCCGCGCGGAACGGCACCTCACCCGGATCGCCTCCTGCCACGGCAGGTCGACCGGGGGCTGGTCCATCTCGCGGAACACCTGGTCGACGACGCCGTCGAGGATCGCCTCCTTGCCGGCGACGTGGTGGTACAGCGACATCGGCTTGACCGACAGCTCCGCCGCCAGCGCGCGGATGGTCAGCCCCTCCACCCCGAACGGTCCGCGAGGTCGAGCGCAGCGGCCAGCACGCGCTCGCGGCTGAGCGAGCCACGCTTGTGCGGCTCGCGACTGTCGGTCGGCGGCATGTGGGTCCCTCCCGGTAGGACATTGACTGTCGTACATAGTACGGCTAGCGTGGGCACCGATTCCAGTACTAAGTAAGGATACCTAGGAAGCAGGAGATCCTCATGACCACAGCTCGAGAAGCAGACCGCCACGACATCACCTCCGCCCTCCCGGCGCGGATGCGTGCCGTCGCGCAGGAGGCGTACGGAGCACCCGACGCGCTGGCGCTGACGGAACGACCCGTCCCGCGACCGGGGCCGGGTGAGGTGCTCGTGGCCGTCCACGCCGCCGGGGTCGACCGCGGCGTGTGGCACCTGGTCACGGGGCTGCCGTTCGCGGTCCGGCTGGGCTTCGGTGTGCGCCGGCCGCGCCAGTCGGTCCCCGGCCTCGACCTGGCGGGTGTCGTCGTCGCCGTCGGTGCGGGCGTCACGCGGTTCTCCCTGGGGCAGCGGGTCTTCGGCATCGGCACCGGGACGTGGGCGCAGTACGCGGTGGCCCGTGAGGAGAAGCTGAGCCACGTCCCCGACGGTGTCGACCTCGTCGGTGCCGCCACGGTGGCGGTCTCCGGGAGCACCGCCCTGCAGGCCCTGCACGACGTCGGCCGGGTGCAGCCGGGGCAGCGCGTGCTCGTGATCGGTGCCTCCGGCGGCGTCGGCAGCCACGCCGTTCAGATCGCCCGTGCCGCCGGCGCCCACGTGACCGGCGTGGCCAGCGGGGCCAAGGCCGACCTGGTCCGCTCGCTGGGCGCCGACGAGGTCGTGGACTACACGACCAGCGACCCGGTCGACGGTCGCGTGCACTACGACCTGGTCCTCGACATCGGTGGTCGCCGCCCGCTGCGGGCGCTACGACGGTCTCTGACGCCACAGGGCACGCTCGTCATCGTCGGCGGGGAGGGCGGTGACCGGGTCGGCGGGGGCGCGGGCAGGCAGCTGCGCGCCCTGGCGCTGTCGCCGTTCGTCCGGCAGCGGTTGACGATGTTCGTCGCGCGGGAGCACCACTCGAGCACCGACCGGCTGGCCGGGCTGCTGGCCGACGGCCGCCTGCGCCCAGCCGTCGGCCGCCGGTACCCGCTGGAGGACGCCGCTGCGGCACTGACCGACATCGCGGCCGGCCGCGCGCGCGGCAAGTCGGTGATCGTGGTCGAGGAGGGCGCCCGATGAGCGCCACCGCGACCATGCCGGCCACGTCCGCCGGCCCGGTCACGCAGACGGCGGCCGACACGCGGCCGCGTGCCGCCGCGCTCTGGGGCGGAGCCAGCTACACCGCCCTCTTCGTCCTCGCGATCTTCGCCAACTTCGCCGTGGTCACCCGGCTCGTCGATCCTGACGACCCGGCGGCGACCGCGGCCGCCTTCGCGGCCGAGGCGCCGCTGGTCCGGGCGGCGGTGCTCGCCTTCGGCCTGGTGTTCGTCCTGGACGTCGTGATCGCCTGGGCGCTGTTCGTCGTGCTGCGCCCGGCCGGACGGGACCGGTCGCTGCTGGCGGCATGGTCACGCCTCACCTACACCGCCTTCCTCGGTGTCGCCCTCGTCCCCTTGGTGGTCGCCCTGCAGCTGGTCAGCGAGCCGACCTTCGCCGGGCTGGACCCCGCGACCCGCGAGGCGGGGGTCGCCGTGGCCGTCGAGGCCTTCGACCTCACGTGGCTCGTCGGTCTCGCCGTCTTCGGCCTGCACCTTGTCGTGGTGGGCGCGACCATCATCCGGTCCCGCATCGCCCCGCGGCCGCTCGGATGGTTGCTGGTGGTTGCGGGCATGGCCTACGCCGTCGACACGGCAGCGCACATCGTGCTCGTCGACTACGACCGATGGGCGGGTGTCCTGCTCGCCGTCGTCGCGGTGCCTTCGGTCGTGGGGGAGCTGTGGCTGACGCTGTGGCTGCTGCTGCGCGCCGGTCGGGGCGTGCGTTGGTCAGGCGCTTGAGCGGGGAGGTCCGGTCGATGCGGCAACCCGCGGTGCTCCTCGCCGCTGTACTCCTGGGCCTCGGCGCGACCGTCCCGGCCGTCGCGGTCGTCACGGCAGGACCGGACGACGCGGTCGAGGCCGTGATCGACCGCCGGATGCCTTCGTCCGGGGTGCCCGGTCTGGCCTACGCCGTCGTGGCCGACGGGCAGATCACGGCGGCCGGCGCGCGCGGTGTCGTCCGGGCCGGAGGCGGCGAGGTCGTCGGGCCGGACACGCCCTTCCCGACCGGCTCGATCTCCAAGAGCGTCACGGCGCTGGCCGTGATGCAGCTCGTCGAGGCAGGGGAGGTGGCCCTGGACACCGGGGTGTCGGAGTACCTGGACGACTTCTCGGGGCGTGCGTCCGGTGCGATCACGGTCCGCCAGCTGCTGAGCCACACGAGCGGCTTCTCGACCCTGCAGGGCAACGCCTCGCACACCGACGTCACCGGTGGGCGGGACGAGCTGGCGCACAGGGTCACCGGGCTCGCCGAGGTGGTCCCGGCCCACGCTCCCGACGAGAGGTGGGAGTACTCGAACGCGAACTACCTGGTCCTCGGTCGTCTGGTCGAGGTGGTGAGCGGCGAGGAGTACCAGGACTACGTCGCCAGCAACATCCTGCGGCCGGTGGGCATGGACGACAGCTTCGTGTCCGACGGCGAGGTCCACGAGGGCGTGGCGACGGGCCACCGGCCGTGGTTCGGGACCAAGCGGCCACTGGCCGGACAACCGGACCGACCGCGGGATGGCTCCGGCCGGTGGGTTGGTCGCCAGCGCGACCGACCTGGCGCGCTACCTGCTGGTGATGATGAACGGCGAGGACGACGTGCTGAGCGCCGAGGGCAAGGCCCTCATGATGCGCCCGGCCGGCGCGGCCTCCCCGTTCTACGGCCTCGGCTGGTTCGTGGACGACGGCAACGGCAGCGTGTGGCACTCCGGCTCGGTCCCCGGGGCCGAGTCGCTCGCCACCCTGGTTCCCTCGGACGGCAGGGGGGCGGTCGTGCTGGTCAACGCGGGCAGCGGCGTCGGGTTCGGGGAGACGGGCGAGCTGCATGGGCGGCGTCATCGCCACGGCGGTCGGCCTCGACGAGGCTCAAGGGTCTCGCTGGGTCCCAGCGGGCCCTCTTCGTCGCACTGGTCCTGCTGCCCGTCGGCTACCTGCTCAGCATGGTCTGGGCGTGGCGCCACCGCGCGGGAATCCGCGCCAAGTCCGGCCTCGCCGGCCTGTTCAGCCTGTGGTTCCCGCTGCTCACCACCGGTGTCGCGGCGTGGGTCATGCTGGGCGTGGTTCCCGCCCTGCTCGGCGCGCCACTCGGGACGCTGCGGCTGTTCCAGCCCGACCTCGGTCTGGTGCTGGTCGCCGGGGCCGTGACCGGGGTGCTGTGGGCGGTCGTCCGGCTGGTGGTGGCGTACACCGGTGGGGGCCGCCGGGGCTGAGTGCCTGAGGCCCCCGTTCGGGGGTCTCAGTCGTCGGGCTGGGCGGCGAAGGCCTGCTTGGTGTCGCGGTACCAACCCATGGACTTCTTGGGGTGCCGCCAGCGGCCCTTCATGGCGTCGTGAGCCTCCTGGTGGGTCTCGTCGCCGGCCTTCACGGCCATCTTGAGGTGGCTGTCCTGTGCCTTGATGACGTCGTCGGCGCTCTCCCCGTGGTGCTCGAGGTCGCAGGGCCCTCCGAGGGCTCGGCAGGTCATGGTCTTCATGGTGGTCTCCTCCTGATGTGGTGTCCCTGATGCACTGACGATCGAAACGGACAGCGTGTGACCGAGTCAGTCGCGCGGCCGACCGCGGTCGCGGCGCACGACGCGCGAGAGCACGTCGGGCGCGGCGCGGAAGGTGACGGCGCGCACGAGACCGTCCACGATGGTGAAGTCGAAGGCGACCTTGGCCGCGCCGACGTGGAACCAGGCGGCACCTGGCCGGTCACCGACGAAGACCGGGAGCGCGGCCCTGGCGCTGCCGTTGAAGAACGTCGCCACATCGTCGCTGCCCTCGATCTGCCGCGGCGTGCCGACCAGGACGGCGGCGTCGTCAGCGGTCACGGCGGCGTCGGGTGCGAGCAGTCGAAGCAGCCGCTCGAAGTCGCCGTTCTTGGCCGCGGCCATGAAGGCGTCGACCACTTCCCAGTCGGCCAGGCGGTCCTCGGGGTGGGGCTGGGTGACCTTGGCTCGTGCCCGCGAGGCCAGCTTCCGCGCAGCCTCCGGTGTGGTGTCGAGGACCCCCGCGATCGTCGGGAACCCGAAGCCGAAGCTGTCGTGGAGCACGAAGGCGACCCGTTCGCGCGGGCGGAGCCGGTCGAGCACGACGTTCAGGGCGAGACCGACGGTGTCGGCGAGCGCGACGTCGTCGGCCGGATCATTGACTGTCTCTGTGGGCTCGACCTCATCCACGGGTACCGGGGTCCGTGATCGCAGCCGGTCGAGGCACAGCCGGGTCGTCACGGTCGTCAGCCAGGCCGGCAGGCAGTCGATCTCGCTGTCCGTCCCGTGCAGCCGCAGCCACGCCTGCTGCACGACGTCCTGGGCCTCGGCGTGGTCGCCCAGCACCCGGCTCGCGATCCCCACCAGACGTGGCCGCTCGGCCTCGAACATGTCCGTCTGGTCCACGGCCACCACCCTTTCACGTCTGCCTGTCCCCCCACTGACGCGCGAACTGGGCCGAGTGTGACCACGGTCGGCGAAGGCGTGGACTGCGGATGCCTTCGGGTGTCGCCTCAGGTGGTGGCGTCGAGGACCTCACGCAGTCGTGCGGCGAAGGCCTCTGGCTCGCCCGCGTAGCCTGACTCGCCACCGAGGAAGCCCCCGTGATGGCTGGGGAAGTCGACCAGCGGCTGCCTCAGCGCTTGGGCGAGAGCCGCCGCGGCGCGCCCGGCCAACCCGGTTCGTGACTCGACGCCGGCCGCGATGACCACCCGCGTCGGAGCTGTCGCGAGTGCGTGGGCGTCGGGACGGTATCTGGTGATGGCATTGCCCGTCCCGGACAGCACCGGGTCGTCGCGGGCGCCGTCGTCCTCGGTGGGCAGGCCGAACTGGGCTGGGTCGGGATCGGGCTGGGCGGCGTACTCGTCGGTGAACTCGCCCTTCCACGACGTCATGGCGATGAAGCGGGCCATTCCGGCGCCAAAACCCTTGTGCTGGTATGCCGCCTGAACGTCGCGTTCAGCTGCCAACGCGTGGTCCGCGTCGGGCAGCAGCCTCACCAGGGGCGGCTCGTGGGCCACGAGCGTGCTGACGTCCTCGGGATGCTCGGCCACCAGGGCGAGCGTGTTGACCGCGCCGCCGCTGCTGCCGAACACGTCCACGGGTCCGATGTCGAGTGCGGTGATCAGTGCGTGCAGGTCCGCGCTGTGCAACTCCGGGGTGCGGTCGTCCCGACCGTCCTTGCGGATGCTGCGGCCGATGCCGCGAGGATCGTAGGTGATCACCGTTCGGTCCGTGAGGTAGGAGGCGAGCGTCTCGAAGCCCCCGGCGTCCATGGGATGGCCGACCATCAACAGCGGTCGCCGCCCCTCAGCAGTAAGCGACGGACCTCGTACGTCATAGACCAGGTCGACGTCGGGGGTCCCGAGCGTGTGGGTCTGCGTCCGCATGGGGTGGCGTCCTCTCTGCGGCGCGAGCCGCTGCCGCATCGCGTGACGTCTGTCGTCCTGTCGTACAGACCGCTGCAGCCGCGAGAAGTCATCGGCCCCACCTACCTCGGCAGGCCAGGCGGCTCTCCGAGGAGAGCGTGCAAGGGTGGTCTGTCGATCCTGTGCGTGCCGCCCGTCCATCGTCGGCTCTGCGCAACGAGTTGACGACGTCAGCCCGCGCAGACGTCGAGGGACGGCGTCCGCAGGGGCGCGTCAGCGAGGGGGACGCTCTCGTAGACGTCCAGACGGCGCGAGGGTCGCTGGCCCGGCCCGCGCAGGTCGCTCTCAGGCGAGGTCGGCACCCCGATCTACGCTGCCCCCATGGCGAAGTCGGGGGCCGTGGCGTGGAACGGACCGGTGGTGGTCGCGGCCTCAGTGTCGCCGGGGTGGCCGACTCGGGTGTCGATCGGGTCTTCCATGGCTGCGAGGTGCTGGCCGGGCCGGACGAGGTGTTGGCCTGCTGGTTCCGAGTTCTCGTCGACGGCGT
>CAWJSX010000005.1:0-795228 GCA_963845675.1 uncultured Actinomycetota bacterium | reverse complement strand
TTTGTTTCTCGTTCAGTTACGTGCTGCTCGCGCGCCAGGCGGTGGCCGACGCCCTCAGGCGCGGGTGACGGTCCGCGCGATCATCGAGTTGCGCACCGACTGACCGTGGGTACATGTGCACACCGTCCCTGAGGTACCAGCGCTGAGGTCGTCGGCGAGGCGACGCAGTTGCTCCAGCGGTACGCCCCGCAGCAGGGGGTGACGGGCCGCGACCTCCTCGATCTGGTCGTTCACCCAGGCGCTGTTGGCCAGGTCCGCCGCGCGCACCGCGGACGACTGGGACGTACGCGACACGTGGACGTCGACCCAGAACGCCGGTCCGGCGCCGCCCGACGACCGACATAGCCGCTCGACCTGCTCGGCCATCACCGGCGGCGCCGAGGATGTCGTTGCTGCCGTCGCATCACGATCCGCCGCGGCAGGCCGTAGCGGCGTGCCCACTGCTCGAGCTCGTCGACGGCCGGGGCGGTCGGGCGCATGTTCCAGGCGTTTATGGCCGTCGTCAGCCCGCTGGACCGCTGCAGCAGGGACGCGAGCGCCGGTGCGTCCTGCACGCTGATCGAGTCGCCGAAGAGCAGCACCCGTCCCGGCGGACAGTCGACTCTGACCATCGCAGACGGTGGATGGGGCCCGGCTTCACGACCTCCCAGCTGCCAGCGACCCCGATCCGTGGTCGGCTGCGTGGGCGGGCAGGGCGGTCGCCGCGGTGAGTCAGGGCGCCGAGCGCCCCGCCGGAGCACGGCGACGGTCGATCATCGAGGGTCAGCTCCGTAGGGTTCGCGGACGCGCACGTGGCGCGCGGCGCCGTTCGGCGCCACCTATCCGTTCGACCCGGTCCTTCGACCGACTTGAGGCCGCGTGAGCCCGGACGACCTCGGGTCAGCCGCCAGCGGCGGGCGCGGCGTCGACGGCCGAGCCGATCCGGGGCGCCAGCGGCCGGGCGTACTCCGCCGAGAGGTGGCTGTCGTCGCGGATCAGCGACCACGTCGCCCACGACGGGGTCGCACGTCTCGTCGTCGCAGAACACGCTCGTCAGGTCGATCAGCCTGCGGGTCCGCGGCGGCCTCGACCGCGGCGGCCTGCACGTCGCCGGGCAGGGCGTCCTCGCGGGGCACGGTGCGCTGCATGAGGTGGATACGGGTGCGCGGCCGGGCGGGTCGGCACGTTCTCGCCGGTCGTGCCGGGGCACGTCCACCAGCACGAAGACCCGGTGACCGGCCTGGCTCAGCCGGCTCCAGACCGCGGCGAAGCCGTCAACGCCGGGGTCGGCCGGGTAGGTCGCCGGACAGGGGCTCCCCGAGTAGGCCGACGAGTACGCCGAGACGAACACGTCGCTGATCTGGATCTCCAGCACGGCCTGCTGGACGGTCTCGATCAGCGGTTCGCTTGTCGGCCAGCTCGCCCGTCTGTTCCTCCGGCGGACGCGCGCCGTGCGTCCGTCGGCGCGGCGGCTTGGTGTAGGTCGCGACCTTCCAGTCGCGCTCGCCGAGCTGGTCCAGCAAGAACCATGTGGGTGGCGTGCGAGTTCCCGACGACGGCGACCGTGCGCTCGGGGTCGTCGGACGTGCTGCCGATCTCGCACGACTTCATGGCGTCGGAGTCCAGCGGGTGCTTGGCGCGTCGGGTAGAGCGGATCAGAGTTCTGCTAGCAACGACCTTAGGAGCACCACGGCGGACCCATCCCCCATCACAGGTCCGCAGGCCGACGGGGCTCAGGATCGAGGGCGCCGGGCGAATCTGCACTCCGAGGCACGCTGCGACTTGGCTCAGGTCGGCCTCGGCGGCCCGTTCGCGACGGTCGAGCTCGACGTTCAGGCCGACGCCTGCACCGACCAGCGCGGGCGCTGCCAGCGACCGCGAAGGCGGAGGCCCGCCGGAGCCGCAGCGAGCAGTCGACGGTGCGGACCAGGTCCTCCACGAGGACCTTGCTGCCCCAGGCCAGTCCAATAGTGAGCGCGAAGACCCCGACCTTGTCGAGCAGGTTGAGCAGCCGCCGGTGACGTAGGGGACGACCACGATCAGCGGCCAGTGCGAGGTAGACCAGGGTGGATGCGGCCGACGATCCGCGCGGGGCGCAGGGACAGCCACTCCCGGCGACGCCCATCCGCGTCCCGTCCGGCGGCGATGACGGCCACGGTGCCGAGGACGGGTGCGAGCGCCGATCCACCCGGAACAGGCTGCGTCTCGGTGTACAGGTAGGCGGCCCGACGATCGCCACGCCACCCGCCCAGCCAAGGGCGCCTGCGCCGCCACTCGGGCCAGGGCCCGCGCAGGACGACCAGCGCCACCAGCGCCCCGGCCAGAACTCCCAGGCGCGGGTGAACGTGTTCAGGTAGGCGAACAGCTGGTCCTGCGCGGTCGACCGCGTCGAGCAGGCGAACGACGCGACGGCGACCACGCCGATGCCCGACACGAGCACCTGCCGGAGCAACAGCGACACGTGCCGCTGCACCGCCCGACCCGGCTCGTCCTCGTCCCCGAACAAGGGCACGCCAGGCCGAGGACCAGCGGGGCCAGACCAGGTGAGACTGCTCCTCGACGGACAGCGACCAGTAGTACTCGCGACAGATCAGCACGTTGTCGGCGGCCATGTAGTCGACCGAGTCGAGGGCCGGCGCCAGTTCTCCGCGTGGCGCCGAGCTGCGCCACGAGCTGCCAGGCGGCTGCACGCCGCGGCGTCACCAGCACCACGAGCGCGACGGCCAGACCGCCGACACGGCGAGCGCGAGCAGGCTCACCGGGAGCAGCCGCGGATGCAGCACGCCCAGAACCGGGTCACGCCGGACAGCCCGTCTGCGACACCTCGCGGGCGATGTGCGCGGTGATGAGCATAGCCAGAGATCACGAAGAAGACGTCGACGCCCACGTACCGCCCGAGAGACGGTGCGGCCACAGGTGGAAGAGCACGACGAGCAGCACCGCGGCCGCGCGGAGTCCCTGGATCGCGGGCGGAACAGGTCCTGGCGGCGGTGCTGGGCGGGGGTGGGTCGCTCGCGGACACGGTGTCGTCCGACACCGTGTGTCGCGCTCATCGGGGCCCGAAGGTCGCACCGGAGCCGGCTCCCGCCGTCCCTGCGTCGGCACGGTGGCGCGCCCTGGACGGCGACCACTCGCGAATGCGTGCGACCCCCTCCACGAGCGCCGTTCTCGGGCGAATGCCGGTTTAGGGGGACGTCGTCGACGCGACGGGGAGCCGTCGCGGTCGCGTGACGGACGCCACGAGCAAGCACCCGTCCCGCGAGGACGTAGTACCCGTTCTCCCCCGCAGATGCTCCCCGGCCCAGGCGCGCGCGTGCGGCGGCGGTGCCCGGCCGCCGGTCGGGGTGCTCGGCCCACTCGCGCAGGCGAGACGCCGTACCGTCCGGCCCGGTGACCAGCGCCCCGGCCCCCGACTCGTCGACGAGGGCCGCGACGCCGCGGCAGCGGCGTCGCGAGCACCGCGAGCCCCGGCGGCGAGGTACTGCCGGCAGCTTTGCTGGGAACGGCGTCGCGGAAGACCGGGGTGTCGTCGAGCAGCACCAGCCCGACGTCGGCTCCGCGGGCGACCGCCCACGCCCGCGCCGGCGGCATCCGTCCGTGGACGCCGACGCGTCCGTCGAGATCCGGCTCGGCAACGCGGGACGCCAGCCAGTCGGCGTCCACCCGCACGCACGGGACCCACGAGGTCGAGCCGCCACCGCGGCGCGCGGGCCACGGCCTCCACCATCGTGCGCAGGCCCCGAGAGGCCCGCAGGTCGCCGACGTAGACCGCGCGCGGTCCCGGCGACGACTGCTCCGGTGACGGGGTCCCCCCAGCCGAGCACGTGCTCCATGTCCGGCAGGTTGCGCACCACCAGCCGCTCCCGGGCGGCGTCCACCGTCGGTGGCAGGTGCTCGTCCGCGACGACCGTCAGGTCGGCCCGCGCGGCACAGCGGACCGCGGCCCTGGCCACCACGCGTGCGACCAGCCCGACGGACCCGCGCCCAGGCGCGGTCGCGCAGCAGCGCGGTGTAGTCCTCGTGCACGTCGGCGACCACGGGCCGCGCCCACGCAGGCGCCACCAGCAGCGCGCCGAGCGCGCTGTCGGGGTCGAGCGCCAGGCAGCACACCGGCCACGGGCCCGCAGCGGGCGGCGACAGGGCCCGCAGGCCGCGTGAGACCATCCCGCCGCGCGTCCAGGTGCCGCACCGAGGCTCCTGGGCGGCGCGTCGTCGGCCTGCCCGAGGCCGAGCACCTCGACCGCAGGCCGGCGCGGCGCAGGGCGGCGACCTCGCGGTGCAACCTGGCGTCGGCGACGTCGTGACCGGCGGTGACGACGCTGACGTCGGGCCAGCGGCTGCGGTCAGAGGTCGTCCATGGTGAAGGCGTCCTCGCCGACCTGCACGAACCGCGTGTAGGCCGCGCCGACCTCCGTCGGGCGTGCCTTCCATCATGAGGTTGCCCTTGTGCAGCCAGATGGCGCGGTTGCACAGCTGGTGGACGCTCGCGAGGCGAGTGCGACACGAGGAACATCGCCCGCGCCGACGTCATCAGCTCGTGCATCTTCGTCGCGGCCTTGTGCTTGAAGGCGGCGTCACCCGCCGAGAGCGCCTCGTCGATCAGCAGGATGTCCGGCTGCATGAAGCACCGACACCGAGAACGCGAGCCGCTGCGACATGCCGGACGAGTAGACCCGCATCGGGAGGTCGATGAAGTCCCCCAGCTCGGCGAAGTCGGTGATCGTCTCCGCCCGCTCGGAGACCTGCTTGCGCGACAGCCCCTGGGCCAGCCCGCCGAGCAGGATGTTCTCCCGTCCCGAGAGGTTGGCGTTGAAGCCGACGCCGAGCGCGAGCAGCGAGCTGATCTTGCCGTGCACCTCGATGCGGCCGCTGGTGGGTGTGAGGATGCCGGCGAGGGTGCGCACCAGGGTCGACTTCCCGGCCCCGTTGGCGCCGATGATGCCGAGGGACGTGCCCTCCGCCACCTCGAACGACACGTTCTTGACGGCCTGCACCTCGTGGACGGACCGCTCGCCGCGTCCCAGACGTGACGAGGGCCTGCTTGAAGGTCGGGCGTCGTTCGAAGCTGGTCCGGTAGGTCACCGAGACGTTCTCGACCTTGACGGCGGGTGGCGCGCCGGGCGCCGGTGGGGGCGGCGGCTCGCCCATCGAGCGAGTGGCGGCGGGGGCGGTGGACTCAGATGCGGACAGCGAACTCACGCTCCCGGGAGATGAAGTAGAGGAAGCCGACGACGAGGGCGAAGACGCCCCAGGCGGCAGCGAAGAGCCACGTGCTCAGCGGGGGGACGTCGCCACGGACGAGGAGGTCCGACCAGCCGCCGATGATCGAGTACAGCGGGTTGATGGCGGCGAACCGGGCTCCGGTCTCGCCGTAGTGCTGGCGCGCCTGGTCGGCGAACCAGAGCACCGGCGAGAGGTAGAGCCAGATGCGGACGAAGTACGGCAGGAAGCTCGCCGCGTCGCGGAAGTAGACCTGCAGCGTGGCGAAGAAGGCGGCGAGGCCGGCCCCGAAGGCCACGCCGCACCCGAGGAAGTAGACGGCGAGGAGCATCTGCGGCGTGAAGGGGACCCCTGCGAGCGCGTGGATGGCGACGTACACGATCATCGTGGGCAGGAAGCGGAAGAAGGCGCTGCGCACGGCCGAGAGGGGCATCAGCAGCCGCGGGAAGGCCAGCGTCGAGATCAGCTTCCCGCCGCTGGTGACGGACGAGGCGCCGGCCGTCAGGCACCCGGAGATGAAGTAGAAGAAGAAGAGCCCCGCGACGAGGTGGACGAGGAAGTCCGAGCCACGCCCGCCGCCGGACAGGATGTTGACGAGGATGAAGTAGACCAGCGCCAGCATCAGCGGGTTGATCACCAGCCAGAGGCGGCCGAAGAACGTGCTGCTGTGGCTGGCGCGCAGCGTCGCGCGTGACAGCTCGGCGGCGAACTCGCGCCGACCGAGCAGGTCGCTGAAGTAGGGAACGAGCTTCGGGAGCCCCACGCGGTGCGGTTCGTAGACCTGCACCTCGTCGTCGACCGTCGAGGTCCTCATGCGATGGCTGTCCTTCGTCGTCGGGGTCGTCCGGAGGTGTGCTGCAGCGTGACGCCGTCGAGTCCGGACGCCCCAGGATAGACCGGCATCAGACCTCGGCCGCCTCGGCCGGAGCGTCGCCCCCCGGGGCGTCACCGTACGCGGCCCGGTCGAGCGACAGCGTCACGGTCAGGCCGGGGTACCTCCGGGCCAGGCGCCAGCCGAGCGGCACCGCCTGGGAGTCGACCACGACGACCTCGCGCAGCGCCCCGGGGTCCACAGCCGGGAGCAGGTCGCGCCGGGCGACCCTCCAGAGCAGGTACGGCCGCAGCACGCGGTAGCCCGGGAGGAACAGGCGGCGGTGGACCTTGCCGGTGAGCCGGCGCACGCCGCTCGTCCCCTCCGGCAGCACGAGACGCTCGACGCGCAGCAGGCGCTGACGCTCCTCCCCGTCGGCAAGGGACACGATCTCGACGCGCTCGTCCAGGTCCGTCTCCGCGTCACGCCAACGCCCGGGGTCCGCCGTCACGACCGTCACGTCGACCCCGCGCTCGAGCAGGAAGTCGCACTGCCGCGCGACGGCCGCCGCTCGCGCCGACGTCAGGGCCAGGAACATCACCTTCACGCTCGCACCTCCGGTGTGGCCGGACCGGCAGGTCCGGCCCGGGTTGCCGGCGTGGAGCCGGTGTAGACGTCGAGCAGGCGACGGCCGACCGCCTGCTGGCTGTAGCGCTCCTGCATCCGGGCGCGGGCGGTCGACAGGTCGAGCCGGGAGACGTCGGCCGCGAGCGCCCGGTAGGCCTCCACCACCTCGTCCACCCCGCCGACCACGTCCGGCCGGCCCGTGGGGCCACCCTGCGCCGGGGACAGCGTGTCCGCGGCGCCGGTGGTGCCGACCGTCGCCCCGCTGATCTCCTCCAGCCCCTCGAGCGTCTCCTCGGGGCCGCCGGATCGGGTCACCAGCACCGGCAGGCCCGCGGCGACGGCCTCGACCACCGTCATGCCGAAGGTCTCGTACTCGCTGAGGTGCACGAGCAGGTCCTGGGAGTGCATCTGCTCCACCACACGCTCGTGCGGCACCGCACCCGGCAGGTGGACCCGGTCGGCCAGCCCGAGGTCGGCCGCGCGCGCAGCCAGCTCCGGACCGAGCCGGCCGTCGCCGAGAAGTGTTAGCTCCACCTCGTCGTCGTCCGCGGCGCATCGCGCGAAGGCCTCGAGCAACCGTCGAACACCCTTGTGCGGCAACAGTCTTCCCACATAGAGCCAGCGCTTGAGCTGGGTCACGGGCGTGCCGCGCAGAGGCATCCTCTCGATCGCGACGGCGTTCGGGAGCACCTCGACGCGGTCCGCATGGTGCGGGAACGTGTCGAGCAGCACGGTGCGGAGCACGCCACTCACGCAGAGGAAGCGGTCGCTCCGGCCGATGACCTCGTCGTACATGTCGCGGGCGGCGGGCTGCGCGAGGACGCGGTCGAGGAACGTGGCGTGCTCGGTGACCACGACCGGCACGCCCGGGGCCGCGAGGCGGGTGGCGACCCACCCGCCCACGAGGCCGACGTGCCCGTGCACGACATCGGCCTCCAGCGGGCGGCCGTCCAGGGCCGCCCGCACCGACGACTCGTGGACGAGGGCGTGGTCGGCGAACCCCGCTCCCGCCCGAACCGGCGTCGGCACGCGCAGCAGCTCGCCCTCCGTAACGCGCGCGACGGCAAGCGTGGACGACCCGTCCGGACCGGTGGCCAGAGCGCGCAGCGCGCGTCGCACCAGGGCGGCGGAGAAGCGGTCGGACGGCGTCGGCCAGTCCTCGCTGTGCACGATCCTCACGTCGCCCACGCGGCCCGTCGAGCGCACCGCCTGCACGGCACCCTGCACGAAGCTGCCGGCGAACGCGTTGTTGACCCCGGGGTACCAGGGAGTGGTGACGACCAGGCGCACGCCGTTCGTCGTCGGCCCGCGGCCGGTGTGCTGGTCAGGCACCGGCCACCTCCCGCAGCCCGGACTCGAACGGCGACAGGACGGCGGAGCGCGTGTACCGGTTCGCGTGGGCCCGCGCCGCGAGGGCGTCGGCATGGGTGCCGGTGCGCGCCATGTCGGCTCCGCGCAGGATCGCGTCGGCGATGTCGGCCGGTTCGAGGGACCGGTTCGGCGCCCAGCGCGGGTGCCCCCCCAGCACGTCGACGGCCGCGATGTCGGGTCGGTGCACGGACACCACCGGCTTCCCGGTGGCCATGTACTCGAAGACCTTTCCGGAGGTCACGTACCGGGCGCCCGGGACCCAGAACAGCAGGACGTCGAGCTCGTCGTACACGCCGGCGATGTCGGCCTTGGCCACGGGGCCCGCGAACCGGACGCCCGAACCCGGCTCCAGGGGGAGGCGTTCCCTCAGCGCGTCGACCTGACGGGGGAAGAAGCCCAGGTGGCCGTGGATCGACAGCGTTGCCCCCGCCATCCGCGGGTCCTGCCTCGCCAGGCGCCAGGCCTCGGCCAGCTCCTCGATCGGCATCGTCTCGGTGACCGTCCCCACGTAGCCGAAGCGCAGCGGACGCTCGGGGGGCGGGAGGTCGACGGGGCGCGGCGCCGGGATCTGCTCGGGTTCCCAGCCGTTGGGGACGACGACCATGCGGTCAGCTGCGGACGGGTACCGCTCGGCGTGCCAGTCCAGCATCCCCTGGTTGACGTAGGCGATCTGCGCCGCGTCGCCGAGAACCCTTGCCTCCCAGGCCCACGCGCGGTGTCCCGGGGGGTACTTCAGCTCCTCCGTGAACTGGTTGAACGTCCAGGAGTCGCGGTAGTCCAGGACGTACGGGATGCGCAGGGCGCGGTGCAGCATCCACGCGGCCGCGAAGGAGGCGAACGGGTTGCCCGTGGCGAGCACCAGGTCGTACCGGCGCCGGGCGTGCTCGGCCGTCGCGTGGGCGATCACGCGGGGGATCCAGGGCGCGTAGGGCTCGGGGAAGGCGAGGTCCGTCCGCTTGCGTCGGACGACCGCGTCGAGGGTGGGCAGCGTGGCCCGGAAGCGGCTGAACCGCCGGATGTCGTTCTCCCAGTGGGCGAACGACATCCCCGGACGTACCACCCTCACGTCGGGGTGGACGGTCGCCTCCAGGGACGGGTCGCACGAGTCGATGTAGTCGGTGAAGAACTCGCGGGGGGCGGTGTGGACCGTGACGTCCCAGCCGGCAGCGGCCAGGTGGTTGGCCGTGGCCGTGCTGCGGAACACGCCGCTGGCACGCGTGGGCGGGAAGTAGAAGGCCAGGTACAGGACCCGGGGCCGGCGGCGGGTGGTCATCGGCCGTCAGCGTAGTCCGCGCGACCGGCGCGGCCCTGCGGGTCGCCGGGCGGCACGAGACGGTCGTAGAGGGCCAGCAGCAGCGCCGCCTGGTGGTGCCACGCGGTCGCGCTCACGGCCGGGTCGGCGGTGACGGCCGACCGGTAGCGGTCGTGGTCGGCCAGGACGGTGCCGACGGCCGCTGCCAGTCCGGCCGCGTCGCCGGCCGCGAACACCTCGCCCACTCCGTGCTCGCGGGTGAACGCCGCCATCGCGCGGACGTCGCTGACGACCACCGGCAGCCCGGCGTGCAGGTACTCCAGGTACTTGGTCACCAGGGAGATCTCGTGGTTCGGGCGGTGCAGCAACGGCACGAGCCCGACGTCCGCGTCCCGCAGGAGGGTGGTCACCTGGTCCGGCGCCACGTAGTCGACGCGGTGGACGCGGGACGACACCCCGACCTCGGCCGCACGGGTCAGGGCACGGTCGGCACCGCGGTCGTCGGGGGAGGCGACGACGGCCAGGTGGACGGTCGGGAGGTCACGCAGGGCCTCGACCGCGGTGTCGACGCCTCGCTGCGGTGCGCAGCCACCGACGTACACGAGCAGGGGCACGCCGGTCGGGACTCCGGTCAGCGCGCGCAGCGACGGTCCGCGGTCCGCCGCGTCCCCGGGCCGGGACGGCCGGGACAGGGGCGCGTTGAGGACGACGAGGGGCGTCGTCGCGAGCGCGTGGTCGGCCCGCAGCATCGCCGCGAGCTCGTCCGAGACGGTGACCACGGCGTCCGCACCGGAGATGAACTCGCTCTGCTGGCCGACGACCATGGCGCGGCGGACGCGTGCCCGCAGCCCTGAACCGCCCCGCGACGCCGTGGCCGCGACGTACTCGTGGGCGTCCAGCACCCAGCGCACGAGGGTCCCGCGCGCCGTCAGGACGGCAGCGCTGCGTGCGGCGAGCGCGATCGTGTGCCGGTCGTGCGCGTGCAGCAGGTGCGGACCGAACTCCTCGACGACGGGCGCGAACGCCAGCTCGAGGTCCTGCACCCAGGGGTCTGCGGTCCGCCAGGCCCCGTGGGCGAGCAGGGACGGGCGCGTGCCTGCCAGACGGTCGCGGGCGGCCAGCAGCCGCCTCGCGGCACGCACGTCCCGGTCCGCGAGCGCCGGGACGAGTGCAGGCAGGGTGCGCGCGGGCAGGCTCCCGCGTGCCAGGACCGGCGGGACGGGCACCAGCGTCACGGCGTAGCCGTCCTCGTCGAGGTGGTGCCGGACGCTGTCGGGGCTGCGCCCCACGACCAGCACGTCCCAGCCGCCCTCGGCCGCGGCACGCGCCATCCGCTGCACGCGCGAGTCGCCGCGTACGCCGTTGTTGACCAGCATGGCGACGCGTCGTGGGGTCATCGCCTCGCACCCGGCGCCAGCCGCGCGTACAGGTCGGTCAGGACACGGCTGTCGCGGGCCCAGCCGAGCTCCTCGCGGGCGGCGGCCACCGACGCGAGCAGCTCCGCGTACCGCGCCACCACGCGGGCCGTCGCCGCGGCCAGCGAGTCGGCGTCGCCGGGCGTGTAGAGCTCGCCGAGGTCGTGGCGCCGCACGATCCGTCGCAGCTCGGGCAGATCCGCGGCCACCACGGGGACCCCGGCGCGCACAGCGTGGAAGAGCTTGTTCGGCAGCGCCAGGTCGTGGTTGCGCGGGCCCGCCCGCAGGGTGATCGCCGCCACGCCGTGCCGGCGGTAGACCTCGTCCACCTCGTCGACGGGCGCCGCCTCGTCGCGGCGCACGCCGGACGGCAGGTCCAGGCCTGCCACGAAGTCCACGTCCACCGGGCCGAGGAGGTGGACTCCGGGCACCCGCTCGTCCGCGCAGGCGGCGACCAGGGTGTGCAGGTCGCGCCCCGGCCCGATGCGGCCCGCGTAGACGAGGCTCGACGGGAACGTGGGGAGCGGGGTGACCGGCTCGCGCGGCGGGAAGCTGTTGCGCAGGACGCGGACGTCCGCGATGCCTCGTCCGCGGAGCACGTCCGCGATGCCGTCGCTCACGGTCAGCACGCAGGCGGCCTCGCGCGCCAGGCGGGTCTCCTGGCGTCGTCCTTCGCCGGGTCCGCCACGGGGTCGGGCGGCCCGGCAGCCCGCGGTCCGACCACAGCTCGTGGGCGTCGTACACGTACGGCACCCCCCACCGCCCCGCGATCTCGGCCGAGAGCGCCAGGGTGTTGAGGTCGTGCGCGTGCACCACGTCGACCGCAGGAGCGCCGGCGCCGTCGTGCTCTCGGGCGACGACGGCGGACGCGGAGCGGCACCAGGCCTCCTCGACCCGCGTGCGGTGCTCTGGCAGCAGCAGCCACCGACCACTCCGCATCAGGCCGCGACGTGCCCTGCGCCACAAGGGTTCCGACGAGCCGCGACCCGCAGGCTCGGCACCGGCCGTGCGGGCGGACCCGAGCCCGGCGGCCCGTCCCGCGTCCAGCACGGTCACGCCGTCGAGTTCCGCGACCGAACGCCAGTCGCCCGGTACGCCTCGCCCCACCACGGTGACCTGGTGCCCGGCGTCGACGAGGGAGCGGGCCTGCTTGACGACCCGGGCGTCGCCCACGACGGCGGACTGCACCAGCACGAGCACCCGCACCGGGTCAGGCCCCGCCGGCGTCGAGCCGCTCGTACGCGGCCCGGAGGGTCTGCTCCTCGCGCTCCCAGCAGAACTCCTTCAGCAGGGGCGACCCCTCGCGCAGAGGTTCGGTGTACCGGTCGCGGTCCGCGACGACCTTCTCGATCTGCGCCGCGAGGTCACGGGGGTCGTTCGGTGCGAACGACTCCCCGATCCCGTGCTCGGCGACGAACGCAGCCATCGTGCGTGCCTGCGACACCACGACCGGCAGGCCGGCGTGCATGTACTCGAACAGCTTGTTGGGCAGCGCCATCTCGTGGTTCGCCGAGCCCGGCGCGAGGCCGTGGAAGCCGACCGTGGCCTCGCTGAGGAACGAGACGATCTGCTCCGTCGGGACGTAGGGCAGGACGTGGAACCGGTCAGAGGTCCCGCTCTCCTCGACGGCCGACGCGTGGGCCTGCAGGTACGGCGTGCCTCCGGCGTTGGTCACCAGCAGCACGTGCACGTCGGAGGGCAGGTGCGCGAGCGACCTCACCAGGAGCAGGTCGCCCCGGCGGTTGCCGACGTTGCCGGAGTACACGACGACGTGCTGGTCGGCGCCGAGCCCCAGACGTGCGCGAAGCCCCGGCTCCACCGTGACGTGCCGGGCGCCCAGCGGGGGCGTGTTGTGGACGACCAGCGGGCGGACCGATAGGCCGTACCGCTCCTGCATCCGGTCGGCGATCTGGTGCGAGACCGTGATCACCACGTCGGCACTGCCGATGTAGCGCCCCTCGAGGCGGCTCATGGCGGCGACCCGCCGCGGGGGGTAGTGGGCGAGGCCCGGGGTGTACTCGTGCGCGTCGTAGACCAGCCGGACCGGGCGGCCGTCCGTCTCGGCCCGCGCGACCGCGCGAGCGGACACGCCGAGCACGTGCACGTCGTGGGCGTGGACGACGTCCGGCACCAGGGCGTCGATCGCCGGGCCGTACGTCACCTCCAGGTCGAGGCTCTCGGCGAAGTCGACGGACGGGCGGCCCACGTGCGGGCGCCCGGCCCAGCGCCGGCTGACGCCGGCCACCACGCGGCCGAGCGCGTCGGTGGGGTCCGCGGCCCTCACGCGCGTCGCCAGCACCGCACGGTCCAGGCGCAGCCCCACCCGGCGCAGCAGGTGCGCGGCGGCCGCACCGCCGGGAAGGCGCGTCGACCGTCCTGCGGCGATCGCGGCGTCGTCCTTGAGCACGCGACCGCGCAGGTCGAGGTGGGCCGAGAGCACGTCGGCGACCTCCGCCTCGACGCGCAGCCGGGGGCGCGCGGCCCGGCGGTCGATGACCGGCTGCCTCAGCGTCCTGTGGGTCGGGGGGACGGGTACGTGCAGCACGCGCACGTCGCCGTAGCGCTCCTCCCGCGTGCGTCGCCCGGTTCCCTGGCCGATCAGCGTGACGCGGTACCCGGCCGCCGACAGCGACTGCGCCGACTTCCGGACGCGGTTGTCGGGCTCGACGGGGTTGCCGACGACCATCACGACGTGCTGCTGCGTCACCGTCTCTCCCGTCCAGGCTCGTCCAGTCGTTCCTCGGGCCCGCGCAGGAACCCCGCACCCCAGCAGGTGTGCATGACCGCGACGACCGCCGGGAACCGCAGCTGCGCGGCCACCGGCAGGCCCTTCGCGACGACGGGAGTGGCTGCCAGCAGCAGGATGGCGTACCCGACTGGCGCCGCGAGACCCACTGCAGCCCAGGTGGTTCCGGTGATGACACCCACCACTCCCACAGCGGTGCCGAGCGCGAGCGCGACGGTCGCCGTCGGGGGCGCCAGGTAGCGCGCGTTGCGGCTGTCGGGGTACGTCATCTGCACCTGTCGGCGCCACCGTCCCGTCCGGTAGAACTGGCGCGCGAGCGCACCCACGGTCGACCGGGGCCGGTACTCGACCCGGAGGTCGGGCGAGAACCACACGACGCCGCCGCTGCGACGGATCCGGTAGTTCAGCTCCCAGTCCTGGGCGCGCGCGAAGCGCGGGTCGAAGCCGCCGAGCCGCCGCAGCACCGAGCGCCGGAAGACGCCGAGGTAGACCGTCTCCGCCGGGCCGGGCTCACCGCCGACGTGGAACCTCCCGCCGCCGATCCCCAGCCTGCTGCTCATCGCGCGGGCGACGGCCTGCTCGAACGGGGTGCGGCCCACCGGCACCATCATCCCGCCGACGTTGTCGGCGCCGGTCTCCTCGAGCAGCGTCACCGCCGAGCGGATGTAGTCGGCCGGCAGGTGGCCGTGACCGTCCACGCGGACCACGATCTCGTGGCGGGAGGCGTCGATCGCGAGGTTGAGCGCGTCCGGAGTCCGGCCGCTGGGGTTGGGGACCAACGTGATGCGCGCGTCGGCCGACGCGACGGCGCGGGCGACCGTGTCGGTGCGGTCGCGCGACGGCCCGAGCGCCAGCACCACCTCGAGCTCGCCGGGGTACTCCTGCGCGACGATCCGCCGGACGGCCTCGGCCAGGTGCGGCTCCTCGTTGAGGACCGGCATCACCACCGACACGGGCGGCCACGCGGTCCTGCCCCGAGGGGACGCGGAGGCACCGCTGGAGGACGGGACCTGCGGCGGGTTGGAGGCGGCGGCGGGGGGCATCGCGCACGACGGTATCGAAGGCTGGGGCATGCTCGGTGCCGGGCTCGGTCCCGCTGTGCCGGTGGTCCCGACGACGGGGCTGGAAGAGCGCGGACACGGCTCGGCGATCGCCCTATGCTGACCGCCTCGCAGCAGGAGGCCCTCATGCGCCAAGAGGCGACCGTCATGTCGGTGTCGTGGATCCCATCGGAGTCGGTGGGGGGGCTGCTGCGCGGCGGTTTCGACCGCGGGTTCAGCCACTACGACGACCCGCCGCCGGACCGCATCCGCGGTGCCGCCGAGGTCGAGGAGCTGCGGGCCGCCGACCGGTTGCGCTTCGCCAACATCGTCAGTGCCTGGGTGGAGGTCGAGGCCGGGCGCGTCACCGCGTCAGGTTGGAGCGAGGACGGCGGCCTCGTGATGGGCTCGACCACCGTTCGGGTGTCGCGCCTCGGCGCCACCTTCCGCGGGTACTCGCTGCCGGTGCTGCGGTCTGAGGCCGAGGTCCTCGACGATCAGGTGACGTTCGTGCAGACCGTCGGTGGGCGCACCGCGCTCCCGTTGCCTCGACCGGTGCGCCACGCGCCGTTCGTCCAGTGGACGTCCCCCGTCGTGTGGACGACGCTGGCCCTCACCCTGCACGCCGACGGGCGGGCGACGGTCGCGCTCTCGGGCGCCAGCGCCTTCCCGCGCCACTGGGTCTACGGACCGGACGGCGCCCTGACGCTGAAGACCGGTGTCACCGACCAGGACACGTGGGTCAGCTCCTCCTTCGGCCGCCGCACGCCCTGGGGCGACACGGACTCGCGCGCCCTCGTCGTCGCGGCCGAGAGCGAGCTCGAGCGGCAGATGTCCTCCGAGCTGATGCGCGGCGGGCGTGTCCCCGAGGTCCGGAAGCTCCCCGCCGGCGCGACGCTGACCACCGAGGGCGAGGCCGGCCATGAGCTGTACCTGCTGCTCGACGGCGTTCTCAGCGTGGACGTCGGCGGACGGATCGTCGCCGAGGTGGGTCCCGGCGCCGTCCTCGGTGAGCGGTCCCTGCTGGAGGGGGGTCGGCGCACCTCGACGCTGGTCGCCGTCACCCCCGCCCGGGTCGCCGTCGCCCCGCGCGAGGCGGTCGACCTCGACAGGCTGCGCCGCCTGGCCGAGATGCACCGACGCGAGGACGACCTCCCCTGATGCAGACGGTCACGATGCTCTTCAGCGACATCGAGGGCTCCACCTGGCTGCTCGACCGACTCGGTCCCCGGTACACCGAGGTGCTGTCCACCCAGCGCGTCCTGCTCCGCAGAGCGTTCCAACGGTGGAACGGGCGCGAGATGGGCACCGAGGGCGACAGCTTCTTCGTCGTCTTCGGCTCCGTCGGCGACGCCGTCCGGGCATCTGCCGAGGGGCAGCGGGCTCTCGGCGCGACGCAGTGGCCCGAGGGCGTCCGCGTGGGCGTGCGGATGGGCCTGCACACCGGGGAGCCCACCCCGCACGAGGACGGCTACGTCGGCATGGACGTGCACCGCGCCGCGCGGGTCGCGGGCTGCGCCCACGGCGGGCAGGTGGTCCTCTCCGAGGCGACCCACCGCATCGCGGTCTCGCAGCGGCTCGACGGCTTGCGCTTCGTCGACCTCGGACCGCACCGGCTCAAGGACCTGCCGGGCGAGGAGCACCTGTACCAGCTGGCCGCTGAGGACCTGCCGCGGGACTTCCCGCCCCTGAAGAGCCTCGGAGCAGGCTCGAGCCTGCCCGTGGCGCCCACCTCGCTCGTGGGGCGCGACGGTGAGCTGGGTGAGCTGTCGGTCCTGCTCCACGACCGTGCGGTCCGGCTCCTGACGCTCACCGGACCGGGTGGCAGCGGCAAGACGCGTCTGGCCGTCGAGCTGGCATCGCAGGTGGACGGCGAGTACGACGACGGCGTCTACTTCGTGCCCCTCGAGTCGGTCACCACCACCGAGGCGATCTGGACCACCATCGCCGAGGTGCTCGGCGTCACCGGGGAGGAACGGGCACCGCCGACCTTCCTGGCGCACCTCGCTCCCCGCCGCGCCCTGCTCGTGCTCGACAACCTCGAGCACCTCGAGGGGGCCGCCACGGTCGTCTCCCAGCTCCTCGCCGCCGCGCCTGCGGTGCAGGTGCTGGCGACGTCGCGGCGCCCGCTGCACTGCGAGGGCGAGCACGAGCACGCGGTGCCGCCGCTCACCCTGCCCGGTGCGGGTGCCGACGAGGAGGCGATCGGAGCATCGGGCGCGGTGCAGCTGTTCGTGCAGCGGGCCCGAATGGTCCGCGGGTCGTTCGCGCTGGACGCCGCGAACGCCGCCGACGTCGCCGAGATCTGCCGCGCGCTGGACGGTCTCCCGCTCGCGGTGGAGCTCGCCGCCGCCCGCGTGAAGGTGATCGGCACGAAGGCGGTCCGCGCCCGGCTCGATGACAGCCTGGAGCTGGCGGCGGCGCACGCCGCCCCTGACCGGCAGAGGACGCTGCGTGGCGCCATCGAGTGGAGCCACGCGCTCCTGGCCCCGCAGCTGCAGAGAGTCTTCCGACACCTGGGCGTGTTCCGCGGGTCGTTCGACCTCCAGGCGACGCTCGCCGTCCTGGGCGACGGCGGCGACCCGCTGACGTACGTCGCCGAGCTGCTCGACGTCAGCCTGGTTGAGGTCTTCGACGGCCCGGATGGCGAGCCGAGAGTCCGCCTGCTGCAGACCATATCGGCTTACGCACGGGAACAGCTCGCTGCCGCCGGGGAGCTCGACGCGGCCAGCCGGAGGCACGCGGAGCACTACCTCGAGGTCGCTCGCGCCGAGTCGCCACGGCTGCGGGGCGCCGACTACCTGGCCGCGCGGGAACGCATCGAGACCGAGCTCGACAACCTCCGTACCGCGCTGGCGTGGTCCCTGGCGGCGCAGGACACCGCGGGCGAGCCGACACCCGAGGCGCTGCGGGTCGGCCTGGGTCTGTGCGAGCAGCTCGCCTGGTTCTGGTACGCCTGCGGCTACCAGGCCGAGGGCCGCCGTTGGACCGGTCTCGCCGTCGACGCCGCCGCAGGCCGCGAGAGCCCTGAGCTGATGGCGACGCTGCACATGCTGGGCGTCCTGATGCTCCAGCACGGCGACCTCGTGCCCGGCCGCGACGTCCTGCTCACCTGCCTGGCCTTCTGGCGGCGCGACGGGAACCTCACGATGGTCGCGCGCGAGCTCAACAGCCTGGGGATCGCCCACCGCTCGCTGGGCCAGCCCGACAGGGCGCGCGAGATGCTGGGCGAGAGCGTGGAGATCGCCCGACAGGGCGGCGACAGCGGTCGCCTGGCCAGTGCCCTGTCGAACCTGTCGACGCTCGAGAGCGACGCCGGACGCCATGACCTGGCCATCGAGATGCTGCACGAGGCCAGGGCCCTGGACGCGGAGCGGGGTGACGCCTGGGGGCTCGGCGTCGACGACATCAACCTCGCGGCCCTGATGCTTCGAGCCGGCCGCCTGGACGACGCGTACGACCAGCTGCGCCGGCACGCGGCGTCGGCGGTCGGGCTCGGGGATCCCGACCTGACCGCCGACGTCCTGGGACTCTTCTGCCGCTTCTTCGCCGAGCGGCGCGACGCGGAGCGCACTGCCGTCCTCTTCGGGGCCTCCGAGGCGCTGCGACGCCAGGCCGAGCAGCCCCTGCCGGAACCGGACGCGACGGAGCTGGCCACCGCGGTGGACAGGGTGCGACTCCAGCCCACACCCGAGCAGTGGCACGCCGCCGTCGAGCGAGGGGGCGCGTCCAGCGTCGACGACGCACTCTCCGTCGCCCTCGCGGACGGCCCGGCGACCTCCCCCGACGGAGGAGTCCCTCCGCGTCCGGAGTCGTGCGAAGGAGGACGCCACGCGCCTCCAGCCTGACGGAGTGGGCGTGCGCGGTCGCCGTCCTGCCCGCTACCTGAGGAGCTGCCGCGCCATCACGACGCGCTGGATCTGGTTCGTGCCCTCGTAGATCTGGGTGATCTTCGCGTCCCGCATCATGCGCTCCAGCGGGTAGTCCTTCACGTAGCCGGAGCCGCCCAGCAGCTGCACGGCGTCGACCGTCACCTCCATGGCGACGTCGGAGGCGAAGCACTTGGCCGCCGCACCGAAGAAGGGCAGGTCGGCGTCGCCGCGCTCCGACTTGGCCGCCGCGACGTAGACCATCTGACGCGCCGCCTCGAGCTTCATCCCCATGTCGGCGAGCATGAACTGGACGCCCTGGAAGTCGGCGATCCGCTGGCCGAACTGCTTGCGCTCGCGCACGTAGTCGAGGGCGTGGTCGAGGGCCCCCTGGGCGATGCCGACTGCCTGGGCACCGATCGTGACACGGGTGTGGTCCAGGGTCTGCAGCGCGATCTTCAGCCCGGCGCCGACGTCACCCACGCGGCGGTCGTCGCCGACCCGCACGTTGTCGAAGAACAGCTCGCGGGTCGGCGAGCCCTTGATGCCGAGCTTGCGCTCGGGCTCACCGAGCGTGAAGCCCGGATCGTCGTCGTGCAGCACGAACGCCGTGACGTTGCTGCCGCGCCTGCCGTCGGGGTCGGTGACGGCGAGCACCGTGTAGTACGTCGAGACGCCCGCGTTGGTGATCCACGACTTCTGGCCGGACAGCACCCACTCGTCGCCGTCCGCGACCGCCCGGGTGCGCATGCTGGCGGTGTCCGAACCGGCCTCCCGCTCGGACAGGCCGTACGAGAACATCGCCTCGCCACGCGCGACGGGCGGCAGGTACCGGGCCTGCACCTCGTCGGAGCCGGCCAGGATCAGTGGCATCGTCCCGAGCTTGTTCACCGCCGGGATCAGGGACGACGACGCGCAGGCGCGGGCGACCTCCTCGATCACGATGCAGGTCGCGAGCGCGTCGGCGCCGACGCCGTCGTGCTCCTCGGCGATGTGGGGGGCGTGGAAGTCGGACGCGACGAGGGCGTCCAGCGCCTCCTGGGGGAAGCGCGCCTCCTCGTCGACCGCCGCCGCGTACGGGGCGATCTTGTCCTGCGCCACGGCGCGGACGGCCGCCCGCAGCTCCTCGTGGTCGTCGGACGTGCGGAAGAGGTCGAAGTCGGTACCGGTCACGCCGTCGATGTTACCCACCGGTCACCTGAGCGCGGGAACGACCTCCTGCTCGAACAGCTCGATCCCCGACCGGTCGTAGGCGGCCTCGGTGAAGTAGGCGATCGCGTAGGCGAGCCCGTTGTTCTCGGCCTTCTGCAGCCGCTCGACGATCTGCTCGGGGGTGCCGACGGCCATGCCGTCGCGATAGGCCCCGAGCAGGTCGTCCTCGCGGTGCGGCAGCGCGCGGCGGTAGTGGTCCCCGATCCAGCGCATCCGGTCGGCCACCTCGGCCTCGTCGCGGCCGATCACCACGTTGAGGTTGCCCGACCGGGTGATCTCGGCGAAGTCGCGGCCGACGTCCTTGCAGTGCCCCTCGAGCACCGACGACTTGTGCGCCCAGGTCTCGGGAGTGGCGTCGAAGTTCGTGTACTGCGCGTACTTGGCTGCGGTGAGCAGCGTCTTGCGTTCGCCGCCCCCGGCGATCCACAGCGGGATGCCGTTCTCCTGCAAGGGCTTCGGCTGGCAGATGGCGCCGTCGACCTGGTACTGCCTCCCGTCGAGGCTGGCGCGGCCGTCACGCCACAGGTCCCGCATGATCTGCACGCCCTCGTCGAGGCGGGCGAGCCTCTCCCCCGCGCTGGGGAAGCCGTAGCCGTAGGCCAGCCACTCGTGCTCGTACCAGCCGCCGCCGATCCCCATCTCGGTGCGACCGCCCGAGATGACGTCGACGGTCGCGGCGACCTTGGCCAGGTAGGCCGGGTTGCGGTAGCTCATGCAGGTGCACATCTGGCCCAGCCGCACCCGCGAGGTGCTGGCGGCGTAGGCGGCCATCAGCGTCCACGCCTCGTGGGTGGCCTCGTCGGTCGGCTCGGGCACGGTGTGGAAGTGGTCGTAGACCCAGATCGACTCCCAGGCTGAGCCCTGGTCGGCGTGCGCGGCGAGCCCGTGCATCGTCGACCAGTGGTCGGCGGGGTCGATGCCCACCAGGTCGAGTCGCCAGCCCTGGGGGATGAAGAGTCCGAAGCGCATGGCGCCAAACGTACGTCGTCCCGACGCGTCGCGCGCCCGGCGGGCGCGAGGCGCGGGTTACCGTTCTCCCCATGCCGGATCAGGACGAGCCTCGTTGGGGGCCCGCGACGACGTACCGGGCGAAGCCGGCTGCGCGCCGCCGCCGCGGGCCAGCGGCGACCCCGGCGGGGTCGCCCGGTCGCGGGGAGGAGCAGTACCAGGCAGCGGCGCGCTCCGGCCGCCCCGCGGACGTGGGGCCGGACCGTGGTACCACGTACGGCCGCACGCGGCCGTCCCGCCCTCGCCGTCGTCGGGTCGGACGGACCGTCGCGCTGGTGGTCGTGCTGGTGGTGGCGACCCTCGTGGCGTACCCGGTGCTGCTGGCGCGGACCGCGATGGAGAACGTCGGCCGGGTCGACGCACTCTCCGGCTCCACGTCCGCCGACACCCCGGGTCACACCATCCTCGTGGTGGGCACGGACTCCCGTGACGGCACCGACATCGGTGGCGCGCAGGAGGTCTCGCGGACCGACACGATCCTGCTGCTGCACCGGCCCCGCACCGGCCCCACCGTCCTGCTGAGCATCCCGCGCGACTCCAACGTCGAGGTCCCCGGACAGGGCGAGAACAAGGTGAACGCGGCCTACGCCCAGGGTGGCCCGCCGCTGCTCGTGGCGACCGTCGAGCAGGCGACCGGACTGCACATCGACAGCTACGTCGAGACGGGGCTCGCCGGTTTCGGCGAGGTGGTCGACGCCGTCGGAGGAGTGACGATCTGCCCCGAGGTCGCGATGCAGGACCCCCTGGCCGACCACCTCGACATCCCCGCCGGGTGCCAGGAGGCGGACGGGAAGGTCGCGCTGGGGTACGCCCGCAGTCGCAAGCTCGACTCGCGGGGCGACCTGGGACGTGTCGAGCGGCAGCGCGAGGTCCTGGCCGCGATCGCCACAAAGGGCTTCTCCCCGGCGACCGTGCTCAACCCCTTCAACGCCTTCCCGTTGGCGGAGGCCGGCGGCAAGGCACTCACGATGGACGAGCAGGACGGCATCACCGACCTGGGCTGGTTCCTGCTGGCCATGCGCGAGAGCGCCGGAGGGGACGGCATCTCCCTGACCGTGCCGGTGGCTGACACGACCCGGCGCACCGAGCACGGTGTCGTCGTCGACTGGGACGCCGACCAGGCGGAGGTCGTCTTCGCCGCGCTGCGCGAGTCCGACACCGAGCCGATCCGCGCGATCGCGGAGGCCCAGGAGGCCGGGCGCTAGGAGCCGTCGACCTCGGCTCGCAACCGGCGTCCCTTCTCCTGGGCCACCTCTCGCAGGTCTGCCTGGAAACGCTCCATGGCGGCACGCAGCTCGAGCGCCCGCTCGTCCGTGCCGGAGGCGAGGATGCGCACCGCCAGCAGGCCGGCGTTGCGAGCACCGCCGATCGACACTGTGGCCACGGGCACACCCGCCGGCATCTGGACGATCGACAGCAGCGAGTCCATCCCGTCCAGGTGCTTCAGCGGCACCGGGACGCCGACGACGGGCAGCGGGGTGAGGGCTGCGAGCATGCCCGGGAGGTGGGCCGCTCCCCCGGCACCGGCCACCACGACGCGCAGCCCGCGACCGGCGGCCTCGCGTCCGTACCGGACCATCTCGTCGGGCATCCGGTGCGCCGAGACCACGTCGACCTCGACGGGGACGTCGAACTCGGCGAGTGCCTCCGCCGCTGCTCGCATCACCGGCCAGTCCGAGTCGGACCCCATCACGATCCCCACCACGGGAGACGTCGCAGCGCTCACTCGTCGATCACTCCTCGGATGAAGTCGGCGGCGTGGCGGGCCCTGGCCCGCACGTCCTCCAGGTCGTCGCCGTAGGCCGTCACGTGCCCCACCTTGCGCCCCGGTCGCACGCCCTTGCCGTACAGGTGCACCTTGACGGCCGGGTCTCGCGCCATCACGTGCAGGTACGAGCGGTACAGGTCCTCGTAGGAGCCGCCGAGCACGTTGACCATCACGGTCCACGGCGCCCGCGCCGTGACCGACCCCAGGGGGAGGTCCAGCACGGCGCGGAGGTGCTGCTCGAACTGGGAGGTCGTCGAGCCGTCGATCGTCCAGTGCCCGCTGTTGTGCGGACGCATCGCGAGCTCGTTGACGAGGAACCTGCCGTCCCTGGTCTCGAAGCCCTCGACGGCCATCACCCCGGTGACCCCGAGGTCGGAGGCGATCCGCAGCGCGTCGGACGTCGCCTCGGCGGCGAGGTCCGCGTCGAGGCCCGGGGCTGGGGCGACGACCTCGTCGCAGACCCCGGCCACCTGCGTCGTCTGGACGACCGGCCAGACCGCCGCCTGACCCGACGGGCTGCGGGCGACGAGGACGGCCAGCTCACGCACGAAGTCGACGGCCTCCTCGACCAGGAGCCCGTGCGGGAAGCCTTCGAACCACCCCACGAGATCGGCGGAGGCGAGGTCGTCGGCGGACCGCAGCACGCGAACGCCCTTGCCGTCGTACCCGCCCCGCGGGGTCTTGAGCACCACGGGCCAGCCGGCACCGCGCGCACCGTCCGCGAAGGCCACGACGTCCTCGGGGCTGCGTACCCGCGCCCACGCGGGGCAGCCCACGCCGAGCGCGCTCAGGCGCTCACGCATCGCCAGCTTGTCCTGGGCGTGCAGGAGGGCCGCCGGTCCCGGACGGACGGCCACCCCCTCACCCTCGAGCGTGCGCAGGAGATCCGACGGCACGTGCTCGTGGTCGAACGTCAGCACGGCCGCACCGGGCAGGACCGACCGGACCGCGGCCTCGTCGGTGTGGTGGCCGACGCGGGTGTCGGCGATCGCCTGAGCCGCGCTGTCGTCGGGGTCGGTCGCGAGCAGCCTCAGGCGCACACCGAGACCGGTCGCCGCCTGCGCCATCATGCGCGCCAGCTGTCCTCCGCCCACGACCGCGACCGTGGGGAAGCCGCCGGCGGAGGCGTGGCTGTCGTGGGTCGTCACGGGGCCTGAGCCTATCCACGCGGCGCCGACGTCCCCGGCCACCGGCACCGCGGTGACGAGGCCTACCATCCTGCTGCGCGCCGTGTCCGTAGTGCAGACCCGCGGCACACCAAGCAGCAGGACCCCGTCGGCCCCGACCCTGGAGAGCGATGCGACGCCTCGTGGAGCGCCTGCGCGGGGCCATCGACGTCCTGGTGCGTGAGGTCGTGAAGTTCGGGTTGGTCGGTGCCGTGGCGTACGTCGTCGACGTGGGAGTCTTCAACCTGCTGCGCTTCGCCGGTCCCCGTCTGCTCGAGGACAAGCCGCTGACCGCCAAGGCCATCTCCGTCGCCGTCGCCACCTGTGTCGCCTGGTACGGCAACCGGCAGTGGACGTTCCGGCACCGGCGCACCCCGAGGCCGATGCGCGAGCTGGGGCAGTTCGCAGCGATCAACGTGGTGGGGCTGCTGATCATGCTCGCCTGCCTGGGGGTTTCCCACTACGTGCTGGACCTTCGCGACCCCGTGGCGGACAACATCTCCGCCAACGTCGTCGGGTTGGCGCTGTCGACGCTGTTCCGCTTCTACGCGTACCGCACCTGGGTCTTCACCCACGAGCTGGCGGACGACCCCGTGCTCGGCGTGGCCGGGCCCGAGGAGCCGCCGCCGTCCTGAGCGGGAGGTGAAGAACGGGGCACGTCCGGCGACCCGCTGCCCCACTTCTCACCTCCCGTCGTCCCAGCGGGTCAGCGCATCGCCGCCACACGTCGCCCGAGCACACCGAGGTCCCGCAGGCGCCGCTCGTAGCGGGCGCCGAGGGCGAGCAGGGCCGCGCCGACCACGGCCAGGCTGGCCCAGCGCGGCGCCGCCTCGAACACCACCCACGCCTGGCTCAGCGCGTAGACGAGCAGCACCACGGAGCTGACCACCACCGGCGCCTGCCACGCCAGCACAGCGCCGGCGACGAGCACCGCGCCCGCGACCGCCGCCAGCAGCACACCGCGCAGTGGCTCGTCGACCGTGAGCGCGAGCACCAGCGTCGGCGACAGCGCGACCACGAGTCCCGAACCGAGCCACGGCCACGAGGCCGCCCCAGGGCGGTCGTGCAGGGCCACCGCACCCACCACCGCGAGCATCCCGCCGACGGCCACGGTCACGACCTCCACGGTGCCGGGCAGGGGCCGCAGCAGGCCCGACACCCCGGCGGCCACGAGCACGGCGAGCGCAGCCCACCGGGCCGGGCGCGTCCACGGCAGCCTGCCGACGCGCACGCACGCCACGAGGACGAGACCGGCGGCCCCGATCACGGCCCAGTGCCTGGTGAGCAGGATGGTCCCCGCCGCGGGCCCGGACGCCGGGGCGAGCACCGACGGGAGCAGGGCCGCCACGACGACGGGGACGGGAACCCACTCGAGCAGGGTCGCCGGGACGGCACCTCGACCTCGTGCCACCGTCACGACCGCGGCGACGGCCAGCACGACCGTGGCCCCGAGGGCCCACAGCTCGACCTCGGCGCTCGGCGCCAGCAGCGCGCGCGTCCAGACGCCTGTGACGGCCACGACTGCCGACGCCACCAGCAGCAGCACCAGGTGCCGGTCGTGCCGCCCGGCCACCTCGTCCCGTCGCGGGACCCACCGCGTCGCGCCGAGGGCCAGCGTCGCCACGAGCAGCAGGGTGACCGGACGCCAGGCCGGGCCCGTGACCGCGGCGGCCGTGGACGGCAGGGCCACCAGCAGCGCGGCCCCGACGGCGGTGGGCCGCAGCGGGTCACGACCTCGGCGGACGGCGACGGCGGCGACCACTGCCAGGACGGCCGCGGGCGGCAGGGTCCACACCTCGACCAGACCGACGTCACCGGCGGCCAGACGCTCCCACCAGGCCGCCGTGCCGAACACCAGGGCGAGCCAGCCGACCTGGCGGCGGGACGGCAGCGTGGTGAGCACCAGCGAGGCGGCGGCGAGGGCCAGGAGCACCGGCCAGGCCTCGACGCCCCGGTCGAGCGTCGCGTCCAACGTGCTGCGCAGCACGACCAGGGCCAGTGCGGCAGCGGAGACCTCGAGGACGATGGCGCGCGCGTCGTCCCGGTGGTGGAGCGCGACGGCGACCAGGCACGCCGCCGCGACGACCAGCGCGGCGGCCAGCTGGGGCAGCACCCAGCCGACGTCCGGGGCGAGGAGCTCCGAGACGGCGGCCGCGGACCAGCCCGCCAGCAGGACCGTGGCCGGTACCGCGACCAGCCGGTCGACCGGCGACCAGACCCGGCGCAGGTCCGCTGCCACCGCCGCGACCCCGACCACGCCGGCGACCAGCAGGACCTCCCACGGCAGCACGCCGTCCACGCGGCCGGACGTCATCGCGACCGCACCGGCCGCCGCCGCCAGCAGGGCGAGCACCACCGCCCGCCGTTCGCCGGGGTCTCCGTCGCGCCGCCACGACGCCGCGACGGGGAGGACCGCCGCCACCAGCCCAGCGACCGCGTAGGCGTCGGCTCCTTCGAGCCCGGCGGTGACGCCGGCGACGGCGCCCACCACCCCGAGCGCACTCAGCGCAGCGACGACGGACACCGCGACCCGAGCAACCCGCCGGTCCCCGCCCGAGAACTGCGCGGAGAGCGAGCGACGGGCCACGACAAGCGCCAGGACGCCGAGAGCTGTTGCCGGAAGAGCGGTCTCGGGCGACAGCCAGGCAGTGGTGACGCCCGCCGTGAGCGCCAGGCCCCCGGCCGTCCCGATCACCCAGCCCGCCGACCGTCCGTCGAGCCACGCCGGTACGGCCCCGTGCCGGAGGGAGTGGCCTGCCCAGATCGCCAGGGAGCCGGTGAGGAGCGACGCCGCCACCGTCGCCCACAGCGGCAGGGTCGGCTCCCACGGCACGGACGCGGCCAGCAGGCCGAGTGCTGCGGCGGCGCCGACGGACGACCAACGACGGCCGCCGAGACGAGCCCAGGCAGCCAGCGTGAGGGCCACGACCGCCACGGCGCCCAGGCCGGCGAGGCGGTGCTCGTCGAGCAGCGTGACCCCGGCTGCCTGCGACCAGTCGGCCTGCGGGTCCACCTCCCACGGGCGGGCGACCGCGGCCATCACCGGGAGCACCTGGGTGAGTGCGACGAACACGCCGGGCACGGCGGCGACGGCTGTGACACCGAGTGCGCCGCGTGCGGTCAGCCGCAGCGCCGGACCCCGCCCTGCGGGCCTCTCGCGGCTGGCGAGCAGGCCCGCGATCGAGACCAGGCCCGCGAGGGCTGGGGCGAGAGCGACAGCGTCCGCGCGGACCACGTCGACCGCCCACCACGAGCCGGCTGCGGCGGTCGCCGCGCCGGTCACGACCGACCACAGGGCGGGCCGCGACGCGGCGAACGTCAGGCCCGCCGACAGGCCCGCAACGGCCAGCAGGACGAGCGCCGCCGCCCCCTGGAGGTCCATCACGCCCGACACCGTGGCGGTCAGCACCGCGAGTGCGACCAGCCCGTAGGAGATCGTCTCCAGGACGACGGCTTCCGCCCTCAGGCCACGGCTCGACAGTCGTGGCCGCGCCAGCGCCAGGGCGGCTCCCCCGAGCAGGCCCAGGCTCCCGAGGACCACCTCGCCGGTGCGGGTCGACGCCTCCGCGGCGAGCGCGAGCCCCGCCGCGACCGGCGCCACGGGCGCGACGACCGCCGCCGTCAGCACGGGTGCACGCAGGTGCCCCAGGCGACCCACGCCGGCGAGGACGACGACGCACACCGTGGACGCGGCGGCGGTGTACTCCAGCCAGCCCACCGACTCACCGACGAGCCCGGACAGCCGGACCGCGACCGCGTCGAGGAGCACCAGCACCGCGCCGAACGCGGCAACCGCCTCGGCGGTCGCCCCCATCCGGGCCCGGCGGGCGGACGCCGCTCCGGCCAGCACGGCGATCGTCATGCCGGCCACGACGGCGCTGCGCCCCCCGATCCCCAGCCGGTCCCAGGAGAAGGCGAGGAAGACGACCGCGGCCACGGCGAGAAGCAGGGCTCCCAGGCCGACGAGGAGCTCGGGCACCCCGAGCGAGCGGCGGGGGCGGGAGGCTGCGGCGGGTTGCGGTGGGACGGGGAGCGGCTCCTGCTCACGCCGCGTCTGCGTGGGCGGGACGTCCGGGACGGGCAGGCGCGTGAGCTCCGCCTGCTCGCGCAGCTCGCGCACCAGCTCATCCCGCGTGGCGAGCCACCGGTCCGCCTGCTGGCTGGCCTCCCAGACCCGCGCGGCCAAGGGGCCGACCAGGGGCGCGCCGCACGTGGTGCAGCGCGGCAGGGTCACGGGCGCCCCGCACGAAGGACACCGGGAAGGGTCGGCGAGACGGGGCGGCAGCAGACCTGGCGCGGACGGGCTCATGCCGTCACCGTCCCCCAGCCACGACGCCTGCGACAGGGCCGTCGTACTCAGGTCACCTACTCAGCCCATCCGGCCCCTCGGGGCTCACGTGCCGGGCCACTGGGGCGCCCGCTTCTCGGCGAAGGCCGCCACCCCCTCGGCGCGGTCCCCGCTGAACGCGACGGTGCGCCAGGCGGCGTCCTCGATCTCGAGCCCCGCGGCCAGTGAGCCCTCGAGACCGAGCCGCATCGCACGCTTCGCGGCCCGCACACCGACGGGCGAGTTCCGCGCGATCGAGGCGGCGAGCGCGAGGGCGGCGGCACGAGCGCCCCCGTCCTCGACCAGACGGTCCACGACCCCCAGACGGTAGGCCTCGTCGGCCGCCACCTTGCGCGCCGTGAAGACGAGGTCTGCCGCCCTGGACCAGCCGACGCGACGTGCGAGCAGCTGGGTGCCGCCGGCGCCCGGGATCACGCCGACGGACACCTCGGGCAGCCCGAGCACCGCCGTGCCGTCGGCGACGACGAGGTCGCAGCTGAGGGCGATCTCGCACCCGCCGCCGAGCGCGAAGCCCTCCACCGCAGCCACGACAGGCACCGGCAGCTCCAGGACGCTGCGGTACGCGGGACCCGTGACGAGCCGTTGGCGACGCAGCTGGTCGTCGCTGAAGCCGTTGCGCTCCTTGAGGTCCGCCCCGACGCAGAACGCCTTCGCCTGGCTGGAGACCACGACCACCGCGCGGACACCGGGGTCGGCGGACACCTCGGCGGTCGCCGACCGCAGAGCCTGGGCCATGGCCGTCGAGATGGCGTTCATGGCCGCCGGACGGTCGAGGACGATGACGGCGACGTGTCCCCCGTGCTCGTCGGGTCGCTCGACCCGCACCAGTGCGTCGCTGCTCTGAGTGGTCACGCAGGCAGGCTAGTGCGACGAGCCGGGCGTGGCGTCCGGCGCGTCCACGGCCCGCTCGACGGCGTCGATGTCCAGCGGGTCGAGGGGGGCGCGCCCGGTCGTCCCCGCACCCCCTCGTCCGCTGCGCGTGAGCAGCCAGGGCGCGACCGGGCCGATCCCCTTCAGCGTGCGGCGACGCAGCGGCGAGCACGTGAACCCCGAGATCACCGTCAAGGCACGGGCGGTCTCGTCGTCGACGAGCACCGTCCCCGGCTGGGCGAGGGACGTCAACCTGCTGGCGCGGTTGACGGTCATGCCGAACACGTCGCCGAGCCGGGCGACCACCGGACCGCTGGCGAGCCCGACACGGACGTCCGGCAGGAGCGGGTCCGCGCCCATCTCGCTGGCGATGTCCAGAGCGATCGCGGCGGCAGCAGGTGGCGGCCACGCGACGAACAGCACCTCGTCGCCGACCGTCTTGATGATGCGACCACCGTGAGAGGTGACCACGTCCGACGTCATGGCCTCGAAACGCTGGACGAGAGAGGCCAGGTCACCCTCGGAGAGCCGTCGCACGACGCGCGTGAACGACACCAGGTCGGCGAACCCGACCGCACGGCGCATCGTGGGCACCTCGGCGTCCGGCACCACCTCGACCTGGTACCGGTGCAGAGCCGAGGCGAGATGCCGCCGCCACGCGTAGACGAGGAGGGGCTCGAACTCGTCCGCGAGCATCGTCGCCAGGTCACCCACGCCCCCCGCGACGTCACCGTCGGGTGGGGGCCCACCGTCCGCCGGCCGGGTCGCACGGCCCGCGGCGAACGCCTCACCCAGCAGCTGGACCTGCCATGAGGCCAGGCGGTCCACCGACCGGCCGACGGCCCGCGTGAGCGCGAGCGCGGTCGAGTCGTCCATCAGACCCTCGCGGACGAGACCTGAGACCCGTTGCAGCGCCTCGACATCCGCCTGGGTGAAAGCCTCGAGCTCCTCCCCCACCTCGGGGAAGCCCAGTGCGCGCCAGAAGCGGCGGGCCGACAGCAGCGAGACGCCCGCGTCTGACGACACCTGCCGGGAGCGCAGCCGTCGGCGGCCGCCGAGCACCTGCTCCTCCTGCTCGTCCTGACGGTCCGTGCTCGGTCCCGGGTCGTCGATCGCGGTCTTTTCCTCTCCAGGGCCGTCAGCCACGCACGGCCTCCGGCCCGGCGTCGCGCAGGTGCACGACGTCCCCCGCGGCCACGCCGACCAGCCGATCGGACGCGCGGACCATCAGCCGTCCGTCGTCGGCGAGTCCCTCCGCGACCCCGATCACGCTGTCAACGCCGCCGGGCAGCTCGACCCTGACCCGGCGGCCCAGCGTCAGGCAGACCTCCCTGACCTGGGCGGCGAGACCGGACCCGACGGCGTCCCCCCCGTGGTCGCCCCAGCGGCCGAGGAGATCGGCCAGCTCGCGGACGAGGGCGCGCAGGACGGTGTCGCGGTCGGTCGTCGCTGCGCCCTCGATGCGCAGGGACGTCGCCGTGGTGACCGGTAGCTCCCTGACCGTCGTCGTCACGTTGAGACCGATGCCCAGCACGAGCGCGGGGCGAGGGCCGGTCGCCACCTCGGACAGGATGCCGGCGATCTTTCGCGCTTTCGGCGGCTCACCGACCAGCACGTCGTTGGGCCACTTCAGGGCAGCCTGGACACCCGCCGTGGCGCGGAGCGTCCGGACGACGGCGAGACCGGCGACCAGCGGCACCCAGGACCACTCCGAGACCGGGACGTCATCGGGTCTCAGCAGCAGCGAGAAGGTGAGCGACGAGCGGGGAGGCGTCTCCCAGGCACGTCCCAGCCGGCCCCGACCGGCGTCCTGGTGGTCGGCGACGAGCGCCGACAGGTGCGGCCAGTCGTCCACTCCTCCCGGTGCCGAGGTCCGCGGACGGCTCACCGAGGCGACGAGGTCGGCGTTGGTCGACCCCGTCCGGTCCACGAGGTCGAGGCGCGCGAGAGGACCGTCCGGCGACAGCAGCGCCCGCCGGAGTGCCTCGACACGCAGCGGAGGACGGTCGAGGTCGCCCCAGCGTTCCTCGCCCGGCGTCGGCTCGGTCATGGCCGTCAGCGTAGGGGCGCGTACGTCGTGGGCCGCGGTCGACCGCCGCCGTGACCCGGCCCGTCGCGCCACTAGGCTGCGGCCCACGCGAGGAGAGGAAACGCAGCGATGGCCACGCCAGCCGCCGAGTCGGCCACCCAGCAGGGCGACCAGGAGTCGTCCGAGCCGCAGGGACCCGACGTGCACACCACGGCGGGCAAGCTCGCCGACCTGCAGCGCCGTATCGACGAGGCCGTCCACGCCGGGTCGGCGCGAGGTGTCGAGAAGCAGCACGCCCGAGGCAAGAAGACCGCCCGCGAGCGCATCGAGCAGCTCCTCGACGAGGGGTCGTTCACCGAGCTCGACGAGCTGGCACGGCACCGCTCGACGAACTTCGGCCAGCAGGGGAACCGCCCGTACGGAGACGGGGTCGTGACCGGGTACGGCACCGTCGACGGCCGGCCGATCTGCGTGTTCGCCCAGGACTTCACCGTGTTCGGCGGCTCCCTCGGTGAGGTCTTCGGCGAGAAGATCGTCAAGGTGATGGACCTCGCCATGAAGACCGGCGTGCCGATGGTCGGCATCAACGACTCCGGTGGCGCGCGCATCCAGGAGGGCGTGGTGTCCCTCGGCCTGTACGGCGAGATCTTCCAGCGCAACGTCCACTCGTCGGGCGTGATCCCGCAGATCTCGCTGATCATGGGGCCCTGCGCGGGCGGCGCCGTCTACTCGCCGGCGATCACCGACTTCACGGTGATGGTCGACAAGACGTCGCACATGTTCATCACGGGACCTGACGTGATCAAGACGGTCACCGGGGAGGACGTGGCCTTCGAGGACCTCGGCGGCGGTCGCACCCACAACACGAAGTCCGGTGTGGCGCACTACCTCGCCGACGACGAGGACGACGCCATCGCCTACGTGAAGGAGCTGCTGGGCTACCTGCCGAGCAACAACCTGTCGGACCCGCCCGTCTACGACGAGGTGGTCGACCTGGAGGTCTCCGAGACCGACGTCGAGCTCGACACCTTCGTCCCCGACTCGGCGAACACCCCGTACGACATGCACACGGTGATCGAGCACGTGCTCGACGACGCCGACTTCCTCGAGGTGCAGCCGCTCTTCGCGCCGAACATCCTCTGCGGCTTCGGACGGGTGGAGGGTCGCTCCGTCGGCGTCGTGGCCAACCAGCCGATGCAGTTCGCCGGCACCCTGGACATCGACGCGAGCGAGAAGGCCGCCCGCTTCGTGCGCACGTGCGACGCGTTCAACGTGCCCGTGCTGACCTTCGTGGACGTGCCCGGCTTCCTGCCCGGCACCGACCAGGAGTGGAACGGCATCATCCGCCGCGGAGCGAAGCTGATCTACGCCTACGCGGAGGCCACCGTCCCGAAGGTCACGGTGATCACGCGCAAGGCCTACGGCGGCGCGTACGACGTGATGGGGTCCAAGCACCTCGGCGCCGACCTCAACCTGGCGTGGCCGACCGCCCAGATCGCGGTGATGGGCGCCCAGGGCGCGGTCAACATCCTCTACCGGTCGGAGCTGAAGCAGGCGGCCGAGCGCGGCGAGGACGTCGAGGCGGCGCGTCAGCGGTTCGTCACCGAGTACGAGGACACCCTCGCCAACCCCTACACCGCCGCTGAGCGCGGCTACGTCGACGCCGTGATCGCGCCGTCGCGGACGCGGGTCGAGGTGGTCAAGGCCCTGCGGGTGCTGCGCAACAAGCGCGAGACGCTGCCCCCGAAGAAGCACGGGAACATCCCCCTGTGAGCGGGGACGAGGGGACCAGGCCGAGCCTGCGGGTGGTCCGGGGTGACGCGACCGACGAGGAGGTCGCGGCGCTGGTGGCCGTGCTCACGGCGGCCGCCGGTGGAGGGGCCGTCGGTGAAGGCGCTGTCGGTGAAGGCGACGGGTCGAGCGGTCGCACGTCGTGGAGCGACCCCTCACGGACCGTGCGCGAGCCGCTCCCGCACGGGCCGACGGCGTGGCGCGCGTCCGCCTGGCCGCGCTGAGTGCCCTGGTCGCCGCCTACTCCTCCACCCACACGCAGAACGGGTGACCCGCCGGGTCGAGGCACACCCTGACGTGCTCCTGCGGCTGGTGGCGGGCGACCGTGGCTCCGCACTCGACGGCGTGGGCGACGCCGCTCTCCAGGTCGGTGGCCAGGATCTCCAGGTGCACCATCTTCTGCGGGTCACCAGGAGCTGCGGGCCACACCGGCGCCACGTAGTCGACCTCCTGCTGGAACGCGAGCCCCACCCCTCCGTCGGGATGGCGCAACGTGACCCAGTCGGGTTCGTCGGTGCCGATCTCCCATCCCAGCAGCCGGCCGTAGAACGCCGCCAGGGCACCGGGGTCGGGGGCATCGAGCGTCACGGTCGTCAGGGTCAGTCCGGTCGCGCGAGACATGCCGAGCAGCCTTGCACAACAGCCCACTAGGGTCACCGCCATGACCTCCGACGTCGGCAGCGCCGCTGCCACCGCGGGCGGCTCCGGCGCCCGCACACCGTCCGCGATCGACGCCCTGGCGAACCGCTACGTCGAGACGATGTGCCAGCTCGACCCGCTGCTCGCGACCACGATCGGCGTCGACGGTCACGACGACAGGCTGACCGACCTCTCGCCGGAGGGCGTCGACGCCCGCGCCGCGGCGAGCCGTGCTCTGCTGGCCGAGCTGGCCACCCTCGAGCCGGTCGACGCGGTCGACGAGGTCACGGTCGCCGCGATGCGGGAGCGGCTCGGGCTCGAGCTGGAGATCCACGACGCCGGCCTCGACTACGGTCCGCTCGACGTGATCGACTCACCGGCCCAGGGCCTGCGCGACGCCTTCGACCTGATGCCGAGCGAGACGGCGGACCACTGGGCGACGATCGCCCGTCGCATGAGCGCGATGCCCGAGGCGACCCGCGGGTACCTCGAGGGGCTCCGCCATGCGATCGCCACGGGAGACCGGCCGGCGCGCCGGCAGGTCGAGGCCGTCGTCGCGCAGTGCCGACGTCACGCAGACCGATCGAACGGCTACTTCGCCCGACTGACCGATCAGGCGAGACCCGATGGCGCAGAGGCAGCCCCGGCCCTCGCGAAGGACCTCGCCGAAGGGGCGCAGGCCGCTGCCGTCGCGTACGAGGAGCTGGCCCGCACGCTGGGCACGGAGGTGCTGGCCGTCGCGCGGGAGGAAGACGCCTGCGGCCGCGAGGTCTACGCGCTGTGGTCGCGATACCACGTCGGCGCGGAGATCGACCTCGAGGAGACCTACCACTGGGGTCAGGAGGAGCTCGCGCGCATCGAGGCCGAGATGGCCGCCGTGAGCGACCGGATCGTGCCCGGCGGAAGCGTCGACGACGCCGTGGCCCACCTCGAGGCCGACCCGTCGAAGCGGATCCGGGGCACCGAGGCCTTCCGAGACTGGATGCAGCAGCGCTCGGACCAGGCGGTGGCCGACCTGGCGGACACGCACTTCGACATCCCGGCGCAGGTGCGCACCCTCGAGTGCCGCATCGCGCCGACCAACACCGGGGGGATCTACTACACCGCGCCCAGCGAGGACTTCAGCCGGCCCGGCCGCATGTGGTGGTCGGTGCCCGACGGCGTGAGCGCCTTCGACACCTGGCGCGAGACGACGACGGTCTTCCACGAAGGAGTACCGGGCCACCACCTGCAGGTGGCGCAGACCCTGGTGCGGTCGGAGCTGCTCAACCGATGGCGCCGGCTGATGTGCTGGACGTCCGGTCACGGCGAGGGCTGGGCGCTCTACGCCGAGCGGCTGATGGCGGACCTGGGGTACCTCGACGACCCGGCGGACCGCCTGGGGATGCTCGACGGGTCGGCGCTGCGCGCTATGCGGGTCGTCGGCGACATCGGCCTGCACTGCGGTTTCGAGGCGCCGGCGGACGTGGGTGGCGGGAGCTGGGACGCCGACAAGCTGTGGCAGTTCATGACCACGCACACCCGCCAGGACCGCGACTTCCTCGTCTTCGAGCACCTGCGGTACCTGGGGTGGCCCGGCCAGGCCCCCGCCTACAAGGTGGGCGAGCGCCTGTGGCTCCAGATCCGGGACGAGGTGCGCGAGCGGGAAGCAGGAGCCTTCGACCTCAAGACGTTCCACCGGCGCGCGCTCGACATCGGGTCCGTCGGCCTGGACGTGCTCAAGGACGCCCTCGTCCGCTGACGCACCCCGTCCCGGTAGCGCACGGATGTGACGCACGCGACAAGTGCTCATCTCCCTCGTCCTCGGCGTCGTCCTCGGCCGCCGAGAGCCCCTGGGCGCGAACCACTGACCCGGTCGACCCGGCGTCGGGCGGTCACTCCGTCCGGCGCCGGGTCACGGCGTTCGTGACCGTGCGGCTAGCGTCTCGCCGGTGACCTGCCTCGTCCTCGCCTCCGCGTCCCCCGCCCGCCTGGCGACCCTCCGGTCGGCCGGAGTGCACCCTCTCGTCGTCGTCTCCGGCGTGGACGAGGACGAGGTCGTCGCCCGCCACGGCGTCACGGACCCGGCCGCCACCGCGCTCCTCCTGGCACGCGCGAAGGCCGAGGACGTCGCGGCGCGCGACGAGCTGCCCGACGACGCGGTGGTGCTCGGGTGCGACTCGGTGCTGGAGCTGGACGGCGAGGTGCACGGCAAGCCCGCAGACGCCGCGGAGGCCGTGGCCCGCTGGCGACGGATGCGCGCCCGGAGCGGCGTGCTGCACACCGGCCACTGGGTCGTCGACGAGAGGCTGGACGGCGGGACGGGCGGAACGCTCGGCGTGGCCGCGTCGACCACCGTGCACTTCGCCGACCTCTCCGACGATGACGTCGACGCGTACGTCGCGACCGGCGAACCCCTTCGTGTTGCGGGGGCCTTCACGGTCGACGGCCTCGGAGGGCCCTTCGTCCGCGGCCTGGAGGGCGACCACCACAACGTCGTCGGGCTCAGCCTGCCGGTGCTGCGTGACCTGCTCGCCGAGCTCGGGATCAGCTGGCCGTCGCTGTGGGCCGGTCAGACCGGGGGCACCCCGTGACGTCGGTCGCTGAAGGCCCGGTCGCGACCGGCGGCGTAGCGCAGCCGCGCTGACACCTCACGGCGCAGGTCGGCGGGCTGCACGATGCCGTCGAGCACGAGCTCGCTCGCGAGGCGTTCCAGGTCGATGTCGAGCTCGTACTCGGTACGACGGGCCGCGACGAAGGCCGCGCGCTCGTCCGGGTCCTCGATGGCAGCGATCTTGCCGGCGTACACCGCGTTCACGGCGGCCTCGGGGCCCATCACCGCGATGCGGGCCGTCGGCAGCGCGAGCGTCGCGTCGGGACCGAAGCCCGGCCCGGCCATGGCGTAGAGGCCCGCGCCGTACGACTTGCGGATCACCACGCACACCTGCGGCACGGTCGCCTCCGACACCGCGGTGATCATCTTCGCCCCGTGCCTGATGATGCCGGCACGCTCGACCTCCGACCCGATCATGAACCCGGGCACGTCGGAGAGGTACACGAGCGGCACGTTGAACGCGTCGCACCACCAGATGAAACGCGCTGCCTTGTCGGCGCTGTCACCGAAGAGCACGCCGCCCTTGACGGCGGAGTTGTTCGCGACGATGCCGACGCTGCGCCCGTCCATCCGACCGAACCCGACCACCAGCTCGGGGGCGAACAGCGGCTTGATCTCGAAGAACGAGTCGTCGTCGACCAGCCCGTCGATGACGTCGTGCACGTCGAAGGGCTGGCTCTCGACCTCGGGGACGGTGTCGTCGTCTAGCTCGACCGACGGCGGCTCGGCGGCGTACGTCGGCGGGTCGTGGCGCCACGAGGAGGGCAGGTAGGAGAACACCAGGCGTGCCTGCTCGATGGCGTCGGCGTCGTCGTGGGCGAGCAGGTCGCCACAGCCCGACACCGTGCAGTGCATCCGCGCACCGCCCATGTCCTCGAGGGAGACGATCTCGCCCACGACCATCTCGGCCATGCGCGGGCTGCCCAGGTACATCGACGCGTTGCCCTCGACCATGATCACGCAGTCGGTGAACGCCGGGATGTACGCGCCCCCGGCGGCGCTCGGGCCGAACAGGCAGCAGATCTGCGGCACGCGACCCGAGAGCGCGACCTGGTTCTTGAAGATCCGCCCCGCCCCGCGCCGGCCGGGGAAGAGGTCGACCTGGTCGGTGATCCGCGCGCCCGCGGAGTCGATCAGCCAGAAGACCGGCAGCTCCTCGCGGAGCGCCGTCTCGGTCGCCCGGATGATCTTCTCGACGGTGCGGGCGCCCCACGAACCGGCCTTGACGGTCGGGTCGTTCGCGACGACGACCACGGGACGGCCGTCGACGGTGCCGCGCCCGGTGACCACGCCGTCCGCCGGCAGGCCCTCCGCGAGGGCGTTGGCGTACCGGCCGTCCTCGACGAAGCTGCCGTCGTCGACGAGGAGCGAGATGCGGTCGCGCACGTACAGCTTGTTCTGCCCGGCGAGCTTCTCGGCAGCCTTGTCGGTGGGCGCGTCGGACGCGGCGTAGGCGGCCACGAGCCGCTCACGGAGTGCCTGCACCTTGGGGTCGCGGGGGTGGGTCATGCGCAGAGCCTCTCAGTCGACCGGGAGGCCGAGGCCACGGGCGATCACGAGTCGCTGCACCTCGGACGTGCCCTCACCGACCTCGAGGATCTTGGCGTCGCGGTAGAAGCGCGCCACGGGGTACTCCTCCATGAAGCCGTTGCCGCCGAAGACCTGGGTGGCGACACGCGTGGCCGTGACCGCCGCCTCCGTCGCGTACAGCTTGGCGACGGCCGCCGCCTGCTTGAACTCGACGTGGCCGCGGCGTCCGGCCACCATCTCGTCCTTGAGCCAGGCGGCGCGGTACGTGAGGGCACGCGCGGCGTCCACCGAGACCGCGAGGTCGGCGATGGCGAACGAGACGCCCTGGTTCACCCCGATCGGACGGCCGAAGGCGACGCGGGTCTTCGCGTACTCGGTCGACTGCTCGAGGCACGCCTGGGCCAGTCCGACCGCGAGCGCGGCGATCGCGACGCGCCCGTCGTCCAGGATGGCGAGGAACTGGCCGAATCCCTTGCCGCGCTCGCCGAGCAGGTTCGCCTCGGGCACGCGGCACCCCTCGAACGTCAGGCCGTGCGTGTCGGACGAGTGCCAACCGAGCTTGCGGTACGCGGGCTCGACGGTGAAACCCGCCGTGCCGGAGGGGACCAGGATGCTGCTGATCTCGGCGCGACCGTCCGGCCGCTCACCGGTCTTCGCGGTGACCGTCACGACCGACGTGATGTCGGTGCCCGAGTTGGTGATGAAGGCCTTGGCGCCGTCCACGACCCACTCGGCGCCGTCGGGGCCGCTCTCGTCGAGCCTCGCCCGGGTCCGGCTCGCCCCCGCGTCCGAGCCCGCCTCGGGCTCGGTCAGGCCGAACGCCGCGAGGGACCGCCCGGCGACCAGGTCGGGGAGCCACTGCTCCTTCTGCTCCTGGCTGCCGAAGGTGAGGATGGGGTTGATGCCCAGGCCGACGCCGGCGCTGAGCGTGATGCCGATGCTCTGGTCGACGCGCCCGAGCTCCTCGATCGCCACGCACAACGACGTGAACGCGCCCTCGTCGAGGCCGGCGCCGCCGAACTCCTCGGGGGCCACGAGGCCGAACAGGCCCAGCTCGCCCATCTGCGGCACGAGGTGCACCGGGAAGTGGTGGTCGCGGTCCCACTGCTCGATGTGGGGGCCGACCTCGCTCTCTGCGAAGTCGCGCACGACCTTCCGGAAGTCCTCGTGCTCGCGGGACAGCTCGAACATGGCTCACCTCGGCGTGGCTCGGTCGGATCGTGCTTGACGTTGACGTCAACGTAAATCAAGATGGCGTCCATGGCAAGCCGCACCTGGACCATCGCCGAGGTCGCCGAGGAGTTCGGCGTCACCCACCGGACCGTCCGCTACTACGAGTCCGAGGGACTGATCTCCCCCGAGCGCCGCGGCACCGTGCGCGTCTTCCACCCGCGCGACCGCGTGAGGCTGGGGCTGGTTCTGCGGGGCAGGCGACTCGGCTTCCCGCTGGAGGAGATCCGGCGCATCGTCGACATGTACGACGACGTCCCCGGCGAGGCCGGGCAGCTGAACTACCTGCTCGACCAGATCGACGACCGGCGCACCGAGCTGGAGGCGCGCCGTGCCGACATCGACGCGGCGCTGGCCGAGCTGGACGAGCTCCAGCGCCACTGCCGCAGCGAGCTCGAGACGCTCGACGACGACGCCGGTGGCCGTCCGGACGGGGCCGCGACCCGAGCCGACCGACCCGTGCGATCCCGCTAGGCTCGCCCGGCGGGAGACCGGAAGCACCCAGAAGAACCCACATGACCAGCAGCGAGGGACCGACCGTGGCAGACCAGCAGCAGGGCAGCACCCGTCGACCGATCACCAAGGTCCTCATCGCCAACCGCGGTGAGATCGCGGTGCGCATCGCCCGTGCGGCCAAGGACTCGGGGATCGGCTCGGTCGCCGTCTACGCCGAGCCCGACGCCGACGCGCTGCACGTGAAGGTGGCCGACGAGGCCTACGCCCTGGGCGGTTCCACCCCGGGTGACTCCTACCTCGTCCAGGAGAAGCTGCTCGACGTGGCCTCCCGCTCCGGCGCCGACGCCGTCCACCCCGGGTACGGCTTCCTCGCCGAGAACGCCTCGTTCGCCCAGGCCGTCATCGACGCGGGTCTGGTCTGGATCGGACCCTCGCCGTCCGCGATCGACGCCCTGGGCGACAAGGTCAAGGCCCGCCACATCGCCGAGCGTGCGGGTGCGCCCCTGGTGGCCGGCACCCACGACCCGGTCGACGGCCCCGACGAGGTGCTCGCGTTCGCGGACGAGCACGGGCTCCCGATCGCGATCAAGGCCGCGTACGGCGGCGGCGGGCGTGGCCTCAAGGTCGCCCGCGAGCGGGCGGAGATCCCCGAGCTGTTCGACTCGGCCGTGCGAGAGGCGGTCTCGGCGTTCGGCCGCGGAGAGTGCTTCGTCGAGAAGTACCTCGACAAGCCGCGCCACGTCGAGACCCAGTGCCTCGCCGACGCGCACGGCAACGTGGTCGTCGTGTCGACGCGGGACTGCTCCCTGCAGCGCCGGCACCAGAAGCTCGTCGAGGAGGCGCCCGCGCCGTTCCTGACCGACGAGCAGAACGCCGAGCTCTACCGGGCCTCCAAGGCGATCCTCACCGAGGCCGGCTACACCGGCGCCGGGACCTGCGAGTTCCTCGTGGCGCAGGACGGCACGATCTCGTTCCTCGAGGTCAACACCCGCCTGCAGGTGGAGCACCCGGTCTCCGAGGAGGTGACCGGCATCGACCTCGTGCGCGAGCAGTTCCGCATCGCCTCGGGCGAGCCGCTCGGCTACGACGACCCGGAGATCCGCGGCCACTCGTTCGAGTTCCGCATCAACGGCGAGGACGCGGGACGCGGCTTCCTGCCCGCCCCCGGTGCCGTCTCGTCGTTCCTGCCGCCCACGGGCCCGGGCGTCCGCCTCGACTCCGGCGTCGTGACCGGCGACGTGGTCGCGGGTGCCTTCGACTCGATGCTCGCCAAGCTCGTCGTGACGGGCGCGACCCGCCTACAGGCGCTGGAGCGCTCGCGACGCGCCCTCGCCGAGTTCGTCGTGGAGGGCATGCCGACCGTGCTGCCCTTCCACCGCGTCGTCGTCGAGGACCCTGCCTTCGCCCCCGCCGACGACAGCCCGTTCACGGTGCACACGCGGTGGATCGAGACGGAGTTCGACAACCAGATCCCTCCGTTCGCCGGGGCGGTCGCGGACGCCGGCGCCGAGCCGGCCGGCGAGAAGCAGACGGTCGTCGTCGAGGTCGGCGGCAAGCGGCTCGAGGTCGTCCTGCCGGCCGGTCTGGCGCTCGGCGCCGCCGCCGGTGCCGGTGCCGGCGGGCGGCCGAAGGCCCCCAAGCGGTCGGGTGCCAAGAAGGGCGGCGCCGCCGCGTCGGGCGACAGCCTCACCTCGCCGATGCAGGGCACCATCGTGAAGATCGCCGTCGCGGAGGGTGACACCGTGGCCGAAGGGGACCTCGTCGTCGTGCTCGAGGCGATGAAGATGGAGCAGCCCCTGCTCGCCCACCGGGCCGGCGTCGTCACGGGCCTCACCGCCGAGGTGGGCGCCACCGTGTCGTCCGGCGCCCCGGTGTGCGAGATCAAGGACGCCTGACCACCAACCCCCTCCCTGCTTCCTCGCGAAACGGCGTGTTCCCGGTGTCGTGAGGCCCCACGCGACACCGCAGACACGCCGTGTCGCAACGGAGTGGGGGGTGGTCAGTGGTGGTGCAGGCGCCGGGCCGACTCCGCGATGGACCCCGACAGCGACGGGTACACGGTGAACGCGAGAGCGACCTGGTCGACGGTCAGGCGGTGCTCGACCGCGAGGGTGACCGGGAAGATCAGCTCGGACGCTCGCGGCGCGACGACGACGCCCCCGATCACCGTGCCCGACCCGGTGCGGCAGAACAGCTTCACGAACCCGTCGCGGATGCCCTGCATCTTGGCGCGCGGGTTGCCGGCCAAGGGCAGCTTGACCACCTCGCCGTGGGCCTCGCCGGACTCGATCTGAGCCTGCGTCCAGCCGACGGTGGCGATCTCGGGCGCCGTGAAGATCGTGGCGGACACCGTCCGCAGCTCGAGGGGGGTGACGGCGTCGCCGAGGGCGTGCCACATCGCGATCCGGCCCTGCATCGCTGCGACGGACGCCAGCGGCAGCACGCCGGTGCAGTCGCCCGCCGCGTAGACGCCGCGAGCCGACGTCCGCGAGACCTTGTCGACCTCGATGTGACCGGACTCCGAGAGCCGCACGCCGCTCTCGACCAGACCCATCCCCTCGGTGTTGGGGATCGACCCGACGGCCATCAGGCAGTGCGACCCCTCGAGCGTCCGCCCGTCGGCGAGGGTCACGACGACGCCGTCGCCCTCACGACGCACGGCTGCGGCCCGCGAGCGCGACACGACGGTCATCCCCCGGCGCCGGAAGACCTCCTCGATCACCTCAGCGGCATCGGCGTCCTCGCCGGGCAGCACCCGGTCCCGGCTCGACACCAGCACCACGTCGGCGCCGAGAGCGTCGTAGGCGGACGCGAACTCGGCGCCCGTCACACCGGACCCGACCACGATCAGCCGTTCTGGCAGCTCGGTCAGGTCGTAGAGCTGGGTCCACGTGAGGATGCGCTCACCGTCCGGCATCGCGTCGGGCAGCTGACGGGGATGGGCGCCGGTCGCCACGAGCACGACATCCGTCTCGAGAGAACGGGTCTCGCCGTCGGTGAGCTCGACGTCGACGCGCTCCGGGCCGACCAGACGACCAGTGCCGACGAGGATCCGCACGCCCTCGGCCTCCAGACGCCGGTGCACGTCCTGCGACTGCGCCAGCGCCAGCGCCCGCACGCGCTCGTTCACCCGAGCCAGGTCGACCGTCACCGAGCCGCGCGGTGCGTCACTCCCGGTCGGCCCGGGGAAGCGGACCCCCAGCTCGACCGAGTCGTCCACGAGGGTCATCACCTCGGCGGTGGCGATCAACGTCTTGGACGGCACCACGTCGGTCAGCACCGCGGAGCCACCGAGACCGGCACGTTCCACCACGGTCACCCGCGCCCCGAGCTGCGCGGCCACGAGGGCTGCCTCGTACCCACCCGGTCCACCCCCGACGACGACGACCCGTGTGCCAGGCCTGATCTCGGCCGGGGTGGACGGGCTGTTCTGCGTCTGGGGGACGCTGGGCGGTGTGGTCTGCTCCTGCGCGGGCTCAGTCATCGAGCCCCATTGTGTCGTGTCGGCGCCGCACGTGGCGCGACGGCCCGCGCGCGCCCTCCGGGGACGCACGCCGCCGAGTGGCTAGGCTGCCGTCCCGTGGCTCTCTACGCGGCCTACGCCTCCAACCTGCATCCCGAGCAGATGGTCCGGCGCGCCCCCCACTCCCCGCTGCGGAGCACCGGCTGGCTGCGCGGCTGGCGCCTCACGTTCGGCGGGGAGGAGCGCGGGTGGGACGGCTCCCTCGCGACCGTCGTCCAGGGCTCGGCCGACCAGGCCGTCTACGTCGCGGTCTACGACCTCACCGAGGCGGACGAGCAGCACCTGGACGACTGGGAGGGCGTGAACATCGGCCTCTACCGGAAGGTGCGGGTGCGCGTCGACACGCTCGACGGTCAGGTGCTGACCTGGGCCTACGTCCTCGACGACTACGAGGGTGGCCTCCCCAGCGCCCACTACGTCGGGGTCCTCGCCGACGCGGCCGAGGCCGCGGGTGCCCCCGACGACTACGTGGCCGCACTGCGCAGCCTGCCCTGCCGCTCCGTCGGCTGACCCGCTCGGCAGCCCGGGTGGCTATCCTCCGCCCGTGACCTCAGACCACGCCGCCAGCGCCTCCGACGTCTTCGCCCAGGGCCCGCAGCGGGCCGCCGACGCGGCCGCCGCTGTCCTGGCTGAACGCACCGGCGCCGAGCGCCATGACGTCGCCCTCGTGCTCGGGTCGGGGTGGGCCACCGCCGGTGACCTGCTCGGCGAGGCGCTCGCCGAGGTCCCGGCCGACGAGGTGCCGGGTTTCCACAAGCCGTCCGTCGTCGGTCACGTCGGCATGTTGCGGTCTGTTGGCATCGGCGAGACCGGTTCCCGCGCACTGGTTCTCGGCGCCCGCACCCACCTCTACGAGGGACGGGGGGTCCGCCAGGTCGTCCACGGCGTGCGGACCGCGGCGGCCGCCGGCTGCCACACGATCGTCATCACGAACGGCTGCGGTGGGCTGAACCCCGAGTGGGGGCCCGGCACCCCGGTGCTGATCAGCGACCACATCAACCTCACCGCGACGTCCCCGCTCGAGGGAGCGACGTTCGTCGACCTGACCGACCTGTACTCGGCCGAGCTGCGGGCGGTGGCCCGTGAGGTCGACGCCGGGCTCGCGGAGGGCGTGTACGCGCAGTTCCCCGGCCCGCACTACGAGACGCCGGCCGAGGTGCGGATGGCTCGCACCCTGGGCGCCGACCTCGTGGGCATGTCGACGACGCTCGAGGCGATCGCCGCCCGTGCCGCCGGCATGAAGGTGCTGGGGATCTCGCTGGTGACGAACCTCGCCGCGGGCATCAGCGCCGAGCCGCTCGACCACGCGGAGGTGCTCGAGGCGGGCCAGGCCGCTGCCCCGCGCATCGGAGCGCTCCTCGCCGACGTGACCCGCCGGATCGCCGTCCGATGAACGTGGGCCTGCTCACGGAGGCCAGGGCGTGGCTCGCGGACGACCCGGACCCCGAGACCGTCGACGAGCTCGCGTCGGTCCTGGCCGCGGCTGAGGACGGTGACCACGACGCGGAGGCGGACCTCGCGGACCGGTTCGCCGGCACGCTGCAGTTCGGTACCGCAGGGCTGCGCGGTGCACTCGGTGCGGGGCCGAACCGGATGAACCGGGTCGTCGTGATCCGGGCGGCCGCGGGCCTCGCCGCCTACCTGAACCACCGAGGCGCCACCACCGGACTGGACCGGCCGCGCGTGGTGGTCGGCTACGACGCCCGCCGCAACTCGGACGTCTTCGCGACCGACACGGCCGCCGTGATGACCGGCGCGGGCATCGAGGCGCTCGTCCTGCCCGCCCCCCTGCCCACCCCCGTGCTGGCGTACGCCGTCCGTGCGCTGCAGGCCGACGCAGGTGTGATGGTCACAGCCAGCCACAACCCGCCGCAGGACAACGGCTACAAGGTCTACCTGGGAGGTCCGGGCGAGGAGGGCGCGCAGATCGTGCCGCCGGCGGACGCGGCCATCGCCACCCGGATAGCCGCCGTCGGCGAGCTGTCGACGGTCCCCCGCCCCTCCCAGGGGTGGCGGGTGCTCGGGGACGACGTCCACGAGCAGTACCTCGACGCGGCGGCGGCCGCGGCCCTGGAGGGCGGACCGCGCGACCTCTCCCTCGTGCTCACGCCCCTGCACGGCGTCGGGGGCGCGACGGTGGAGGAGGCGCTGCACAGAGCCGGATTCACCGACACCTACCTGGTGCCCGAACAGGCGGCGCCGGACGGTGCCTTCCCGACGGTGGCCTTCCCCAACCCGGAGGAGCCGGGCGCCATCGACCTGGCAGTAGCCGCCGCACGGGAACGCGAGGCCGACCTCGTGATCGCCAACGACCCCGACGCCGACCGGTGCGCCGTCGCCGTCCGGGACCCGCGGGGGCCCGCCGACACCGGCGGCTGGCGGATGCTCCGCGGGGACGAGGTCGGCGCCCTGCTGGGCGAGCACCTGGCCACCCGGTCCGGTGCCTCGACCGGCGTGCTGGCGTGCTCGATCGTCTCGTCGCAGCTGCTGGCCCGGATCGCCGCCGCGCACGGTCTCGAGCACGCCCAGACGCTGACCGGCTTCAAGTGGATCTCACGGGTGCCCGGCCTGCTCTTCGGTTACGAGGAGGCCCTCGGCTACTGCGTCGACCCGGACCGCGTCCGCGACAAGGACGGGGTGAGTGCGGCGGTCGTCGTGTCCGAGCTCGCTGCGGCGCTCGCGGCCGACGGTCGCACGCTGCTGGACGCCCTCGACGACCTCGCGCGCACCCACGGCCTGCACGCCACCGACCAGCTGTCGGTGCGGGTCGAGGACCTGACGCTGATCGCGGAGGCGATGGACCGGTTGCGGGCGACACCACCCACGACGCTCGCCGGGTCGGAGGTCACCGAGGCGGTCGACCTCTCGCTCGGCGCGGACGGGCTCCCGCCCACCGACGGGCTCCGCTACCGGACCGCGGACGGCGACCGGGTCGTCGTCCGGCCCTCGGGCACGGAGCCGAAGCTCAAGGCCTACCTGGAGGTCGTGCTGCCGGTGGGCGATGACGACGTGGCGGCAGCCCGCGACGCGGCGGCCGAGCGGCTGGAGCGGCTGCGCGCCGACGTGGCGGCGGCCGTCGGCCTGTAGTCGCACTCGCACTCAGAGGACGCGGGAGGGCGGACTCAGAGCACGAAGGCGAGGACGGTCGCGGCGGCGCACACGCCCAGCAGGACGAGCACGCCGGTCGACCACCGCACGGTGACCGTGCCGTCGCTCGCACCCTGGTCACCGCCGCGCTCGTCGTAGACCCGCCACCGGTGCCGGATGAGCAGGGCCGCGGCGCCCGAGTCGGTGTTGGGGGCCGCGCTCGCGCTGACCCCCTTCGACAGGTCGGAGCCCAGCAGCGCGACGCCGGACGCGTCACGACGCGACAGGGACATCGAGCTCGTCTGTCCCGGGGCCGGCGCCGCCCAGGCCGTGTAGGAGCCCTCGGTCGTCTCCACCTTGAGCGCGTACCGGGTGGTGACCGACCGCAGGGTGGAGAAGGGGATGTGCACCTCGCGCAGCACGTTCACCAGCGTCACGGACCCGTCGTCGACGGCAACGCCCGGACGCCAGAAGAACGCGTACACCACGGCCGAGACGAGTGCCGCCACGGGAGCGAAACGCGCCCCCGCCTCGGGCAGGGTGAGCACCGTCCATCCCAGGTAGAGCGCCATCAGCGTCCAGGTGATCGCGGCCAGCACGCGCACCGCCGTCGGTCGCAGGACGACGAGGTCCTCACCGGATGAGCTCACGGGGCAGATCCTCGCACGACCGGGCCCTCGTCCCTCGCGTCCCGGCTGCGGGGCCGGAGCACGGGCCGAACGGGTCTAGAGTTGTGCGGTGACCACGACCTCCGCGACCAGCCGCGCCGCGAGCCCGGACGGGGTCCCGCCGGAACCCGCCAGCGTGCTGGGACTGGCCGGCTTCGGTTCCACCGGCCTGGACGACGCAGCACTGCGACGCTTCCTGCACGGCCTGCCCGGGGTCGACGCCGTGGGCGCAGACGCCCGTGCCGCGGCTCTCGGGAGCCGGTCGATCAAGACCACCGCCAAGGCCTGGGCCCTCGACACGACGATCTCGATGATCGACCTGACCACGCTCGAGGGCGCCGACACGCCCGGCAAGGTCCGCACGCTGTGCGCCAAGGCGCGGCAGCCCGACCCGTCGGCGCCCGACTGCCCGCAGGTCGCCGCCGTCTGCGTCTACAACGACCTGGTGCCCGTGGCCATCGAGGCGCTCGGCACGAGCGGCGTGCACGTGGCCGCCGTGGCGACGGCCTTCCCCTCCGGCCGGGCCAACCTCGACGTCAAGCTCGCCGACACGGCCGACGCGGTCGAAGCCGGTGCTCACGAGATCGACATGGTGATCGACCGCGGGGCGTTCCTGTCCGGCCGTTACCTGCAGGTCTTCGAGGAGATCGTCGCGACCCGCGAGGCCTGCCACGCGAACGGCCGCGACGCCCACCTCAAGGTCATCCTCGAGACCGGTGAGCTGGTGACCTACGACAACGTCCGCCGGGCGTCCTGGCTGGCGATGCTCGCGGGCGCCGACTTCATCAAGACCTCGACCGGCAAGGTCGCGCCGGCGGCCACGATGCCGGTGACCCTCATCATGCTCGAGGCGGTGCGCGACTGGATGGCCCTCACGGGTCGCCAGATCGGCGTCAAGCCGGCCGGCGGCATCCGTACCGCCAAGGACGCGCTGAAGTACCTCGTGATGGTGAGCGAGGTGGCGGGCGACGCGTGGCTCGACCCGGACTGGTTCCGGTTCGGCGCCTCCACGCTGCTCAACGACGTGCTGCTGCAGCGCCACAAGCTCGCCACGGGGCACTACAGCGGTCCCGACTACGTGACGCTCGACTGAGAGGCTGGCGCGGACGACATGGGCAAGTTCGAGTACGCACCGGCGCCGGAGTCGCGCGCGGTGGTCAACCTCCGCAGCGACTACGGGCTGTTCATCGACGGTGAGTTCACCGCCGGCTCCGGCGCGGCGTTCAAGACCGTCAACCCGGCGACCGAGGAGGTCCTGGCCGAGGTGGCCGAGGCCGACCAGGCCGACGTCGACCGGGCCGTCGCGGCGGCACGACGCGCGCACAGCCGCGTGTGGTCCAAGATGTCCGGCTCCGAGCGCGGCAAGTACCTCTTCCGCATCGCCCGGATCATGCAGGAGCGCTCGCGCGAGCTCGCCGTGCTCGAGTCGCTCGACAACGGCAAGCCGATCAAGGAGTCGCGCGACGTCGACGTGCCGACCGCGGCGGCGCACTTCTTCTACTACGCCGGGTGGGCCGACAAGCTCGAGCACGCCGGCTTCGGGCCGAACCCCACCTCGCTCGGTGTGGCCGCCCAGGTGATCCCGTGGAACTTCCCGCTGCTCATGCTGGCGTGGAAGATCGCCCCGGCGCTGGCGTGCGGGAACACGGTCGTGCTGAAGCCGGCCGAGACCACACCGCTGACCGCGCTGCTGTTCGCCGAGATCTGCCAGCAGGCCGACCTCCCGGCGGGTGTCGTCAACATCGTGACGGGAGCCGGCGCGACGGGGCAGGCACTGGTCGAGCACGAGGGCGTCGACAAGGTCGCCTTCACCGGCTCGACCGGGGTCGGCAAGGCCATCGCCCGCGCCGTCGCGGGCTCGCGGAAGAAGGTCACGCTCGAGCTGGGCGGCAAGGCCGCGAACATCGTCTTCGAGGACGCCCCGGTCGACCAGGCCGTCGAGGGGATCGTCAACGGCATCTTCTTCAACCAGGGCCACGTGTGCTGCGCAGGGTCACGGCTCTTGGTGCAGGAGAACATCGCCGACGAGGTCGTGTCGCGCCTGCAGCGCCGCCTGACCACGCTGCGCGTCGGTGACCCGCTCGACAAGAACACCGACGTCGGCGCGATCAACTCCAAGGCCCAGCTCGCCCGCATCACGGCGCTGGCCCAGGCCGGCGAGGACGAGGGCGCGACGCGTTGGTCGCCCCCCTGCGACCTGCCCACCAAGGGTTTCTGGTTCGTGCCGACGGTCTTCACCGGCGTCTCGAACAGCCACCGCATCGCGCAGGAGGAGATCTTCGGCCCCGTCCTGTCGGTGCTGACGTTCCGGACGCCCGACGAGGCGATCTCCAAGGCCAACAACACGCCGTACGGGCTCTCCGCCGGCGTCTGGACGGACAAGGGCTCCCGGATCCTCTGGGCCGCCGACCGCCTCCGTGCCGGTGTGGTCTGGGCCAACACCTTCAACCGCTTCGACCCGACCAGCCCGTTCGGCGGGTACAAGGAGTCCGGGTACGGCCGTGAGGGCGGCCGCCACGGCCTGGAGGCCTACCTGCGCACCGAGGGAGACGACCTGTGACCCCGACCCGTACGGCTCCCGAGCGGGCGGAGATCCGCAAGACGTACAAGCTCTACATCGGTGGCAAGTTCCCGCGCAGCGAGTCCGGGCGCAGCTACGAGGTGTCCGACAGCCGCGGCCGCTTCCTCGCCAACGCGGCGCAGGGGTCGCGCAAGGACGCACGCGACGCCGTCCTGGCCGCCCGCTCGGCGGTCAAGGGCTGGGCCGGCGCGACCGCCTTCAACCGCGGACAGGTCCTGTACCGCGTGGCCGAGCTGATGGAGGGCCGTCGTGCCCAGTTCGTCGACGAGGTCGCGCGCGGCGAGGGCCTGACCCGTCCGCAGGCCGAGAAGGCCGTCTCGGCCGCGATCGACCGCTGGGTCTGGTACGCCGGGTGGACCGACAAGGTCGCGCAGGTGTCCGGCAACGCCAACCCGGTCGCCGGCCCGTACTTCAACCTGTCCGCCCCGGAGCCCACCGGCGTGGTCGCCGTCCTCGCGCCGCAGGACTCGTCGCTGCTCGGGCTCGTCTCGGTGCTCGCGCCCGTGCTGGTGATGGGAAACACCGCGGTCGTGCTGACGAGCGAGGATCGGCCGCTGCCTGCGGTGACGCTCGCGGAGGTGCTGGCGACGTCCGACGTGCCGGGCGGGGTGGTCAACATCATCACGGGGCGGACGGCGGAGGTGTCGCCGTGGCTGGCCTCGCACGCGGACGTGAACGCGCTCGACCTCACCGGCGCGGTAGGCGTCGAGGGACTGGAGTGGGGCGCACTTGAGAAAGCCGGCGCCGAGACGCTGAAGCGCGTGCTGCGTCCCGCAGCGAACGGAACCGACTGGGCGGCAACGCCTTCGGGACCGCACCGCATCCTCGCGTTCACCGAGACCAAGACGGTGTGGCACCCGAAGGGCACCTGAGCCCCGTGAGCCCAGCGCAGCCGGGAGATGCTCCCGGACCGTCGGAGCACGCCGTCACGGACACGCTGTTCGACGGTCCGCCGCCACGGGTCGAGCGACCCGTCGCGCGCGTCGTCCTGCTGTGCGGCCCCTCGGGGTCGGGCAAGACGTCCCTGACCCGCCGGCTGGGGCTGCCGGTGCTCCAGCTCGACGACTACTACCGCGACGGAGGGGACCCGGCGCTCCCGCACCGCTTCGGCATCGTCGACTGGGACGACCCGGCCAGCTGGGACGCCGACGCCGCGATGGAGGCGCTGCTGGCGCTCGCCGTCCGAGGCGCCGCCGCGACACCGGTCTACGACATCCCGACGTCACGCCGGACGGGAAGCGCGCGACTCGACCTGGACGGCGCCCGGCTTCTGGTGGCGGAGGGGATCTTCGCCGCCCAGCTCGTGAGCCGCTGCCGCGACGCGGGCGTCCTGGCCGACGCGCTCTGCCTGCGCCTGCGGCCTCCGGTGACGTTCTGGCGCCGGCTGGCACGGGACCTCTCCGAGTCGCGGAAGCCCCCGGTCACCCTGGTCCGGCGTGGCCTCGGGCTGATGCGCGCGGAGCCGGCGCTGATCGCCCAGTGGGTGTCGCTCGGTTGCCGACCGGTGTCACCCGCCGAGGCGGAGTCGACCGTCCGGTCGCTGGTCGCGCGCGCCGGCTGACCAGCCGGGCGCCCCTACGCCTGGAGGGCCTTGGCCACGTCGACCTCGAGGCCCGTCTGACGCTCGGAGACCTCCCACAGCCGGCGGATGGCTGCGGCGCTGCCCGGACGGATCAGGGGCTTGCGCACCGGTGGGCCGGTAGCGGCGAACAACGGGCCGTACATGGTGCCGCCCCGTGCCGTCGGGTCGGTGGCCGCCCGCAGCTGGCTGAGCGCTCCCCGGTCGATCGACATCCCGGTGCGCTCGGTGAGCCGGTGGAAGAACCTGCCCAGACCTCCGCCACCGCCCTGGCGCACGGTGGTGGCCTGCAGGTCGGAGTTGGTCAGACCGGGATGGGCCGTCAGCGCGATCGCGTCGACGCCGGCCCGCTCGAGCTGCTGCTGGAGCCCGACCGCGAAGTGCCGGTTCGCCAGCTTGGACCGGCCGTACGCGCGCCAGGCGTCGTACCCGTCGTCCAGGTCCGGGTCCGCGGGGTCGACCGCACGACCCGAGTGCTGGGCGGTGCTGGTCACGGTCACCACGCGTGCGTGCGGGGTCCGGAGGATCGTCGGCAGCAGGTACGAGGTCAGGGCCCAGTGGCCGAGGTGGTTGACGCCGAGCTGGGTCTCGAAGCCGTCGACCGTCCTGCCCTCGGGCGTCGCCATCACGCCGGCGTTGTTGACCAGCAGGTCGATCCGGTCGTGCCGGTCGAGGATCGCCCGCGCCGCGGCCTCGACGGAGGCGAGGTCACCGAGGTCGAGCTCGACCACCTCGACCGAGGCACCCGGGTCCGACGCCAGGACGTCGCTCCTCGCGGCGTCGGCCTTCCGCTGGTCGCGGGCCGCCATCACGACGTGGGCGCCCTTGGCCGCGAGCGCCCGGGCGGTGGCGAGCCCCAGGCCGCCGTTGGCGCCCGTCACGACCGCGACGCGATCGCGCTGGGAGGGGATGTCGGCAGTGGTCCAGCTCATGCTCGGCTCCTCGATGTCCGGCCGCGGATCTCGTGTCCCCACGACGCTACGGCCTCCGGAGGTGCCGTCCACCGGCAGGAGGGAGGGGGGCCTCCGTCGCCCCTTCAGCAGACCCCCGTCGCGGACGCCCGACGCGGGTCGGCAGCGGCCTGCATCCCCCCGTCCCTGCCCAGCACGGCGGCCCCGACACCCCCGAAGTACATGTGGCGTGCGGGCAGCTCACGCGTGGGCAGCCCCAGCGCGGCGGCCGCGGCCGCGGCCCCGGGCAGGTCGGCCTCGTGCTCGACCGTCGCGTCGTCGTCGCCCACGCGGACGTGCAGGCGCGGGGCGTCGATGGCGTCCTGCAGCGACGCCCCGTCCAGGCAGAACGCGCGCAGCACCTGCTGCAGCGCCGTCGTGATGCGGTCGGCACCGGGGCTCCCGACGGCCAGTACGGCTCCGTCGTCGCTGCGTCCGGTTGTCGGTGCCATGTTCGACGCCAACCGGGTGCCCGGCACCAGCGCGTGCAGCCCGAGCCGGTTCAGCTCTGGCTCGCCGAGGGCGTTGTTGAGGAGCATGCCCGTGCCGGGGAGCGTCGCTCCCGACCCGTAGCCGCTCGACGCGGTGACCGCGCAGGCGAGGCCGTCCGAGTCCACCACCGACACGTGCACGGTCGAGGCGGACGAGGACAGCCCCGCCACGCCCTGGTCCGCCACCGTGGCGAGAAGCTCCTCGCCCGCGCGCAGCAGGTCCGTGGCCCTGTCGAGTCGGGTCCGCCGGTACGCCAGCACGGCCCGCTGGATCGTGACGAGCTCGGCGGCGGAGGGGTTCTCACGTTCCGCCGCGAGCCGTAGCAGTGCCGTCAGCACGGCGCCGCCGATGGCTGGCGGGGGGTTCGTCGAGAGCGTCCACGGGCCGAGCCGCACGTGCAGGCCAGGCCGTACACGGGCTCGGTAGGACCGCAGGTCGTCCGCCGTGACGAGGCCGCCCCGGTCGACCATGTCCCGCACCAGCACCTCGGCCAGCGCCCCGGTGTAGAGGCAGGCCGCGCCCTCCGAGGCCACCGTCTCCAGCGCGACGGCGAGGTCGGGCGAGGTGAGCACGTCCCCCGCCTGCACGGGAGCACCGTCGGGTCGGCTGAGCGCCGCCCGCGTCTGCGGGTCCCACGCGAAGACGGTGGCCCCGGTGAAGCCCAGGTAGCTGCCGGACGCCGTGCCGAGACGGTACCCGCGACGGCACACGTCGACCGCCGGCGCCAGGACCTCTGCCCATGGGGCGCGTCCGTAGGCACCGTGCGCCTCGCCCAGCGCGGCGAACGCTCCGGGGGTGGCGACGGAGCCGTGTCCGACGTGCATGGTCAGGCCGCCGCCGTAGCCGGAGGTCACCTCGAGCAGGCCGGCGCCGAAACGCTCGGGTGGGAGCCCGCGTCCGGGCATCTCGACGTTGCCGTCGACCACGACGGGTTCGCGCCCGGGGGGGCTGACGGCGACGTACGCCCCGCCGAGGGGTGACACGACTCCGGGCTCGGTGACCATCGCCACGACGGTCGCGGCGATCGCGGCGTCGACCGCGTTGCCGCCGGAGAGCACCACGTCGGTCGCGGCCGCGACGGCGTCGGCGCTTGGCGCCGCGACGGCGGCGCGACCGGCGCCCGGGTGCGGCTGTGGCAGGGCTGTCACGGGCTGTCCGGTGGCCCGATCCGCACCACGGTCACGCCGGCCCCGGTCGGCGGCCTGCTCATCGCCTGCAGCGCCGCTCCGGCAGCCTCCAGTCCGATCACCTCGCCGACGAGCAGGTCGGGCCGGAGCCGACCCTCGGCGACCAGCGCCATCATCGCGGGGTAGTCCCTCGCAGCCATCCCGTGCGATCCGTAGACCTCCAGCTCGTGCGCCACGACGAGGTCCATCGGCACCGCGCGCGAGGCGTCCGTGCCGTGCAGCAGGCCGACCTGAACGTGGCGACCACGACGTCGCAGTCCCATCACTGACGCACGGGCCGTGGTCAGCGACCCCAGCGCATCGATCGAGACGTGCGCGCCGCCACCGGTGAGATCGCTGATGGCGGAGGGGACATCGGTGACGTCCCCGACGTCGAGAACCCGCTCGGCACCGAGGCGGCGAGCACGGTAGAGGGCCGCCTCCGAGACGTCGAGGGCGATCACCCGAGCCCCGACCGCCACGCCGACCATCACCGCCGCCAGCCCCACGCCACCACAGCCGTGGACGGCCAGCCACTGCCCCGGCTGGACACGTCCGTGGTGGACGACCGCACGGAACGCGGTGGCGAACCGGCAGCCGAGGGAGGCGGCCGCCACGTCGTCCAGGTCGTCGGGGAGGGCCACGAGGTTGAGGTCCGCCGCGTGCAGCGCCACCAGCTCGGCGAACGAGCCCGGCCCGGTGAAGCCCGGCTGCGTCTGGTGCGGGCAGACCTGTGGGTCCCCCGCCAGGCAGTAGTCGCACCGTCCGCAGCCGCAGACGAACGGGACGGTGACCCGGTCCCCGACGGACCACCTCGTGACGGACGCCCCGACCTCCGCGACGACACCGGCCATCTCGTGGCCGGGGACGTGGGGCAGCGGCACCTCCTCGTGGCCGGCCCAGGCGTGCCAGTCCGACCGGCACACCCCGGTGGCGCGCACCGCCAGGACGACCCCGTCGTCGGGACACAGGGGGTCCGGTAGGTCAACCAGCTCCGGCGTGGTCCCGTACCCGGCGTACTGCAGGGCCCTCACGGTGTCGCGGCTCCTCTCGGTCGCTCCGCTACGCCCCGAGCTCGGCGTAGCCCGGCTTGATCACGTTCTCGATCAGCGCGAGCCGCTCGTCGAACGGGATGAAGGCGCTCTTCATCGCGTTGACCGTCGCCCACCGCAGGTCGGTCAGGGTCCAGCCCGCCTCCTCCACGAGGAGCGTCATCTCGCGGGTCATGCTCGTCCCCGACATCAGCCGGTTGTCGGTGTTGACCGTGACCCGGAACTTCAGGTCCTTGAGGTTCGTGATCGGGTGCGCCGCGATGCTGTCTGCGGCCCCGGTCTGGAGGTTCGAGGACGGACACATCTCGAGCGGGATCCGCTTGTCGCGGACCCAACCGGCCAGACGCCCCAGATCGCCTGTCTCCGGGTCGATGTCGTCGACGATTCGCACACCGTGGCCGAGTCTGTCAGCACCGCAGACCTGGACGGCCTCCCAGATGCTGGGGAGGCCGAACGCCTCGCCGGCGTGGATCGTGAACGGGAAGTTCTCGCGGTGCAGGTAGTCGAACGCGTCGAGGTGACGCGACGGGGGGAAGCCTGCCTCGGCGCCGGCGATGTCGAAGCCGACCACACCCTGCTCGCGGTGGCGCACGGCCAGCTCCGCGATCTCGCGTCCGCGGGCGGCGTGACGCATCGCCGTGACCAGGGTGCCGCACCGGATCGGCGTCCCCGCCGCGGCAGCCTGCGCCTCACCGGCGCGGAACCCGGCCTCGACGGCCTCGACCACCTCGTCGAGCGAGAGACCGGCCGAGAGGTGCTGCTCGGGCGCGTACCGCGCCTCCCCGTACACGACGCCGTCGGCGGCGAGGTCCAGCGCCCACTCCTTCGCGACGCGGTGAAGACCCTCGGCCGTCTGCATCACGGCGATGGTGTGGTCGAACGTCTCCAGGTAGCGCACGAGGGAGCCCGAGTCGGCGGACTCGACGAACCAGGCACCCAGCCCCTCCGGGCTGTCGGCCGGGAGCGCGTGACCGACCGCGTCGGCCAGCTCGAGGATCGTGGACGGACGGAGCCCGCCGTCCAGGTGGTCGTGGAGGGAGACCTTGGGCACCGTCCGGAGCAGCTGGACGTCGGTCACGGCGGTCACGTCGCCGCCACCCGGTCGATCACCAGCGGCAGCAGATCGGGGCGGGAGCCCTCCGGGGCGATGGTGAAGCCACCGTCCAGCGCCTCCAGCGCGCGCGAGAAGCGCTCGGGGGTATCCGTGTGGAGCGTCATCAACGGCTCGCCGCCGCGAACGGTCGCACCGGGCTTGGCGTGCAGCTGCACTCCGGCACCGGCCTGTACGGGGTCCTCCTTGCGTGCACGCCCAGCACCCAGCCTCCAGGCGGCCACGCCCACGGCCAGCGCGTCCAGCTGGACCAGCACACCGTCGGCAGGAGCCAGCAGCACGTGCTGCTCCTTCGCCACCGGCAGGTCGGCCTCCGGGTCACCGCCCTGGGCGCGGATCATCGCGCGCCAGACGTCCATGGCCTTGCCGTCCGCGAGCCGGTCGGCCGGGTCGACGTCGTCCACGCCTGCAGCAGAGAGCATCTCGCGGGCGAGCGCCAGGGTCAGCTCGACCACGTCCTCCGGGCCGCCGCCGGCCAGCACCTCGACCGACTCGCGCACCTCGAGGGCGTTCCCGGCCGTCAGGCCCAGCGGGGTCGCCATGTTGGTGAGCAGCGCGACCGTCGTGACGCCGGCGTCCGTGCCGAGGTCGACCATGGTGCGGGCGAGCTCACCCGCCTGCTCGACGTCCTTCATGAAGGCGCCCGAGCCGACCTTCACGTCGAGCACCAGGGCGCCCGTGCCCTCCGCGATCTTCTTGCTCATGATCGACGACGCGATCAGCGGGATCGCCTCGACGGTGCCCGTGACGTCGCGCAGGGCGTAGAGCTTCTTGTCCGCGGGGGCGAGGCTGGCGCCGGCCGCGCAGATCACGGCGCCGACGCTCTCCAGCTGCGCGAGCATCGCCTCGTTCGACAGGTCCGCCTGCCAGCCCGGGATGGACTCGAGCTTGTCGAGCGTGCCCCCGGTGTGGCCGAGACCCCGGCCCGACAGCTGCGGGACGGCCACGCCGCAGGCGGCGACGAGCGGTGCCAGCGGGAGGGTGATCTTGTCACCGACCCCACCCGTGGAGTGCTTGTCGCTGGTGGGACGCGACAGGCCCGAGAAGTCCATCCGCTCGCCGGACGCGATCATCGCGCCGGTCCACCGCGAGATCTCGCGACGCGACATGCCGTTGAGGAGGATGGCCATCGCGAGCGCGGACATCTGCTCGTCGGCCACGGCGCCTCGCGTGTAGGCGTCGACGACCCAGTCGATCTGGGCGTCGCTGAGCTCGCCGCGGTCCCGCTTGTCGCGGATGACGTCGACGGCGTCGTGCGTCTCGCCGGACGGTCCGGGTGGGTTCTGGCTCACGCTCGCTCCTCCAGGTCTCCCGCGCCGAAGGCGTCGGGCAGCACGTCGGCCATCGTCCGCAGGCCGCTCACGGTCTCGAGCAGGAGGTCGGGCCCCCCGTGCTCGTGCAACAGCTGGCGGCACCGCCCGCAGGGCATGAGCACCGACCCGTGCCCGTCGACGCAGGTGAAGGCGACGAGACGACCTCCGCCGGAGTCGACGAGCGAGCTGACCAGCCCGCACTCGGCGCACAGCGTGACCCCGTAGGCGGCGTTCTCCACGTTGCAGCCGGTCACCACGCGACCGTCGTCGACGAGGGCCGCCGCGCCGACGGGGAAGTGCGAGTAGGGCGCGTAGGCGCGTCGCATCGCGTCGGTCGCCGCCTCCCGCAGCGCGTCCCAGTCGATCTCGTCGGTGGCGCTCACTTGACGTAGGGCTTGCCCTCGGCGGCAGGTGGCCGCACCCTGCCGACCACGCCGGCGACGGCGAAGATCGTCGCCAGGTAGGGCGTCATGAGCATCAGCTGGCTGGGGATCGGGGTGCCGATGATGCCGAGGACGACCTGCAGGTTGTCGGCGAAGCCGAACAGCAGGGCCGCCAGCAGGGCACCCGTGGGACTCCATCGGCCGAGGATCATCGCCGCCAGGGCGATGAAGCCCTTGCCGCCCGACATCTCCTTCCCGAACGCCAGTCCCGAGGCCACGGTGAAGAACGCTCCGCCGAGGCCTGCCACCGCGCCACCGAGCACGGTGTTGCGCACCCGCGTCGGGTTGACCTTGATGCCGACGGTGTCGGCGGCCTTCGGGTGCTCACCGACCGCGCGCATGCGCAGGCCCCAGCGGCTGCGGAACACCATGATCTGCAGCACGACGACGACGACGTACATCAGGTAGACCAGCACGTTCTGCTGGAAGAGCACCGGCCCCACGATGGGGATCTGCGACAGCAGCGGGATGGAGATGGTGTCGAGCCGCGGGACCTGCCCGAACGAGTCCGGGTTGTCCGCGAGCAGGGTGGAGAACAGGTAGTTCGTCACGCCGATGACCAGCACGTTCAGCACGATGCCGACGATGATCTGGTCGACCAGGTACTTGACCGAGAAGAGGCACAGGAGGAGCCCGACCAGGGCGCCGGCGATCGGAGCGGCGATCAGCCCTGCGTAGGCGCTCCCGGTCACGGCACCCACAGCGGCGGCGAGGAAGGCCCCGCCCAGCAGCTGGCCCTCGATGGCCACGTTGATGATGCCGGACCGCTCGCACAGCAGGCCCGACAGCGCTCCGAAGATCAGCGGCACCGCCAGGAAGAGCGCGCCCTGCAGGAGGCCGGTGAGCGGCAGCGGCTGGGTCTTTCCCGCGACGGCCCACGTGAGCAACGCGAAGATGACCAGGACGCCGAACACGCCAGGCAGCCACGCGGCGACGCGGCGACGGGACCGGGTGGCCCAGAACGAGTAGGCGGCGAGCGCCAGCGCGCTCAGCGACAGGACCGTCGCGGTCGTCTTGGAGGGGACCTCGATCGGCGAGATCTCCACGAAGTCGCTGGAGGTCGAGATCGCGAACGTGGTGGTGAGGCCGCCCTCGGCCAGGAGGCCGAACCACAGCAGCGCGATCACCCCGATCACGCCAAGGGCGATCGGCGTCTTCCAGCTGATCCTGGGCGCCACCACTGCCGTCGAGCTGCGCTCCGGTGCGGCCGAGACGTCGGTGCTCATGCCTGCGCCTCCTTTGCCGGAGTCAGGGCGTTCGGGGTCGTTGACCGTCTGCGCGCGCCCGGCGTGGGCAGCCTGAACACCGTCCGTACGAGGGGTGGGGCCGCGATCAGCAGCACGATCAGCGACTGCAGCACGAGCACGAGGTCGATCGGGGTCCCGGTGCGTGCCTGCATGGCGAAACCGCCTGCTCGCAGGGCGCCGAACAGCAGACCGGCGAACACCGTGCCGAGCGGACGCGACCGACCGAGCAGCGCCACCGTGATGGCGTCGAAGCCGAAGCTCGCGGCCACGCCCGCGGTGAGTACCTTCTCGGTGCCGAGCACCTGGGCCGACCCGCCGAGCCCGGCCAGTGCTCCGGCGATCACCATCACCCAGATGTAGGTGTTCTCGACGCTCACGCCGGCGGTGCGCGCGGCCTGGGGGTTGGCGCCGACGGCCTTGAAGCCGAAGCCGAGGCGGGACCGCTCCATCAGCCACCACACGGCGCCCGCCGTCACCAGCGCCAGCAGGAAACCGGCGTGCAGGCGGAAGCCGGACCCCAGCAGCTGCGGGTAGAGCGCGCTGGAGTTGATGGGCGGGCTGATCGGGTTGTTGCTGTCCCCGCGCTGGAAGGCCGAGATGGTGAGCAGGTAGCCGATCAGGAAGATCGCGATGTTGTTGAGCATGATCGTGACGATCACCTCGTTGGCGCCCGTCTTGGCCTTCAGCACGCCCGCGATCCCAGCCCAGAGTCCGCCGCCCAGCGCGGCTCCCACCACCGCGAGCAGCAGGTGCAGCCCGACCGGCAGCTGGTAGGTGAAGCCGATGAACGCGGCGAAGACACCCCCGAGCACGATCTGGCCCTGCGCACCGATGTTGAAGAGGCCCGCACGGAAGCCGATCCCGAGACCCAGGCCGGCGAAGATCAGTGGGACCGAGACCGTCATGGTCTCCGTGAGGGGCCGGATGGCGCGAGTGAACGTCGACGCCTGCCAGTCGAAGACGGAGCCCTGCACGAGGGCCTGGTAGGCGCCGGACACAGCCCCCCAGGCGCTGGAGAAGAAGTCCGATGGACGACTTCCGATGTAGGCGAGCGAGTCCTGCACGCTCTCCTCGGCCGCCGCGATCAGCACCCCTCCGATGACGAGGGCGATCACCACGGCGAGGACGGACACCAGGATGCTCGACGTCAGGAAGTCGTTCACCAGGCGCGCACGACGCGACGAGGGTGGGTCGGGCGGCCTCTCCTCCGTCGCGGGGACGTCCGGCGTCGGCTCGCCCGGGGTCAGGCTGCTCGGCTCCTGATCCGCAGGGCCGCGGGACTCGGTCACTTCTCCTCCTCGGCGGGGGTCTGCGCGGGGGCGCCGGGAGCGCCGGAGCCGGTCGACGTCTCGCCCCGTGGCTGCGCGGCCAGGTCGGCCTCCCCCAGCAGCGTGTGCTGCGTGCTGGCCTGCTGCTCCGCCTCGTCGAGCGGCACGCCGGCCATCATCAGACCGAGCACGTCGCGCGACGTGCCACCCGGGACGATCGCGACCATGCGACCGCGGTACATCACCGCGATCCGGTCACCCAGCTCGAGCACCTCGTCGAGCTCGGTCGACACGATGACCACGGGAGTGCCGTTGTCACGCTCCCGCACGAGACGCTGGTGCAGGAACTCGATCGAGCCGACGTCGACGCCGCGGGTGGGCTGGCTGGCGACGAACAGCTTCAGCGGACGGGAGAGCTCGCGCGCCATCACCACCTTCTGCTGGTTGCCCCCCGAGAGCATGCCCGCCGGCTGGTCCGCGCTCTGCGTGCGGATGTCGAACTCCGAGATGCGGTTGCTCGCGTTCTTGCCGATGGCGGCCAGGTCGAGGGCCGGGCCCTGCGAGTACTCAGGGGTTCCCACCAGGTCGAGCACGAGGTTCTCGGCGACGGTGAACGAGCCGATGATGCCGTCGGTGCTCCGGTCCTCCGGCACGTAGCCGACGCCGGCCCCGAGGACCTGGCGCACCGACCTGCCGACGAGCTCGAGACCGTCCAGCTCGATCGATCCGGCCGTGGGCTCGGTGAGACCCATGATGGCCTCGGTGATCTCGGTCTGGCCGTTCCCCTGCACCCCTGCGATCACGAGGATCTCGCCCTTGGCCACGTCGAAGCTCACGTCGTCGACGTGCCGCACTCCGGCGGCGTCGATCACGGTCAGGCCCCGCACCTTGAAAGTGGTCTCGCCGGGGGTGGCCGGCGCCTTGTTGACGCCCAGGTCGACGGACCGGCCGACCATCAGCGACGCGAGCTCGCTCTCGGTGGTGTCCGGGGTCGCCTGACCGACGACGGCGCCCCGGCGGATCACCGTGATGCGGTCGGCGACGGCGCGGACCTCGCGCAGCTTGTGGGTGATGAAGACGATCGACGTGCCCGCCTCCTTGAGCTGGCGCATGATCGCGATCAGCTCGTCGGTCTCCTGCGGGGTGAGCACCGCCGTGGGCTCGTCGAGGATCAGCACCTCGGCGCGACGCGACAGCGCCTTGATGATCTCGACGCGCTGCTGGGCGCCGACCGACAGGTCCTCGACCAGGGCGTCCGGGTCGACGTCGAAGCCGAAGCGGTCGGAGATCTCCCGCACCAGACGCCGGGCCTCGGCGAGGTCGATGATCCCACCCGCCTTGGTGGGCTCGTGCCCGAGCACGACGTTCTCGGCGACCGTGAAGACGGGGACGAGCATGAAGTGCTGGTGCACCATGCCGATGCCGGCGGCCATCGCCTGGCCGGGACCCTCGAACGTGACGACCTCGTCGTCGACGAGGATCTCGCCGCCGTCGGCGTCGTAGAAGCCGTAGAGGACGTTCATCAGGGTCGACTTGCCGGCGCCGTTCTCGCCCAGCAGGGCGTGGATCTCCCCCGGCTCGACCACCAGGTCGATGTTGTCGTTGGCGACCAGCGAACCGAAGACCTTCGTGATCCCACGCAGCTCGAGCTTCACGTCGCATCCTCCACGCTCGTCGGACACCCTCGTCGGTGTCGTGCCGGACCAGACAAGACCCTAGTGGGCCCCTTCACGGGCGACGGCCCGGACGGAACGTTCCGTCCGGGCCGTCGTCGTGCTAGCTGCTCAGGTCACCCGTTCGAGGGGGAGTTGGTCGACTCCACCGTGATCTCGCCGGAGATGATCTGCGCCTTGAGGTCGTCGATCTTCGTCTTCAGCTCGGCCGGGATGGTCGAGTCGAAGTCGTGGTACGGCGCGAGGCCGACACCGTCGTTCTCCAGCGTGCCGACGTACGGCGCAGCTGTCGAAGCCGCTCTCGGCGGCGCCCTTGATCGTGTCGAACACGGCCGGGCCGATCTGCTTCACGACCGAGGTCATGATGATGTCGCCGTACTCGGTGGTCTCGAAGCCGTCCGAGTCGACCCAGATGATGCTGGTGTCCCCGGCCTCCTTGGCGGCGGCGGCGGCACCCAGGCCCACCGGACCGGCGACCGGCAGGATGATGTCGGCCTTCTGGTCGATGAAGCCCTTGGTGAGGTTCTGGCCGTTCGCCTGGTTGTCGAAGTCACCCGTGAACGAACCGGTCTGTGCTGCCTTGTCCCACCCGAGGAGCGTCACGGACGTGCCGTTGTCCTCGTTGTACTTGGCGATGCCGTCCGCGAAGCCGTCCATGAAGATGGAGACCGACGGGATCTGGATGCCGCCGAACGTCGCGACGACGCCCGTCTTGGACATCCCGGCCGCCAGGTAGCCGGCCAGGTACGAGGCCTGCGCGGTGTCGAACAGGATCGGCTTGCCGTTGTCGAGCTCCACCGGGCTGAAGTCGGGCGCGGAGAACGAGCTGTCGACGAGCGCGAAGCTCGTGTCGGGGTTCGCCTCGGCCGCTGCCTGGATCGGGTCCTCGAGCAGGAAGCCGACGCCGATGACCAGGTTGCAGCTCTGCGAGACGAGGCTGTCGATGTTCGGGGTGTAGTCGGTGTCGGCGGAGGACTCGACGTCGACCGTCTCGACGCCGAGCTCGTCCTTGGCCTGCTCCATGCCCTGGAACCCGGCCTGGTTGAACGACTTGTCGTCGAAACCACCGGCGTCCGAGACCATGCACGCCTTGTAGTCGAGGGCCTCGCCGGTGCCCTCGCCGCTGCCCGTGCCCGGGTCCTCGGCCGGCGGGTCGCCGCAGGCCGTCAGGGCCAGGGCGGCCATCCCCAGGATCGCCGCACCGCGTGCCATTCGCTTCACCGTTTGTCCTCCAGATCCGCCGTCTCCGGCTCAGAAATCGCCTGGCGCACTATAGGCACCACGGGCGCCCGGCCATTCGCGATTGAGCCTCTGGACGGCACTTGTTACCAATCTGCGACCGGAGCCACCAGCCGCCACCACATGACCCGTCAGACGTCTACGGCGAAACCGGACGAGGCGTGACACGTCGCGACGAGGAGTCGGACGCCGATGGCGATCGCGTCCTCGTCCGGCTCGAAGTCGCCGCGGTGCAGGTCGTAGGTGGGTCCGCCGGGTCGACGGGTGCCGAGTCGGGCCAGCGCGCCCGGCAGGCCCTCGAGGTACCAGGCGAAGTCCTCGCCGCCGAGGCTCTGCTCCGTGGCGACCGCCGCGTCGTGCCCGAGCTCGGTGCGAGCCGCCGCCTCGAGCGCGGCCACGGAGGACGCCTCGTTCACGGTGGGAGGCACACCCCTGGTGTGCTGGAGCTCGGCTGTCAGGCCGAACGGCGCCACGAGCTGGTCCACGAGCTCCTTCAGCAGCACGCCCGCCTGCTCCCAGACATCGGCGTCGAGCACGCGAAGGGTGCCCTCGATCTCGCCGACCCGGGGGATGGCGTTGGGTGCCGCGCCCGCCACCACCCGTCCCCAGACCAGGCTGACGCCGGCGCGTGGGTCGAGGCGCCGCGACAAGGCCCCTGGCAGGCCCGTGGCCAGGTTGCCGAGCGCGAACACGAGGTCACCGGTGAGGTGTGGCCGCGAGGTGTGCCCGCCGTCGCCCCGCACGATGATCCGTACGTGGTCGGCGGCCGAGGTGATGGCCCCGACCCGCAGCCCGATCCTGCCTGTGTCGAGGTGCGGGTCGCAGTGCAGCGCGACGATCCGGTCGACGCCGGCGAGCGCGTCCGCGGCGATCACGTCGAGCGCGCCACCCGGTGTGGCCTCCTCGGCGGGCTGGAACACGAGCCGCACGCGGAACGGCAGTGGCTCGTCCTCGTGCATCCTCGCCAGCACCAGCCCGGCTCCGAGGACGGTGGCCGTGTGCACGTCGTGGCCGCACGCGTGGGCGGTGCCCGGAACGGTCGACGACCACGGTGTGCCCGTCTCGTCCGGCAGCGGCAGCGCGTCGAGGTCGGCGCGCAGCGCGATCGTGTGGACGGGCTGGCCGTTCCCCGTGTGCGGAGCCGCCCCGACGTCGCAGACCAGGCCGGTGCCGGGCAGCAGGACGGGGTCGAGACCCGCCCGGCGGAGACGGTCGGCGACGACCTCGGTCGTGCGGACCTCGGCCCGTCCGATCTCGGGATGGGCGTGCAGGTCACGGCGTACGCCGACGAGCTCGTCGGCGAAGGTCGCGACGAGCTCTGCGAGGTCGGCTGAGCCGGGACGAGCGGGGTGACGGTGCGTCGAGGTGGTGTTCACGGTGCCCCGAGGATATCCGCCACCCGTCAGAAGGACTCCCTCGGCACGTAGGTGCCCCAGACGTCCCGCAGGGCGTGGCTGACCTCGCCCACCGTGGCCATGGCGGCGAGCGCCTCCTTCATCGGGACGAGGACGTTGTCCGTGCCTGCGGCGGCGTCGCGCATGGCGTCGAGGGCGCGCTCAACCTCGCCGTCGTCGCGGGCGCTGCGCAGGGCGTCCAGACGGGCACACTGCTCCGCCTCGATGGCCGGGTCGACGCGCAGCGGCTCGTAGGGCTCGTCGTCGTCGACCGCGAACCGGTTCACGCCCACGACGACGCGCTCGCCGGAGTCGATCTCGCGCGCGACCTGGTAGGCGGAGCGCTCGATCTCCTCCTTCTGGAAGCCCTGCTCGATCGCCGCGACCGCGCCGCCCTTGTCCTCGACGGCGTCGATCAGCGCGACGGCCGCGTCCTCGAGGTCGTCGGTCATCGACTCGACGACGTACGAGCCGGCGAACGGGTCGACGGTGGCCGTCACGTCGGTCTCGTAGGCGATGACCTGCTGCGTCCGCAGCGCCAGCCGTGCCGCCTTGGTCGTCGGCAGGGCGATCGCCTCGTCGTACGAGTTGGTGTGCAGGCTCTGGGTGCCGCCGAGCACCGCCCCCAGCCCCTGCAGCGCGACGCGCACGAGGTTGACCTCCGGCTGCTGCGCGGTGAGCTGGACCCCGGCGGTCTGCGTGTGGAAGCGCAGCATCAGCGACTTCGGGTTCTTCGCCCCGAACTCCTCACGCATGATGCGGGCCCAGATGCGCCGCGCCGCACGGAACTTCGCCACCTCCTCGAGCAGCGTGGTCCTCGCGACGAAGAAGAACGACAGCCGCGGGGCGAAGTCGTCGACGTCGAGACCGGCCGCGAGCGCGGCGCGCACGTACTCCTTGGCGTTGGCCAGCGTGAACGCGATCTCCTGCGCGGGCGTGGCCCCCGCCTCGGCCATGTGGTAGCCCGAGATCGAGATCGTGTTCCAGCGCGGCAGCTCCTTCGCGCAGTAGCCGAAGATGTCGCTGATCAGCCGCAGCGACTCCGCCGGCGGGTAGATGTACGTGCCGCGGGCGATGTACTCCTTCAGCACGTCGTTCTGGACCGTCCCGGTGAGCCGGCTACCGGGGATGCCGTCGTCCGCCGCCACCAGCTGGTACATCAGCAGCAGCACCGACGCGGGTGCGTTGATCGTCATCGAGGTCGACACCTCGTCGAGCGGCAGGCCGCCGAAGAGCGTGCGCATGTCGTCGAGGGAGTCGATGGCCACGCCCACCTTGCCGACCTCCCCGTGGGCGACCGGGTCGTCGGAGTCGAAGCCCATCTGGGTCGGCAGGTCGAAGGCGACGCTGAGCCCGCCGGTCCCTGCGGCGACCAGCTGGTGGTAGCGCTCGTTCGACTCCTTCGCGGTGCCGAACCCTGCGTACTGGCGCATCGTCCACGGTCGGCCCGTGTACATGTTCGGGTACACCCCCCGGGTGTAGGGGTACTCGCCCGGCCTCCCGAGCCGGCTCGTCGCGTCCCAGCCCTCGAGGGACTCGGGTCCGTAGACGGGCTGCACAGGCAGGCCGGACTCGGTGCGGCGCGTCGGGTCGGACCCTGGGGATGCGGGGGAAGAGGCCATGGTGCGGACGATAGAGCCCCCCGGAGCCGCGGTCACGCGAAGGTCGTCGGCCTCACAGCAGGTCGTCGCGGCCGGCGGCTCGCAACGCGTCCACGACGCCCTTGACCTCCTGCGCGTGGTCGCGCGTCGTGACGAGCAGGGCGTCCGGCGTGTCCACGACCACGGCGTCGTCCAGCCCGACCACCACGACCGTGCGACCGGACGCCGGGACGACGAGCCCGGTCGCGCCACGGCTCACGACGGAGTCCAGGGGCGCCCAGCACCCGGACCCCCGTGGCACCGGGCTCGAGCAGCGTCGTCAGCGAGTGGAAGTCGCCCACGTCGTCCCAGCCGAAGCTGCCCGGGACGACGGCAACCCCGCCGGCGGCAGCGACCGGCTCCGCGATCGCGTGGTCGATGGCGATACGCGTCAAACCCGGCCAGACCGTCCCCATCGCCTCGGACGCGGCGTCCCCGCCCTCCGCCAGCGCGGCCGCGATCTCGACGAGGCCGTCGTGCAGGGCGGGTAGCTGTGCGCGCAGGTGGTCGAGCAGCACCTGTGCGCGGACGACGAACATGCCTGCGTTCCAGCAGGTACCCGGCGTCCACGTAGCGCTGTGCCGTCTCGGCGTCGGGCTTCTCGACGAACTCCTCCACACCGCGCGCGTCCGGCGCGCCGTCCACGGACAGCGCCTCACCGGGGCAGATGTAGCCGAAGCCCGTGGCGGGCCTGGTCGGTGCGATGCCGATGGTGACGACATAGCCCTCGCGCGCCACGGCCACCGCCTGGCGCACGGCAGAGGCGAAGGCACCCGCGTCGCCGACCACGTGGTCGGCCGCGAAGGACCCCAGCACCACGTCGGCGCGCCGACGGACCAGCACCGCGGCGGCGAGCCCGATCGCGGCCATCGAGTCCCGCGGGGAGGGCTCGGCCAGCAGGTTCTCGGGGCGCAGCCCCGGGAGCTGGTCCTGCACGGCGTCGGCGTGCCGTCGGCCGGTGACCACGAGCACGCCGCCCTCCCCCGTCAGCGGCACGAGACGGTCCCAGGTGGACTGCAGCAGGGTGCGTCCGACGTCCGTGAGGTCGTGCAGGAACTTCGGCGACGCAGCGCGCGACAGGGGCCACAGCCGGGTGCCGGCTCCCCCCGCCGGGACGACGGCGACGAAGTCGTCGACCACCCCGCGCGATGCCCCGTCCCCTGCCTCCCCTGCGGTCATGTCGGCCACCCTGGCACAGCGCGGGTCGCTCCCGGTCCGCCACGACGACACCGGACCGTCGCCGGCACCGTCCCCTGCCCTGCGCGTGGGATTGGTCACCTGGAGCCACGCGGACGCGACCTGCGCGGGCACCGCAATTAGAGTGGCCGGGAACTGACGCTGCCGTCGCCCGGGTACGCCACCCGCGACCGACCCCCGGCCCGCCCTCCCCGGCGCGCGGCACGTCACCGAGGAGGAGCCCGCGTGGCCACCGTCGTGGAGAAGCCTGCCGGCACCCTGTACCGAGGCCGAGAAGGCATGTGGTCGTGGGTCGCCCACCGTGTGACGGGCTTCGCGATCTTCATGTTCCTTCTCGTGCACGTGCTCGACACCGCGCTCGTGCGGGTCTCCCCCGAGGCCTACAACGACGTCATCGCCACGTACAAGAACCCGATCATGGGCCTCGGCGAGGCCGGGCTGGTCGCCGCGATCATCTTCCACGCGTTCAACGGGCTCCGCGTGATCGCCGTCGACTTCTGGTCGAAGGGCGCCCAGTACCAGCGCCAGCTGCTGTGGGCGGTGGGCGTCGTGTGGGTCGTGCTCTTCGTCCCGTTCGCCATCCGTCACCTGAGCCACGTCTTCGGAGGCTGACGATGTCCGCTCCCTCGCTCGACGCCCCGCGGTCCCCGTACCGCCGCAGCCCGTCAACGAAGAGCAACACCGAGATGTACTCGTGGCTGTTCATGCGCCTGTCCGGCGTGCTCCTCGTCGTGCTCGTGCTCGGCCACCTCGTGGTCAACCTCGTGCTCGGCGAGGGTGTCAACGCGGTCGACTTCGCGTTCGTCGCCGGCAAGTGGGCCAGCCCGTTCTGGCAGGTCTGGGACCTGTCGATGCTGTGGCTGGCGATGATCCACGGCACCAACGGCGTGCGGACGATCATCAACGACTACGCGGACTCCGCCCGCGTGCGCATGACGCTGAAGGGCCTCCTGTACGCGGCCTTCGTCCTCGTGGTCGTGCTCGGGACGCTCGTGGTCTTCACCTTCGACCCGTGCCCGGCCGGCGCCGACGCAGCGCTCCTACCCTCGTTCTGCTCCTGACGCACCGCCGCGCTGACGGTCCCGTCCGACACACACCAGGTCCCAGGAGGGCCCCATGCAGATCCACAAGTACGACGTGGTCATCGTCGGCGCGGGTGGCGCCGGCATGCGCGCTGCCCTGGAGTCCGGCCAGCGCTCCCGCACCGCCGTCCTGACGAAGCTGTACCCGACGCGGTCCCACACCGGTGCGGCCCAGGGCGGCATGTGCGCCGCCCTCGCGAACGTCGAGGAGGACAACTGGGAGTGGCACACCTTCGACACCGTCAAGGGCGGTGACTACCTGGTCGACCAGGACGCCGCGGAGGTGATGTGCCGCGAGGCCATCGACGCCGTGCTCGACCTGGAGAAGATGGGGCTGCCGTTCAACCGGACGCCCGAGGGTCGCATCGACCAGCGGCGCTTCGGCGGCCACACCCGGAACCACGGTGAGGCCGCGGTGCGACGGTCCTGCTTCGCTGCCGACCGCACCGGCCACATGATCCTGCAGACGCTCTACCAGAACTGCGTCAAGCACAACGTCGAGTTCTTCAACGAGTTCTACGTGCTCGACCTGCTGACGAACACCGTCGACGGCGAGGAGCGCACGGCCGGCGTCGTCGCGTACGAGCTGGCGACCGGCGAGATCCACGTGTTCTCGGCCAAGTCCGTCGTGCTCGCCACCGGCGGCACCGGCAAGGTCTTCAAGACCACCTCGAACGCCCACACCCTCACCGGCGACGGCATGGGCATCGTGTACCGCCGTGGCCTGCCGCTGGAGGACATGGAGTTCTTCCAGTTCCACCCGACGGGTCTGGCCGGCCTCGGGATCCTGCTCTCCGAGGCCGCCCGCGGCGAGGGCGGCATCCTGCGCAACGGTGAGGGCGAGCGCTTCATGGAGCGCTACGCCCCGACGATCAAGGACCTGGCGCCCCGCGACATCGTCGCCCGCTCGATGGCGAACGAGGTGCGTGAGGGACGCGGAGCCGGCCCCAACAAGGACTACGTGCTGCTCGACCTGACGCACCTCGAGCCGGCCCACATCGACGCCAAGCTGCCCGACATCACGGAGTTCGCGCGCACGTACCTGGGCATCGAGCCGTACACCGAGCCGGTGCCGGTCTACCCGACGGCGCACTACGCGATGGGTGGCGTGCCCACGAACGTCGACACGGAGGTCCTGCGCGACAACACGACGGTCGTGCCCGGCCTGTACGCGGCCGGCGAGGTCGCGTGCGTGTCCGTGCACGGGTCGAACCGGCTCGGCACGAACTCGCTGCTGGACATCAACGTCTTCGGCAAGCGCGCGGGCATCGCGGCCGCCGAGTACGCCGCGACGGTCGACCACGTGCCGCTGCCCCAGCGCGGCGAGACCGGCACCGTCGAGCTGCTCGAGGGCATCAGGGGCCGCGGTGACGGTGAGCGCGTCGCGGTGCTGCGCAAGGCGCTCCAGGAGACGATGGACCTCAACGCGCAGGTGTTCCGCACCGAGGCCTCGCTCAAGCAGGCGCTGACCGAGATCGAGTCGCTCCAGGAGCGGTACCGCTCGATCACGGTGCAGGACAAGGGCAGGCGCTACAACACCGATCTGCTCGAGGCCGTGGAGCTCGGCTTCCTGCTCGACCTCGCCGAGGTCATCGTCGTCGGTGCGCTGGAACGGAAGGAGTCGCGTGGTGGTCACTTCCGCGAGGACTACCCGAACCGCGACGACGTGAACTTCATGCGCCACACGATGGCCTACCGCGTCCCGGCCGGAGCCGAGGGCGGCGACGCCGACAGGCACGCGGTCCGGCTCGACTACAAGCCGGTCGTCACCACCCGCTACCAGCCGATGGAGCGCAAGTACTGATGAGCGCAGCAACAGCCGAGACCAGCACCCAGGGCGAGGGCAAGCCCGCCGTCGGGGCCATCCCCTCGTTCGAGGTCACCCTCCGAATCCGCCGCTACGACCCGGAGGGCGACGCGGAGCCGCGCTGGGAGGACTACCGGGTCCAGGTGCACGGCACCGACCGCGTCCTCGACGCCCTGCACACGATCAAGTGGGAGCAGGACGGCTCGCTCACGTTCCGCCGCTCCTGCGCCCACGGCGTGTGCGGGTCCGACGCGATGCGCATCAACGGTCGGAACCGCCTGGCGTGCAAGACCCTTCTCAAGGACCTCAACCCCGACAAGCCGATCACCATCGAGGCGATCAAGGGCCTGCCGGTCGAGAAGGACCTCGTGGTCGACATGGAGCCGTTCTTCCAGTCCTACCGAGAGGTGATGCCCTTCCTCATCACCACCGGCCACGAGCCCACTCGCGAGCGTGTGCAGAGCCAGGCCGACCGCGAACGGTACGACGACACCACCAAGTGCATCCTCTGCGCAGCGTGCACCTCGTCCTGCCCCGTCTTCTGGACTGACGGCCAGTACTTCGGACCGGCGGCGATCGTGAACGCCCACCGCTTCATCTTCGACAGCCGGGACGAGGGTGCGGACCTGCGGCTCGAGGTGCTGAACGACCGCGAGGGCGTCTGGCGATGCCGCACGACCTTCAACTGCACCGAGGCCTGCCCGCGCGGCATCGAGGTCACCAAGGCGATCCGCGAGGTCAAGCAGGCTCTGCTGACCCGCAAGGTCTGAGGACCGGGTCGTGGGGCACCGCGCGGCGGCGGACCGGCTGCTGCGCGTGGTGGTCGCGGCACTCCTCGCGCTCCTGGTCGCTGACGCCGCGCACGCCCAGCCCCAGCAGCAGGACCCGCTGTCGGCTCCGGGTGTGCTGGTGGCCACCGGACTGACCCCACCGCCCGTACCTGCGTCCGGGGCGTGGCTCGTCACGGACCTGGGGTCGGGCGAGGTGATGGCGGCGCACAACGCCCGGATCGCGCTGGCCCCGGCGTCCACGATGAAGATGCTCACGGGGCTGGCGCTGGCTCCGGGAGTGCCCGACGACACCGTCTACACGGGAACCTTCGAGGCGGCCTCGATCGACGGCACGAAGGTCGGCATCGTCCCGGACTCGACCTACAGCGGGCGGGACCTTCTGCACGGCCTGCTGATGTCGAGCGGCAACGACACGGCCCAGGCCCTCACGGAGCTGGCCGGGGGGACCGAGGAGGCGACCCGGCTGATGCAGCGCACCGCCGACGACCTCGGCGCCGGCGACACGGTGGTCGTGAACGCCAGCGGCCTCGACGCGACGGGTCAGGTCGCCAGCGCGCGCGACCTCGCGCTGGTCGGCCGAGCGCTGCTGGACGACGAGAGGCTGGCTCCCATCCTCGTCACGGAGCGGTACGACTTCCCCTCCAAGGGGATCCGGCTGGGCTCGCAGCGGCCCCGTTTCCAGATCGGCAACCACAACCGGCTGCTGGGGGACTACCCCGGCATCGTGGGCGTGAAGAACGGCTTCACCGAGCGGTCCCGGAAGTCGCTGGTCGTCGCCGCCGAGCAGGACGGGCGGCGGGTGATGGTGGTGCTCATGCGCACCGAGGGCTCCACGTGGCAGCAGAGCCGCGAGCTCCTGGACTGGGCGTTCGCCTCGCCGGCCGGGACGCCCGGCGTCACGACGCTCGCGGCCTCGGTCTCCGCGGCCACGGCCGGTGGGCCGACGTCCGCGCCCAGCGCTCCGGACGAGGGCGCACCGCCGGGTGACGGGGCGTTCGCCGTCGACGCGGGGACCCGGGAGGCCGCGGCGGGTGCGAGAACCGACGGGGCGGAGCCCTCACGCCTCGGCATCGGGCTCGGCGTGGCCGGCGCCTTCCTGCTGGCCGGGACCGTCGGGCTCCTCGTGCTGCGAGCGAGCGTCAGCTCCCGCGCACGGTCCGGACCAGGGAAGCGAGCCCCTGGCCGACCACCCGCAGCGCGGTGACGGCGACAGCGCCGAGGACGACTCCGGCAGCGACGGTGGTGCGGTCCGCGGCACGGGTGGAGTAGCTCGGCCGCACGGGCGCCGGCGCGGGCAGGGCGTGCTTGTCGAGGTCGACCCGTGCCTCATCCACGTAGCCGGCGAAGAGCACCGGGTTCGTGCTGAGCCAGGCTGCGACGAGCAGGATGATGCGCGACACGATGTTGATCAGCACCAGCAGGCCGACGAGGACGGCGCCGGTGGCGAGGAGCGGGTTCCGGCCGCCCGCGTTGCCGACGAGCACGCCGCCGAAGCTCACGAGCAGGGAGAGTGCCACGCCGCCCACCAGCAGCGGGCCACGGACCTGTCGTCCAGCCGAGCCGGAGGCGGCCCATCACCCGGAAGATCCCGAACAGCAGGACGGTGTCGACCGCCGCGACCACGGCGACCGACAAGACCTGCAGCAGCGCCGAACCGACCGGGCCCCCGTCCAGCCCGACCACCTGCAGGAGGGCGGTGGCCCCGGCGTTCACCACCACGCTGGTCGTCGCCGACAGCAGGATGCCCAGGCCGAACATCGCGAGGATCGCCACGTCGTAGCCTTCTTCACCGCCACGTTGCGGTCGTCGGGATCGAGCCCGAGCACGGCGCGCAGCCCCTCGCGCAGGGCGTCGACCCATCCGAGCCCGGCGAAGAGGGTGACCGCGAAGGCGATCGCACCGGTGACGGACACGATGTCGCGGTCCACGAGCGCCGCGGGGTCGATCGGTCCCCCGTCCGGGCCCACGTCGAGCAGCCCGGGCAGCTGCGCGTCGACGGCCGCGGCCACCTCGTTGAACAGCCGGGCGTCCGCGCCCAGGAAGAGACCGAAGACGGAGAAGCCTGCGACCAGCGCCCCGAACAGGGAGAACAACCCCGCGTACGCGATGCCGCCGGCCAGCGTCGCGCCGCGCCGCTTGTTGTAGTGCTCGAGGGTGCGCCCCAGGCGGCTCTCCTTCCAGCGCTCGAGGAGCTCCTTCACGACGAGGCCCCCTCGTGCCCGTCGAAGCCGAAGACGACGTCCTCGCGCCACACGCCGTCCGCCCCGTGCCGGTAGAGGCTGAACCCGTCGACGGGGAAGGAGGCCTCGTAGTCGGCCAGCTCGGCGAATGCCCGGTCGAGGGCAGCGTCGTCGAGGTCGTGGGCGACGGTCACGTGCGGGTGGTAGTAGAAGGAGAGGTCGCGGTGGAGCACACCTGACCTCACCTGTCGCTCGACGCGCTCGCACTCCGAGATGCCCACCGCGACCTGCACGAAGACCACGGGGGACACCGGCCTGAACGATCCTGTGCCGCGCAGAGTCATCCGGAAGGGATGGTGTTCCTTCGCTGCCCGTGCGAGGTGGTCGCGTACGAGGTCGAGCCGGTTCTCGGCCACGCGTGTCGGGGGCAGCAGCGTGATGTGGGGTGGGATGGCGTCCGCGAACGGGTCGCCGAACTCCGCCCTCCACCGCTGCAGCTCGCTCGCGTACGGAGGCGGGATCGCCACGGCGACACCGATGGTCACGTCACCCACCGGGTCCTCGTCCCGGACGACGGACATGGTGAGGGTCTCGTCCCTGCGATCGGCCGGCACCGTCAGCCTCGCCGCCGCGGGAGGAAGCCGACCTTGTCGTAGACCCGGGCGAGCGTCGCCGACGCCGTCTCCGCGGCGCGGTCGGCGCCGTCGGCGAGCACGGCGTCGAGCGACGCGGGGTCGTCCAGGTACTCCATCGCGCGCTGCCTGACCGGGCCGAGCGCCTCGACCACGACCTCCGAGAGGTCCTTCTTGAGGTCGCCGTAGCCCTTGCCGTCGTAAGCCTTCTCGAGGTCCTCGACCGTGCGGCCGTCGAGCGCCGAGTAGATCGTCAGCAGGTTCGAGACACCCGGCTTCGTCTCGGGGTCGTAGAGGACCTCCCGGCCGGTGTCCGTGACCGCGGACCGGATCCGCTTGCCGACGACCAGCGGGTCGTCGAGGAGGTCGATGATGCCGTTCGGCGAGCCGGCCGACTTGCTCATCTTGGCGGTCGGGTTCTGCAGGTCGGTGATCTTCGCGGTCTCCCGGACGATGTGGGTCTGCGGGACGACGAGCGTCTCTCCGAAGCGCGAGTTGAAGCGCTGGGCGAGGTCGCGGCTGAGCTCCAGGTGCTGGCGCTGGTCCTCGCCGACCGGAACCCGGTCGGCGTCGTGCGCCAGGATGTCGGCAGCCTGCAGCACCGGGTACGTGAAGAGCCCGACCGTCGTCCGGTCGGTGCCGTGACGCTGCGACTTGTCCTTGAACTGCGTCATCCGTCCGGCCTCACCGAAGCCGGTGAGGCAGCCGAGGACCCATGCCAGCTCCGCGTGCTCCGAGACGTGGCTCTGCACGAAGAGCACCGACCGCTCAGGGTCGACGCCGGCGGCGAGGAACTGCGCGGCCGTGCGCCGCGTCCGCTCGCGCAGCACCGCGGGGTCCTGCTCGACGGTGATGGCGTGCAGGTCGACGACGCAGTACGTGGCGTCGTGGGTCTCCTGCAGGGCGACCCAGTGGACGAGCGCCCCGAGGTAGTTGCCGAGGTGCAGGGAGTCGCTCGTCGGCTGCATCCCCGAGAAGAGGCGAGGGCGGGCTGGCTCGGCGGACATGGGCGGCATTGTGTCAGCCCGGGACGTGGAGCGGCGCCTCGGTCGGTGTCGAGAGGTGCAGGACGAGCGCCTGCGCGGGAGCGAGCACGGGCATCGCGAGACCGACCTTCTCGAGCAGCCTGCCGGTCAGGACGACCCCCTCGCCGAGAGCCTGCTCCCACCAGGCGGGGGGCGCCGCCTGGACCGTCGCGGGAAGGCCGGCCTCGGCGCGCACGCGCACCCGGTAGGGCCGGTCAGGCACGAGCCCGGGCAGCGTCACGCGCCCCGGGGTCGCGGCCGGGCCCGTGGCCAGGCGGGCCAGCACGTAGGCGGCCTCGTCGCCGGTCGGCGACACGACCCCGTGCAGCAGCAGGTCGTCGCCGGGGAGGTCGGCGCGCACCACGTCACCGGTGTGCAGCAGGCCACGCAGCTCCCGGTACAGCCCTGTCCACGACCTCAGTGCGGCGCGTTCCTCCGGCGTGCAGGTCGTGACGTCCCACTCGATGCCGGCGTGGCCGAAGAGGGCGGTCGCGCACCGCATCGACAGGTCGACCGCTCGGTGGGTGGTCTCCGCAACGGGTGGTCCGACGTGGGTCCCCATCAGCTCGAGGGGCACCAGCAGGCTGGTCCACAGCTGGATCGACTGCCGCTCGACCGCGTCGTTGCAGTCGCTGGCCCAGACCCTGTCGGTGCGCTCGAGGACGCCGAGGTCGACCCGGCCCCCGCCGCTCGCGCAGGACTCGATCTCGAGGCTCGGGTGCAGCCGGCGCAGCTCGTCCATCAGGGCGTAGAGGGCGAGCGTCTGGCGGTGCACCGCCGGACGGTCCGGCTGTCCGTCCCCGGCGGAGCTCACCGCGAGGTGGAGGTCGCGGTTGTGGTCCCACTTGATGAAGTCGAGGTCGTACTCCGTGACCAGTGCGTCGAGCCGTTCGAGGAGGTGGCGCGCGGCCGCCGGGTTGGTCAGGTCGAGCGTGTGCTGCCCGCGCCAGGTGGGTGGCGGCCCGGCCCCGTCGGCCTGCCAGGGTCCGAGCAGCCAGTCGGGATGGCGTCCGGACCAGGTCGGAGTCGAGGTTGACCATCTCCGGCTCGAACCACAGCCCCAGCTCCATGCCGTGACCGCGGACCCGCTCGGCCAGGGGACGCAGCCCGTCGGGCCAGATCGTCCGCGGAGACGACCCAGTCGCCGAGGCCGCGCACGTCGTCGCGGCGTCCTCCGAACCACCCGTCGTCGAGCACGAATCGCTCGACCCCCAGGTCGGCGGCCGCGTCGACCAGGCGCAGCACCTGCTCGGTGTCCTCGCCGAAGTACACGGCCTCCCACGAGTTGAGCACCAGGGGACGTGGCGACGCGGGGTGACCGGCGCGTGCCCGCAGAGAGCGGTGCAGCCGTCGGGAGAGCACCGTCCAGGCCCTCGCCCGACCAGACCAGGACGACGTCCGGGGCCGCGTACGTCTCGCCCGGTGCCAGCCGCACCTCACCGGGCCGCAGCAGCTCACCCACCACCGATCACCGCGGCGTGCCCCCCGGCGCCCTCGGGGAGCGCCTCGACGAGGTGCTCGTGGTCCCCGCTCCACGCGGCGTGCGCGGCCCAGACCTCGCCGGACCGGAACGCGAAGCCCCGGGTGCCGGCACAGATCAGCAGCGGGGAGTCGTGGCCGGTCCGGCCGCGCCTGGACGCGCGGTGCCGCGTGCCGTGCAGCAGGGCGGAGCGCTGAGGCGACCGCTCCCGGCACCAGCGGCCCGTGAGGTCGAGGACCTCGCTCGCGCGGACCGGCAACGGCATCGAGGGACCGCACGCCGTCCACGTCGACGGTGTGGTCGCCGACGGCTGTCACCCGGTTGCGGGTCCGCAGCACCCCCTCGGGGTCCAGCGACACCTCGACCACGACCTCGATCCCGGCTCGCGCGTCCCGGGCGACGGCCCGCAGGCTCCCGCCGGTCTCGGGTCCGCGACGGGTCACCTCGACCGGGCCGACCAGTCGCAGCCGCACCGCGGAGCGGCCGCCCTCGTCGTGCACCTCGCAGGCCGGGGCTGCCCGACCAGCCGTCGTCCTCCGCGGGCAGCAGCGTCAGCGGCCACGGCTCGTCGAGCGCGCTCCGCGGGACAGGCGGTCCCACGACCCGGACGAGGGCCTCCGAGGAGTCCGCGTCGAGCGGCCCGAGGTCGGCGCCCCAGTGCAGGACCCGAGGCAGCAGCGGACCCGACACGTCGAGCACGACGCAGGTGCCGGCCGCCGCGCAGCGCGACCGTGCTCGAGAGCGGTCACCCCTTCGTCGAGCCCAGCGTCAGACCGGACACGAACTGCTTCTGCAGGACGAAGAACACGACGAGCACCGGCAGCGCCACGAGCACGGACCCGGCGGACAGCAGGTTGTAGTCGGTGAAGAACTGGCCCCGCAGGTTGTTCAGCGAGCTCGTGATCGGGAGCTTGCTGAAGTCCTGGATCAGCACCGTCGCCCAGAAGAACTCGTTGTAGATCCACGTGGTCTGCAGCACGGCCAGGGCCGCGAGCGCGGGCCGGACCAGCGGCAGGGTCAGCTGCCAGAACTGGCGTGTCACGCTCGCCCCGTCGATCTGGGCGGACTCGTAGATCTCGAAGGGCAGCGTCTTCATGTAGTTGCTCAGCACGAAGGTGCAGAAGCCGAGCTGGAAGGCCACGTTGATGAGGATCAGCCCGAGGTAGCTGCCCAGCATCGACTCGCTGCCGCTCAGCCACTCCGGGCAAGCGGGATCTTGCGGTACATCTGGAAGACCGGAACCAGGAGCGCCTGCGGCGGCAGCAGGTTCGCGGCCAGGAAGACGCCCAGCAGCGTCAGGTTGAAGCGGTAGCTGAAGCGCGCCAGCACGAACGCCGTGCAGGAGGCGAGGAACAGCGTCAGGACGACGGCCGGGACGGTGATGATGAGCGAGTTGAGGAAGCCCTCGCCGAAGTCACCGCGGTCCCAGGCCTCCACGTAGTTGTCCGAGCGTCCAGCCACCGAAGCTGACGTACCCGTTGGCCGCCGTGTAGGCGTAGTCGCGGAAGGAGTTGAGGACGGCCCAGCCGATGGGGAAGAGCCAGCCCACGGCGACCACCATGAGGAAGGCGTGCAGGACGACCCGCCCGGGCCCGCGCCTGCTGGGCAGCCTCGGGGCGGACGTCGAGTCGGACCGGTGGCCGTCGCGGACGTACGCTGTGGCCGAGCTCATCGCTCCTCCTTCATCACGACACGCAGGTAGATGGTGATGAACACCGACGAGATGAGCAGCATGATCGTGGCCATCGCCGAGGCGAAGCCGATCCGGCTGGCCTCACCGGCGACGTTCTGGGTCACCAGCGCGGCGATCAGCTCGAGGCCGTTGCGGCCCTTGTTGATCACCCAGACGAGGTCGAAGGCACGCAGCGACTCGATCACCACGACGACGATGCACGATGAGGTTGATCGGGTCGCATCACCGGCAGGATGATCCGGAAGAACGTCGACACCTCGCCCGAGCCGTCCACCGCACGCAGCCTCGCGCAGCGAGTGGTCGACACCCTTCAGACCGGCCAGGTACAGCAGCATGATGTAGCCGGTGTGCCGCCAGCCGGTCGCGAAGAGCACCGCCCAGAGGTTGACCGACGGGTCCCCGTACCAGTCGATCGACGTCCCGAGGACGTCGTTGATCAGCCCCTGGTCCCGCGAGTAGAGCAGCTGCCAGATGAAGCCGATCAGCGCGAGCGACAGCACGACCGGGATGTACAGCGCCGTCTGGTAGAAGCGGCTTCCCCGGATCTCCTTGTCGAGCAGGACGGCGAAGAAGACGCCCAGCACCGTCGGTCCGAGGAACAGGAACACCAGCCAGATGAGGTTGTGCTGCACCGCCGGCCAGAACGGCGGGTAGATCGTGGCGACGTTGGTGTAGTTCTCGGAGCCGATGAACTCGATGTCGCGCCAGCGGGCCGAGGCCGTTCCAGTTCGTGAACGACAGCAGCACCGACGCGAGCGCCGGGAACCAGACCAGTCCGACCACGAAGACCGTCGGCACGACGACCATGAGGGCTCACGACCAGCCGGTCGCGCCCCCTGAGCCGCTGCAGCGGACGGGCCCGGCTCGCCGTGAGCTTCTCGGGTGGTCGCTCGCGGCGGACCGTTCCCACCTGCTCCTACGGGGGTCTCCAGCGACATGGCCTACTCCTTCGGGATCGAGCGCGGCGGGCGGGTCAGCTGCCGAAGATCGACACCTTCTGGTCCTGGATGCTCTTCGGTGAGGCCGTCGACGTCGTCCGGGGAGCCGAGGAACTGCTGCAGCGACGGGATGATCGACGGTCGACGCGAAGTCCGGGCGCGTGTCGCGGTCGAGGAACTGGGCGATGTTGTCGGCCTGGCCGACCAGCTCGGCCGACTTCTTCTGCAGCTCGGAGTACTCGCTGGTGTCGGCGTTCGTGTTGGCCGCGATGAAGGGCAGGCCCGTGGTCGGCGGCCGCGGCCGCGGCCTCCGGGCGAGGCGAGGTACGCGAGGAACGCCTTGGCGCCCTCCTCGTTGTCGGGGTCGGCGGACATGCAGAACCCGTCGATGGGTGCGTCGATGGCACCGGATCCGATGTTCGAGTCGATCTCGGGGAACGTGAAGAAGTCGAGGTCCTCCTCGTCGTCGGGGAACTGCTCGTTGAGGAAGGTGCCGAGGATGTACATCCCGGCCTTCTTCTGCTGCAGCGTCTGAGCCGCCTCCTGCCAGGTGCGACCGAGGGCGTCGGTCTGGTGGTAGGGCAGCAGCTCGCGCCACTGGTCGAAGACGGCCTTGACCTCCTGGCTGTTCCAGTCCTCCTCACCGGCCATCAGCGAGATGTGGTAGTCGAAGCCGTTGACGCGCATGTTGAGCATGTCGAACGTGCCCATCGCCGGCCAGCCGTCCTTGTCGCCGAAGGCGATCGGGACCAGGCCGTCGGTCTGCATCTGCTTGCAGAGCGCCACCATCTCGTCGAGCGTCGTCGGGCTGGGTGTAGCCGTTCTCCTCGAACGTCGACTTCCGGTGGAACACGGCCCACGGGTAGTACTGCTGCGGCACGAAGTACTGCTTGCCGTCGTTGCCGGTCGAGGCCTCCTTGAAGGAGTCCGGGATGCCGTCGAGGGGCCAGACGTCGCTGACGTCGCCGATGAGGCCGTTCTCGGCGAAGAACCGCATCCGGAAGCCCGCGAACCACGTCAACACGTCGTCCGCGTTGCCCTGCAGGTAGGTGTTGATGTTCTCCTGGAACGTGTTGTGGTCGACGGCGTTGATCTTGACCTCGTGCCCGACGCCTGCTCGAAGTCGGCCGCCTGCGCGTCCCGCTGTTCGGCGAAGGTGTTCCCGCTCTCGTTGGAGCCGAACGTGACGTTGCCCCCGCCCTCTCCGCCACCCCCACCGCTGGAGCCGCCACCGTCGTCCCCGCATGCTGCGAGGGTGCCGCCGAGACCGGCTGCGCCGCCGGCGAGCAGAGCTCCGCGCAGGAGGGTCCGGCGCCGCAGGGACGTCGCGGCCACGGACGAGGGGACGATGCTGGCCAGGTACTCGGCCTGGGACTGCGGACGGGACATGACGCCTCCTACGGCACCTCAGGGCCTCCGCGCACGGCGGGCCCTGTCGACGGTCTCGACCGGGCCCGACGGGGGCGGCGGTGCCCGGGTCCTGCTGCCTGCCGCCGGCGCGGTGAGATGGTCACGGGCACCGACTCGACAGGATCAAACAATTTCGATCACTTCTGCGGATGACTCTCGCCCCTCCCGCATCCCCTGTCAAGAGCCTGCTTTGGCGAGATGAGATCGTGATGAAGAGGCAGAACGCTGGGATGACGGCAGATGGCGTGTGCGGTTCTGTTGACTTTCTCGTCCCGGGAGGAGGACGCTGACGCCATGCGCGACTGGCCGAGTGACCGCATCGCCCTGGGGGGCGACTACAACCCGGAGCAGTGGCCGCGAGAGGTGTGGCACGAGGACGTCGCGCTGATGCAGCGCGCCGGCGTCACGTTCGCCACCGTCGGCGTCTTCTCGTGGTCCTGGCTGGAGCCCGAGCCCGGCCGCTACGAGTTCGGCTGGCTGGACGAGGTCCTCGGGCTCCTCCACGACGGCGGCATCGCGGTCGACCTCGCCACCGGCACCGCCTCCCCGCCGCCGTGGTTCTCGCAGCACTACCCCGCGACCCTCCCGGTCGACGTCGACGGACGGACGCTCTGGCCCGGCAGCCGGCAGACCTGGTGCCCCAGCTCGCCGGTCTTCACCGAGCACGCCGTCGCCCTCGCCGAGCAGATGGCTCGCCGCTACGCCGACCACCCGGCGCGTGGCGATGTGGCACGTCTCGAACGAGTACGCGTGCCACAACCTGCCCTGCTACTGCGACACCTGCGCCGACGCCTTCCGCACGTGGCTGCGAGCCAGGTACGAGGACCTGGAGGCCTTCAACGACGCGTGGGGCACGTCGTTCTGGAGCCAGCGGTACACCGACTGGTCGCAGGTGCTCCCTCCGCGACGCAGCACCGCGATCGGGAACCCGACGCAGTCACTCGACTTCGCACGCTTCGGTTCGGACACGCTGCTCGCGCAGTACACGGCGGAGCGCGACGTGCTGCACAGCCTCTCCCCCGGCGTGCCGGTCACGACGAACTTCATGACGCTCGACCACTTCAGGCTGCTCGACTACCACCAGTGGGCGCCCGAGCAGGACGTCGTCAGCACCGACCACTACCTCGACGGCGCTCTCGACGACGCCGCAGCAGAGCTGGCGTTCGCCGCCGACCTGACGCGGGGCCTGGCGGCCGGGGGGCCCTGGGTCCTGATGGAGCACTCCACCAGCGCGGTGAACTGGCAGCCGGTCAACCGGGCCAAGGCCCCGGGAGAGCTGGTGCGGAACTCGCTCGCGCACGTGGCGCGCGGCGCCGACACGCTCGGGTTCTTCCAGTGGCGGGCCTCGCGGGCGGGCGCGGAGAAGTTCCACTCGGGTCTCGTCCCGCACGCGGGCGCCGACACCAAGGTGTTCCGCGAGGTGACCGAGCTCGGCGGGATCTGCGGCCGTCTCGGCGAGGTCGTCGGCTCGCGCGTTGAGGCGTCGGTGGCGCTGCTATGGGACTACCAGGCCGGCTGGGGCTGTCAGATCCCGTCCCACCCCTCCTCCGCCATCGAGTACGGGCAGGTCGCTCACGACGTGCACGCGGCCCTGCGCCGGGTCGGCGTCACGGCCGACGTGGTCCACCCGTCGTCCGACCTGTCGACCTACGCCGTCGTCGTGGTCCCGACGCTGTACCTCTGCGCGGACGACCTGGGCGACCGCCTCACGGCAGCCGCCGAGGCGGGCGCGCAGGTGCTGGTCACGTACTTCTCCGGGATCGTCGACGAGAACGACCACATCCGGCTCGGCGGCTACCCGGGCGCGCTTCAGGGACCTGCTGGGCCTGCGCGTCGAGGAGTTCTTCCCGCTCGTCCCCGGCGAGACCGTCTCCCTGGACGACGGGACCACCGGCTCGCTGTGGAGCGAGCTGCTCGAGGTCGCGGACGCCAAGGTCCTCGCGCGCTACACCGGCGGTGCGCTGGACGGCGTGCCGGCCACGACGCGACGCGACGTCGGCCGGGGCGCCGCCTGGTACGTCGCGACGCGCCTCGACAGCGCGGGGCTGGACGGGCTGATGGCCCAGGTGCTGGCGCGCTGCCGACGTCACCGCCCCCGTGTCGGCGCCGGACGGCGTCGAGGTCGTCCGGCGACGGGGAGACGGCCGTTCCTGGCTCTTCGCGATCAACCACACCGACGAGCCCGTCGAGGTGGACGTCGCGGGTCACGACCTCGTCACCGACCGTCCGGTCGACCGGCTGCAGCTGGACGCGGGCCGTGTCGCCGTCGTCAGGGAGGGCTGACCGTGCTCGCCAGCCAGCGCCAGGAGCGCATCCTCGACCGTGTCGGCGAGCACGGCGCCGCGCGCGTCTCCGAGCTGGTCGAGCTGCTCGGCGTCTCGGACATGACGATCCGGCGCGACATCGAGAGCCTCGCCGCGCGCGGGCTCGTCGAGCGCGTCCACGGAGGCGTCACCGCCGTCAGCGGCCGCAGCACCGACGAGCCAGGCTTCACCGCCAAGTCGTCGCTGCAGACCGAGGAGAAGAAGGCGATCGCCCGGTCGGCGGTCACGCTCGTTGAACCCGGTGCAGCGGTTGCCATCTCGGCGGGTACGACCACCTACGAGGTCGCCCGCGAGCTGCGGCACGTGCCTGACCTCACCGTCGTCACCAACTCGGTCCCGGTCGCGCAGATGCTCCACGAGACGGGTCGCTCCGACCTCACGGTCGTCCTCACCGGTGGCACCCGGACCCCGTCCGACGCCCTCGTCGGCCCGGTGGCCGTCGGGTCGCTCCACACGCTGCACGTCGACTGGCTCTTCCTCGGCGTGCACGGCCTCGACCCGGAAGCGGGCCTCACCACGCCCAACATGGTGGAGGCCGAGACGAACCGTGCCCTGATCGCCACCGCGCGGCGGTGCGTCGTCGTCGCCGACCACACCAAGTGGGGTGTCGTCGGTCTCAGCACGATCGCCGGTCTCGACCAGGTCGACGTGCTCGTCACGGACAACGCGCTACCGGCCCCCGCCAAGGAGGTCCTGCGCAACCGCGTCGAGCGGGTCATCATCAGCGGCAACGGACGGAGGGCCGTGTCATGAGACGGTCCGAGCACCGGCTGGCGGACGGCCGCGCGATCATCTACTTCGACGACCGCGAGCCGTTCGTGAGCGGGACACGCGAGCGCCAGGTGCACGACACGCGACCCCTCGGCGCCCGCGAGGAGGCCGGCCAGATGCGCCGGGACCCGCTCACCGGCGAGTGGGTGGCGATGGCCGCCCACCGGATGAACCGTCCCAACCGTCCCCCGACCCACGAGTGCCCCCTCTGCCCCAGCCACGCGGACGCGCAGACCGAGATCCCTTCCGACGACTACGACGTCGTGGTCTTCGAGAACAGGTTCCCCTCGTTCTCCGCGGAGGCGACCTCGGCGACGGGGGCGTTGGACGGCGAGGCCCTCTGGCCGGTGCGTCCGGCAGCGGGCCGGTGCGAGGTGATCTGCTTCGCCAGCCAGCACGACACGTCGTTCTCGCACCTCTCCCACGAGCGGGTCCGGACGGTCGTGGACGCCTGGGCCGACCGCACCGCGGAGCTCTCCGCAGTGGAGGGCGTCCAGCAGGTGTTCTGCTTCGAGAACCGGGGCCAGGAGATCGGTGTCACGCTGCACCATCCGCACGGCCAGATCTACGCCTACCCCTACGTCACGCCGCGGTCGCAGCTGATGCTGCAGCAGGCCGCCGCGCACCGGCGCAGCGGCGGTGGTCTCCTGCTCCGCGACGTCCTCGACGCCGAGCGGAGGGCCGGCACCCGTGTGGTGCTGTCCGGTGAGCAGTGGACCGCCTACGTCCCGGCCGCGGCCCGCTGGCCGGTCGAGGTCCACCTCGCACCGCACCGTGACGTCCCCGACCTCGCGGCGCTCGACAAGGACGAGCGCGAGGAGCTTGCCGAGGTCTACCTCGAGCTGATGATGCGCCTCGACCGGTACTTCGACGGGGTCGACCTGCTGCCGTACATCGCGGGATGGCACCAGGCCCCCGTCGGCGAGGGACGGGATCTGGGACGGCTCCACCTGCAGGCGTTCTCGGTGCTGCGTGCCCCCGGCAAGCTCAAGTACCTCGCGGGGTCGGAGTCGGGCATGGGGGCGTGGGTCAACGACACCACACCCGAGCGCATCGCCGACCGACTCCGTGACGTCGCCTCGTGAGCCACGAGGACGCGCTGGCCAAGGCGTCCGCCGAGCTGTTCTCCCGGACCTACGGCTGTGAGCCGGACGGCGTCTGGAGAGCGCCAGGACGAGTCAACCTGATCGGGGAGCACGTCGACTACAACGCCGGCCTCTGCCTGCCCATCGCGTTGCAGCAGAGCACGTTCGCAGCGGTCCGGCGCCGGGCGGACGACCTGGTCCGGCTCGTGAGCGCCCAAGCACCCGACACCCCCTGGGAGGGGCGTCTCGGCGACGTCGCGCCGGGCGAGCCCCCAGGGTGGGCCGGTTACCTGGCCGGCGTGCTCTGGGCGCTGCGCGCCGACGGGGTCGACGTACCCGGCGTGGACGTCGCAGTCGACTCGGACGTCCCCGTCGGCGCCGGGCTCTCGAGCTCGGCGGCGCTGGAGTGCTCCCTGGCCATCGCCCTCGCCGACATCGTCGGGCTCGACACCGACGACGATGGCCGCGCACGCCTGGCAGCGGTCTGCGTCCGGGCGGAGAACGAGATCGCCATGGCGTCCACAGGCGGTCTCGACCAGACGGCCAGCCTGCGTGCACGTGCCGGGCACGCGCTGCTGATCGACTGCCTCGACCACCGCGTCGAGCACGTGCCGCTCGCCCTGGAGGTCTCAGGTCTCGCGCTCCTGGTGTGCGACACGCGGGCGCCCCACCGGCTCGTCGACAGCGAGTACGCCGCGCGCCGGCAGGACTGTGTCCGCGCCGCCGAGCTGCTCGGGGTGTCGTCGTTGCGCCAGGTCTCGGACCTCGCCGCGGCAGAGCGGGTGCTGGCATCCGCGGACCCCCGGCTCCTCCCACGTGTCCGACACGTCGTCACCGAGATCGCCCGCGTGCGTGAGTTCGCGGACCTGTTGCTGGCCGGGCGTCCGCGCGACGCCGGTCCGCTCCTCGACGCCTCGCACACGTCCCTCCGCGACGACTACGAGGTGTCGAGTCCCGAGCTCGACCTCGCGGTCGAGAGCGCGTCTGCCGCCGGGGCACTCGGCGCGCGGATGACCGGCGGAGGATTCGGTGGGTCCATCGTGGCACTCGTCCGCGCCGGAGACCTCGGGGCCGTGAGCCGCGAGATCGAGACGGCGTTCGCCGGCGCCGGTCTGGCGCCGCCGGCGTTCGTCAGCGCCGCGGCCGGCGCCCCGGCTCAGCGCTGCTAGCCGTCTCGGGGTGGAGAGCCAGGAACAACCCCCACGGCACCCCGTCCGGGTCGCTCGGGCGGGAGGCGATCTCCTCGATCAGGGCGTGGAGGCGTCCGAGCACCTCCTCCCGGTCCCCCTCCGACAGCCGGAATCCGAGCCTCGTGGTCCGCATGCTGCGGGGCGGGACCCGCTGAGCCTCGGCGAGGAAGGCCTGGAGCAGCAGGTCGCCCACCGCCAACGGGTCGTCGCCGGCGAGGGCCGCGCTCTCGAGGTACCAGGACTTCCCCGAGGACAGATAGGGGACCTCCCGGGCACCGCGGACGCCCACGGCGCACGGGCTGCTCGATGAGGAAACCGGTGTCGACCAGGGTGCGGACGTGATGGAGGACCGACGCCGGGTTCCGGCCAAGGGCCGTCGCGATCTCCTTGTTCGTCCGTGCCTCGTGGAGGGTGAGGCGCAGGATCTGCAGGCGCAGCGACGAGGCGAGCGCCTTCGCCTCCGCCTCGTCCGCGGGTCGCCTGGCCCAGACCTGGCGGCGTGAGCCGACGGGCAACGGCCCGTGAGGCGGTGGCTGGGTCGACGGCTCGGCGGGGGGCTCCGGGGTGGAGCGAGGGCGTCCCATCCCGCCACCCTGCCATGGATCGTCCATTGTGATTGACATTTCCCAACCACTCCTCCCACGCTGTGACCATGACCGATCTGCCGACGGCCGGCCCCTCTCCCGCGACGGCCGCGGCGGCCCGGGACACCCCGGACACCCCGCGTCGACCGCGTGGTGGCCTGTTCCGTCACCACGACTTCCGCCAGCTGTTCCTCGGCGACACGATCAGCCAGGTCGGCACCCAGCTGACCTTCCTCGCACTACCGGTCCTGGCGGTCGAGGTGCTCGGCGCGGACGAGTTCGAGATGGGCATGCTGGCCACCTTCGAGTTCCTGGCGTTCCTCGTGATCGGCCTCCCGGCCGGCGCCTGGGTCGACCGCTGGCGCAAGAAGCGTGTGCTGGTCGCCAACGACCTCGCCCGGGCGGTGGCCCTCGGCAGCCTGCCGGTCGCCTGGGCCCTCGACCTGCTCACCCTCTGGCAGCTCTTCGGGGTCGCGCTCGTGATGGGCGTCTGCACCGTGTTCTTCGACGTCGCCTACCAGAGCTACCTGCCGGAGCTCGTGCCGTCCGAGGCCATCAGCGAGGGCAACGCCAAGCTCCAGGCCAGCCAGTCCGTCGCGACGGTCGCAGGGCCTGCCGTGGCGGGCGGCCTGATCCGCCTCGTGGGGGCACCCCTGACGCTCGCGCTGGACGCCCTGAGCTTCGTCGGCTCGGCCTTCTTCATCAGCCGCATCCAGCACCCCGACCACCCGCCCGACCGCTCCCAGCGGCGCGCGCTGGTCATCGAGATCCGCGAGGGGCTGTCGTTCGTCCTCCGCCACCCGCTGCTGGCGCGGATCACCGCGACCACGGCGATCAGCAACCTGTTCTCGTCGATGAGCGTCGCGCTGCTCGTCCTCTTCGTCCTGCGTGACCTGGGCCTCGACGCCGGGGACCTCGGGATCGGGTTCTCGATCGGCGCGGTCGGTGGCCTGCTGGGGGCGTTGGTGGTGACGCGCGTCTCGCGGTTCGTGGGCGAAGGCCGCACCATCCCGCTCTCGGGGCTGGTGTGGATCCCGTTCGGTGTGCTGATGCCCCTGGCCGGCACCGTCGTGCCGCCGATGGTGGCGCTGATCGTGTCGTGGTTCGGCGTGAGCTTCGCCGTCGTGCTCTACAACGTCACGCAGGTGAGCTTCCGGCAACGTCTCTGCCCCAAACCGCTGCTGGGTCGCATGAACGCGTCCATCCGGTTCGTGGTGTGGGGGACGATGCCGATCGGCGGCTTCCTCGGCGGCGTGCTCGGCGAGGCGTTCGGGGTGCGCACCGTGCTGTGGATCGCGTTCGTGGGCTCGATCGTCGCCGTCCTCCCGGTACTGCTGTCCCCGTTGCTGACGATGCGTGACCTGCCGCGGGAGCTGGACCAGCACGCATGACTCACGGGGTGGCCGGAGTGTCGCCGACGACCGACAGGTGGTAGAGACATCCCATGACCTCTTCCGACAGCCACCGCCCCTTCCTCGACGACACGCGCGCCCTGAGCTCCGACCTGGTCGCCCTGCGCCACACGCTGCACCAGCGGCCCGAGGTGGGGCTCGACCTGCCGACCACGCAGGCCACCGTGCTCGAGGCGTTGAGCGGGCTGGACCTCGAGGTGAGCACGGGCACGGGGACCACGTCGGTGACCGCCGTGCTGCGGGGCGGGGCGGCGACCGCCGCCGACGGCGAGCGCCCCGTCGTGCTGCTGCGCGGCGACATGGACGCCCTGCCCGTCACCGAGGCCGTCGACATCGACTACCGGTCGCTGAACGTCGGCCAGATGCACGCCTGCGGCCACGACCTGCACACCACGATGCTGGTCGGTGCGGCGCGTGCGCTGACGGCCCGCAAGGACGAGCTGCCCGGCGACGTGGTCTTCATGTTCCAGCCCGGCGAGGAGGGCTTCGACGGCGCGGGCGTGATGATCGCCGAGGGCGTGCTCGACGCGGCCGGTCGCCGTCCCGACGCCGCCTGGGCGCTCCACGTGATGTCGGGCCTCGCACCTCGCGGCCTCGTCGCGGGCAGGGGCGGGCCGATGATGGCGGCGAGCAACGAGCTGCACGTCACGGTCCACGGCGCGGGTGGACACGGATCCGCCCCCCACCGGTCCAAGGACCCGATCCCGGCCGCGGCGGAGATGGTGACCGGACTGCAGACCGCTGCTCTCCGCGTGTGATCAACCCCTTCGACACGGCGGTGCTCACCGTGGGCCAGTTCAACGCCGGGACGAAGCCGAACATCATCCCCGACTCGGCCACGTTCGCGGCGACCATCCGGTGCTTCGACCCCGACGTGCTCGACATCCTCGAGCGGGAGACCGTCCGGTACTGCCAGGGGACGGCCGCTGCCTACGGGCTCGAGGTCGACGCGCGCTTCGACCGGCAGTACCCGGTCACCGTGAACGACGCCGACCAGGTGGCCCACGCCGCCCGGGTCGTCGAGAACGTGCTGGGCGCAGGCCGTTTCCTCGAGATGCCGCAGCCGATCACCGGGTCGCGAGGACTTCTCTCGCGTCCTGCAGGCGGCGCCCGGCGCGATGCTCTTCCTCGGCGCGTGCGTGGACGGCGAGTGGGAGTCGGCCCCCGACAACCACTCCCCGTTCGCGGCGTTCAGCGACGAGGTGCTCCCCGACGGCGCCGCCCTCTACAGCGAGCTCGCCGTCGCCTCGCTCGCCCGCGCGTGAGCCAGCGGCTGCCCGACGTGGCAACCCGTGGCGTCGCCGTGGTCACGGGGGCGTCGAGCGGTATCGGCGCGGCGACGGCGAGGCGGCTGTCCGCGGACGGCTGGCACGTGGTGGTCGCCGCGCGTCGGGCCGACCGCATCGAGCAGCTGGCGACCGAGATCGGCGGCACCGCAGTCGTCCTCGACATCACCGACGACGACTCGGTGGCAGGACTCCTTGCCGCGGTCGAGGACCTGCTGGCGCAGCGTGGTGAGCCGCTCGGCCTGCTCGTCAACAACGCGGGCGGCGCGGTCGGTGCCGACACGGTGGCCGACGCGGGTCTCGACGACTGGCGTCGCATGTACGAGGTCAACGTGCTCGGCACCCTGCGGGTCACCCGGGCACTGCTGCCCCTGCTGCGTTCTGCCCCCGCGGCGCACGTCGTCGTCGTGACGTCCACCGCAGCCCTCCTCACCTACGAGGGCGGTGGCGGGTACTCCGCAGCGAAGCACGCACAGGGCGCCCTCGTCCGCACGCTGCGCCTGGAGCTGGTCGGGGAGCCGGTGCGCGTCACCGAGGTCGCCCCTGGAATGGTTGCGACAGAGGAGTTCTCCGTGAAGCGCTTCGCCGGCGACGCCGAGGCTGCGGCAAGGATCTACGCGGGTGTCGACCGTCCGCTGACCGCGGACGACGTGGCCGAGTGCATCGGGTGGGCGGCCTCGACGCCGGTGCACCTCAACGTCGACCTGCTCGTGGTCCGCCCCGTGGCGCAGGCCGCGCAGCACAAGGTCCACCGGGGCCCGATCTTCGGCGACGGGGTCTAGGCGCCGTCCCCCGCCCGCCCACCCACGTAAGACCCCTCTGAGTCGCCATTCTCGGGAGAATGCACGTGGGAGGGGGCCCCTGAGTCGCCATTCTCGGGCGAATGCAGGCGGGCGGTGGCCCCTGAGTCGCCATTCTCGGGAGAATGCAGGCGGGCGGTGCGCACCACGAGCCACGCCGTCCACAGGGCACGGGGCGGACGTCGTGTATCCACAGTCGGACGCCGGCGGTGTACGCCGTCGTCGGTGTCGCGCAGCATCGCGGGATGCCACGTCCGCTGCACCTACCCCGCGTCTTCCTCGGGTCCGACGCCGTCGCGGACGGGGTCCTCACCCGCACACAGCTTCGGGGGCCGCGGGTCCAGCGGCTGTTTCAGGGGGTCTACGCGCCGTCGTCGGTCAGGCGCGACCACCGGCTCATGGTCGAGGGGGCCAGGCTCGTCCTGCCGCCCGAGGGACTGGTTACGGGCGTGTCCGCGGCGACGGTCCTCGGAGTGGCCCTGGCGCTGGCGGGCGACCCGGTGCAGGTGCTGGTGCCGGAGGGCAGCGGGTTCGGTCCCCGGCGGGGGGTCGACGTCCGACGCTGCCTGCGTCCTGTCCACCCCGGCTCACGATGGGAGCACGTCCCGCTGGCGCCCCTGTGGCGCATCGCGTTCGACGCCGCGGCCCGATGCCCTCTGCCGATGGGCGTGGCGCGGCTGGACGCGATGGCGCGCGCTGGGCTGATCGACATCGAGGCCGTCGCAGCACGGCTGGTGGACGTCCGGTGCAAGGACGTTCGGGCGGTCCGGACAGCGGTGTCCCTGGTCGATGAGCGCAGCGAGTCACTGCCGGAGTCGCAGACACGGGTGCACCTGGTGCTCGCGGGCATCGACATCGAGACCCAGGTCCCGGTCATGCTCTCGGACGGGACGAGCGTCCGCCTGGACCTCGCGGTCCGCGGCCGCAAGATCGGCGTGGAGTACGACGGCGCCTGGCACGCCCTGCGGGAACAGCTCGAGAAGGACCGCACCCGCATGAACGCGCTGCAGCGGGACGGCTGGGTCGTCGTGCACGTGACGGCCGCGATGCTGCGCGATCCGGCCGGTCTCGTCGACGCGTTGCGCGCCGCGATCGCCGGTTCGGCTCCCAGTCGCTGACTCCTGCCCCGGCATCATTCTCGGCCTGATGCACGTGAAAGGGGCTCTCGCACGGTGCATTCTCCCGAGAATGGCGGGGAGAGGACGAGGTGCCGCGGCGCGCGTCCCCGTCGCGGGCCTCAGTCGCCTCGCACCAGGTGACGGCCGACCGCAGCCGCGGCACGCCGCCCGGAGACCAGCGCGCCCTGGATGGACGCTGTGTCGCGGTGGTCGCCGGCGACGAACAGCCCGTCGCCGAGGGCCACCGGCTGCCGGACCCGCAGTGGTGGCCCCTGGTGCGGAAGGGCGTTCCTCACGTGGTGGGCGACGACCAGCTCCCAGTCGTCCACCGTGGTCCGGTACATCGCCGCGAGCTGCCGTCGCACCACCTGCTCGTCGTCGGCTCCGGCTTCGCCTGCCATGAGGGTCGTCGCCTGCACGAGGTGACGACCCGGGGGCGCGTACGTCGGCGCAACGTTCGTCATCACCGCCGTGTTGACGACCGGACCGCGGCGCAGGGGGTCGACCATCAGCAGCCTCGACGGCGACGGCGCCTCCGGCGTCGAGAACCAGTACGTCGCCAGCCCTTTCATCCGAGGGGCCTCGACACCGGCAAGCACAGCGGCGGCCGTCGGGTCGGTGGCCACCACGACGGCGGCCGCGTGGACGGCGCCCTCGTCGGTCCCCACCTCCACGCCCCCGCCGGAGCGGCGCACGGACCGCACCGTCGTCGCCAGGTCGACCGGACGGGCCAGGCGCGCCTCCAGCTGCCGCGGCAGGGTGACCATGCCGGAGGCGGGGACGCCGGGCGTCCCGAGCAGGAACGCCCGCAGCAGCAGCCGGACGAGGGTCGCGGACGTCGCGCCGGTGTCGTCCGCGACCACCCCGGCGATGAACGGCGACCAGACGTCGTCGCGCAGCGGTCCGTGCACACCGGCAGCGTCCAGCGACTCGTCGAGCGTCGAGTCCGGCCCGCGCAGCAGCCGCGAGACGGGGCCGAGGGCTGGTGCCGCCCACCTCGCGAACCGGGCGAGCTCGGCGGGACGCAGGTAGCCGCTGCGGACCGTGGCCAGGAGGTGCTGCGGTGACCGGCGCGGGTCGGCGAGCACGACCGTGCTCGTCTCGTGCGCGAGGGCCACCCCGGCGTCGAACGTCCGCAGGTCCAGGGCCTCGACGTCGACGAGACGCCGGACGGCCGGGTACGCGGCGTTGAGCAGCTGGAAGCCGCGGTCGCACCTGAAGCCGTCGACCACGTCCGTACGGACTCGGCCGCCCACGTCGTCCGACGCCTCGAGCACCGAGACGTCGTATCCGCGCGCGGAGAGCGTCGCCGCGCACGTCAGGCCGGCCAGGCCGGCGCCCACGACGACGACGTCGGGGTTGTCGGGGGTCATGGCGCTCAGCCGCTCGCGCGCTCCGCGGCCTCCACCACGTTCGCGAGCAGCATCGCCCGGGTCATGGGCCCGACGCCGCCCGGGTTGGGCGAGAGCCAGCCGGCCACGCCCGCGACCTCGGGAGCCACGTCGCCACGCAGCTGAGGCTTGCCGCCGTCCTCGCCGGGGACGCGGGAGACGCCCACGTCGAGCACGGCAGCGCCGGGCTTGACCATGTCCGCGGTCACCAGCCCCGGCACACCGGCAGCCGCGATCACCACGTCCGCGGACTTCACGTGTGCAGCCAGGTCACGGGTTCCGGTGTGGCACAACGTGACCGTGGCGTTGACGCCGCGCCGAGTGAGCAGGAGTCCCATCGTGCGACCGACCGTGATCCCGCGGCCGACGACGACGACCTCGGCGCCGTCGAGCGAGACGCCGTGGCGCACCAGCAGCTCGATGATGCCGCGGGGGGTGCACGGCACCGGTGTCGTGAGCTCACCACCGACGCGCAGCACCAGGCGACCGAGGTTGGTGGGGTGCAGCCCGTCGGCGTCCTTCTCGGGGTCGATCAGCTCGAGCACACGCTGCTCGTCGAGCCCGCGCGGCAACGGCAGCTGCACGATGTAACCGGTGCACGCCGGGTCGTCGTTCAGCCGGGTGACGGCGGCCTCGACGTCGGCCTGCGTGGCTGTCGCCGGGAGGTCCTCACGCAGGGAGGCGATGCCGACCTCGGCGCAGTCCTTGTGCTTGCCGTTGACATACCAGCGGCTGCCGGGGTCGTCACCGACGAGCACCGTGCCGAGACCGGGGACGACCCCTCGGTCACGCAGGCGCGAGACGCGCTCTGCCAGCTCGGACTTGATCGCGGACGCCGTGGCGGTGCCGTCGAGCACGCGTGCCGCCACGGAACCCTGCGCGGCGCTCACCAGCCCTCGAGGCCGTCGTAGAGCGGGAAGTCGTGCGCCAGGCGCGACACCCGTCCGCGGAGAGCCTCGGTGTCGAAGGTCGGCTGGAGCGCGGAGGCGATGATGTCCGCGACCTCGTGGAACTGCTCGTCCCCGAAGCCGCGGGTGGCGAGCGCCGGCGTGCCGATCCGCAGGCCCGACGTCACCATCGGCGGCCTCGGGTCGAAGGGCACGGCGTTGCGGTTCACGGTGATGCCGACGTGGTCGAGCCGGTCCTCGGCCTCCTGGCCGTTGAGCTCCGACTCACGCAGGTCCACCAGCACCAGGTGCACGTCCGTCCCGCCGGTCAGCACCGAGACACCGGCGTCCGAGACGTCCGGTCGGAGCAGCCGCTCGGCGAGGATGCTCGCGCCGTCGAGCGTCCGCTGCTGCCGGTCCTTGAACTCCTGCTCGGCGGCGAGCTTGAACGCGACGGCCTTCGCGGCCACGGCGTGCATGAGGGGCCCACCCTGCTGCCCGGGGAACACGGCCGAGTCGATCTTCTTGGCGTACTCGGCCCTGCTGAGGATGGTCCCCGAACGCGGACCGCCCAGGGTCTTGTGGACGGTGGTCGTCACGACGTCGGCGTGCGGAACGGGTGACGGGTGCAGGCCCGCGGCCACCAGGCCGGCGAAGTGGGCCATGTCGACCATGAACAGCGCCTCCACCTCGTCCGCGATCTCGCGGAACGCGGCGAAGTCGAGCTGGCGCGGGTAGGCGGACCAGCCGGCGATGATGAGCTTCGGGCGGCGCTCCTTGGCGATGCGCCGCACCTCGTCCATGTCGACCAGGTGCGTCTCCGGCGAGACGCCGTACGCAGCCACGTCGTACAGACGGCCGGAGAAGTTGATCTTCATGCCGTGCGTGAGGTGGCCCCCGTGGGCGAGCTCGAGCCCGAGGATCGTGTCGCCCGGGCGGATCAGCGCGTGCATCACGGCCGCGTTGGCCTGGGCGCCCGCGTGCGGCTGGACGTTGGCGTGCTCGGCACCGAACAGCGCCTTGGCGCGGTCGCGGGCGAGGTTCTCCGCCACGTCGACGTGCTCGCACCCGCCGTAGTAGCGCCGGCCCGGGTACCCCTCGGCGTACTTGTTCGTCAGCACGGACCCCTGGGCCTGCAGGACCGCGCGCGGCGCGAAGTTCTCGCTCGCGATCATCTCGAGGGTGTCGCGCTGGCGCCCGAGCTCGGCCTCGAGGACGGCCGCGATCTCCGGGTCGACCTCGGACAGGGGGGCGGTGTTCACCGCACGGCTCGCCGCGGCGGCGTCGGTCGCCGTGCTCGTGCTGGACGTCTGGTCGCTGGTCTGGGTCACGTCTGGCTCCTCGTGGCGGGCGGCGCTGCTGACTCACACGTGGTGACGCGGGGCCCAGGCGACCGACCCGTGGTCTGCTGCTGCACTACCTCGTCGCTCCCCGGTGGTACCCCACCTCGTACGCCAGTCGCGACGCGCCCAGGCTAGCAAGAGGCGCCCGGCGTGCGACCCCGGCGTGGAGCGTCGCCCTACCCTGCGTCCGTGACGACTCCCGCGTACGTGCTCGCCCTGTCGTGTCCCGACCGCCCAGGCATCGTGCACGCCGTCTCGGGCGTCCTGGCGGCCGCCGGGGGGAACATCACCGAGAGCGGGCAGTTCTCCGACCCGTCCACCGGACGGTTCCTGATGCGGGTGCAGGCGGACGTGCCACTGGCCCAGGTGGAGCTCTCGGACGCCTTCGCGCCCGTCGCCACGCAGTTCGACATGGACTGGCGGCTGGACGTGCTGGGCCGCCGGATGCGCACGCTCGTGATGGTGAGCCGCGAGGCGCACTGCCTCAACGACCTGCTGTTCAGGCAGCGGTCAGGCCTGCTGCCGATCGAGGTGCCCGCGGTCGTCTCCAACCACACCGACCTCACCGGGCTGGCCGACTTCTACGACACCGACCTGCACCACGTACCCGTGACCGCCGACAGCAAGCCCGAGGCGGAGGCGAGGCTCCTGCGGCTGGTCGAGGACCTCGACATCGAGCTGGTCGTCCTGGCGCGCTACATGCAGGTGCTCTCGGACGACCTGTGCCGGGCGCTGGCGGGACGCGCGATCAACATCCACCACTCGTTCCTGCCGTCCTTCAAGGGCGCTCGTCCGTACCACCAGGCTCACACCCGCGGCGTCAAGCTGATCGGCGCGACGGCCCACTACGTGACGTCCGACCTCGACGAGGGGCCGATCATCGAGCAGGACGTCGAGCGCGTCGACCACACGATGCCGCCCACAGCCCTGCGGGCGATGGGGCAGGACATCGAGACCCAGGTGCTCGCGCGGGCCGTCCGGTGGCACGCCGAGCACCGGGTGCTGCTGGACGGGAACCGCACGGTCGTCTTCCGCTGACGCGGGGAATGCCCGGAACGCCCTCGGCGCTGGCACGTGGCATGACGATCCCCTTCACGACCACCGTCCGCGGCGTCGAGGTCCCCACGATCGGCTACGGCACGTGGGAGGTCACCGGCAGCGACGCCTCCGAGGGTGTCGCCGACGCCCTCGCGGCCGGGTACCGGCACCTCGACACGGCCTTCATCTACGGCAACGAGGAGCAGGTCGGGCAGGGCATCGCGCGCAGCGGTGTGGCCCGCGACGACTTCTGGCTGACCACGAAGGTGTGGCAGAAGGACTACGACACCGAGCGGGTCAAGAGCAGCGCGAAGCGATCCCTCACCTCGCTGGGCGTCGACCACCTCGACCTGCTGCTGCTGCACTGGCCGGTGGGTGGCGACCAGCGGCTCGTCGACGCGCTCGGCGCACTGCTCGAGCTGCGCGAGCAGGGCACCATCCGCGAGCTGGGCGTCTGCAACACGCCCGCGGCGATGCTGGGCCGGCTGCACGACGCGGTGCCGGAGCTCTTCAACGACCAGGTCGAGTACCACGCGCAGCTGAACCAGGACCGCCTCATCGACGTCGCCCGTGAGCGCGAGATCCTGCTGACGGCCTACTCGCCGCTGGCCAACGGCAAGGGCCTCATCGACCAGCCCGCACTCAGGGAGATCGCCGACGACCGCAAGGCCACCCCGGCCCAGGTCGCGATCGCATGGCTCGCCCGTCAGGAGGGCGTCGTCGTACTGCCGCGGTCCACGAACCCCGACCGTCGGCGCGAGAACCTGGCCGCCCTCGAGGTCGAGCTGGCCGCCGAGGACGTCGCACGTCTGGACGAGCTGTCACTGACGGGCAACCGGGTCATCGACCCGCCGTTCGGCCCCGACTGGGACGACTGAGCGCCGTCGAGCACCACCCACCGCCGGCCACCCGGCCACCTGCCGCCCCGGGCCGACGCCGCGCGAGATCGGCCCGGGCGCGGTAGACAGGTCGGTCATGACGGTGATCGGCTTCCACAGCTCGCACGAGCAGGTCCACCCCACCGCGCTGCTGACCGCGGTCCGCGCCGCCGCAGGACGCAGGCTTCAGCGCCGCCATGTCGCTCCGACCACTTCTCGCCCTGGAGCGCCCGCCAGGGACAGTCCGGCTTCGCCTGGTCGTGGCTCGGCGCGGCGATGGCGACGACCGGCCTGCCCTTCGGCGTCGTCAACGCCCCGGGGCAGCGCTACCACCCGGCGATCGTCGCCCAGGCCTCGGCGACCCTGGCGGCGATGTTCCCGCAGCGGCTCTGGGTGGCGCTCGGCACGCGGTGAGGCGTCGAACGAGCACATCACCGGGGACGTGTGGCCGCGCAAGGAGCTGCGGACGGCCCGGCTGCGCGAGTGCGTCGACATCATCCGTGCGCTGCACCGCGGCGAGGAGGTCAGCCACGACGGGCTCGTCCGCGTCGACCGGGCGCGGATCTGGACGCTGCCCGAGGTGCCGCCCGCCCTGGTCGGACCGGCCGTCAGCGTGCAGACCGCCCACGACGTCGCGGCGTGGGCCGACGGCCTGGTGACGGTCAACCAGCCGCACGACCACCTGCGCAGGATGGTCGACGCGTACCGCGACGCCGGCGGACGGGGACGGCTGTACCTGCAGGTGCACGTGTCGTGGGCACCCGACGAGCAGGAGGCCCTGCGGATCGCCCACGACCAGTGGCGCAGCAACGTCTTCCCGCCGCCGGCGTGCTGGGACATCGACACGGCCGAGACCTTCGACGCGGTCAGCGAGCACGTGACCCCCGACCAGGTGCGCGAGGCCGTCCTCGTCTCGTCCGACCTCGGATGGCACGCAGCGCGTCTGGCCGGAGCTCGCCGACCTCGGTTTCGACGAGATCTACCTCCACCACGTCGGCACCGAGCAGGAGGCGTTCATCGACGCGTTCGGTGCGCACGTGCTGCCGCAGCTCGACGTGCAGGCCCCGCCGCCGGTGACGCCGGCGGCGACGGAGGTGCCGGCGTGAGGATCAGCGCGACCGGTGACCTCTGGTGGAAGACCGCTGTCGTCTACTGCCTCGACGTCGAGACCTTCTTCGACTCCGACGGCGACGGCACCGGTGACTTCGCCGGCCTCGTCGGAGCGCGTCGACCACCTGGCCGAGCTCGGTGTCACGTGCCTGTGGCTGATGCCGTTCTACCCGACGGCCGAGCGCGACGACGGCTACGACATCACCGACTTCTACGGGGTCGACCCGCGCCTCGGCACGCACGGCGACGTGGTCGAGCTGATCCGCACCTGCCGGGACCGCGGCATCCGCGTGATCGCGGACCTCGTGGTCAACCACACGTCCGACAAGCACCCCTGGTTCAGGTCGGCTCGCGCCAGCAAGACCTCGCCGTATCGCGACTTCTACGTCTGGCGCTCCGACACGCCGCCCGACACGTCGCAGGAGGTCGTGTTCCCCGACCAGGAGTCGAGCATCTGGGAGCACGACGAGAAGACCGGCGAGTGGTACCTGCACCGCTTCTACAAGCACCAGCCCGACCTCAACGTCGCCAACCCGCGCGTCCGCGACGAGATCGCCAAGGTGATGGGCTTCTGGCTCGAGCTGGGCCTGTCCGGTTTCCGCGTCGACGCCGTCCCGTTCCTGCTCGAGACGCGCGGCATCGAGCCGGCCGACGGCCACGGTCTCGCCGACCCCCACGAGTACCTGCGCGACCTGCGCTCGTTCCTGGGGCGCCGTGTCGGCAGCGGGGTGCTGCTCGGCGAGGTCAACCTGCCGCACGAGCAGCAGCTGACGTTCTTCGGCGGCGTCGGACGGCGACGAGCTCACGATGCAGTTCGACTTCATCGGCATGCAGGCGATGTACCTGTCGTTGGCACGCGCCGACGCCGGCCCGCTCGCCAAGGCGTTGCAGCGGCAGGCCGCCGATCGACACCGACTCCCAGTGGGCCACCTTCGTGCGCAACCACGACGAGCTCACCCTCGACAAGCTCAGCGACTCCGAGCGTCAGGAGGTCTTCGACGCCTTCGGCCCGGACGAGTCGATGCAGCTGTTCGGACGGGGACTGCGACGCCGCCTCCCACCGATGCTCGCCGGCGACCCGCGGCGTGTCCGCATGGTCTACAGCCTGCTGTTCTCGCTGCCCGGCACCCCGGTCCTCTTCTACGGCGAGGAGATCGGGATGGGCGAGAACCTCGAGGTCGAAGGCCGTCTGGCGGTGCGGACGCCGATGCAGTGGAGCGACGAGAAGAACGGCGGCTTCTCCGAGGCGGCGCCCTCCCGCCTCCCGTCACCCGTGGTCGAGGGCGGGTTCGGGCCCGAGTTCGTCAACGTCGCGGCCCAGCGCCGCGACCCGGACTCGCTGCTGAGGTTCGTCTCCCTGCTGGCACGGCGCTACCGCGAGTGCCCCGAGCTCGGGTGGGCCGAGTTCACGGTGCTGGAGCAGCCGCACGCCGACGTGCTCGCGCACCGGTGCACCTGGGGTCGACGCGTCGATGGTCGCGGTGCACAACCTCGGCAACGAGGCGCGCACCGTGCCGCTGACCCTCGACGGGTGCGGACAGGAGCACGAGCTCGTCGACCTGCTGTGCGACGGCACCACGACACTGGACGCGACCGGAAGCGCCGAGGTGCAGCTCGACGGCTACGGGTACCGGTGGCTGCGTGTCGTCGGGCCGGGCTCCCGCCGACTCCGCTGAGCCGCGTGGCAGGGTGACGCCATGACTCGCACTCTCCTGCACGGTGGTTCCCTGTTCGACGGCTCGGCGTTCGCCGCAGGCGACGTGGTCGTGGAGGACGGCCGCGTCGTCGGAGTGGGGCGCGACCTGGACGGCGACACGTCCGTGGACTGCACCGGCTCGACCCTGATGCCGGGCTTCGTCGACTGCCACGTGCACGTGATGTTCTCGGGCATCGACATGCTGAAGATGCTGCAGACACCGTTCTCGTACGCCTTCTACGAGGCGGTCGGCAACCTGTCGGCGACGCTGGACACCGGTGTGACGACCGTGCGGGACGCCGGCGGCGCGGACCTCGGCCTCAAGCGGGCGGTCGAGAACGGCCTGGTGCGCGGGCCGCGGATGCAGATCTCGGTGTCGATCCTGTCGCAGACGGGAGGGCACGGCGACGGGTGCATGCCGTGCGGCGCGGACGTGCCCTTCCTCCAGCCGCACCCGGGGTTGCCGTCAGGAGTGGTCGACGGCGTGGATCCCATGCGGCACAAGGCCCGTGAGGTGATGCGTGCCGGCGCCGACGTGCTCAAGGTCTGCACCACCGGGGGCGTCCTGTCGCCGGCGGACGACCCGCGGCACTCCCAGTTCTCGCCCGCCGAGCTGGCCGTGCTGGTCGAGGAGGCGGACGCGCAGCACAAGCCCGTGATGGCCCACGCCCAGGGAGCCGACGGCATCAAGAACGCCGTCCGCGCGGGCATCCGGTCGATCGAGCACGGGATCTACCTCGACGACGAGGCCATCGACCTCATGCTGGAGAGGGGGACCTGGCTCGTGCCCACGCTCGTGGCCCCCCGCTCGGTGATCGCCGCGGCGGACGCCGGGGCCGCGATCCCCACGGTGATGGTCGACAAGGCACGGGCCACGGCCGAGATCCACACACGGGCGATCACGCGGGCGGTGGAGGCGGGCGTGCCGATCGCGATGGGCACCGACTCCGGCATCGGCGCCCACGGCACCAACCTCGACGAGCTGCCCCTGATGGCGGAGTGCGGGATGAGCCCGGAGGCCGTGCTGCGCGCGACCACGTCCGACGCCGCGCGGCTCCTCGGGCTGCAGGACGAGATCGGCCGCCTGGAGGCGGGGTTCCGCGCCGATCTCGTGCTGGTGGACGGAGACGCCCGCGACCTGACCGGCATGGCAGCACGTGTCAGCGGCGTCTGGCAGGACGGGGTGCGCGTCGTCGGCTGAGGCGCGTCGACAGGACCACCGCCAGCGGCCACAGCGCTTGTGCGGCCGCAGCCGTCCTCTCGCTGACGCCCACACGGTCGGTGTCGTTCACCAGCTCGGCGACGAACCAGCCGAGCGTGCCAACGAGCACCAGCGCCGCTCCCGCCACCGTTCGCGGCCGCACTCCCCAGGGCCGGCGCCGAGGGTCGGCGGACCGGCGCTTCCACGAGACGACCGGCCACGCCGCCAGGGCGCCGAACGCCACGGCCGCGGAGGCGACGTGGGCGGCCGAGTCCCCGTCCACAGAGGGCTGTGGGAAGACCGCCACCAGCACCGTCGCGGCTCCGCCGAGGGCATGGACCCACCGGCCGGGGGTCGCGGCGTCTCTCAGCCCCAGGGCTGTCACGACGTGCGCCGCCCCGGTCCCCGCGATCGCCGCCGTCATCACCCAACGGTGGTCGGCGTCGAGCGCGGCGAGCGCGCTGATCGTCTGGGAGACCTGGTCGAACCCACCGCGCTGCAGGGCAGCCGCCACGGTCCACCCGCCGATCAGGAGGACCGGTGCGGCGGTCGCTGAGGCCAGGGCCCACCACGGGGCCCCCACATCGCCGCGACCGGCGACCTGCTCGTCAACGGTCCTCGCCATCGCGTGCCACCTCGGTCCATGTCGTCAGGTCGGTCGGCGTCACCGTACCCAGGCCGGCGCGGTGCACACGGCGCACCGCACCGCGCGACGTGGCAGGGGGGCGGTTACGGTGCGGTCATGCGTCCTGACGACCTCGACCTGCTCCGCGTCGCCTCGGCCCCGTCGCTGACCCCTGACGGCGCCCTCGCCGTCACGGCGGTCTCGCGTCCGGACCTCGCTGCCGACCGCTACCGCTCGCAGCTGTGGGCCGTGCCGGTCCACGGTTCAGGGGTGCGGCGGCTGACGAACGGCCCCCGCGACTCCTCGCCGGTGGTGAGTCCCGACGGCACACGGGTGGCGTTCCTGCGCGCGGCCGAGAGCGGCCCGCCCCAGGTCGCCCTCGTCGACCTGCACGGAGGCGAGCCGCTGGTGCTCACCGACCACAAGGCCGGCGCCGGGCAGCCGCGCTGGAGCCCGGAGGGCACGCACCTCGTCTACAGCGCGCGCGTCCTCGAGGAGGGCCGCTACGGCACCGACGAGAAGGTCGGCCCCGACGCGGAGCCGCCCCGCCTCGTCACGGCCAACAAGTACAAGGTGGACGGTCTCGGCTACACCCGCGACCGCCGCGAGCACCTCTTCGTGCTCGACGTCAGCGGGCTCGACGCCGGCCCCGACGGCGACCTGCCGGAGCTGCCCCTGACGCCGCAGCAGCTGACCGACGGCGACCACGACGACCACGCACCGGCCTGGAGCCCGGACGGGTCGTGGGTCGCGTTCACCTCGGACCGCCACGACACCCGGGAGGACGACCTGCGCGCCGGCGCGTACGTCGTGGCCGCCGGTGGCGGGCAGATCCACCCGCTGACGAGCGGCGACCTCTCGGTCAACCAGGTGGAGTGGGTGGACAACCAGCGACTCGCGCTGGTGGCGTCCGAGATGGGTTCGGAGGGAACGGACTTCGTTGCCGCCACCGCAGGTCTGTTCAGGCTCGACCTCGCGGCGGACGGTGCGTCGGCGACCGCACCGGAGCGTCTCACCGATGTGGGCAGCATCGACCTCGGCGAACCCGGATCGCGGCTTGCCGTGCGGGGACGAAGCGCGTTCGTCAGCGCGCGGCACCGCGGCGCCGTCGTGCCGCTGCAGATCGACCTCGACGGCGGTCCGGTCGGCAAGGAGGTGCTCGACGAGGCCGCGACCGGGCCCGCGGGACGCCGTCAGGTCCTCGGCCTCGCGGCGGCCCCCGGCGACGACGGGGCGGTGGTGGCGCTCGTCAGCACGCCGAAGCGGGCCGGTGACCTGGCGCGCCTCGACGAGCCCGGTGCGGGCGGCGTCGGCGAGCCGCGCTGGCTGACGGACCTGGCGGCCCCTCTGCGGTCCACGGGGCGGACCCGGCCGCTGGTCGAGGTGCAGGCCACGAGCGACGACGGCTACCCCGTCCACGGGTGGGCCGTGCTGCCCGACCCGGAGGTGCACGGCGCAGGCCCGTACCCGGTGCTGCTGAACATCCACGGCGGCCCCTACGCGATGTACGGCTGGGGGCTGTTCGACGAGGCGCAGGTCTACGCGGGCGCCGGCTACGCCGTGCTGATGTGCAACCCACGTGGGTCCGCCGGGTACGGCATGGACCACGGGCTCGCGGTGAGGGCGGCGTTCGGTCAGCGGGACGCCGACGACGTGCTGGCCTTCCTCGAGGAGGGCCTCGCCGACGACCGCCTGCCGCTCGACCCGGAGCGGGTCGGGGTGATGGGTGGCTCCTACGGCGGGTACATGACGGCCCTGCTCACCACGCGCACCGACCGCTTCGCCGCGGCCGTGGTGGAGCGCGGCTACCTCGACGCCGTGAGCTTCGCGGGCTCGTCCGACATCGGGTGGTTCTTCCCGCAGCAGTATCACCAGAGCCCGGAGGCCATGCGCGAGCAGTCGCCGATGACCCACGTCGCCGAGGTCACCACGCCGACGCTGGTGATCCACTCCGAGGCCGACTGGCGCTGCCCGGTCGACCAGGGTCAGCGCTGGTACGCAGCGCTCAGGGCCCAGGGGGTCGAGGCCGAGCTGCTCCTCTTCCCCGGCGAGGGGCACGAGCTCAGCCGCTCGGGCCGGCCGAAGCACCGCCACGCCCGCTTCGAGCACATCCTGCGGTGGTGGCAGCGGTTCCTGCCGACTGACGGTGGCTCGCCGACTCCCTAGCGCGGGGTCAGGTGTGGACGCCGCCGTCGCTGTGGAGGAGCTGCCCGTTGACCCATCCTCCGCGTTCGGAGCAGAGGAAGGCGACCAGCGCCGCCGCGTCGTCCGGCGTCCCCACGCGGGCCAGCGGCGACCGCTCGCTCACCAGCCGGCGCAGGTCGTCCGTCATCCACCCGGTGTCGGTGGCGCCCGGGTTCACGACGTTCGCCGTCACGCCCAGGTCGGCCAGCTCCCGAGCCGAGGCCAGGACGATCCGGTCGAGCGCACCCTTGCTCGCCCCGTAGGGGAGGTTGCCTGCGGTGTGGTCGCTGGTGAGCGCCACGATGCGTCCCCGGCCGAAGGGACCGCGGTACCGCGACGCGAGCTCGCGGATCAGCAGCCACGGTGCTCGGGCGTTCACGGCCATGTGCAGGTCGAAGCTCTCGACCGACGTGGACCGGATGTCGGAGTCGACGGACTCGCAGTGCGACAGGACGAGGCCGGTGACCGACCCGAACGCCGCCTCCACCGCGTCGAACACCTCGGACGCCGCGCCCGCCACGCTCAGGTCGGCTGGAACCGCCAGTGCGCGAGCGCCTTTCGCCTCGATCGCCGCCGTAACCTGCTTGACGCCTTCCGGCTCGGCGCCCCACGGCATCCGCTCGTCGTACGGCTGCCAGTAGGTGACGGCGACGTCCCAGCCGTCCTCGGCGAGGGCGGTCGCGACAGCCGAGCCGATGCCGGCCGTGCGACTCGCCCCCGTGACGAGGGCTACGGGTCGCTCAGAGGCTGGCAACGTCCGTTGCCTTGGCCCTGACTGCTGCGGCGGCCTCCTTGAGGCCGGCCAGCTCGGTGTCGGTCAGCGCGGTCTCGACGACCTTCCGGACGCCCTGGGCGCCGATCTCGGCCTCGACGCCGAGGTACACGCCCTCGATGCCGAACTCGCCGTCGACCCAGGCGCAGACCGGCATCACGGCGCCGGAGTCCTCGGCCACGGCGCGCGCCATGCGGGCGGCTGCCGCCGACGGCGCGTAGTAGGCGGAGCCCGACTTGAGCAGGGCCACGACCTCGGCGCCACCGTTGCGGGTACGCGTCACCAGCTCGTCGATGGTCGCGGCGTCGAGCACCTCGGTCAGGGGCTTGCCGTCCACCGTGCACAGGCTCGGCACCGGCACCATCGTGTCGCCGTGGGACCCGAGGGTGAGGGTGCGCACGGACGAGACCGGCACGCCGCACCTCTCGGCGACGGAGTTGGTGAAGCGGGCGGTGTCGAGCATGCCCGCCTGCCCCATCACCCGCTGGTGCGGGAAGCCGGAAGCCAGCTGGACGAGGGTCGTCATCTCGTCGAGCGGGTTCGACACGTTGATGATCACGGCGTCGGGGGCGAAACGCGCCACGTTCTCGGCGACACCGCGCACGATCTTGGCGTTGACCTCGAGCAGGTCCATCCGGCTCATGCCGGGCTTGCGCGGCAGGCCGGCGGTGATCACGACGATGTCGGAGCCCTCGATCACCTCGTAGCCGTCACCCTCGGGCGAGGTGGTCCTGCCGACGACCTCGGTCTCGAAGCCCTCCACGGGACGGGACTGGTTGAGGTCGAGCGCGAGGCCCTCGGCCCAACCGTCCTTGATGTCGGTGAGGACGACCTTGGAGAAGATGTCGTACTCGGCCAGTCGCTGCGCCGTCGTGGATCCGTAGTAGCCGGCTCCGACGACGGTCACCGTGCCCTTGCGCGCCATGGTGGGGTCTCCTCGCTTCGCGTGTGCGAGCCGCCGGCCCGGTGTGCTCGTCGGCGACTCGAGGTCTGCCGCGAGGCTATCGGACGCGGTCAGGGCGTCGGCAGGAGCCGCAGGATGATGAGCAGCGACGCGGCCAGGACGGTGCACGTGGCCACGTCGACGACACGTGACCGCACCGCCAACGGGCCGACCCGCGAGGTCGGGAGCACGAGGCGGCCGAGACCGGCGAGCACCAGGACCCCCACCAGTCCGAGCACCCCGGCCCGGGTTCCCGCGAGGACGACGGTGGCGACGACCGCCACCAGCAGCACCACGATCACCACGAGCACCCACCCACCGGTCGGTCCCGTCGTGCGCGTCGTGCCGGCTGGCTGCTGCACGCGAGCCTCCCTTCCGGTCGGGCGTTGCTGGTGAGGGCGGTCGGTGACGTCAGTGGGCGAAGTGCCGTGTGCCGGTGAGGTAGAGCGTGACCCCGGCTGCCGCGGCTGCGGCGACGACCTCGGCGTCTCGCACCGACCCACCCGGCTGGACGACGGCCCTGACGCCGGCGTCGACCAGCACCTGGAGGCCGTCCGCGAACGGGAAGAACGCGTCGGAGGCGGCCACGGAGCCGCGGGCCCGCTCGGCGCCCGCCCGCTCGACGGCCAGCCGGCACGAGTCCACACGGTTGACCTGCCCCATCCCGATGCCGACCGCTGCACCGTCGCGGGCCAGGAGGATCGCGTTGGACTTGACCGAACGCACTGCACGCCAAGCGAACTCGAGGTCGGCGAGCAGCGTCTCGTCAGCAGGCTCACCCGCCGCGAGCGTCCACGACGAGGCGCTGTCGCCGTCGGCGTCAAGACGGTCGCCGAGCTGCACCAGCACCCCGCCCGAGACCTGACGCATCTCGAACGGGTCGCGGCGGTAGCCGTCCGGGAGCTCCAGCAGCCGGATGTTCTTCTTGCGGGTCAGGGCCTCGTAGGCGTCCGCGTCGAACGACGGTGCGGCCACGACCTCGGTGAAGACGTCGGCGAGCTGCTCGGCCATCGCGAGCGTGACCGGCCGGTTGGCGGCGACCACGCCGCCGAACGCCGAGACCGGGTCGCACGCGTGGGCGGCGAGGTGGGCCGCGGCGATGTCGTCGGCGACCGCCAGCCCGCAGGGGTTCGCGTGCTTGATGATGGCCACGGCCGGGCGGTCGAAGTCGTGGGCCGCGCGGACGGCGGCGTCGGCGTCGACGTAGTTGTTGTACGACATCGCCTTCCCGTGCAGCACCGTGCCCTGCGCGATGCCGGGAGTGGCGCCGTGCTCGGTGTAGAGGGCGGCCGGCTGGTGCGGGTTCTCGCCGTACCGCAGCACGTCCGCCCGCTCCAGCGCGAGCCCCGCGTAGGCCGGCCACGCGGTCGAGCCGATGTCGGGGTCGAGCGCGCGGGAGCACCACGTGGCGACGGCGGTGTCGTAGGCAGCCGTGTGGGCGAATGCGGCAGCAGCGAGACGGCGTCGCGAAGCCAGGTCGAAGCCCGGGCCGGCTGCGGCCTCCACGACCTGGGGGTAGGCCGACGGGTCGACGACGACCGCCACGCTGGCGTGGTTCTTCGCCGCGCCTCGCACCATGGAGGGGCCGCCGATGTCGATCTGCTCGACGACCTCCTCCTCCCCCGCGCCCGAGGCCACCGTCTCGGCGAACGGGTAGAGGTTGCCGACCACGAGGTCGAACGGCTCAACGCCGAGCTCCGCCAGCTGGCGCTCGTGGTCGGCGTTGCGGCGGTCCGCCAGGATGCCCGCGTGCACCCGGGGGTGCAGCGTCTTGACGCGTCCGTCGAGGCACTCGGGGAACCCCGTGAGGTCCTCGACGGTCGACACGGGCACACCGGCTGCGGCGATGCGGGCCGCGGTCGACCCGGTCGACACGATCGCCACGCCGGCCGCGTGCAGACCGGTCGCGAGGTCCTCAAGACCCGTCTTGTCGTAGACCGAGATCAGCGCTCGGCGGATCGGACGGGTGCCGGTGTCGGTGGACGGCTCGCTCACGGGATGGTGACCTTTCTGTCGTGGACGGTCCAGCCGCGGCGCACCATGCGTCCCACGGTGTCGACGAGCATCGCGCGCTCGACGGTCTTGATGCGTTCGTGCAGGGACTCCGTCGTGTCGGTGTCGGTCACCTCGACCGTCCGCTGGGCGAGGATCACGCCCGTGTCGACGCCCTCGTCGACGAGGAAGAGGGTCGCACCGGCGACCTTGACACCGTAGGCCAGCGCGTCGGCGGCGCCGTGCATCCCGGGGAAGGCCGGCAGCAGGGCCGGGTGGGTGTTGACGTACCGACCCCCGAACCGGGCGAGGAACGCCGGACCGGCCAGCTTCATGAAGCCGGCCGAGACGACCAGGTCGGGATCGTGCTCGGCGACCAACTCGGTCATCCGTGCGTCCCAGTCCTCGCGGTCGGAGCAGTCGGCCACCCTGAGGACGAACGTGGGAAGGTCGCGCTCCCGAGCGCGGTCCAGGCCGGCGATGCCGTCACGGTCGGCCCCGACGGCGGCTACCCGGGCACCGAAGTCGGGGTCGTCGCACGCACCGAGGAGCGCGGAGAGGTTCGTGCCGGTGCCCGACACCAGCACCACGATCCGTGCGGGTCGGCCGGGTGCGGACGCGGCGGGCACGGTCTCGCGCCTCTCGGTCCCCCCCGGGGTCGCCGTCGTCTCGCCCGCCACGATCAGGGACGATAGCCGCCACCGGTCGGACGCCCGTCCACCGGCCCGATCGAGGAGACCAGTGACGCAGCCCGCCGCGGAGCGACCCCCCGTGCAGACCCGCGAGGACGCGACGCGCCTGTGGGGCACGGTGCGGCTGTTCGCGCTGCTGATGATCGCCTCGGTGATCGCCTCCGGCCTCGACCTGCCGTGGTCGGTCGCGTCCATCCTCGCCTCGATGGCCGCCGTCGTCGTCGGCATCCGGGCCCTCATGACCGCGGCACGACTGCGCGTGAGGGGGACCCCGCGGGTGGCGCTGATCGCGGGCCTCGGCCTGGCCGGCCTGACCCTGTTGATGCAGCTCGCGGTCGCCGCCACCTGGCCGCTGCAGTGGGACTACCAGCAGTGCCGTGCGGGTGCGATCACCGAGGCGGGCGAGGCGGCGTGCCAGCAGGAGCTCGAGGAGCGGCTCAGCCGCCTGGGGCAGCTCGGCGGCTGAGGCCCGACCGCGCGGCGCGCGCCCAGGCGGTCAGGCGTCCGGGAGTCAGCCGTTGCGCCGCGAGCCCGCCCAGCAGCGCGCCCGCCAGCACCTCACCCGCCACGGCGAGACCCACCTGCCAGGCCACGGGACCCACCGACACCATCCGCCCCGGACCCACCGAGCCCGAGGCGCACCAGGCCAGCAGCCCCGCGACCAAGCCCGTCAGGGCGGCGGTCGCGACGAGGTCGACGAGCGTCTCGACGAGCGACGCCTCCTGCCGGCCGCGCACGGCACGCACTCCCCCGACGACCCCGGCGCCGACGACGAGCAGCACGACGACGCCCACGCCGGGGCCCGGGGTTCCCGGCTCCGGCAGGACGCCGAGCGCAGGCAGCGCCGGCAGCGGGCCCAGGACCGTGAGGCCGGGGCTCACCGACGTCCCGAGCCCGACGGTGAAGCCGGGGCCGGCCACCCAGGCGCCCGCCCAGACGACGAGGACCGGCACGAGCGCGAGCTGCAGCAGCACCAGCCCGACGTGGCCGCCGGGTCCGGGGTCGAGCGCGGAGTGGACGGCCGTGACGCGGTCCCAGCCGGCCACGGCCGCGCTGACGAGGAGGAGCGAGGAGACGGCCAGCCACGCGACGACCGCGTACAGGGTCGCCCGGACGAGGCGTGCGGCACGCTGCCAGGGCCCGCCGTCCAGCCGCCAGCAGCCGCGCCCGGCGACGCCGACGCCGATGCCGGCCACGACCAGTCCGCCGAGCACGGCCTGCCCGGCGATCGGCCGCGCCGCCTGCGACGCCGCGGCGATGGCGACCAGGCCCGCACCGAGGGCGTAGACGCCGACGAAGGTGCCCAGCGCCAGCGAGAGCGACCTGCGGGAGACCGGCTGCGCGACCGCGCGCAGGGCCTCGACGACCCGGCGACCGGCGACCCAGCACAGCGCCAGCGGGATGACGGTGAAGCCCAGCGGGAGCAGCGACACCGTGCCCGAGGGCGCCGCCAACGACGCCCCCTGCGAGAGCAGCCACACGTCGGCCCCGACCCTGACGGCCTCGCTCCAGCGGGCCTCGACGCGCGCCGACGTCATCCAGACCAGCAGGGTGGGCACCACGGCGAACACCAGCCCGGCCGCCAGTGCCTGGCCGGCTGCGAGCAGGCCGAGCAGGGCCGGGGACCGCAGCGGCGCGCGCTCGGTGGCAGCCGTCGCCGCGGAGCCCGCACGTGAGGTCGGGGTCCGGTCGCGGGTCAGGAGGCTCATCGCGTCCCATGGTCGCGCGCGCGGCCGCGTCGACGGCGCTCCCACGCCGGGCCGCGCCGACTGGTCGTGAATGGCGCGACACGCACGGCGTGTCGTGCCATTCACGACCAGTTGGTGAAGGGGGTGTGGGGTCAGGCCGTGGCGGCCTGCATGATCTCCCGCATCAGGTCGGCGGTCTCGGACGGCGTCTTGCCGACCTTGACGCCGGCGGCCTCGAGGGCCTCCTTCTTGCCCTGCGCGGTGCCGGACGAGCCGGAGACGATGGCGCCCGCGTGGCCCATCGTCTTGCCCTCGGGCGCCGTGAACCCGGCCACGTAGCCGACGACGGGCTTCGTCACGTGCTCGGAGATGTAGGCCGCGGCACGCTCCTCGGCGTCGCCGCCGATCTCGCCGATCATGACGATCGCGTCGGTCTCCGGGTCGTCCTGGAAGGCCTTGAGCGCGTCGATGTGGGTCGTGCCGATGACCGGGTCCCCGCCGATGCCGACGGCGGACGAGAAGCCGAAGTCACGCAGCTCGTACATCATCTGGTAGGTCAGCGTGCCGGACTTCGAGACCAGCCCGATGCGGCCGGGCCCGGAGATGTCGGCGGGGATGATGCCGGCGTTCGACTTGCCGGGGCTGATCAGACCGGGGCAGTTCGGCCCGATCAGGCGCGTCGTGCCCTTGCTCTGCGCGTATGCGAAGAACTCGGCGGTGTCCTTGACGGGCACACCCTCGGTGATGACCACCGCGAGCGAGATGCCGGCGTCGACGGCCTCGACCACGGCGGCCTTGGTGAAGGCGGCGGGTACGAAGATCACGCTGACGTCGGCGCCCGTGTCGGCCATCGCGTCGGCGACGGAGCCGAACACGGGCACGCTGGTGCCACCCTCGAAGTCGACGCTCTCGCCGGCCTTCTTGGGGTTGACGCCGCCGACCACGTTCGTCCCGGACGTCAGCATCCGCTGCGTGTGCTTACGGCCCTCGGAGCCGGTCATCCCCTGGACGATGACCTTGCTGTTCTCGGTGAGGAAGATCGCCATGTCGTCGTAGTCCCCTGTCTCAGTTCGCCGCGGCGAGCTCGGCGGCCTTGCGGGCCGCGCCGTCCATGGTGTCGACGACCGTGACCAGCGGATGCCCCGCGTCGGCCAGGATCCGTCGACCTTCCTCCACGTTGTTGCCGTCCAGCCGGACGACGAGCGGCTTCGTGGCCTCGTCACCCAGGATCTCGAGCGCGTGGACGATGCCGTCGGCCACCGCGTCGCACGACGTGATGCCGCCGAACACGTTGACGAACACCGACTTCACCTGCTCGTCGCCGAGGATGATGTGCAGCCCGTCGGCCATCACCTGCGCGGACGCACCGCCACCGATGTCGAGGAAGTTGGCGGGCTTGACGGCCGTGCCGCCGTCGGCGCCGAGGTCCTGGCCGGCGTACGCGACGACGTCGAGGGTGCTCATCACCAGGCCCGCGCCGTTGCCGATGATGCCGACCTCGCCGTCGAGCTTGACGTAGTTGAGGCCCTTCTCCTGCGCGGCCTGCTCGAGCGGGTCGGCCGCTGCCTTGTCCTCCAGCTCGGCGTGCTGCGGGTGCCGGAAGCCGGCGTTCGCGTCGAGGGAGACCTTGCCGTCGAGGGCGATGATCGTGCCGTCGCCCGTGCGCACCAGCGGGTTGACCTCGACGAGCGTGGCGTCCTCCTCGCGGTAGACCGTCCAGAGGCTCTGCAGCACCGCGGCGATGGGGGCGCGCAGCTCGTCGGCGAACCCGGCGGCGGCGACGATCTCGTCGGCCTTGGCGGCGTCGATGCCGACCAGCGGGTCCACGGCGACCTTGGCGAGGGCCTCGGGCCGCTCCTCGGCGAGGGTCTCGATGTCGACGCCACCCTCCACGCTGCACATGGCGAGGTAGCTGCGGTTCGCGCGGTCGAGCAGCAGGGAGAAGTAGTACTCCTCCGCGATCTCGGCGCCCTGGGCGACCATCACGCGGTGGACGGTGTGGCCCTTGATGTCCATGCCGAGGATCTCGCCGGCCTTCTCGGCGGCCTCCTCGGGGGACTTCGCGAGCTTCACGCCGCCTGCCTTGCCGCGACCGCCCGTCTTCACCTGCGCCTTGACGACGACCGTTCCGCCGCCGAGCTTCTCCGCTGCGGCCTTGGCTTCCTCGGAAGTGGTCACGACCACGGCGTCGAGCACGGGAACCCCGTGCGCGGCGAAGAGGTCGCGAGCCTGGTACTCGAACAGGTCCACGGGTGTCCGTCCTTCGTCGTCGAGAGCTGGCGGTCGTCGAGAGCTCGTGTCACTTCAGCGTCGTCGCAGGACGCCGGGTACGGCGCCCGAGCCTATCGGGGGTCGTTCCCCACGTTGGCCCGTACCCAGGCGACGATCTCGTGCATAGGGGTGCCCGGTGTGAACACCTTGGCGACCCCCGCCCCCTCCAGCTCCGCGACGTCGGCGACGGGCACGATCCCGCCGCCGAAGACCACGATGTCGGAGGCGTCCTTGTCACGCAGCAGGTCGACCACCTTCGCGAAGAGCGTCATGTGCGCGCCCGAGAGCACCGAGAGCCCGATGGCGTCGGCGTCCTCGGCGATGGCGGCGTCGACGATGGCAGCCGGCGTCTGGTGAAGACCGGTGTAGATGACCTCCATGCCCGCGTCGCGCAGAGCGCGGGCGACCACCTTGGCCCCCCGGTCGTGCCCGTCGAGGCCGGGCTTGGCCACGACGATGCGCAACGGGTTCTGCTCGGCCATCGTGACGATCGTGCTCCTGACTGGGCTCGCGACGGCGCACGGTGTGGTCGCCGGTGACCTGCGCAGGCTACCGACCCGAGGGTGCAGGCGCACCGCCCGCTCGTGTCACCTGCGCCACAGGGCGGGCTGCGGGGGCCGGGGTTAGTGTCGGTGGACCAGCCACCCGTTCGAGGAGAGCCTGATGGCCACACGTCCTCCCGTCGACGACGTCGACGAGTCAGAGCTCTCCGTCGGCTCCCCGAAGAAGGCGGCCGCCGGCATCCCCGCCGTCCTCAAGAGCCTGAAGATCGCCGTCGACCAGATGGGCCTGTCCCGCACGGCCCGCACCCTGCTGCGGGTCAACCAGAAGGACGGCTTCGACTGCCAGGGCTGCGCGTGGCCCGACCCCGACCACCGGCACACCGCCGAGTTCTGCGAGAACGGGGCGAAGGCCGTTGCCGAGGAGGCGACGCTGCGGCGCGTCGGCCCGGAGTTCTTCGCCAGGCACTCGCTCGACGAGCTGGGCGGACGCAGCGGCTACTGGCTGGGGCAGCAGGGTCGGCTGACCCACCCGATGGTGCGACGCGAGGGGGCCAGCCACTACGAGCCGATCAGCTGGGAGGGCGCGTTCTCGCTGATCGCCGAGCACCTCACGGGCCTCGACAGCCCGGACGAGGCCATCTTCTACACGTCGGGGCGCACGTCCAACGAGGCGGCGTTCGCCTACCAGCTGTTCGCTCGCGCCTTCGGGACGAACAACCTCCCCGACTGCTCGAACATGTGCCACGAGTCGACCTCCGTCGCCCTGGCCGAGACGATCGGCATCGGCAAGGGGAGCGTCACCCTGCAGGACGTCCACGACGCCGGGCTGATCGTCATCTGCGGGCAGAACCCGGGCACGAACCACCCGCGCATGCTCACCGCGCTGGAGCAGGCCAAGCAGGGGGGCGCGAGGATCCTCGCGGTCAACCCGTTGCCCGAGGCCGGCCTGATGAAGTTCGACAACCCGCAGACACCGCGCGGTCTCAGCGGCGTCGGCACCGCGCTCGCGGACCGTCACCTGCAGATCCGCGTCAACGGCGACCTCGCCCTGTTCCAGGCGATCGGGCACCTGCTGGTCACCGCCGAGGACGCGGCGGCCGCGAGCGGGCGCCCCGGAGCCGTCGCCGACCTCGACTTCATCGCCCGCCACACGATCGGCTTCGAGGAGTGGGCCGACCACGTCCGCGACCTCGACTGGGACACCGTGCTGGAGGCGACGGGCCTGACGACTGACGAGATCGAGGACGCGGCCGCCATGTTCATGGAGGCCGACGCCATCGTGAACTGCTGGGCGATGGGCATCACCCAGCACCGCAACTCCGTCGCCACGATCAAGGAGTTCGTGAACGTCGCACTGCTCCAGGGCCAGATCGGCAAGCCGGGCGCCGGCCTCTGCCCGGTGCGCGGTCACTCGAACGTCCAGGGCGACCGGACGATGGGCATCTGGGAGCGGTCCCCGGAGTGGTTCCTGGCCGCCCTCGGCAGCGAGTTCGGCTTCGAGCCGCCGCGAGAGCACGGCTTCGACACGGTCGACTCGATCCGCGCCCTGCGTGACGGGAAGGCGAAGGTCTTCATGGGCATGGGTGGCAACTTCGTCTCGGCCACCCCGGACACCGACGTCACCGAGGCCGCACTGAGGTCGGCCCAGCTCACGGTGCAGGTGTCGACGAAGCTCAACCGCTCGCACGTCGTGTGCGGCAGGACCGCCCTGATCCTGCCGGCCCTCGGACGCACCGAGAAGGACCGCACCGGCGGGCACGAGCAGAAGGTGACGGTCGAGGACTCGATGTCCGCCGTGCACGCGTCGCGCGGCCGGCTGGAGCCGGCCAGCGACGGCCTGCGATCGGAGGTCGACATCATCTGCTCGGTGGCCGAGGCGACTCTCGGGGACCGGTACGGGATCGAGTGGTCGGCCTTCCGCGACGACTACGCCACCATCCGTCACCGCATCGCGCACGTCGTGCCGGGGTGCGAGGCCTACGACGAGAAGATCCAGCGGCCGGGCGGTTTCGTCCTGCCGCACCCCCCTCGCGACAGCCGCACGTTCGAGACCGGGTCGGGCCGGGCTGTGTTCTCCGTGAGCCCGATCGAGGTGCTGCAGGTGCCGCCGGGGCGGCTGCTGCTGCAGACGCTGCGCAGCCACGACCAGTTCAACACCACGATCTACGGTCTGGACGACCGGTACCGCGGCATCACCAACGGTCGACGCGTCGTCTTCGTGCACCCCGACGACGTGCGGGACCTCGGTCTCGAGGCCGACGACCTCGTCGACCTCGTCAGCGAGTGGGAGGACGGCTCGGAGCGCCGAGCCCCCGGCTTCAGGGTCGTGCCCTACTCGACACCGCTGGGCTGCGCCGCGGCGTACTACCCGGAGACCAACCCGCTCGTGCCCCTCGACTCCACGGCCATCGGCAGCAACACGCCGACGTCCAAGTCCGTGATCGTCAGGCTGGAGCCGTCCCCGGCCCCGCACGCCGAGGTGCACGCCCGCACGGGCGAGCCCGTCGGGGCCGACGAGGGCCACAAGAGCCACCCCCAGCCGACGCACCTGTCCTGAGGGCGGCAGGCGACGACGAGGACACCGATCCGAGGCCACGGGCAGACCCGGGCCAACCGCCGATCCCGGACGGCGGACACGCCCGCCTCCCGCGCGCCGGGGCGTCGGGCTGTTGCTACGGTCGATCAGGTCGTTGTCGCGTCAACGAGCACGCCGAGCGGTCGTCGGCGTCGCCGGCTCAGGGGAGGAGTGCCGTGAGCACCGCTCCCACCCTGCCCGCGGACGAGGTCCGGCCGGAGCCCACCGGCGCCACCGGCCTGGCGGGTGCCGCCCGCCGGGCTGAGCAGCGGATCTCCCCCGTCGTCGAGGGCGCGCTGCGCGGCGGACGGGCCGCGCTGCGCGGACTGGGGCAGGGCGCACGCGCCACGCTGTCACCCAGCGGCCTCGCGGGGATCGCCGTCGAGGCGGCCTGGCAGACCGCCCACCTCGCGGTGTACCCCTTCGGGCTGCTGCGCGAGGAGCACCAGGACCCCGACCACTACCGGCTCGACGGACTGCCGCCGGCCCAGCGGGGGCTGCTCGTCGGCGACGTCGAGGCGGCCGGGACGCCGATCCTGCTGCTGCACGGCATGGTCGACAACCGCTCGGTCTTCACGATGCTGCGGCGCGGTCTGCGCCGCCGAGGCTTCGGTCGTGTGCTGACCGCCAACTACTCGCCCACGACCAACGACGTCCGGGCGGCTGCGGAGCAGCTCGCAGCCGAGGTGGAGGAGCTGGTCGCCCGCACCGGCTACGAGCGCATCCACGTGATCGGTCACAGCCTGGGCGGCCTGATCGCGCGGTACTACGTGCAGCGTCTGGGCGGGCACGATCGCGTGCACACCCTGGTCACGATGGGTACACCGCACTCCGGCACCTACACCGCGTACGTGCTCCCGACCCTGCTGGCCCGGCAGCTGCGTCCAGGAAGCGACCTCGCCGTCGAGCTGGACCAGGGCGTGCCCGGCTGCCGTACCCGGTTCATCTGCTACTGGTCCGACCTCGACCAGATGATCGTGCCGAAGCGCAACGCCCGCATGGTGCACCCGACCCTGTCGGTGCAGAACGTGCTCGTGCGCGGCGCCGGCCACATGTCGCTGCCCATCTCGAGCCGTCTCGTGCACGAGATCAGCACCGCACTGAGCCAGCTGAACTCCGACGGCTCGACCCTGACGCCAGGCGTCAGCCCGCTCCGTCGCCCGGCGCGCGCCTGAACCTCAGATCTTCTCGACGGGTGCGTAGCGCAGCAGCAGCCGCTTGACCCCGTCCGCCCGGAAGTCGACGTGGGCGACCGTCTTGTCCCCGCTGCCCTCGACGAGGGTGACCGTCCCCAGCCCGAAGGTGTCGTGGCTGACGCGGTCTCCCGGCTCGAGGTGGACGATCTCGCGCGTGGTGCGGGCCATCACGTCCGGGCGGGCGGCCAGGCGCGCCACCGCGGGCGACCCGCCGGCCCACCCCGGCGACCCGGCGCTGGGCTCGCGGCGCTGGTCGACCAGCTCGTCGGGGATCTCGGCGAGGAACCGGCTGGCCGGGCTGTACTGCGGCTGCCCGAAGGCGCTGCGCACCACGGCCCGTGACACGTACAGCCGCTGACGGGCGCGGGTGATGCCCACGTACGCGAGCCGGCGTTCCTCGGCCAGCTCGTCCTCGTCGTCGAGCGAGCGCATGTGCGGGAAGGTGCCGTCCTCCAGGCCGGTGAGGAAGACGACGTCGAACTCGAGGCCCTTCGCGGTGTGCAGGGTCATCAGCGTGACGACGCCGAGGTCCTCGGTGCTGCCCTCGGCCTCCGCCTCGTGCGCACCGTCCGCGACCGCCTCGTCGGGCACCTGGTCCGCGTCGGCCACCAGCGAGACCTGCTCGAGGAAGTCGGTGAGCGTTCCCTCCGGGGAGGCCTGCTCGAACTCGGTCGCCACCGCCCCCAGCTCGGCGAGGTTCTCGATCCGGGTCTCGTCCTGGGGGTCGTGGCTGGCGCGGAGCTCGGCGAGGTAGCCGGTCCGGTCGAGCACCGCCTCGAGGACGGTCGCGGGGCCGGCGCCGGCCTCCACCACGGTGCGCAGCTCGTCCACGAGCGTGGTGAATCCCTTGACCGCGGTCAGCGAGCGCGTTATCAGCCCGGGTACCTCACCGGCTCGCTCCAGCGCCGCCGCGAACGAGATGCGCTCCCGCTCGGCGAAGACCGACACGGCAGCCTCCGCGCGGTCGCCGATGCCGCGCTTGGGCACGTTGAGCACCCGCCGCAGGTTCACCGTGTCATCCGGGTTCGCCAGCAGACGCAGGTACGCCAGCGCGTCCTTGACCTCGCGCCGCTCGTAGAACCGCGTGCCGCCGACCACCTTGTACGGCAGCCCGACCCGCACGAGGACCTCCTCCAGCGCCCGGGACTGCGCGTTGGTGCGGTAGAACACCGCGACGTCGCCGTACCGCACGCCGTGCTCGTCGTGGAGGCGGTCGATCTCCTCGGCGACGAAGGCCGCCTCGTCGTGCTCGGTGTCGGCCGCGTACCCGACGATGCGCTCGCCGGCCCCAGAGTCGGTCCACAGGTTCTTCGGACGGCGACCGCTGTTGCGCGAGATCACCGCGTTGGCCGCCGACAGGATCGTCTGGGTCGACCGGTAGTTCTGCTCGAGCAGGAGGGTGCGGGCCTGCGGGTAGTCGTCCTCGAACTCCATGATGTTGCGGATCGAGGCGCCGCGGAACGCGTAGATCGACTGGTCCGCGTCACCCACCACGGTCAGCTCGGCCTCCTCGACGACAGGGGCCTCGGGGTCGGTCCTGGCCAGCGCACCGGCAGCGCTGGCCGGTCCGCCGACGAGCTCGCGGATCAGCGCGTACTGAGCGTGGTTGGTGTCCTGGTACTCGTCCACGAGCACGTGCCGGAACCGCCGGTGGTAGTGCTCGGCGACCTGCGGGAACGCCCGGAGCACGTTGACGGTCATCATGATGAGGTCGTCGAAGTCGAGCGCCTGCGCCTGGCGGAGCCGGGCGGTGTACATGCGGTAGGCCTCGGCCAGCACCTGCTCGTCGGGGGTGCCCGACTGGGCCCGCAGCGCGAACTCCTCGTCGTCCACCAGCTCGTTCTTGAGGTTGGACACCTGGTGGCTGAACTTCCGCGGCGGGTAGCGCTTCGGGTCGAGGTCCAGCTCGCGGCACGCCAGGGCCATCATCCGCTGCGAGTCGGCCGCGTCGTAGATCGAGAAGGAGGACCGCAGGCCGATCGTCTTCGCCTCACGGCGCAGGATGCGCACGCACGCGCTGTGGAACGTGGAGACCCACATCGCCCGGGCCCGCGGACCGACGAGGCTCGCCACCCGCTCGCGCATCTCGCCGGCGGCCTTGTTCGTGAACGTGATCGCGAGGATCTGGCCCGGCGTCGCGCCACGCGCCGCCAGCAGGTACCCGATGCGGTGGGTCAGCACGCGGGTCTTGCCGGACCCCGCACCGGCGACGATCAGCAGCGGGCTGCCCGCGTGCAGCACGGCCTCGCGCTGGGCCGGGTTCAGCCCGTCCAGCATGGCGGACGGGTCACCTCCGGCCTGCTGGGGCTTGGCGGCACCGGTCCCGGAGCCGGGAACGGGCAGGTCGAGGTCGTCGAAGAGGGTGCTCATCTCGGGGACGAGCCTACGTGCTGGGCCCGACCGAGCTGCGATGCCGTCCCCGGGTGCGCCACGCACGGAGGGTGCCGTCCCGCTCTCGCGGGACGACACCCTCCGTGGTGTGCCAGGCCGTTCGGTCAGCCGACCAGCTTCAGACCGCCCCAGCCGGAGCCGATCTTGACCGGCGGCGTGAGGATGCCGCCGGCCCCGTTGCCCGAGTACTCGTACAGCGCACCGGACGACGTCTTGACGATGATGTCCGCCATCAGGTCACCGTCGAAGTCGCCGACGCCCGTGCTGCCGGGGAACGACCAGCCGGTCGCCACCAGGCTGCGGCTACCGAAGCCACCCGTGCCCGAGCCCGGGTACAGGTAGAGGCGGTTGCTCGAGCTGCGGCCCAGCAGGTCGACGTTGCCGTCGCCGTCGAAGTCGCCCGGGGTGAGGATGTCGGTGAACGAACCCCAGCCCTTGCCGATGAGCTTGGCCTTGTTGAAGCTGCCGTTGCCCTTGCCCGCGAACAGGTAGAGCTGGCCGCCCGGGCTGCGGGCGATCAGGTCCGACGTGCCGTCGCCGTCCCAGTCACCGGGCCCGAGGAGGGTCCAGTTCGTGAAGCCGGTGAAGACGAGGACGCCACGGCTGAGCGTGCCGTCGCCCCGGTTCGCGTACGCGTACAGCGCACCCGAGGGGGTCTGGTACATGACGTCGTCCGTCTTGTCGCCGTTCAGGTCACCCGGGAGCAGGACCGGACCGGCGAAGCCCGTCCCCACGACCGAGCTCGGGCCGAAGCCACCGAAGCCGTCGCCGGGGTAGAGCAGCAGGCGACCCTTCGTGTCCATGGCCACGACGTCGGCGGTGCCGTCGTCGTCCAGGTCGCTCTGCTGACCGTTGAGCTCCTCGTCGAGGAGGATCACCTCCTGGAGTGACCAGAACGAGGTGTCGGGGTCGATCGGGTTGCCGTCGAACGTCGGCGAGTACAGGTAGCCGATGAACACGCTGTCGAACTCGAAGCCGTTGGACAGCCCGACCACGGTGACGTCGACGGCCACAGGGCCCTCGGCGAAACCGTCGTAGGTGCAGTCGACGAAGATGCTGTCGGTGACCTCGCACTCGTCGGGCAGGTCGACCACCGCCATCCCGTCGCCGACCAGCATCGACGCGACGAACTCCCCGTCGATGTCCTCCTCGACGAGGAAGCTCAGCGTCACGGTGCCTCGCTCGCCCGGGGCCAGGGTCTCGGGACCGGAGATCTCGAAGTCCTCGATCCACTGGTCCACGTACTGCCCGTTGATGATGGCCCGCTCCTGCTGGCTCGGCAGGACCGGGCTGTTCTCCTCGAAGTAGGTGATCAGCGCGTCGAGGTCGTCCTGACCGGTGTCGCGCTTGTTGGCGCCATCCTTGAACGTCGCGAAGTTGTCACCACCCACGGCGAGGAACGAGTTCATCGCGACCCGGTAGGTCGCCGCCGGGTCGATCGGGGCCCCGTCGAGGTCGACCGACGTGATCCGCGAGCCCTTCGCGAGGCTCGGGTCGTACTCGTAGGTGAGCCCCTCGGACACGCCGAGGTGCAGGAATGGACGCGACGCGCCGTCCGGCTGCCACTGCTCCTCGAGGATCTGCTTCACCTGGGCACCGGTGAGGTCCATGGTGAACAGCGTGTTGGCGAACGGCTGAACCACCGCGGCCTCGCCGTACGTGACGATGCCGTCCTCGGTCTCCGCGCCCGACTTCGCGTACAGGAAGTCGGTGCGCAGTCCGCCCGGGTTCATGAACGCGATCACCGGCGGCTCGTCGGCCAGCTTGCCGGCGGCCTCCAGCTGCACGTCGGCGATGAAGTTGCCGAGCACCGACTCCTTGCCACGGTTCTCGGAGCCATCCGGGTTCTTGCCGCGGAGGATGTCCTCGAAGATCTCCCCGACGGGCACGTTGCCGATCACGTCGGCGGCCGCCTTGGCGTCCGCGACGATCTGGGCGATCTCCGGGTCCGCTGCGGCCGGGTCAGTCGCCACGGTGACGACGCCGGTCTTGGCGCCGTCGACGGACACGACCTCGTTGGTGTCGGTGTCGACGGTCATCACGAGCCGGTCCAGGCCGGTGCCGTACTGGCCGGTCTGCAGGATCGGGCGATCATCGATGGTGCAGGAGTACTTGGTGTGCGTGTGACCGGAGAGGATCGCGTCGATGTCAGCGTTCGCCCCGTTGACGATGTCGGCGAACGCGCCCGGTGTCGTCGCGATGTTCGCGCAGTCGGTGTCCTCCGTGCCCTCGTGGGCCAGCAGGATCACGACGTCGGCGAGGTCACCGTCCTTCAGTCGGCTCGCCTCCGCGTTCGCGGTGGCCACCGGGTCGTCGAAGGTCAGGCCCTGGATGCCCGTCGGGTCGACCAGGGTGGGGGTCTGCTGCGTCACGACGCCGACCAGGCCGACGCTGACGCCCGCCGCGGTCTCGATCACCGCGGACGGTGCCAGCTCGGAGCCACCCACGTTCGTCCCCAGGGACGGCCACTGGGCCAGCCCGAGTCCGTCGATGCCGTGCGTGGCGGGGTCGGCCAGCCAGTCGTAGCCACGGTCGAACTCGTGGTTGCCCACCGCTCCTGCGTCGAGGCCCATCTCGTTGAGGGACTCGATGGTCGGCGCGTCTTCCTGCGAGGCCGAGGTGAACGTCGAGGCGCCGACGTTGTCACCGGCCGACGTGAAGACCGTGCTGTTGGGGTACTCGGCGCGCAGCCGGTCGACCACGCCGCCGAGCTTGGCGGCGCCGGGGATGTCGCTGGCTACAGGCGGCCTGTTGCCGGGAACACCGGACTCGATCCGGCCGTGGAAGTCGTTGATGCCCAGGATCTGGACCTCGATCTGGGCGGCGTTCGCCGGTACCGACAGGGGTCCGGCGATGAGCGCGCCGGCCCCGATCAGGGACGCAAGCACGCGAGATGGACGAGCAGACATGAAGCTCCCATCGAGCAGGGAAAGGTGGAAGGACCCGGGCATCCTGTCATCCCGCTGTGGGCGAGGTCACTGATTTGGGCGAATCGGGAGTGAATCTTCAACAGACCGACATGAGCGGATAGTGACGCTGTTCCGTGGCAGTTCGGTCGTCAACGCCCCACGGCGTAGCCCTGGGCGCCGCGGGGGTTCGCGGCCGCGCGCAGCCATTCGCCGTCGCGGGCGACGGCCGACAGCCGCCCGAGGGACCACCCGTCCACGATCTCCACGTCGTGGCCGAGGGCGGCGAGCGCATCACGGGTCGCCGCGGGCCAGCGGTCCTCCAGCACGGCCCGTCCGGGCCGGCTCTGACGCGGGTAGAACGACCCCGGCGCGTGGTCGGAGTGCAGCATCGGAGCGTCGACCGCGGCCTGGAGCGCCTGGTCGACGCCTCGCGCGCCGTGCACCGCGCGCAGCAGGAACAGCAGCTGCCACTGGTCCTGCTGGTCACCACCGGGCGTGCCGAAGGCCATCCACGGGCGGCCGTCCCGCAGGGCCAGCGACGGTGAGAGCGTCGTCCGCGGACGAGACCCGGGACGCAGCGAGGCCGGCAGGTCGGGCTGGAGCCAGAACATCTGGGCCCGGGTGCCGAGAGGGAAGCCCAGCTCGGGTACGACGGGTGACGACTGCAGCCATGCCCCGGACGGGGTGGCCGACACCATGTTCCCCCAGCGGTCGACGACGTCCACGTGGCACGTGTCGCCGCGGACGGCCAGGTCGCCCTCGACCGGGTCCTCCTGCCGTCGCACGGTGGGCTCCCCCACGCCAGCGACGGCGGCGCCCCCGGTGCCGCCCGCGGGCGCGAGCGGGTCGGGAAGCCGGGGCGCCCGCCCTCCGGGGCTGCCGGGGCGCAGTTCGAGGCTCGCGGTGGTGGGGTCGACAAGCCGTGCCCGCTCCCTCGTGTAGGCGTCCGAGAGCAGGTCGTCGAGTGGGCACGTCGGAGTGGTCGGGGTCGCCGTACCAGGCCTCACGGTCGGCGAAGGCGAGCTTGTTGGCCTCGAGCGCGCTATGCACCCACGAGGGGTCGGCGTCGTCGAGGGTGTCCGGCAGGCCGACCTCGTCGAGCAGCCGCAGCATCTGCAGCAGCACCGGCCCCTGCCCCCACGGCCCGGTCTTCGCGACCTCGACGTCGCGGTAGCGCGCCGTCACGGGCTCCTCCACCGTGGCCCGCCACGAGGCCAGGTCGTCTCCGGTGAGGAGACCGTGGTGGCGGCGGCCCGACGTGTCCATCCAGGCCCGGTCCCGGCCGAAGGCGTCCACCGCGTCGGCCACGAACCCCTCGTACCAGGTCCTCCTCGCGGCCTCGAGCTGTGCGTCGCGGTCCCCGCCCGCAGCCTCGGCCTCCGCGACGACGCGCTCGTAGGTCCGCCCCAGACCGGTCAGGCGCAGCCGCGACCACGGCGCGGGGCCCTGTCCGTCCGTCAGGTAGGTCCCGGCCGAGGTCGTCCACTCCTCGGTGAACACTGGCGACATCGCGGCGATGGTCGCGCTGACCCGAGGCAGCACCGGCGCTCCCGCGAGGGCGTAGTCGATGGCCGGCTCGATCACGTCGCGCAGCGACCACGTGCCCCACCGCTGCAGCATCAGCACCCAGGCCCCGAACGCGCCGGGCACCACCGCCGCGAGCGGCCCCGTGCCGGGTACGGCGTCCAGGCCCAGGTCGGCGAAGGCCTCCAGGGTCGCGGCCGCCGGCGCCGTGCCCTGTCCGCACACGACGTGGGTGCGCTGGTCGTCCTGGCTCCACACCAGCGCGGGCAGGTCGCCCCCGGGCCCGTTGAGGTGGGGCTCGACCACCTGCAGGACGAAGCCGGTGGCCACCGCCGCGTCGACGGCGTTGCCGCCCCGCTCGAGCACCCCCATCCCGGTCTGGCTGGCGAGCCAGTGGGTGCTGGCCACCATGCCGAAGGAACCTGCGAGCTCGGGTCGGGTCGTCATGGGGGCAGTCTGCCCGCAGCGGTCGCCACGGACCTCCCGACCCCTGTGTCACGGTCCGCCGCGGCGTCGGTGGGCGGGACGGGACGGCTTCAGGCCGCCTCAGGCAGGTAGTCCTCCCACAGGGGGTGGCGACGTTCCGTGCCGCGGACCACCCACGCCGTGCCGCGGGGCGCGATCGGGCGGTCGACGCAGCATCCATCCCATCTCCTGCGGGGTCCGGCTGCCCTTGACGTTGTTGCAGCGCACGCAGCAGGCCACGAGGTTCTCCCAGCTGTCCGCGCCCCCGCGGCTGCGCGGCAGCACGTGGTCGACGGTGCCGGCGGTCCGGTCGCAGTAGGCGCACCGGTGCCCGTCCCGACGCAGGACGCCGCGCCGGGACACCGGCACCGAGCGCCCGAAGGGCACGCGCACGTAACGGGTCAGCAGGATGACCGACGGCCGCTCCACCGACCGGTCGCCCGTGAGGATCGGGTGCTCGTCGGCGGCCAGGACCGACGCCTTGCCGGCCAGGACGAGCACCAGGGCCCGGCGGAAGGACACGACGGCCAGCGGTTCGAAGCCGGCGTTGAGGACGAGTGTGCGCATGTGATGACCTCGCTGTGCGGGTCCCGACGGCTTCGGGACGCGTGAGGACTGGCATGCCGGGACTGCTCCACCGACCCGCGGACGACGACAGGCGCCGTCCGCAGGGGACGACGCCTGTTCTCGACGAGCAGGGTGGAGCTCCGCAGCTGGTGCGGTGGCGGGGTCATTGCCCACCACCCGCGCCGCTGTGGCCGCCGTGAGGCGTCGCGCCGGGGCAGCGCAGGACCGGTCCGCGCCCGGTTCGGGCGGAGCGGTCGAGCGTGTCCACGGCAACCTCCGGAGGGACGACCCGGTTGGTACAAGGGTCAGGGTACGCAGACGATGGCCGCGTGGTCATCGACATTCGGGCCACGACACGGTCTCGGAACGCCGAACGGCCCGTCCCCTTCGTGCGGGACGGGCCGTTCTGTCCGGGTCCGGCGCGAGGCCGGACTCCGGTACGTCAGTTGCCGAGGACGCGGATGAACACGAAGTCGGACGAGTAGATCTCGCGCAGCGACACGCTCTTGCCGGTGCGCGGGGCGTCGTACATCTTGTTGCCACCCGCGTACAGGCCGATGTGACCCGGCTTGTAGACGAGGTCGCCGGGCTGTGCCTCGGACCGCGAGATGCGCGTGCCGAAGGAGGCCTGCGCGCTCGACGTGCGAGGCAGGTTGACGCCGACCTGCTTGAACACGTACTGCAGGTATCCGGAGCAGTCGAAGCCCGACGGCGTGGTGCCGCCGTAGCGGTACGGGGTACCGACGTAGCGCGCCGCGATGCTCATCACGTTGGAGCGCGACGCGGACATGTTGCCGGTCTCGGCCGGGGCCTCGCGCTCCTCGGAGCGCGACGCCTTCTCGGTGCCGCGGCTCGAGGCCTGGACGACCGGCGCGGGCGCCGGCTTGGGCTTCGGCTTCGGCGCGGCCGTCGCGCTGGAGACCGTGGCGCTGGCGAGGGTGACCTCCGACTCGGCGGGGGCCGCCACTGCGGTACGGGTCACCGTGAGCAGTGCGCCTGCCTTACCGGCGTCGGACGTGCTGACCGGGTCGGGGCCTCCGGTGACGGGGGCCGCGTCGGCCGCGGTGACGCCCATCGAGACCACGAGGCCGGAGGAGGCGGCGATCACGGCCGTGCGGCGACCGACGGTGCCGGCGTTCGCCGTGAGGGACTCGGCGAGGGTGGACAAGGGGGTCTTCGGACGGACCGCGGTGCGGTGCCGCCCGGAGGCGCGCGTCGACAAGATCTGGACCTCTCCTGACGCCTACGAGGTGAGCTGTCGGGTTCGGGTGGGAGGTAGGTCACCCGGCCGGGTCGATCTGGGTCCGGCTTCACCCCAAGGTTCCCGTCCTGTGCTCCAGGACCGGAACCGCATCACGTGGTTCCCCCGCCCCTGTCATGCGTCGATCGGAAGGACCTCGGGGCGGCGACAGGGTTCGGCGAGCCGCTCGAGAGCTGGCACAGGGAACCCGAACCAGCCCGCAGACCGTAACGCACCGCTCCGCGCGATGTCACATCCCGGTCACGATGAGGTCTCGAAGTGACTCAGATCACAGGGTGTTCGGGGCGGTATGTCCAAGTTTCACCCGGGGACGGCGATCACGAACACGTGACCTGCCAGGGCGTCGGGCAGGTCGAGCTCGACGTCCGACCCCTCGGCCGAGACGACGACTCCACCGTCGACGCGCCGGACGGACACGGCCCCGCCGGGTCGCACGCCCGACGCGGACAGCTGACCGAGCAGCTCGATGTCGGTCTGGATCGGCTCGCCGAGACGCCGGACGACCACGCGGGTCCGGGTGGGGCCGCCGACGGTGGCTGCGTCGACCAGGGTCGCCACCCCCGTCAGGAAGGCCCCGTCCGCCTCGCGCTCCTCACCGAGCTCCGCGAGGCCGGGGATGGGGTTCCCGTACGGAGACTCGGTCGGGTGACCGAGCAGCTCGAGGATGCGCTTCTCGACGCGGTCGCTCATCACGTGCTCCCAGCGGCACGCCTCCTCGTGCACGTGCTCCCAGTCGAGTCCGATCACGTCGATCAGGAGCCGCTCGGCGATGCGGTGCTTGCGCATCACGCGGGTCGCCTTCTGCCGACCGGTCTCGGTCAGCTCGAGGTGGCGGTCGCCGCTGACGACGACCAGGCCGTCACGCTCCATCCGGGCGACCGTCTGCGAGACGGTCGGGCCGCTCTGCTCGAGCCGTTCCGCGATGCGGGCGCGCAGCGGGACGATGCCCTCCTCCTCCAGCTCGAAGATGGTCTTGAGGTACATCTCCGTCGTGTCGATCAGGTCGCTCACGCAGTTGTCGTCCCCTCAGCTCGTACCCGGCACCCGCCGAGACACCCTCGAGCCTAGATGCGGCGGGTGTCCGTCCCATCCGGAGCCGCGTCATCGGCTGGCGGACGGGCCCCGCGCCCCGCAGGGTGGGAGGGTGCCCGACACCGTGCTCTGGTTCCGCCGCGACCTGCGGCTCGGGGACCACCCTGCGCTGCTTCGTGCCGTCGAGGAGTCGGACGGCGGACGGGTGCTCCCGCTGTTCGTCGTCGATCCACGCCTGACCCGACCGGCCGGCAACCCGCGCCTGGCGTGGCTGGCCCGCTCGCTCCGCGCCCTCGACGCCTCGATGGACGGGGCGCTGCTCGTGCGCCGCGGCGACCCGGTCGCCGTGGTGCCGCAGGTCGCCGAGGAGCTGGGCGCGCGCACCGTGCACGCGACCGCCGACGGCGGTCCGTACGGTCGTCGCCGCGACCGGGCCGTCGAGCAGGCGCTGGAGGAGGCCGGGCGGTCCCTCGTCCGCTCGGGCACGCCGTACGCCGTGGGACCAGGGTCGGTCACCAAGGCGGACGGCACCCCGTACGCGGTCTTCACACCCTTCTCCAGGGCGTGGCGCGACCACGGCTGGCCGGCTCCCGCCGCGACACCCCCGTCGGCGCTGAGGTGGGCTCGAACCCTCGACGGCGACCCGCTGCCGGACGAGCCCGACGGGGCCGAGGACGTCGACCTCCCGCCTGTCGGGGAGGAAGCAGCCCTCGCCCGCTGGCACGAGTTCTCGGACGAGGCGCTCGACGAGTACGACGACGACCGTGACCGGCCTGCGGTGGACGGCACCTCACGCATGTCGGCCCACCTCAAGTACGGCGAGATCCACCCACGCACCCTGCTCGCCGAGCTCGCCCCGCGAAGGTCGAAGGGCGCACAGACGTACCGGACCGAGCTCGCGTGGCGGGAGTTCTACGCCGACGTGCTGTGGCACCACCCGCAGAGCGCGCGGGAGTACCTGCGTCCCCAGTACGCCCGGATGAGGTACGACCGCCCGGGGGAGCAGCTCGAGGCGTGGAAGGCAGGCCGCACCGGCTTCCCGCTGGTCGACGCCGGGATGCGCCAGCTCCTGCGCGAGGGCTGGATGCACAACCGGGTCCGCATGGTCACCGCCAGCTTCCTGGTCAAGGACCTGCACCTGGAGTGGCAGCTGGGGGCCCGTCACTTCCTGCGCCACCTCGTCGACGGCGACCTCGCCAGCAACAACCACGGCTGGCAGTGGGTCGCCGGCTCCGGCACCGACGCCTCTCCCTTCTTCCGGGTGTTCAACCCCGTCACGCAGGGTCAGCGCTTCGACCCCGACGGCGACTACGTGCGCCGCTACGTTCCCGAGCTGGCCCACCTGCCGGGCAAGGCCGCCCACACCCCCTGGACCTCCGAGAACGGGTACGCCCACGGCTATCCCGAGCCGATCGTCGACCACGCCGCCGAGCGCCGTGAGGCCCTCGACCGCTACGACGAGATGGGCCGCTGAAGGGGTCACAACCCCACCCCCGCCGCAGATCGCGGACTATCTGCGCTCCCGAGGCCCCCGCCGACCGCAGAAAGGCCACGATCTGCGCTCCCGAGGCCCCTCCCGACCGCAGAAGGGGGACGATCTGCGCTCCCGAGGCCCCCGCCGACCGCAGAAAGGGGACGATCTGCGATGCGGGGGACCTGGGGGCCTGCGAGGAGGCGGAGCCCTAGGCTCGCGGGGTGCCTGGGAGTCCTGTGTCGAGCGATGCGCACCAGCTGGTGGTGCCGGACCGGTTCCACGGGCCCCCGGGGTCAGGGAACGGCGGGTGGAGCTCGGGGGCGCTGAGCGAGGTGCTGCGCGGGGCGGCCGCGGTGGCCGTGAGGCTGAGCGCTCCCCCACCGCTCGACCGTCCGATGGCGGTCGAGGTGGAGACCTCGGACGGGCGGCCGGTGCGGGCGACTGCACGCGACGACGACACCGTCGTCCTCACGGCGGCGGCGATCGGGCCGGACGAGGCGGCGGCGCTGACTCCGGTCGACCCCGTCCCGCCCGACGTCGCGCGTGCTGCGGCGGGCGCCTACCGCGGGCTGGTCGAGCACCCCTTCCCGTCCTGCTTCGTGTGCGGCCTCGACCGTGCCGAGGGGGACGGGCTGCGGCTGACACCCGGCGTGCTGCCGGGCACCGGGGACCGGACCGCGTGCGAGTGGTCGCCGGGCGACGACGTGGACGTCCCGCAGACCTGGGCGTCTGTCGACTGCCCCGGAGGGTGGTCGACGGATCTGGTGGGCCGGCCGATGGTGCTGGGCGGCATCACCGTGGCGCTGCACCGGGTTCCGCGCCCGGGCGAGCGCTGCGTCGTGACCGGCCTGGAGCGAGGCACCGAGGGGCGCAAGACCCGCACCGCGGCGACGTTGTGGTCGTTCGACGACGACCGCGAGCCGGAGCTGCTGGCGACTGCGGAGCACCTGTGGATCGCGGTGGATCCTTCGGCCTTCGGAACGTCGCGCCGCTAGCCCGGCAGCCCGGCGCGATGCGGTGCCAGCCTCGACAGGTCCGTGGGCGGCGGCTCGACACCCAGCCGGTCACGGAGCCGACCCAGGTCGAGCACGCGCGACACCGCCAGATGGCTGACCACGTACCGGGTCACGGGGGGCGGCGTCGGACTGCCCACGAGCCGCGCTCCGCCCTCGAGCGTCGCGGCCAGGACGCGGGACGCGGTGCGCGGCAGGTGCACTCGCAGAGGTGGCTGGCCGTCTGCCGGCGAGAGCACGGCGTCGACGGCCTCGCCCAGCCGGACCGGCGCGGCGTCGGCGACGTTCACGACCCCGACAGCGTCGCTCTCGCACGCGACGCGGCAGACGTCGGCGAGCAGCTCGACCGACGTGAGGTGCACCCACGTCCGCGCCGAGCCCGGCAGCACGAGAACACCGCGGCGTCCGTCGCGGCGACCCCGTACCGCCTGCTGCAGCCGCGGCAGGAGCGTCGGGTCGCCGGGTCCGTGCACGGCGTGGGGCCGGAGGACCAGGGCACGGCGTCCGGTCCGCGACGCCGCGTCCACCACCGCCTCCGCCTCCGCCTTGGCCCTCGGGTACGGGCCGACGAAGCTCGTTGCGGGACCGTCGTCCTCCCGCACCACGCCGTGGCGCCAGGCGGGGTAGACGCTGGCGCTCGAGATGTGCACGAAGCGTGCGTGCGGCCAGCTGGCCAGGGCCGCGGCGGTCCCTGACACGGTGGCGACGCGTTGCTCGCGCAGCGGCGCCCAGTCGTCGACGGCCGCCGCGCAGTGCAGCACCACGTCCACCGGATCGGCGCTCTCCAGCGGACCCGAGGCCAGGTCCCAGCGCCGGTAGCCGACCGACACCGGGAGGGTGGACGGGCGCGCCCGCCGCCCGAAGCCGACGACCTCGTGGCCCGCGGCGTCGAGGGCCTGGGCGGCCGCGGAGCCGACGAAACCGCTGGCGCCCGTGACGGCGACCCTCACGACAGCTCCCCCGCCACCAGACGTGCACGCAGAAGGGCCTTGTCGACCTTGCGCGCTCGACCCGTCCGGGGGAGGGCCTGCACGACCACGACCTCGTCCGGCAGCCAGGCCGTGTCGAGGAGCTGCGGCAGTCGCCGGCGCAGCGTCGAACGCACGCCGGCCGCGCCGACCCCCGGCGCAGGGACGACCACCAGCACCACCCGCTCGTCACCGGTCCGCGCGTCGGGACGGCCGACCATCGCCGCCTCGGCGACGTCCGGCTCGGCCTCGACGAACGGCTCGACCAGTGCCGGGTAGATGTTGGTGACCCCGCGCAGGAGCATGTCCTTGGCGCGGCCGAGGAGCTCGAGGCGGCCGTCCGCCAGGACGCGCACCTGGTCGCCGGTGCGTACCCGTTCAGCGGGCGGCTCCCCCAGGTACCCGGTAGCCACCTGCGGCCCGCTCACCCAGAGCTCGCCACGGTCGTCCACACCGCAGGTCGTCCCGTCGACGGGCCTGCCGAGAAGGAGACCCGTGCCCGGGATCCTGCTGTGCCGCAGCAGGTCCGGCCCCTCGACCGTGGCCACCGGGAGGGCCTCCGTGAGGCCGTAGACGCCGAGCACGCGGGCCCGGGGGGCGGCATCACTGAGCCGCGCCACCACGCCCGGCGTGACCGGGGCGCCGCCCGTCGCGAGCATCCGCAGGGAGCCCGGCAGCGGACCGTCCTCCGCCGCCGCGTCCAGGGTGGCCGGCACGGCGTACCCCACGGTGGCGCCGCGCTCGACCGCCGTCCTACGCCACGTCGGGCCGCGCGCACCGACGGGCGCCACGGACCAGGTCGCCCCCGCGGCGAGCACCGGCAGGCCGAGCATCATCTGGTCGGTGTGCACGACGTCGTCGGCGCGCAGGGCCAGCCGGTCGAGCAGTGCGCACACCCCTGCGGTCAACGACGACACGCTGTGCTGCACGGCACGGGGGGAGGACGTCGTGCCCGAGGTGAAGACCACGAGCGCGGGCCGGTCGTGGTCGAGCGCCTCGAGCGGCGGATCGGACGCGTTGCGCTGCAGCACCTCCCACCGCAGAGCACCACGTGGCGCCATCGTCGGGGACCAGGTCGCAGCTCCCACCACGACGTGACGGAGGCCGGGAGCGTCGAGGTCGGGCAGCGCGAGCCCGCGACGGGCCAGCAGGCGCCGCGCCGGACGCTTGGACATCAGGTGCACCAGAGGCTCGGCCATCGCCCAGCGCGGACGAGCCAGGTCCAGCCGGGCGGCCGCGAGCGCCGGGCCTGCGCCGGGGTCGGCGACGATCACCACACCGCCGGCGGCGACGACGGAGAGCGCCGCCACGACGGCGCGGGGCGACGGGCGCACCGCGAACACGACGCCGTCGCCGACCTCGAACCCCTGAGAGCGCAGACCAGCTGCCCCGCCACGGATGAGTGCGACGAGGGTGCGGTACGTCGTACGACCGCCGTCCGCTCCGTGCAGGGCGAGCCGGTCGGGGTCGGAGACGGCGTGGCGGGTCACGAGGGACAGCAGGTCGACCGCCGGCTGGTCCGTCACGGCTCCCGTCGGGCTCACCGGGCTCCCGGGCTCCCAGGGCTCACAGGGCTCACGGGGCTCACGGGGCTCACGGGGCTCACGGCCGATCCCCCCGGGCCTGCACGACCAGTCGGCTGTACGAGGGCACGAGCACGCGCCGGGCGGCCGTGCGTTCGACCACTCTGAGCGGCCCGACCTGTCGCTCCGCGTCCAGGACGACCCGCGTCAACGCCTCGACCTCGGCGGTGGCGAGCGACGACCCGAGGCAGAAGTGCGGGCCCGCGCCGAACCACAGGTGCCTCACGGACGAAGGGCAGGTGCGCCCGGGCGCGAAGCCGCCCGGCAGCCGGGTCGCCCACCACGTGGCGAGGACGACGCGGTCACCCGGCCGCACCCTCACATCGGTGGCGCCGAGGGTCGACGACCGGGTCGCACGCCTCAGCATGGCCGGGGACGGGGTCGCCATCCGCAGCGCCTCCGCGACGGTGTCACGCAGTGCCGCGTCACCGCCGGTGTCGTGCAGCGACGACGCGAGTCGCGGTGCAAGACCCGAGTCGACCAGCATCGCCGCAGCGCGTGGCGCGGCGCTGGTCACCGTCTCCGTGCCGGTGAGCAGGAGCACGGCGGCCAGTGCCGGGGCCTGGGCCCGTGAGATCCCCAGTGCCGGAAGCCGTGCCAGCACCGAGTCGACCCCCTCGAGGCCGTGGCCGCTGTCATAGGCCTCGGTGGCTGCCTGCGTCAGCGGCGCGAGCAGCTGAGCCACCCGGTCGCGTTGCCGCGCGCTGAGCCCACGTCGGCCGAGCCGCACCATCCCGAGCACCTCGTCGCTCGCGCGCAGCAGCTGGTCGGACACCTCCCGCACACGGTCGGCCGACGCGTCCTCCGGCAGCATCCCCACCAGCGAGGCCACGACAGCGGTCGCCGCGGTGCGGGCGACCGGCACGAGGTCGACCGGACGACCAGCCACGAGGTCGCGACGGGCACGGTCCAGCGGGGCGGCCAGCACCCGGTCGCACGCCGCTCGCGCCGCCTGTGGCGTGAACAGCGGTGAGAGTGCGCGCCGCAGGTCCCGGTGGGCGGCACCGTCCATGCCGATCAGCGTGCGGTGCCCCAGCACACCGGCCCAGAAGGCGCCCGACGAGCCGGGGCCGCTCTTGCGGAAGCTGCTGTCGGAGAGCACGTCTCGCACGAGGGTGGGATCCGTCACGATGACGCCGATACCCGGCAGACGTCGGGCCGGGCGATCACGCAGCAGCCGCTCCAGCAGGTCGAAGGTGACCGGATGGGCAGCGCGGAGCAGCCGCCGCTCCGCCGCGTGGACGCGCGAGGCGCCCTGGGGCGTGACGCGGAGGTCGACGCCCGAGGCCAGTGACGTCACGCCGTCAGCCTCACGTCGACGACGTCGGGCGCGTGGCCGTGATCCAGGTACCAGCGCAGGGTGGCGCGCAGGCCGTAGGCGCGGAGCCGCCGTGCGGAGGCGCGGACGACGACGTCTCGGTGGTAGGCGACCCGCTCGCTCACGACCCGCACGCGGTTGACCAGGGCCCTGTCCTCGTGCACGAGCTCGATGGCGCTGCGCGGAAAGCCGCCGGAGTCGAGGTACGCCCGCGCACTGACCCCCAGGTTGCAGCCGGGGCACATCACGTACGGCCCGCGGTAGGGCCGCCCCTCGTCGTCGACGCCGCGGTTGCCGGGCCGGAACCGGCCGAAGACCGCGGCCCCGGGCACGAGCAGCGGGACGAGGGTGCGCTCCCACAGCCGCAGCGGGAACTCGTCACGACGCGGCAGCATCGGCCCGGTCAGGAGGTCGTCACCCGCCATGAAGTGCCGACGCGCCGCCGAGGTCCAGTCGGCGCGCGGCACCGTGTCGGCATCGCAGCGCAGCACGTGGGTGGCTCCGTCCGAGATCGCCCGGCGCACACCGGTGTCGGCCGCTGCCCCCGTCCCCTTCTGCGGCTCGCTGAGCAGCCGCACGGGGAACGGGGCACCGCGGGCGAACCGGTCGACCACGCCCACCGTGCCGTCCGTGCTGAGGTTGTCGACCACGTACAGGGTGAAGTGCGTGTCCTGCTGCGCCGCGAGCGCGGTGAGGGTGGCGCCGATGCCGTGCTCCTCGTCGTACGCAGGCACCACCACAGCCAGCCGCACGGTCACCACCGCAGCACCATCGTCCCGACGCTGATGCCCCCGGCCAGCCCGACCAGCACCACCGTCGAGCCACGGTCGATGCGGCCGGTCTGCAGGGCACGTTCCAGCTGGAGCGGAAGGGACGCGGAGGCGCAGTTGCCGTGCTCGTCGACGGTCACCTGCAGCAGCGACCGGTCGATCCCGACTCGGTCGGTGAACCCGTGCAGGTAGGGCAGGGTGACCTGGTGGACGGCCACGAGGTCGCAGTCGTCCCACGTGGTCCCGGCGCGGTCGAGCACGTCGGTGACCGTGGCCGGGCCGATCCGCTCGAACGCTGCGCGCAGGCCGGCGCCGTCGAGGTGGAAGAAGCTCGCCTCGGGGTCCCGCGGATTCCGCGACCCGCCGGCCGGGCAGCGTCCCCGTGCGCCAGGCGGAGGAGTCCGCGTGATGGCCCTGCGCGACGATCCCCTCGCCGTCGGGGCAGGCCTCGACGAGCAGCGCCGCCCCGGCGTCGGAGAGCGTGTAGCCGGCGAACGACTGGGCGAACTGCCTCAGGTCCCGGACGTTCCAACGGGTTCCACGGCTCGGGCTCTCGCCGGTGACGACGAGGACCCGCTGGTGCTGCCCGGCGTCGACCAGCGCGTGGGCGACCTGCAGGGCGTTCAGCACGGAGTTGCAGGCGTTCTTCACGTCGAACACCGGGCAGGTGGCACCGAGCGCCGCGGCGACGATGTGCGCGGTGGCGGGTTCGACGAGGTCCTGGGAGGCGGAGGCGAACAGCAGCAGGTCGATGTCGTCCGCGCCCAGCCCGGTCTCGGCGAGCAGCTTCTCCGCGGCGGCCACGGCGAGGTCGGACGCCTGCCAGTCGTCGGGCATCACGTGACGCGCCCTGATGCCGGTGGCCCGCTCGACGATCCCCCGTGGGGGGACGAAGCCCGCGCTGCACGACACGATCCGCTGCTCCGCCTCTGCGCTCGTGACCCTCGTCGACGGCAGGTGCGTCGTCACGGCCCCGATCCGTGCCCCCATGTGCTGTCTCCCTCCCCCGATGCCCCTCCGCGGGAGCGCTGCGCCTACGGTATGGGCCGCCACGAGGCGGCCCGCAGCCGTCGCGCCACCCGAGTCCCCTAGGCACGCGTGCTCATGACACGAGCCCGCACTGGGGTGCCTCGTCCCCGGGTCAGGCCGGCGCGGCTGCGGCTGCCTGGTCGCGCTCCCAGAGGTCGAGGAGGCCTCGGAAGTGCGCGAGGAACCGCTCGTGCTCGTGCGGCGGGTACGTGACCGCCACCGTGTCGCGCAGCAGCCGGTCGAAGTCGGCGCCGGCGACCCACTCGCGCACCTGCTCGTCGAGGTGGGGCAGGTGCTCCGCGCACCACGCGTGGTACCGCTCGGTCTCGAAGTGCTGGTCCGCCAGCGCCAGGTAGCCGTCCAGCTTGGCGTCGTAGTCGAGGCTGTCGTCGTCGGCGATGGCGAAGTACTTCTCGGTGCGCAGGTCGATGCGGCTGCGTCGTCCGGTCACGAGGCAGTACGTGGACCAGCGCACGAGCGCGGAGATCGCCCACGGGAAGTAGTAGTGCAGCGACGTGACAGCGACGTCGGGACAGGCGTTGGCGTAGTCGATCGGGTAGACCTCGTCCCCGGCGACGAGCATCTCGCAGGAGTTGAACTCCCACCCGAAGAAGGCGTTGACGACGCGGCTGATCGCGGTGGTCTGGTGGCCCGCAGACGGCGACAGGAAGTCGTAGGAGACGGCGTACCGCTGGTGCATCGGCTCGTCCGGCCGGAAGTCCATCACGCGCGTCTCGGGTCCGATCGACAGCGCGCGGGCGAAGACGTCGTAGTCGACGGTCGCCTGCAGGTGCATCAGCATCTTGTCGGACTCGTCGTACGCGCGGTGCAGCTCGTTCCGGTCCCGGATCCGTGACACACCCCGCCAACCGCCACCGTCGAACGGCTTCATGTACAGCGGGTACCCGAGGTCGTCGGCGATCGCGTCGAGGTCGAACGGGCGGTTGTACTTGGCCGACGTGTAGGCCCACCGCACGTTGTCGACCGGGTTCTTGTACGGCACCAGAACGGTTCTCGGGATCTTCAGACCCAGCCGCATCATCGCGCAGTACGCGCTGTGCTTCTCCATCGACTGGAAGGTGAACGGCGAGTTGAGCAGGTAGGTGCCGTCCATCAGCGAGGCCTTCTTCAGCCACTCCCGGGGGTGGTAGTACCAGTAGGCGAGCCGGTCGATGACGAGGTCCGTGCGAACCGGGTCGCGCAGGTCGAAGGGCTCGATCGTCAGGCGTTCGGACGTGAACTCGTGTCGACGGCCAGTGTCGTCCCCCACCGTCCCGACCCGGCGCAGCACCTGCTCGAAGGCCGTCGGCCAGTCCTCCTCGGCCCCGAGGAGTAGCCCGATCAGGTGCTTCGTCGTGTCGGCCACGATGCCTCCCGCAGATCGCCGTGACGGGAAACCTACCGGGTACGGGGGCCGTCACCAGGCTCAGACGGAGCCGTTCAGCAGAACCGGGGCAGGTGGTGCGCGAGCTGGCGCTGCCACCACGGCCAGTCATGGGACACGTCGTGGCCCCAGACGTCGAGCTCGTGGCTGATGCCGGCCGCCGCGAGCAGCCCGGCCACGCGTCGGGTCGAGGGCAGGGACCCGGTCGGGTCCACCTCCCAGGCGCCCTGCCCGACGGTCAGCACGACATGGAGCCGGGTTCGGAGCCAGTCGAGGTGGTCGCCGCCGAGGTGCGGGATGTAGTCCGACGGGTTGTTGAAGTAGGCAGCGTCGCCGCGCTCACCCCACGCGTGCCAGAGCGCCGGGTCGTAGCTGCCCGACTGGCACAGGGCCACGCCGAACAGGTCAGCACGCTTCATCGCGAGGTTGAGCGCGTGGAAGGCGCCGAGGCTGCAGCCCGTCACGACCAGGCCGCCACCGTGGCCCGCGCGGTCGTCAAGGGCGCCGGGCGAGTCGGCCTCGATCGTCGGCACGACGGCGTCGACCAGCCACCGCTCGTACGCGTCGTGCCGACGCGCCCGCTCCTCGAGCGAGGCGGACCGGTCGGACCACGAGAGGTGGTCGAACGAGTCGACGCAGTACAGCTTCACCCGTCCGCCCTCGACGAGGTCGGCGACCGCGTCCACCATGCCGTTGTTCTCGTAGTCCCACGCGCGGCCCTGCTCGCTCGGGAAGACCAGCACCGGCCGGCCGTAGTGCCCGTGGACGATCACCGTTCCCGCACGGTCGAGCCCCGGTGCGGCCAGCTCGGTCTGCTCACGGCGCATGCGTCGGCCTCCACAGGCCGGCCAGCAGGCGGGTCAGGTGCGGGTCGAGCACGTCCCGCCAGGACGTGAAGCTGTGCACGTCAGGCGCCTCGACCAGCTCGACGTCGATGCCGAGCCCGCTGAGGCGAGCTGCCATCACGCGGTTGTTGTGCACGTTCTCCTCGGTCGCACCGCACGTCATCGCGACTCCCGGCAGGCTCGACGGCGACTGCGCCCCCAGCACCGTGCCGACGAAGTCCGTGACCGGCCCGAAGAACGCGAAGTCGCTCTCCTGGGGGTCCGTGGCGTGCTGGAAGAAGGAGCCGGACTGCAGGAAGAGCCCGGCGAAGGTGCCGGGGCGCGTCCACTCGGCGTGCAGGGCCGCGAGCGCGCCGAGGCTCGCCCCCATCAGCACCGTCGGCACGGCGCTCGCCACCGTGTAGCGGACCCTGGGCAGCACGTGGTCGACCAGGGCCGCGGCGTAGTCGGGGTTGGCTGCGTACCAGGGGTTGCGGTCGGTGGGACGCAGCAGCGCCACCCGGAAGCGCGGCAACGCGCCGGTCGCCACCATGGCCCCCGCGTAGTGGGTCAGACCACCGAGCGTCGCGAACTCCGGTCCGTCGTGGCAGAGCAGCAGCGGCAGCGGCTCGGAGGGGTCCGCGTCGGCCGGGGACCAGATGGTGACGTCCACCGTGCCGACCGGGGTGTCGGCGACCGCGAGCTCGGTGAGTGTCGCGGCGGCAGGCTCGGTCGCGGTCCACCCCGGCGGCGCGTACCCCGGCAGCGCAAGCCACGACCGGTCCCCGAAGGCCGACCCCACCACGAGTGGGTTGGTGGGGTCGAGCGTCTCGCTGGTCCCCTCGCCGTCCGTCACCTCGAAGCGGTACTCCACGCGCTGGGTCGACGGACGCGCGAGGCGCAGCTCCCACCCGCCGTCGACAGGGAGGAAGTCGAGCAGGTCGCCCGGGACCCCGAAGTCCTGCCACAGCCGGACTGCCTTCAGCGAGCGGTCGGGGTCGGCGAGGCGGAACACCAGCTCCGCGCCGTCCACCCGGCTCTGCCAGGGGTCCAGCAGGGTCTCGTCGTCCGCCACACGACCCAATCTAGTGGGCGTCACGGGACCGGGTGACGGGCGTCGTAGGCCCAGAAGCCTCGTTCCCGCAGCGCGAGCAGCACGACCACGACCACGCAGGCCAACCCACCCAGGACCGCCGCCAGCGCCTCCGTGGTGACCTCGCTCAGTCCGCCGAGCACGAGGTCGCCCAGGCGTGGACCGCCCGCCACGACGACGATGAACACGCCCTGCAGGCGGCCCGCGCATCGAGTCCGGTGTGGCGGTCTGGAGGATCGTCATGCGGAACACCGCGCTCACGGCGTCGCTGGCACCGGCGAGCGTCAGGCACGCCGCGGCGGGCCACAGCACCCAGTGGGCGCCACCGTCGGCCTCGGGACCAGGGCTCAGGGCGACCACGACCCCGAAGGCGGCCACCCAGGTGCCCCAGCTGCAGACGGCGAGGACGACGGCCCGCCCCTGGTGCTGCACGTGCCCGAGGGGACCCGGACAGCACACCGGCCCCGACGACGCCGAGCGCGAACCCCGCGGAGAGGATGCCGACGGTCTGGGCACCCCCTCCGATGAACGCGGCGCCGATCGCCGGGAAGAGCACCCGCGGCATGGCCGAGCACCATCGCGGCCAGGTCGACCGAGAACGTCATCCGCACGTTGGGTCGCGTGCCGAGGTATCGCAGTCCCTCGACGACCGACGCGAGCCCCGGGCGACTGCACCTCGCCCTCCGGCGGGATCGAGGGCAGCCCGACCAGAGCGCCGTCAGCGTGCCGAGCAGCAGCACCGCCTCCGCGGTGTAGGCGCCGGTGTAGCCCCACCAGCTGATGAACAGCGCGGCCAGCAGTGGCCCGACCATGACGCCGATCCCCATCGTCAGGCTGCCGAGGGCGTTGGCGGCCGGCATCAGCTCGCGCCGGAGCAGTCGCGGCAGGATCGCCGACCGTGCAGGCTGGTTGACGCCGAACAGGCCGTTCTGCACAGCGACGAGGACGTACATCACCCAGACGTTCTCGAGCCCCGCCCACGCCTGGCCGGCGAGCAGCAGGGCGACCGCGAAGATGCCGCTCGTCGTGGTGATGACGACGCGTCGGCGGTCGTGCGCGTCGACGATCGAGCCGCCGTACAGCCCGAGGACCACGAGCGGCACGAGCGCGAACAGCCCGACGAGCCCGACCGAGAACGTCGAGCCGGTGATGTCGTAGACCTGCAGCCCGACCGCCGTCGTGGTCAGGTGCGTCCCGATGCTCGAGAGCCACATGCCCGCCCACAGCCTGCGGTAGGGGACGCTGACCCGCAGCGGCGTCAGGTCGGCGAGCAGGCGGGGCACCGGGTCATCATGCCGGATGTCGTCCCATGTCTCGCTCGGCCAGGAGACCGGTCAGGGCACCGGTCAGGAGAGCAGCGCGGCCCTGTCCGCCCACACCGCCGCGGTGACCTCCGCCACCAGCCTGCAAGCCTCGTCGTCGGGACGGCCCGTCGACGTGAGCACCACCTGCACGTACGCCGCGACCGCTCTCGGGCTCGACGTAGGCCACCGAGTGGCGCACCCCGTCGACCCAGCCGTTCTTGTGCGCCACCTGCGTGCCCGGCGGCAGGCCGGCGGCGCACGTCCTCGATCCGCTCCTGTGCCCGCAGGATCGCCAGCATCTCCGCCGTCGCGTGCCGGCCCGCCAGCCGCTGCAGCACGAGGGCGCCCATCAGCCGTCGCCAGGTCGGCGGCGGTGAACTCGAAGGTCAGCCCGGCGTCGCGCGCCGCGTGGTCCTCGATGCCCCGCTCCAGCACCGAGTCGCGCGCACCCGGCGTCGGCGAGCACGCGTGCGGCCGCGGCGATCCCGACCTGCTCGAGCACGAGGTTCGTCGCGAGGTTCGACGACCGGACGACCATGCGGCGTACGAGCCAGCGGATCGGCACCCGGTCCCCCACGCGTCCCAGACCTCGTCGTCGCTGTCGTCCGCCTGCGGCACGGTGAACGGCCGATCCGTCCAGGGACGAGGCGAAGTCGTCGTGGACGCGGACCGGCCGGTCGAGGTCGAGGCGTCCCTCCTCGCCGGCGACGTGGGCCGCCACCAGCACGGCCAGCTTCATCGTGCTGGCGGCAAAGTGCCGGCGGTGGGGATCCAGCTCGAGCACCGCGTCCCCGCCGGGCGCCCGACCCACACCGAGACCGAGCCCGGAGCCTCGGCGCACCGACGCGTCACGGCGGCGAGCGCCGCGGACGTCGCCGGGACCGGCCGGTCGGACATGGCCCCATCCTGCACCGTGCGGGACGGGCCAGGACGACACCCTCGACGGAAGCCTGGATACTGGGCACCGTGCGCCTTCCGGACGTGAGCACGTGACCCTGCTCGAGCTGCAGCGACCGCGACGTCTCGAACCCGGCGACGTCGTGCGCGTCATCGCCCCCTCCGGTCCCATCGAACCGGCTCGCCTGCAGGCGGGCGCCCACGTGCTCGAGAGCTGGGGACTCGCAGGTCGAGATCGGCGAGCACGTGCTCGACCGGGGCCGTGAGGGCTACCTCGCCGGGGGCGACGCCGAGCGGGCCAGCGACCTCGAGCGCGCCTGGTGCGACCCCCGCGTGGCAGCCGTGCTGTGTGCCCGCGGCGGCTACGGCGTGCAGCGGATGCTCGACCTCGTCGACTGGTCGGCGCTGAGGGCCGCACGGCCGGGCGAGCAGGCGCCTGTGCTCGTGGGGTTCAGCGACATCACCGCGCTCCACGAGGCCATCGGCGTCGAGCTCGGGGTGGTGTCGCTGCTGGGCCCGCTGGCCGCGTCGGCGCTGTTCCTCGACGACCTCGACGGGCGTGAGCACCTGCGCACGACGCTCTTCGAGCCCGAGAAGGCCGCGCCCCTGACGGGGCGGCACGCCACGACCCTGGTCCCGGGCACGGCCGTCGGCGTCCTCGCGGGCGGCACCGTCAGCCTCATCGCGGCCGGCATCGGGACCCGGTCGTCACGGCACTCGCTCGCGGGCGCCATCCTCGTGCTCGAGGACGTGGACGAGGAGGGCTACCGGCTCGACCGCATCCTCACCCAGCTGCGTCGCAGCGGCGCGCTCGACGGAGTGGCAGGCATCGCCGGAGGGACGTGGCTGCGCTGCGAGGGCCAGGACGTCGTCGACGACCTGCTGCTCGACCGGCTCGGTGACCTCGGGGTGCCGATGGTCAACGGGCTCGACTTCGGGCACGCGCATCCCGCACCTGACCGTGCCCCTCGGCGTCCGGGCCGTGCTCGACGCGGACGACCGCACCCTCACCGGTGAGAGCCCCTCGCTGACCCTGCCGACCCGGACGTCAGCCCTCAGGAGTGCGCGGCGTGGCAGGCGGCCAGGTGCCCGTCGCCCCTGTCGAGGCCGCCGGCAGCATGGCGGCGAGACCTGCACGCAGAGCGTCGGCGACAGCCCAGGGCGGCGGCCTCGCCGGACGCCAGCAGCGGGCACCGCGGGTGGAAGCGGCAGCCCGACGGGCACCCGCGTCGGGTCCGGTGGCTCGCCCGCCAGCACCACGGGACGCTCCGCGCGACTGCCGAGGCCCTGCTGGGGCAGCACCGACAGCAGCGCCCGCGTGTAGGGGTGCGCGGGGCGCGGAGAGCACCTGCTCGACGTCACCGACCTCGACGACCCGTCCCAGGTACATGACCGCGATCCGGTCGGCGACGCCCCACGCCACCCCGAGGTCGTGGGTGACCACCAGCGCGGAGAGCCCGAGGTCGTCGCGCAGCCTCAGCAGCAGCGCGAGCACCTCGCCACGCACCGAGGCGTCGAGCGAGGCCACCGGCTCGTCGGCCACGAGCACCGCGGGCTCCAGCACGAGCGCGCCGGCGATGACCACGCGCTGGCGCTGACCGCCGGACAGCTCGTGCGGGTAGCGCTGGTAGAACCGTTCCGGTCGGGCGCAGGCCGCACGTCGAGAGCGCCTGCCGCACACGACCTTCCTCGTCGTCGAGGCCGTGGATGCGCACGCCCTCCGCCACCGCCTCGTAGACCGTGCGTCGCGGGTTGAGCGCGCCGAGCGGGTCCTGCAGCACCAGCTGCACGCCTCGCCGGTGCTCGCGCAGGTCGCGCATGCGGTAGCCGATCGGCTGCCCGTCGCGCAGCACCTGGCCCGCCGTCGGTCGCTCCAGGCCGAGCAGGGTGCGCGCGAGAGTCGTCTTGCCGCAGCCGGACTCGCCAACGAGCGCGACGATCTCCCCGGCGCCGACCCGGAGGTCGACGCCGTCGACGGCGCGTGCCGCTCCGCGCTCGCCGTCGAAGTGCACCTGCAGGCCCGACCGTCTCGAGCGCCGCGACCTCGGCAGCACCCGTCTGCCGTGGACAGCGAGCTTCAGCCTCCGTCGAGCTCCATGCAGCACCTCCTCGCGAGCGCCAGCACGCCGCCTCGTGCCGCCAGGCGTCGTCGTCCAGCGCGCTCGAGATCAGGCGGCTCCGCTGCGTGCACCGGTCCACGCGCCAGGTGCACCGCGGGGCGAACACGCAGCCGGGCGGCAGGTCGGCCGGGTCCGGCGGGTCTCCCTCGAGCCCGCGCGGCGCGCGGCGCGCCGTCGAGTCGCCCGACCACCGGGAAGGCCGCGGACAGCGCGGCACTGTACGGGTGCGCCGGGCGCGCGAACACCGTGGCGCGCGCCGGCGCGTCTCGACCACCGTGCCTCCGTACATCACGACGACCCGGTCGCAGGTCGACGACAGCACGGAGAGGTCGTGGCTGATCATCAGCACCGCCAGCCCGCGTCCGGTCACCAGGTCGCGCAGCAGCGTCAGCACCTGCGCCTGCACCATCACGTCGAGCGCGGTCGTGGCCTCGTCGGTGATCACCAGCTGCGGCTCGCAGGCGAGCGCCATCGCGATCATGACGCGCTGCTTCTGCCCGCCGGACAGCTCGTGCGGGTACGAGTCGGCGCGCCAGGCAGGCAGGCCGACCTGCCCGAGCAGCTCGACCACCCTGCGCCGCACGGCGGGGTCCGACGCGTCCCGGAGGGTCCGCGGCCCCGCGGGGTCGTGCACGCAGCAGCGGCTCTGCCGACCTGCTCGCCGACCCGCGTCGCACGGGGTTGAGGGAGTGCAGGGCGCCCTGGAAGACGATCGACGCCCCCGACCAGCGCACGGCCCGCAGCCGCCCCCAGCCCATCGTGGTGACGTCCTCGCCGTCCAGGAGCACCTCGCCCGTGACGGTGCGCATCGGACGGCAGCAGCCGCAGGACGGCGGACGCGACGGTGGACTTGCCGCACCCCGACTCCCCGGCCAGGCCGACGGTCTCCCCGGCGTGGACGACGAGGTCGACACCGCGGACGGCCGGCAGCGCCCCGGCGGCGGTGGCGTAGGACGACCCGGAGGTCGCGCAGCTCGAGCACGGGCGGCTCATGCGCGCACCCGCAGCCGCGGGTTGAGGACCCGTTCGAGCGACCGGCCGACGACCGTGAACGCCAGCACGACGGCGACGATGGCGAGGCCGGGCGGCAGCAGGAACCACCAGGCACCCGCCGTGATCGCCCCGGACTGGAAGGCGGAACGCAGCATCGACCCCCACGAGACGCGTGTCGGGTCGCCGAGGCCGAGGAAGGCGAGCGTCGACTCGGAGAGGATCGCGCTGGCGACCGTGAGCGTCGTGTTGGCGAGCACGAGCGGCATCACGTTGGGCAGGACGTGCCGGCTCATCTGGTGCCAGTGACCCGCACCGAGGGCGCGCGACCGCTCCATGTACGGGCGCGTCTGGACGGTCAGGGTCTGGGCCCTGATCAGGCGCGCGGTGCCCGCCCACGAGGTCACGCCGATCGCGATGACGATCGTCAGGAGGCTGCGGCCCAGCACCGCCGCCAGCGAGATGGCCAGTGGGCAGGGACGGCAGCACGAGGAACCAGTCGACGAGGCGGCCCAGCACCGCACCCGGCCACCCCCGGAAGTGCCCGGCGGCGATGCCCGCAGCCGTGCCCAGCACCATCGACAGGGCGCTGGCCAGCAGGCCGACCAGGAGCGAGATGCGGGCTCCCCAGAGCACGAGCAGCGCGACCGACCGGCCCTGGTCGTCGGTGCCGAGCAGGTACCCGCCGCCCGGCGGGTCGAGCAGGCCGCCGCTCGCACGCGTCACGTCGAGCCCCGTCGGGTCGGTGATCAGCGGGGCGAGCGCCGCAGCCGAGCACGAGACGACGAGCACGACCAGCGCCACGACCCCCGCACGGTCCGACCAGCAGGTGCGTGAGGGTCCGTCGCAGCGAGGCCCGGCGGCGCTGCGCCGCCACGCTCGCGCGTCATCGTCGACCTCAGCCGCGGGTCGAGACCCGGTAGAGCACGTCGGCGACGACGTTCATCACGATGACGCTCCCCGAGAACACGATGAAGGTCGCCCTGCAGCAGGGGCAGGTCGGGGATGGACAGCGCGTTCGCCGTCAGCGAGCCGAGACCGGGCCAGGAGAACACGTACTCGGTGGTGATCGCGCCGGTGACCAGGAAGCCGATGTTCATCATGATCAGCGTGACCGTGGGCAGCAGGGCGTTCGGGACGGCGTGGCGGCGGCGGACCTGCTCGTCCCGCAGGCCCTTGGCGCGTGCCGTCGTCAGGTACTCGTTGCCGATCTCGTCGATCATCGACGACCGCATCACCAGCAGGTACTGCGCGTAGACGACCGCCACGATCGTCACCGTCGGCAGCACCATGTGGTGCCCGACGTCCAGCACCAGGGGCAGCACGCCGGGATCGACGTCGTCCGAGCGCATGCCGCCGACGGGGAAGAGCCCGGGGAACGGACCCACGCCGACGCCGAGCACCATCAGCAGGATCAGTCCGAGCCAGAACGTCGGTACCGACCACAGCGTCAGCGCCAACGAGACCGAGAGCCGGTCGAAGACGCTGCCCTGCCGCCAGCCCGCCCGGGCGCCGAGCGGGAGGCCGAGCGCCACCGCCAGCAGCATGCCCGCGCCCGTCAGCAGCAGCGTCGGGCCGAGCCGCCCCGCGACGACCTCGGTGACGGGCTGCTGGAAGGCGAACGAGGTGCCGAGGTCACCGGTGAGCGCGCCCGCGACGTAGTCGACGAACTGCCTCCACAGGGGCTGGTCGAGGCCGAGGCTGCGACGCAGCTCGTCCAGCTGGGCGGCGTTGGTCGGGCGTCCACGGGTCATGGTCGTCACCGGGTCGCCGGGCAGCATCCGGAACATGAAGAACCCCAGCACCAGGACCACCACGAAGGACGTCAGGCCGCCCAGCACCGTATGCGTGGCGTGGGACCAGAACCCGGCGTGCGAGGCGACCACCCCTCGCCGTCGTCGCGAGCTCGGTGCTCACTCGCGGTCGTCGACGCCGGCCCGTCGCCGGGTCAGCGCGAAGGCGACGCCACCGAGCGGCTGCGAGCGCGACCAGGCCACCGCCCAGGAGGAGACCAGTTCCCGTGTCGGCCTCGCTGTCTCCCTGTGCTGCAACGGGTTCCGCGGACACGAGCCCCCAGACCCCCTGCTGCCGCACGGTCACGCCGTCGTCGCCGGGCTGCCGCGCGAAGCCGCCGAAGCGGTCACTGCGGTGACCCTCGAGCAGGCGCGGGTAGAAGAGCGTGATCACCGGGGCGCCTGCTCGTACAGGTGCTGCTGCATCTCACGCACGATCTCGACGCGCCGCTCCGGGTCGAGCTCCACCTTCTGCGCCGCGTACATCGCGTCGTACTCGGGGTCGCAGTAGAACGTGTCGGAGTTGCCGCCGGCCCCTGCCTCCTCGGGCAGCGCCCCGCAGCTCTGGATCGACAGGATGAAGTCGGGGTCCGGGTTGACGCCCCAGCCGCTGAAGGCCATGTCGAAGGTGCCGTCGGCGAGCAGGTCGTTGAGGCGGGTCGAGTCCATCATCTCCGCCGAGACCGTGATGCCCACCTCCGCGAACCACTCGGTGATGTAGTCCGCCAGCGGCGTCTCGAAGGCGCGGTCGGAGTGTCCGAGCAGTCGCAGCACGAGCGGTCGGGTGCCGTCCGGCATCGTGCGGACTCCGTCGGCGCCGCGCGGGTAGCCGGCCTCGTCGAGGAGCCGGTTCGGCCTCGGCGAGGTCGAAGTCGGTGCGCGTCTCGTCGTCGGGCTGCCACGACCACTGCGAGAAGGCCGGCGGGATGTAGCCGCCGCCCGCCTCGGCGTAGCCGTTCATGACCCGCTCCACGATCGTGTCGAGGTCGATCGCGTGGCGCAGCGCGTAGCGGACGTCAGGGTCGGCCAGCGCCGGGTGGCCGTCGCCGATCGGCGTGCCCGCCACCGTCCTCGCGCCGGGGTTGAAGGTCAGCTCGGTGAAGCGGCGGCCGGTCGCCTCGTGCAGCTCGATGTCGGCCTCGCCCTCGAGCGCCTCGAACTGGGGGGCGGTCATGTCCCCGAGCAGGTCGATGTCGCCCTTGCGCAGGGCCTGCACGGCCGCGTCCGAGTTCTTGAAGTACCGGAACACCACCTCGTCGACCTTCGGGCCGCCGTCCCAGTGGTCCGCGTTCGCCTCGAGCCGGATGAACTCGTCAACGCGGTACTCGGTCACGGTGAACGGGCCGCTGCCGACGAGCGGGAAGTCGTCGTTGGCGAAGGCGCCGATGTCGCTCACCTTCGACCACACGTGCTCGGGCACGATCGGGGTCTCGTTGGCCAGGATCGTCGCCTCGGGCATCGGCGTCGTGGTGGTGATGACCAGCGTGGTGTCGTCCGGGGCCTCGACGCTCGCGTAGTTCTCGACGAAGGATCCGTTGGCCTCGGCCGCAGCGGGGTCGCTCATCATGAGGTTGTAGGTGAAGGCCAGGTCGTCCGCTGTGACGGGCTCACCGTCGGTGAAGGTCGCGTCGTCGCGGATCGTGAAGGTCCACGTCAGCCCGTCCTCGCTGTTCTCCCACTCCGTGGCCAGCCCGGGCTCGGGGGCGTAGTCCTCGGCTCCGTAGCGCACGAGCGTGTCGTACTGCGCCCGGAACATCTCGGCGGAGGAGGAGAAGACGCCGAGGAACGGGTTGAAGGAGTCGATCCCCTGGGTGATGGCCACCCGCAGCGTCGTCGGAGCGTCGTCCGCGGCCTCGTCCGCGGCAGCCGCCCCGCCCGTCACGGCGGCGACGAGCCCTACCACCAGCAGTCCCGTGAGGGAGCGCAGCGCGTGCCGCCGTCCCCCCGTCCTCGCGTGCGCCATCACGTCTCCGTCCTCGGGTGGGGGCATTCGCCCCGGATGTCGGGGACGACCTCATCGCACCCTTCGCCCGATGTAAACCCCCCACGCCCATCGAGATCTCGGCGGAGGTTTCTTCCGAGACGCGGCGCTGGCCGTGAGATCCGCGGTCGCCGCGTCGACGACCTCCGACTCGCCTAGGCTGGCCCTTGCCGGAGATCGGCAGACACGAGGAGGCGACGTGATGGACCTGCACGCCGTCGGCGTGGCCGCGGCCCGGGACGCGGGAGGCGTCGACGCCGCCCTCCTGGGCGGCTTCCTGCCCAGCGTCGTGGACGCGGCGGGGACGGGTCGGCGGCTCCGCCGGCACGAGCTGGAGGCCTGCGCGGCCGCCGGGCAGCGGGCAGCCGGTGACGGGGTCGCGCTGCGGGCGCTGGTGGACCTCTACCTCTCGGCGGGGTGGCGGCTGTGGCGCGATGCGCCCGAGGTCGGACGCGGCGACATCGAGCGCGTGCGCTCCGCCGCACTCGCCGTGATGCGCGCCATGGACGACGGCGTCGCCGCACTGGCCGAGGGCTTCCAGCTGGCACGGGCCGACCTGGCCCGGCTGCAGGAGGCCGCCCGCCACGACGTGCTCGAGGCCCTGCTGGCGGGCGGCGAGACCGCCTCGTCGTCGATCGGGCGCGCCGCCGACCTCGGCCTCGCCCTGGCCGGCCCGCTGGCCGTGCTCGTGGCCCGCCGCGAGGGCGGCTTCGACGGACCCGGGACCGCCGCCCTGCCAGGACGTGTCGAGCGGTCCCTGACCGGTCGGCTCGGTGACGCCCGACCCCTCGTGACGACCCGGAACGGCCTGCTGCTGTGCGTGTTCGCCGCACCGGACCGCGACGCGGTCCGCGACGTGGCCGACAAGGTGGTGGCCGACCTGCAGGCTCAGCTCGGACGGGACGGGACCTGGCGCGTCGCCGTGAGCGCGCCGCGCGTCGGGCCGGTCGGCGTGCGCACCAGCCACGACGAGGCGCTGTACGCGCTGGAGATCGCCGACCGCCTCGAGCTCACCGACCGGGTGGTCGACGCCGCCGAGCTGGTGGTCTACCGGGTGCTGCTCCGCGACCGGCCGGCGGCGCACGACCTGGTCACGAGCACCCTGTCACCGCTGACGACGGCGCGCGGGGGCGCAGGGCCTCTGCTGCAGACGCTCGCCGCCTACTACGCGACCGGTGGCGTGGCCACTCGCACGGCGGAGCTCCTCAACCTGTCGGTGCGTGCCGTCACCTACCGCCTGGCGCGGGTCGCCGACCTGCTGGGTCGGGACCCGACGGACCCCGACGAACGGCTGACCCTCCAGGCCGCCGTGACCACGGCGCGCCTGCTCGACTGGCCCCGGACGCCGTTCGGGCCGCGCTGACCGGCCGGGACTCAGCCGACCGGGTCATTGCCGGGCCTCGGCAATCAAGAGGCCCCGACGTGTCCGGCGGTCGACGCGGCCGCACCGCCCCCGCGTCGCCGACGATGGACACAGGTCCCACCCGTCCCCGTCCCTGGAGGTCCTTGTGCTCGACGTCCCGCTCTGGCTGTGGGTGACGTTCGCCGTCGGCGTCGTCGTCATGCTGGCCATCGACCTGTTCGCCCACCGCAGGGAGCACGTGATCGGCTTCCGCGAGGCCGCCTGGTGGAGCGCCGTCTGGGTCGGCCTCTCGCTGGTGTTCGCCGGGGTCGTCTGGTGGGTCCTCGGGTCGGGAGCCGCTGTCGAGTTCACGACCGCATGGCTGCTCGAGAAGAGCCTGTCGGTCGACAACCTGTTCGTCTTCGCTCTGATCTTCGGCTACTTCGGCGTCCCCAAGCAGTACCAGCACCGGGTGCTCTTCTACGGGGTCGTCGGCGCCCTGGTGTTCCGCGCGATCTTCATCGCGGCCGGCGTGGCCGTCATCAGCAAGTTCAGCGTCGTCCTCTTCGTCTTCGCCGCGATCCTGCTCTGGAGTGCCTGGAAGATGCTCCAGGAGGACGACAAGCAGTTCGACCCGTCAGCCACCCCCGCGGTCAGGCTCCTCAAGCGGATCGTGCCGATGCAGGACGAGTACGCGGGCACGAGGTTCTTCGTCAAGCAGGCCGGCAAGCGCGTCGCCACGCCCCTGCTGGCCGTGCTCGTCGCGGTCGAGGCCGCGGACCTCGTCTTCGCCGTCGACAGCGTCCCGGCCGTCCTCGCTGTCAGCGACGACCCGTTCATCGTCTACTCCTCCAACGCCTTCGCGATCCTGGGGCTGCGGGCCCTGTACTTCCTGCTCTCCGGCGTCCTGGACCGCTTCCACTACCTGTCGAAGGGTCTCGCGGTCGTCCTCGGCTTCATCGGGGTGAAGCTGGTGCTGCAGGCGGCGCACAAGACCATCAGCCCCGAGATCCCTGAGATCCCGTCCCTGGTCAGCCTCGGCGTGGTCGTGACGGTCCTCGTCGTGTCCATCGCGATGAGCTTCCTGCGGCCCGCGCCGCCCGCGGAGCCCACGGAACCCACGGAGCCCGCGGAGCCCGCCGTCACCACAGCAGGAGACGACCACCGAGAAGCAGCGCTCCCCCGGTGACCAGGGCGAACACGGCCACCCACACCCCTGCGGGGACGTGGGTGAGCCGGGCCAGCTGGTCGGGGTCGGACCGGCCGCGCCGCCGGTGGGCGCGCTCGGCCATCAGCTCGACGACCGGACGAGGCGCCGCCAGCAGCAGGAACCAGGCGACGAGGTGCGCCGCCGTCGACTGGGCCTGCTCAGGCAGCCAGTAGGAGGCGGCGGCGACCACCGCTCCGGTGGCGAGCACCGACCACCAGCCGAACCAGTTGCGCACCTGGAGCGCGAGGAGGGCCAGCAGCGCGACGAAGCCCCACAGCAGGGCGACGGCGTACCCCGTACCCAGCACCCACGCGGCCGCCAGGCCCAGGAGGCCGGGCGCCGTGTAGCCGGCCAGCAGGGTGGCCACCATGCCGGGACCGCGTGGTCTACCCCGCGACACGGTCACCCCGGACGTGTCCGAGTGGAGCCGGATGCCGGAGAGCCTGCGACCGCTGAGGACGGCGACCACTGCGTGGCCGCCCTCGTGGGCGATCGTCACCACGTGGCGGGTGCGACGCCAGACCGGCCGCGGTAGGACCATCAGGGCGGCTGCCACGGCGGTCGCCGCCACCGCGGCCGGAGACGGGTCGGGCTGGGTCGAGGTGACCTGGGCCCAGACCTCCGCGAGAGGGTTGCCACCCTGCGCGCCGGCCGCGGCCACGTCGACGGGGAGCAGCATCCGCACACCGTACGAGGCGCTCCGGCCGGCCGGTGCGCGGGCCGGGGCAGGGAACAGCCCACGGGTTCCCGGCGTCCCGTAGGGCGCCGGGTGCCGCTGTGGACGATCAGCGACCCCGTGGGCTGCGGTGACTGCCTCGATCTCGCCGGCACGCCCCACCCATGAGGTGGAAGAGCGCCGGAGGGACTGTGGTCAGTCCGTCCGATGTCTCGGGCGGCTAGCTGGCAGCCACCTCACGCGTCCATGTGTCACTCACGACAGGGACCACCTCCTTTCTCGTGTAGGAGAACGGTACGTCGCGTGGCCCGCGCCCGCCAGGGGTTTCGGATCAGGGCTGGCGGCGGCCCGGGTGCCAGCGGTCCGGCTCGTCGAGCGGCGCGGGACCGCCGTCCAGGCTGGTGAAGGCCAGCCGGTCGTGCAGCCGCGAGCGCTGGCCCACCCAGAGCTCGACCTCGACCGGGCGCACGCGGTACCCACCCCAGAAGTCGGGCAGGGGCAGCACCTCCCGGCCTGCGAAGCGCGCCTCCACGCCGGCCACGGCCGTTTCGAGGTCGGCCCGCGTGCGCAACGGAGACGACTGCGCCGACGCCCAGGCCGCCACCTGCGAGTCCCGGGGGCGCGACTGGAAGTACCGCTCGGACATCGACCGCGGCACCTCCTCGACGGGCCCGCGTGCCCGCACCTGCCGGTACATGGGGTGCCACAGCAGCACGAGCGCCGCCGAGGGCGTCGACGCGAGCTCGCGGCCCTTGGCCGAGTCGCGGCCGGTGTAGAAGACGAAGCCGTCGCGGTCCAGGCCCTTGAGCAGGACGGTGCGGGCGTTGGGGACGCCGTCGACGTCGACGGTCGCCACCACCATCGCCCCGGGCTCGGTGACCCGGTCGTCCTCGACCGCCTCCGCGTACCAGCGCCGCACCACGTCGAGCGGTGACGCGCCCTCGGCCAGGTCGACGAGGCCCGCCCCCTCGTAGCTCAGACGGGACGCCGGGTCGACGACGTCGGCCTGGGAGGGCAGGTCGGAGGGGCTGCTGTCGGGCATCCTCCGACCCTAGGCGAGGTGGACGCGCTGCCCGCAGGCAGAATGACCGGCACAGGACGTGGGGCCGCCCCGACGCCCGGACCCGACGAGGAGTGCCATGGCTCAGCAGCAGACAGGCAGCGGGTTCGTGCCGGGCCTCGAGGGCGTCGTCGCCTTCGAGAGCGAGATCGCGGAGCCCGACCGGGAGGGCGGTGCCCTGAGGTACCGGGGTGTCGACATCGAGGACCTCGTCGGCGCGGTCTCCTTCGGGCAGGTCTGGGGACTGCTCGTTGACGACGCGTTCAACCCGGGACTGCCTCCGGCGGAACCGTTCCCGCTGCCCGTGCACACGGGCGACGTCCGCGTCGACGTCCAGAGCGCGCTGGCGCAGCTGGCGCCCATCTGGGGCTTCCGTCCCCTGCTCGACATCGACGCCGAGCAGGCCCGGGACGACCTGGCCCGCGCCTCCGTGATGGCACTCAGCTTCGTCGCGCAGTCGGCGCGCGGCCAGGACCGGCCGATGGTCCCGCAGCAGGACGTCGACCGGGGGCGCACCGTGGTCGAGCGGTTCATGATCCGCTGGCGCGGTGAGCCGGACCCACGGCACGTCGAGGCCGTCGACGCCTACTGGGTCTCGGCCGCCGAGCACGGCATGAACGCCTCAACGTTCACCGGTCGGGTCATCGCCTCCACCGGCGCCGACGTCGCGGCCTGCCTCTCGGGCGCGGTCGCGGCGATGAGCGGTCCACTGCACGGTGGTGCGCCCTCGCGCGTGCTGTACATGATCGAAGGCGTCGAGCAGACGGGTGACGCCCGGGACTACGTGCGCCAGGTGCTCGACCGAGGCGAGCGGCTGATGGGTTTCGGCCACCGGGTGTACCGCGCCGAGGATCCGAGGGCGCGCGTGCTGAGGGAGACCTGCAGGCGTCTGGACGCTCCCCGCTACGAGGTCGCCGCCGCGCTGGAGGAGGCAGCCCTCGCCGAGCTGCACGAGCGGCGCCCCGACCGCGTCCTGGCCACGAACGTCGAGTTCTGGGCGGCCGTGATCCTCGACTTCGCCGAGGTGCCGGCCTCGATGTTCACGCCGATGTTCACGTGCGCGCGCACCGCCGGCTGGTCCGCCCACATCCTCGAGCAGAAGGGGACCGGACGCCTGGTGCGGCCGTCTGCCCGCTACGTCGGACCGGCCCCGCGACCCGTGGCCCAGGTGGCCGGTTGGCCGGTGGCATGACACCGGGGCTCCCTGCGGGAGGATGACGGGGTGAGCGCACCCGACATCCGCATCCCGGCCTCGCTGCTCCCCGTCGACGGACGCTTCGGCTCGGGCCCGAGCAAGGTCCGGGCCGAGCAGGGCGAGGCAGTTCGGTCCGCCGCGACGACCCTGCTCGGCACGTCGCACCGGCAGGCCCCCGTCCGCCGGCTGGTGGGCAGGGTGAGAGCCGGTCTGCACGAGCTGTTCTCGCTGCCGGACGGCTACGAGGTCGTTCTCGGCAACGGCGGCTCGACGCTGTTCTGGGACGTCGCCACCCTCGGTCTCGTCGCGCAGAAGGCCCAGCACCTCGCCTTCGGCGAGTTCAGCGCCAAGTTCGCCGCATGCACCCGCGCCGCGCCCTTCCTCGACGACCCGACGGTGATCTCGGCGGAACCCGGGTCGGCGTCGGTGGCCGTCTCCGAGGACGGCGTGGACGCGTACTGCTGGCCGCACAACGAGACGTCCACCGGCGTGATGGCACCCGTGCGGCGGGTCGAGGGGGTGCCTGCGGGCTCCGCCGACGACCCCCTGGTGCTGATCGACGCGACGTCCGGCGCGGGTGGGCTGCCCGTCGACGTGTCCCAGAGCGACGTCTACTACTTCGCCCCGCAGAAGGGCTTCGCCTCTGACGGCGGTCTCTGGCTCGCCCTGATGTCGCCCGCCGCCCTCGAGCGCGCGGAGCAGGTGGCTGCGACAGGGCGGTGGATCCCGGACGGCCTCTCGCTCACCACGGCGATCACCAACTCGCGGCTCGACCAGACGTACAACACCCCGGCGCTCGCGACGCTGGTGATGCTCGCCGAGCAGCTGGACTGGATGCTCGCGGGTGGGGGCCTGTCCTGGACGAGCGGGAGGAGCGCGGCGTCGGCCGCCCACCTCTACGGGTGGGCGGAGCGCTCCGGGTACGCGACACCCTTCGTCGCCGACCCCGCGCTCCGCTCGGCCGTGGTCGGCACGATCGACGTCGCCGACACCGTCGACGCCGCGGCGGTGGCCGCCGTGCTGCGGGCCAACGGCATCGTCGACACCGAGCCGTACCGCAAGCTCGGGCGCAACCAGCTGCGCGTCGCGATGTTCCCGGCGGTCGACCCCGAGGACGTGCTGGCGCTGACCGCCTGCATCGACCACGTCGTCGACGCGCTGGCGTGAGTGGCGCCCACCCGTGAGCGCGGTCGACGCGACCCGTGACCGCGTCACGTGGGCGACCTACGCCTACTGCGGGTCGTGGGGGTGGCTGCTGTTCGGATGGGGCCCGGCGATCGCCCGGCTGCGCGAGGAGACCGGTGTCTCGCGCGGCGTCTCGGCGCTGCACTCCGTGGCGCTCTCCGGCGGGGCGCTGCTGGCGGGCACCGTCGGCGTGCTGCTCGTGCGCCGGTACGGCCGCCGCGCCGCGATGGTCGGCGGGGCCGTGTCGATCGCCGCGGGCATCGCCGTGCTCGGGCTGAGCAGCCTGCTCCCTCTGACCCTGGCCGCGGCGCTCGTCATCGGTGGTGGCGGCGCGGTCGGACTGAACGCCATGTCGCCGGTGCTGGCGGCGCACCACCCGCAGTGGACGTCGTCCGCCATCAGCGAGGCCAACGCCGTGGCCGCAGCCCTCGGGGTGGTGTCCCCCCTGGCCATCGGCGCCGCGGTGTGGGCCGGGGTCGGGTGGCGCCCGGCCGTGGCGGTGGGCGCAGCGCTGGCGCTCGGCGCCGCCGTCCTGCTCGCTCGTGCACCCCGCGTGGAGGCCTGGAAGCCGACTCCCCGGGCGACCGGCACCCGCCGGACGGGCTCCCTCGGCCTCGAGTTCTGGGCCTGCCTGGGTCTGCTCGGCTGCGCGATCGCGGTCGAGTTCGCCACCGGCTTCTGGGCCGTGGACCTGCTGCGCACGGACAAGGGCCTCGCGGCGGGTGCCGCGAGCGCGGCGGTCGCGGCCTTCGGGGCGGGGATGGCCGTCTCGCGGTGGCGGACGACCGCGCTCGCTCGTCGCTGGACGGACCGACGGATGCTCGCGGCCGCCCTGGTCCTCGCCGTGGTCGGCTGGGCCCTGCTGTGGCAACCCGACCAGCCGGTCGTGGCGGTGTTCGGGCTCGGCGTGCTGGGGCTGGGTGCCGGCCTCCACTTCCCGGTCGGGATCTCGTTGCTGCTGCGAGCGGCGCCGGGGCGCCACGACACCGCGACGGCCTACGCCTCCGTGATGGCCGGCGTGTCGGGGGGCGCGGCGCCGTTCGCCCTCGGCGCGATCGCGGACCGGGTAGGCCCGCACCAGGCGTTCCTGGTCGTGCCGGCTTTCCTGCTCCTCGGCCTCGTGCTGCTGGGGGTCAGCCGGAGAGCGGCCCTGCGGGCTCGGGCTCCCCGGATGCCTGCCTCACCAGTACCGGGGTGACCTCCGCCGCCAGCATCTCCCCGAGCGCCGGACGGATCGCCCACTGGGACACCAGGTCTCGGTATTCGCCAACCTGCTCGGCGGTCGGTCGGGCTCCGGTGCGGACGGCCCGGATCAGTGCGTTACGCGGCGTGTGACGGGAGTCGACGAACTCCACCACCTCGACCCGGTAGCCGAGCAGCCTCAGCAGCTGCGCCCGGACGGCGTCCGTCAGCACGTCGGCGAACCGCTCGCGCAGGATCGGGTGACGGGTCACCGCGCCGTACGGGGACGGGCTCGGTCCAGACCCCTGGGCGGTGAGCTGGCGCTGCAGGTCGTGGTGGCAGCAGGGGGCCGCCAGCACCACAGGGGTCTCCCACCGCACCGCACGGGCCAGCGCCTCGTCCGTCGCCGTGTCGCAGGCGTGCAGGGCGAGCGCGACGTCCGGGCCCGCCGGCCCGGAGCCCGAGCCGTGCCCGGGCCATCGGGCGTCGGCGATGGTGCCCGCGACGAACTCGAGCCCCTCGAGGCCGGCGTCCCGTGCACGGCCGCGGCTGCGTTCGACGAGGTCGTCCCGCAGCTCGACGCCCAGCGTCGTCGAGCCGGGCCGTCGACCCGTGACGTAGCGGTGGGCCGCGAGCGTCAGGTACGCGTTGCCGCACCCCAGGTCGACCACCCGCAGCGGGACCGTCCGGGACCAGCCCCGCACGCTCGGCGCGGTCCAGGCTGGTGGCGAGCATCCGCAGGAAGGCGTCCACCTGCCGTCGCTTGTCGGCGTCGGCCCCGAGCACGGCGAACAGCGGGTCGTCGGGGTCGATGAGCCGGTCCTTGACGCGGTCGTGCCCGCGGTCGGCCGGCAGCACCCCGCGCGAGGCGGTCCGCTGCTCGTGCAGCAACGCCTCACCCCTCTTGGTGACCCTCAGCTGGAGGGTGCGGTCGGCCGTCTCGACGTGCCAGTTGCCGAAGGGCAGGGCCAGCAGGTCGTCGACCTCCGTGGAGAGCGCACCTGCGTCCGTCACCCGGATGGTGCGCGTGGCGACGCGCGGCTCCGTGCTGCGGCGGCGCACCACCTGCAGCGCAGGACCCGCCTTGAGGTCGACCGGGCGCAGCTCGACGCGCTCCGGATCGGGCACGGGCTGCCCTCGTCGCCTCCCGGCGGCCACCGCCCGCACCAGCGAGCCGGTGTCGACCAGCGCATGTCGCACCTGCGCGAGGGCGTCCTCCAGTGAACCAGCCACGGCACCATCCTCGCCCACGTGCGTGACCTTCCGGCATGCGGCACGTTGTACCCGCGTGGCCACGACGACGGGCGACGACCAGGAGCGGACGATGGACGCGATGACGGGCACCTCCCACGAGGACTCCTTCTCTGCCGGGCAGGGGGGACCGGACCGCACGCGCCATCTGCGACTGAGCCTCCGCCGCCTCGCAGCCGTGGTCCCGGCCGGGGTCCTCGTGCTGGCGGGTGTGGCGGCTGCCCAGCCCCTCACACCGACGGACCCGGTCGAGGTCCCTCGTCGCGCGCTGGAGATCGAGGGCGGCGGCACCGGCCAGGCCATGACGTTCGACCCCGTCGGTCCCCTCGGGCCCGGCGGCCCCCTCCTGGCCGGCGACGCCACCACCTCTCCCGAGACGTCCGAGCCCGCAGGCGCGCCCGGCCAGGTGCGTGTCGACCGGACCGGTGTCCCCGGACGGGCCCTCACGGCCTACCGCAACGCCGAGCAGCTGCTCGCGCGGGCGGACGCGGGTTGCCGTGTGGACTGGGCCCTGATCGGCGCCATCGGCCGTGTCGAGTCGCATCACGGTTCCTTCGCCGGCAACGTCCTCGGAGCGGACGGTGTCGCGCGTCCGGGCATCATCGGGATCGCCCTGGACGGCAGCCGAGGCACCGCCCGGATCACGGACACGGATGGCGGGTCCCTCGACCGCGACCCACGCTTCGACCGTGCCGTCGGGCCGATGCAGTTCATCCCCGGCACGTGGCGCGCCGTCAGCCAGGACGGCGACGGCGACGGACGCCGGGACCCCCAGGACATCGACGACGCGGCGACCGCGACCGGCGCGTACCTGTGCTCCGGTCCGGGCGACCTGAGCACCACGCGCGACGCCTACCGGGCCGTCTACCGCTACAACCACTCGGACGACTACGTCCAGACCGTGCTCGCCATCGCGGACGCCTACAGGCGCGGGGTCGACACTCTGCCCGCCGGGGCACTGCCGGCCGGCCAGGTCGGCGACAGCGGTTCCGGCGTCCGCGCATCCGGCGGGCGGCAGGCCCCGGCGTCCGCGGCTCCTGCCCCGCAGTCGACGCGCGACGCCGGATCGGAGCCGATCGTGGCCATCGCGGAGCCTGCGCCCGGCGAGGACCCGTCGCCGACGGGACCGCCGGCCGCTGCGCCCGGCCCGGTGGGCACCGTGGTGGGGGCCGTGGGCTCCGCCGCCGGAGCCGCCGCCGGAGCCGCCGGGGGAGCGGTGGGCGGGGCGGTGGGTGGTGTCGTCGGAGGCGGCTCCGCCGTCGGTGGCGTGGCGCCCACGACCCCGGTGCCGATCACGTGCACGACGTCCCCGACACAGCCTCTTCCCGCGCCGGTCCCCACGGCTCCCCTGCCACCGTGCCCCGGCACGCCTCCCGTACCCCCCGTACCCCCGCTGCTGCCCTGACGGGCGGAGGGCAGCGGCGGGTCCCCCGCGTGACGCTGCGGTCCGAGATATCTCAGGGTTGTCTCAGGCTGCAGTGGACGTGTCGCCCGCGTGCTGCACGGCAAGCTGCTCACGCGCCCGCAGCCGCGCTGCCTGGGTCGGGACCACCCGGAAGTGAGGAACGGGCGCCCAGGCGTAGGCGACGGACAGGTCACGCAGCCTCAGCACGACGACCGCCGCGACCACGGCGACGGTGAGGGTCACGGCGCCACCCAGGCCGATCGTCCAGCGCGCGCCGAACTCCTCACCGACCCAGCCGACGATGGGCGAGCCGATGGGCGTCCCGCCCATGAAGATCGCCATGTACAGCGCCATCACCCGTCCACGCATCGCGGGATCCGTCGACATCTGGACGATGGTGTTGGCCGCGGTCATCAGGGTGAGCGCCGACAGCCCGGTCGGGACGAGGGCCACGGCGAAGGACACGTAGGTGGGCATCAGCGCCGCGACCGTCGAGAAGACCCCGAAGGCGAAGGTCGAGAGCACCAGCAGGCGCATGGTGGGGCGGGTGCGCCGCGCGGCGAGCAGCGCCCCCGTGAGCGACCCGATCGCCATCACAGAGCCCAGCAACCCGTACTCACTGGCGCCCTTGTCGAACACCTGGGTGGCCATCAACGCGGTGGTCATCTGGAAGTTCAGGCCGAAGGTGCCGACCATGCCGACCATCGCCATGATCACCATCAGGTCGGGCCGGCGCCGCACGTAGCGCAGTCCGTCGCGGATCATGCCGCGGCCGCGGGGCGCCTTCGCCACCGGCAGCAGCTCACGCACCCGCATCAGCAGCAGCGCGGTGATCGTGGCGCCGTACGTGGCGGCGTTGATGAGGAACACGGGTCCGGTGCTGAACAGGCTGATCAGCAGACCCGCGGCGGCGGGACCGAGGAGCCGGCCCGCGTGGAACGACGCGCTGTTCAGGCCGACCGCGTTCGACAGCTGGTGCTCGGGCACCATCTCGGCGACGAAGGTCTGGCGCGCCGGGGCCTCGAGCGCGGCCGCAGCCCCGCTGATGCCGGCCAGCACGTAGACGTGCCAGAGCTCGGCGGCCCCGGTCATGACCAGCAGGCCGAGCAGCAACGCCGTCGACCCCGCGAGCACCTGTGCGCCGACCATCAGCCGACGCTTGGGGAAGCGGTCGGCGATCATGCCCGCGACCGGCCCCAGCAGCAGCATCGGTGCGAACTGCAGGCCGGTGGTGATCCCGACGGCGACGGCCGAGTGGTCGGTCAGGACGGTGAGGACGAGCCAGTCCTGGGCGACCCGCTGCATCCAGGTACCGGTGTTCGAGATGAGCGCGCCGCTGGCGTAGAGGCGGTAGTTGCGGACCTTGAGGGAGGCGAAGGTGGGGCTCACTTCGCGGCCACCCGGCGGAGGATCTCGGCGGCCTGGGCGAGCGTCGTCCGCTCCGACGGCGTCAGGGTGGAGAGCCGCTGGGCGAGCCACGCGTCGCGACGTCGCCGCGTCTCCTTGACCTCGTCGCGACCACGCTCGGAGAGCGCGACGAGGACCTGGCGCCGGTCGTCCGGGTCTCCGGTGCGCTCGACGAGGCCCGCCTCGACGAGGGCGTTGAGGATCCGTGTCATGGAGGGCGGCTGGACGTGGTCGGCCTCCGCGAGCTGCCGGGGGGTCATGGTCCCGTCGCAGTCGAGGCGTGCCAGCACCGAGTACTGGCCGTCGGTGATGACGTCGCTGCTGCGCTCGGCACGGATCCGCCTCACCGCCCGCATCAGGGCGACGCGCAGGTCCGCGGCGAGGGAGGCGGACGCGAGGGTTGGCATGTCGTTAGCGTAAGTCATTACCTCTGCTAACGACTTGTCGAGCGCGCATCATCCCGAATGATGGGATGACTTGCGTGCGTTTAGATGCCGACGGCCCGCGAGACCGGGTCCAGCGCGAAGTAGACGACGAAGAGCGCGGCCGTGACCCACATCAGCGGGTGCACGGCGGAGGCCTTTCCGCGCACGACCTTCAGCAGCACGTAGGTGATGAAGCCGGCACCGATCCCTGCGGTGATCGAGTACGTGAAGGGCATCAGCACCATGGTCAGGAAGGCCGGGATCGCGATCTCCAGGTCGTTCCACTCGATCTTGGCGACCTGCTGCATCATCAGGAAGCCGACCACGACGAGCGCGGGGGTCGCGGCCTCGTAGGGCACGACGGCGACCAGCGGGCTGAAGAGTGTGGCGAGCAGGAAGAGCGCGCCGGTGACGACCGAGGCGAGCCCGGTCCGGGCGCCCTCGCCGACACCCGCCGCGGACTCGATGTACGACGTGTTGCTCGACACGCCGGCCGCTCCACCCGCAGCCGCGGCGATGGAGTCGACGACGAGGATGCGGGACGTGTTGGGCGGGTTGCCGTCCTCGTCGAGGAGACCGGCCTCCGCCCCGATCGCGACCATCGTCCCCATCGTGTCGAAGAAGTCGGCCAGCAGGAGCGTGAAGACGAGCAGCATGGCGGCGACGATGCCGATGGAGCGGAACGAGCCGAGCAGGCTGAACTGCCCCAGCAGGCCGAAGTCGGGCACGTCGAGCACCTGGTCCGGCAGCGCCGGGACACCGAGACCCCACGCCTGCGGGTTGACGACCTGACCGTTCTCGTCGAACTCGCGCGGCCCGATCTTGGCGATGGCCTCGACGACGATCGCGAGGACGGTCCCGCCGATGATGCCGATGAGGATCGCGCCGCGCACACGCAGGACGTAGAGCACGATGATCGTGGCCAGCCCGATGACGAAGACGAGCGTCGGCCAGCCCGACAGGAAGCCGCCGATCCCTAGCTCGAGAGCAGGTCCACCCGCGGACTTCCGCACGAAGCCCGCGTCGACGAGCCCGATGATCGTGATGAAGAGGCCGATCCCCACGCTGATGGCCGTCTTGAGCTGGGTCGGCACCGCGGTGAACACGGCCTGCCTGAAGCCCGTGAGGACCAGCGCCAGGATGATCAGGCCCTCGAGCACGACCAGGCCCATGGCGTCGGCCCACGTCATGCCGGGGAGCTTGGCGATGCCGAACGCCACGAACGCGTTGAGGCCCAGCCCGGTCGCGAGCGCCAGCGGGTAGTTGGCGACGACTCCCATCGCGATCGTCAGCACGCCCGCCACGAGGGCCGTCGCCGCGGCGACGAGTGGCAGGTTGGGGGCGTCGCCCCCGCCGAGGAAGCCTCCCGTCGAGTCCGCCTGCGTGCCGATGATGATCGGGTTCAGGACGACGATGTAGGCCATCGTGAAGAACGTCGCGAAGCCGCCGCGCACCTCGCGGCCGATGGTCGACCCACGCGAGGTGACCGAGAAGAAGCGGTCGACGGCGTTCCTCGAGCTGTCGGCGCGGCCCGTCGCCCTGGTGGCCGTCCCCGCCCGGGCCGCGGGGCTACCGCTGCGGGACGGCTTCGGCTTCGGCTGGTTCGCCACGGGGATCTCCTGTTCGGCGGTGACGTGCGGGGCCGGAGCGAGTCCCGGCGGCGCCGATGGTGCCAGATCGGTGACCCCCCGGGGGACACTCCGGCCGACGACACGGGTCGTCGCCGCCTACAGTCCTGTTGTGACCCCCAGCGAGCAGCCACCCTCGAGGCACGAGATGCCGGTGCCCCGGGCCTCCTCGACGCGCCCCGCACCGCAGCCGATGGTGACCAACGACCGGGCGACCGTGGCCGTCGGCTCCGTCGTCTGGGCCGTGCTGCTGCTCGTCGCGCTGCTGAACCGGGACGCGCTGACCGATGCGGGACGCGGTTGGTGGGTGTGGTCCTGCGCCAGCGGCCTGGTTCTCGGCCTCGTCGGCCTGGCCTGGCTGCACCTGCGCACGAAGCGGGACGGTCGGCCGCCGTCGTAGCGGAGACCGGGTGGCGACGCTCCTAGGCCTCGGGGGACCGACGGACCACGGGCCACCCGGTTCCGGTCGCCGCCGCCTCGAGCGCCTCGTCGTCGACCCCGGCCCCGTGGTCGGAGAGCGCGCCGAGCACCGCCGCAGCGACCACGTGCCCCTGACGGAGCGCTGCCTGGACGTCGCGGCCGACCACACGCGCCGCGAGGTAGCCGGCCGCGAACGCGTCGCCCGCGCCGACCGGCTCCACCACCTCGACCGGCAGCGCCGGGACGTCGGCCCGCCCCTCCGCCGTCCACGTGGAGGCCTGGCGCCCGGAGTCCTTGACGACGACCTCTGGGACACCCGGCAGCAGCTCGCGGACGTCGTCGGGGCTGTGGACGCCCCACAACGTCTGCGCCTCGTCCAGCCCGACGAAGACGATGTCGGCGCGACGGGCGAGGTCGAGCAACGGTCCGGCCGCCTCGGCGGCCGTCCACAGTGCCGGTCGGTGGTTGACGTCGAAGGCCACCGGGCAGGCGCGTCCGTCGACCAGCCGCTGGACCAGTGAGGCACAGGCCGGCGAGAGCGCCGGCGTGATGCCGGTCAGGTGCAGCATGGCGACCTCCTCGAAGGCCTCGGCCGGCACGTCCTCCATGTGCGCGGCTGCCGAGCCGGAGCGGTAGTAGTGCACCGCGGTCCTCGTCGCACCCGGGTCCTTCGCGTACAGGCCGGTCGGGCGGTGCGGGTCGATGACGAGGTGGCGCACGTCCACCCCTTCGGCGACCAGCACGTCGCGCACCCGCTGCCCGAACGGGTCGTCCCCGACCCGGCCCGCGAACCGCGCACGGACGCCGAGACGGGCCAGGTGCACGGCGACGTTGAGCTCCGCGCCCGCTGTGGTCACAGACACCTCGTGGGCGGTCCGGAGGGTGCCCTCCACCGGCGTGAGCGCGACGAGGGCCTCCCCCACGCAGAGGATCCGGGGCGCGTGCCCGGTCATCGGGCCTCCTCCCCGTCACGCAGTGCCTGGAGCGCGGCCGCGACCGCGTGCAGGGCAAGGCCCTGGCCCCACGGCTGGACCCGGTCGTCGCGGATCACGCCGTACCCGAAGGGCACAAGCTGGAGGACCGTCCCGGCGCTGGTGCGCGTGAGCGCACCGTCGTCGTCGACGTACGCCAGGGCGCCCCGGACCGCGAGCCACCCGGCGCGTCGTACCTCGTCCGGCAGCTCGGGGAGCAGTCGGGTGGCCCGCAACATGGCCGCACCGATGCCCGCGGCCGCCGAGGTCTCCACGAGCCCGGCCACCTCCGGGTGGTCGTCGACGAGGACGCTCCAGACCCCGTGCTCCGGTTGCGTGGAGGCGAGAGCCTGCAGCTGGCGCACCAGGACGGCCCGGACGTGCGCCAGCTGCGCCGTGAGCCCCAGCGAGTCCAGCGTGTCCGGGTCGACGCCCGCCGCGATCTCGAGCAGCTCGACGGAGGCCAGCGCGCACCAGGCGTTGGCGCGACCCCAGCGACACCTCACGACCTCGCCGCGGTGGGAGCCGTGCACGTACAGGCCGTCGTCGCCCTGCAGCACGTCCGCGTGCAGCACCACCTGCCGACTGAACTCCTGCAGCCTGCTCAGGTCACCGGTGGCGGCCGCAGCGTGCCCGAGGAAGGTCCCGGCCATGAACACCGTGTCGGCCCAGACGCCTCCGGGCCAGTGCTCGAGGGTCCCCCGCTCGTCCCGCATCGCACCGGCCGCGCTGTCGAACCAGTCGGTCAGTTCCAGGAGGGCAGGCGCCAGCGAGGGGCGCTCGGGGAGCACCAGTGCCAGAGCCGCGCCGGGCGCGAGGTGGTTCACGTGCTCCAGGGGCACGGCCTGCGCCGTCTTCTCCTCGAACCACGAGACGACCTCCGGTGGAACGGCTCTCCCCCTCGCCGCCGCCAGGCGGAGCAGCCCGAGAAGACAGACGGCCTCGCCCCAGAACCAGGTGTCCAGGCCATCCGCCCAGGCCCGCGCCGCGAGCCTGTCCCCGACGGACTCAAGCCAGCCGGTGTCGACACGCTCGACGGGCACCGGCTCGAGCGGAGCGGGGGCCAGCCGCGCGTTGGCGAGGTCCTCACCGCCCACGGTCGTCCTCCTGTCGGTCCAGCCCGCTGCTCGGGGCCAGACGGCGGCCGCTCTCCAGGTCGAGCAGCAGCTTCTCGCCCGCCCACGAGGCGTCGAGCGTCGACGAACCCGCGGGGAGGCGGACTGCAGGGTTCTCCAGGTGGGGCGGGACCTCCGGGCGTCCGTCACCGTCGAGCCCGACGACCTCGTCGGCGACGAGGAACACGCCGCTCCAGGAGATCTCGAGGGTCCGCCCGTCCCGCGCGCGCCAGCGCACCGCCGGACCGCCGGCGTCGTCGACCGACAGCTCGGGCTCGGTCAGGGACGACACGAAGTCGTCGAAGGTGCCGTCGTCGGCTGCCCTGCCCACCGTGACGACGTAGGAACGACCGTCCCCGAGCGGCGACCACGCCTGCCAGGCCTCCGACCCCGAGGTGGTGGGCCGCACGCCCCCGGGCGTCGAGACGGCGACGTAGCCGTCGCCGCGCCGACCGGCGAGCCACGATCCGCACGTCCTCGTCTCGTCCATGCCAGCGGCCGGGAACCACAGGTGCGTGCGAGCCACTTCGTCGCCACCCAGCCCGTGCAGCGCGATGAGCGAGTCGCGGTGCTGTCGCACCCGAGGCAGAACGCGCTGCCCGGCCCAGGCGTTCGGCCTGGCACTGGGGCTCGACGTGTCGGCTGCGGGAAGGGTCGCGAACACCTGGACCTCGGTGCCCAAGGTGGCTCCCCACACGTGTTCCTGCAGGCCCGGCAGCGCCGCACGGTAGTCCTGCACGCTCGAGAGCATCGCGTCCGGCGTGCGCCATACGCGAAGGTCCGATCCGTAGGGACGGGAGAGCAGGTCGTGGTGGAGCCGGTACCCACCCCGGTAGACCTGCCGGCCCCACCAGTGCTCGGGCTCCTGCGTGGCGACGGCCCGCACGAGAGGTGGCAGCTGGTACGTCCGGGCCAGGGCGAGGGCCGTGGCAGGAAGGACGGCCGCGTTCAGCGACCCCGTGCCCCAGAGGGCCCACATGATCGGAGCCGTCTCCTCCAGCCGCGACGAGCGCAGGGTCGGGGTGTACGAGCGGCCGTGGGCGGCCCCGTGGACTCCGCGCCACGAGTTCGCGGCGAGCGTGAGCAGCAGCTTGTCGAGGAGCGCCTCGGCCATCCGCCGGATCTGCTCGTCGAGTGCCAGCTCGACGAGCGACACGAGGGCGAGGGAGTCGATCGCCAGGTAGGCGTTGGAGTCGAACTCGCTGAAGCCGCCGCGCAGCTTGCGACTCATCCACTCGACGGCCAGGTCCCTCCCATGACGCGCGTGCTCCGCACCCGTCCAGCCCGTATTGCGGAACACACTGTCGGAGAACGCTTCTCCTACGAGCATCTCAGCCGTGTGCCAGACGAACTGGTGGTTCTCGGTGAAATAGCACATGGCATCGAGACCGGGCTGGTCGATCCAGTACTTGAAGCCGAGCAGCGCCGACTGCACGCGCTCACGCTGTCCTGTCTCCCAGCGGTCCTCCGCGATGCGGTGCCACAGGTGCATCAGGCCGACGGCCTCGAAGTCCGCGCAGTCCGAACGCGACTCGATCATCGCGAGCGAAGGGTCGAGGTCGGTCGACCCGAGCTCGGCGTCCACGAGCCGAGCCCTCGCGAGCGCCCGCGCGGTCCCCGGGTGCTGGTCCGCGACATGCTGGAGCAGCTCGTCCCGCCAGACGGAGGGGTCCGTCCCTTCGGGCTGGAGGCGGCTCCGAGGGGGCACCACGGCGACGTCCAACGTCCGCGCCACCGGGCACCGGTCGTCGTCGACCCGCACCGTGAGCGAGGTCTCGCCCGTGCTGAGCATGGATGCGGTCGCCTCACCCCCGCTGAGCCCGTGGGCGTGCGTCAGCCGGCTCAGCGAGACGGTCGCCTCGCCGCCCACGAGACGCACCGGCACGCGCGCGCCACCTGGCGCCTCCACCGTGAGGGCAGCACCCTGCGGGCCGATGATCGTGACGGAGTCGTCGAGGACCGCCCAGGAGCGCACCGCCACCCGTTCGAGGACCTGTTCGGCGAGCGTCGCCGCGGTCTCGTCGGCCCCCGGGGACGGCAGCACGACGCGGACCGGCTGACCCACGACCCGCAGGGACGCCACGTGGCGGCACTCACGGAAGGCGACCTGCCACGTGGCGAGCACGACCTGGGTCGTGCCGGAGGGCAGGCGCACGGACACCTTGTGCCGCAGCGGCTCCATGTACGACACGTCGCCGGACACGAGGACGAGGTCGGCGCCCACCCACAGCGCGAAGGGTCCGGTCGACGACACCTCGAGGGTGCGGACCTCCGCCTGGTCGACCTCGAGCACCGTCGCGGCCAGTGCGTGCCGGTACTCCGGCGTGTAGCAGAACTGGCTCCAGTCGACCAGCCCGTCCATGCCCGTGCGGGCGCGTGTCCAGAGCCCGGTATCGACCCTGCTCCCACCGGGTGCGCGCCAGGTCAGCTCGCCCCCCTCAACGACCTCCGGGAGGGTCTGGTCGACGACGAGCGGCCGTCTCTCGTACAGGCGCCGCTTCAGGGGCGCGACGTCGGGACCGTTGGTGAGCACCCACCTGCCCTCCGGTCCCCACGGGCTCCCGTCGGCTTCCAGCACGTCGTCGAGGTCGTCGCAGGGCGTGGCCCAGACAGGACCCACGAGCCAGTCGCGGACCAGGCCGCTGCGGTCCAGCGCGTGCACCGTGCGGTCGGTGACGGTTGCTGTCGTCCCATGCGCCACGGCGTCCATCGAGCGCGGTGCCTCCTTCGCGGTGAGAGGTTCGGCGGTCACTTGAGGCCCGTCTGGGCGATGCCGGTGATGATCTGCCGCTGCAGCACCAGGAAGATCAGGACGACCGGGACGATGGACAGGACCGACATGGCGAGCACGAGGTGGAAGGGCACCACCAGCTGCCCCGAGAAGCGGGCCAACGCCACCGGCAGGGTGTAGACGGACTCGTCCTGCGCCACGATGAGGGGCCACAGGAAGTCGTTCCAGCGCCAGATCACCGAGAAGATCGCGACGACGGCCAGCGCGGGTCGGCAGAGCGGCAGGATGATCCGCAGGAAGATGCGCAGCTCTCCCGCGCCGTCGATGCGGGCGGCCTCGATCAGGTCGTCCGGCAGCGAGAGCATGTACTGCCGCAGCAGGAACACTCCCGTGGGTGTCGCCGCCGCGGGGATGATCATCCCCCACAGGGTGTTCACGAGCCCGAGGGATGCGACGACCTGGTAGACGGGGAGGAAGATCACCTGCAGCGGGATCATGATCGTCGCGAGCGTGACGAGGAACAGCGTGTCCCGGCCACGGAAGTTGTACTTGGCGAGGGCGTAGGCGGCCATCGAGTTCACGGTGAGCGTGAGGATCGTCGCCAGCACCGTGACGACCGCGCTGTTGAGGAAGTAGCGCCCGAAGTCGAAGGCGGTCAGCGCCTCGGTGTAGTTCGACACGGAGGGGGCCGTGGGAACCAGCGTCGGTGGCCGGAGCGCCAGCTCGGCCGGTGACTTGAGCGACGACAGCACCGCCCATGCGATCGGCACGAGGACGAGCACCGCGCCGAGGCAGAGCACGGCACCTCGGACCACGGCCGCCGTGGACGGCGCCCGGCCGGCGGTCGACACCCAACCCGGGGGCGCGACGGTCGCTGGTCGGTCCTGGAGCTGCGTGGTCATCAGATCGCCTCCCGGCGTCGGCCGGCCAGGTAGTTGACGACGGTCACGCCGAAGACGACGCAGAACAGCACCACGCCGGCGGCGGTGGCGAGGCCGTATCGGACGGGTGACTGGAACGACGACTCGTAGATGAACTGCACGATCAACGTCGTCGCGCCGAGGGGGCCGCCACCGGTGAGGGTGTAGATGTAGTCGAAGGACTGGAACGCGTGGATGGTCGACAGCACGACCACCACGAGCGTGGTCGGCCGCAGCAGGGGCAGCGTGATGAGCCGGGCCTGCTGCAGGGCGCCCGCCCCGTCGAGACGCGCTGCCTCGTAGACCGAGCCGTCGATGCCCTGCAGCCCGGCGAGCAGGATGAGGGCGTAGAACCCGACCTGCGCCCACAGCCCGACCAGCACGATGACGACCATCGAGAGCCCCGGCTCCAGGAGCCATCCCGGCTGCCCGAGGCCCAGCCCCTCGAGGACCGTGTTGACCAGCCCGTTCTGCCGTTCCAGCGCCAGGCGCCAGATCAGGCCCACCACGACGGGTGAGACCAGGAACGGGATGAAGTACGCGGCCCGCAGGACACCCCGTCCCCGTCGCTGGGCGTTGAGCATGAGCGCCAGGACCGTCGACGCCGCCGTCGTGAGCCCGACGAGGGCGATGACGAAGACGGCGGTCTGGCGAGCCACGGTGGCGAACTCCGCGGACGTCATGATCGTGGCGTAGTTCTCACCGCCGACGTAGGTGAACGTCCTGCCGTTGCTGCTGTCGTACAGGCTCATGTTGAAGCCGTTCAGGGCCGGGTAGATCGTGAAGGCCCCGAAGAGCAGCATGTTGGGCAGGATGAAGAGGTAGGGGGCGAGCCTGGTGCCGGTGAGGCGGCGCGGGCGGGACGCCGCCCGCGCCGCCGGCGCCTCCAGCACGCTCATGACGAGGTCTCCTCCACCAGGCTCGCGACGCCGGCCTTCACGGTCGCGACCGTCGTGGCCACGTCCTGCTGGCCGGCGAACAGCTTGGTGACCTCCTCGACGAGAAGGGTGGCCGAGCCGCTGAAGGCCGGGCTCGCCGTCGTCGCGTAGGCCTCCTCCGGCGTCTCGCCCACCTCGGTCAGGAAGACGGCCATGTCCTCGGTCCGTGTCGGGTACTCGACGCCGCTCTCGACGAGGTCCTTGCGGGTGGGGAGCCAGAACGCCTGCTCCGACATCGTGCTCTGCGCCTCCGCGCGGTTCATCCAGTCCACGAAGGCCGACCCCAGTGCGGGGTCCTCACTCCCCGAGAACGCGACGAGGAACTTGCCACCGGGGAAGCCCCCGCACCGCTCGGCGCAGGCGTTGGGGGCCGCGGCCCAGTTGAAGGTGGCGTTCTCGGCGAACTGGCCCACCTGCCAGTTCCCCGACAGGTAGACGGGGACCTGCTGGGCGAGGAACTGGTCGTTCGCACCGGCGTAGCGGCTGCCGGACTCGAGCCAGAAGTCCTTGAGCACGCCCCCGGACTGCACCAGGTCGTTCAGCGTGGTGAGGGCGTCCGCGGCCTTCTCCTCGTCCAGGGCCTCCTGACCGTCCGTACCGATCATGGTCGTGCCGAACTCGCTGAGCACGGTGCTGAGCCGGTGCCCGGACTTGTCGATCGCGATCGCCGACTCCATGCCGTTCGCCTGCTGGACCTCGGTCGCGGCGGCGATCATCTCGTCCCACGTCCACGGGTCGTCCTGCGTCGGGACCTCGACGCCCGCCTTCTCGAAGGCGTCGACGTTGACGAATGGGCCGTTCATGGTCAGGTCGTTGGGGACGGCCAGGAAGCGACCGTCGGCGTCCTGACCCGCCGTGGCCTGGCCCTCGATGAACTGGTCGCTGTAGTCCTCTCCCAGGTACCCGTTGAGGTCGACCAGGGCGTCCGAGAAGGGCTGCCAGGCAGCGACTCGGGCCACGTGGGGAGGCGTGCCGCTGTTGATACGGCCCTGGAGGGACTGCTCGAGGTCGGAGAAGGGGACGATCTGCAGGTTGACCGACGCGCCGGTCTCCTCCTCGAACTGGGAGATCAGGTCCCGCGTGGCGGCCTCGTCGGGGCCGTCGGTGAAGTAGACGTAGTCGAGCGTCTTGCCGTCGAAGCTGTCCCAGTCGATCTCCTGCGACGCGGTGGGCGAGGCCTCCTCGGCCGACTGTCCCGGCGCACAGGCCGCGACCGATGCGGTCACGAGACCGACCGCCATGACGATTCCGAGCGTTGTGGTGCGCATGAGGGGTCCTCCCCGTCGACGGTGCCATCGGTCACGGCCGAGCCGGTCCAGGGACTGGCGCAGACCGCTGTGGTGGTGGACAGTGGCAGTGATTCCGCGTCAAGGGAAGCATTTCCCGTCTGACGGGATCACCGTCAGCGACAGCCGCACCCACAGAGAGAAGGAGCGACCCCACGTGACCGACGTCAGGTACGCCACACACCCCGCCGAGATGCAGACGCTCAGTCCCGAGGGTCTGCGGGAGAGGTTCCTGCTCGACACGCTGTTCGCCCCGGGCACCGTGAGATGGGCTCTCTCGCACCACGACCGGATCCTCGTCGGCGCGGCCGAACCGGCTGGCGGAGAGCTGGAGCTCTCCCCTCCGCGCGAGGTCGCCGCTGAGCACCTCTGCGACCGCCGCGAGCTGGGTGTGGTGTGCCTGGAGGGCTCAGGACGCGTCGTGGCCGACGGAGTGGACCACGATGTCGAGGCCGAGGACATCGTCTACGTCGGCAGCGGCACCCGCCGCGTGACCGTCGCGGGCAGCGCCGTCTTCTACCTCGTCTCCGCGCCGTCCCACGAGGCGCACCCCACCACCGTGATCCGGCGGAGCGAGGCGGAGACGGTCGCGCTGGGTGACCAGGCGAACGCCAACGTGCGCACCCTGCGCAAGTACGTCCACGACGGCGGCGTCAGGTCGAGCGAGCTCGCCCTCGGCATCACCACCATCGAGCCGGGAAGCGTCTGGAACACGCTGCCGTGCCACACCCACGACCGGCGCACGGAGGTGTACCTCTACTTCGACCTGCCGGCGGACGAGCGCGTGCTGCACGTGTGCGGCGAGCCGTCGTCCACGCGCAGCATCGTGGTGGCCGACCGGCAGGCGGTCATCAGCCCGCCGTGGTCCGTGCACCTCGGGGCCGGGACGGCCTCGTACAAGTTCGTCTGGTCGACGGCCGGCGAGAACCTGACGTACACCGACATGGACCCCGTCCCGACCGCGGAGCTCCGGTGACACCCGGTCGCACCGCGCCGGCGACGGACCCGTTCCGGCTGGCGGGGCGGACCGCCCTGGTCACCGGAGCCCGCTCGGGGATAGGCCGCGCGTGCGCCCTGGCCCTGGCCGACGCGGGTGCCGACGTCGTGCTCTGGGGACGCTCCGAGGACGGGCTCGCAGGCGTGGCCGCGGAGGTGGCGGCACGGGGGGCCACCGCCCACGTCGTCGCCGGGGACCTGGCGGACACGGCCCAGGTCCGTGGCCTCGCGGCGGAGGTCGTGTCGACCCACCAGGTCGACCTGCTGGTCAACAACGCCGGGATCATCCGCAGGGCACCAGCGGCCGAGACCACCTGGGAGGACTGGCGTGCGGTCCTCGACGTGAACCTCGACGCCGCGTTCGTCCTCAGCCAGGTCGCCGGAGCGCCCATGCTCGAGCGCGGCTACGGACGCATCGTCAACGTGGCGTCGCTCCTGTCGTTCCAAGGAGGCGTCCGGGTCCCCGCCTACGCGGCCGCGAAGCACGCCCTCGCAGGCCTCACCAAGGCCCTCGCCAACGAGTGGGCGGCGACGGGGGTCGGTGTGAACGCCGTGGCCCCGGGCTACGTGGCCACCGACAACACCGAGGCGCTGCGTGAGGACCCGGACCGCGAGCGGGCGATCCGGGAGCGCATCCCCGCGGGGCGGTGGGGTGCTCCCGAGGACATCGCCGGGGCCGCCGTGTTCCTCTGCTCTCCGGCAGCCGCCTACGTGCACGGTCACGTGCTCGTCGTCGACGGGGGGTGGATGGGCCGATGACCTCCCCGACGCCGGGGCAGGCACGACGTCCCCTCGGGGCGATCGGCAAGGTGGCCGCCGTCGTCGAGGCACTCGTCGAGGAGCGTAGGACGACCGAGATCGCGCGGCGCACAGGCCTTCCCGTGTCGACGGTGCACCGGATCCTCCAAGAGCTGGTCGCGGTCGGCTGGGCGCGGGAGGACTCTGACCACGGGTACCTCCTGGGCGCGCGGCTCCTCACGCTCGCAGGGCGCGACTCGGACCACGCCACCCTCGTGCGCGTCGCCAGACCGTTCCTCGAGGACCTCTCCGGCCGCACCGGCCATGCCGTCCACTTCGCCGTCCGCACCGGAGACGAGGCGGTCTACGTCGACAAGCTCGAGGGCAGCCGCGCGTACAACATGCGCTCGCGCGTCGGCCTCGCCATCCCGTTGCACTGCACCGCGATCGGCAAGGCGCTGCTCGCCGAGCTGCCCGACACGGAGGTGAGGGACTGGGCACGACGTGCGGGTCTGCCACGGCGCACACCCCACACGATCACCTCGCGCGAGGGGCTCGTCGCGCACCTGGTGACCGTCCGCGAGCGCGGGTACAGCGTCGACGACGAGGAGAACGAGGTGACGACGCGGTGCATCGGCGCGGCGGTGCAGGACCACCTGGGGCAGCCCATCGGCGGCATCAGCCTCTCCACGCTCGCCTTCGAGCTCGGCGACGACCGCGTCCGGGCGCTCGCCCCGCTCGTCGTCGAGACCGCCCGGTCCATCAGCGCCGCGCTGGGATGGCTTCCCTGAGAACGGTGCTCCGGCGTGCGAGCTCCTCGACGGCGTCCCAGTCGCCCTGTTCGACGGCGGAGTGCGGCGTGAGCCAGGAGCCACCCACGCAGGCGACGTTCGGCAGGTCGAGGTAGCCCGGGGCCGACGCCTCGGTGACTCCTCCCGTGGGGCAGAAGCGCAGGTCCCCGAGGGGTCCACCGACCGAGCGCAGCAGGTCGACGCCGCCGACGGCCTCAGCGGGGAAGAGCTTCATCACGTGGACGCCCCTCTCCCGCAGCCGGAGCATCTCGCTGACGGTCGCCACACCGGGCAGCAGGGGAAGTCCCGACGCCGTCGCAGCATCGAGCAGCCGCTCGGTGGTGCCGGGCGTGACGAGGAACTGGGCGCCTGCCTCGACGGCTTGGTCCAGCAGCTCGAGGCTCGTCACCGTGCCGGCTCCGACGACGACCTCGGGGACGGACCGCCGGATGGCCGCGATCCCGGCCGCCGCGTCCGGCGTGCGGAGGGTGACCTCGACCACCGTCACACCGCCGCGGAGCAGGGCCCTGGCCAGGGGCACGGCGGCGGCGGCGTCCGCGAGCACCACGACGGGCACCACCGGGCACGCGGTGACCACGTCGTCCACGACGAGTGCGGGCATCAGTCCTCCGTCCGGGCCGGCCGCCGGGACCGGGTCCCGCGAGTTGGTGCGGCGACCGACGACACCCTAGGCGTCCAGCGCCGCGTCGCGCAGCGCCTCCCTCGCGCCGGTCCCCCCGGTCAGCACCTCGGACACCAGGTACCGGCTCGACCACCTCTGGGCGGCGTACGCCAGGGCCCGCGCGAGCCCGTCCGGGGTGGAGGCGTGGACCCGTGGGTCAGCCCCCTCAGCCTCGACCCACCAGTCGGCCGCGACCCCGTCGACGGTCAGGTCCTCGTGCTCGCACCACGTCGACGGGACCCGCGGGAGGACCCCGCGGACCTCGTCCGGGACCTCGACCACGTCGCCTCGCGACGTGATCCGCCCCTCGCAGCGGTCGCTGCTCAGGTCGAGGTCGAACACGTCCGCCAGCACCTCGGCACCGGCCGGTGGGGACACGACCACGGGGCCGAGGTCGTGCCGCTGGAGCCATCGGGGGTCGTCTGGGACGACCGCCCCACCGGGCTCCACCAGAACGGGGGCGGCGTCGGCGTCGAGGGCCCACAACCGCTGTCCTGCTACGACGTCCGGCGGCGAAGGCGCCGCGGCCAGGGCCGCCCAGAGGCGAAGGAGGTCCGCTGTGCGGACCTCGTCGCGGGACAGCCCAGGCAGGCCCGCGAGCACTCGCGCCCAGCCGGCGTCGCCCAGCTGGGTCCACTCGCCCACCAGTCCCAGGTGCACCATCAGCGCGGCGTCGACGTCCCGGGCCCACGACGGCGCGGGCGGCAGCAGCGACCGCAGCAGGGGATCCGTGGCCGACGGCAGGAGGGAGGCCCCGAGACCGAGCCGCTCGCGCAGCCACCAGGCCGTGTACGAGGGCACGACCGCCGCGCCGTCGCCGGACGCGCGAGGCACACGGAGCGGCTCCACGAGCGCCCGCCTCAGCGTCGGCTCCTCCCCGACGGCCCGCAGCAGCGACGGCCAGGCGTCGTCGCGCACCAGGTCGAGGTCACGCACCGCCACGACCTCGGCGACCAGGTCCCGCTGCGACCCGGCGGACTCCACTGCTGCGTCGGCCCAGTCGGCCGCCCCGTCCAGCTCGTCGAGCTCGGCCGGCAGGTCGGCCAGATCGACGTCGTGGCTGCGCACCAGCACGGGGCCCGCCGCGACCCCGACGGCGTGGAGCACCTCGGACGGCCACCGCTCGGAGACGTCGGGGTCCAAGCGGCCCACCGCCTCCGCGTCGAACAGCTCCTCCGCCGGCGTTCCGCGCTGCACGAGGAGGCCTGCCGGTGTCGGGTCACCCTCCTCGTCCGGCAGCGCCAGCTGGTCGAGCCAGCCCAGCTCTCCTGCTGCCCAAGGACTCTCGGTCCACGCCGCGTCGACGAGGGCCAGCACCGCCTCGCTCACCTCGAACGGGTCGGGGTCGTCCGTCGTCCAGCGGACGGCCGCGCGCACGGCAGGGTTCAGCAGCAGCCGCGTCGCCGTGGCCGGCTCCGCTCCCAGTCGCTCGAGCAGGCGGGCCGCCGGCTCGGACGCGACCGCCTCGGGGTGCACGACGCGCAGCCCGTGGTCCGCCAGGACGGCCAGGGCGTCGGCGATGCCGGGACCGTCCTCGTCGCGGTCGCCCGGAGACCGGTCCACGAGCGGCAGCACCGTCCCCGGCACTCCGCGCACCACGCGACCGTCGGCCAGAGGCACCGGCAGGGACGTGAGCGCCTCACGCACGGACGGGTCGTCGGCCACGGCGGCCAGTCCCGCGTACCGCGCGGCCCACTCGGACGGCACCGCGTCCCCGGCGCCGGCGGGCCAGGCCTCGACGACCTCGGCGAGGTCGAGACGCCGGACGCCGAGCCGCGCGAGTGCTGGGCCGGCGGCGGGCGGCGACGCCACGAGCCCGGCGAGCGCCGATGAGAGGACGCCGAGCGCCGACGGGTCGGCGCCGGCCGCGCCGTCGACCACCAGGGCGTCCCGCGGGCGAAGGGGGGTGCCGTCCTCGACGGACCGCAGCACCGGCGCCCCGACCAGGGTCTCCAGGGCCACCTCCCTGACCAGCGCGTCGAACCACCCGGACGGCAGGCCGACCGGGACGAGGGTCAGTGCCCGGTCGGCGTCCACGGCGGCGACGTCGGCGACGAGATCGGCGTACGCCTCCCCCGCCGCACGCGCAACGGCGCGCGTGGCAGGGCCGTCGGCGACGTGACGGCGGTCGGGGTCCAGCGGCAGGTCGGCCAGCAGCAGGGCGGGCCAGGCCATCGGCTCGGCCGTCGGTGTGGGTGCGTGCAGGACCTGGGGCACGGGCGCGCCGTGCGCCGTCGGCAGAGCCCAGAGCACCTCCCAGCGGCGTCGGGCGCGCTCCTCCACCGGTCGGTCCTCGACGTCCGCGTCGGCGTGGTCGCCGGTCCGGTGCACGGTGAGCCACCGACCCGCGACGTCCCCGACCCGGCGGGCCCCCGCGTCCGGGGTCACGACCACCACCTCCTCGAGGCCACCCAGGGCGAGCAGGAGGGTGTCGTCGACCTCGTCGAGGAGGCGGCGCACCAGCTCGGCGGCCGCCTCGTCGCGCAACGGCAGGACGACCGCGGTGTCGTACCCCTCGGGCGCGCTGCCCGCCGCGGGCCACGGCAGCCTCAGGACCGGCACGTGGTCGTCCCGCCGCGCGAGCTCCACGTCCAGATGCGGTGCCGCTGAGGCATTCTCACGGACAACGGCGAGAGTCTCGGCTCTCGAGAACCGCACCCCCGAGCCGTGCCCGAGGACCGCGGGCTCGTCGGTCAGAGCCAGGACGGCGCTGAACCCGACACCGAATCGGCCCGTGCTGGAGATGTCGTCGCGCTTGGCCGATGCACGCAGCGTCGCCAGCGCGCGGACCCCGGCGGCGTCGAGCCTGGCCCCGGTGTTGGCGGCGACCAGCACGGGGCCATCGGCGCCGGTCACGAGCTCGAGCAGGAGCCGCCCGGGGACGCCGGCGCGGACGGCGGCGTCGGCGGCGTTCTGGGCCAGCTCGACCACGACGCGGTCGCGGTAGCCGCCGAGGGCGAGGTCCTGCTCGGAGTTGGCGTCCTCCCGGAAGCGGTCACCGGAGGCGCGCCAGCCCGCCAGCACCGCGGAGCGGACGGCCGCCGTGTCCAGCGGGTCACGGTCGTCCGGCGCCGCCGAGGTCGCCCGGGCCCTCACCATCGTCCGAGGGAGGAGCCGGTCAGCCGGACGGGAACGGCTCGTAGCCGAGCTCGTCGAGGATCGGCTCGGGCAGCGGCTCAGGCCCCTGGTCGACGGTCGTCTCCGAGTGCGCGCCGCACCCGAACGTCAGCGAGACCACGCGGCCGTCAGCCGGTGCCCACTCGTTGGCGCACACCCCGAAGGTGTGCCGTAGGGCCCCCGGCATCGGCACCAGGAACCCGCAGCTGCGGCACGTGTCCTTCACGGCCTGGGCGATCGGTGAGTCGGGGCCGAAGTCGCTCGCCTCCCAACGGTCCGCAGCTTCGTCGCGTCCCTCGCGGGACAGGACGCGGGGCCGGCCGAGACCCAGCTCCCACAGCGCGACCCGGTCGACGTCCTCGTCACCGGTCGCCTCGAATCCCTGGACCAGGCGCGCGTCGTCCTCGACCTTGGGGAGCACGTCGCCCGCGCCGAGGTCGCCGGGACGGAGCCGCTCCGACCAGGGAAGCCACTCGGGCGCCAGCACGGCCTGGTCGGCGGCGGTGAGGTCGACCTCGCACACCGTCGGGGTCTTCGCCCGGGGCGCACGCGCCACGGTCACGGTCCAGACCCAGCCGCGGTACCCCTTGGCGGTGCTGGCGAACCGGTGGGTGACGAGCCGTTCGGACTCGGCGGTCACCGACAGGTGCTCTCCGACCGTGTCGCGGTCCGCGACCTCGAGGACCGCCTCCCGCGCGAGATCCACCGCGGCGGCCGACACCGCGTCCGGGCGAGTGCGCGTGGCGGCCACGTCAGACCTCCAGGTCGTCGGCCACGGCGCGGAGCACGGTCGCGATCTTGCCGGCCGCCTGGCGGTCCGGGTACCGGCCCCGCCGCAGCTGGTTCGACAGGCCGTCGAGGAGCCTGATCAGGTCCTCGACGATCACCGTCATGTCCTCGGGCTTCGTGCGGCTCGCAGCGGCGACGGACGGCGGCGCATCGAGGACGCGCACCGACAGCGCCTGCTTGCCCTTGCGTCCATCGACGACGCCGAACTCCACCTTCGCGCCGGGCTTGACGACCGTGCCCTCCGGCAGCGCCGAGGCGTGCAGGAAGACCTCCTCACCCTCGTCCGTCGCCAGGAAGCCGAAACCGCGCTCGACGTCGAACCACTTCACCTTGCCTGTAGGCACCGCACGACCTTCTCGTCTCGGGCCGGGTCGCCCTCGAGGGCCCCGGAGCTTGTCCGGCCAGGCTATCTGCCCGCGCCACCGGCCTCGGTGGCCGCCGGGTCAGCGGAACAGCTCCGGTGCGCTGAGCAGCTCGTTCATCGAGCCCGACCGGAAGCCTCGCGGGTCGACCTCGGCCTCGGAGAAACCTGCGTCCGTGACGGCCCGACGCACCGTGACGAGCAGGTCGGGCCGGTTCTCGTGCAGATCCGTCGCGAGTGCCGCGTCGACCTCCACCCGCGCCGAGTCCCCCCCGAGGTCCCGCACGCGCAGGTCCCGGCAACCGGTCCCTCCCGCGGCCAGCGCCGCCCGCACGGCGCGCTCGGCCCGGTCGACCCGGGCGAGGTGGGCCGACGAGATGCGCACCCCGAAGGCCACCCGGCTGGACAGGCAGGCGGCCGCCGGCTTGTCCCAGGTCGGCAACCCCCACAGCCGGGACGCCTCACGCACCTGTGCCTTGCTCAGTCCCGCGTCCAGCAGCGGAGTCACGGCACCCCGCTCGGCCGCGGCCCGGATGCCCGGACGGAAGCCGGCGACGGCGTCGTCGGAGTTCGTGCCGGTCGCCACGTGGTCGAGGCCGAGCTCGGTCGCGAGCGGGCGCAAGGTGTCGAGCAGCTCGGCCTTGCAGTGGAAGCAGCGGTCGCCGTCGTTGGCCCGGTAGCCCTCGCGCCGGATCTCGTGGGTCCTCGGCCGGAGCAACCGCACGCCCAGCGACGCGGCGAACGCCTCCGCCTGCTCCAGCTCCCCGGTCGCCAGCGAGGACGAGACCGCGGTCGCCGCCGCGACACGGCCGGTGCCGAGCGCTCTCGTGGCCGCCGCGAGCAGGAGCGCCGAGTCGGCACCCGCGGAGAACGCCACGAGCACCGAGCCCAGCTCGACCAGTCGTCGCTCGAGGGCCTCGAGCCGCTCCGGGAGATCGTCCACCGGGGCAGCGTAGGTCCCGCAGGACGTGCGGTCGACACCGCTCGGGACAGCACGGACCATCCCCCTCGAGCGAGGATTCACCCGATTCACCCCCGTCAGGGTCTTGACGTAATGACCGATGTGCCTGTTGGGTCCCTAGAAGCTCCAGGGGTGGAGCGGGTTGGTCATCGACGGGAGTCGCCAGGGGTGGCGTGCCGTCTGGGTGGGGATTCGTCTCGGGTACGGGGGCGGCGCCGCACGGTCTGGCTGTCCCACCTGCCCCGAGCCGGGAACATCCCCATCTCGAGAGGTAACACGACGTGACCCGTTCAGTCCGCAGGTCCCCGCTACAGCGGGTCCTGGCCACCACCGCGGGGCTGGGGATGGCGACCACCGCCACCCTCGCCGCGAGTGGCCCCGCCTTCGCCGCCACACAGGATGAGCAGCTCGCCGCCACTCAGCTCGACGCCGGCCACTACGTCGTCGTGATGGCCGAGCCGCCCGCCGCCACGTACGAGGGCGGTGTCCGTGGCCTCGAGGCCACCAGGCCGTCCGAGGGCGAGGAGTTCGACAGCGACAGCGAGGAGGTCGACAAGTACGAGACCCACCTCCAGATCCAGCAGGAGAAGCTGGCCGCCAAGGCCGACGTCGACATCCAGCAGTCGTACACGCTCGCGGTCAACGGCTTCTCCGCCGAGCTCACGAAGTCGCAGGCGCTCAAGCTCGCCACGGACAAGGGCGTGCTCGCCCTCGCTCCCGACGAGGCACGCCAGCTGGACACCGTGCACTCGCCCGAGTTCCTCGGGCTCACCGGCAAGAGCGGCACGTGGAAGCAGGTCGGCGGGGTCAAGAACGCCGGCAAGGGCGTCGTGGTCGGCGTGATCGACACCGGCATCACCCCGGAGAACCCGTCCTTCAGCGCCAAGGCGGTCAACCGGAAGTCGAACGGCAACAAGGTCGGCGTCCCGTACCGCACGAAGGACGGCAGCATCGCGATGCTGAAGGCCGACGGCGAGACGTTCCAGGGAGCCTGCGAGGAGGGCGAGAGCTTCACCGCGGACCTCTGCAACCAGAAGATCGTCTCGGCCCGGTACTACTCGGACGGGTTCAAGGCCCAGGTCCCCCGCGCGGACTGGAGCGAGTTCGAGTACGACTCCCCGCGTGACGGCGACGGTCACGGGTCCCACACGGCCGGCACCTCCGTCGGCAACCGCGATGTGGAGATGGCGATCGACGGCAACACCTTCGGCAAGGGCTCCGGGATGGCGCCCGAGGCCAAGCTGGCCGTGTACAAGGCCTGCTGGGAGGCCGAGGTCGCGGACGACGGCGGCTGCTTCACGTCCGACCTCGTGTCCGCCGTGAACCAGGCGATCGACGACGGCGTCGACGTGATCAACTACTCGATCTCCGGCCCGCGCAACACCATCACCGACCCGGTGGAGCTGGCCTTCCTCTCGGCCGCGTCCGCGGGCATCTTCGTGTCGGCCTCGGCCGGGAACTCCGGCCCGACGGCGTCCACCGTCGCCCACAACAGCCCGTGGACGATGACCGTCGCGGCCAGCACGTTCCACAACTACCTGGGCACCGTGGTGCTGGGCAACGGGGAGAAGTTCCTCGGCGCCACCAGCAGCAGCACGGGCGTGCCCGCCGGGACGGCGACTGTCCTGTCGGACGCCTCCGGTCAGGCGGGCAAGCCCGCCGCCGACGTCGCACGCTGCGGACCCGACACGCTCGACCCCGCGAAGGTCTCCGGCAAGATCGTGGTCTGCGACCGCGGCGTCTACGACCGCGTGGCCAAGTCGGCCGAGGTCAAGCGCACCGGTGGTGTCGGGATGATCCTCGTGAACGTCACGCCGGGCAGCCTCGACGCCGACGTGCACAGCGTCCCCACCGTGCACCTGAGCCACACCGACCGATCGGCAGTCCGCGCCTACGTGGCGGGCACCACCGCCGCGACGTCGGCCCTGCTGCCCGGCAACTCGAGCGGCAAGCCGGCTCCGGCGCTGCCCGTCGTCGCGGGCTTCTCCAGCCGCGGCCCGGCACTCGCCAACGGTGGCGACCTGCTGAAGCCGGACATCTCCGCCCCCGGCGTCAACGTCCTCGCCGCCGTGGCCCCGGGGCCGCACCAGGGTCGCGACTTCGACTTCCTCTCCGGGACGTCGATGTCGTCTCCCCACATCGCCGGTCTCGCCGCGATCATCCTCGGCGCCCAGCCGGAGTGGTCCCCGTCAGCCGTGAAGTCAGCCATGATGACCACGGCCTACGACCTGAAGAACGACGACGGGTCCACGGACACCAACCTGTTCAACTCGGCCTCCGGTCACGTCGACCCGACCCGGTTCCTCAACCCGGGCCTGGTCTACGAGGCCACCGCCGACGACTACCTCGCCTTCCTCGAGGGCACGGGCGTCGACACCGGCACCGGCGTCGAGCCGATCGACCCGTCGAACCTCAACTACCCGTCGATCGCGGTCAGCGAGGCCGTCGGGCCGCAGACGATCACGCGCACCCTGACCGCCGTGACCCCGGGCCTGTACCGGGCGTCGGCGGACATGCCGGGCTTCACCGTCAAGGTCACGCCGTCGGTGCTGAACTTCAACCGGGCGGGCGAGACCCGCGACGTGAAGATCACCATCACGCGCACCACGGCCCCGACGGAGCAGTACGGCTTCGGGCACCTGACGTGGTCGGGTGGCAAGACCACCGTGCGCAGCGGGATCGCGGTCCGTCCGGTGGCCATCGCGGCACCGGCGGAGATCTCCGGCGAGGGGACCTCGGGCTCGACCTCCTACACGGTCACCCCGGGCACCTCGGGCAACATCGCCATGACCGTGCACGGCCTCGCCGCCGGTGAGGGCCATGAGGACGCGGGCAGCCCCGGTCCCCTGGCAGCGCGCGACGACGCCGCCAACAGCCTGTACGACTTCACCGTGCCGGCCGGCAGCACCGTCGCCCGTTTCGACCTGGTCGCACACGACCAGAGCGCTGACCTCGACCTGTTCGCCTTCAGCCCGTCGGGCAGCCTGCTGCAGGCGGCCACGGGGTCGGCGAGCGAGCGGCTCCAGATCGAGAACCCCGAGCCGGGCACCTACACGGTGATCGTCAACGTGTACAGCACGCCCGACAACGGTGAGACGACCTGGACGCTGAACAACTACGCCGTCCCGGACGCCGCTGCCGGCAACCTGACTGTCAGCCCGAACCCGCTGAACGCCACGGCCGGCCGCGACACCACCGTGACCGCCAGCTGGAGCGGACTGGCCGCCGACACCCCGCACCTGGGGTACGTCACCTACGAGGGCTCCCCGGCCCGCACGTTCGTCACCATCGGCGGCTGACGGACTGAGCTCGACTGCTGGACCCGCAGGGCCCCACCGGATCCCGTCCGGTGGGGCCCTGCGCTGTTCGCGACCCTGACTCGGTCGACTGGTCCGGCGGGTCATGCCGAATCACCGCCGACGGCGGATCCGCGCAGGTAGCCTTCGCGCACACCCCGAGGAGGCACCGTGGTCTTCAGCACGTTCTCGCGCCGTCGTTCGGCTCTCGCCGTGATGACGGTCGCTTTGGTGGGGTCGCTCGCGCTCCCGACCTCACCGGTGTCGGCAGCCGGCCCCTCCCGGGCCGCCACGGTGTCACCGGCGCAGAAGGCCGCGGCCCAGGTGCGCGCTGCCGGCGTGCCCACCCTCACGTGGAGGTCGTGCGGCACGGACTTCCCGGGCGCCCAGTGCGCGACGGCGACGGTCCCGCTCGACTACGACTCCCCACAGGGCGCGACGACCACGATCGCCCTGGCCCGGTACCCGGCGACGAACACCTCCCGGCGCATCGGGTCGGTGTTCGTCAACCCGGGCGGCCCCGGCGCGTCGGGGGTCGAGACCGTGCTGGCCGGCGGGTTCGGTCCGTTCCTGCGCACGCAGCTCGACGGCCGCTTCGACGTCGTCGGGTTCGACCCGCGCGGCGTCGCGGGTTCCGACCCGCTGCGGTGCTTCTCCTCGGAGGCCGAGCTGGGCGAGCTGTACGCCGGCCTGCCGGTCTTCCCCGTCACCACCGGGCAGCAGTCGTCGTACTTCACGCGCACGGCGTCGGCGGGCGCCCGCTGCACGCGCGCCGACGAGGTGATCGACGAGCACATGAGCACCGCCGACGTCGCGCGAGACCTGGACCTGCTCCGCCAGGCCGTCGGTGACAGCAAGCTGACGTACCTGGGCTTCTCGTACGGCTCGTTCCTCGGCGCCACCTACGCCAACCTCTTCCCGCGCAACATCCGGGCGATGGCCATCGACGGCGTGCTCGACCCCCACCTGTGGTCGAGCGGCCAGCAGGTGCGGTCCGACCGCGTGGCCACCCAGAGGGAGTTCGACGAGTTCCTGCGGCTGTGCGACGAGGCCACCGCCGGCTGCGCCTTCTACGAGGACGGCGGCTCGGCCGCCCGGTGGGACGCCCTGGCGGACGCGTTGAGGGCCGAGCCGCTCGTCGACGGCGCCGAGGTCGTCTACAGCTACGACCTGCTCATCGCCGACGCCGCCAGCGCCATGTACGCCCCGGAGACGTGGGGGGGCCCCGGCGGTGCGGCCGCGTTCTTCGACCAGGTCGCCGACGTGGTGCTCGCAGGCGGGGCCGGGATGCGCGGGCTCACGTCCAGTCGCGAGGCGCTCAGCGGCAAGCTGTCGCGTGAGGCCGACTACCCGAACTACTTCGAGGGCTACTACGGCAACCAGTGCGCCGACACCGAGTACCCGTCGACCCTCGCGAAGTTCCGGGCCACGGGGGGCTACGCGGCCGCGGGCTCACAGTTCGGCAGCTTCTGGTGGTGGCAGAACACCGTCTGCGCCAAGCTGCCGGTGAACGCCGACCGCTACGCGGGTCCCTGGGCCACGGCCACGTCGGCACGGGTCCTCGTCGTCGGCAACACGTTCGACGGTGTCACCGACCTGGCCGGGGCGCAGGCGGCCTCCTCGTACCTGCGGGGCAGCCGACTGCTGACCTACGCGGGCTGGGGCCACACCGCCTACGGACGGAGCGCGTGCGCCACCGACCACATGGACGCGTACCTGCTCTCCGGGGCGCTCCCGGCTGCGGGCACCGTGTGCCCGGCAAACCCCAATCCGTTCGGTGCGGCGGGCCGGCGGTCGTCGGAGCGGCAGCAGCCGATGGTCGGCCTGCCCGGCCCCCTCGTGGGTCTGCCCGGCCCGGTAGCCGGCTCACGCTGACGCGGAGCCGTCGCGCCGCGTTCGGCCAGGTGCCCGGGGGCACCGCGGCCCCCGGGGCTCAGCCCCAGCGGCTCGCCGTCAGGATCTCCACCGCCGCCTCACGCATCTCGACCTTGCGGACCTTGCCGGTCACGGTCATCGGGAACTGGTCCACGCAGTGCACGTAGCGCGGCACCTTGTGGTGGGCGAGCCGGCCCGCACAGAAGTCCCTGACGGCCTGGGCGTCCAGCGGCTCCGCGCCCGACCTCATGACGACCCACGCCATGAGCTCCTCGCCGTACTTCTCGTCCGGCACCCCGATCACCTGGACGTCCGCCACGTCGGGGTGTCCGTGGAGGAACTCCTCGACCTCGCGCGGGTAGATGTTCTCCCCGCCGCGGATCACCATGTCCTTGATCCGTCCGGAGATCGCGACGTACCCGTCCTCGTCCATGACGGCGAGGTCACCGGTGTGCATCCAGCGGGCGGCGTCGACCGCCTGCGCCGTCTGCTCCGGGTCGTCCCAGTAGCCCAGCATCACCGTGTGGCCGCGCGTGCACAGCTCACCCGGCACACCTCGGGCGACGGTGAGCCCCGAAGCCGGGTCGACGACCTTCGACTCCAGGTGCGGCATCGTCCGCCCCACCGTCTCCGTGCGCCTCGTGAGGTCGTCGTCACGACGCGTCATGGTCGAGACCGGTGACGTCTCGGTCATGCCGTAGCAGATGGCCACCTCAGCCATGTGCATCTCGTCCACCACCCGCTTCATCACCTCGACCGGGCAGGGCGAGCCGGCCATGATCCCGGTCCGCAGGCTGGTCAGGTCGTAGTCCGCGAAGTCCGGCAGCCCGAGCTCGGCGACGAACATCGTCGGTACCCCGTAGAGGGAGGTGCACCGTTCCTCCTGCACGGCCAGCAGGGTCGCCGCCGGGTCGAACGTCGGCGCCGGGATGACGATGGCCGCGCCGTGCGTGGTAGCCGCGAGGTTGCCCATCACCATGCCGAAGCAGTGGTAGAAGGGCACGGGGACGGCGATGCGGTCCACCTCGCTGTAGCCGACCAGCTCGCCCACGAAGTAGCCGTTGTTGAGGATGTTGTGGTGCGAGAGGGTCGCCCCCTTCGGGAAGCCCGTGGTGCCCGACGTGTACTGGATGTTGATCGGGTCGTCCGGTGACAGTTCGGCCATCCTCGTGACCAGCTCGGCGTGGTCGGCCTGTCCGCCGATGTCGACGAGGGCCCGCCAGCTCGGGGAGCCGTCGGCGGTGTCGCTCCCCGGCTCGCCCAGGTAGATGACGTCCTCGAGGGCCGGGCACTCCGAGCGGGCCTGCTGCGCCATCGCCGCGTAGTCGCTGGTGCGGTAGCGCGTCGCCGACACCAGCAGGCGCATACCCGACTGGTTGACGACGAACTGCAGCTCGTGGGTCCGGTTGGCCGGGTTGACGTTGACCAGCACCGCGCCGATCTTCGCCGTGGCGTACTGCAGCAGGACCCACTCCGCGCAGCTCGGCGACCAGATGCCCACCCGGTCGCCCTTGGCGATGTCGCGGGACAGCAGGCCCAGCGCCACCTCGTCGACCTCGACGTCGAGCTCGTTGTACGTCCACCGCCGGTGCGACGCGCAGTCGACGAGGGCCTCCCGGTCACCCCACCTGGCCACGGTGGCCTCGAGGTTGTCGCCGATCGTCTCTCCCAGCAGCGGCTGGTCCGACGTGGCGCTCGCGTACGAGGAGGACTGTCTGGTCAGCACGGCGACTCCCTCGGTCGAGTGGCTCCGTCCATGCCGGAGGCTTCCCCATCCTTCACCGCGCGGCGTGCCCCGTCGAGGGCCGCGCGGTGTCAGCCACGCAGGTGGTCGAGCTCGGACGCGACCTGCTCGAGCACGCGCTCGTCACCGGCGTAGACGCCCTCGGCGCGCGGCCAGTGGGTCACGACGTCGGTGAACCCGATCTCCCGTGCCCGGCCCACGACGTCGCGGAAGTGGTCGAGCGACGACACCGCCAGGTCGGGGACGTCCACGCTGAGGTACCTGTCCACCCCGTCGTGCGACCGCCCCGCGGCGTCCAGCACCTCGTCGAAGCGGTTGGCCATGGAACCCACCCCGGCCCACCACCGCCCGGGCTCGCCGGCGCACCCGTCGGGTCCTGTCGTCGCCCACGCCTGCCCGTAGCGGGCGGCGAGCGCCATCGTCCGGGGGCCGTTGGCGGCCACGACGAACGGCAGGCGCGGGCGCTGCACGCAGCCCGGCTCCATGAACGCCGACACCGCCGAGTACCAGCGGCCCGTCCACGTGGTCGGCGATCCCGTGAGCAGCAGGTCGAGCAGGTGCAGGAACTCGCCAAGTCGCTCCGTACGCTCCCCCGGTGACCTCGCGTCGTCACCAAGGACCTCCGCGTCCCAGCCCGTTCCGCCCGCGCCGATGCCGAGCAGGAAGCGGCCGCCGCTCACGTCGTCGAGCGACATCAGCTCCTTGGCGAACGGCACGGGGTGGCGGAAGTTCGGTGAGGCGACCCAGGTGCCGAGGCGGACGCGGTGCGTCACGGTCGCGGCGGCCACCAGCGTCGGCACGGTCGCGAACCATGGCTCGCCGGCCAGGTCGCGCCAGGCGAGGTGGTCGTACGTCCAGGCGTGGTCGAAGCCCATGTCCTCGACCGCGCGCCACCGCGCCGCCGCCTCGGTCCAACGCTGCTGGGGGAGCACGACGACGCCGATCCGCATCCCGTCAGCGTAGGTGGCCGTGATCAGTCATCCTGACGCCGTGAGATCCCCTCGAGCCGCGACCCGCGCCGAGCGCCTGATGGCCGGCCTGACCCTCGTCGCCCCCGCGGTCTTCACCTCCGGCTGGCTGCTGTCGGGACGGTGGACGCCGGACTACCAGCACTCCGCGCGCAGCATCAGCGCCCTCTCGACCCTGGGGCAGCCCGCGCCGTCCCCGGTGCTGGCCGGCACGGCCGTCCAGGCCGTCGCCCAGCTCGCCAACGCCGAGCTGGCGCGTCGCCGCGGCCAGCGCTCCCTCGCCGGCCTGCTGGCGGTCTCGGGGCTCGCGACGGCCACGGCCAGCGCGGTGCCGCTGCCGCACGAGGGCGGTCCGCGGTGGATGAACCACGTGCACACGTGGGCGTCGGGCGCCGGCATGGTGGCCTTCCACCTCGCGCCGGCGGTCGGCGCGTTCGACCGTCGCCTCCCCCGGTGGTCACGTGGGCTCGCGGTCGCGAGCCTCGGCCTGGCGCTCCCCGCGACCGCCTACTTCAGCTGGCGGCTCGCACGACACGGCGGGCTCGGCGAGGTCTACGGCTACGCCGAACGGACCTTCCTGATGTCCCTGCTCGGGTGGACGACCACGCTCGCCGCCGTCGGCGCGGCGGCGGAGGTGGCTGCCGGCGTCCCTGCGCTGGCGGCCGACCCGGCGACGACCGCGTACCGTGGCGAGGATGCCCACGTCCGCCCCGCGCAGCCTGACCGACGACCTGCGTCGCCGTGACGACGACGCCCTCGCCCGGCTGCTCCGGCGACGCCCCGACCTCGCGAACCCGACCCCGGCGGACCTGACCGCCCTGGCGTCCCGGGCCGGCACCCGTGTCAGCGTCTACCGCACGCTGACCCTGCTCGACCGACCGACGCTGGACGTGGCGCAGGCCCTGGTCGCCCTGCGCGGACCCGTCCGACCCGCGGACCTCGCGCGGCCTGCGGCGTCGTCCTCGTCCGCGTCTCGCGCCACTGCTCGCCGAGCTGCGCGACCTGGCCCTCGCCTGGGGCGACAACCGGTCCGTCTGGCCGGTGCGTGCCATGGTCGACCTGCTCGGCCCGCACCCCGCGGGCTCGGCCCCTGGCTGGCCGACACCGGTCTCGCACGGTCTCCGTCGCGGGCGGCGGCGCATCGTGACCGACCTCGGCCTGACTCCGACCGGCGACCCGCACCGCGACGTCGACCTCGCTGGCGCAGGTCGGTGGCGGACCCGGACGTCGTCACCCGGCTGCTCGACGACGCGCCACCCCAGGCGAGGCGACCTGCTCGAGCGGCTCGACGCCTCCGGCCCCGTCGGCTCGCTCCGGGTGGCCGAGCGCGACGCACGCGCCGCGCGACGCGCTGACCCCTGCGGGCTGGCTGATCGCGCACGGCCTGCTCGTCGCGCCCGACGAGCAGCACGTGGTGCTGCCCCGCGAGGCGGCGGTCGGCCTGCGTGGCGGTCGCGTCCACCGGGACGGCCTGAGAGCCGGGCTCGAGCCCGCCGGAGCTGGCGGGCACCGTGCGCGACACTCGCCGCGTCGACTCCCAGGCCGCCGCGGCGGCCGCGGAGGTGGTGCGTCTCGTCGGCGAGCTCGGTGCGTCGTGGGAGACCGAGGTCGTCCCGGTGCTGCGCGGCGGCGGCGTCGGGGTCCGTGACCTGCGCCGCGCCGCCGCGACGTCTGGGCACGACGACACGATCATCGCCCGGGTCGTCGTGGTCGCCGGTGCGGCCGGGCTGCTCGGTGAGGACGGCCAGGCCGACCCGCGGTGGGCGCCGACGCCGGCGTTCGACGCCTGGGCCGAGCAGTCGGTCGGTGCCCGCTGGGAGACGCTGGCCCGCGCGTGGGTCGACGTCCTCGGCGTCCGCGTCGACGGTCGGGACCCGCGGCGACCGCGGGACCGTCCGGGCCCCGCTGTCCGACGCCGTGCTCCGACCGACCGAGGCGCTGCTGCGTCACGAGGTGCTCGAGGCGATGTCGCGAGCACCCGAGGGGACCGCCGTCGTCGTCGAGTCGCTGCACGGCCACCTGTCCTGGCGCCGGCCGCGGGGCCCGGTCGCCGCGGCGGGCGCCGAGCTGGCCGTCGTCGTCGACGAGGCCGGCTGGCTCGGGATGCTCGGGCTCGGCGCGCTCGGGTCGGCCGGGTCGCGCGCTCGCCGGCCTGCCTGGTGCCGCGGCCGCGGTCCTGGACGCCGCACTGCCCACCCCGGTCGAGCACGTGCTGCTCCAGGCCGACCTGACCGCCGTCGCCCCGGGACCCCTGACCCGCGAGGTCGAGCGCGAGCTCTCGCTGATGGCCGACGTGGACTCCCGCGGCGGGGCCACCGTCTACCGGTTCGGGCCCGACAGCGTGCGGCGGGCGCTGGACGCCGGGCGCACGGCCGACGACCTGCTGACCTTCCTGGCCGGCACTCCCGGACCCCGTCCCCCAGCCCGTCGACTACCTGCTGCACGACACAGCCCGTCGGCACGGGCGCGTGCGCGTCGGCTCGGCGCTCGCCGTCGTCCGCTCGGACGACGAGGCAGCGCTCACCGAGCTGCTCGCGGACCGACGCAGCGCACCCCTGCGGCTGCGGCGGCTCGCCCCGACCGTCCTGTCCGCGCAGGCCGACCCGACGACCGTGCTGGCCACCCTGCGCAGGATGGGCCTCGCCCCGGCGGCCGAGGGTCAGGACGGTGGAGTCGTGGTGCAGCGACCAGGCGCCCACCGGGCCAGGGCCCTGGCTCGGCACCGCGAGCCCCACGGGCGGACCGCTCGCAGCCGGGCACGCCCCGCCGGTCGACGAGGCGACCTCGGCCGGCCTCGTGCGGGCGCTGCGCGCCGCCGACCGCGGCGCGGGGACGGCGCGGACCGGCGTGCCCGGGCGGGTCCGCTCCGGCGGTGCCCGTGCTCGACCCGGCGACCTCCTCGGCACTGCTCCGTGCTGCCGCGGCCGAGCAGCGGACCCTCTGGGTGGGGATCAGCGACCCGCTCGGCACGGTCGAGCGGCGGCTGCTGGAGCCGCTGTCCGTCGAGGGCGGACGCGTGAGCGCGCTCGACGTCGCCGCAGGAACCCTGCGGACGCTGTCGCTGCACCGCATCACCGGGGTGGCGAGGTCCAGGGAGGATGCCGACGCCGACGAGCGCGGCTGACGGGAACGACCTCGACCCTCGTGGCGTTGTCGCCACGACCCCCCTCGGAAGGACCTCCGTGACCGACGGACCCCTGATCGTCCAGAGCGACAAGACCCTGCTGCTCGAGGTCGGCCACCCCCGCGCCGCGCAGTGCCGGCGCGCGATCGCGCCGTTCGCCGAGCTCGAGCGGGCCCCCGAGCACGTGCACACCTACCGGCTCACGCCCCTCGGCCTGTGGAACGCGCGGGCGGCCGGCCACGACGCCGAGCACGTCGTGGACGTCCTGCTCGAGTACTCGCGCTACCCCGTCCCGCACCCCCTGCTCGTCGACCTCGCCGAGACGATGGCCCGGTACGGCCGGCTGCAGCTGCAGTCGCACCCCGTGCACGGACTGGTGCTGCGCGCCACCGACCTGCCGGTGCTCGAGGAGGTGCTCCGCAGCAAGAAGGTCGCGCCGCTGGTGGGCGCCCGGATCGAACCCGACACGGTGGTCGTGCACCCGAGCGAGCGGGGCCACCTCAAGCAGGTGCTGCTCAAGCTCGGCTGGCCCGCGGAGGACCTCGCGGGCTACGTCGACGGGGAGGCGCACCCGATCGAGCTGAACGAGGACGGGTGGACGCTGCGCCCGTACCAGCGTGAGGCCGTGGAGGGCTTCTGGCACGGCGGCTCCGGTGTCGTCGTCCTGCCCTGCGGTGCCGGCAAGACGATCGTGGGCGCCGCAGCGATGGCGCAGGCCCGCAGCACCACGCTGATCCTCGTCACGAACACGGTGTCCGCGCGGCAGTGGAAGGATGAGCTGCTGCGCAGGACCCACCTGACCGAGGACGAGATCGGCGAGTACTCGGGGGCGCGCAAGGAGGTCCGTCCGGTCACCATCGCCACCTACCAGGTGATGACGACCCGCCGGAAGGGCACCTACACCCACCTCGAGCTCTTCGACGCCCGTGACTGGGGGCTCGTCATCTACGACGAGGTGCACCTCCTGCCCGCGCCGATCTTCCGCATGACCGCGGACCTGCAGGCACGGCGGCGCCTCGGGCTGACGGCCACGCTGGTGCGTGAGGACGGACGCGAGGGGGAGGTCTTCTCGCTGATCGGCCCGAAGCGCTACGACGCCCCGTGGAAGGACATCGAGAACCAGGGCTACATCGCGCCCGCGGACTGCGTCGAGGTGCGGGTCACGCTCCAGGACGGCGAGCGGCTCGCGTACGCGGCCGCCGAGCCCGAGGACCGGTACCGGCTCTGCGCCACCTCGCCGGCCAAGAACCGCGTCGTGGAGCGCCTGGTCGAGGCCCACCGCGGGGAGCCCACGCTCGTCATCGGCCAGTACCTCGACCAGCTCGACGAGCTGGGCGAGCGCCTGGACGCCCCGGTGATCAAGGGGGAGACGCCGGTGACCGAGCGTCAGCGGCTCTTCGCCGCCTTCCGCTCCGGCACGCTCCCGGTACTCGTGGTCAGCAAGGTGGCGAACTTCTCCGTCGACCTGCCCGAGGCGTCGGTCGCGATCCAGGTGTCGGGGTCGTTCGGGTCGCGCCAGGAGGAGGCGCAGCGCCTCGGGCGGCTGCTCCGACCCAAGGGGGACGGCCGAGCCGCGCGCTTCTATGCCGTCGTCGCGCGGGACACGCAGGACCAGGAGTTCGCCGCGCACCGTCAGCGCTTCCTGGCGGAGCAGGGGTACGCCTACCGCATCGTCGACGCCGAGGACCTCCCAGCAGGCGCATCCGAGGGGTAACGGCCACGGACGCACCCATGCGCCAGGGCTCGCCGCAGCGCGCCACGAACTGGTTGTGACGGAAGCCGCCACTTCGTCTACGCGCTGTCACACTGTCGCCTAGCTGCGACCGCAGTGTCCTTCTTCTCCCCGGAGGAAAGCCATGTCCGTTGTCTCCACGAAGATCCGTCAGCTCGTCGCCCTGAGCGCCGCCGCCGCCCTCGCCACGACCGGTGTCTTCGTCGCCGGCGCCTCGCTGGGCAAGACGGGCGCCTCGCTGGGCGGCGCGTCGCTGGGCTCGGTCAACGCCGGCGCCTCGCTGGGCAAGACGGGCGCATCGCTGGGCAAGTCCGGTGCCTCGCTGGGTGGCGCCTCGCTGGGTGGCGCCTCGCTGGGTGGCGCCTCGCTGGGTGGCGCCTCACTGGGCGGCGCGTCACTGGGCTCGGTCACGGCTGGGGCATCGCTGGGCAAGTCCGGTGCCTCGCTGGGTGGTGCCTCGCTGGGTGGTCGCCTCGCTGGGTGGCGCCTCGCTGGGTGGCGCCTCGCTGGGCTGAGGCGCCCTGCGCGGCGGACCCGCAGCGGTTGCTGCGCCCGGGCCGACGGACCTTCCGTCCGCCCGGGCGCCGACGCGCGCAGAGAAGTTTTGCGAACTCCGGCCCCATATCGGCCACGCGTGCGTGACACTGGTGCCGTGGCGACCGTCGCTGTGCCGGCCGGTCCACGGCGACCTGCGACGCGCCTGGGCCTGCTGTCCTGTGCCCTGGGGGTGGCGGGCCTGGCCTCCCTCGTCTACGCGCAACCGGTCGGCGCGCCGCAGAACCTGAGCCTGATCGTCATGTTCTCCACCGTCACGGCCCTCTTCGCCGTCACGGAGTACGCAAAGTTCCACGTCGAGGTCCGGCGGCAGGCGCTCTCGGTCTCCCTGAGCGACCTCCCCCTGGTCATCGGGGTGTTCACCCTCCCGCTCGAGTGGCTCCTCCTGGCGCGGCTGGTGAGCGCCGCCGGAGTGGCTGTCGCACGGAGGTCGCCACCGAACAAGGCGGCCTTCAACCTCGCGCTGTTCACCGCGGAGGTGGGGCTCGCCTCCCTGCTGCACGGGCTCCTCGACGACAGCGCCAAGATCGGCGCCTCCGACTGGGTGACCGCCCTCGTCATCATCGTGGCGGTCGACGTCTTCGGTGTTGCCGCGGTGGTCGCGGCCATCTCCGTCCTGCAGGGGCGTCCCGCCACCGCCGACGTGCAGACCATGGCGAGCTCGGTACTGCTCTCCGGCCTGATCAGCGCGTCCATGGGCGTCCTCTGCCTGCACGCCCTCCAGGAGTCGCAGGCCGGGCTGGGACTCCTCGCGATCATCTCCGTCGCCGTCCTGCTGAGCTTCCGCGCCTACGCGCGCCTGCTACGCCAGCACGCCGACCTGGGCACGGTGCTGGGCTCGGTGCGCACCATGAGCGCGGCCGGGTCGCAGGTCGAGCTCGTGGAGGCCCTCGTCGGGCAGGCGCAGACCGTCGTCAAGGCGGAGCAGGCGCAGTTCTGGGCGGCAGGGGACGAACGACTGGCCGACATGCACGCGCGCGGACCCGCATACCCCCTGGTGGCCCTCCGCGACAGCGAGGAGCCCGAGGTCCGACGGTGGTTGTCGCGTCACGGGTTCCGAGACGCCATGGCACTGCCCGTGGAGGTCGACGACGTGCCCGTCGGTCTGCTCGTCGTCGCCGACCGGCAGGCGTCCGTGGCGACGTTCACGCACTCGGACCTCGACCTGCTGCAGATGCTCGCGACACACACCGAGGCTGTCTGGAAGAACAACGAGCTGATGCAACGCCTGCGCCACCACGCGCACCACGACTACCTGACCGGCCTGCCGAACCGGCTCACGTTCGCCGAGCAGATGTCGCGTCGGCTGAGCGGGGGGCAGGCGCCCAGCGGCGACTGCGAGGCGGCACTGGTGCTGCTGGACCTCGACCGGTTCAAGGAGGTCAACGACAGCCTCGGCCACCCGGTCGGCGACATGCTCCTGGTGCTCGTGGCACAGCGGCTGACCGAGTCCATCCCCCACGACGCCGTTCTCGCCCGCCTCGGCGGCGACGAGTTCGGTGTGCTGATCCCCCACGTCTCCGGCCGGAGCGAGGCCTTCCGCATCGCCCAGGGGCTGCGAGAGGCTCTGGTCACGCCGTTCGACCTCGCGGGCACGTTCATCGACGTCAGCGCGTCGGTCGGGCTCGCGGCCATGAGCTCGGACGGCCGTGACTCCGCCACCCTCATGCGCCACGTCGACGTCGCGATGTACCACGCGAAGAAGACCGACACCGGGATCGCCTGGTACGGCGAGGACATCGACACGAACAGCGTGGACCGGCTCGAGCTCGTCGGCGAGCTGCGCCGGGCGCTCGACGCCGGCGAGCTCGAGGTGCACTACCAGCCGCAGATGAGCGTCTCCGACAGGTCGGTCGTCGGTTTCGAGGCCCTGGCCCGGTGGAACCATCCGCAGCGCGGGGCGATCTCTCCGGTCGTGTTCGTGCCGATGGCCGAGAAGACCGGCCAGGCGGCCGTCCTCACCACGCTGGTGCTGCGCAGGTCCCTCGCGCAGTGCGCCGCCTGGAGCACGCCCGAGCGCCCGATGTCGATGTCCGTGAACCTGCCGATCCGCCTGCTGCTCGAGCCGGGTCTCCCCCAGCAGGTCCTCGAGCTCGTCGAGGAGGCGGGCGTCACGCCCCAGCAGCTCACGCTCGAGCTGACGGAGACCGGGATCATGGGCGACCACGTCGCGTCACTCCGGCCCCTGCAGCAGCTGCGGGACCTCGGAATCCGGGTCTCGGTGGACGACTTCGGCACCGGGTACTCGTCCCTGTCGTACCTGCGCCACCTGCCGGTGGACGAGGTGAAGATCGACAAGTCGTTCATCATCGGGATGGGCGACGACCCGGGCTCGGCGGCGATCGTGCGGTCGATCGTCGATCTCGCCCACGTCGTGGGCCTGTCCGTCGTCGCCGAGGGCATCGAGGACGCGGTCTCCCTGCGCACCCTCGAGCAGACTGGCTGCGACTTCGGTCAGGGCTACCTGCTGGGGCGGCCGATGCCCCCCGACGTCGCGGACCAGTGGCTCACGCAGCACGCCTGACCACCCGTCGGCCGCTCATGCCCAGCAGCCTCCCAGGCGTCTCCCAGGAACGACGGGCACCCTGAGGACGTGAACAGGTCCAGCACCCCCGAGGCCCGGCTGCTCGTCGTCGACGACGAGCCGACCATCCGCGAGCTCCTGTCGACGTCGCTGCGCTTCGCCGGCTTCGAGGTGCACACGGCCTCGGACGGCGACCAGGCCCTGTCCGTGGCCGAGAAGGTCCGCCCCGACCTCCTCGTGCTCGACGTGATGATGCCCGGCCTCGACGGCTTCGGCGTGACGCGTCGTCTGCGCGAACGCGGCCGCGACACCCCGGTCCTGTTCCTCACCGCCAAGGACGACGTCGCGGACCGCGTGACCGGCCTGACGGTCGGCGGGGACGACTACGTCACGAAGCCCTTCAGCCTGGAGGAGGTCGTGGCGCGGATCCGCGCCATCCTGCGCCGCACCGGGGCGGGTGCCGACGCGGCCGAGGGGCGGCTCGTCTTCCACGACCTCGAGCTCGACGAGGACTCGCACGAGGTGCGCCGGGCGGGGCACGACATCGATCTCTCCCCGACGGAGTTCAAGCTGCTGCGGTACCTGATGCTCAACCCGAACCGGGTGCTGTCGAAGGCCCAGATCCTCGACCACGTCTGGAACTACGACTTCAGCGGCGAGGCGGGGATCGTCGAGTCGTACATCTCCTACCTGCGTCGCAAGGTCGACACCGCTCCGGAGGGAAGGCCCGACTGGGCGCCCCTGATCCACACACGACGCGGCGTGGGGTACGTGCTGCGGCTGCCACCGGAAGCCGCGTGAGCACGGCGGTCCCCACGACGCACCCCGCCCAGCTGCCGCGGCGGCCGTGGCAGCGGCTCTCGCTGCGCGCCCGCCTGCTGTCGGTCGTCACGGCGCTTCTGGTGATCGCGTTGTTCGCCACGGGGGTGCTCACGCTCACGGTGCTCAAGCCGGTTCTCGTCGACCAGAAGGACCGTCAGCTGCGGGAGGCGCTCGCCGACCCGCGCGGCCTCCAGAACATCCTGGCTCCACGCAACGGGGGCGAGGGCAACGACGGCCCCAGCCAGTTCTACGTCGAACTGGCCGACAGCAGTGGCAGGGTGCTGCGTGTCGACGGCCCCGTGCGCCGGGACGGGTCCCCGCCCGAGCTGGGCACGGTCACCCTGGCCGAGGCCGAGAGCCGAGGGGACGCGCCCTACGACGCACCGTCCGCGGACGGCTCGATGACGTGGCGTGCCCTGACCGTGCCGGGTCGGCTCCAGTCCACCGGTGAGCCGGTGACCGTCACGGTCGCCCTTCCACTCGACGACGTGACGGCGGCCGTGTCGCAGCTCGGGCTCCGGCTGATCGCCCTCGGCCTGCTGGTCACGGCGGCGTGCGGGCTGCTGGGGTGGCTGGCCGTACGCCGTGCCTTCCGGCCCCTGCGCGACGTCGAGGACGTGTCGGCCGCCTTCGCCTCCGGCGACACCACCCGCCGGGTCGCCGACGACTGGCCCGGCACCGAGGTAGGTCGTCTCGGCGGTGCCGTCAACGGCATGCTCGACCGGATCGAGACCACGTTGGCGGCCCGGGAGGCGAGCGAGGCGAAGATGCGGCGCTTCGTCGGCGATGCCAGCCACGAGCTCCGCACACCGCTGGCGGCGGTGCGGGGTTTCGCGGAGCTGTACCGGATGGGCGCCGTCGCCACCCCGGACGACGTCGCCAACGCGTTCCGCCGCATCGAGGACGAGTCGACCCGGATGGGCGGCCTCGTCGAGGACCTGCTGGTGCTGGCGCGCATGGATGCCCAGCGTCCCCTCCAGCACCGGGAGGTCGACCTGCTCGTGCTGGCGGGTGACGCCGTGCACGACGCCCACGCGCTGGCGCCGGACCGGAAGGTGACCCTTGCCGGGCTCGACGGACAGGTCGAGCCGCGCCCGACGCCGGCGACCGGCGACGAGCCGACCCTCCGGCAGGTCGTGACCAACCTGATGGCGAACGCGATCCGGCACACGCCAACCGGTTCGCCGATCTCGATCGAGGTCGGCCACCGCGGGCACGAGGCTGTCGTGCGGGTCGTGGACCACGGCCCTGGGGTGCCCCACGAGCAGGCGCAGCAGATCTTCGAGCGCTTCTTCCGGGCCGACCCCTCACGCACGCGCGGCTCCGGCGGAGGGTCCGGCCTGGGCCTCGCGATCGTGGCCGCGATCGTCGACGCGCACGGAGGAACTGCCCGCGTACTGCCGACCCCGGGCGGCGGTGCCACGTTCGAGGTGTCGCTGCCGACGCGGGCGTCCGACCCGCACGAGCCGTCCCGTCAGCACGGCGGCGTGCTGGCGTAGCGAGCTCGTGCCCGGGCACCCGACCGACGGCGCCCCTCCACCCAGCGGACTCCCAGGAAGCACTCGGGGTCGTCGCAGGTCCATCCCCTCTACTGGTGTGGTCCCCGCACCGCTGCCCCTGAGGTGAGACCCCGATGACCCAGCTGCACACCCCCGAGACCTCCCGACCGCTCCCGCCGCCCAGCCCGTGGCCGGCGGCGTCGTTCCCCCCGCCGCAGGGCCCGCCGATCCTCCCTCCGACAGAGCCCACCCCACACTCAGGACCCCACCCCCGACGCCGTCCCGGCTGGGGCGCCCTCGTGCTGGCCGGGCTCGGCTCCGCGGTCCTGGCCAGCGGCCTCAGCGTCGGCGTCGTGACCGCGCTGGACAACGGTCCGGCGACGACCTCCTCGACCGGCCAGGCCTCCGCCGACGCACCGACGGCGCCGCTGGACGTCACGGGCACCGACGCCGTGGACTGGACCGCCGTGGCCGCGGCGGTCTCACCGTCCGTGGTGAGCATCCAGGTGAGCGGAGCCTCCGGTGGCGGCGAGGGCTCAGGCGTCGTGCTCGACGACCAGGGCCGCATCCTCACCAACAACCACGTGGTGACCGGGGCCGGCGGCAGGGCGTCCATCCAGGTCACGCTGGCCGACGGCAGGGTCTTCCAGGACGTCTCCGTCGTGGGCCTCGACCCCGCCACCGACCTCGCGGTCGTGCAGATCGCCGACCCGCCGGCCGACCTCGTCCCGGCGACGCTCGGCGACTCGGACGAGGTGACCGTCGGCCAGCCGGTGATGGCGGTGGGCAACCCGCTCGGGCTCCCCGACACCGTGACGACGGGCATCGTGTCCGCGACCGACCGCCCCGTGACGACGGCCGGCGAGTCGGCCAGCCCCTTCGACCAGGGAGGGACCGCGACGGAGCCGGTCGTGACCAACGCGATCCAGACCGACGCCGCGATCAACCCCGGCAACTCCGGTGGCGCGCTCGTCGACGCCGCCGGACGGCTGATCGGCATCCCGTCCTCGATCGCCAGCACGGCCTCGGGCTCGGGCCAGTCCGGCAGCATCGGCGTCGGCTTCGCCATCCCCGTCAACGAGGCCGAGCGCATCGCCACCGAGCTGATCGACGGGGGGACCGCGACCCACGCCTGGCTCGGCGTCTCCCTGACCGACGGGGCGGGCACCGCGGACGGCACCACCCGCGAGGGTGCCGTCGTCGCGTCCGTCACCGAGGGGACCCCCGCGGCCGCGGCCGGTCTGCGTGCGGACGACGTCGTCGTCAGCGTGGACGGCGAGGGCGTGAGCGGCGCCGAGTCGCTCACCGCCCAGATCCGCGAGCGCGCGCCCGGCGACGAGGCCACGCTCGGCATCGTGCGCGACGGCAGCAGCGTCGAGGTGGCCGTCACCCTGGGAACCCGTCCCGAGGGCTGACGGCGGCCCCACGTCGCACGGTGGGGGTTAGGCTGACGCCTCCCCCACCGTGTGACGAGGTGATCCGTCGTGCCCGCCGTCGACTCCGGCACCACCACCGAGCTGGCCGCCGAGCAGGCGTACCTGGCGCGGGCCCGGGCCGAGCTGGACCGGATGCGGCGTCGTACCGCGGCGCTGGAGGTGCAGGGCGGTGACTGGGTGTCCGACCAGGTGCTGGGCGCGACCCTCGCGGCACGCATCAGGGCGCTCACCGACGACCCGTCGAGCACCGTGTTCTTCGGACGCACCGACCACGACGACGGTCGCTGCTGGTACATCGGGCGACGCCACATCGCGGACGGCTCAGGCGATCCCGTCGTCATCGACTGGCGAGCCCCGGTCTCCCGCGCCTTCTACCGCGCCAGCCCGGCCCAGCCCGAGGGCGTGCGCCGGCGCCGGCGGTTCGGCGTCGAGGGCGGGCAGCTGACGGGCTTCGAGGACGAGCAGGTGTCGGGAGCCGAGCCCACGACAGGCGACGGGCGGGTGCACAGCGAGATCCTGGCGCGGGAGATCGAACGGCCGCGCGTCGGCCCGATGCGCGACATCGTCGCCACGATCCAGCCCGAGCAGGACGAGATCGTGCGCGCGGACGTGACCACGTCGATCTGCGTGCAGGGCGCACCCGGCACCGGCAAGACGGCCGTCGGGCTGCACCGCGCGGCCTGGCTGCTGTACGCCTTCGGAGACCGGCTCTCGAGGACCGGTGTCCTCGTCGTCGGACCCAACGAGGCCTTCCTGGAGCACGTCGGAGCCGTGCTGCCCTCGCTCGGCGAGATCTCCGTGCAGCACACGACGGTCGAGGCGCTCGTCGGGACGGCGCTGCCGGCCCGCCGGCGCGACGAGCCGGTCGACGAGGCGAGCCTCAAGGGCGACGCGAGGATGGCCGAGGTGCTGCGACGCGCGGTCTGGCAGCACGTCGACCTCGCGGCCGTGGCCTCGGGCGAGCCCTTGGTGCTCCCACGGGGGGTGCGGCGCTGGCGCGTGCCGAGCTATGACCTCACCGACATCGTCGGCGAGCTGGCCGCGCGGGGCGTGCGCTACTCGGCAGCGAGATCCCTTCTGCCGCAGCGCCTCGCGCACGCCATCCTGGTGCAGATGGAGCGAGCCGGGGAGTCGCCGGACGACCGCATCCAGGATGCTGTGGCTCGGAGCGCTCCCGTCCGCGCCTGGGTGAGGACGGCCTGGCCGGCCCTCGACCCGGCCCGGGTCCTCGCGCGACTGTGGGGCGACCCGGCGTTCCTCGCGGCCTGCGCGGACGGCGTCCTCACCGACGACGAGCAGGAGACCCTGCTGTGGCGGAAGCCGCCGCGCGGCGCGAAGTCGGCGCCGTGGTCGGTCGCCGACAGCGTGCTGGCCGACGAGGTAGCCGACCTGCTCAATCGCACCACCAGCCTCGGCCACGTCGTGCTGGACGAGGCGCAGGACCTGTCGGCGATGCAGCTGCGGGCCGTCGGACGCCGCGCGTCGACCGGATCGGTCACGGTGCTCGGCGACCTCGCGCAGGGGACGACGCCCTGGGCCGCCCGGTCCTGGGAGGAGGCCCTCGAGCACCTGGGGCAGCCGTCCGCGCACCTGGAGGTGCTGGAGCGGGGCTTCCGTGTCCCGTCCGCCGTGATCGACCTGGCCGCCCGGCTGCTGCCCACGATCGCACCCGGGCTCGGGCCCCCGGTCTCGGTGCGCACGGACCCGGGCCGGGCCGACCTGCTGGTGGTGACCGAGCCCGCCGGCCTGTGGCCCAGCGTGCTGGAGCAGGTCCGCGTCGCGCTCGTCGAGCCCGGCTCGGTCGGGGTGATCGTGGCGGACGCGGTCGTGGACGACGCTGCGCGGACGCTGACCGGCGCGGGACTCGACCCGTTGGTGCTGGGTCGCCAGCACGAGGACGCCGCGCACCGCGTGCACGTGGTCGCGGCGAGCCTCGCGAAGGGTCTCGAGTTCGACCGGGTGGTGCTGGTCGAGCCGGCTGACCTGGTCGACGCCGAGCCGGACCGCCGCACGGGCCTGCGCCGCCTCTACGTGGTGCTGACCCGCGCCGTGACGGGTCTCGCGGTCGTCCACCACCGGCCGCTCCCGCACGAGCTGGCAGCGTGACGCGGCCCGGCGTCCCCCGGGACACGTTCGCGGCCGCGTGCCGTGCGGTCGGGGCGGGTGCCACCGTGGGCGAGCTCGAGGCGGCCACGGAGGACCTGCTGGCCCGGTGGTCGGAGCCGCACCGCGGGTACCACGACACCGAGCACCTGGGGGAGGTGCTGGCCCGCTTGGACGACCTCGGTGCCGCGAGCCCCGTCGCGGTGCTGACCGCCTGGTTCCACGACGCCGTCTACGCGGGTGAGCCCGGCGACGACGAGCGGGCGAGCGCCGCTCTGGCGAGGACGGTGCTCGGACGTCTCGGGGTCGGGCCGAGGGCCATCGGCCGGATCGCCGACCTCGTGCTGGCCACGGTCGACCACGACCGCCTCACCTCCGCGGACGATCCCGAGCGCGACGCCCTCCTCGACGCCGACCTGGCCGTCCTCGCCGCGCCGCCGGATCGGTACCGCCGGTACGTCGAGGGGGTGCGTGCCGAGTACGCGCACGTCGACGACGCGGCGTTCGCGCGCGGGCGGGCCGCCGTCCTCATGCGGCTGGTCCGTCGACCCTCGATCTTCGCCACCGTCGTCGGGCGCGGGTTGTGGGAGGAGCACGCCCGGGCGCAGGTGACCGCGGAGATCGACGAGCTGGGCCGGGCGCTCGGTCGGTCCGAGACCTGAGCCTGTGCCAGGTCCCCCGCCTGGGGGCTCTCCGACGCCCTGTGGACAACCCCGGCGAGACGCCGGTGGCCTCCTGTTCGATGACGACCTGGAGGCCGCCCGGTCTCCCCAGACGAGGGAGGACGTCATGAGCCGCTTCGAGGTGGACAGCGCGCAGGTCAGCACGGCGAGCACGGCGGTACGCGGGTCGGTGGCCACGATCAGCGCAGAGGTCGACCGGATGATGCGCAACCTGCTCGACCTGCAGGGCAGCTGGAAGGGTCAGGCGGCGAGCCAGTTCCAGGTGGTCGTCGAGGACTGGCGCGGCACCCAGGAGCGCGTGAAGGCCTCCCTCGAGCAGGTCAGCACCGCGCTCGCCGTCGCGGCCACGACGTACGCCGACGCGGAGCAGGCGACGGCGCGCATGTTCAGCCGCTGAGCCGAGTCACCGTCGTCTCGCGACACGCCAGGTGACGGCCGCGGTGACGACAGCCGTCACGGCGACGGCGACGGCGACGGGCCAGTACCGCTGCAGCAGCGCCGGCCCCACCACCGAGCCGAGGTCCAGCTCGGCCGGCTCGGGAGCCGACGGCGTCGCGGGGTTCAGCGCGGGGGCCGCGTCCTGTGCCGGTGGGACCGCCGTCGTCGGGGGGCCGACCGCCGCGGCGTCGGCGTCCGACGCCGCCTGCTCACCCTCGCCCGACGTGGCCAGGGTTCGGGACAGGCAGTCGGCGAACTGCCCCAGGATCGTGCCGCCGACGTCCTCGATCACGCCGCGGCCGAACTGGGCGGGACGGCCGGTGATCTTGAGGTCCGTGTCGACGACCACGCGCGTCGAGGCGCTCCCTTCCCCGTGCAGGGACGCGGTGATCACTGCGCCCGCCGTCCCGTTGCCGCGCTTGTCCTTCCCCGAGGCCGAGATCACTGCTCTCTTCGCGTCCTGGTCGCGCTCGGTGAACCTCCCCTTGCCCGTGTACTGCATCGAGATCGGCCCCAGCTTGACCTTGGCGGTGCCCGTGAAGTCGTCCCCGTCCACCGAGGTGATGGCCGCCCCGGGGAAGCACGGTGCGATCCGCTCCAGGTCGTTGAAGGCCGTCCAGGCCTCGTCCACGCTCATCGGGACGGTGAACTCGTGGTGCAGCTCCATGACGATCAGACCCCTGCCGCGGCTGTGACGGCGCGTGCCGCGAGCACGCCCGCGAGGTGCCGCCGGTAGTCCGCGTCGGCGTTGGCGTCCGTGGGCGGGCTCGTCCCCTCGCCGGCAGGGAGCGCGGCCTGCCGGATCGCCTCGGCGGTCGCCGGGCGACCGACCAGCGCCTGCTCGACCGTCGCGGCCCGCACCGGGACCGAGCCCATGTTGGTGAGCCCCAGGCGCGCCTCCGCGATCTGCCCGTCCTGCACGCGCACCGCGGCAGCCACCGCGACGATCGCCCAGGCATGGGCGACACGTGTGAACTTCTGGTAGTCCGCACCCCACCCCGTGTACTTGGGGAGACGCACCTCGACGAGCAGCTCGTCCTCCCCCACCGCGGTCGAGAAGAGGTCGGTGAAGAAGTCGGCCGCCGTCACGGTCCGCCGCTGGCCGCCCTGACCCGCGATGACCATCTGCGCGTCGAGTGCGAGGACCGTCGCGGGCAGATCCCCCGCCGGGTCGGCGTGCACCAGGGCGCCGCCGAAGGTGCCGCGGTGCCGTACCTGGGGGTCGGCGACCGTGGCCACCGCCTCCCGCAGCAGCGCCGCGTGCTCGGCTACGAGCGCGTCCTTGTGGACGGCGTCGTGGGTCGTCATCGCCCCGATCACCAGGTGGTCGCCCTCGTCGCGGACGCCCTGCAGCCCGTCGACCCGCCTCAGGTCGATGACGAGCTCGGGGGCGGCCAGCCGCAGGCGCAGGACCGGCAGGAGGCTCTGCCCGCCACCCATCAGCTTGACGTCGGTGCCGTCCGAGACGGCCTGCCCGAGCGTGGACAGCGCCTCGTCGATGCTCTCGGGCGCCACGTACTCGAAGTCGACGGGGATCATGCGCGCTCTCCCTCGGGCTCGATCCCGCCGGACTGCACCGGTTCCTCCCAGTGCGACCCGGCGGCGGCGGCCTCCGACGCGGGGCCGGCGGTACCCGCTCCGGTGATCGCCTTCCACACCCGCTGCGGCGAGAGCGGCATCTCGATGTCGCGGACGCCGAGGTGGCGGACCGCGTCGAGCACGGAGTTCACCACCGCGGGCGTCGACGCGATGGCACCGGCCTCCCCGACGCCCTTGACTCCCAGGGGGTTGGTCGTCGACGGGGTCGTCGTGCGGTCGGTGGTCAGGTGGGGGGCGTCGACGGCCGTCGGCAGCAGGTAGTCGACGAACGTGGCGGTGGTCAGGGTGCCCTGCTCGTCGTGCACGGCCTCCTCCCAGAGCGCCTGGGAGATGCCTTGCAGGATCCCACCGTGCACCTGGCCCTCGACGATCTGCGGGTTCACCACCACGCCGACGTCGTCGACGCTGACGTAGCTGCGGATCGTGACCCGACCGGTCTCGGTGTCCACGTCGGTGGCGCACAGGTGCGTGCCGTGCGGGTAGGAGAAGTTGTCGGGGTCGAACGCGGCCTCGGAGTCGAGGCTCGGCTCCACCCCGTCCGGCAGGTTGTGCGACGAGAACACGGCGAACGCCACCTCGGCGAGCCCCATCCCCTTGTCCGTGCCCTTGACCGAGAAGCGTCCGTCCGCGAACTCGAGGTCGGCGGCGTCGACCTCGAGTTGGTGAGCCGCGATCGGGCGGGCCTTCTCGATCACCTTCTGCGCCGCCTTGACGACGGCGATCCCGCCGACGACCAACGAGCGGGACCCGTACGTGTCCAGTCCGCGCGCAGAGACCTGGGTGTCGCCGTGGAGGACCTCGACGTCCTCGAAGGCCACGCCCAGCTGGTCCGCCACTATCTGGCTCCACGCCGTCTCGTGGCCCTGCCCGTGGGGGCTGACCCCGGTCACGACCTCGACCTTGCCTGTCGGCAGCATGCGGATCGACGCGCTCTCCCAGCCACCGGCCGCGTACCTGAGCGCGCCCAGCACCCTCGAGGGTGCGAGACCGCACATCTCCGTGAACGTCGAGACGCCGATACCGAGCTGGACAGGGTCCTGGCGTTCGCGGCGCTCGGCCTGCTCCCGTCGCAGGCCCTCGTAGTCGAAGAGCTCGACGGCGCGCGCGGTCGCCGCCTCGTAGTTGCCCGAGTCGTACTCGAGGCCCGCCACCGACGTGAAGGGGAACTCGTCGTGCGTGATCCAGTTCCGCCTGCGGACCTCGAGCGGGTCCTCACCCAGCTCGACCGCGAGCTCGTCCATCATGCGCTCGATCGCGAAGGTCGCCTCCGGACGGCCCGCACCGCGGTAGGCGTCCGTCCAGGTCTTGTTCGTGAAGACGTTGGTGCACGAGAAGCGGTAGGCCGCGAACTTGTAGATGGCGTTGTACATGAACGCCCCGAGGATCGGCACGCCCGGCGTGACGAGCCCCAGGTAGGCGCCCATGTCCGCGAGCAGCTCCACCTTGAGGCCGGTGACCCTGCCCTCCTTCGTCGCGGCCAGCGTGAGCTTCTGGATCTGGTCCCGTCCGTGGTGCCCCGTCATGAGGGACTCCGTGCGCGTCTCGGTGAACTTCACCGGCTTGCCCAGGCGCTTGGCGACGAGGAACGTCGCCAGCTCCTCGGGCGTGAACTGCAGCTTGCCGCCGAAACCGCCCCCGACATCCGGGGCGACGACCCGGATCTTCGACTCGGGCACGCCGGTGACCAGGGCCATCATGACCCGGACGATGTGTGGCACCTGGGTCGACGACCACATCGTGATCTGCTCACCCGTGGGGTCGACCACGACCGACCGCGGCTCCATGAAGGCGGGGGCCAGCCGCTGCTGCCGGAGCGTGCGCTCGATCACCACGCCGTCGGCGCGGGCGGCGGTGATCGCGTCCTCGACGTCCTCGCCGGTGCCCGCCTCGGCCGAGTCGAACACCCACGTCGCGCTCTCGTTGGTGCCCAGGTCGGGGTGGGCCAGGGGTGCGCCTTCATCGAGGGCTGTGGCCATGTCGAGGACGGCGGGCAGCTCGTCGTAGTCCACGTCGACGAGGTCGGCGGCGTCGCGGGCCGCGGCCGCCGAGCGCGCCACGACGACCGCGACGGCCTCGCCCGCGAACGCGACCCGGTCGGCGGGCATGGCCGGGTGGCGAGGGTTCTTCATGTCGGCAGTGATCGGCCAGGCGGTCGGCAGGCTGCCCTGTTCGTCGTCGATGTCGGCGCCGGTCAGCACCGCCACAACGTCCGGCGAGGCCTTCGCCGCCTCCGTGTCGACGGACGTGATCGTCGCGTGGGCGTAGGGGCTGCGGACGAAGGCCAGGTGCAACATCCCCGGCAGCACGATGTTGTCGGTCCATCGCGTTCGTCCTGTGACCAGACGGGCGTCCTCCTTGCGGCGCCGTGCCTGGCCGACCTGCCGTGCCGGGCGCTCCTCGGTGGCGGTCACCGGGCAACCCCGGCCTCAGCGGCGGCGAGCACCGACTTGACGATGTTCTGGTAGCCGGTACAGCGACACAGGTTGCCCTCCAGCCCTTCTCGCACCTCAGACTCCGTGGGCGACGGGTTCTCGGCGAGGAGGGCGCAGGCCGCCATGATCATCCCGGGGGTGCAGTAGCCGCACTGCAGGCCGTGGTGCTCGTGGAAGGCCTGCTGCATCGGGTGGAGCTCGCCGTCGCTCGCGAGGCCCTCGATCGTGGTGACCGTCGACCCGTCCGCCTGCACTGCGAGCACGGTGCACGACTTCACGCTGATCCCGTCGAGGTGCACGGTGCAGGCGCCGCAGTTGCTGGTGTCGCACCCGATCACCGTCCCCGTCTTCCCCAACGCCTCTCGCAGGTAGTGGACGAGCAGCGTGCGGGGGGCGACGTCGTCAGTGCAGCTGACCCCGTCCACTTCGACCGTGATGCGCACTGTGGGACCTCCGTCGTCGGACGCGTGGCTGCCACGGCGTTGTGGCACGGGTCACAACTGATCCAATGCTGAAGTACCCGATTCCGCAAGGGCTGGCATCGGGATCATGCTCAGCCGTGCCCGGATCACCTCTCGTGATGGACCGGTCCGGTGAGGTCGCTCAGGCGCCGCCCGCTCCCGTTCCACCGCAGGGCGATGATCTCGGCGGCCATCGAGATCGCCGTCTCCTCCGGCGTCCGGGCGCCGAGGTCGAGACCGATCGGCGACGAGAGCCTCGCCATCTCGTCCGGGGTGACACCCGCCGCAGCCAGCCGCGCGGCACGGTCGTCGTGGGTCGCGCGCGATCCCATCGCACCGATGTAGGCGACCTGGGGGAGGCGTAGGGCGACCTCGAGGAGCGGGACGTCGAACTTGGGGTCGTGCGTCAGCACGGCGAGCACGGTGCGCTCGTCGACCAGTCCCTGCTCCGCCTGGGCCGCCAGGTAGCGGTGCGGCCAGTCCACGACCACCTCGTCGGCCTCGGGGAAGCGCGAGGCCGTGGCGAACACCGGCCGGGCGTCGCACACCGTGACGCGGTACCCCAGGAAGGCGCCGGTCCGCGCCAGCGCCGACGCGAAGTCGATGGCACCGAAGACGATCATCCGCGGACGGGGGGCGTAGCTCGCGACGAACACGCGCGCGCCCTCACCACGGCGCTGCCCCTCCGGCCCGTACTCGAGGGTCTCCGTGCGCCCGGCGGCCAGCAGGCCCCTGGCGTCGTCGGTGACGGCCGCGTCGAGGCGCGGGGACCCCAGCGAGCCCGTGGGGGTCCCGGCGTCCTCGGGGCGGACGACCAGTCGCCGACCCACGAGGCTGCGGTCCGCGTGGGACACCACGGTCGCGACCGAGACCGGCCGCCCGGCGTCGACGTCGGCAGCCACCTCGGCCAGCTCGGGGAAGGACGCGGGGTCCACGCGTTCGACGAAGACGTCCAGGATGCCTCCACACGTCAGGCCGACGGCGAAGGCGTCCTCGTCGCTGACCCCGTACCGCTGCAGCTGCGGCTCCCCGGACTCGACGACCTCGGTCGCGAGCTCGTACAGGGCACCCTCCACGCAGCCACCGGAGACGCTCCCGACCACCTGGCCCTCGGGGCCCACGAGCATGCTCGCACCGGCAGGGCGGGGCGCCGAGCGCCAGGTCGCGACCACGGTCCCGACACCGACGGGGTGCCCCTCGCGCCACCAGGCGAGGAGCTCGTCGAGCACGTCACGCACCGTCCGACCCTCCGGTGTCCCGCGCCACGACGCAGAACTCGTTGCCTTCCGGGTCGGTCAGGGTGCGCCAGTGGGCGCCCCACTCCCGCTTCTCGTGCACCAGCGTGGCGCCGAGCGCCACCAGCCGCTCGGTCTCGGCGTCGAGGTCGTCCGCCTCGAGGTCGACGTGCATCCGGTTCTTCGCGGTCTTGGGCTCCGGGACGGCGAAGAACAACCAGCCGGGCGTGCCGGCGGGACGGCGAGGCCCACCGATGGCAGCGTGCTGCTCACCGGAGTCCGGCGCGACACCCCAGCCGAGCGCCTCCGCCCAGAACCCTGCGAGCCGGACGGGGTCGGCGCAGTCGACGGTGAGGTGGCTCATCGCGAGGGTCATGGGGCCATCCTCACCCGCAGTGCCCCCGGCCGGGAAGCCGTCCGCGTGGGGTCAGCACCGCGCCACCACGTCGAGGAGCTCGGAGAAGGCGGCCAGGGAGTGGCCGGCCACGAAGTCGTCGAGGTGCGGAAGCGCCGCGACGATGCCCGACTGCACGGGCTCGTACCCCGTCTTGCCGCTGTGCGGGTTGACCCACACCAGGCGATGGGCCAGGCGGGCCAGCTGCTCCGCCTGCTCGGCCAGGAGCGCGGTGTCTCCTCGCTCCCACCCGTCCGAGCAGATCACCACGACCGCCCCACGGGCTACCCCGCGGCGGCCCCAGCGCTGCACGAACGCGGCGAGCACCTCACCGAGACGGGTCCCTCCCGACCAGTCCGGAACCACACGACCGGCCGCTGCCACGGCCTCCGGCGCCGACCGGACGCGGCGCAGCACGGGGGTCAGCCGGGTCAGCCGGGTGCCCATGCTGAACACCTCGACGCGACCGCCGGTCCTCACCCCGGCGCGCACCATCAGGTGGCTGAGCCTCAGCAGGGCGTCGGCGTAGGGGGCCATCGAGCCCGACACGTCGAGCAGCATCACGACCCGGCGCGGGCGGTCGCTGCGGCGGCGCCAACGGGGCGGCCCGACCTCCCCGCCGCGGCGAAGCTGGTCGCGGAGCAGGGCGCGGGCGTCCACCTCGCCGTGCGGCGCGGGTCGCCTTCGGGATGTCGCGCGGCGCGGCAGCCGCGGCTGCAGGCCGGCGAAGAGCCGCTCCATCCGCGCCTTCTCCGCCGGGGAGAGGTCGGCGATGTCCCGGTGGCGGAGCACCTCGGCGCCGGACGCGAGCGCGCGGACCGGGTCGTCGTCCGGTTCGGGGGCGCCGGTGCCGGGCGTGGTCTCCAGCGATGCCGCGGTCCGGGGTGGCACGGACCGAGCAGGACGCGGCCGCATGGTGGGTAGCCGCCCCGCGAACCAGAGGGAGAACACCCGGTCGTACACCGGGAGGTCGTCGGGCTGGCTGCACAGCGTCGACCGTCCGGCCCAGTAGAGCGCCGTCGCCTCACCGGCCCCGACCAGCGCCGCGGCCTCGGCGAAGCGCTGCGCGCGGTCGGGCGTCACGGCCACACCGGCCGCGGACAGCGCGCGGGCGAAGCCGAGCAGCGCAAGGGTCGCGCCCTGCTCCGGAGCCGACGACGTCACCGCGGGACAGCCTCAGCCGGCCAGCAGCCGGTCCAGGTCGGCCCGCACCCGGTCGGTGTCCTCGCGGTACTTGACGACGGCACCCAGGGTCGCCGCCGCGGTGTCGTGGTCGAGCTCCGTGGCGCCGAGGGCGGCCAGTGCGGCCGCCCAGTCCAGCGACTCGGCCACCCCCGGGGGCTTGAGCAGGTCGCTGTCACGCATCCGCTGCACGGCGGACGCCACCTGCTCGGCGAGACGCTGGTCGAGTCCGGGCATCCGGGTGCGCAGGATCTCGACCTCGCGCGCCAGCGACGGGTGGTCGACCCAGTGGTAGAGGCAGCGCCGCTTGAGGGCGTCGTGCACCTCGCGGGTGCGGTTCGAGGTCAGCACGACCAGCGGTGGCTGCTCCGCGCGGATGGTGCCGAGCTCGGGGATGGTGACCGCCCCGGTCGAGAGAACCTCCAGCAGGAAGGCCTCGAACTCGTCGTCCGCACGGTCGATCTCGTCGACGAGCAGCACGCTCGGCTGCGTGCGGAGTGCTCGCAGCACGGGTCGGTCGAGCAGGAAGCGCTCGGTGTACAGGTCGCGCTCCACGTCGTCGACCGAGAGGTCGGCGGCCTGACCGAGACCGGCCGCCGCGGCGGTCTCCACGGCGCGCAGGTGCAGCACCTGCCGGGCGAAGTCCCAGTCGTACAGCGCCTGCGACGCGTCGATGCCCTCGTAGCACTGCAGGCGGACCAGCTCCGCACCGAGCGCCTCGGCGAGAGCCTGTGCCAGGGCCGTCTTGCCGGTCCCGGGCTCCCCTTCGAGCAGCAACGGACGCCGCATCTCGACGGCGAGCCACGCCACCGTGGCGAGGCCCTCGTCGGCGAGGTAGCCGGTGCCGGCGAGGGCGGACGCGAGGTCCGCGACGGTGCGCTGCATGGCCCCATCTTGCGGGGTCTCCACTCGGCGAGCCAGCCGCCGGTGGCCCGACGTACGCTGGGGACGTGAACGCCGTCGCCCTGGGCATGCCGGGACCACCCCCGTCGAGCCTCCTCACGCGCTCCGGGCCACCCCGTCCTGACGACTCGCGGCTGGTCGACCGGTTCGGTCGCGTCGCCACCGACCTGCGGGTCTCCCTCACCGACCGGTGCAACCTGCGGTGCGGGTACTGCATGCCGGAGGAGGGCCTCGACTGGATGCCGAACGACCAGGCCCTGTCGGACGACGAGGTCGTACGGCTGGTGACGATCGCGGTCGAGCACCTCGGCGTCGACGAGGTCCGCTTCACCGGCGGAGAGCCGCTGCTGCGCAAGGGCCTGGAGAGCATCCTCTCCGCCACGTCCCACCTGCGGACCCCGGACGGACGAGCCGTCGAGACGTCGCTGACCACCAACGGCCTCGGCCTCGGGCGGCGCGCCGCCGGGCTGGCGACGGCAGGGCTCCACCGCGTCAACGTCTCGCTCGACACCCTCGACCCCGAGCGCTTCCTGCAGATCACGCGCCGCGACCGTCACGCCGACGTCCTCGCCGGGCTGGAGGCCGCCCGTGCCGCCGGCATGTCGCCGATCAAGATCAACGCGGTGCTGCTCCGCGGCGTGAACGACGACGAGGGACCGGCGCTGCTCAGGTGGGCACTGCGCAACGGCTACGAGCTGCGCGTCATCGAGCAGATGCCCCTCGACGCCCAGGGGGCGTGGCAGCGCAGCGAGATGGTCACCGCCGACGAGGTGCTGGCCGCGATGCGGCAGCACTTCCGGCTGACCGGCGAGACCGCGTCTCAGCGCGGCGCGGCCCCGGCGGAGCGGTTCACCGTGGACGCGGGCGCGGACCACCCCAGCGGGACGGTCGGCATCATCGCGTCGGTCACGCGGAACTTCTGCGGCGACTGCAACCGCACCCGTCTGACGGCCGACGGCCAGATGCGCGACTGCCTGTTCGCGCGGGGCGAGACCGACCTGCGCGGCCTGCTGCGCTCGGGTGCCGACGACCTGGAGGTCGCCGACCTGTGGCGCCAGGCCATGTGGGGCAAGCGGGCCGGGCACGGCATCGACGACGAGGGCTTCGTGCAGCCCGAGCGTCCGATGAGTGCGATCGGGGGCTGACGTGAGCGGTGGGAACCGGCTCCAGGTGCGCTACTTCGCGGGCGCGGCGGCGGCTGCCGGGGTGCACGAGGAGACCGTCGACCTGCCGGTGGACTCCGACGTGCGGGCGCTGAGGGACGCTCTCGGCCGCCGCCACCCGCCCCTGGTGCCGGTGCTCGTCGTCGCCGGCCTCCTGCTCGACGGCGTCGCCGCGCGCGAGCCCGGTCGGCGCCTGGACGGCGTGCGGCAGGTGGACGTGCTGCCGCCCTTCGCCGGAGGCTGAGCCGGCGGGACCGCTCAGGGGCAGGCGACCCACTCGTCGCTGCCGTCTCCGAAGACCTGCCGCTTCCACACGGGCAGCCGGTGCTTGACCGTCTCGACGACGTCCGACGCGGCCGCGAAGGCCTCCTGCCGGTGCGCCGCGGCGACGGCGACGGCCAGCGCCACGTCGCCGACCGCCAGCTCGCCGACGCGGTGGCTGACCGCCAGCGCGTCGACCGGGTGCCGGGCGGCGACCTCGTCGGCCACCTCGCGGACGAGGTCGCCGGCGCTGGGGTGGGCCACGTACTCGATCGAGACGACCTCGCGGCCGTGGTCGTGGTCGCGGACCACCCCGGCGAACGTCACCACCGCTCCAGCGGCGTGGTCCGCGACCAGGGCGGCGTGGTGGTCCAGGTCGAGCACGTCCGCTCCGACGGCGGCCAGCACGACGCGGCGAGCGGGCGGCCGGAGCCGCGAGGCGTCGGGCTCGCGGGGCGGGGGCACGGCCTCCACGGCAGGGTGGGGCGCGTCGGGCTGGGGGCGGGTCATGCGGCCAGCCTACGAAGGCCGTCGACGGTGCGGCAGGGGCGCCGTCGGTCCGGACGTGAGGTGCTCGTGCTGGACGAAGTCCTCCGGGGTGTCGATGTCGGCGCCGTCGGCGATGTCCCCCACCTCGATCCGGCGCACACGCTGGGTGGCCAGGTAGGCACGGGCCCCGACGTCCCCCACCGCCATGTCGATCACCCCGAGCCAGTGGTTGCGCCCGAGCAGCACGGGGTGGCCCGGCACGCCGTCGTAGGTGGCCTGGGCGAGCGCACCGTGCAACGTCGAGCCGGACGCTGCGGCGACGGCGGCCTCCAGCACCGCGCGGACCGCGGCGACGGAGAGTCCGGGCGTGTCGACCACGGCGACCACGACCGCCTGCAGCTCGGGCCCGAGCGAGGCCAGGCTGCGCAGCCCGGCTCGCAGCGAGGCCCCCATGCCCTCGTCCCAGTCGTCCACGACGACGGCGCCCACCTTGCGCGGAAGCGTGTCGCGCACCATCGACGCCTCGGCGCCGACCGTCACGTGCACGGGCCGGCACCCCGACTCGACGAGGGTCTCGGCACGGGCCCGCACCCAGGGGACCCCCTGCCTGTCGCGCAGGAGCGCCTTCGGACCTCCCATCCGCCGGCCTTCCCCCGCGGCGAGCACCAGGCCCGCGACCGCACCCGGCGGCGGGTCGGGCGGCGGGATCCCGGCGAGCAGTCCCCCGTCCCGGTAGCTGGTCATGCCGGTGACCGCGGACCCGGCGAGGGCCGGGCCTCGACGGCGTGGGCGACGAGGGGACCCCAGGGTGTTGACCGCAGGGCGTCGACTGCGGACACGGCGGGGTGCCAGGCCGAGCGCTCACCGGCCGGGCCGTGCGCGGAGAGCGCGAGCACCACCTGGTAGGTCCAGCCGCCGCGAGCGCCGGCGGCTGACCCGAGCGGGCGCACCCGGCGGTAACCCAGCGAGTGCGCCCCTCCGTGGGGCCGTACGCCGGTCGTGGCCAGCGCGCGCCGCAACGGGTCGTCCAGGTGGTCGCCGGCGGCCAGCCGGCCACCGGGCAGCGTCCACGCCCCGGCCGCCCCGACGGCGGCGAGCAGGACGTTCCCGTCGCCGTCCCGCACGAGCCCCCAAGCCGCGAGGGACCCGTCGGCAGGTGCGCCCAGCACGGACAGCACGAGGTCGACGGCGTGCAGGCCCGGCTGCTCCCCACCGTCCCGCCGCTCGCTGGTCAGCACGCGCTCGCCCCGGCGCTTCGGCACCCGCAGGCCCGCCTCGACCAGCCGCCGCAGCAGCTCGCGTCCCTCGACCTCCTCGGCGCCGGCCGCCACGGCCCGCGCGTACAGCTCGGCGGGCACGTCGTAGTGGTCACCCTCGAAGGCGCGACGGGGGATGCCCGAGGCACCCGCGAAGGCGTGCAGCTCGTCGAGCGAGGTGTCACTGGCCAGATGGCTCCAGACGCGGCCGTGGGCCGGCCACCTCGGGGGGTCGATGAGCACGGCCATCCCGTCACCCTAGGTGCCGGAAATGGGTCGAGGCCCCTCCACGTATGAGATGGAGGGGCCTCGAGTTCGCGGTGGTCGCGCCCGAGCCCGGCGAGCCGGTCTCAGGAGCATCGGGACGACGCCCGCCCATCCAGGCCATCCGGTCACCGAGGTGACCGGGACACCCGTTCAGGAACCCCGCCCGACCAGGTCCTGCCGAGCCCGGCGCCGCGTCATCGGCGCCGCCTCGCGGGTTGCCCCGCGTGGTGCGGCCCGTCGGTTCCCCGACCGGTCCGCCCTCTCGTCCGCGGTGCCCTGCCGGTGGGTCTCCCCACCTGCCGGGCCTCGCCGTCGAGCTGGCGTGGGAGATTTCTATCGCCGTAACCGACACCCGCGCAAGGGCTTTCGGGAAGTTCATCGAACCGGTCCTGGCACCGCAACGCACAGCCTGTGGACACAGGTGTGGACGGCCTGTGGATCCGGCGGTCGACGTGGCCGGCTGCACCGCGCGAACCTGTGGACCGCGCCGTGCACAGGCGTGTGGACACGCGTGGACCGAGGTGCCGGCCGGATCCGGACGCCGACCACATCGTGAGACCCCGGACAGGCCGGAGGGCGGCCCCCGTGATGGGGACCGCCCTCCGGCTCTGGCTCAGGACCGGATCAGAAGTCCATCCCGCCCATGTCGCCGCCGCCCGGAGCCGCCGCAGGCGCCTTCTCGGGCTTGTCGGCGATGACCGCCTCGGTGGTGAGGAAGAGCGCGGCGATGCTGGCCGCGTTCTGCAGCGCGGACCGGGTCACCTTGACCGGGTCGTTGATGCCCGACTTCAGCATGTCGACGTACTCGCCGGTGGCCGCGTTGAGGCCGTGACCGACCTCGAGGTTGCGGACCTTCTCGGCCACGACGCCGCCCTCGAGGCCGGCGTTCACCGCGATCTGCTTGAGGGGAGCCTCGAGCGCGACCCTGACGATGTTCGCGCCGGTGGCCTCGTCGCCCGACAGGCTCAGCCCGTCGAACGCCGTCTTGCCGGCCTGGATCAGGGCCACGCCGCCGCCGGCGACGATGCCCTCCTCGACCGCCGCCTTGGCGTTGCGCACCGCGTCCTCGATGCGGTGCTTGCGCTCCTTGAGCTCGACCTCGGTCGCCGCGCCGGCCTTGATGACGGCGACGCCGCCGGCCAGCTTGGCGAGGCGCTCCTGGAGCTTCTCGCGGTCGTAGTCGGAGTCCGACTTCTCGATCTCGGCGCGGATCTGGTTCACCCGGCCGGCGATCTGCTCGCTGTCGCCCGCACCCTCGACGATGGTGGTCTCGTCCTTGGTGATGACGACCTTGCGCGCCTGACCCAGCAGGTCCAGCGTCGCGTTCTCGAGCTTGAGCCCGACGGTCTCGCTGATGACCTGGCCACCGGTGAGGATGGCCATGTCCTGCAGCATCGCCTTGCGGCGGTCGCCGAAGCCCGGCGCCTTGACGGCAGCGGACTTGAAGATGCCGCGGATCTTGTTGACGACCAGGGTGGCCATCGCCTCGCCCTCGACGTCCTCGGAGATGATGACGAGCTGCTTGCCCGACTGGGTCACCTTCTCGAGCAGCGGGAGCAGGTCCTTGATGGACGAGATCTTCGACTCGACGAAGAGGATGTAGGGGTCGTCGAGGACGGCCTCCATGCGCTCGGCGTCGGTGACGAAGTAGGGCGAGCTGTAGCCCTTGTCGAAGCGCATGCCCTCGGTGAGCTCGAGCTCGAGGCCGAAGGTGTTCGACTCCTCGACGGTGATGACGCCTTCCTTGCCGACCTTGTCCATCGCCTCGGCGATGAGCTCGCCGATCGAGGCGTCGCCGGCCGAGATGCCGGCGGTGGCCGAGATCTGCTCCTTGGTCTCGACCTCGGTGGCGGACTTCAGCAGCTCGGACGAGACGGCCTCGACGGCCTTCTCGATGCCACGCTTGAGCGCCATCGGGTTCGCACCGGCGGCCACGTTGCGCAGGCCCTCGCGGACCATCGCCTGGGCGAGCACGGTGGCGGTGGTGGTGCCGTCGCCTGCGACGTCGTCCGTCTTCTTGGCGACCTCCTTGACGAGCTCGGCACCGATCTTCTCGTAGGGGTCCTCGAGCTCGATCTCCTTGGCGATGGACACACCATCGTTGGTGATCGTGGGGGCGCCCCACTTCTTCTCGAGAACGACGTTGCGGCCCTTCGGACCGAGGGTGACCCGGACGGCGTCGGCGAGCTGGTTCATACCGCGCTCGAGACCGCGCCGGGCCTCCTCGTTGAAGGAGATCATCTTGGCCATCTGAGTGGTTCCTCCCGAAACGGGTGGCTGGTGGTGGTGGCCGAGCCAGCGCCCGCGACGGACGGGTCGACCTCGCCGGTGCCCTGTTGCACCCGCGCTGCCGCCCTCACTGGGGTCGGACCTCTGGCACTCGCAGAGCGTGAGTGCCAGGTCAATGATTAGCACTCTGGTACTCCGAGTGCAAGCCACGGGGCTGCCTGAGCGTGGCCGCGGCAGGCTCGGGAGCCCCGGGGTCCGACTACGCTCGGGACACATGTCAGCCGGAGCCACGGACCAGCGTCTCCGGCCGTGGGGAGCGACCTGGCGGCTCGCCGTCGTCGCGGTGGCGCTCGCGGTGCTGGTCGTCGGGCAGGTGGAGGACACCAACGACCTGTTCCCGTTCGGGTCGCTGTCCCAGTACGCGACCGCGAGGGACCCCGACGGCACCGTGCGGTCCGTGTACGTGCTCGCCGACACCACAGCCCAGGAGCAGGTCCGGGTACCCCTGAGCGCCACCGGCGTCGGCGTCGGGCGGGCCGAGATCGAGAACCAGCTCGGACGCGTGGTCGCGGACCCGTCCCTGCTGCAGGGGCTGGCGGACGCGCACGCCGGCCTGCACCCCGACGAGCCCCGGTACACGGCGCTGTACCTGATGCGCGACACCAGCCAGCTGTCTCGGGGCCGACCGACCGGTGAGGTCTCGACCGAGGAGCTGGCCCGGTGGACGGTCACGACCGACACCGACGAGGCCGGGTCGTGAGCGCGACCGACCGGGCCCGGCGGCTCGGTGGCGGGCTCGTCGGCTGGTGGTTCTCGCCGGTGCCCCTCGCCCGCGTCGCGGTGCTGCGGGCGGCCATCTACCTCTTCGTCGTGTTCGACGTGCTGTTCGTGACCAACGACGTGATCGGCCACGGGTACGCCCCGTCGCTGTACCAGCCGACCCTCTTCGCGAGGGTGCTGCCGTTCCCGGGGCCGTCCGTGACCGTCGCGTGGGTGCTGCTCGCGGTGATCGTGGTCGGGTCGCTCGTCGCGGCGACGAGCCGGCTCCCCCGCCTGGCCGGCGGCGCCGTGGCCGTCGCGTTCACGGCCTGGATGATGAACTCCCAGGGTTTCTCCTACGTCTCGCACGACCACATGGCGCTGATGGTGGCGGTGCTCGTGCTGCCGACGGTGGGCCGGGCTCGCTTCACCGACAACGCATCCAGCCAGGCCGCCGGGTGGGCGGTGAAGGTCATCGCCGTGGCGACCGTGATCACCTACTTCGGGTCCGCGGTGAACAAGTGGGTGCGGGCCGGCAGCCCGTGGACGTGGGCCAACGGCTCCGTCTTCACGTGGGCGATCCTGCGGCGGGGCTCGGCGTGGGTCAGGTGGACGCTCGACTACCCGGTCGTGCTGGTGGCCGGTCAGTGGATGCTGCTGGCCGCCGAGTTCCTGTCGCCGGCGGTCCTCTGGCTGCGCGGGCGGTGGCTGCTCGCCGCGGTGTCGTTCTTCATGCTCTTCCACCTCACGACGTTCCTGGCGCTCGGCATCCACTTCCTGCCGACGGTGGTGTGCTGGCTCGCCTTCCTGCCGCTCGAGCGTGCCGTGCCCCGTCTCCGGCGGCTCGCGGACCGGGTACCGGCGCTGGACCGGCTCAGTGGCTCGACGGAGCGAGCGACGGCATCGTCGTGATGCCGAACCGCTCGCGCAGCACGCTGCGGGCAGCGGCCCAACCGCACATCCCGTGCACGCCCGGCCCCGGAGGCGAGGACGCGGAGCAGATGTAGACCCCGTCCGCGCCCGTCCGGTACGGGTTGGGCGTGGCGGTCGGACGGGCCAGCACCTGCCAGGTGCTGACGGCCCCGGCGGCGATGTCGCCGCCGACGTAGTTCTCGTTGTGGTCGCTCATGTGTGCCGCCGGGGTGCAGCGGCTCGACACCACGACGTCGCGGAAGCCGGGTGCGAAGCGCTCGATCTGGGCGGTGACGTCCTCGGTCACGTCCCGGTGCGAGCCGGCCGGGCACGTGGGCGTAGGTCCACAGCGGACGGAGGCCGCCGACCTCGCGGCCGGGGTCGAAGACCGCCGGGTCGCTGAGCAGCACCACCGGCTGGTCGGCGTGCCGCCCCGACGCGACCTGGTCCTCCGCCCGGGCCATGTCGGCGCGGGTGCCGCCGACGTGGACCGTGCCCGCGCGTCCGACCTCGGGCTCGGCCCACGGGACCGGGCCGTTCAGGACGTAGTCGACCTTGGCGGCGGCGTTGCCGTACCTGAACCGGTCGAGGCGCCGGGCCGCGGCGCGGGGCAGCCGGTCGCCCAGGACCTTCAGGACGGTGCGCGGGGCGGTGTCGAACAGGTAGGCGCGCGCCGGCGGGAGGTCGGCCCAGCCGGACACCGGCGAGTCGGGTAGGACCCGTCCGCCGTGCGCCTCGAGGTCGGCGACGAGGGCGGCCACGAGGGCCCCGCTCCCGCCGACCGGCAGCGGCCAGCCCGACGCGTGGGCGATCGGGGCCAGCAGCAGGGCGCTTCCGGCCGCGCCGATCGAGGGCATCGGCGAGATGGCGTGGGCGCTGACCCCGGTGAGCAGCGCGGCGGCCTCCTCGGTGCGGAAGCGGCGGTTCCATGCCGGGGTGCCCTGGTCGAGCAGTCGCAGCGCGAACCGGGTCGCCGTCAGCAGGCCTCCGACGCTGCCCGGCAGGGAGCGGTAGTCGCCGAGGGCGAACTCGACGAGCCGGTCCTCGTGCCGGGCCAGGGGGCCGAGCAGCCGCTTCCAGGTGCTGCCGTCCGCGCCGAGACGGTCCGCGGTGCGCTCGATGTCGCGGTAGGCGAGCCCGGCCCGCCCGCCGTCGAGCGGTTGGGCGTAGGAGATGTCGGGGGTGACGAACTCGACGCCCCGGGCGGCGAGGTCGAACTGCTTCATGAAGGGGGCGGCGACGGCCATCGGGTGCACGGCCGAGCAGATGTCGTGCACGAGGCCGTCGGCCAGGCCGAGGTCCAGCGTCCGGGCGCCGCCGCCGACGGTCGGCTCGGCCTCGAGGACCTCGACGCCCAGGCCTGCGCGCGCCAGTGTCACCGCGGCCGCGAGGCCGTTCGGTCCGGAGCCGACGACGACCGCGTCGAGGGTGGCTTCGCTCACGCGCAGGAGTCTGCCGGACGCGGGCACGTCCCGTCGCCGCGGGGTGAGCGGTCAGAGGGCCTCGCGGTACAGGCCGGTGAGGTGCCGCCAGGCGGAGTGGGTCCGCTCCCGCCGCCGGCGCCCGGCCTCGCCGAGACGCTCGAACCCCGACTGCTCGATGGTCACGCGTGTCCCGCCGTCCGGTGTCGGCGCGAAGGACACCACGACCTGGGTGGCCTCGGAGCGGTCGAAGAAGAGGTGCCAGAGGTACGAGACCCGGCGCGGGGGGTCCCACGACACGACCTCGCCCCACTCGAGCTCGTCACCCGTCGCCGTGCGCTCGTAGATCCGTCCGCCGGCCCCGGGCTCGAACACGACCTCGGCGTGGTCGTCACCACCCATCGTGTGGTCCCGTGGCCACCAGGTCGCCGCCTTGGTGGTCCAGACGGTGAAGGCCCGCTCCACCGGCGCCGCCACCTCGAACTCCTGGGTGATGGCGTCCACTCAGGCCCCCGGTCCGGTGGTGGCGTTCGGCGAAGGACTGTCCGAGACGTTCTCGGCCACCAGCCGGAAGCGGGCCGCGGCCTCACCCCAGACCTGCTCGAAGTAGGCCGCGGTGGCCCGCGCACCCTCGGGGTCGAGGCTGTAGATGCGGCGGGTGCCGTCCGCCCGGTCGGCCACCAGCCCGGCGTTCTTCAGCAGACGCAGGTGGCGCGAGACCGCTGGGCGGGAGATGGGCAGCTCGTCCGCGATCTCCTGCACGGACTTGTCGCGGCGCGCGAGGCTCTCGACGATCGCCCGCCGGTTGGCGTCGCCGAGGGCGTCGAGGGCGTCAGCCGGGAGGGACGCGACCATCGGCGCGCTCCTGCTCCGCTGCGGTCTTGAGGCCGTCCGCGAACCGCTCGAAGGACTCGGTCATGTCAGGGATGGTCTTCGTGATCAGCGGCGCGAGCAAGCCTGAGAACTCCTCGACCATCGAGAACTCGCAGACCGGCCCCCGCGGCACGATGCGGTAGGTGCGCACCCCGCTGAACAGACCGAGGGGCATCCCGTCGCTCCACACCATCCGGGTGGGCGGCGTGAACTCGGAGACCGTGAGCTTGAAGGCACGCTTCGGGTTGACCGTGGACGTGAGGGCGATGCGCTCGCCCGGGGCGATGCGGCCGTCGATGCCGATGACGGTCGGGTTCCAACGCGGGTAGCCGGCGGCGTCGGTGAGCAGGGCCCAGATCGTCTCGGGACGCGCCTCGATCTCGCGGTGCGCGCGGTAGCTGGTTGTCATCTCCGTCACCCTTCACCTTGGTAGCCGAAGAGTTACGGTAACACTGAAGTTACACAGCGGACCCGGGTCTAGGAGTAGTCGTTGCCGAGCACGACGGTGATGGTGTCCGCGATGCCGGCGTCGAGCTGTGCGACCCCGCCCAGGACGTCGGCTACGGCTGCGGCGGTGACGGCGAGGTCCTCGGAGGCGAAGTAGACCGTCGTCGGCGGCTGCGCGGCGCGGTAGTTGTCGGTCTTCGAGACCGTCCAACCGTCGTCGGCCAGCTCCTTGGCCGCTCGCGTGGCGAGGCCCGAGGTGCGCGTGCCGTTGAGGACGACCAGCTCGACCGAGCGGTCGGGCTCCGGCGGGGCGGTCGTCGCGGGCGGGGCGCTCGTCGTGGGGGCCGCGGACTCGGTCGGCGCAGGCGTCGTCGGCGCCGGCTCGGACGCGGCAGGCTCGGACGCGGGCGCAGTCTCCGACGGCGTGGCGGCGGTACCGGTCAGCGGGGTGTCACCGCCGCCGACGACGGACAGCACGGCCAGGATGACCGCCACGGACACGGCCGCACCGAGCACCCAGGGCAGCCACGTCAGGAGCGGGCTGAGGGTGGCACGGTGGGCCCCACGGCGGGCCCCCGGCTCGGGGTCGACGTCGAACTCGTCGGTGCCGTACTCCGCCGGATCGCTCACGGCACCCTTCCCTAGACCTGCACACCCAGCCTTCGCGCGGAGCGGGCACGCTGGCGGGACGCCCGCATCCGGCGCAGCCGCTTGACCAGCATCGGGTCGTGGACCAGCGCCGCCGGGAGAGTCAATCAGAGCGTTGAGGACCTGGTAGTAGCGGGTCGCCGACATGTCGAACAGCTCGCGGACGGCCTGCTCCTTGGCGCCGGCGTACTTCCACCACTGCCGCTCGAAGTCGAGGATCCGCGCGTCGCGCTCAGAGAGCTGCGACGCGTCGCCCGCCATCTGGGTGCTGCCCGTCCCTGCCTGTACCGCGTCCATTCCGGGCTCCCGTCGTCGTCGTGCGCGGCCACTGTACGACGCGAACCACAACCATGTCATTCCAACCGCCCGGACGGGTGCCAGGCAATCTTCGGGCCGCTGCGCTGGGTAGCGTGCCGCGCGTGACCCCACCCGCGCGACCGCTCGAGGACGTGGTGCACCCGCTCGTGGGTCGCGGCGCTGGAGCCGGTCCGCTCGACCCTGAGCGGCCTCGGCGGGATGCTGCGCGAGGAGGTCGCGGAGGGGCGCGGGTACCTGCCGGCCGGCGAGAACGTGCTGCGAGCCTTCTCGACGCCGTTCGAGCAGGTGCGCGTGCTGATCGTCGGGCAGGACCCCTACCCCACGCCGGGCCACCCGGTCGGCCTGTCCTTCGCGGTCGACCGAGGAGTGCGTCCCCTGCCGCGGAGCCTGCAGAACATCCTGCGCGAGCTGACGGCGGACACCGGCACCGCAGCCCCGGAGCATGGCGACCTCTCGCGGTGGACGGACCAGGGCGTGCTGCTGCTCAACCGCGTCCTCACCGTCGGGCCCGGGCGTCCGGGGTCGCACCGGGGGCGCGGGTGGGAACAGGTCACCGACGCGGCCGTCGAGGCCCTGGCAGGTCGTGGCACCCCCCTGGTGGCGATCCTGTGGGGGCGTGACGCGCAGGCCGTGCAGCCCCTGCTCGGCGGCGTTCCGGCCGTGACGAGCGTGCACCCGAGCCCGCTGTCGGCGTCACGCGGGTTCTTCGGTTCGCGACCGTTCAGCCGGGCGAACGTGCTGCTCGTGGGTCAGGGTGGCGAGCCCGTGGACTGGTCGTTGGCCTGAGGGGGCTGGTGGCCGACGTGGTTCCTACCTGGTCCCGGGCCCCGCCCGTGGCCTTCGCGAGTCGCTCTCCTCGTCCACGTGCTCCGACCACGTCGAGCCCTCGCTCGATCGGTGCGGCGAGGGTGTCTCCGAGGACGACCCCGCCGGCGATGGCCATGGCGATCGTCCCGGCCGAGAGCAGCGTGATCAGGCCACCTGGTGCGTCGCCGGTCGTCATCTCGCGCAGCGCCTGGAAGATCACGAGGCCCGGCAGGAGCATCGTGGTGGACGGGCACCACGACCGCCAGGGGAGACGCGCGGCGCCGCAGCGCCCAGACCCGGCCGACCACTCCGATGAACGTGCAGGCGACGGCGGCCGAGATCGCAGCCGGCAGTCCTGCGCTGCGGACGGCGAGGTCGATCTGGTAGCCGACGCCACCGGCGACGGCGATGGCGAGCAGGACGCGCGCAGGGGCCCGGCTGGCCAGGCCGGAGCACGTCGCTCCGAGGCCGGCCAGCAGCGCGGCCCTCACCGTCACGTCGGTTGGCCGTCCCGCGAGAGGGTCGACGAGAACGCTTGACCCCAGACCGACCTGGTCGGCGAGCGTGAACGCGGTCGCGACGCCGGCGAGGATGGCCGCGGTCGTCAGCATCACCGAGAAGAGCCGGCCGACCGCGGTGACCGGGAACCCGCTGATGCCGTCCTGGACCGCCGCCACGAGCCCGAGGCCGGCCAGCAGGGCGATGATGCCGCCGGCGACGACGAGACCCGTCCCGCGGGCGCTCGCGAGACCCAGGGTAGGGAGCTGCGCGCTGAGCATCGCCGACGAGCAGCGCGAGGGACGCGGCCAGTGCGGCGCCGATATACGTGACGAAGAACGGTGGCAGTCCGCGACGGCTCGCGAACCTGCCGACCTGGTCGACGATCGCCGTCACCACGAAGGCCGTCGCTGGCCGCCGCGAGCGTGCCGCCGAGCAGCGCGACGACCGTCGCGGCCAGACCGCCCCACGCCGCGCTGACCACGGCACGGTGGTACGGCCGCGGCAGGCTCTGGATCTCCACCAGCCGGTCGTTCGCGCCGCTCCGGTCGAGACGACCTTCGACCAGGTCGACGACGAGCGCGTGGACCTCCGACATCCGTGAGTAGTCCCGTCCCGGGGACGGCACGACCCGCACGAGCGCGACGGTGGCTGCCCGGGCGGGGCGTACCCGAGCAGGACCGACCCGAAGGTGATGTCGACCTCGAGCGCGTCGTCGCGCAGACCCAGGGCGGCGGCCGACGCGAGCACGGTCGTCTTCACCTCGGCCGTGCCGGCGCCGGCACGCAGCCCGAGTGCCGCGATGCCCATCACGAGGTCGAGCGAGCGGCGCAGGTCCTGCTGCTCCGGGGTCTGCATCCGCACCAGGTCGCTGTACGGCGTGCCACGCAGCTGGGTGGCGAGCGGGATGGGCTGCGTCACGGCCTCGGAGCCCATCAGCCGCCGCCAGCGTCGAGGGGTCATCCCGACCTCACCCTCGCTCCGTCACTTCGGTCGCAGCAGTCAGCCGCGCGCGTAGGGGTCGGCCACGACGCCGGTGTTCGCTTCGTCGTCCCAGCGATAGACCTCCCGGCCTGACGACGAACACCTGTCGCGCCCGGGACATCACGTCGAGCGGGTCGCCCGACCAGACCACGACGTCCGCGTCCTTGCCCTTGGCCAGCGAACCCACCCGGTCGTCCAGCCCCATGATCCGCGCCGGGTTGATCGTCAGGGACTCGAGGGCCGTGGTGCGGTCGAGCCCCTCCTTGACCGCGAGCGTCGCCTGGTGCACGAGGAAGTTGATCGGCACGACGGGGTGGTCGGTCGTGATCGCGATCCGGACGCCCGCGGCGGCGAGCAGGCCCGGGTTGCGCAGGTGGCGCTGCCGCAGCTCGACCTTGCTGCGCGTCGTGAACAGCGGGCCGATCACCACCGGGATGTCGGCGTCGGCCAGCACGTCGGCGAGCAGGTGCCCCTCGGTGCCGTGGTTGACGATCAGCCGGTAGCCGAACTCCCTCGACAGCCGGATCGCCGTCGCGATGTCGTCGGCGCGGTGGCAGTGCTGCGACCAGGGGAGATCACCCGCCAGCACCTGCACGAGGATCTCACTGGTGGGGTCGCGGTCGAAGGGCTCGTTCTTGGAGGCCGCACGGTCCCGCTTGGCCTGGTAGTCCTGCGCCTTCGTCATCGCGTCGCGGATGACCGCTGCGACGCCCTGACGCGTCGAGGGGAGCTTCTTCTGGTCGCCGTAGACCCGCTTCGGGTTCTCACCGAGGGCGCTCTTCACGCTGGCCGGCTGCTTGATGACCATCTCGTCGACCATCCGGCCCCAGCACTTCAGAGCCACCGTCTGCCCACCGATCGGGTTACCCGAACCGGGCTTGACCACGGCCGTGGTGACACCGCCGGCCAGCGCGTCGCGGAAACCCTCGTCGTCGGGGTTGATGGCGTCCAGGGCCCGCATCCGCGCGCCGTTCGGGTCGGTCATCTCGTTCGTGTCCTGACCGGCCCAGCCCTCGCCCTCCTCGTGCACCCCCATGTGGGCGTGCGCCTCGACGAAGCCCGGCAGCACCCAGCTGCCCGTGGCGTCGACGTGGTCGGCACCGCGGGGGACCTTCACCCGCGAGCCCACCGCTGCGATCCTGCCGTCCTCGATCAGCACGGTGCCGCCGTCGATCGGCTTGCCCTCCACCGGCACGACGTACCCGCCAGTGATCGCCACGGTCCTCGACACGTCAGCACACTCCGTTCGTTCGTTGGGGCTTCGCCTACACCCTGGCACGGATCGCCGACAGCGACAGATCCGGTGCCTCCAGGTGCTCACGGGTCACGCGGGCCGGCGGACGGTCACCGCGTGGCGCGGTCACGGGCACGGGTCTCCGTCCACAGGCGGGTTGGCGGCGTGGTCGTCAACAGGGGGTGCTGGTCGAAACCCGTTGTCGGTGGGCGGGTTCAGTGTCGGTGCATGGACGGGGGCAGCGCTCACGCTCCGGGCGTGGCAGTGACGGCGGCGGGCAGTGGTCTCGTCAGCGGGACTGCGCGGCGACCCGATCCACGACCGTGCCCACGTCGGAGACGATGTCGCTGGCGCGGACCGGGCGACACCCCAGCCGAACCGTTCGAACGCCGCGAGTCAGCATCCGGTCTCCGGCCACGGCGTCCGCCGGCTCGTCGGCTGGTCGGTCGACCGTCCCAGAGCACACCCACCGGTCGCGTGCTGCCGGCCACCCGCACCAGCAGGTCCGGGTGCGTCGCGGCGTCGGGCTGCCATCCGTCGCGTCGTCCACCGCCCGGCAGATCGACCTGATCGACTGCGCCGCAACGGCGACGGCCCGAAGTCCAGGTCCAGCTCGTCGTCGGCTCCGGTGGGATCCTCCTCGTCGGACGACGACCGCCCGCGGCGCGGTGCCGACCTCGTGCCCGCGGTGCGCAGCGCCGCGACGAGTCGGTCCAGTACGGGTCGCCGGCGGGCGGGACGCCGAGGGCGTGCGACCCTCGGTGCTCCGTCGGCAGCACCTGGAGCAGTCGGCGCAGGACCGCGCGTGCGCCGTCACTCGTCGTACGTTCGGGGTCGAGCTCGTCGGCGGTCAAGGACGACACGACGGTCAACCGCAGACGGGCCTGGCCGACCGCGAGTCCCGACGAGTCGGTCACCGCCGTCGTCGTCCAGCCGTCCGAAGCGGTGCACCACCCGACCGTGGGGTGTTCGTCCGATGCCGAGGGACAGGAGGACGTGGTCGCGCACGGTGTCCTCCGCGCGCGCCAGGTCGGCCACGACGAACGGTTCGTCGGTGGCGCGCGTGAACCACCTCGTCAGCTCGGGCTCCTGAGCGAGGGACCGGCGCACGGCGTCGGCGACGGCCCGCGCGTGCCCGCGTCCGGGTGTCAGCACAGCCAGCGACTGCTGCGCCCTGTGTCGCACCTGCGTCCAGGACGAGCGCCACGACCCGCTCAACCTCCTGTGGCGGGCTGGCCTCGTCCGGCGACGCCGTGACGGGCACGATCCCGTCCTCGACGATCTCCAGGGTCACCGGCTGCGGGCGTCGGTGACGGCACCTGCCAGCGCGGCTCGCGCGCCTCCCCCGCCAGCAGGGCCTGCCCGACGGCCACCACCTGCTGCAGGACTGCGGTGCCGATGGTCGAGCGCAGAGCGTCATCAACCGGCCCAAGGTCGCGTCGAGTACCGAGGTCCGTTGCGGGGCAAGACGTTCCGTCTCACTGTCGACACCGTCCGCATCCTCGACCGTCGTCGGGCGCAGACCGTGCGGGTCACCGACCACGATGACCTGACGTCCGCGAGCCACCCCGGCCACCGCCTCGGCGAGCCCGAGGCGCTGACCTTCGAGCAGCAGCACCGTGTCGACCCGCGTCGTCATCTCACCCAGGAAGGGCAGCGCGAGAGCAGTGGTCGCCCGGGCTGTCACCCGTGGCCCGGCACCCGCTTGCACGGGCCTCGGCCTGACGTCCGAACTCACCCGGCGCCGCGAGGCCACGGTCCTCGACCTCCATGGCAGCCAGAACCCCGCAATACCAAGCCATCTCGAGACGTCCCGCCGCGACGTCCCGGCCCGCTCCCTCAGCGCGCAGCTGAGCCGACCAGCTCCGTCAGGCCCAGCCTGTCGAGAGCGGCCAGCATGGTCGTGCGCCGGGGCAGCAGGGCCAGGTCGGCGCGGGCCGCGTGCAACGCCTCGAGCCGCTCCTCGAGCGACTCCAGCGTCAGGTCCTTCAGGTCCGAGGCATCCGACGTCGCCGTCGAGCACGTGCTCCAGGAACGACAGGTCGGCCGTCACCCGCCGGTAGGCGGCGTCCGCGATCCCGAGGCCCAGCGGCACGTGAGGCTGAGCGCGTTGGCCGGAGACACGATCCCACTGGCGGCGTTCCGTGTCGGCCGCCCTGAGCGCCTCGTGCAGGTCGTCAGGCTTCATCCCCGGGCGGACCAGCTCTGCGGCCTGCCGCTTCCAGCGTCGGCGCTCACGGCCCGTCATGTCGATGTCGTGCCGGTCACGCCACTGCGACGACGCGGTCGCCGCGATGACCTCGTCCAGCGGACGTTCGTAGACCGCCGGGAGGAACACGTCCAGCGTCGCACGGACCGCGACGAACAGGTCGAGCTGGTCGCCCCAGTCGCTGACCCGGCCTCCGCTGCGCAGGCCCACACCGTGAGCCAGGTCGTCCATCAGGCCGCGCGCCTCGTCGAGAGCTGGTCTCGCGCAGCCGGTCGACGGCCGCGAGAGCGCCCTCCGCCTCCTCGACGGAGCCGACCTCCGCGCCCACCCAGGGGCTCGACGTGGAGACCTCCGAGTACGCCGCGACGTCCGCGGCCTCGGTCGAGCAACCGGGTCGCCTCGTTGCGGGCGTCGGGGTCGGCCAGCGCCTGCAGCGTGGCCGGAGGTAAGGTCACGACCTCCCCCGTCGACGAGCCGTCGGCGACCTGTTCGGTAGCCGGCCAGGGCCCGCAGCACGTCGAGGCGACTCGCACCCCACCGGGGCCGCACGTCGAGCAGCGCGCGCCGAGCGGCCACGTCGGCGGCCGTGCTCGCCGGCACGACCGGCTCCGCCGGGCGTCTCGCCGGCGACGTCGTCGGGCTCGTCACTTCCGCAGCGGTGACGACCGGCAGCAACCGGGCGAGTCCGTGCTCCCCCAGGCGCGTCGCCAGGTCGTCGAGCGGCCCCCTCCGCGGGCGCCACGACGAGCACCGAGCGTCCGGTGCGCGCGGCGTCGACCACCACCTGCGCGGCGACCTGGGTGGCGCCCGAACCGCGGGTGCCTCGACCCGGACGTCACGACCTCGGGCCACCGCCTCGACCACTGCGCGCTGCGACGGGTCGAGGGGCGTGAGCTCCCCGTCCCGAGGGGCCTGCACCGGACCCGTCGGGCAGACTCCGCCCGGTCCTCGCCGATCTGGCCGGAGCCCAGCAGCGCCTGCACGAAGCGGTGGGTCGACAGCTCCGGGCCGACCCGTTCCAGATCCCCGGACGAGACCCTCGGCGAGGTCCGCGAAGAGACCGATCACCGTCCGGTCATGGACCACGGATCGCTGCGGCACCGAACGCTCGGCACGGAGAATCGATCTCCGCGCGAAGCCTGTCCAGGACCCGGCGTGGCGTGAAGCCGTGCTCATCGCCGGCCAGGGCGCAGCAGCTCGCGCTCGTCGACGCTGACCCCGTGGCGACGCATCAGGTCGACGAGCGCGGGGTTGAGCCACGCCGGCCCGTCCAGGTCGAGGTCGAGGTCGACCGCCCCGCGCGGACGGAGCGTCAGCGAACGCAGCAGGACCGGCCCGGTGACCGGGCTCCGGTCGACGGGTCGACCCACTCGACCAGCCCCACGCCGAGCTGGGTGCCGGGGAGACCGAAGCCCTCGGTCCGCCTGCGCGGCAGCCAGACGCAGGTGCCGTGCCCTCTCCCGGGCGCCGTCGAGGGCGGTCTGCTCACGGAACAGGTCGGACAGGCGCGTCGGGCCGCCCCGCAAGGAAGCTCGGCGAGACCGGACGGGTGGGCGGTGGTGAGGTCGAGCGTGCCGAGGGGGAGGTCGCGGTAGCCCAGCAGCGTGTCGGGCCCGGACAGCTGGGTCAGCTCCTCGCGCCAGGCGTCCAGCGCTCGCTGCAGCAGGGTGCCGGACGGCTCCGTGCTCCGTGCGGCCCCACCACGGGTCTCGCCGGAGTCGAGGGTCGTCACCGGGTCCTGTGCCACCCGGCCACGCTAACGCCAACCGGGGCGAACGGTGCGCGGGGCGCGCGTGGGGTGCCCCCTGCCCGGCCCTCGGGGCCGCCTCGGGTGAAGATGGGGCATGACCGTCACCCTCCGTGCACCTCGACGGTCCACGCGCCGGGGAGTCGCGGCTGCGGTCGTGGCCGCCGCCGTCCTGGCCCCACCGGCGACCGCGACACCTGTCGCCGCGACACCAGGCACCGCCGCCCAGACGGAGGAGATCCGCGTCCCGGTGGGTGGGGAGGCCGACGGCCTGCCCGTTGAGCTCGACGCCACGGTCTTCACCCCGCGCGTGGGGAACGGCCCCCACCCGGCCGTCCTGCTCGCCCACGGGTTCGGCGGCAGCAAGGAGGACCTCGCCGCGCAGGCGGAGGCGCTGGCGGCGGACGGCTACGTCGTGCTGACCTACACGGCTCGCGGGTTCGGCGCCTCCGGCGGGCTGATCCACCTGATGTCCCCCGACTTCGAGGTGGCGGACGCCCGCACGCTGGTCGACGTGCTGGCAGGGCGGGACGACGTGCTCCTCGATGGCCCCGGCGACCCGCGCGTGGGTGTCGCGGGCGCCTCCTACGGCGGCGCGCTCGCCCTGATGGCGGCAGGCACCGACCCTCGCATCGACGCGGTCGTGCCCGCGATCACCTGGAACGACCTGTCCCAGGCGCTCTTCCCGCAGTACGCGCAGGCCGAGGGGGATCGCCCAGGCACCCCGGCGACCTCCTGGCCGATCGAGACGGCGGGGGTCTTCAAGAAGCAGTGGGCGGCGCTGTTCTTCGCCTCCGCCTTCGGGGCGGGCGGTCTCTCGACCGACGGTGGGGCCGCCGGCGGAGGCGCCGCGCCCCTCCTGCCCCCGTTGACCGGCGCAACCGGCGACCTCGGAGCCGCCTTCTTCTGCTCGCGCTTCGAGCAGCAGGTGTGCGAGCTCTACCTCGAGGCCGCCGCGAGCGGGCAGGTCAGCGACGAGGCGCGAGCCCTGCTGCGTCGTCACAGCCCCACGTCGACGAATGCCGACCTCCGCGCGCCGACCCTGCTGGTCCAGGGCGCGCAGGACTCGCTCTTCCCCCTCGGCGAGGCGGACGCCAACGCCGTGGAGCTCGCCGCCGCGGGGGCCCCCTTCGCCGTCCGCTGGGTGGAGGGCGGGCACGACGGCGGCGGTGTCCAGGCCGACCTCGAGGACGGCGCCCGAGCCTGGTTCGACCACTACCTGAAGGGCGCGGGCGACGTCCCGGCCCTGTCCTTCGAGTACGCCGTACCCGCGTCCGGCGCGCTGGAGGCGTCGACCGGCGTGGTCGCGGACGGCTACCCCGGAACGGGGGGAGCCGCGGGCACACAGCTGACACGGCTCGCGCTGGTGGGTGACCCCCAGCTGGTGGTGGCGCCGCCCGGCGGAGCACCTGCGGCACTCACCGGGCTGCCGGGGCGGGGGTCGGGGCTCTCGGCGCTCGGCTCCCTCGACGGGCTAAGCGACCTCTCGCGCGCCACGTACGCGCTGGCCGTCCTTCCCGGAGCGTCAGCGGTGTTCGACAGCCAGCCGATGGGCGAGCCGGTCCGGGTCGCCGGGGCGCCGAGCGTCACCGTCCGGGTCACGTCGTCCGGGCCGGAGGTGACGCTCTTCGCCTCCGTCTGGGTCGTGACCGAAGCGGGCGACCCCGTCCTCCCCGAGGCTCTCGTCTCCCCCGTCCACCTCACCGGCCTCGGGGGGATCACCGAGCCCGCAGAGGTCACGGTGCGGCTCCCGGCGGCCGTGTACGACGTCGGGGCCGGCGAGCGCCTCCGTGTCGTGCTGTCGAGCACCGACCAGGCCTACGCCCTGCCCGACGCCCCGGCCGGCTACCTGGTCGAGGCGTCCGGTCCGACCCCGCTCACCGTGCCGACCGTCCCGTTCGAGCAGGCGGCCCCGGTCTCCAGCGGCCAGTCGCTGGCCCCGCTGGCGATCGGCGTCGGGGCGCTGGTGGCGCTGGGCCTCGGCGGCGTCGTGCTGGCCGGACGGAGGCTACGGCGCGGCCGACCCCGGGCCGACCTCGTGTCGACGCCGCTCGTGGTGGAGGGGCTGACCAAGCAGTACCGGGGCGGCACCCTCGCGGTCGACGACGTCAGCTGGACCGCCGAGGCGGGCCAGGTGGTCGGGCTGCTCGGACCCAACGGCGCCGGCAAGACGACGACGATCCGCATGCTCGTCGGCCTGATCCGTCCGGACGCAGGGTCGGTCTGGGTGCTGGGGCGCCCTGTCAGTGCCGGCGCACCTGTTCTGAGCCAGGTCGGCGCGCTGATCGAGGGCCCAGGCTTCCTACCCCATCTGTCCGGACGGGAGAACCTCCGCGCCTTCTGGGCCGCGACCGGCCGGCCCACGGACGACTCCCACGTCGACGAGACGCTCGAGATCGCCGGGTTGGGAACGGCTCTCGACCGCCCGGTGCGCTCCTACAGCCACGGCATGCAACAACGGCTGGGGATCGCGCAGGCGATGCTCGGGCTGCCCGACCTGCTGATCCTCGACGAGCCCACCAACGGGCTCGACCCGCCCCAGATCAAGGCGATGCGAGGGGTGTTGCGCGACTACGCCGCGACCGGACGCACCGTCGTCATCTCGAGCCACCTGCTCGCGGAGGTGGAGCAGACGTGCTCGCACGTCGTCGTGATGCACCGCGGCCGCGTGGTCGCTGCCGGGGCGGTGGCCGAGCTGGTCTCCGCCGAGTCCACGACCGTCCTCGTCCTGGCCGACGAGAGGGCCGACGAGGCGGCCCGCTCACTGGCCGACCGCGAGGGCGTGCGCTCGGTGCGTGTCGACGACGAGCGCACCATGACGGTCGTCGCCGACGTGCCGCGTCACACCCTGGTCCGCGAGCTCGTCGAGGGCGGCTTCGACGTGTCCACCGCCGACGGGCGGCGTCAGCTGGAGGAGGTCTTCATGCAGGTGATCTCCGACGAGGCCTCCGTCGGGGTCGGCCCGTGAGGGCGCCGCTCCCGCTGACCGCAGAGGTCCGACGGCAGCTGTCGCGTCGGCGCACCCAGTTCGCCTTCGGCTTCCTCATCGCGCTTCCGCTGATCCTCGTCGGGGCGTTCGCTCTCGGAGACGGACCGGACGGCGAAGGCGGCGGACCCCCCAACTCCCAGACCGGTGCCGCGTTCGTCGACCTCGCGCAGAGCAGTGCGGCGAACTTCGCGATCTTCACCCTGTTCGCCTCGACCGGGTTCCTGCTGGTGGTGCTGGTCGCGCTCTTCGTCGGCGACAGCGTGCCGTCGGAGGCCAGCTGGTCGACGTTGCGCTACCTGCTGACCGCTCCCGTCCCGCGCAGGCGCCTGCTCGTCCAGAAGCTGGCAGTGGGTCTGCTGACGGGTGTCGCGGCCCTCCTGGTGCTGCCGGGATGGTCGCTCCTCGTCGGCGGGATCGCCTACGGCTGGGGCGATTTCGCCGATCCCATCGGACGGACGTTGCCGTGGAGCGCGTTCCTCCTCCGGTTGCTCGTGATCATCGCCTACCTGGCCGTCCACCTGCTCTTCGTGGGGTGCGCGGCCTTCCTGATCGGCGTGCTCACCGACGCGCCGCTCGGTGCCGTCGGCGGGGCCGTGCTCATCACGATCGTCTCCGCGATCCTCGACTCGATCAGCGCCCTGGGCGACTTCCGCAACGCGCTGCCGACCCACTACCAGTACGCATGGCTACAGGCGCTCGACCAGACGTTCGACGTCGGCGACATGGACCGCGGCGCCCTGTGGGCGCTCGGGTACGCGGCCGTCCTGCTGACCGCGGCCTTCGTCGTCTTCGAGCGCAAGGACGTGCTGAGCTGACGGGCGCACGCCGATCCGCGCGGATGGGTACATTCTCGCCTGGACGGGCACACGCGACGTGCCACCCCCAGCACCCGGGCGTCGATGCGCGGCACCCGACCGGAAGGCGTCTCGCATGACTGCACCCACCACCCTCAGCAAGGGTGCCAACGCGCCCCTGGCGGCGACGGACCTGGTCCTGACCGTGGACGTACCGGCACCCGCCGACGTGTCCGCCCTGCTGGTGACGGAGAGCGGGAAGGTGCGGTCGGACGCCGACTTCGTCTTCTACAACCAGCCGACCGGACCGGGTGTGCGGTGCGAGCGGCCCTCCAGCGGGCAGACCTGGCGGATCGTCGTCGACCTGGCGTCCGTCCCCGCCGACGTGCACGCCGTGCGCCTCGTGACGTCGCTGGACGACACGACGTCGACGTTCGGCCGCGTCGGGCAGCCGGTCGCGCGGGTCACCGACTCCTCCAGCGCCCCGCTGGTCGAGTTCACGATGACCGACCTGACCTCGGAGAGCATCGTCGTCGCGCTCGAGCTGTACCGCCGCGCGGGCGCCTGGAAGGTGCGTGCCGTGGGACAGGGCTACGCCGGCGGCCTGGCCGACCTGATCACCGACCACGGGGTGTCCGTGGACGACGCGCCTCCCCCGGCTGTCTCGGTCGCACCGGCGGCCCCACCGGCCTCCGCCCCTCCCGCTCCGGCCCCTCCCGCTCCGGCTCCCGCTCCGGCTCCCGCTCCGGCCTCTCCCGCGCCGGCACCCGGCGCGCCGGCACCTGCCACGCCGGCACCCCCCGCCCAGCCACCGTCGGCGCCGCAGTTCGGTCAGCCTGCGGCGCAGGCACCACCGGCCCGCCAGCCCGCCGCGCAGGCTCCGCAGCTCGACCGGCCCACGGCCGCGGCGCCTGCCACGAGTGGTGAGGTGCAGCTCACCAAGGCCCGTCCGGTCAGCCTGTCGAAGGGACAGAAGGTCACGCTCACCAAGGACGGGGGCGTCGCGCTGACGATGATCCGCATGGGCCTGGGTTGGGACCCGATCACGAAGCGGAGCATGTTCGGCAGCCGTGAGGTGGAGATCGACCTCGACGCCTCCGCGCTCCTCTACGCGGGGACGGACCCTGTCGACCTCGCCTTCTACAACCAGCTGCGGAGCAAGGACGGCTCGGTCCAGCACACCGGTGACAACCGCACCGGTGAGGGCGAGGGCGATGACGAGACGATCATGGTCGACCTGACCCGAGTGCCCACGCACGTCACGAGCCTCATGTTCGTGGTGACCTCGTACGAGGGGCAGACGTTCGAGCAGGTGCGGAACGCGTTCTGCCGCCTCGTCGACCACACGACGGGGGCCGAGCTGGCCCGCTACACCCTGACCGGTGGCATGCCCTTCACCGGGATGCTGATGGCGAAGGTCTACCGGGAGGGGTCCAGCTGGAAGCTGCAGGCGATCGGGGAGGGCATGCAGGCCCGCACGCCCAGCGAGACGATCCCGTCGATGACGCGGTTCGTGGGGTGAACCCACGGTGGCCCTGACCAGGATCAACGTGCCGTCGCCGCACACGGGCACCACCCACGCGGGGTGCTCGAGCAGGTGTCCCGTCACGTGAACCAGCCCTGACACGACGGCGCAACCGCGCGACACTGGAGGGGTGCGCCGGCACCGCGAGGACGCCGTCGACGAGGCGATGCGGCTCGTTCCGCGAGAACGCTTCCTGCCCGCTTCGCAGGTCTCGCACGCCCACTACGACCAGGCGCTGCTGATCGGCAGAGGCCAGACCAGCTCGCAGCCGCGGACCGTGCGCGACATGCTGCTGCTCCTCGACGTGGGCGCGGGTCACCGGGTGCTCGACGTCGGATCGGGCTCGGGGTGGACGACCGCGATCCTCGCCCACCTCGTGGGGTCGACTGGCAGCGTGGTGGGCGTCGAGCTCGTTCCGGAGCTGACTGCGTGGGGCGCAGAGAACGTCGCCGCGTCCGACATGCCCTGGGCCAGGGTCGAGCAGGCGGTCGATGGGGTGCTCGGATGGCCCGACGAGGCACCCTACGACCGCATCCTGGTGTCCGCGGAGCCTCGGTCGCTGCCCCGCGGGCTCGTCGACCAGCTCGGGTCGGACGGGGTGATGGTGATCCCGGTGGCGGGCCGCATGCTGCGCGTCCGGCGGCTGCCCGGTGGCGAGCCCCTGGTCGAGAGGCGGGGGCACTACCGGTTCGTGCCGCTGCTGGGCGGGCAGGACCGCCACGACGCGACGTGACGTCAGGCGCTCGACACGGTGACCACCTCTGCCGCGTCCCCCGCAGGCGTCGCCACCGGGCGCAGCGCCCATGGCGCCGAGCGCTGCCAGGGCAGCCAGCAGCGCGCCGGCGAGGAAGGCGACCTGGTAGCCGCCGTGGAGCGCGGCCACGGACGACTCGCCCTCGGCCACGAGGCCACCCGTACGCCAGGACGCCAGGACCGCGAGGGCCGCCAGGCCGAGGGCGCCGCCCAGCATGAACGAGGTGTTGACGAGCCCTGACGCGAGACCTGACCGTCGAGGCTCGACATCGCCCATAGCGGCCAGCAGCACCGGGTTGAACGCGATCCCCGCTCCCAGGCCGAGCAGCAGCATGCTCGGCAGGAGGTCCGGCCCGAAGCCGCCGTCCACCGGCGCCCTCGACGCGAGCAGCAGGCCCGCCGTGGCACAGCCGAGGCCGGCCACCAGCGGAGGCCGGACCCCGAAGCGCATCACCAGCCGGTCCGAGAGCCGCAACGAGCAGAAGGCCATCACGACGCTCGTGGGCAGGAAGGCGAGGCCGACCTGGATCGGCGGGTAGCCGAGCACCTGCTGCAGGTACAGGGCCGTGAAGAAGAACCACGCGAACATCGCAGCAGCCCACAGCATGCCGACCGCGTTCGCGATCGTCAGGTTCCTCAGCCGGAAGAGCCCGAGAGGTACGAGCGGGTGAGCGACCCGCGCCTCTCTGGCGAGGAACGCGCCCATCAACGCCACCGACAGCGTCAGCAGCCCCAGAGTGCGTGGCGACGTCCAGCCGGCCTCGTCGCCTCCGACGACCGCGTAGACGAGGGTCATCATCGAGGCGGTGACCGTCACGGCACCGAGGACGTCCAGTCGCCGGTCAGCGGTCGCCACGAGGTCCGCCGGCAGCACCTTCAGGCAGAGCCCGATCACCGCGAGCCCGACGGGCAGGTTGACGAGGAACACCCAGTGCCAGGACAGGGCACCCGTCAGCAGGCCGCCGAGCAGCACGCCGAGGGCACTGCCACCGGACATGACGAACCCGAAGACGCCCATCGCCTTCGCGCGGTCCGCCGGTTCACTGAAGAGGCCCGTGATCAGTGACAGTGCCACCGCGGAGACCACGGCTGCCCCCAGCCCCTGGACGGCCCGTCCGACGACCAGCCACGGAGCCGTCGGAGCCAGCCCGCAGGCCAGGGACGCGACCGTGAAGGCTCCGACGCCCAGCAGGAGCACGCGCCGGTTCCCGAACAGGTCACCGAGCCGCCCACTCAGCAGCAGGAAGCCACCGAACGTGAGCAGGTAGGCGTTGACCACCCAGGCGAGCGCCGTCGGCGAGAACCCGAGGTCTGCGCGGATGGACGGCAGTGCGACGGTCACGATGTTCGAGTCGAGCACGATCATCAGGTCGCCAAGGCAGATCACGTACAGCGCCAGCCATCGGCGGCGTTCGGCGGTTCTCACAGCGTCTCCTACAGGTCTCGTCCGTCCCGGTTCCGACTGGTCGCACCCGTGGAAGTCATCGGTGGCGTCGAGACCTTGCGTGGAGCAGCAGGACGATTCCGCGGCCAACCCCTTGTCGGGCACGTGATCCGGCTCGTAGGTTTCGTCCAGAGCAGCTCCCCGACGGTGAGGAGTGGTGTCATGGCCGACGGCGACACGACGGCGGGCCCAGTCCCGGTCACGATCGGTGGTGCGGGCAACGGGCACCGGCGCCCCGAGGACGAGCGCGAGTTCGCCGAGCGGTGGCGCAACGAGGCGTACAACTGCTTCTCCTCCGGCCACAAGTTCTGCCGCGAGGTCTGCCCGGTGACGCAGGTGACCCGCGACGAGCGGTTCACGCCCACCGCCTTCCACGCCAACGTGGTGGCGATGGAGCAGGGCACGCTGGACATCCAGGACGTCGCCGAGGACTACGTCAACTGCACCCAGTGCGGGGCCTGCGAGCTCCGCTGCCCCAACACGCTCTTCACCGGCGACTTCTACCGTTTCCGCACGCGCACCGTCGACCTCGTCAAGGCGGTGCGGGCCCTGGCGGTCGACAGCGGCGTCCACCAGCCGGGCTGGCAGCGCTGGAACGTGCTGACCGATGAGCGCACGCACGAGCCGGTGCTGGGAGACGTCGAGGTCAGCCAGGAGCACGTGAGGGACTGGGCGGAGGGGCTGGACATCCCGGTCGGCGGGGAGTCCGTGCTGTTCGTCGACTGCGAGGCCGCCTTCTACCGCACGTCCGTGCCGCGCGCCGTGGCGCAGGTCCTCCAGCTGGCCGGCTACGAGTTCGGCCTGATGGCCGAGCAGTGGTGCTGCGGCGGGCCGGCGGCGGAGATGGGATACGTCGACCAGGCGCGCAGGTTCGCCGAGCACAACCTGGAGAACTGGCGGTCGGTCGGGGCCCGGCGGGTACTGGTCCTCGACCCGCACGACTACATCAGCTTCACCGAGGACTACCCCCGCTACTTCGGCGACGACTTCGACATCGAGATCGTCCTGGTGGTCGAGCTGTTCGCCGAGCTGATCCGTGAGGGACGGCTCTCGCCGTCCGTCCCCGTGGAGCGCACGATCACCTACCACGACCCGTGTCGCCTCAACAAGCGCAAGGGGATCTGGCAGGAACCCCGCGAGATCCTGCGGTCCATCCCCGGACTGGAGTTCAAGGACGTCGACCGCGTGACGCAGTGGTCGTACTGCTCGGGGGCAGGTGGCGGGCTCCCGATCGAGAGACCCGACCTGACAGCCCGGATCAGCGCGAACCGGATGGAGCAGGCTGCTGCGCTGGACGTCGACACCCTCGTCAGCGCCTGCCCCTGGTCGGAGCGACCGCTCTCCGAGGCCGGGTCCGCCCAGAGCATCGACGTCGTCGACATCCACGAGATCCTCGCCGAGTCGCTCGGCATCGAGGTCGGCGGGAGGCGAGGAGCATGACGATCGCGCCGCCGCTGGCCGACGCCGTCGTCGACGAGCTGGTCCGCGCGATCGGCTCGGAGCACGTCCACACGTCGAAGACGGCCCGGCTGAACCGGGCACGCGTGCCGGCCCCGTTCCCCGTGCACAGGTGGCCGGACCACGTCCCCGACCTCGTGGTGATGCCGGGCAGCACCGAGGACGTCGCGGCGGTCGTCCGGATCGCCAACGCCCACCGCATCCCGATCGTCCCGCGCGACGGCGGGACCGGGCTGACCGACGGGGCACGACCGGAGCGGCGCGGCATCGTCGTCGACGTCAAGCGGATGAACCAGATCGAGGAGATCGACCTGGAGAACCGCACGTGCACCGTCGGAACCGGCATCAACATGCTCAAGCTGAACGAGGTGCTCGGTGCCCACGGCCTGATCTACCCCGACGACCCGGCGTCGTACCCCTGCTCCCTGGTCGGGGGGAGGATCGGGACGAGCGGTTGGTCCCTGGTCGGCGCGCGGTACGGCCACTCACGAGACCTGGTGCTGAGCTTCGACCTCGTGCTGCCCACCGGTGAGGTCATCACGGTCGGGGACGGCGGAGGTCGCAAGGTCACCAAGAGCTCCAGCGGGTACCAGCTCAAGCACCTCTTCATGGGACACCAGGGCACGCTCGGCATCGCCACGAGGGCGACCCTGAAGCTCTACCCGAAGCCGGAGGCCGAGTTCTCCCCGTTCTTCGCCTTCAGTGACTTCGACGACGCCTACCGGACCCTGGGCGCCCTCTCGAAGGCGGGTGTCGCCACGTTCGCGGGAGCGGTCCTGTTCGACGAGTGGAAGGTCCGGTACCTGCGGCGCGACGACGAGGCGTACATCCCGCAGCCGGGAGACGTCCGCTCCCTCGTCTGCGCCGTGGCCTACGGGAACGAGGACGAGGTGCGGGCCGGCGCCAGGCGGCTGATGCAGGTCGCCCGCGACAACGGCGCCCGGTACCTGGGGGACGAGATCTCCGAGGGTGACTGGGCGGCCCGGCACGACCGCTACGCCACCCCGCTGCACGGCAGGACTCCATCGGGACAGGTGGTGCCGATGAGCTGGCACTGCGAGGACGCCGCGATCCCGTACACGCGGCTGCCGCAGGTGAAGGAGGCGTGGCACGCCACGGTGGCGCGCCTGCGGGAGCGGTTCGACACCTTCGACGACTGGGGCATGTTCTTCTACACCAGCAGCGACAACGGCACCGACTTCCTCACCGAGATCGACGTCGGCATCTGGGAGCAGCAGCTCGACGAGGACATGTGGCGCGCCTGGGTCGACGCCAAGCGCGAGATCGCCGCCGCTGCCCTCGAGGCGGAGGGCTCGATCTCCGCCTGCCACGGGTCGTGCCGTGAGGGTGAGGTCGACCTGGTGCCGCAGGAGCTGGGCGGCGGCTACGACGTGATGCTCAAGGTCAAGCGGGCGCTCGACCCGAACAACATCATGAACCCAGGCAAGTACGGCCTCGACCGTGCCTTCGACGAGGGACGGCAGTAGCGATGGCGAGCTACCGGTGGTCAGAGCAGCACGAGCCGCCCGTCGCCGAGCAGGTCACCGACGTCGCCATCACCCGCTTCGAGCACGTCTACGAGGTCGACCCGAAGCTCATGGTGCAGCACGTCAACCAGCAGACGTTTCCCAACTGGGACACGCTGCGCATCGTCCAGAGCAGGCACGACCACCTGCAGTGGATGCACGACCACTGGGCCTCGACGGTGGTCTCCGGCGAGGACGTCCTCGCCCAGCTCGATGACGACACCGCAGCCCCCCAGGAGTGATCCGCCATGAAGTTCAGCTACGTGATGCTCCCCGACTACCCGCTCGACGAGTCGCTGCGGGCCATCCAGCTCGCGGACGAGCTCGGCTTCTACGGCTGCTACGCGGCCGACGAGACCTGGCACAAGGACCTGTGGCTGCTCTTCGCGGCCGCCGCCGACAAGACGAAGAACATCCGCTTCGGTCCGAGCGTCTCCGCGGTGACGCTGCGCGAGCCGGCGCTGATCGCACAGGCCGCGGCGACGCTCGACGAGCTGACCAACGGCCGGGCCGAGGTCGTCCTCGGGTCCGGCAACTTCGGCCTGCTGCAACAGCACGGCATCGACTGGGCCCAGACCAAGCCGGTGTCCCGCGTGCAGGAGGCGCTCCACGTCGTCCGCACCTTCCTCGACGACGGGACCATCACCTTCGACGGCGAGTTCTGGTCGTACAAGGGCCTGTTCACCTTCGCCCGCCCGGTCCAGGAGCGCCTGCCGGTGATGATGGGCGCCATGCGCGGTCCACGGTCCTTCGAGGTCGCGGGCGAGCACTCCGACGGCTGTCACCACGCCCTCAGCTACACGCGTGAGGCGTACGAGTACGCGGTCAAGCACATCAAGATCGGCGCCGAGCGGGCGAACCGCGACTGGCAGACCCTCGACATCGCGTCCTGGGTGGTGTTCGCCGTCGGCCGTGACTCGGCAGCCGCCAAGGCCGCCGCCCGCTCCATGGTCGGCATCTACGCATCGTCGATGCCGAAGGAGCAGCTCGAGCGCAACGGCGTCGACCCCGAGGCCCTCGCCCCGGTCATCGAGGCGATCGGCGCCGGGGACCTCGCCAAGGGGATCGAGCTGACCGACCCGGACATCGCCGACCGGCTCTCCTTCGCCGGCACCCCGGAGGAGGTCGTCACCCAGCTGAAGGACGAGGTCGAGGGGACGGGCGTCAACCACATGATCTGCGCGATCACCGACGCCTCTCTCGTCAAGGCGTTCACCGGGCAGGCGCTCGACGGCGTCGCCACCGTCGAGGAGCAGCTCCGGCTGATCCACGACGAGGTGATGCCAGCCTTCCGCTGACCGCCCGAGTGCCCGGTCCCGTCCCGCGTCCCCTGCGGGTGGGTTAGCCTGTTTCGGCCATCCCGCCCTCGTAGCTCAGGGGATAGAGCAACGGTTTCCTAAACCGTGTGTCGGAGGTTCGAATCCTCTCGGGGGCACCAGTAGTCGTGCAGGTCATGGCGCGAGCGGGTCACGTCCCAGCTGTTGCAGGAGTCCGACGAAGTCGTCGTTGCGCCACCACTCGGCGATCAGACCGTCCTGGAGCCGGTAGATGTCGATGCCGCCCCAGCGCACCGATCTGCCGGTCGCCGGGATGCCGGCCAGGTCGCCCCGGTGCGTCCCGGTCGCCGTCCATCTGGCGGCGACCCGGTCGCCTGCGACGACGACATCGTCCAAGGCGATGTGCAGGTCAGGGATCGCGGCATGGAACCGCCTGAACGACACGCGGAGTTCTTCGATGCCTTCTGTGTCTGGGGCGGCACCGGGCGTGGCCGCATGGACGCGGACATCCGGATCGACGACGATCTCCAGCGCGTCGGGTCGGTTGGCGTTGACGCTGTCCTCGATGAGACGGCGTACCTGCTGCTCGTTCGTGCCCATCACCACGCACCTCCAGGGTCGATCGCCGGACGACAGCCTCGTCTCGCTGCAGCCGTTCGGCAAGGGTTCGGCCTCACGGCAACTGCCCGTGGGGTTGGGTCAGGGCTGGCCCGCGGCGACGACTCCCGATTCGTAGGCGAGAACGACGGCCTGCACCCTGTCGCGGGATCCGGTCTTGGTCAGGACCCTGGCGAGGTGGGTCTTGACGGTGGACTCGCTGAGATGGAGTTCTGCGGCGATCTCACGGTTGGACAGCCCGCGCCCCACGAGGGTGAGCACCTCGCGCTCGCGGGGGGTCAGCTCCGAGAGTCGCGGATGGTGGGTGTCGGGTCGAGGTCGTCCGACCCAGTCCTCGATGAGTCTGCGGGTGAGGGACGGAGCGAGCAGCGCCTCTCCGGCGGCGATGGACCGGACGGCCTGGACCAGCCGGGCCGGTGGGGCCGTCTTCAGCAGGTACCCGCTCGCACCGGCGCGGAGGGCTTCGTACACGAACTGGTCGCGTCCGAAGGTGGTGAGCATGAGCACACGGGTGGCCAGGTTGAGGTCAGCGATCGCGGCTGTCGCGGCGATGCCGTCCATGCGGGGCATCTGGATGTCCATCAGGATGACGTCAGGACGATGCGCGCGGACGATGTCGACGGCGTCGTGCCCGTCGACGGCTTCAGCGACGACGACGAGGTCCGGCTCCGACTCGACGATCAGCGTCAGCCCGCTTCGGAACAGTGCCTCGTCATCAGCCACGACGACGCGCAGCGGGTCTCGTCCCGTCACGGCGTCGTCCCTCCCACAGGCAGCTGGGCAGCCACCCTGAATCCGCCGTCCGGTCGGGGGCCGGCATCGAGGCAGCCGCCGAACACGCCGACCCGTTCGCGCAGGCCGATCAGGCCCAGGCCGCTGCCACCCCCAGAGGTGCTCGACTCATCCCGCGGGCCGTCGTCGGTGACTTCGATGTGAACGACCTGGCCGGATCTCCGCAGGGACACCTGAACGTGGGCACCGGGAGCGTGCTTGACCGCATTGGTCAGGGCTTCCTGGACCACGCGGTAGACGCTGAGGTCGACTGCCGGCGGAAGCGCCGTGAGGTCCCCGACCAGCTCCAGGTCGACCGCGAGCCCTGCCTGCGTCACCGTTTCGGTCAGCTCGGCCAGTCCTGCGATCGAGGGGCGTGGCGCAAGCTGGTCGGATCCGTCGGCGCGCAACAGGCCGAGCATGCGAGTCAGCTCCGTGACCGCACTGCGGCCGCTGTCCTGTACCGCACCCAACGCCTTGCGCGCCCGGACCGGATCCCGCTCGAGCACCTTCTCGGCCGCCGCCGCCTGCACCACCATGATTCCCACTGCATGGACGACCACGTCGTGAAGCTCGCGAGCGATGCGGGACCGCTCGTCGGCGACGGCCCGCGCGGCCTCCTCGGTTCGTTGCTCGGTCAGGGCGGCAGATCGCTCCTGGGCATCCCTCGACCGAGCCGCCAGCACACCCGGGAACCATGCGGAGGTGGTCAAGGCTCCGAGGAAGAGGACATCGCCCCACTCCAGCCCGGCTCCCTCGGCCAACAGCAACGCCGTCCACCAGATCCCGAGCGCAAGCAGGGTCCGTGGCCACGGCAGATAGGCGCCCGCGCCGTAGGAGCCGACGATCCAGATGATCAGGAAGACGATGTCATCAGGGCCCTGGCCCGCCGCGAGCATCGACCCGCTCGCCACCAGGACCACGACCGGTGGCACGAACGGGGCGCTGCGTCGGAAGACCAATGACGATGCGGCCAGCACCTGGGCGCCGAGGACCGCGACCTCCGCGTTCTGCGCCCAGAGCGACCCCGCTGACGCCACGGAGAGGCCGCCGGCGAGCAACATGTCGAAACCTGACGGTCGCACCTGCCGAGGGTATTCCTGGCTGGGGGCCCCGACGTCCCCCGCCAGGACGATTCGAGTGAGGCCTCAAGGTTACGGCCCTGCCCCAACGGGACCGCGAGGACGAGCGCTCAGGTGGACGCCGGATGTGGTCGGTCCAGGCGACCATGATGGGCGTCGCATCGTGGGTGCGGCTCTTGACCGGAGGGGCTCGTCATGATGATTCGAAGGCTGCTGGCCGCGTGCCTGGTGGCTGCGCCGGTCCTGATGTGCGCCGCAGAGGTTGCACGACTGTCCATTCCCGAGGCCAGCGGCGAGGCCGGCAGGCTCGCGGCCATCGCCGCCGAACGCGGCACCTGGGAGACCTTCGCATGGCTGACGCTCGCCCTGGTCATGGCCTGGCTGGGCGCGGCCCTGGGCCTCGTCGAGGCAGTCCGTGATCTGAACCCCCGAGCCGCATGGATCGGAGGAGTCGTCGCGGTCACCGGCGCCGTGGCGTTCGCCATGCACCAGATGCAGTACGTCGAGATCAACGCCGTACTCTCCAGCAGCCCGGACTACATCAAGGCCGCACAGCAGCAGGGCGTCGAGGGAACGACGATGGAGGACATCACCGTCCTGATCGAGCTGGTCGGACTGTGGCTGGGTCCCATCATCCTGGTGGCTGCGCTCGCACGGGCCGGCACCGTGGCGTGGTGGAAGTTCGCCTGCGTCGCGATCTGGGTGGTCTTGTTCGTCTTCACCGGCTCCATCTCGCCGGTGTTCGCGGCCGTCCACCTGGTCCTGCTGCCGCCCTTCCTCTCGGTCGCCCACTCGCTCGTGCAGACCGCGCGCGTGGCGGCTGCGGCCGCCGCCTGAGATCACGATCGCCGCAAGCGGACCGAGTCCGCGGGACGCCGCCCACGTGCCTGCGCACATCGACCGGTGGCCGGCGCGAGACGTCAGGCGTCTGCGAGATGGGGTGTTGAGCAGACACCGAGCAAGACACCATCGGGCGACTGGAAGCGCGCGATGACCTGCCCCCAGGGCTCGGTGCGAACGGGGTGGACCAAGCCATAGCCGTCGCCCTGAAGCTCTGCCGCGGCGGCCTCCACATCGGCCACCTCGAACTCGATCGTGGACTGCGGTACCGGGTGCGTCGCCGGCCACTCCGAGGTACCGAAGCAGGCCTGCGCTGCCTCCGACAGCGGCCACACACCGAAGTGCTTCACACCCTCGATGCCTTCCGAGTACCGGTACTCCGAACTCTGGTCACCGGTCGGCGACTCGAGGGGAAGGCCCATCGCGTCGATGAAGAGCCGGAGGTCCTGACCCGGCGAGCTGCTGATGACAGAGAATCCAGCGACGAAGAGAACGTCCATGGGCCGAGCCTCCCACGGGAAGCAGGCCGCCGGTCAGGATCGCTGGGGCGTGATGATCAGCCTCTGCACCTACTCGGGCAGGACCTGACCCGGCTGAAGGACCTCGGGTGGCTTGGACGACCAGGTCGGGATCTTGCCCATGGCCTCAGCCATGGACGGCGCGTCGCTGTGACGCTTCAAGGCGTCGGCGTCGCGGTAGCGCTCCACGAAGACGTCGGTGTGCGGCTCGGTGGCGGTGGCCGGCGATCTGCTCGATCGCCGGCCACCATCCTGGGACTGCCCGGCGCCTGGTGGATCAGCCGTCGGGTCGTGCTCTGTGCTGGTGCTGTTCAGTACCGGGGGGAGCCGGTGGTGCTGTCCTGCTGGGCGTCGTAGACCCGGTCCGGCTGGTCGGCCGGCTCGTAGGTGGACTGGGCCCGGGTCGTGGCCTGCTGCGCCTGCTCCGTGACCGACGGGGAGGCCGAAGCGTGCTGCTTGACCTTGGGGGCCTCTTCCTCGGCCTTGGTCAGGTAGCCCTCCCAACGGTGCTGCATCGGCTTGATCAGCCCACCACCGGCACCGACGATGATGACGCCGGCGATGGTGGCCAGGATGGCGATCAGGATCGGTGTGGTGACCGTGGTGGCCACACCGATCTGGTTCAAGGCGGCGATGACACCGAGGAACAGGATGAAGATGCTGGCGATGTTGGCCAGCGTCCTGCCGTACGACAGCCCACCCAAGGTGCCCTCGATGAGGGTCTTGACCGCGGCGGCGATGGCCGAGGCCACCACGATGATGATGATCGCGACGATCAGCTTGGGGAGGAACGCGATCACCGCGGTGATCAGGTCGCTGATCGGGTTCGGGCCGAAGACACCGAACGCCAGCTGCAGCACGAACAGCAGGATCGTGTAGTACACGAGCTTGGCGACCAGGTCGCTGGCGTCGTACTGCGACCTGTCCATCACCTTCTTCACCCCGCCGCGCTCGACCGCCCGGTCGAAGCCGACCTTCTCCAGCACCTTCGCGATCGCCTTGGCGACCACCTTGGCGACGATGAAGCCGATGATCAGGATCAGCAGGAAGCCGATCAGCTTGGGAACGAACTCGGCCACGCTGGCCAGCCCGCTGGTCAGTGCGTCTCGCATGAGGACCTCCGTGAGCATTGCGTACCGGACGCGGAGTAGCGGCCGGCGTCGACGGCGTCACGACACCTAGGTAGCTCGGTCTGAAGCCGCCGTGAAACGCCATCCCCGGTGAGAGACGCTGCGGGCCGGGATGTCACGCGCGGCGACCTGTGACCATGATCATCGGGCTCCAGCAGGCGAGACCGCGAGACCTGTGGCAGTGGCCACTCGAGACCTGCTGGTCACCCCACCCGCGGTATGGCCCGGTCGCGGTGGGCGACCTGCACGCGCACACGGCACCTCAGGTCGTCGCGTCCGAGGACGTGCGCCACGTCGGCGCTGGTCTGGTCGCACGTGCGGGCCACCTCGGCGAGGTCGGCGCCGTGCTCGATCGTGGCGTGCAGGCTCAGAAGGAGCTGTCCGCGTTCGCGGCGCAGATGGCCACGGGCCGAGCGGACCCCGTCGACACGGCCCAAGGCGTCGGCGGCCGCGTTGGCGACGGAGCCGGCGTCGGCTTCGAGCCGGTCACGCTCGCTCGTCCCGGCGATACGCAACCGGTCGAGCCTGCGGTCGGGCAGGTGCGCAGCGAGCCACCACAGCCCGAGCAGGACCAGCAGGACGCCGACGGCCGCCGACGCCCACGGCCACCAGGACGCCGAGGTGGCGGTCTGGAGGGCCGCCGTGTCGACCTGGTCGGAGAGCTGGACACCACCCGGCAGCATGCCCCGGGACTCCAGGTACCACGCCGCTGCACCGACCCCGGCCGCAGCGAGGACGACACCGACCAGCAGGGCGATGACGCGGTCCGTCGCCAGGACTGCGCGGCTCATCGGCCGTCCTCCGTCGGGCGTCCTTCGGTCCGCGACCGGACGCGGACGCCGGGGACGGGGTCCAGGTGCCTGAGCCGATCGGCTACGGCGTCACGCACCTTCTGGTCGGTCTCGACGTCGCCCGTGGTGGTGACCCTGACAGAGACGCTGCGGGTCGTGGCGGACGCCGAGGCATCGAGGACCCCGTCCACGCCCTCGGCGGCGCTGGTGCTGAGCCGGCTGATGTCGCGAGGTCGCAGGTACACCCCGGTGTCGGCGCGCAGCGCCACCCCGGTGCGGCGCCGGGGCCGCAGTGCGGTCAGCACCAACCACAGGCCGACCAGGACCAGGGCGGCCGCCGCGGGAAGCAGCCAGAGACCCGGCGTCACGCCGTCGACCTGCATGACAGCCTTCGAGAGCCACCCTTCGCCGGAGAGTGCGCCGGCGGCGACGAGCGCGTCGCGGATCGCGACGACGCCCAGCGCGGTGATGAGCAACGCGAGGACGACGGCGGCGATCGCCACCTTGCTGACGCCGACCGGCGCTTTCGCCGGACGCATCGCGTCCGCGGACGACGTCGCGGCGGTGGTGGAGGGCGCGTTGCTCGTCCTGGCCTCCCGCCCCGTGGCGAGCTCGCTCATGACACCTTCCTTCGGTCCCCTTGACTCGCGTCGAGCATGAGGCGGGCGGCGAGCACATCGACTGCGTCGACCTGGAGCCCCGTCAGGTCCTGCACCTGTGAGCGGACACGGTCGCGGACCTCAGCGAGCACCTGGGACAGGGCCACGGGCCACACGACGGCCACCTCGACGCTCACCCGGGTGCGCGAGCCCGCAGTTCGGGCGTCGACCTTCGGGTAGCGGCGTCCCATCACACCCTCGAGCGTGCCGCCCCAGCGGCGGACCCCGTCGACCTGGCACGCGGCCGCTTCGGCGATGGTCTCGACGACCCGGTCGTCGATGACCAACCGACCGCGTCCGCCGGCCTCGGTGGGGACCGGCAGCGGGACGGTCCGGGGCGTGTCAGCCACGGCGACGTCCGCCGAGCAGCTGCCCGAGGTCCACCTCGCCGTCGTACTGAGCCCCTGCGAGGTATCCGACCACTCCGAGGACGAGGGCTATCAGGAACCCCCAGAAGCCGCCGACAGCAGCGGCCACACCCAGCAGAAGCCCTGCCAGCAGGCCGATCGTGGAGGTGCTCATTGGTGCTCCTTGCGTGCGTTGACCTGACGTGTGAGAGGTCGTAGGGGTCAGTGGAGTCGAGGTAGGGGGGCCAGTGGCGCCGTCGCCCCCTACAGGCTCGTGTAGCGGCGGCGACCGGGGACGCCCCGCGGAAGGCGGCCTCGCGCTGCCCGGACCAGAGAGCGCAGCCGACGCTGGACGCGCCTCCGCTTGCGTCGCAGCGTCACCCTGACTCCGCGTTCTGTGCTCACGGCGCCGAGTCCGACCGTGCTGCCCCTGCCGTACCCGTGGCGGTGGTCCACCTCGGACAGCTGGCGCACGTACTCCTCAGGGTCGCCACCGAGGTCGGGATGGTGCAGGCGTGCGACCACACGGCGCTCGCGACGCCAGGCCTCGCGAGGATCGCCGACGGCGTCGTTCTTGCGCCCGCGGTCGACAGCAGCACCGGGCTCCACGGTCAGCTCCGGTGGTCCATCGGGGTGCCGGTTCTGGCAGTGACGGAACGATCCGGCGTGGCCGGCCCGTCGGCGGCGGTGGACTCGACGACGTCCTGCACGGTCACGTCGACCGGTCCCGGGATCAGGGCCTGGACGGCGAGGCGGACCTGGTGCGCGGTGCGCGGAACCGGTGCCCCGTACGCCAGGACGACATGGACCTCCACGCCGTCGTCCCGAACCCGGACACCGTTCACGCGACGTCCGGGCAGGTACGTGGCGACTTCGCCGTAGGTGCCGGTGTGCAGGTCGACCACCCCCGGGACGTTGCGGACGGCGTCCGCGACGGCGTCGGCCGGATCCTGGTGGTCCTGAGTCACTGGACCCTGGGCTGGGCTGACTGCTCCTGGTTGTCGTCGTCGCTGTCCTCGGACTCCAGGTGGACGTCCTGGACCTCGATGTTGACCTCGGTGACGTCCAGGCCGGTCATCCGCTCGACCGAACCGATCACGTTGCGCCGGATGCCGTCGGCCAGGTCGGCGATGGAGACCCCGTAGTCGGCGACGAGCTGGATGTCCACGGCAGCCTGCCGCTCGCCGACCTCGACGGAGACACCTTGGGAGTGGTTGACGCGTCCGCCGGGAATGCGCTCGCGCAGTGCGCCGACGGCGCGGGCAGCGCCGCCGCCCAACGCGTACACACCGGACACCTCACGGGTCGCGACGCCGGCGATCTTCGCGACCACGGCGTCCGCGATCGTCGTGCGGCCGTGCTGGCTCACCAGGGCAGAGTTGTCGGCGCTGGATCCTCCCGAGGAGGACGAGCCTGCGGCGGGGGTTCTGGGCGTCTTCTCAGCGGTCTTGTCGGTCACGATGGTCACCCTCCACTGGGGTCGTCGTGGGTTGAGGAGCTCGGTCGAGGCGGTCGAACACGGAACGCCGTGGACCTGTTCGTCCATACGCCACACCTCGTGACGCTGCCGGTCCTGCCGTACGGGCGTCCTGAGGTGTAGATGCCTGACGGCTCGACAACGTCACGTCCCAGGATGAGTGAAACGCGTCACATCCGCATCTCCACTCCGCCCAGGCTGCCGAGGACCTGCCCGCCAGACTCGGCTGGCGAACTGAAGTTGCGCGCCCAGCGCGCATGCGATTCCTTCTGCGTGGGTCGGAAGCGGCCGACCCGTGGCGCGGGGCACGTGGAGGCTGGCGCGGTGGACGCCGCAAGGGTCGAGCAGGAGCACGTCAGCGACGGCGCTCTCGCCCGCCGCGCCGCCATGGGCGACCGCGACGCGTTCGCCGCGATCTTCGACCGGCACGCCGAGGCGATGTTCCGCTACGCCAGGCACATGCTGAACGGCCACGAGGCCGACGCCGAGGACGCCGTCCAGGCCGCCCTGGTCAAGGCCTGGCAGCACCTGCCCGGTTTCCGTGGCGAGTCGGCCCTGCGCACGTGGCTGTTCACGATCACCGCGAACGAGGTCCGGGCCCATCGCCGACGCGCGCGACCGGTCTCCGTCGACGACCACCTGCTGGCGAACGAACCGGAGAAGGTCAGCAGCGACCCCGCCCGGTTGATGGTCGAGGCCGAGCTCTGGGAGGTCCTGTCGGTCGCGCTCGGCGAGCTGCCGTGGCGGCAGAGGGCCAGCTGGGTGCTGCGTGAGCTCGAGGGCTTCTCCTACGACGACATCGCACAGGTCCTCGGGACCACTCCGACCGTCGTACGCGGCCAGCTGCACCGGGCGCGGCGTACGGTGGCCGTCAGGATGGATCAGTGGCGATGAGCGAACAGACTCCCCCACCCACGGAGGTTCCCACGGGGCGTGGGTATGCCCTCGCCGACGCCGCCACGGAGAGCCTCAGAGCACGGCGCGAGCCTCGGTGGGTCGAGATCGCCGACCGGGTGCTGGCCACAGCCCTTCGTGCGACCCGACGCTCGTACCCGATCCGGGCCATGACCGAGTCCGGCCCTGTGCACGTCAGCGAGCAGGTGCTCATCACCTATCTCCGCGACGCGGTCCAGGACACCGTCCCCGACGCAGCACTGCTGCACATCAGGATCGACATCGTCGGCCGCGACTCCCTCGGCGGCGTGACGATGTCGCTGATCGCACGCTACGGCGTCGAGCTCCTTCCCGTGGCCGACCGCATCCGCCTCCTGGCGGCGCAACGGCTCCGGGAGATACTCGGCCCCGTCGACGTCCCCGTGGGGATCGACACCCTGCACGTGCACTTCTCCGACGTGATCGACGGCGACCCGCACCACGACGACCCGTGGGAACCCTGGATGGAGCGGCCATGACGGTCGGACGCGAACGGTCGTTGCCTGGCACCTAGGCGGACGGCCGGGCGCTCTCCCAGCCGGGGACCCCACGCAGCGCGCTTCCGTCCCCGCACTGCTGCCGCGAGATGACGCTGAGGCTTCCGTCGCTCTCCAGCACGACGGCGGCGACGAGGTCCAGCCCGCCGACGCCGCTGCTGCGCACCGCCTGGTGGACCTCGTCGCGCGTGAGCCGGTGGCGACGCACCGCGTCCTCCAGCATCGACCCGTCCTCGACGAGCAGCGTGGGCGGCGAGGTCACCAGAGCCTTCAGCCAGGGGAGGCGGGCCGATCCCCACGACACCAGCATCTGGAGGATCGCCAGCAGGGAGAAGGCCAGCGCCCCCTCGCCCCACGACACGTCGGAGCTCAGCAGGATCGTCGCCAGCGTCGAGCCGATGGCGATCGTCACCGCGAAGTCGAAGGCGTTCAGCTTCGACAGAGCACGTTTCCCTGAGACGCGCAGCACCACCACGAGCGTGAGGTAGGCGGCAGAGCCGACCAGGACGACGCGAGCGAGCTGGGACCAGGAGTCGAACCACATCCACACTGCCTACCACCGTCCCGGCGGCGGCGCCCAGGCTCGACGTCGCGAGCGGCGACGGCCTGACTGGACATGGCCTTCAACGACGCGGCATCCAGGCCCCGCCGTCCGATGCCGCCGAACGAGCCCGGCGACGTCTTCGACCACGTCAACGCCGTGAACCTGCGTGGGGCGTTGTCGGCGTCGCCCTGCCGGTCGACGGCGGGTACACCGCACGCTAGACGCTCCGCGCCTGGCCCATCAGGACAGGGCATCGAGGGAAGCGACTGCCACGACGTCCTTCACGGCGTCAGCGAGCGGCTCGTCGAGCGTGATGAACGCGTCGGCCTGGAGCCGGGTCAGGGCCACGTACTCGGCGTCGTAGGTGTCGGACCACCCGAGCTCGTCGGCGATCGTCCACGCCACGTTCTGGAGCACGCGGTCTCCCAGCAGCCGGATCCGCAGGCCGCGGACGTGATCGAGGTGGCCGGCGGCGGCCTGCCTCGTCATCGCGCCCCTGCGCACCGCGTCGTAGAGGGCCGACAGCAGCTGCGAGCGAAGCAGGGTCGGAGCCAGGAGCTGGTGCTCTGCGGGGACCACGGACCTCGCCTCGGCAAGGCGAAGGGCCACATCCGCACCGATCACGAACCTCGTCATGACATCACCCCTCGGTCACGTGCTGAGCCGGCACGACCGTCACCGGGTCGCGGGCTCGAGTCGGACGTCGACAGTGTCGCCGACCACGACGTCAGCCGCCTTCATCGAGGCACGGCTGACACCGACACAGAAGCCACCACCGGCGACGAGCATGGTGCTGCCGGTGAAGTCCACGCCGTTCAGCGAGCCCGTGACGCGCATCTGCCGACGCCCGCCCAGCTCGTGGACCGACTCCGAGGGGACGTCGACCACCGCGAGCCCGCCAGGCTTGTCCTCACGCCACCGCCGAACCCGCCCAGTGAACGCGACCATGCCCTCACCTCGCCATCGCCCCGTCCGTGGTCACGATCCTCTCGCTGTCCGGGCCTGCGCGGCAGCCCTCAGCCGTTCTCTCGTTGACCCCGGCACGGCGGCCGACCACGATGGGACGCATGAGTGACGAGCTCGACGGCCTGCCGCTCGCCGACGGCCCTGAACCCGCGCTGCCCGGCGGGCTCGATCTGGGGGCCTTCTCCATCTCGCTCTCCGTCGCCGACCTCGGGGCCTCACGTGCGTTCTACGAGAAGCTCGGCTTCGTGGTGACGGGTGGGGACGACGCCTCGGGCTACCTGATCCTCAAGAACGGCGAGACGACGCTCGGGCTGTTCCAGGGCCTGTTCGACCGGAACATCCTGACGTTCAACCCCGGCCTCACGAACAGGATGGAGCGACTGCGGTCGTTCACGGACGTCCGCGAGGTGCAGCGGCACCTGGAGGAGCAGGGCCTGGAGGTCGCCGAGCGCGTCGACCCCGATACCAGCGGGCCCGCGTCCATCACGCTCGTCGACCCGGACGGCAACCCCGTCCTCATCGACCAGTTCTTCTGACCCGGCGCCCCTCAGCCGTCGTCGGAGGTCGACCGCAGGTCGCGCAGCGCGTCCTCGATGCCCCGGTGGATCGTCGGGTAGGCGTAGATCATGTCCGTCAACGTGTCGATGGGTACCTGGGCCCGGACGGCGACCGAGAGCGCGCCGAGCACCTCTCCGCCGGTCGGGCCGGCGCTCGTCGCGCCGACCAGCACGCCGCGGTCGGCGTCCTCGACGAGCTTGATGAACCCTTCGTTGCCGGCCTTGTGGATCCAGCCGCGCGCGGTCGAGGGCACCTGGGCGATTCCCGTGCGGACCGTCAGCCCGGCCTCGCGGGCCTGCCCCTCGGTCATGCCCACGGCGCCCACCTCGGGGTCGGTGAAGGTCACGCGCGGAACAGCCGTGTAGTCGGCGGGCGGGCCGTCCTGGCCGAGGATCGACCGGACGGCGACGGCGGCCTGGTACATCGCGACGTGCGTGAAGGCGCCCTTGCCGGTGAGGTCGCCGACCGCCCACACGCCGTCGGCGCATCGCTGGTGTTCGTCGACGTCGAGCCACCTCGCGTCCGGGTCCAGCCCCACGCTGTCGAGACCGAGGTCCTTCAGCCTGGCGACGCGCCCGGTGGCGACGAGGAGCTGGTCTGCGGTGAGGGTCTCGTCATCGACGGTCAGGCTGAACCGCTCCCCGTCGTGGCTGGCCTTCGTCGCGGTGGCTCCGGTCAGCACCGTCAGCCCCTCGCCGCGCAGCACCTCGGCGAGCAGGTCGCCGGACTCCGGCTCCTCGACCGCCAGGATGCGGTCGGCCATCTCGACGATCGTGACCTGGCTGCCGAAGCGCGAGAACGCCTGGGCGATCTCCGCGCCGATCGCGCCTCCGCCGAGGACGATCAGCGAGCGCGGGGGCTCCTTGGCCTGGATGGCCTCGCGGTTGGTCCAGAAGGGCGTGTCGGAGAGCCCGTCCACGGGCGGCACGGCAGGACCCGTCCCCGTGGCCACCACGATGCCCCGGCTCGCGGTGAAGACCTGGTCGTCGACGGTCACCTCCCCCGGCCCGGTGATCCGGCCGGAACCGCGCACGAAGCGTCCGCCCTTGCCGACGAAGCGGTCCACGGCGACGGTGTCGTCCCAGGTGTCGGTCGCCTCCTCGCGGATCCGCGTCGCGACCGGGCCGTAGTCGGGCGTCACGTCGACGGTCCCGGCCATCCCGGGGATCCGCCTGGCCTCGGCCAGGAGGCCGGCCGCACGGATCATCATCTTGCTGGGCACGCACCCCCAGTAGGGGCACTCGCCGCCCACCAGCTCGCGCTCCACGCCGACGACGGAGAGGCCGGCCTCGGCCAGCTTGCCGGCGACGTCCTCACCCCCCGGCCCCAGTCCGATGACGACGACGTCCACGCTCTCGGCCATGTCCCTACCCTCCGGTCGACTGCTGATGGAACACCTGGAGCCTGGCCGAACCTTCCGCCAGTCGCGCGGCGGAGTTGACCAGGCCGACGTGCGAGAACGCCTGCGGCATGTTGCCGAGCATCTGCCCGCTCGGGACGTCGTACTCCTCGCTCAGGAGGCCCACGTCGTTGGCCAGCGCCACCACCCGCTCGAAGAGCGCCTCGGCACGCTCCTGCTCTCCGCGCATGGCCAGGCTGTCCACCATCCAGAACGTGCACAGCACGAACGCACCCTCGTCGCCCTGCAGCCCGTCGTCCGCGCCGTGGTCGGTGCGGTAGCGCAGCACGAGACCGTCCTGGCAGAGAGCCTTCTCGATCGCCTCGGCGGTCCGGACGACGCGCTCGTCGTCCGCCGGCAGGAAGCCCACTGAGGGCATCAGCAGCAGGCTCGCGTCGAGGCCCTTGTCGCCGTACGCCTGGACGAACGTGCCCGCATCGTCGTCGTAGGCCAGCCGGCAGACCTCCTCGTGGACCGCGTCGGCGAGCGCCCGGTACCGCCGGGCGTCACCCGGCAGGTCGTGCTCGGAGATGCCCCGGGCCGCGCGGTCGAAGGCCACCCACGCCATCACCTTGGAGTGCGTGAAGTGGCGCCGGCCGCCGCGCACCTCCCAGATGCCCTCGTCCGGCTCCCGCCAGATCTTCTCGACGTGGTCTACCAGCGCGAGCTGGAGATCCCAGGCATCCCCGTCCGGGGGCATGCCCGCGACCCGTGCGGAGTGCATCGCGGCGAGCACCTCGCCGTACACGTCCAGCTGGAACTGGTCCGCCGCGGCGTTGCCCACGCGCACCGGCCGGCTCGCGCGGTGGCCGTCGAGCCACGGCAGCTCGTGCTCGGGAAGGCGACGCTCGCCGTCCACCCCGTACATGATCTGCAGCTGGGACGGGTCTCCGGCGACGGCCCTCAGGAGCCAGTCGCGCCAGGCGACAGCCTCGGAGAGGCAGCCGTTGGCCGTCAGGGCGTCCAGGGTGAACGACGCGTCCCGCAGCCACGAGTACCGGTAGTCCCAGTTGCGTTCGCCGCCGGGGTCCTCCGGCAGCGACGTCGTCAGGGCGGCGACCACTGCTCCGGAGGGCTCGTACGTCAGCGCCTTGAGGGTGACCAGGGACCGGGCGACGAGCTCCGCCCACGGTCCCTCCACGTCGAGCCGGTCGCTCCAGCGGCGCCAGAAGTCCTCGGTCTCGCTCTCGAGGACGTCAGGATCGACACGGTCCGCAGGGGACTCGCCGGAATGGTGCCACTCGAGCACGAAGCTGCATCGCTCGCCCTCCGAGACCACCGTCTCCCCGACGGTGTGCATGTTGACGCCGCGCAGCGGAACGCCGGTCGTGAGCGTGAGGGCATCGGGTCCGGCCAGGGCACAGATGCCGGAGTCGGTGCGCCGCACCCAGGGCACCGTGCGCCCGTAGTCGAACCTGACCCGGAGGACCGAGGAGATGGCCACCGAACCACTCAGTCCCACAACGGTTCTCACGACTGTCGGCGTGTGGTGCCGGTGGGGCATGAAGTCGACGACCCGCACCGTGCCGTCGGCGGTCTCGAAGTCGGTCTCGAGGATGAGGGTGCCGCGCCGGTACCGCCGGGAGATGGACACGACGTCGCTGGTCGGGCTCACCGTCCAGTGACCGTTCTGCTCGTCCCCCAGGAGTGCTGCGAAGCACGCTCCCGAGTCGAATCGCGGCAGGCAGAGCCAGTCGATGGTGCCCGCGCTTGTCACCAGCGCGCCGGTGTGGGTGTCGCCGATCAGGGCGTGGTCGGCGATACTGGGCTGCGGTCGCTCGGCTGACTCCGCAGTCACAGCGGCCAGGGTCCGAACCGCCCCCAGGCGACGACGGCCGCGACGATTCCCAGTGCCGCGTTGATCGCGATCATCGGGGGCTCGTGCCGCCGGTAGTGCGTCACGGCGGCGCCGAGCATGAGCCCGACGAGGCCCAGCGCTGCAAGAGGCGTGAGGACCGGGAGGATGCCGGTCAGCCCCGGCAGCACGAGGCCGATGGCGGCCAGCACCTCGAGGAGGCCGATGACCTTGATGGTGCGGGCGGAGAAGTCCTCGACCCAGCCCATCGACTCGCGCAGCTGCTCACGGCCGCGCATCAGCTTCATCGCGCCCGCCATCAGGAACGCCACGGCGAGCACGCCCTGAAGGACCCAGAGGACGACGCTCATGACGGGGTAACCCCCGGCCGTCGGCCCTACTTCCCCCGGGGGGCGACAGAGATTCTCAGGCGGCGTGCTGGCGGTCCACGATGCGCTGGATGTCGGTGATGTCCTCCGCCTCGTGCCGCGCCAGGATCGCCTGCAGCTCCAGGCGCTCGGCCGGGGTCGCGTAGCTGGCGAGATCCCTCTCGAGTCGCAGGCGCGCCTGACGCGCCGCGCGCCGTGCGCGCACCTGGGCGCGCAGCTCGGCGAGGCCGGTGCCGATCGGGTTGGCGTTCTCGGTGCTCGTGATGTTCATGCCACCAAGTCTGAACCGCGACCATCCATACGTCCAATGTCTGCTAGGTATGCGACTCATGCACTAGCGTCATGTGAATGGACACGGACGCGCTGCGCTGGTTCCAGCAGGTCGCCGACGGCGTGACGGTGACCGAGGTGAGCGAGCTCGAGGGGTCGACCCAGCCGAGCGTGTCGCGCGCTCTGGCCCGGCTGGAGGCGGAGGTCGGGACCCCGTTGCTGCGTCGGTCCGGCCGGACGCTCCGGATGACGCACGCCGGCGCGGCGTTCAAGCACCACGTCGACGCGATGCTCCACCAGCTGGACGACGGGCTCGCCGCCGTGAACCAGCTGGTCGACCCCGAGACCGGCACCGTCACGCTCGCCTTCCAGCCCTGGCTCGGCACGTGGTTGGTCCCCGACCTCATCAACACCTTCCGGGTGGACCACCCCCAGGTGCGCTTCGAGCTCGCTCCCAAGCGCGACGAGCTCGTGACGGCGGTCCGGGCCCGCGGCGACGTCGACCTCGAGATCTCGACCCTGCGCCCGAGCGAGCCCGGCGTCCGGTGGAAGCCCCTTCTCTCGGAGCCGCTGCGGCTCGCCGTGCCTCGCGACCACCCGCTGGCCACGAGAAGGCGCATCGCGCTGGCCGACGCCTCAGCGACGTCCTTCGTCACGATCCGGCCGACGTCGGTGCTGCACCAGCTCTCGACCGACCTCTGTGCCGAAGCGGGCTTCGAACCGTCGGTCGCCTTCGAGGCGGACGACCTGCCCACCGCGCGGGGTTTCGTCGCCGCAGGTCTCGGCGTCGCGATCGTGCCGGCCCCGCGGGGCGACGTGCTCGACACCTCCATCGGAACGGTCCGGTACGTGGAGCTGACCGACGGGGGGCTCGCCGAGAGATCGGGCTCGCCTGGGCCACAGGCCGACGTCTCCTGCCTGCGGCACAGCTGTTCCGTGCGCACGTGGTCGACCGGGCGGCTTCCGGACTGCTGCCCCCGGTGTCCCGCTCGGTGTGAGGTCCGGGGTCACGCGCCCTCGCCTCGGTCCGTCACCCGCCAGTAGTAGCCGTCGGGGTCCAGCAGCCTGAAGTCCGTGAGCCCCCACGGGCGGTCGACCAGGTCCTCGTCGGGTGCGACCTTCGACGACACGACGTCGTGCTCGGCACGCACGTCGTCCACCTCGAGCACCAGCTCCACACCTCGGGGCGGGCGTCGCGACCCCCGACCCGACGTGGCTCGCTCGGCGAGGCCCAGCGGGACGTCGTCGCGGCGCAGCGCGACGTAGGCCTCGCCCCGCGGACGGTCGTCCCTCACGACGACGAAGCGCAGCACGTCGACGTAGAAGCGCACCGAGGCGTCGAGGTCCACCGGGAAGAGCTCGATCCGCAGGGACGTCGGCATGGTCCAAGAGTAGGCAGCGGCGCGGAGGGCCCGACGTGGTGCGGGTCACGGAAGAGAGCACGCGGTGCGCGGGTTGCAGTCGGCATGAGGATCGAGATCTGGTCGGACGTCGTGTGCCCGTGGTGCTACGTCGGCAAGCGCAGGTTCGAGAAGGCACTGGCGGACTTCGCCCACCGCGACGAGGTGGAGCTCGTCTGGCGGTCCTTCGAGCTGGACGCGTCGGCCGCACCGTCGGGCGCCACGAGCGGCAGCTACGCCGAGCGACTGGGCGCCAAGTACGGGCGCACCACCGAAGAGGGCCAGCAGATGATCGACCACATGACGCAGACCGCCGCCGGCGAGGGTCTCGACTTCCGCTTCGACATCGCCCGCACGGGCAACACCTTCGACGCGCACCGCCTGCTCCACCTCGCCCTCGAGCACGGCATCCAGGACGAGCTGAAGGAGCGGCTCGACCGGGGCACCTTCTCCGAGGGGCTCTCCGTCTCGGACCACGACGAGCTGACGGCTCTCGCGGTGGAGGTGGGCCTGGACGAGACCGAGGTGCGCGACGTGCTGGCGGGCGACCGCTACGCCGACGCGGTGCGCGCGGACCAGGCGCAGGCCCGCACCTACGGCATCAACGGCGTCCCGTTCTTCGTCGTCGACGGGCGCTACGGCGTGTCCGGCGCGCAGCCGGCCGAGCAGATCCAGCACGTTCTCGCGACCGCCTGGCAGGAGAGGCACCCGGTCACCGTGGTGGCAGGCGGGGCGGACGGCGAGGTCTGCGAAGGCGACAGCTGCGCCGTGTGATCAGCCGCCGGCGCGGCCGTGCACCGTTCCCGTGAGGTAGAGGGCCACGAGCACCACGGCCCACCACACCTGACCCAGGACGACCAAACCCGTTGCCGCCGCGGCGAAGAGGACGATCTCGACACCCAGCCTCGCCGGGTCGGTCAGCCGCCGGGGCGCTCGAGGAGCGACCCACGCCCACCACGCCACCGCAGCCACGGCAGGCAGACCCACGGCCAGCGCAAGCCTGATCGCAGGTGATGCGTCGTCCCCCACGAGGTGGAACCCGACGTAGCCGAACGCACCCAGCATCGCCAGCTCGCTGACGAAACGGACGATCGCGACGACGCCCACGGCCGGCACGTCGCGGTCCCGCTGCTGCCCAGCCCGGTCGGTCACGGGCGACAGTGTGCCGCAGCCGGTCAGCCGATGAGGCGCACTCGCACGGTTTCGGGCATCGCGCGCAGGGCGGGCACCACGTCCGGAGCCAGGTCGGAGGCCACGTCGGTCACCACGTAGCCGATGTCACCGCGAGTACCCAGCAGCTGGCCCTCGATGTTGACACCGTGGTCGGCGAGCACGCTGTTGACGGTCGCCAGCACCCCGGGGGTGTTGCGGTGCAGGTGGGCGATGCGGTGCTGCCCGGGCCGCTGGTCGAGCGCGAGACCGGGCAGGTTGACGCTCAGGGTGGTGGACCCGCGTCCGAGGTAGTCGCGCAGCTTGGTGGCGACGAACCGGCCGATGTCCTCCTGCGCCTCCTCCGTCGAACCCCCGATGTGCGGGGTGAGCACGACGTTCGGCAGTCCGCGGAGCTGTGACTCGAAGGCGTCGCCGCGCTTCTTGGGCTCCTCCGGGAAGACGTCGACGGCCGCGCCTGCGATGTGACCGGCCTCGATCTGGGTCCGCAGCGCGTCGTAGTCGACCACGAAGCCGCGCGAGAGGTTGAGGAACAGGCTGCGCGGCCGCATGCGCGCGAACTGCTCGGCGCCGAAGAACCCCGCGTTGCCGTCGCGCCCGTCCACGTGCAGCGTGATCACCTCGGCCACGTCGAGCAGCTCGCCCAGGGACGAGCACCGGTGCGCGTTGCCGAGTGCGAGCTTGTCGGCGCTGTCGTAGAAGTAGACCTGCATCCCCAGCGCCTCGGCGATCACGGAGAGCTGGCTGCCGATGTTGCCGTAGCCGACGATGCCCAGCCGCCGACCGCGCACCTCGTGGCTCCCGGTGGCCGACTTCTCCCAGATCCCGGCATGCAGAGCCCGGTCCTTCTCGGTGAGACGCCTTGCCATCACGATGATCTCGGCGATCGCCAGCTCGACCACGCTGCGTGTGTTCGAGAACGGCGCGTTGAAGACCGCGATCCCGGCGTCGGCCGCCGCGTCCAGCGCGACCTGGTTGGTGCCGATGCAGAACGCACCGATCGCGAGCAGGTCGGGGGCGGCCGCGATGACCTGCGGGGTCACCTCGGTCTTCGACCGGATGCCGAGCAGGTGCACGCCCTTCAGCGACACGGCCAGCTCGTCGGGGTCCATCGCGGCGACGTGCGCGTCGACCTGCACGTCGGCCTCGTCCAGCAGGTGCGTGGCCAGTGGGTGCAGGTTCTCGAGCAGCAGGGCCTTGAGCATGCGCACATCCTCCCAGCCGGTTCCAGGAGGTGAGATCCCGGTCCAGCATCCGGCGGTGCTAGAGGAGGTGTGCCTGGGAGAGCCGTTGCGAGAGCGCCGCTCCGTCCGTCCCCGTCACCCAGGTGGTGCCTGGCACGGCCTTGGCCTGGTCCATCGGCACCGGCAGACCGCTCGCGAGCACCTGCTCGGTCGGGGACAGGTGGCGGATCGCGACCCCGGCCACCGACTCGTGGTGGTGCCGCGCGAAGTCCGAGTAGATGTCCGGGTCGTGCTGGCCGTCGTCCCCGACCAGCAGCCACCGGACGCCCGGGAACTCCCGAGCCAGCCGCTCGAGCGACGCCCGCTTGTGCGCACGGCCGTTGCGGAACCACCCATCCCGGGTCGGTCCCCAGTCCGTGAGCAGCAGCGGCCCCTTGGGGTAGAGGTGCCGGTCGAGGAAGCGGGTGAGGGTGGGTGCCACGTTCCAGGCCCCGGTGGACAGGTAGATGACCGGAGCCCCCGGGTTGGCCTGCGTCCACCGCTCGTAGAGCACGGCCATGCCGGGCACCGGGCGACGCGCGTGCTCGTTGAGTACGAAGGTGTTCCAGGCGGCCAGCACCGCGCGGGGCAGGGTCGTGACCATCACGGTGTCGTCGACGTCGCTGACCAGCCCGGTGATGGCGGACGGGTCGACGACTGCGATCGGGGCGCGGATGTCGTCGGCGCCCTCCGCCGAGAGCACGACGTCGCTCCAGCCCACGTCGAGGCTCGCAGTCGAAGTGCACATCGATGTACCCGCCGCGGTCGGTCGTCACCCGGCGTTCGCTGTCGCCCGCCCGCAGCACGACCTCGGCGCCGACCCGCGGGACGGTCACGAAGGACCGCCATCCCCGCACGAGCTCCGGCGGCCGGTCGCGCCGGGGGTCGGGGCGTGTCATCAGCACCCTGGCCATCACGCGCGCCCACCCGGGTGCTCCGTAGCCGGTGTACGCGGTGATCTGCGGGACCCAGCCACGCTCGCTCACGCGCCGCTCGATGCGGGCGTGGACGGCGTCCTCGATGCGGGCGGCACGATGCAGGTTCCTGCGCCGGGGCGAACCGGCGCCGGGGTCGGCCGTGCCCGGGTCCGACGACCCGACCGTTCCTGTCACGAGCTCTCCCACCGTTCCGTCCTGCGCGGCACTGTGACTCTGCCATACCAGCGGCTCGTGGGCAGGGCCGGTCAGTCGAGTCGGCACCGCTCCAGCAGGACCGCCTCCATCCTGCGTCGAGCCGGCTCCCTCGGTGGGACGGTGACGAGCACGGGCTCGCCGCCGTCGACGACGACGCGCACCCCGAACGCGTAGCCCCGCTTGCTCTCCCCCACGGCGTGCGGGTCGCAGCGCTGGGCGCTGACGGTCACCGGCGTCGTCACCCGCTCCGCACCGGCGGGGACCGGCAGGCTCGCGCCCGCCGCCGGTTCGATCCTGAAGAGCGTGGTGCCCACCAGCTCGACGACCTCCGCGGTGTGGCCCCCCTCGACCGGACCCAGGACGAGCTCGCCGTCGCTCACCAGGCTGTCCGGCCGGTCGCTGCCGTCCACCGACCTCCGCGTCCAGGTGTCACCGAGCTCGACCGTCACCGCGGCGAGCACGGCGGAGCACGTCGCACTCCCGTTGCCAGAGCCTCCCGACGAGACCGAAGGGGTCGTCCAGCGTCACCTCGACCTGGCCGGCCACGTCGAGGAGCAGGATCGCGGTCGCGTCACCCTGCGGTGGCTCGTCGTGGCACCGAGCCGCCCCGTAGACGACGGGCAGGTCGAGGGCGCCACCCGGTCGGGTGGACGACTCCAGCGCGCGCACCGGGCCGTCCTCGAAGCCCGGCAGTCGCACCGCGACCTCGCGCAGCTGCACGGCCGGGGCGTCGGCAGCCTGGCGGAGCTTGACCTGCACGCGGTGCAGCGCCTCGTCCACCCGGTACTGGGTGAGCGAGGCGGTGATCGTCAGGGAGCCGGGATCGCTGTTGGCCGGCGAGGGCTCCGGCGGTGCCGGGTCGGAGCACCCGACGAGAGCCGCCGCGAGCACGCCGACGACCCAGGGACGAGCGTCGCAGCGGTGCGGGCGGACACGCGTCCAGACTAGGTCCGCGACCCCGACGAGCTCTCGCGTGATTCGTCCCACGATTCGGGGGGGCGGGTCGTTGCGGGTCGGGACCAGGCCGTACCGTTCCCTCGTGAGCGAGTCCACCCGCACGGCGCCGCGGACCCCGGCGAGCCGTCGGCCCGTGGCGCGCAGCGGCGCGCTGATGGGTGCAGGCGCCTACCTGATCTGGGGCGTCTTCCCGCTCTACTTCCCGCTCCTGTCCCCCGCCGGCCCGCTCGAGGTGCTCGTGCACCGCGTCGTCTGGACCGCGCTGGTGTGCGCCGTGGTGATGACCGTGGTCCGCTCGTGGAAGGGGTTCGTCGCCGCCGTGAGGCGCCCTCGCACACTGGCGTTGCTCAGCGCGGCGGCGGTCCTCATCGCGACCAACTGGATGATCTACATCTACGGCGTGCTGTCCGAGCAGGTGGTCGAGACCGCGCTCGGCTACTACATCAACCCGATCGTGACCGTGCTCCTCGGCGTGGTCGTGCTGCACGAGCGACTGCGCCCGCTGCAGTGGGTGGCCGTCGGCATCGGTCTCGTCGCGGTCGTCGTGCTGACCCTCGACTACGGCCGCCTGCCGTGGATCGCGCTCTCGCTCTCGGCCTCGTTCGGCGCGTACGGGCTCGTGAAGAACAGGGTCGGACGCGGCGTCGGTGCCCTGCACAGCCTCTCGGTCGAGACGGCCGTGCTGGCACCCTTCGCCTTGGCGGCGCTCGTGTGGCTGGAGGCCTCGGGCCGCGGGTCCCTCGTCACGGAGGGGTCCGCCCACGCCGCCCTGCTCGGCGAGCGCCGGCGTGGTCACCGCCATCCCCCTGCTGCTCTTCGCGGCCGCCGCGCGGCGGGTGCCGCTGTCGACGATCGGCCTGCTCCAGTACCTGACACCGACCATGCAGCTGCTGATCGGCGTGCTGGTGCTCCGCGAACCGATGCCGGCCGGCCGCCTGGTCGGCTTCGCGCTGGTGTGGACCGCGCTGGTGGTGCTGACCGTCGACATGCTGGCGCGTGCACGTCGCCAGCGCCTCGAGCGCGACGCCGTCGCGGCGGCGGCGGTCACCTCGCTCGGCTGACGCCCCCCTCGCGTCTCGGCGTAGGTGGCCGCGTGGGGTGCTGGCCGTGCCGTGGTGGGGGCCTCAGGCCGTGCGGTCCGCGACGGTGCCGGCGAACTGGGCCAGCGCGGTGCGGACGTCGCCCTCGGGGAGACCGTCGAGGGACGCCACGGCGTCGTCGGCCCACTGCTGGGCCAGGGCCCGCGTGGTCTCGGTGACCGAGTGCGCTGCGGAGCCGCTCGACGGTCTCGGCGAGCACCGGCGTCGTCGGACAGGTCGCCGTCGACGCGGGCCACGATGTCCGCGGCCTCGGCGTCGCCCGCGTCGGCCGCGCGGCGGGCCAGCAGGACGGGCATCGTCGGGACGCCCTCTCGCAGGTCGGTCCCCGACGCCTTCCCGGTGACGGACGGGTCCGCCGTCAGGTCGATCACGTCGTCGGCGAGCTGGAACGCGACACCGACCTTCTCGCCGTAGCTGACCAGGACGTCCGTCACCTCGCGCGAGCATCCGGCGAACATGGCGCCGAAACGGCCCGACGTGGCGATGAGCGAGCCGGTCTTGTCGGCGAGGACGTCGATGTAGTGCTCGACGGGGTCCTGCCCCTCACGGGGCCCGACGGTCTCGTGCAGCTGGCCGAGGCAGAGCCGCTCGAACGTCGCCGACTGGATGCGGACGGCCTGCGGGCCGAGACCCGCGACGACCCGCGACGCGCGGGCGAACAGCAGGTCGCCGGTGAGGATGGCCACCGAGTTGCCCCACACGGCGTGCACCGTCGGCGCTCCGCGCCTGCGTGGGCGCGGAGTCCATCACGTCGTCGTGGTACAGCGTCGCGAGGTGCGTCAGCTCGACGACCACCGCGGCGTCGAGCACCTCGGGACGGTCCGCGTCACCCAGGTGGGCGGCCAGCAGCGTGAGCAGTGGTCGTACCCGCTTGCCACCCGCCTCGACCAGGTGGCGCGACACCGAGTCGGCCAGCTCGTCGGTGTGCGCGACCGCCTCCGCGAGGCGTGACTCCACCTCGGCGAGCCGGGGAAGGAGGGACTCAGCGAGGGCGGAGGCACCGTCCAGCAGGCCGAAACCCGCCGTCGGGCTGTCCACTCCGCCCCCGTGCGTCATCGTCGCACCGCTCACGGTGCCGCGGCGGTGATCGCCCCGGCGAGCTCAAGGAACGGCGCCGGGAAGACGCCCAGCACGAGCGTCGCGACGACGCCGACGGTGATCGCGGCCACCGTGAGCGGGCCCGTCTCGACGACGGTGCCGGTGCCGCTCTCGACCGCGGGCTCGGTGAAGTACATCAGCACGATGACCCGGACGTAGAAGAACGCGGCGGCCGCGCTCGCCAGCACGCCCAGCACGGCGAGCCAGGCGACACCACCCTCGACGGCAGCGGCGAACACGCCGTACTTGGCCGTGAAGCCGCTGGTGAGGGGGATGCCGGCGAACGCGAGGAGCAGGACCGTGAACGCAGCAGCGAGCAGCGGGCGACCGGCGCCCCAGCCCCGCCCACTGGGACAGGTGGCTCGCCTCGCCGCCGATCCCGCCGTCCTCGTCGTGCTCGCGCACGAGCGTGAGCACCGCGAAGGCCGCGATCGTGCTGAAGCCGTAGGCCAGCAGGTAGAAGAGCACCGACGTGATGCCCGACTCCTGCACGGTCACCATGCCGGTGAGGATGAAGCCGGCGTGGGCGATCGACGAGTAGGCGAGCATCCGCTTGATGTCGGTCTGGCGCAGCGCGACCAGGGAGCCGACCACCATCGTCAGGGCGGCCACCGCCCAGAGCGCCGGCCCCCACTCCTCCTCGAGGGACTGCAGGCCCGTGTAGAGCACGCGCAGCAGGGCGCCGAACGCGGCCACCTTGGTGCAGGCGGCCATGAAGCCGGTCACGGGCGTCGGGGCGCCCGCGTAGACGTCAGGCGTCCACGAGTGGAACGGCACCGCCCCGATCTTGAACAGCAGACCGGCCAGGAGCAGCACGACACCGACCACGAGGATCGGCACCTGGTTGGCGAAGTCGAGGTCGCCGGCCCCGGCGAGGCGCTGTCCCATCTGGAAGATGGAGACGGTGCCCGTGATGCCGTAGATCAGCGCGAGGCCGTAGAGGAACAGCGCCGACGAGAACGCACCCAGCAGGAAGTACTTCAGCGACGCCTCCTGCGAGAGGAGACGACGACGACGGGCCAGACCGCACATGATGTACAGCGGTAGCGAGAACACCTCGAGCGCAACGAACATCGTCAGCAGGTCGGCCGAGGCGGCGAAGATCATCATGCCGCCGACGGCGAACATCGTCAGCGGCATGACCTCGGTCGTGATGCGACCCGTCCGCGTCGCGAGACGCTCGTCCTCGGTGCCGGGGACGGTGGCCGCCTGGGCGGCGAACGCGTCGAGCTGGCCGCGCCCGCGCTCGGCGATCACGAGCACCGCCAGCAGGGACAGCAGCAGCAGGATGGACTGCAGGAAGATCGACACCTTGTCGAGGACCATCGCGGCCGTCTCAGGGTCCTCCGCGTAGCTGATGGCGACGCGCGCACTACCGCTCCACAGGACGACCGTGCCGGCGAGGCCGGTCAGCAGCCCGGCCAGGGCGAGCGTGATCTGCGTCCAGCGACGCGCGGCGCGCGGCACGAACGCCTCCACGAGCACACCGAGGACGGCAGCCGTCAGCACCGCGGTCACGGGCCAGACAGCGACCCAGTCGACCTCGGGCGGGGTGAACCCGGCGGCGGGGCCGCCCGGCACAGGGGTGCCGGCCAGCACCGCGGCGAGCGAGTTCATCGCGATCACGGCTCAGTTCCCTTCGTCGGCGGCGGCAGGCAGAAGTGGTGCGGGGTCCTGGACCCCCACCTCGCTCATGGTCCGCTCGATCGCCGGGTTGATGATGTCGAGGACCGGCGCGGGGTAGAACCCGAGCGCCACGATCACGGCCAGCAGCGGCGCGGCCACCCACGCCTCACGCGCGTGCATGTCCGACACACCGCGCATGCGCTCGCGCACCGGCCCGGTGGCCATGCGCTGGTACGTCAGCAGGATGTACAGCGCGGCCAGCACGATGCCGGTCGTCGCGAGCACGGCGGCCACGGGGTACCGGCTGAACGTGCCCACCAGCACGAGGAACTCGCTGACGAAGCTCGACAGCCCGGGCAGCGCCAGCGACGACAGGCCGGCGACGAGGAACGACCCCGCGAGCAGGGGCGTCACACGCTGCAGGCCGCCGTAGTCGCTGATCCGGGACGTGCCGTACCGCGAGATGAACATGCCCGCGATGAGGAACAGCGCGGCCGTCGAGAACCCGTGGTTGACCATGTAGAGCATCGCACCCGGCCTGGCCGGACGACGTCAGCGCGAAGATGCCGAGCACGATGAACCCGAAGTGCGAGATCGACGTGAAGGCGATCAGGCGCTTGAGGTCGCTCTGCCCGATCGCGAGCAGCGCGCCGTACAGGATCGAGATCACGGCCAACGTGATCACGACCGGTGCGGCCCAGCGGCTGGCGTCGGGGAACAGCGGCAGGCAGAGCGTGATCATGCCGAAGGTGCCGACCTTGTCGAGCACCCCGACGAGGAGCACCGCACCACCGGGCGTGGCGCTGGCGGCGGCGTCGGGCAGCCACGTGTGCACCGGCCACATCGGCGCCTTCACCGCGAAGGCGAAGAAGAACCCGGCGAACAGCAGTCGCTCGATCCCCGTCGGACGAGAAGTCGATCCCGGTCAGGCCGCTGGTGAGGAAGCCCTGCTCTCCGCCATCGCCCTGGAGGTACAGGCCGATCACTGCGACGAGCATCAGCAGCCCGCCGACCAGGCTGAACAGCAGGAACTTCACGGCGGCGTACTTGCCCTGCGGCCCACCGAAGCTGCCGATGAGGAAGTACATCGGGACGAGCATCGCCTCGAAGAAGACGTAGAACATGAAGACGTCGCGGGCGGCGAAGACGCCGAACATCATCGTCTCGAGCACGAGCACGAGCGCGAAGAACGTCTTCATGCGGCGGGGGTCGGTGCCCGCGTCGTTCCACGACGCCAGCAGGCAGACCGGCACCAGCACGGCGGCGAGGGCGACCATCACGAGGCCGATGCCGTCGACACCCACGGCGTACGAGACGCCGAACTGCGGGATCCACGAGTAGGTCTCGAGGAACTGGTGCGTGCCGGCGGAGCCCACGTCGAACTGGACGGCCATCACGCCGACGAGCGCGAGGGTCAGCAGCGAGAAGCCCAGGGCCACGTGCCGGCTCAGCCGCGCGACGCCCTCGGGGAGGAGCATCAGCAGCACGGAGCCGACGAGCGGGACGACCGCGACGATCGTCAGCCAGGGAAGGTCACGCAGGGACTCCATGCTCACCTCACCACCAGGATCGAGCCGAGCACGAGCAGGACGCCGACCATCATGATCGCGGCGTAGGACCGGACGAACCCGTTCTGCAGGGTCCGCAGCCAGCCGGCGAAGCCGGTGGTCAGGCCGGCACCCCCCGTGACGGCGCCGTCGATGCCGCGCTGGTCGACGTAGACCAGCGACCGGGTCAGGTAGAGCCCGGGTCGTTCGAACGCAGCCGAGTTCACGACCTCCTGGTACAGGTCGGCCCGGGCTGCACGGGTCGCCAGGCTGCCGCGCGGCGCGGCCGCGGGCACCTCGGCCACCCAGTACTGACGCCACGCCAGCGCGACGCCGATCGCCACGAGCGCGAGGGTCGCGATGGTGATCACGATGATCGGCAGCACGGGCTCACCGTGCTCCTCGTGGCCGGTGACCGGCTCGAGCCAGAGCGGGAACCCCACGAGCAGCAGCAGTCCGCCGGCGAGGACGGACCCGGCCGCCAGCACGATCATGGGCACCGTCATCAGCAACGGGGACTCGTGCGGGTCGGCCTTGGCGTCCCAGCGCTTGCGGCCGTGGAACGTCATGAAGAACAGCCGCGACATGTAGAAGGCCGTCAGCCCGGCGGCGAGCATCGTCACACCACCGAAGACCCAGGGACGCCAACCCTCCCCGACGAACGCGGCCTCGATGATGCGGTCCTTGCTCCAGAACCCGGACAGGAACGGGAAGCCGATGATGGCCAGCCACCCGGCCCCGAAGGTCAGCCAGGTGGTCCGCATCTGGCCCGCCAGGGCCCCGAAGCGGCGCATGTCCACCTCGTTGTCCATGCCGTGCATCACGGACCCGGCGCCGAGGAACATGCCGGCCTTGAAGAAGCCGTGGGTGACGAGGTGGAAGATCGCGAACGCGTAGCCGACCGGGCCGAGACCCGCCGCCAGCATCATGTAGCCGATCTGCGACATCGTCGATGCGGCCAGCGCCTTCTTGATGTCGTCCTTGGCGCACCCGACGATCGCCCCGTACACGAGCGTGATCGCCCCGACGACGACGACGGCCAGCTGCGCGGTGGGCGCACCCTCGAAGACCGCGGCCGAGCGGACGACCAGGTACACGCCGGCGGTCACCATCGTGGCGGCGTGGATCAGCGCCGAGACGGGCGTGGGACCGGCCATGGCGTCGCCGAGCCACGACTGCAGCGGGAACTGGGCCGACTTGCCGCAGGCGGCCAGCAGGAGCATCAGGCCGATGAAGGTCAGCCACCCCTCGGACGCGCCCTCCGCACCACCGAGCACGGTCTGGAAGTCGACGGCGCCGAACACGAAGAACATCCCCATGATCGCGAGCCCGAGGCCCGACGTCGCCGATGCGGTTGAGGAAGAACGCCTTGTTGGCCGCGGTGGCGTACGCCGGGTTCTGGTTCCAGAACCCGATCAGCAGGTACGACGCGAGACCGACGCCCTCCCAGCCGACGTAGAGCAGCAGGTAGCTGTCAGCGAGGACGAGCAGCAGCATCGCCGCGACGAAGAGGTTGAGGTAGGCGAAGAAGCGCCGGCGGTCGAGGTCGTGCTCCATGTACGCCACCGAGTACACGTGGATCAGCGACCCGACGAAGGTGATCAGCAGCACGAACGTCAGGGAGAGCGGGTCGAGCTGCAGGCCGGCGTCGACCTGGAAGCTGCCGGCCGGAACCCAGCTGAACAGGTGGAGGCTGCGTACGCGCTCCTCGGCCTCGTGGCCGAGCAGCGAGAAGAACACCAGCGCGCCGAGCACGAAGGACGCCCACGACAGGGCGACGGCCAGCCAGTGGCCCCAGCGGTCGGTGCGGCGGCCTCCGAGCAGCAGCGCGAAGGCCCCGAGGAGCGGCATCGCGACCAGCAGCCAGGCGCCGGACTCGAGCGATCCGCTGGCGTCGGCGACGCCGTGGGGCACGCTCGACTCCGCGAGGGCAGCGGTCAGGGTCAGGGGGTTCACCCGAGCCGTCCCTTCAGTACTTCAGCAGGTTCGCGTCGTCGACCGACGCTGACCTGCGGGTGCGGAAGATGGTCACGATGATCGCCAGGCCGACGACCACCTCGGCCGCGGCCACGACCATCACGAAGAACGCGATGACCTGACCCGACAGGTTCCCCTGCATGCGCGAGAACGTCACGAGCGCGAGGTTCGACGCGTTGAGCATCAGCTCGATGCCCATGAACACGACGATCGCGTTGCGGCGGACCAGCACGGTCGTGGCACCGATCGTGAAGAGGATGGCGGACAGCACCAGGTAGTACTCGATCGTCATCGCGGCGCCTGCCCTTCGCTCGGGCCGGACCGGTCCGTCGCGTCGGCGACCGACCTCCCCGAGGGACCGGAGACCTGTCCGGGAGCCGGAGTGCTGCCCAGGTCGCCCGACGGTGCAGGCGGTCTCGTGCGGCGTGGCCTCGCGGTGCGAGCCGCTCTCGAGCGCATCCTCCGTGAGGGCGAGACGTCCGCCGGAGCCGGGAACGGGCTGGTTCTGCCCGCGGGCGCGCAGCACCCGAGAGACCGAGAGCTCGCTCGGACGACCGTCAGGCAGCAGCGCCGGGCGTGTCCACGGCGTTGTGGCGCGCGAAGACCCCCGGAGCCGGCAGCGGAGGCACGTGGGTCCCGGCACGCACCCGGTTCTCCGATAGCGACCGCTGGGTCGCCTTCGGACGCAGCCGTTCCGAGTGGGTCATGAGGATCGCACCCAGCGCGGCGGTCACGAGGAGCGTGCCGACGATCTCGAACGCGAAGACGTACCGGCCGAAGACGAGACGAGCCACGCCGACCGGGTTGCCGTCCGCGTTGGCCGTCTCGAGCCCCGTCGGCGCCGGCAGCACGAGCTTCTGCCAGTCGAGGAACCCGAAGGACACGCCGGTCACCGCCGTCACGAGCAGGAAGCCCATCCCCAGCCCCGCCAGGATCCCGATCCATCGCTGGCCCTTGATGGTCTCCACCAGCGAGTCGGCGGAGTCGACGCCGACGAGCATGAGGACGAAGAGGAACAGCATCATCACGGCGCCGGTGTAGACGACGATCTGCGCCGCGAACAGGAACTGGGCGTCCTGGGCCGCGTACAGCACCGCCAGCGCGATCATGACGAAGCCCACGAGGGTGGCCGCGTGCACGGCCTTCTTCACGAACAGCAGACCGAGGGCGGCGAGCACCATCAGGGGCGCTACCACCCAGAACAGCACCGTCTCAGGCGCACCGAGCGTCGGGTCGACCGGCACGCGGCACAGGCTGCGCGTGCACGGCGCCGGCGACCAGCGCGCCGTCGAGCAGCGCGATCATGCGGTCACCTCGTCGTCCGTCGCGCGCGGTCCGCGGGGCGCGACCCCGAACGACGCGAGCGTCTGCTCCTCGGGCCTGCTCTCCGCCACCCAGTCGACCTGGTCCGGGGTCGCTCCGGTGACGTCCCCTCGGTAGTAGGACGTGTCGTCGGTGCCCTCGACCATCGGGTGCGGTGCGGCGAGCATGCCGGGGAGCATCGGCGCCAGCAGGTCCTGCTTCTCGTAGATGAGACCCGCCCGGGAGGGGCCGGCCAGCTCGTACTCGTTCGTCATCGTCAACGCCCTCGTCGGACAGGCCTCGATGCACAGCCCGCAGAAGATGCAGCGCAGGTAGTTGATCTGGTAGACGCGGCCGTACCGCTCCCCCGGCGAGAACTGCTGGTCAGGGGTGTTCGACGCGCCCTCGACGTAGATCGCGTCGGCGGGGCAGGCCCACGCGCACAGCTCGCAGCCGATGCACTTCTCGAGTCCGTCGGGGTGCCGGTTCAGCTGGTGCCGCCCGTGGTAGCGCGGCTGCGTCGGCACCTTCTCCTCGGGGTACTGCTCCGTCTGCACCTTGCGGAACATGGTGCGGAAGGAGACGCCGAAGCCGCCGACGGGCGCGAGCATGTCGGTGAGGGCATTGCCCTTCTTGGGCGGACGTCCGGCACTGGCCGGGGGGAGCTCGCGTGGCTCAGCCACCGGAGACCTCCTCGCTCTGGGGCTTCTCGACCACGACGGCGCCGGCACCCGCTCGGGTGCCGGCGGCGGCGCGGCGTGGGGACGGCGGCAGGGTCTGGCCGGGCATCGGCGGCACCGGGTGACCGCCCGCGAAGGCGTCGAACTCGACGTCGCCGGACGACGTCTCGTCCTCAGGCTCGTCGCGCTGCGGCCAGAACGAGAGGGCGACGACCACGATGCCCGCGATGATCGCGGCCGGGATCAGGATCGGCCGCAGGTCCAGGTCCGTGAACTGGCGCACGCCCTGGCCGATGGCCAGCACGACGATCCAGCCGAGGGCGGCAGGGATCAGCACCTTCCAGCCGAAGCGCATGAACTGGTCGTAGCGCAGACGCGGCAGCGAGCCCCGCAGCCAGATGAAGAGGAACATGAAGACCCACACCTTGGCGATGAACCAGAGCAGCGGCCACCAGCCGGTGTTGAGCACCCCGTCGCCGATCGCGGACAGCGGGAACGGCGCCCGCCACCCGCCGAGGAACAAGGTGGTGGCGAGGGCCGAGACCGTCACCATGTTCACGTACTCGGCCAGGAAGAACATCGCGAACTTCAGGGACGAGTACTCGGTGTGGAAGCCGCCGACGAGCTCGCCCTCGGCCTCGGGCAGGTCGAAGGGGGCCCGGTTCGTCTCGCCCACCATCGAGATCACGTAGATCACGAACGCCGGGAAGAGCGTGATGCCCCACCAGAGCGACTGCTGCGAGTCGACGATCTCGGACGTCGACATCGAGCCGGCGACGATGAAGACGCTGACAAGGGACAGCCCCATCGACAGCTCGTAGCTGATCACCTGGGCCGTCGACCGGACCCCGCCGAGCAGCGGGTAGGTCGATCCCGACGACCACCCGGCCAGCACGAGCCCGTACACGCCGACGCTGGTGACCGCGAGGATGTACAGGACGGCGACCGGCAGGTCGGTCATCTGCATCGGGGTCACGATGTCGGTGAAGGGGATCCGCACCTGCGGCCCGAGCGGGATCACCGCGAAGGAGAGGAACGCGGGGACGGCCGCGATCGCCGGCGCCAGCAGGTAGATGACCTTGTCGGCGTTGGTCGGGGTCAGGTCCTCCTTGAGCGCCAGCTTGACCCCGTCGGCCAGGGACTGCAGCGCGCCGAACGGCCCGGTGCGGTTGGGGCCGTAGCGGTTCTGCATCCGCCCGATGATCTTGCGTTCGAGCAGGATCGCCGCGAGGACGTTGACGACCAGGAAGACGAAGACGAACAGCGTCTTGCCCGCGATCACCCAGCCGTTGTCCTGGCTGAAGTCGGCTGCTGCCAGCACGGTGCCGTTCACGAGGGGTTCCCTTCGCGGGTCTGTCCGGTGGTGGTCACCGCGACGCCGTCCACGCCGTCCGGCAGGCCCGGGGTCAGGCGGACCACGGCACCGCTCACGGCGTGCAGGGTGGCACGGACGGCGCAGCCCTGGCTGTTGGTTGGCAGCCACACCGTGTGGTCGGGCATGTCGGTGACGACGAGCGGCAGCGTGAGCGACCCGGCCGACGTGCTCACCCTCACCGTCGGGCCAGGGTGCCCGGCTGCCACGGCGGCCTCGTCCCAGTGGATGCCCGCGGCCGCGGCGGTGCCCGCGCTCAGTCGGGCGTGCGCACGGTGGGCGGTGCCGGCCAGGTAGGGCTCACCGTCCTGGCCGCGGCCTGCGCCGAGCATGAGGTCCCACGTCGCGAGCACGGCCTCGCCGGCGGCGGGCGACGGCGGCTCACCGGCCGGCAGGCTCGGAGCGGCGGGACGCGAGCCCTCCCACGCGCCCAGCTCGGCGAGCTCGGCGCGTGCCGACGCGGCGTCCGGCAGGCCGAGGTCGACGTCGAGCTGGTCGGCGAGGGCGTGCAGCACGCGGCCGTCCGTCATCGCGCCCGAGTCGAGGGCCGCGTCGAACGTGCGCCAGCGTCCCTCCCACGTGAGGAAGGAGCCCGACTTCTCCGCCACGGGAGCGACCGGCAGCACGACGTCGGCGAGCTCGGTGACGCTGCTGGACCGCACCTCGAGGCTCACCACGAAGGGCGCCGTGCGCAGCGCCCGACGTGCCTGCTCGGGGTCCGGCAGGTCGTCGAGGTCGACACCGGCCACGAGCACGCCGCCGACCTGGCCGGCCTCGGTGTCGGCGAGGATCGCCGCCCAGGTCGCGACCGGCACCGCGGCAGCGACTCCACACCCCAGGACGGCCGCGACATCGACGCGGGCGGAGGCGTCCTCGACCGGGCGACCTCCGGGCAGCAGCCCGGGCAGCGTGCCCGCCTCGACGCCACCGCGCTCGCCGGCACGGCGAGGGACCCACGCCAGCCGGGCCCCGGTGGTCCTGGCGAGGGTCAGCGCGGCGCTGAGGGCCCCGGGCACGGACGCCATGCGCTCGCCCACCAGCACGACCGCCCCGTCGTTCCGCAGCGACTCTGCCGCGGCGTGCACAGGCTCCGGCGCCTGCTCGTCCGTCGGCCGTCGACACGACCATGGCGTGCAGCATCTCGGCCTCGGTACCCGGCGCCGCCGGAAGCAGGGTCGCCCGACAGCTTCGTCAGGCCACGCGTGGCGAACGGCGCCACCGAGCGTCACCGCGGTGCCGTGCTTGCGCACGGCCTTGCGCAGCCGCAGGAAGAGGATGGGCGACTCCTCCTCGGGCTCCAGCCCGACGAGCAGCACGGCCGGTGCGCGCTCGACGTCCGCGTACGTGACGGTCGTCCGGGGACGCGATGGAGCGGCCTGCGACGTGGTGCGCGAGGAAGTGCTCCTCCTCCGGCGACTGCGGACGCATGCGATGGTCGATGTCGTTGGTGCCCAACACCGTGCGGGCGAACTTGCTGTAGGCGTAAGAGTCCTCGACGGTCGCGCTGCCGCCGACCAGCACGGCCGACGCCGCGGGCGTGCTGCGTGACACCACCGAGCTCGCCGAGCTCGCCGTCGCGCGCCGCGGCCAGACCGCGGGCGGCGAGCTCGAGTGCGACGGGCCAGCTGGCCGGCTCCAGCTCGCCGTCCTCGCCGCGCACCAGCGGGTGCGTGAGGCGGTCGGTGCCCGTCGGACCAGTGGAATGCGAAACGTCCCTTGTCGCAGTTCCACTCCTCGTTCACCGCCGCGTCATCGGCCGCCAGTCGGCGCAGCACCGAGCCGCGACGGTGGTCGACGCGGATCGCGCAGCCGTCGGCGCAGTGCTCGCAGACACCGGGCGACGACACGAGGTCGAACGGACGGGAGCGGAAGCGGTACGCGGCGCTCGTCAGCGCGCCGACCGGGCAGATCTGGATCGTGTTGCCGGAGAAGTAGCTGGCGAACGGCTCACCCGACTCGTCGAGCATCTGCTCGCCGCGTGTCGCGATTCCGAGCACGCCCGGGCGAGAACGTGCCGATCTGCTGCATGACGCCGCGCTGCTGCAGGTCGATGAAGGGGTCGCCGGCGATCTCGGCCGAGAAGCGCGTGCAGCGCTGGCACAGGATGCACCGCTCACGGTCGAGCAGCACCTGGGTGCTGATCTTGATCGGCTTGGGGAACGTGCGCTTCACGTCGACGAACCGGCTGGTCGCCCGTCCGTCGCTCATCGCCTGGTTCTGCAGGGGGCACTCGCCGCCCTTGTCGCACACCGGGCAGTCGAGCGGGTGGTTGACGAGCAGGAACTCCATCACGCCGTGCTGCGCCTTCTCGGCGACGGCGGAGGACGCCTGCGTCTTGACCTGCATGCCCTCGGTCAGCTCGATCACGCAGGCCGGCTGCGGCTTGGGCATCGACCTCAGCTCGCCGTCCGGTCCCGGGGGTCGCGATCTCGACCAGGCACTGCCGGCAGGCGCCGACCGGGTCCAGGAGGGGGTGGTCGCAGAAGCGCGGGACGTGCACGCCGATCTGCTCGGCGGCGCGGATCACCAGCGTGCCCTTCGGCACGGAGACCGCGCTCCGTCGATCGTGGCGGTCACCAGGTCCTGTGCGGGCGCGACGGCGCCGCTGTTTCCGGCGGTCACGGTCATCGCGCATCGACCTCCGCGAAGCAGGTGGACTGGGCGTAGGGGTAGAGCTCCCACGCGGGCGTGTGCATCCCGGCCTCGAACTCCGACCGGAAGTACTGGATGGCGCTGGAGACCGGGCTCGTCGCCCCGTCGCCGAGAGCGCAGAACGAGCGCCCGAGGATGTTGTCGCAGGTGTCGAGCAGCGTGTCGATGTCCTCGGCCGTCCCCTTGCCCGCCTCGATGCGGCGGAGCACCTGCTTCATCCAGTACGTGCCCTCACGGCACGGGCGTGCACTTGCCGCAGGACTCGTGGGCGTAGAACTCGGTCCAGCGCAGCACCGCTCGCACGACCGACGTCGTCTCGTCGAAGATCTGCAGCGCCCGGGTACCGAGCATCGAGCCCGCGCTGCCGACCGACTCGAAGTCGAGGGGGACGTCGAGGTGCTCGGCCGTGAAGATCGGGGTCGAGGAGCCGCCCGGGGTCCAGAACTTCAGCTCGTGTCCCTCACGCACGCCACCGGCCATGTCGAGCAGCTCGCGCAGCGTGATGCCCAGCGGGGCCTCGTACTGCCCCGGCCGCGTCACGTGGCCCGACAGCGAGAACAGCCCGTAGCCGGTCGACTTGGGCGTGCCCATCGACGAGAACCACTCGTCGCCCTCGGTGATGATCGACGGGACCGACGCGATCGACTCGACGTTGTTCACGACGGTCGGGCGCGCGTACAGCCCGGCGACCGCCGGGAACGGCGGCTTGAGGCGAGGCTGCCCGCGACGGCCCTCGAGCGAGTCGAGCAGCGCCGTCTCCTCACCGCAGATGTACGCGCCGGCGCCGGCGTGCACGGTGACGTCGAGGTCGAACCCCGACCCGTGGACGTTCGTGCCGAGATGCCCCGCGGCGTAGGCGTCGTCGACCGCCTTGAGCAGCCGCCGGTACACGTGGACGAGCTCACCACGCAGGTAGATGAAGGCGTGGTGGCACCCGATCGCGTACGACGTGATCGCCACCCCCTCCACCAGCACGTGGGGGTTGGCGAGCATGAGGGGCGTGTCCTTGCAGGTGCCCGGCTCGGACTCGTCCGCGTTCACCACGAGGTAGCGGGGACCGCCGTCAGGCTTCGGCAGGAAGCCCCACTTCATGCCGGTCGGGAAGCCTGCCCCGCCGCGCCCGCGCAGGCCCGAGTCCTTGACCGCGGTGATGATGTCCTCGGGGGTGCGCCCCAGGGCCTGACGAAGTCCGTCGTACCCGCCCCGCGAGGCGTAAGTCTCGAGCGTCCAGGGTCGGTCCGCGTCCCAGATGTCCGTCAGGATCGGTGTCAGCGTGGTCATCAGCCCTCATCCGTCCCCGAGGAGTGACGCGGCCCCAGCGGCTCGCGACCCGGTGCGGACCAGCGCTTCTCACGTGCCAGACGCACACCCTCGAGGCTCGCGGGCCCTGCGCCCACGCCCTCGTCCGCACGACCGTCGTTGAAGCCTGCCAGCACGCGCGAGGTCTCCTTGAACGTGCAGACCCTGGCCGCGCCCCGGGTGGGGGTGACGTCACGTCCCGCGGTCAGAGTGCGTCGACGACCTCCCGGGCCGACGACGGCGTCTGGTTGTCGAAGAACTCCCAGTTCACCATCATCACCGGCGCGTAGTCGCACGCCGCGTTGCACTCGATGCGCTCGAGGGTGATCCTGCCGTCCTCGGTCGTCTCGTCGTGCTCGACCTCGAGGTGGTCGGACAGGGAGCGGTAGATCTCGTCGCCGCCCATCACCGCGCACAGCGTGTTGATGCAGACCCCGACCGTGTACTCACCGTTCGGGCCGCCGCTTGTACTGCGTGTAGAACGTCGCGACCGCCGACACCTCTGCGGCGGTCAGCCCGAGCACCTCGGCGCACAGCGTGATTCCGTCGGGGCTGACGTAGCCCTCCTCCGACTGCACGAGGTGCAGCATCGGCAGCAGGGCCGAGCGGGGCTCGGGGTAGCGGGCGATGATCGTCTGCGCGTCGGCGACCAGCCGCTCGCGCACCTGCGGGTCGAGGGCCATCAGCGGTCCACGCCTCCCATCACCGGGTCGATCGAGGCCACCGCGACGATGACGTCGGCGACGGAGCCGCCCTCGCACATCGCGGCGACGGCCTGGAGGTTGTTGAACGAGGGGTCGCGGAAGTGCGCGCGGAACGGCTTGGTGCCGCCGTCCGACACCAGGTGCACGCCGAGCTCGCCCTTGGCCGACTCGACGGCCGTGTAGACCTGGCCGGCCGGCACCCGGAAGCCCTCGGTGACCAGCTTGAAGTGGTGGATCAGGGCCTCCATCGACGAGCCCATGATCTGCCGGATGTGGTCGAGGCTGTTACCCATGCCGTCGCCGCCGAGCGCCAGCTGCGCCGGCCACGCGATCTTGCGGTCGGCCACCATCACGGGACCGGGCGCCATCGCCTGCAGCCGGTCCGCGCACTGGGCGACGATCCGCAGCGACTCGTACATCTCGTCCACGCGGATCCTGAACCGCCCGTAGGCGTCGCAGGAGTCCCGCGTGGGGATGTCGAAGTCGTACGTCTCGTACCCGCAGTACGGCTGGGCCTTGCGCAGGTCGTAGGGCAGGCCGGTCGCCCGGAGGATCGGGCCGGTCATGCCCAGGGACATGCACCCGGCGAGGTCGAGGTAGCCGACGTCGACCAGACGGGCCTTGACGACAGGGTTCTCGTTGGCGAGCAGCTCGAGGTCGTGGATGTAGCGGTGGAGCTCGGGGATGGCCTCGCGCACGCTGTCGAGCGCACCGGGCGGGATGTCCTGTGCCAGACCGCCGGGGCGGATGTAGGCGTGGTTCATGCGAAGGCCCGTGATCATCTCGAGGAGCTTGAGGACGACCTCACGGGCTCCGAACCCGTTGGTCATCATCGTGGTCGAGCCGATCTCCATGCCGCCCGTGGCCAGGAAGACCAGGTGCGACGAGACCCGCTGCAGCTCCATCATCATCACGCGGATGACCGTGGCGCGCTCCGGCACGTCGTCGGTCACGCCGAGCAGCTGCTCCACGCCGAGGCAGAAGGCGGTCTCGTTGATGAGGGGCGTCAGGTAGTCCATCCGCGTGCAGAACGTGACCCCCTGCGTCCACGTCCGGAACTCCATGTTCTTCTCGATGCCCGTGTGCAGGTAGCCGATGCCGCAGCGGGCCTCGGTCACCGTCTCGCCGTCGATCTCGAGGATGAGCCGGAGGACGCCGTGCGTCGACGGGTGCTGCGGGCCCATGTTGACGACGATCCGCTCCTCCTGGAGCTCGACCGCCTCCTCGGCGATCGCCTGCCAGTCGCCGCCCTCGGCCGTGAAGACACGACCCTCGTGGGACGTCGGTGCGCTCATGCCGTCCTCCCTCGACCGGTTGTCGTCGTGCCGTTCATCGGTACTGCCTGCGGACGTCGGGCGGCGGGATCGTCGCGCCCTTGTACTCCACCGGGATCCCGCCGAGCGGGTAGTCCTTGCGCTGAGGGTGGCCCGGCCAGTCGTCCGGCATCTGGATGCGGGTCAGCGCCGGGTGGCCGTCGAAGACGATCCCGAAGAAGTCCCAGGCCTCGCGCTCGTGCCAGTCGTTGCCGGGGTAGGTCTCGACGATCGACGGGATGTGAGGGTCCGAGTCGGGGCACACGACCTCGAGCCGCAGCCGCCGGTTGTGCGTGATCGACAGCAGCGGGTAGACGGCGTGCAGCTCGCGACCCGTCTCGTCGGGGTAGTGCACCCCGCTCACGCCCAGGCACATCTCGAAGCGCAGGTCGGCGTCGTCGCGCAGCGCGCGGGCGACGCGCGGCAGGTGCTCGCGGCGGACGAACAGCGTGAGCTGCCCGCGGTCGACGACGACCTTCTCGATCGCGGCGTCCCAGCCAGGCCCGGCCTCGCCGCTGCCCTCGTCGCCTCACCCAGCACCTCGGCGAGCACGTCGGCGGCCTCGTCGAACCAGTCGCCATAGGGGCGGGCCGTCGCGCCGGGCATCACGACCGCCGTCTGGAGCCCGCCGTAGCCCGACGTGTCCCCGAGCCGGCGACGCCGAACATGCCTGTGCCGGTGGCGATCACGTCAGCGGTGCTCACCGGAGCCACGTGCGTCGACATCACCTCGGCCGCCGGCGGAGCGGTCGTCGCGGCCTCGGGGTGGTTGGCCGGGGCGCCCGCCTGCGGCACCGCAGCGGCCTGCTGTGCGGGTGTCGCGTCCTCCCCGCCCTTGTCGACGGCGTTCTTGTCGGCGACCTGCTCACGCGTCCCGTCGTCGACGGGCCCGTCGCCCGAGGTGCCGGTCATGCCAGCAGTCCCTTCATCCGGCTGGTCGGGACCGCCGCGAGCGCGGCCTCCTCGGCCGCCTTCGCGGCCTTGACGCGGTTGGCGCCGAGCGGCGTGTCCTGGATCTGCTGGTGCAGCTCGAGGATCGCGTTGATCAGCATCTCCGGGCCGCGGCGGGCAGCCCGGCAGGTAGATGTCGACGGGCACGACGTGGTCGACACCCTGGACGATCGCGTAGTTGTTGAACATGCCACCGGACGAGGCGCACACACCCATCGCGATGACCCACTTCGGCTCGGCCATCTGGTCGTAGATCTGGCGCAGGACCGGTGCCATCTTCTGGCTGACGCGACCGGCGACGATCATCAGGTCGGCCTGGCGAGGGGTCGCGCTGAAGCGCTCCATGCCGAACCGCGCGATGTCGTACTTGGGACCGCCGACGGCCATCATCTCGATGGCGCAGCAGGCCAGCCCGAAGGTCGCCGGCCACACCGAGCTCTTGCGCATGTACCCGACGACGTTCTCGACCGTGTCGAGCACGAAGCCGCTCGGGAGCTTCTCCTCGATGCCCATCTAGCGCCTCCTCGATCGTCGCTGCGTGCGCGGCCTATCGTGCTCAGTCCCACTCGAGACCACCCCTGCGCCACTCGTAGACGAACGGGAACGGTGATGAGGAACAGGAAGCCGAGCATGGCGACCAGCCCGAACAGGGCGAGCTCGCCGAAGGCGACCGCCCACGGGATAGAGGAAGACGACCTCGATGTCGAAGACGATGAACGTCATCGCGACCAGGTAGTACTTCACCGGGAACCGTCCGCCACCGACCGCGTGCGGCGTGGGCTCGACGCCGCACTCGTACGCGTCGAGCTTGGCCCGGTTGTACCGCTTCGGGCCGGCCAGGGCGTTCGCGGTCAGGGAGAAGACGACGAACCCGAAGGACAGGCCGAACATCACGAGGATCGGGACGTACGGGTTGAAGGAGTCGTTCACGACCGACTCACTCCCCTCTGGTCAGCGGCGGGCACGTCATGGTGCGATCGAAGCGCGGCCCATCCTAGGGGTGGCCCACATCACGTCCCGACCCGCGTCCGTCGACACGCTCATGCCGCCGGCGCCATCCGCGACAGGCCGTTCACCACGCGGTCGAGCGCGTCGCCGCCACGGGGGTCCGACAGGTTCGCCAGCATCTTCAGGGTGAACTTCATCAGCAGCGGCCGGGGCAGGCCGTAGGTCGTGGCGAGCTGCATCACCTTGGGGTTGCCGATCAGCTTCACGAACACGCGGCCGAGCGTGTAGTAGCCCGCCGAGCGCGTCCTTCATGACCTGCGGGTAGGCCTGCAGCGCCCGCTCGCGGGAGGCCGCGTCGGGACGCGGCGAGGGCCTGCACGACGACGTCGGCAGCCAGACGCGCCGACTCCATCGCGTAGGCGATGCCCTCGCCGTTGAACGGGTTGACCATGCCGCCGGCGTCACCGAGCAGCAGCACGCCGCGGTGGTAGTGCGGCGTGCGGTTGAAGCCCATCGGCAGCGCGGCCCCGCGCACCTCGCCGACCTGGTGCTCGGGCGTGTACTGCCACTCGGGCGGCATCGTCGAGACCCAGCGGTGCAGCAGCTCCTTGTAGTCGACCTTGCCGAAGGCGTCGGACGAGTTGAGGATGCCGAGCCCGACGTTCGAGGTCCCGTCACCGACGCCGAAGACCCAGCCGTAGCCGGGTAGCAGGTTCGACCGTCCCGGCTCGCCGTCCCACAGCTCGAGCCAGCTCTCGAGCCAGTCGTCGTCGTGCCGAGGGCTCGTGAAGTACGTGCGGACGGCCACGCCGAGCGGACGGTCGTCCCGCTTGTGCATGCCCAGCGAGAGCGCGAGCCGGGCGGAGACGCCGTCGGCGGCGAGGACGACCGGGGCGTGGAACGTCTCCTCGTCACCGGTCCGCCGGCCCTGCTCGTCGACCGGGCGGGCGCGGACGCCGACCACCCGCGGGTCGCTGCCCGCGTCGTCCGGGTCGAAGACCGGGCCCAGTCACGTTCATCTGCTGACGGATCCGTGCGCCCGACTTCTGCGCGTGGCGCGCCAGCACGTCGTCGAAGTCGAGGCGCGGACGGACCAGGCCGTAGTCGGGGAAGCTCGCCAGGTCGGGCCAGGGCAGCTCGAGCCGCATCCCGCCGCCGATGATGCGCAGCCCCTGGTTGCGGATCCAGCCGTCCTCCTCGCCGGTCGGGCACACCCATCGTCACCAGCTCGCGCACCGCCCGCGGCGTCAGGCCGTCGCCGCACACCTTCTCGCGCGGGAACGCGGTCTTCTCCAGCACCAGCACGTCCAGGCCGGCGCGGGCCAGGTAGTGGGCCGCGGTCGAGCCGGCGGGACCGGCGCCGACGACGATGACGTCGGCGTCCTTGTGCGGCGGGGAACTGGCCATCGTCGACTCCTCGCTCCTGCGCTTGCGTCGTGGCGCGTCGTTCGCTTGTGAACTGGTTCACGAACTCAGCCGGATCGAGTCTACGCACGCGACCACCCGACCCGCCGCTCAGGTCTGCCTAACCGCCGCCTCGTCACGCCGTGCGGCGAGCACCTCCCGGCGCCGTCTCGAGCCAGGCCATCGCAGGCGTCACGCTGACGCCGTGCACGACGACCGAGAGCACGACGGTGAAGGCGACCGTCGACCAGAGCGGACGCGAGTCCCCGAAGTCCGCCACCCCGGTGGCGTAGGCCAGGTAGTACACCGAGCCGATGCCGCGCACCCCGAACGCGGACACGATCGCGCGCTCGCGCCGGCCCAGACCCGTGCCGGGCAGGTCGGTCGCAGTCGCGCGACCCCGGCAGCAGGCTGATCCAGGCCGTGGCGGGCCGCACCACGAAGACCAGCAGGACCGCGACGAGCACCCCCGGCCAGCGCAGGTCGGCCAGGAGCCCGTCGGTGAGCGCCACCCCGAGCAGCAGGAGCAGGACGAGCGTGAGCAATCGTTCGAGGCGGTCCACGACGCCGTGCATCATCGCGTGGTAGCGGTCGGTCCGCTCCGCCGAACGGATCGTCATGGCGCACACGAAGACCGCGACGAACCCCCAGCCGTGCACCAGCTCGGCCACCCCGTACGCGAGCAGCGTGGCCGCGACGGCGAGGAGCGGCTCCCCGGTCTCGGCCATCCGGAGCTCTCGCCGTGACGAGCGGAACGCCAGGCGGGCGAGCGACCAGCCGACCGCGACACCGACGACCACCCCGACGACGGTCTTTCCGACCAGCTCCCAGGCGAGCCACCGCGGACCCCACTCCACGACCGAGCCGGCGGTGGCTGCGAGGATCGCCGCGTAGACGAACGGGAAGGCCAGTCCGTCGTTGAGCCCCGCCTCGCTGGTCAGCGCGAAGCGGACCTCGTCCTGCTCGTCGACCTCCTCGGGGTGGATGCCGTCCTCGCTGCCGCGTCGTCCTCACCGGCCGCGTCGTCCTCCCGGCCTCGGCGCCCTGTCGGCACCGTCGGCGGGTGCAGCCGTCGCCGGACCCGAGACCTGCACGTCGGCCGCCAGGACCGGGTCGGTCGGGGCCAGCGCCGCAGCGAGCAGGAGTGCGGCCGCCGGCGCCAGGCCCATCACCCACCAGCCGAGCAGCGCGCCGGCCGCGATCGCCAGCGGCATGCCGACCGCCAGCAGCCTCCACGTGACGCCCCAGCGTCGGAAGCTGGACAGGGTCGCGCCACGACAGCGGACGGTCCAGCGCCAGGCCGACCCCCATCAGCGCCACGATCACGACCAGCTCCGTGAGGTGCTCGGTGACCGCGCGGTGCTCGACCGGGGAGACGTTGAAGGCGTCCGGGATCGGCAGGAAGCCGACCAGCGCCCCACCGCGACGAGCACGATCGGCGCGGAGAGCCACGCTCGGCTCAGGGCGGTGGGCAGGACGACGGCGAGCAGCAGCCCGATCGCCGACCACGAGGTAGACCACGTCCGCCGTCATCGTCACCGTCCTGTCGACCCGGTCCCGTCCGGTGCCTCCGCCGTCCGGCCAGTGTGGCCCAGGGTGACCCGTGTGACCCGGGAGGCGCGACGCGGGCCCGGACCCTGCGGTCCGGACCCGCGGAGGCGGCGCGCCACGGCGCGCCACGAGGTCAGTGCTTGAAGGCGTCCTTGACCTTCTCGCCAGCCTGCTTCAGGTCGGACTCGCGCTGGTCCTTGCGACCCTCGGCCTCGAGACGCTCGTCGTCGGTTCCGCGTCCCGCGGCCTCCTTGGCCTTGCCGGTCAGGTCCTGCGCGGTGTTCTTCATCTTGTCGTCGGTGCCCATGGCGCTCCCCTGGGTCTGGTGGCGGGCTGGTCCCGCCACGCCCGCCGAGGACAGCACGAGTCGGCGCGCCTCGCATCCGGAGAGGCCGTCCCGCCCCTGTCGCCGAGGTCCTCCGCGAACCGCAGATCGGCCACTATCCGCCGTCCGAGGGCCCCCGCGAACCGCAGATCGGCCACTATCCGCCGTCCGAGGGCCCCCGCGAACCGCAGATCGGCCACTATCTGCGGTTATCGGGGGCCTGGAAGCGCAGAAAGGCCACGATCTGCGGGGAGGGGGCGAGACGGGTCAGGCCGGACGCGTCGCCCGGTGCAGCGCGACGATGCCGCCGGAGAGGTTGCGCCACTGGACCTCGTCCCAGCCGGAGGCCCGCAGCTCGTCGGCGAGCGCGGCCTGGTCGGGCCACGCTCGGATCGACTCGGCCAGGTAGACGTAGGCGTCGGGGTTCGAGCTGACGGCGCGAGCGACGGCGGGCAGCGCCCGCATCAGGTACTCGGTGTACGCCACCCGGAACGGCCGCAGGGTCGGGTGGGAGAACTCGCAGACGACGAGCCTCCCGCCGGGACGCGTGACCCGCAGCATCTCGGCCAGGGCGCTGGCGTGGTCCACGACGTTGCGCAGGCCGAACGAGATCGTCACCGCGTCGAAGGAGGCGTCGGCGAACGGCAGACGGGTGGCGTCCCCAGCGACCATCGCCAGGTCCGGGCGACGGCGACGGCCGACGCGCAGCATGCCGAGCGAGAAGTCGCTCGCCACGGTGCGTACTCCGGCGTCAGCGAAGGGCTCGGACGAGGTACCGGTCCCCGCCGCCAGGTCCAGCAGCGTCTGCCCTGGCCGCAGGTCGAGGGCCTGCATCGCGGCCTTTCGCCACCGGCGGTCCTGGCCGAGCGACAGCACGTCGTTGGTCACGTCGTACCGGTCGGCCACGTCGTCGAACATCGCGGCGACCTCATGCGGCTGCTTGTCCAGATCTGCTCGGCTCACTCCTCGAGTGTCGCAGCCCACCTGCCCTGCGCACGCTCCCGGTCGGGCGGGCCGCGTCCGCGCCACCTAGGCTGACGTCCGATGAGTACCGCCCCAGACCGGTCGCAGACCGACCCTGCGGACGCCACGCTGGTGGTGCGCACCGTCCCCCTCGACGACCCGGGTCCGCTGCTGGGTCTGCTCCCGTCCGGGCAGGCCCTCGCCTGGGTGCGCCGCGGCGAGGGTCTGGTGGGCGTCGGCGAGCAGCTGCGGATCGAGCTGGACGAGCCCGACCAGGTGGCGCAGGCCGCGAGGACCTGGTCGGGGCTCGCCGCGGGCGCGGTCGTGCGCGACGAGGTGCAGGCGCCCGGCAGCGGGCCGGTCGCGTTCGTCTCCTTCAGCTTCTCGCCCGGCTCGGCGGCGGGCGGCGTGCTGGTGGTGCCTCGCACCGTCGTCGGGCACCGCGACGGTGCCTGGTGGGTGACGACGACCGACGCGCACGGCGCGCTCCCGGATCCGGCGGTCCTGCCGGCCGTCGAGCCGGTGACGGCTCCGGGCGAGGTGAGCTACGGGGACGGTGCCCTGTCCGGACCGCAGTGGATGTCTGCCGTCGCCGAGGCGGTCCGCCGCATCGGCGCAGGAGAGCTCGACAAGGTCGTGCTGGCGCGTGACCTCGACGCCCGGGCCGAGCACCCCGTGGACCAGCGATGGCTCCTGCAGCGGCTCGCGGACGGGTACGCCTCCTGCTGGACGTTCGCCGTGGACGGTCTGGTGGGCGCAACACCCGAGCTGCTGGTGCGCTGCGAGCGCGGCCTGGTGACGTCGCGGGTCCTGGCCGGCACTATCCGCCGGACCGGCGACGACGAGCACGACCTCGCCCTGGCGGCGGGCCTGGCACGGTCGAGCAAGGACCTCGAGGAGCACGAGTACGCGGTGCGATCGGTCGCGGACGCCCTGGCGCCGCACTGCGCCAGCACCAACGTGCCGGAGGCCCCGTTCGTGCTGCACCTGCCGAACGTCATGCACCTGGCCACCGACGTCACCGGCGTCCTGCCCCGCGGGCGCCGGTCGTCGAACCCCTCCGTGCTCGACCTCGCCGCCTCGCTGCACCCGTCCGCAGCCGTCTGCGGCACGCCCACCCCGGTGGCGTCCGCGCTGATCGACGAGCTGGAGCAGATGGACCGCGACCGCTACGCAGGGCCCGTCGGCTGGGTTGACGGGAGCGGCGACGGCGAGCTCGGCATCGCGCTCCGGTCCGCGCGGCACGACCCGGACGACGCGCACCGGCTGCGGCTCTTCGCCGGGTGCGGCATCGTCGCCGGGTCGGACCCCGAGGCGGAGCTGGCGGAGTCCGACGCCAAGCTCGTGCCGATGCGCGACGCGCTCGGCTGACGCGGGCAGCTCTCAGCCGGGGTCGGGACCGACGACCGCAGTGCGCAGCGCGTCGTGCAGGGGTCGCAGGGACCCCCGGTCGGCACGCACCTCGACGACGGAGATCCCCAAGGGGACATCGGCGAGAACCGTTGCCAGCTCAGCCTTCTCGTTCACGCGTCGGTGCGGGACCCCCACGGCCGCGCACAGCGAAGCCAGGTCTGCGCCGTGCGGCGTACCGAACACCCGCTCGAAGCTGGACGGGTGGTCAGCGTGCTCGATCAGCCCGAAGATCCCGCCACCGTCGTCGTTGAGCACCACCACCTGCAGGCGCAGCCGGTCCCGTTCGCCGACGGGGAGCGCGAGGCTCCCGTGGTCGTGCAGGAACGCCAGGTCGCCGACCAGCAGGCGCGTCGGTCGACCGGCGGCGGCGGCGACACCGACCGCGGTGCCGATCGTCCCGTCGATGCCCGCCAGACCACGGTTCGCCAGCACGAGCACGCCGTCGGGGGCGGGCGCGACGAGATCGAGGTCGCGTACCGGGTTCGACGCCGCGACCACCAGCGCGTCGCCGGCGCCGGTCGCGTGAGCGACCTCGCGCGCCAGGAGAGGTCCGGTGAGCACCGGCCAGCCATCCAGCACCTCGTCGACCGCGCGCTCGGCCACACGTCCGGCCGCCACCCACTGCTCGAGCCAGGAGCTGTCCGCACCCGGGTCACCGGCGGCCTCGACGTGACCGACGACGCGACGCGCATGCCGCTCGGGCCCAGGCTCGTCGACGGACCGGACGACCTGGACCAGCTCCACGTCGACGCGGGCCAGCAGCCTCGTCACCGGTCGCGACACGGTCGGGTGCCCGAACACCACCACGCGCTCGACGCGGTCGCCGAAGCCCGTGCGGCCCAGCACGAGCCGGTAGGCCCCGATGCGGTGGTCGCCTCCCTTCGCGCCGGACGTGGGCTCTGCGAGCAGCGGCCAGCCCGCCGCCTCCGCGAGCCGACGCGCCTCGACGCCCGCCCGGTCGCCGGCCACGACCAGCGTGCGCGGTCCGCGGTCGAGCAGCACGGTGTCGGCGCGCCGCGAGCCGGCGCGAGAGCCGGGCGGCCCGTGCGTACCGGCCGGCCACGGCTCGAGGGCCTGCGGGGTCAGCGGCTCGTCGAAGGCGAGGTTGAGGTGGACGGGGCCGCCGCGCCCCCTGCCGGGCGTGCCCTCGACGGCCGTCCGCGCGGCCTCGATCCCGATCGAGAACCACTCGTGCACAGCACTTCCGCCCGCCGCCCGCACCTCAGGCGCCTGGATGTCACGCGTCGCGACCGGCGCACCCCCGAACAGGCCCGCCTGCAGGTGGCTCGTCTGGTTGGCCCACGTCCCGCGCAGCCGGTGCGGCCGGTCGGCCGTGAGCACCAGCAGGGGCACTCCCGCGTGGTGCGCCTCGAGGACGGCGGGGTGCAGGTTCGCCACCGCCGTGCCGGACGTGGTGACGACGGCCGCGGGTCGCCGGTCCGCGGCGGCGCACCCGAGAGCCACGAAGGCGGCGCCCCGCTCGTCGTGGCGCACGTGAAGTCGCAGCGCACCGGCCTGCTCAGCCGCGTGGGCGGCGTACGCCAGCGGTGCCGACCTCGACCCTGGGCAGAGCACGAGGTCGCGCACACCGGCGGCTACGAGCCCCTCGACGAGGGCGCGTGCCGCCGCGACGGACGCGCTCATGACACGACCTCCGTCGTGGACAGCACCGCGTGACAGCGCTCCACGCGCCGCGCCCACCAGTCGAACCGCTCCGGCGGTGCCGCGAGCCGCTCGAGCATCCGTGCGTCGGGTTCGACGGCCCTGACCGGCAGGCTGCCACGGACGGGCAGCAGCGGATCGCTCGTCACGTCGCGCTCCAGCAGCCCGACCGTCCCCAGGCCGCACGCCAGCTCGAGACCGGGGAGGGCGGCTGCCGCCGCGACGCCGGCGGCCATGCCCACGCTCGTGTCGAGGGCGCTCGACACGACGACGGACACGTCGTGGCGCTCTGCCAGGACTGCTGCGACCGACAGCATCCGGGCGACGCCGCCGAGCGGCGGCACCTTGAGCACGGCGACGTCGACGGCCCCCGACGCCGCGACCCGGAACGGGTCTGACGCCTTCCGGATGCTCTCGTCCGCGGCGATCGGCACGTCGACCTCTCGGCGGCGCAGCTCGGTGCGCAGCCGCTCCAGGTCACCCAGCTCGGCGCAGGGCTGCTCGGCGTACTGGAGCCCGGACGTCGACAGCGCGGTCAGCGCCTCGACGGCCTCGGCCAGGCCCCAGGCACCGTTGGCGTCCACCCTGATCGCCGCCTCCGGACCCATCAGCTCCCGGACCCGTCGGACACGCGCGAGGTCGTCCGCGAGCCCCTGGCCTCGCTCCGCGACCTTGACCTTGACGGTCGTGCAGCCGTCGAAGCCCGACAGCACGTCCGCCACGCGGTCCGCCGGCACCGCGGGGACGGTGGCGTTCACCGGCACCGTGTCGCGCACCGCCGGCGGCCAGCCGGTCCAGGCGGCCTCGAGAGCCGACGCGAGCCACCAGGCCGACTCGTCGTCGTCGTACTCGGTGAAGGCGCCGAACTCGCCCCAGCCGGCAGGTCCTCGCAGCAGGGCCACCTCGCGGACCTCCAGCCCGCGGAACCGCACCCGCAGCGGGACGCGCACGACGCGCAGCCCGACCAGCACGTCCTGCAGCGGTGGCAGGTGCAGGTGCGTCGCGGTCACCGGCCTATCCTCGCCGACGTGAGCGACGAACCCCGCACCGAGGCGGACGACCGGGCCGTGTCCGAGCTGTTCGACCCCACCGCGTGGCGACCGGTGCCAGGGTTCGGCCTCACCGACATCACGTACCACCGCTGCCTGCTCGACGGGCCGGCGGGCGGCACGGTCCGGATCGCCTTCGACCGCCCCGGCGTGCGCAACGCCTTCCGTCCGCACACGGTGGACGAGCTGTACCGGGCGCTCGACCACGCGCGGATGACCCCCGACGTCGGGGCGGTGCTGCTGACCGGCAACGGACCGAGTCCGCGAGACGGGGGCTGGGCGTTCTGCTCCGGTGGCGACCAGCGGATCCGGGGGCGCTCGGGCTACCAGTACGCGGACGGCGAGACGGCCGGCACGGTGGACGAGGCGCGCGTGAAGGCCGCGGGTGGGCGACTGCACATCCTCGAGGTGCAGCGGCTGATCCGCACCATGCCCAAGGTGGTCGTGGCAGTCGTACCGGGGTGGGCAGCCGGCGGCGGGCACAGCCTGCACGTGGTCTGCGACCTGACCATCGCGAGCAGGGAGCACGCGCGGTTCAAGCAGACCGACGCCGACGTGGGCTCGTTCGACGGCGGCTACGGCTCGGCGTACCTGGCGAAGATGGTGGGGCAGAAGCGCGCTCGCGAGATCTTCTTCCTCGGACGGACCTACACGGCCGAGGACATGCACGCGATGGGGGCGGTCAACCTCGTCGCAGACCACGCCGATCTCGAGCGCGTCGCCCTGGAGGTCGCCGCGGAGATCAACGGCAAGTCCCCGACGGCCCAGCGCATGCTGAAGTTCGCGTTCAACCTCGCGGACGACGGGATGGTCGGCCAGCAGGTGTTCGCCGGCGAGGCGACTCGTCTCGCCTACATGACGGACGAGGCCATCGAGGGCCGTGACGCGTTCTTGGAGAAGCGGCCCCCGGACTGGTCCGGGTTCCCCTGGTACTACTGACGGGGCGAGTCAGACCCTGCCTTCGCTGCGCGCCTTCAGCCCGGCGGCCTCCGCCGCGAGGTAGCGATCCGTGAGTCCCTTGAAGAAGAGCCGCCCCATCACCGTGCCGAGCGGGCCCGCCTGCTCGACAGTCAGGCGGACCTGCGTCCCACCACCCGGGAGCGCGTCGACGTCGTGCCGCGCGGTGATGCGCACGCCCGGGCTCGTCGCCTCCCAGGTGAACGAGCGCCCCGGCTCGAGCTCGGTCACGACGTACTCCGTCGGCGGCAGCTTCGGCTGCTCGAGGCGAGCCCTCGAGCCGAGCCTCAGCGGACCACCGTCGAGTCTGGCCACCGACGTGACCGTCCCGGTCCACTCAGGCCACCGTCCGACATCGGTCATGACGTCCCAGACCCGCTCGGGTGGCGCGTCGATCTCCACCGTGATGACCTGCTGCATCCGTCCATCCTCTCGCCGCGTGAGCCCCAGCGGGTCGTCCCGGGGAACGGTCCGCGGCCCTCGGCCGGTCACCCGTCGTCCCCACAACGACCTTCTCCGGCCATACTGGCCCCCACGGTCAGCAGGGAGGTACGCCATGCCGTTCTCGGTCCAGGCCGTCGTTCCCATCCTCCGGAGCTTCGACGCCGACAAGGCTCGCGAGTTCTACGTGGACTACCTGGGGATGTCGGTCGACTTCGAGCACCGGTTCACCGCCGAAGCCCCCCTGTACCAACAGGTCTCGCGCGGAGACCTGGTGCTGCACCTCAGCGAGCACCACGGCGACGCCACACCGGGAGCCACGGTGTACGTCCGGGCGACCGGTCTCACCGCCTTGGCGGCGGAGCTGTCGGCGAAGGAGTACCGCTTCCTGAACCCCGGCGTGTACACCGACGAGCTGGGCACCTGGCTGGAGCTGACCGACCCGTTCGGCAACCGGCTTCGACTGCACGAGCAGGAGCCGCCTCCCTCGCCCTCCGAGTGACGACGCGCCGCGGATAGCCTGACGACGTGGGCGACGACCGCGGGACCGGCACCGGACCGGCACCGTCGGCCCGCGAGGTCTCGATCCTGCGCCTGGGTGAGACGGGTGCCCGCCCCGAGCAGGTGCCCGTCCTCGTCGCCGCGCTCTCCCGGGCGCTGGACGGGACCGGCCCCGCTCTCCTGCCGGTGCCGTCCGGGCCGCCAGGTGATGAGGTCGTCAGGGCCGCCGCACTCGACCAGCCCGTCGACCGGGACACCGCCCTCCTCCTGCCCACGTCGGGCTCGACCGGTCGGCCGAAGGTCGTCGAGCTGGCCTCGGCCGCGCTGCTCGCGTCGGCGAGCGCCACCCACACCCGGATCGGACCACCCGGCCGCTGGGCCCTCGCTCTCCCGCTCACACATGTCGCCGGATGGCAGGTGCTCGTGCGCGGCCTGATGGCGTCCGACCCCGCGGAACGTCTGCCCTCGCTGGTGCCACTGCACGGCGGCTTCACCGCCGGCGCCCTGGTCGCCGCCCTTGACGGGTACGGGCCACCGGTCCGCTACACCTCGCTGGTGCCGACGCAGCTCGCCCGGGCCCTGGAGGACCCCACGGCGACCGCCGCCCTGGCGCGGCTCGACGCCGTGCTGCTCGGCGGGGCTGCGACCCCGGAACCGTTGCACCGCAAGGCGACCCTGGCCGGTGTCCACGTCGTCCGCACGTACGGGTCGACCGAGACGTGTGGCGGCTGCATCTACGACGGCGCCCCGCTCGACGGTGTCGAGGCGCGGACCAGCGGCGAAGGCAGGCTCGCCGTCGCCGGGCCGGTGCTCGCGACCCGGTACCGGGCGGACACGGTCCTGACGCGTGAGGCCTTCGTCGAGTCGGACGGCCTTCGCTGGTTCGTCACGAGCGACCGGGCGGAGGTGAGCTCCGGGCACGTGTCCGTCCTCGGTCGCGCCGACGACGTGATCGTCACCGGCGGCGAGAAGGTCGAGCCGGCGCGCGTCGAGGCGTCGCTGCTGGAGGACCCCGAGGTACGTGAGGCGCTGGTCGTCGGTGTGCCTGACGTCGAGTGGGGCGAGGCCGTGGTCGCGTTCGTGACCCTGCGCACCGGGCGCACCGGGTGCGCCGAGGAGGACGCCGGCGCGCACGACGCCAGCCTGGGCAGGCGGCTGCGCGAGCACGTCGCCGGCTCCCTCGGACGCCACGCCGCCCCGCGGCGCACGTTCGTCGTCGACGCGATCCCCAGCCGAGGGATCGGCAAGCCCGACCGGACGGGGGCCCGAGACCTGGCCGAGCGCCTGGTGTCCGGGTCGTGAGCGCTAGCCTCCCCGCCGTGCCCGCTCCCACCCCGACACCGACCGTCCGCCAGTGGCTCGAGGGCGCGCGGCCCCGCACGCTGCCCGCCGCCGTGGCCCCGTCGCCGCCGGCACGGGTGCCGCGTACGCCCTGGACGGTGGGCACGCCGGCCGCGCCCTCCTCGCGCTGGTCGTCGCGGTCGCACTGCAGGTGGGGGTCAACTACGCCAACGACTACTCGGACGGCATCCGCGGCACCGACGCCGACCGCGTGGGCCCCCTGCGGCTGGTCGGGTCCGGCGCTCGCCGAGACCGCGGTCCGTCCTCGGCGCGGCCCTGGCCTCGTTCGCCGTGGCCGCGGTCGCCGGGCTCGTGCTGGTGGCCCTCAGCGGCGCGTGGTGGACTGCTCGCCGTCGGCGCCGCCGCCGTCGCAGCCGCCTGGTTCTACACCGGCGGGAGACGGCCGTACGGCTACAGCGGGCTCGGCGAGGTCTTCGTCTTCGTCTTCTTCGGGCTGGTCGCCGTCCTCGGCACGACGTACACGCAGGCGGGCCGCGTCTCGGGTCCGGCCGTGGCCGCCGCCGTCGCCGTCGGGCTCGTCGCCTGCGCCATCCTGGTGGCGAACAACCTGCGCGACGTCCCCACCGACGCGGCGGCCGGCAAGCGCACCCTGGCCGTCCGGCTCGGGGACCGTGGCACCCGTTACCTGTACGCCGCACTCGTTCTCGCGGCAGTTCCCCTCGTCGCGCCGGCGGCACTGCTGCCCGGTGGCAGCCCGTGGGCCTGGCTGACCCTGCTCACCGCCCCGCTGGCCGTCGTCCCGGTGCGCTCGGTGCTCGCCGGAGCGGTCGGTCCCGCCCTGGTGCCGGTGCTCGGCGCGACGGGCCGGTTCGAGCTCGCCTACGCCGTCGTCCTCGGCGCGGGCCTGTCGCTGGGCTGATAGGGCCCCTGCCTGCCAGGATCACCGCATGAGCGAGCCGGACTACGCCCACCCCGAAGCAGGCACCGGAACAGGCGGCGACACAGACCGTCCCGACGCGCCCGACATCCGCGCCGAGGACGAGCACGTCTACCGCGTGACCCTCCCCACGGAAGACGGCGAGGCAACGGAGCACCAGGTGACTGTGCCGACCGAGCTGCTGGACGAGTGGGGTCTCGACCTGACCCACGAGCCGCCGCTCGCCCGGGCCGCCGTCGAGCTGCTCGACCGGCACCACGAACGGCTCCCGTCGCGGTTCACGATCACGGACGCGTCCGTGGCCTACGACGGCTTCCTGGACGAGCTGCGCCTGGCGATCACGGGCTGACCCTCAGCGGGCGGGGCCGTCGCGGTGGTCGTCCCCGCCCTCATCGACCCGCGTCCCGTCGACGGCCCTGTCCTCGACCTCCTCGTCGCCGGAGGGCGCCTTGCGCGCGACCCGTCCGGAGACCCGCTCCTCGATCTGCCGGGTCATCGCCGCCCGTGGCCCGGCCAGCAGGACGTACGACAGGGCCAGCGAGATGACCGCGGCGAGCACCAGCAGCAGCAGCCCGCGGGCGCCGACCGCGTAGAGCACGGCGATGACCGCTGCGAGCAGGGCGATCCGCAGGACGGTGAAGGAGACGAAGGGGTTCACGCCCTCCAGGGTAGGCGCGGCACGTCAGCCGACGTCGGGCACGGGCCCCGCGCGGTGCTCCCACCGCGTGCTGAGGATGACGGTGGTGCGGGTGCGCGACACCCCCCTCAGCCGCCGGACCTTGGCGATCACGTGCTCGAGGGCGGGAACGTCGGCGGCCCGCACCTTGACGACGAACTCCTCCTCACCGGCGACGTACCAGCAGTCCTCGATCTCGGCGACGTCCCGCAGCCGGCGGGCGACGTCGTCGGTCTCGGCGTTGTCCGAGGAGTAGATGCCCACCAGCGCGCTCACCCCGAGCCCGACGGCTGCCGGGTCGACGGACGCGTGGAACCCGGTGATGACGCCGGCCTCCTCCAGCCGCCGCACGCGCTCCTGCACGCTCGGGCCGGAGAGACCGACGTGCCGACCGAGCTCGGCGTAGGGCGCGCGGCCCCGTTCCATCAGGGCCTGCACGAGCGCGCGGTCGGTGTCGTCCATGCCCCCGAGTCTGCCCGACGGGGGACGCACCCCCCGAACCGACGTGAGGTGCAGCACATCTGTCCTGAAGGGCTCAATCGAGGGCATGAATGTAACGAGAGTCCTGTTGAACACCTTAGAATCAAAGGTACAGAACACCGATCACCGAGAGGAGGAACCACCGTGTCCCCCACCATCGAGATGGCCCAGACGCACGCCGCCGACCTGCGTCGTTCGGCCGACGTCCACAACGCCCGTCGCGCCGCCATCCGCCTGCTGGCCCTCGCCAGCCGCTGAGCGCGGGCCCGAGCCGTCACGGCTCGCAGGAACCCCTCAGCGCACTCAGCACACACACGCCGACCGGTACAGCGTCGTCCGGTCGGCGTCTTGCTGCCCGCCCCCGCCCCGCACCGCCATTCTCGGGAGAACGACGTCCCACGGGCCCGGCCACCACCATTCTCGGAAGAACGCGCGTCCCAGCAGGCATCTGGCCGCCGCCGTTCCCCCGGAGAATGCAGGTCCCGCTGCCGGCGCTGGACCGTCCCCTCCCCCGGGAGAACTCAGCCCCCGCCCTCGTACAGTGGACGGACGTGCTTCGTCGTGCTGCTCGCGCTTCCTCGTCGTCGGGGTGGCCGTCTACGCCCTGCTCGACTGCCTGCAGACGGACGCGACCCGCGTGCGCGTGCTGCCGAAGTCCCTGTGGGTGGTCGTGATCGTCCTGGTCGTCCTGGTCGGCCCGCTGGCCTGGTTGGTGCTCGGGCGCGACCGCGGCATCGGGCGCTCCGTCGCCGTACGAGCCCCCGCCGCCCGCTGGCGCCGGACGACGACCCGGACTTCCTGCGGGACCTGGACCTCGAGCTGTGGCAGCGCGAGCAGGAGGAGCGTGACGGTGACGCGGACGGGGACGACCCGCAGCGCGTCTGACGCCCGGTCCGGAGGGTCAGCCGATGCCGGCGTACGAGTGGTTGCCGCTGAAGAAGACGTTGACGACGAGGAAGTTCACCAGCAGGCAGACGAAGCCCGGCGATCGACAGGTAGGCGGCTCGACGTCCGTCCCAGCCCGCGGGTCGCGCGGGCGTGCAGGTAGGCCGCGTAGACCACCCAGATCACGAACGTCCAGACCTCCTTGGGGTCCCAGCCCCAGTAGCGGCCCCAGGCCTTCTCGGCCCAGATCGCGCCCGCGACCAGCGTGAACGTCCACAGCGGGAACGCGAGCGCGACCAGCCGGTACCCCAGCCGCTCCAGCTCGGCAGATCCCGGCAACCGGTTCATGAACGCGCCGCCCTTGGCCACCTGCCCCAGCCTGCGGCGCTCCTCCCGTCGCTGCTGCACGAGCTGCAGGACGGTGGCGGAGAAGCCGACCGTCAGCAGCGCGCTGGCGACGAACGCGACGGAGACGTGGATGACCAGCCAGTAGCTCTGCAGGGCGGGCACGAGCTGGGCCGACTCCGTGTACAGGACGACGATCGCCAGGCCGAGCGTCAGCAGCACCGGTCCGACGACGAAGGCGCCGAGGAACCGCAGGTCACGGCGCCAGACCACGAGACCGAGGAAGACGGCGGCCACGACGAGCGACCCCGTGACCGAGAACTCGTACATGTTGCTCCACGGCACCCGCCCCGCGGACAGACCGCGGGTCAGCGCCGCGACGGCGTGCAGGGCGACGGCGAGCCACGTGAGCGCCACGCGGTACCGGCGGCGCGGCTGGTCCCCGCCGCCCCGCTCCCGACGCGGCCCCGGCCGCGCCGGTCGCCTGTCCCGGTCGGCGCGGCGGCGGCGGACTGCGCACCCGTCACCGTGGCGCCGTCCGCACCGGCTGCCGCGTCGCCCCGCGGCTGCGCCGCCGGTCGCGCGCCGGCGCCCTTCCCGGAGAGGTCGACCGCGTAGGCGACGAGCGCGCCCGCGTAGACCGTCATCGACGAGTACACGAGGACGTTGCTCACTTCGGCGAGCGTCGTGTTCACCGACACGTCAGGCTCCTTCGGCTCGTTCTGGCCCGGGGTGGGGCTCACCCAGCGCGTCCTTCAGCAGGGTGACCACCTGCTCCGACTCACGATCGAGACCGGGGTCCTCGCTGCGGGCGAGGGCGGCCACCTCGACCACGGTACGCCCGTCGTCGCCGGCGATCCGCGCGCACCCAGACGCGGCGACGGGGGACGAAGAGCGGACCCGACCAGGCCGAGCATCGCCGCCACCGCGAACACCAGCGCCCAGCCCTTCGCGGGGTCGTGGCGCACCTGGAACGCGGCGTAGCGGTCGAGCCGCTCGAAGGTCACCGACCCGGCGCCGTCCGGCAGGTCGCACCGTCTCGCCCGGTGACATCGCGGCGGCGAACACGGCCGCCGTCCTGGGTCATCTGCGTCATGCCCGTGACGTCGAGCGTGTACACGCCCTCGTCCGGGTCGATGTCGCCGAGGAAGCCCGTGAAGAACATCCGCGGGTCGAGCGCGTCGGGGAACACCGACACGGGTCCCGACTCGGGGTCGAGCTGCCACGTCGGCAGGAAGAGTCCCTGCAGGGCAAAGGGTTGCGACGCGTCCGGCACCTTGACCACGCCGGTCGACGAGTACATCGAGTCCTGCGGCAGGAACACGACGGGGCCTGAGCGGGCCACCTCGCCGGCGGCGTCGCGGAGCGTCAGCACGGGCGCGTAGCCGTTGCCTTGCAGGTAGATGTTGGCGCCCTGACAGCGACAGCGGCTCGTTGACGCGGACGGTCCGCTCCTGGGGCGCGGCGCCTGGCTCGGGCACGACGGTGACGTCCGCGGTGAAGTCGCGTGGTGCTGCGAACTGGTTCCCCCCGGCCTCGGTCTCGAACCTCACGTCGAGGCCGTCGAGCGTGAACTGGAACGGCGGCAGCGTCTCCGGGTCGACCCAGGTCCCGGGGTCGAACGTGTCGTACTGACTGAGGCTGTTGGCGAATCCCGTCCCGGTCGTGAGGATCGTCTGCCCCCGGTAGCCGAGCAGCGAACCCAGCGCGACCGCCACCAGCAGCCCGACCAGCGCGAGGTGGAACACGAGGTTGCCCGTCTCCCGGAGGTAGCCGCGCTCGGCGCTGACCGACGCGGTGGCCGGACCGAGCCCCGCCGGACGCAGGTCCGCCCTGTAGCGACGGCCCCGGAGCACGCGGTGCGCCGCCTCGAGCACGGTTCCGGGCTCGGCGTCGACCACCAGACGCCGGTGGGCACGGCATCCGCTCCAGGCGTGCAGGTGTGCGGGGCGGGCGCGAGCGCAGCGCCTGCCAGTGCACGCGGCTGCGCGGCACCACGCACCCGATCAGCGAGACGAAGAGCAGCAGGTAGATCGCCGAGAACCACGGGGACGCGTACACGTCGAACAGCCCGAGACGCTCGAGCCACGGCGAGACCTCGGGGTTGTCAGCGACGTACCGCGTGACTGGCGGACGCGTCGACGCCGCGTTGCGGCACCACCGACCCGGGGACGGCTCCCGACCGCGAGGAGCATGAGCAGGAAGAGCGCCGTCCGCATGCTCGTCGAGCTGGCGCCAGGCCCAGCGAGCGGTGTCGGCCGGGCCGAAGGCCCCACCGGCGCAGCCGGCGCGCCCGGCGCGCCCGCTCCGCGTCCGGCGCCCGGTCGAGCCGTCGGTCGAGCGACCTCGCCCGGATCGGTCTCCGGCGCGGTCGAGGTCCCGGGTGGTGGACAGGTCGTCGGGCACTCAGATCACCGTCTCGAAGCCGGAGATGGGGATGCGCAGCAGGTCGATCCATCTCGTTCCACACGCCTGTCACCAGCAGCAGCCCGACGAGCACCAGCAGCCCCCCGCCGACCCGGGTCAACGCCAGACGGTGGCCGCGCAGCACAGTCGAGCACGCGGCCACGCCCGAAGCCGGCGGCGACGAGCACGAACGGCAGTCCGAGGCCGAGGCAGTAGGCAGCGGCCAGCACGACCCCCCGTCCGGCGGTCCCCTCGTTGAAGCCGAGCAGGGCGACCGCGCTGAACACGGGGCCGATGCAGGGCGCCCAGCCGAGGCCGAACACCAGCCCGAGCAGCGGTGCCCCCGCGAGACCCGTGGCGGGTCGCCAGCCGGGGCGCCGGTCGTCCGACAGCCACGGCAGCACGCGGTCGAGCACGCCGAGGAAGACCAGGCCCATCACGACCACCACGACGCCGAGCACGCGGGCGATCTCGTCCTGCCAGCGGTAGAGCGTGCCGCCGACCGCCCCGGCGGTGAACCCCATCAGCAGGAAGACGGTGCTGAAGCCGAGCACGAACAGGACGGCGCCCGTGACGACCCGCCAGCGCCGCTGCTCCGCGAGGTCGACCCCGGTCAGGCCCGTGACGTAGCCGAGGTAGCCGGGGACGAGCGGCAGCACGCACGGCGACGCGAACGACACCAGGCCCGCGAGAACCGCGACCGGGCAGGGCGACGAGCATCGACCCGCTGAGCACCTGCTCGCTCAGCTGGTCGCCCCAGCTCACGGCGCACCCGCCTGACGTGATCTCGTCACCGGCGTCATGCGGCCTCAGGCCGCCTCGTCGACCGCGGAGGTCGATCAGGGACCGCAGCGTCGACGGGTTCGACCGGGCCGAGGATGCGCGCGGCCACCCGTCCCTGCCGGTCGACGACGAGGGTCGTGGGCACCGACTGCGGGGAGACCTCACCGCGCAGGGCCAGCACGACGTCCCCCTGGTTGTCGATGATCGACGGGTAGGGCACCGCGAACGTGCGCTCGAACGCCTGCGCGGTCGGCGGCTCGTCACGGGTGTTGATGCCGACGAAGGCCACGCCGTCGTCCGCTGTCTCCGTGGCGATCTCGGCGAGGTCCGGGGCCTCGGCACGGCACGGCCCGCACGCGGCGTACCAGAGGTTGAGGACGACGACCTCGCCGCGCAGGTCGGCCAGGTCGATCGGCTCACCTTCCGTCGTGGTCCCGGCGACCTGCACCGGCTCGCCGCGCTGCTCCGGGGTCAGCTCGGTCACGGACCCGTCGCCAGCCACGTAGTTCTTGTCGTCGCCGGCGCGGGCCTGGGCCGACAGCGGGTCGGTGGAGCAGGCCGACAGCACCAGCGCGGCGAGCAGCGCCACCACGAGCAGGAAGACGCCGACGGAGACGAGGCGACGACGCCTGCCGTAGACGGACTGCGGCCTCACGGCGCCCTCCCCGTCACGCCCCGGGGACCTGGTGGCGGTTGGGCACCAGGTCGCCCGCGGGCTGGCTGTACGAGACGTCGACCAGGCGGTCGTCCTCGTAGCGCAGGGACGTCAGGGATGCGAGGTCGCACTCCCGCTGGCGCGGGTCGTGCCAGAGGCGTCGGCCCTCGGCCCGGGAACGCGCCATCCACACCGGCAGCTGGTGGCTGACGATCACGGCCTCGTGGCCCCGGGCGGCGTCACGGGCGTCCGCGGCGGCGGCGAGCATGCGCGCAGCCTGCACGCGGTAGGGCTCGCCCCACGAGGGGCGGAACGGGTTGCGCAGGTGCCACCAGTGCCGCGGGTGGTGCAGGGCGCCGTCTCCGACCCCGAACGTCAGGCCCTCGAAGTGGTTCTCGGCCTCGATCACCCGGTCGTCGGTGACGATCGACAGCCCGAACGCCTCGGCGATCGGGGCGGCCGTCTCCTGCGCGCGCTGCAGCGGCGACGAGACGAGGTGCACGACGTCGTGGCCGTTGCCCTTCAGGTGGTCGGCGACACGCAGCGCCATCGTCCGGCCGAGCTCGGAGAGCCGGTAGCCGGCGAGGCGTCCGTACAGCACACCCTCGGGGTTGAAGACCTCGCCGTGGCGCATCAGGTGGACGGTGGTGGTCTCCATGCCCCCAGTCTCGCAAACGCCCCGCTGTGGTCGCGCTCACGCCCCCTCAGGCGTCGACGGCCTCCGCGGCCGCGCGCGCGGCGGCGGGCACCGCGTCGAGCACCCGGGCGACGGCGGTGTCGTCGTGCGACGCCGAGAGGAACCACGACTCGAACGCCGACGGTGGCAGGTAGACGCCCCGCTCCAGCATGGCGTGGAAGAAGGACCGGTACGCCGCGGCACTCTGGCCCCGGGCGCGGGCGTAGTCCAGCACCGGCCCGTCCGCGGGGTCGACGCCGAGGAAGAAGCTGAACATCGAGCCTGCCCGCCCGACCACGTGCGCGACCCCGGCCTCCGTCAACGCGTCCGCCACGGCCTCGACCAGCACGTCCGCGGTCGCGTCCAGGTGCGCGTACACGTCGTCGTCGGCGCCCCGCAGCGTCGCCAGGCCCGCGGCCGTGGCCACGGGGTTCCCGCTGAGCGTGCCCGCCTGGTAGACGGGGCCGGACGGCGCGAGGTGCGCCATCACGTCGGCACGGCCGCCGAAGCCCGCCGCCGGGAACCCCCCACCCATCACCTTGCCGAAGGTGAAGAGGTCGGGGGCGCCACCCTGGTCGCCCTCGAGGCCGAACCAGCCGGCCCGGGACACGCGGAAGCCCGTCATCACCTCGTCGCTGACCAGCAGGGCCCCGTGGCGGGCCGTGGTCTCCCGCAGGTGGCGCGTGAACCCCGCCATCGGCGGCACCACGCCCATGTTGCCCGCGGCCGCCTCGGTGATCACGCACGCGATGCGCTCACCGTGCTCGGCGAAGACGGCGTCGACGGCGTCGGGGTCGTTGTACGGGAGCACGAGGGTGTCGGCCGCGCTCGCCCCGGTGACACCGGGCGTGTCCGGCAGCGCGAAGGTGGCGACGCCGGAGCCCGCCGACGCCAGCAGGGCGTCGACGTGGCCGTGGTAGTGACCGGAGAACTTCACGACGGCGGGGCGGCCGGTGAATCCTCGGGCCAGCCTGATCGCGCTCATCGTGGCCTCGGTTCCCGAGGACACCAGACGCAGCTGCTCGACCGGGGCGACGCGCGACACGATCTCCTCGGCCAGGAGCACCTCGTTCTCGCTCGGCGTGCCGAACGAGAACCCCTGTGACGCAGCCTTCGTCACGGCGGCCAGGACCGAGGGGTGAGCGTGGCCGAGGATCATCGGACCCCACGAGCACACCAGGTCGACGTACTCGCGACCGTCCGCGTCGGTGAGGTACGGCCCATTCCCGGACACCATGAAGCGCGGGGTGCCACCGACCGCACGGAAGGCGCGCACCGGGGAGTTCACGCCGCCGGGGGTCACCTGCGAGGCGCGGTCGAACAGGGCGCGGGAGGCAGGTGCCTCGAAAGGGTAGGTCACGCCCCCAGTGTCGCGCGGGCCGGCTCGGCGTCCGACGCGAGGGTGCTCGGAGCCCTTGAGGTGCTCGGCGACGCGCGCCAGGACCCGGCCCAGGACCTCGGTCTCCTCGGCGTCCATCTGGTCGAACAGGTGCTCCCGGACGCCCGCGACGTGGACGGGGGCGTGCTCCGCGAGCGCGGCGAGCCCCGCCTCGGTGACCTGGCACATCACCCCACGCCCGTCGTCCGAGCACGGTCGGCGGGTGACGAGGTCGCTCCTCTCCATGCGGGCGACGGTGTGCGTGAGCCTGCTGCGCGAGTGCACCAGCAGGTCCGCGAGCTCGCTCATGCGCAGTGTCCTGTCCGGTGCCTCGGACAGGCGGACCAGCACCTCGTACTCCCCCAGGGAGATGTCGCCGGTCTCGTCGAGCTCGCGACCCAGCCGTTCCCACAGCCGTTGGGTGGCCTCCAGGTAGGCGCGCCACACCTGCTGTTCGGAGTCCGAGAGCCATCTGGTCTGCGCCACAGGCAAATCCTAGCCAGTGCCGGGAATAGTTGAACACTCACGAACCTTGTAGTGGTCGACAGTCACCCACCCTCTCCCGAGGAGACACCCCATGACCTCCACCTCCACCGGCACCACGCTCCCCGCCGGACTCGTGCCCGGCACGTACACGATCGACCCCTCGCACACCGAGGTGGGCTTCGTCGCCCGCCACGCCATGGTCACCAAGGTCCGCGGCCGCTTCACCGACGTCGAGGGCAGCCTGGTCATCGGCGATGACGTCGAGTCCTCGTCCGCCACGGCGACCATCGCCGTCGCGTCCGTCGCGACCGGCAGCCCCGACCGGGACGCCCACCTGACCAGCGGCGACTTCTTCGACGCCGAGACGCACCCCTCGATCACGTTCACCGCCACCGCCGTCCGCGCCAACGGCGACGACTACGTGATGGACGGCGACCTCACCATCAAGGGCGTCACCCGGACCGTCTCCCTCGACGTCGAGTTCGAGGGCGTGGCCACCGACCCGTTCGGCAACCAGCGCGCCGGGTTCTCCGCGTCGACGGACGTCGACCGCGAGCAGTGGGGCCTGACCTGGAACGCCGCGCTCGAGACCGGCGGTGTGCTGGTCAGCAAGAAGATCAAGCTCCAGCTGGACGTCTCGGCCATCAAGCAGGCCTGAGGACCCACGGTCGAGGGCCCGGTGCGCACGAGGCGCCGGGCCCTCCGCCACGTCCGTGCACGCGACGTCCGGGCAGGCCGGGATGACGGGACAGCCCGCGCGCGTTGGGCCGGGCATGACGATCAGCGGAGAGTACGAGCCGTCCCCGAGCGCCTGGGTACGCAAGCAGGTCGACGAGATCGAGCGGACCGGTGACACCCGCTCGGTCCACATCCAGAACCGGCCCGTGGTGATGCTGACGATGCGGGGCGTGAAGTCCGGCAAGGTGCGCAAGGTCCCGCTCATGCGTGTGGAGCACGACGGCGTGTACGCGGCCGTGGCCAGCCAGGGCGGCGCGCCGACCCATCCCCAGTGGTTCCACAACCTCGTGGCGAACCCGGACCTCGATGTCCAGGACGGCACGGAGACCAAGCCGGCACGAGCGCGGGAGCTCACCGGCAGCGAGCGCGAGGAGTGGTGGCCGCGCTGCGTGGAGGCGTTCCCCGACTACGCGGGCTACCAGACCAGGACCGATCGTCTGATCCCCGTGTTCGTCCTCGAGCCGCGCTGAGGCCGTCAGGTGCACGGGGCGCTCAGGTCACGGTCTCGCCCGGTCAGGCACGCAGGGAGCGCGCGACCTCGACCGCCCAGTACGTGAGCACCACGTCCGCGCCCGCACGCACGAGGGCCGTCAGCGACTCACCGATCGCCCGCTCGCGGTCGATCCACCCGTTGGCGGCGGCCGCCTCGACCATCGCGTACTCGCCGGAGACCTGGTAGGCCCACACGGGCAGGTCGACCGCCGCCCGGACGGAGGCCAGCACGTCCAGGTAGGGCAGTCCCGGCTTGACCATCACGAGGTCGGCGCCCTCCGCCACGTCCATGCGCACCTCGCGCAGCGCCTCACGGGCGTTCGCGGGGTCCTGCTGGTACGAGCGCCGGTCGCCGGTGAGCTGCGAGTCAACGGCCTCCCGGAACGGCCCGTAGAAGGCCGAGGCGTACTTGGCCGCGTAGGCCAGCAGCACGACGTCCTGCCGTCCGGCGGCGTCGAGCGCCGCTCGCACTGCGCCGACCTGGCCGTCCATCATCCCGCTGAGCCCCAGCACGGTGGCGCCTGCTGCGGCCTGCGCGAGCGCCACCGACGCGTAGCGGTCGAGGGTCGCGTCGTTGTCGACGGAGCCGTCCTCGCCCAGCACGCCGCAGTGGCCGTGCTCGGTGAACTCGTCCAGGCACAGGTCCGCCATCACCACGGTGCGGTCGCCGACCGCCTCCGTCACCGCACGCAGGGCCAGGTTGAGGATGCCGTCCGGGTCGTCCCCGGCCGATCCGGTGGCGTCACGGACGGCGGGCACGCCGAACAGCATCACGCCACCCACCCCGGCGTCGACCGCGTCGCGCGCGGCCTCGACCAGGGACGGCAGCGTGTGCTGCACCACCCCTGGCATCGACGTGATCGCGGTCGGCTCGTCGATGCCCTCGCGGACGAACATCGGCAGCACGAGCCGACCGCCGTGCAGTCGGTGCTCGGACGTGAGCGACCGCAGCGAAGGGGTGGCACGCAGGCGTCGCGGTCGCGCCACGGGGAAGCCCGGCCCCTCCGCCGTCGTCATGCCCTGGCCGGGCTCAGCGTGCCCGGCGACGTGCCGCCGGACGCTTCTGGCTCGGGCGCAGCACCGGCTCGCCGGCCTCCGTGGCGGCTGCCCTCAGCCCGGAGCCGTACTCGGCCAGGGCGTCGACGACGGCTGCCGCACTCGGCTCGGACGCGAGAACGTCGACCCGCAGGCCGTGCTCCTCGGCGGTCTTGGCCGTGGCGGGCCCGATGCACGCCACGACGGTCGACGGGTGCGGCTTGCCGGCGATACCGACCAGGTTGCGCACGGTGGACGACGAGGTGAAGACGACCGCGTCGAAGGACCCGTTCTTGATGGCGTCGCGGACCGGCGCCGGCGGCGGCGCGGCGCGCACGGTGCGGTAGGCGGTGACGTCGTCGACCTCCCAGCCGATCTCCTGCAGACCCGCCACCAGGGTGTCGGTCGCGATGTCCGCACGCGGCAGGAAGACCCGGTTGATCGGGTCGAGCACCGTGTCGTACGGCGGCCACTCGGCCAGCAGGCCGTGAGCGGACTGCTCCTCCGCAGGCACGAGGTCGGGCTCGATCCCCCACTCGCGCAGGGCATCCGCCGTCACACCGCCGACGGCGGCGATCTTGAGGCCGGCGAACGCGCGGGCGTCCAGGCCGTACTCGAGGAACTTCTCTCGCACGGCGCGGACCGCGTTGACGGAGGTGAAGCCGACCCACTCGTACCGTCCGGTCACGAGACCGGTGACGGCCTTCTCCATCTGGTGCGGGGTGCGCGGCGGCTCGACCGAGATCGTCGGCACGACCTCGCCCACGGCGCCGAACGACGCCAGGCTCTCCGTCATCGGCCCCGACTGGGCCTGCGTGCGCGGGACGAGCACCCGCCAGCCGAACAGCGGCTTGGTCTCGAACCAGGAGACGCGTTCGCGCAGCGCGACGGTCGGCCCGGTGACGGCGACCAGGGGACGCGGGAACTGCTCGTCGTCCGACCCCTCGAGCAGGTCGGGCAGGGCACCGAGCGTCGAGTCCAGCGAGGACTGCGCGGTGGTGCTGCCCTGCGCGGTGACCACGACGGCCGCCTCGGCGTCCCGGCCGGCCTGCACGAGGGCTCCCACGGCCTGCACCAGGTCGGCGCGCGTGCCGAGCAGCACCACGGTCGACCTGGCGTCGACCAGCGTGGACGCGTCGAAGCGACCGGCCGCGTCCACCACGTGCACGGAGGCCACCGCCGAGCTGGTGGTCGGCACGCCGGCGAAGACCGGGACCGCGGTGTGCAGGGCGACACCCGGCACGACCTCGACCGGGACGCCGGCCTTGCGGCACGCCAGGAGCTCCTCGGCGAGCCCACCGAACGTCGACCCGTCGCCGTCGAGCAGGCGCACCACCCGGTGGCCGGCCTTGGCCGCCCGCGTGACGAGCTTGGCCCGCCCGGCGTGGGTCAGGGGCTGGCCGCTCTCACCGAAGCCGGCGTCGAGCAGCTCGACCTCGGGGCCGCACCAGCGCCGCAGGACGTCGTCCTGCTGACCGGCAGAGGCGCCTCGGTCGAGCACCACCGTCTGCGCCTGCTGCAGCACCTGGGTGGCCCGCACCGTGAGCAGGTCGGGGTCGCCCGGGCCGCTGCCGACGAAGGCGACGGAGCCGAGGGGCTTCTTCTGGGTGGCGGTCACTGCTCACTCTCCTGAACTGCTGAACTGACGAGCACGGAAACGTCGTGGGTCGGGGGCGCGACGAGCGCCGGCGCCCCGTCGTCGATCATCAGGGCGGCCAGTCGGCGGCCCAGCGCGGTCGGGTCGACGGTCGCACCTGTTGCCGACCTGCGCAGGTCGGCCGTCCCGTCGACGGCCGTCACGACCGCGCGGAGGAACAGCTCCGGACCGTCGTCACCCTCTGCCCACTCGGCGAGGGCACCGATCGGCGCCGAGCACCCGCCCTCGAGAGCGGCGAGCAGCGAACGCTCCGCCTCGACGCAGGCACGGCTTGGCTGGTCGTCGAGAACAGCCACCAGAGAACGGGTCTCGTCGTCGCCGGACCGGGTCTCGACGGCCAGCGCACCCTGCCCGGGAGCGGGCAGGATCTGGATCGGGTCGAGGACCTCCGTCGCCTCGTCGGCTCTGCCGATGCGAAGCAGCCCCGCGCGGGCGAGCACCACGGCGTCGACGTCGCCGGACGCGACGAGCCGCAGACGGGTGTCCACGTTCCCGCGCACGGCGACGGGGTCGAGCCCCAGGTCGAGGGCCCTGAGCTGGGCCGCGCGCCGCGGAGACCCGGTGCCGATGCGCGCACCTCGCGGCAGCTCGCCGAGGGTGAGGCCGTCGCGCGCCACCAGCACGTCACGAGGGTCCTGCCGGGCGGGGACCGCGGCGATGGCGATCCCGTCGCAGGGGGCGGTGGGCAGGTCCTTGAGCGAGTGGACGGCGAGGTCGATCCGTCCGTCCAGCAGCGCGTGGCGCAGTGCCGAGACGAACACGCCCGTCCCGCCGATCTGGGCGAGCGGTGCCGAGCTCAGGTCCCCCTCGGTGGTGATCTCCACGAGGTCCACCTGGCGCCCGGTCTGGCGGCGGAGGGCGTCGGCGACCAGCTCGCTCTGGGTGCGCGCGAGCAGGCTACGGCGCGTTCCCAACCGCAAGGGTGCGGTCACGACGCACGACCCTGGGCGGCTGGACCCGGTTGCACGCGCGGAGCGGCGGTCGGGGTCGGCGTCGGGGACGCGGCCAGTGCCTCGGCCACGTTCTGCAGCGGACCGGGCGACTGCGACTCCATGTCGAGGTCGAAGAGCTCGCGCAGCGCCGCGGCGTAGTGCCCACCGTCCTCGGCGGCCAGGGACTTCACCCGCACGGTGGGGGTGTGCAGCAGCTTGTCGACGACCCGGCGCACCGTCTGGTCCAGCTCTGCCCGCACGCGGTCGTCGACGCTGTCGCCGAGCCGCTGACGCAGCCGCGCCAGCTCGCCGGCCACGACCTCGCCGGCGTAGGAGCGCAGTGCGACCACTGTCGGCGCCACCGAGTCGGCCCGCTGCTGCGAGAGGTACGCCTCGACCTCGGCGGAGACGATCGCCGCGGCGGCCTCCAGGTCGGCCCCGACCTCGGCGTGGGCCAGCTCGTCCCCGAGCTCACGCAGGCCGATCACGGTCACGCCGTCGAGGGCGTCGACCCCCGGCGCGACGTCCCGGGGCAGGGCGAGGTCGATCAGGAGCTGGCGCGGGGCCGCCCCGCCCTCCCGGTCCGCCACGGCGCGGGCCCGGGTGAGGAGGTCGGGGGTGAGCACGTGCCCGACGGCGCCCGTGCACGAGACGACGACCTCGGCCGCGGCCAGCGCCTCGACGAGCGCGTCGTCGTCGTCGAGCGTCAGCCACCGTCCGCCCACCGACTCGGCCAGGCGGCGGGCCCGCTCCGGGGTGCGGTTGGCGACGGTGATGCTGCGGGCGCCGGCACGCGAGAGCGTGGCGACGGCGAGGGCGCTCATGGCACCCGCGCCGACGACGAGCGTCCTGGCGCGGTCGATCGGGGCTGCCAGCTCCGGGGCGTGAGCGAGCGCCGCGTGCACCAGCGAGTGGCCCGCGTTGTCGAGGCCCGTCTCGGTGTGGGCCCGCTTGCCGACGCGCAGCGCCTGCTGCAGCAGCGGGTCGAGGACGCGCCCGAGGGTCCCGTCGTCCTGGCCGCGACGGAGCATGGCCCGCACCTGGCCGAGCACCTGCGCCTCACCGATCGCCATCGAGTCCAGGCCGGCCGTGACCGTGAAGAGGTGACCCACGGCGTGCTCGGCGTACTGGACGTAGAGGTGGTCGGTGAGGGTCGCGAGGTCCATCCCCGTGCGCGTCGAGAGGGTCGCGCCGACGTCGGCCAGCCCCCCGTGGAACGTCGTGACGTCCGCGTACACCTCGAGCCGGTTGCAGGTGGCCAGCACGGCCGCCTCGCTGACGTGCTCGGAGCCGAGCAGCGTCGCCGCCAGCGCACGGGCACCGGTGGCGTCCAGGGCCGCCCGCTCGAGCACGTCGAGGGGGGCGGAGTGGTGGGACAGGCCCACGAGGAGCAGGCTCATCGGGCCACCTCCAGGTTCGCGGCGTCGGCCGCGGACAGCAGGCCGGCCTTGCGCTGCTGGTGGAACGCGAGGATCTGGAGCTCTGTCGACAGGTCGACGCGGCGCAGGGCGACGTCGGTCGGGACCTGGAGCAGGACCGGGGCGAAGTTGAGGATGCTCGTGACGCCGCACGCGACCAGCCGGTCGCAGACGTCCTGCGCGGCCGGGCCGGGGGTCGCGATGACGCCGATCGAGACGTCGAGGTCCTCGACCACCCGCTCGAGGTCCTGGATCGGGCGGACCGGCAGACCGGCGACGTTCTCGCCCACGACGTCGGGGTCCGCGTCCAGCAGCGCCACGACGGAGACCCCCCGGGACGAGAACCCGCCGTAGTTCGCGAGGGCGTGCCCCAGGTTCCCGATCCCGACGATCACCACTCGCCAGTCCTCGGCCAGGCCGAGCTCGCGGGAGATCTGGTAGACGAGGTGCTCGCACTCGTAGCCGACGCCGCGCGTGCCGTACGAGCCCAGGTGGGAGAGGTCCTTGCGCAGCTTGGCGGAGTTCACGCCGGACTCGGTGGCGAGCTCCTCCGAGGACACGGTCGACACCCCGCGTTCCACCAGGACGCTGAGCGCCCGCAGGTAGACCGGCAGGCGGGCGACGGTCGCCTCCGGGATCTGGCGGCCTGCACCCCTGAGCGGTGGCGTCAGGTCGCTGCGGGGACTGCTCACGGCGGGTGCCGTCTCCTTCGCTGCGCGACACACGGACCTGGCCAGGGTAGGCACTTGTGAACACGCGCACAAAGTCGGCGGAGGATACCCACGCCCCGGGTGAGCATTGTCACGGGGGTCCGGCGTCGCGGTCGGGCCCCCTCCGACCGCGGATCGTCCCCTTTCCGCGGTCCAGCGGCCCCCGCGACGGCACGTCGTCCGCGATCTGCGGGGGGTTGCGACGACCGGGTCAGGCGCGGCGGCGGAGCCAGCGGCTGCGCGGACGGGGACCAGCCGAGAGGGCTGCCTCCAGCTGGGCCGCGTCGACGCGCCAGTAGGCGTGCCGGGCTCCGTCGACAAGCACCACGGGGACCTGCTCGGAGTACGCGCCGAGCAGGGCCGGGTCCGCGTCGACGTCGACCTCGGTCCAGCCGACACCCGTCCGCCGGGCCACGGCGTCCACGACCGAGCGCGCCTCGTCGCAGAGGTGGCAGGCCTCTCGGGTCACCAGGGTGATGCGCGTGCCGGCGTCCACATCAGTACCGTCCGTCACACCGACAACGCTAGTAGCAGCGGGCCCCAGCAGGCAGCACGGTGATCGAGCACTTCGTGATCGGCCTCACATACGATGTCGGACACGATGCGCTTCACTGAGCAAGGCAGAGCCCGCGGGCGACCCCCCGGGTCGACGGCACCGGGTGGAGACGATGGCTGGGCGCATCTGCAGGACGGCAGGGCGTGGGCGTCGCGCCGCTGACCCTCCTGCCCGTCGGTGCCCTGGCCGCACTGGCCGGCGAGGTACGGCTGGCGGCGCCGCGCCGTACGGCACGACCCCGGCCTCCGCCCTGCGGGCGATGACGACGGACGCGGGCGTCCGCGGTCCGGGTCGCGGCGGTGGCGTGCCGGACGACCCGGAGAGCACCCGCGTGGCCGCCCTCGTCGAGCTGGCCCAGGCCGGCGACGCCGAGGCGTTCGGGCAGATCTACGAGCTCTACGTCGACACCATCTACCGGTACGTGTACGTCCGCGTCGGCTCGGCGGCGCTCGCCGAGGACATCACGGCGGAGACGTTCGTCCGGGCCCTGCGGCGCATCGACAGCTTCACCTGGCAGGGTCGCGACATCGCAGCCTGGTTCATCACGATCGCCCGCAACCTCGTCACCGACCACCGGCGTTCGAGCCGGTTCCGTCTCGAGGTGACCACGGACGAGCTCGTCGGCGCCGAGCAGGTGGCGACGGCAGCGGGCACCACGGTCCCGGCCAGCGGACCGGAGGACGAGGCCCTGACCCGAGCGCGCGACCGGCGGCTGGTGGACGCCGTGAAGGGACTGCGGCCCGACCAGCAGGAGTGCCTGGTGCTCAGGTTCTTCCAGGAGCTCTCGGTCGCGGAGACCGCGAAGGCGCTAGGTCGCAGCGAGGGCGCCGTCAAGCAGCTGCAGCTGCGAGCCGTCCGCGCCCTCGCCAACGCACTCGGAGAGCGGCCATGACGCCCGCTGGGTGCGACTGGGCGGTCGTTACCGTCCGGTACACGATAGTGGCGTCGAGTGGCGTGACCTCCGCGTCGGCGGCGCGTTGGAGAGGCACGAAGGCGGGTCGGGGGTCTGCCGCACAGGGGCAGGGATGCACAGCGGTGGGGAGGCAGGGGGCATGAGTCGACAGGTCGACGAGCTCGAGCGGCGGCTGCGCCCGGGGGCGCCGCGGTCGAGCGACGACGAGGTGGAGAGGCTCGCCGCGGTGGCCGAGGACCTGCGCGCGGCGTCACCGCTCGCCCTCGTCCCCCGCCAGGCGTTCCGTGATGGGCTGCGCAGCCGCCTGCTGGCGGAGGCCACCGAGCTCGGGCCCGCGAGGGCCGCGGCGGCACGGGCCGAGAGGGAGACCGTGGTCGCCGGAGCGGCGGCTGCCGAGCACCGACCGCAGGTCCAGGTCACCCCGAAGGACGGTCCGGGGGGTGCCATCCTCTCGGGTCGGCGCCTGGCACCGTTCTGGCGGCTGAAGCGCCTCGTGGCAGGCCTCTCCATCGCCGCGTTGCTCGGGACCGGGGCCGCCGCCGTCGCCAGCACCGGCGCTCTGCCCGGGGACGCCCTCTACGGGCTGAAGCGCGCTGTCGAGGACGTCCGACTGCAGCTCGCCGGGTCGGACGCGTCCAAGGGTGCCACCGCTCTCGACCACGCCCGTGAACGCCTCGAGGAGGCGGAGGACCTCGCGCTCTCCGCTCCCGGGGGCGCGGCGGACGCCGACTCCCCCGAGCTGCGCCAGACCCTGGCCGACTTCTCGTCCAGCAGCGAGGACGGCATCAGGCTGCTCCTGCAGGGTTACGCGGACGACGGCGATCCGGCGGCGCTGGTCCGAGGTCGACGCGTTCGTCCAGGAGAGCCTGCCGCTGCTCGAGCGGCTCCGGGAGGAGACCCCGTCCAGCCTGCACCCGGTGATCGACGCGCTCCACGACGATCTGCGCGGCACCCAGGACGAGCTCACGACCACGGTGGCAGCCTGCGGGGAACCCTGCCGCGGTCTGGGGCTGCTGGCAGGCACCGAATCGGGTCCCGGTGCCTCACCCGGCGGTCCCACCCAACCCGTCCGGTCCGGTGGGTCGGCCGACTCGCCGGTGGCGCCGTCCGCGGGCGCCCCGGGTGTCCCGGGGGTCCCTGACGTGACCGTGCCCGGTGTCGTCGTGGTGGAGCCGGCAGACCCAGGTGGCGGGCTCCTGCCGGGCGACCTCCCGGCTCCGAGCGCGAGCGCCCCGGTCTCGCTCCCGCCCGCGCCCCTGCCCGCGGCGCCGTCCCCGGTCGCGCCAGGTGTACCGGGCGTCTCCGTCGTCCCGGTGCCCACCGGCACGGGGGTCGTCAGCGGCATCGGGTCACCGAACCCCGTCCCCGCTCCCCCTCCCGTCGTCCCCTGCGTGCTGGACCCGGTCCTGGGCAGCTGCCCGGGCTAGAAGAACACGGACCGTCGCTGCATCAGCAGCGAGTACAGGGTCTGCTGGATGGTCTCCCGGACCTGGTCGGTGACGTCGAACACCAGCATCGGGTCCTCGGCTCCGGCCTCTCCCGCTTCGTCGGTCGGGAATCGGCTCACCGAACTCGATCAGCCACTTGGACGGCAGGGGCACCAGCCCGAGGGGGCCCAGCCACGGCCACGTCGGTGTCACCGGTGCGTACGGCAACCCGAGCAGCCGGGCCAGCGTGCGCATGTTGCCGAGGATCGGGTAGATCTCCTCAGCGCCGACGATCGCGCAGGGCACGATCGGGGTGCCGGTGCGCAGCGCCGCCGACACGAAGCCGCCGCGGCCGAAGCGCTGCAGCTTGTAGCGCTCGCTGAACGGCTTGCCGATGCCCTTGAACCCCTCGGGCCACACACCGACCACGTGACCCTCCGCCAGCAGCCGCTCCGCGTCGGCGTTGGCGGCCAGCGTCGAGCCGGACTTGCGGGCGATCTCCCCGACGACCGGCATCGCGAAGACCAGGTCGGCACCCAGCATGCGCAGGTGGCGTCCGGCCGGGTGCTCGTCACGGATCGCCACCTGCGTCATCAGGGCGTCGAACGCCAGCGTGCCCGAGTGGTTCGCGACGACGAGCGCGCCGCCGGTGGAGGGGATGTTCTCGATGCCGTGCACCTGGACGCGGAACCACGACCGGTAGATCGGGCGCAGCACGTTGAGGAGCACCGTGTCGGTCAGCTCGGCGTCGAAACCGAACTCGTCGACCTCGTAGTCGCCGGTGATGCGCCGACGGAGGAAGTCGAGGGCAGCCGCCACCTTCACCTCGAGCTCGGACCGGGTGGTGCGCTCGTCGAGGTCGGCGACCAGCCTCTCGCCGACGTCGGTCGCCTCGGCCAGCAGCCGCGCGTGCTGGACGGAGCGCGGGCCTCCCGTGGCAGGGCTCGCCGGCGTGCCCTGGCGGTTGCGGCGGCCTCCGCCAGCCCCCGAGGGGCTGGGCGCGACCTGCTGGTCCACCTCGGCCTGCTCGAGCAGGGGCGTGGTGCGCCGCCTGCGGCGCTCACGTTCTCCGCGGGCGCGCGTCGCCGCTGCGTCGAGGGCTGTCCCCGCGTCCTTGCGCCGACGCGGGCGGTCGCCGTCCAACCGGATGATCCTGCGCGTCATTCACCGGCGACACCTCCCGAGGCGTTCCCGGGCGCCGGTCGAGCGCCGTCGACCGTGCCGAGACCCGTTGCCGCACCGACCAGCTCACCGACGTCGCGCTCCACCCGGCGGAACCCCGACTCGAGTCGCCGCGTCATGGCCAGCACCTGTCGCTGCGTGGCGTCGAGCACGTCCTCGGGGACGGGTCCGGCGAGGCGCCGCGCCCTGGCGTGGTCGGCGAAGGCCTCTCGGCTGGTGTACCGCGGCTCGAGCCCGAGGTCGCGGCGCATGCGGGTCGTGTCGACGACCCGCCCGTACGTGAGCTGCCGCACCAGCTCGGAGCTGAGGTCAACGCCGAAGGCTCGGCGGATGCCCCGGGCGACGATCTCGAACACCGGCGACGGGACCGGGACGAACGGGCGGCCGGTCATCCCGAGCGCCTGGAGCAACGTGACGACACCGTCGCCGGCCACGTTGACGATGCCGGTGACCGAGCCGACGGTGGCGAGCCGCATGGCCTCGACGAGGTCCGCCTCGTGGACGAACTGCAGCCGCGGGTCGAACCCCATCACCGTGGGGGCGGCGGGCAGCTCGAAGTAGTCGGTCAACGCGGTGCGCATGCCCGGCCCGACGGCGTTGGCCAGGCGGAGCACCGCGACGTCCACGTCGGGGCGCCTGCGCGAGAAGCCGCGGACATAGCCCTCGACCTCCACCGAGTCCTTGCCCCACCCGGCCCTCGGCAGCACCTTCGCTCCGGCGTCCTCGGTGAACTGTGCCGGGTCACGCGGGCTGGCGCCGTACACCGACGTGGTCGACTTCACGACGAGGCGCCGGACGCCGGACGCCTTCTGGCACGCCGCGAGCAGCTGCATGGTGCCGATGACGTTGATCTCCTTCATGGAGACCCGCCCGCCGGCGGAGGTCGGTGTGGCGATGACGTTCATGTGCACGACCGTGTCGACGCCCGCCCGCTCGATCACCTTCGCGATCACGGGGTTGCGGATGTCGGCGCGCACGAACTCCGCCGCGCCGATGTCGTGGTTGGGCGGAACGACGTCCACGCCGATGACCCGGCCGACGACCCTCGGACGCCGACAGCATGCGGGCGAACCGGCCGCCGAGGTACCGCGAGACCCCGGTGACGAGCACCACGTCCGCCATCGCACCTCCGCTGTCTCTCGGCATGCGGGCCGTTCCCAGGAGGCGTCACCCCGGTCCTGCACCCCGTCCGTCGATCCTACGCAGCCCGGTCGGGGTCCGTGCATCGGCTCCGGACGCACGGACGCCGCCCGACCCTGGCCGGCCGGACGGCGCGGCCGACCCCGGTGCGGTGCCGCTCACGCGGAGCGGCCGCACCGACGGCTCACTTCTTGTTGCGACGCTGGTGGCGCGTCTTGCGCAGCAGCTTGCGGTGCTTCTTCTTGGCCATCCGCTTGCGACGCTTCTTGATGACGGAACCCATGCACCCTCACAGACAGTGGGGCAGATCCGCGGGCTGACCCTCGGGCGCAGGTCAGGCAGCGGGCTGCCGTCGGACGTGACTCTCCGCGTCAGCCTACCGGCTCGGGCCGGCGGCCGCGGACTCGGGCCGGTGCTCAGGCCGTCTCGACGAACGAGCCGCGCAGGTAGTCGTCGACGGCGCTCTCGGGGACCCGGAACGACCGGCCCACCCGGACAGCGGGCAGCTCGCCCGAGTGGACGAGCCTGTAGACGGTCATCTTGGAGACGCGCATGATCGCGGCGACCTCGGCGACGGTGAGGAACCGCACGTCGTTCAGATCTCGCTCACTCGCCATGGGACTGCACCTGGTCCTTCGCCGCACGGGATCGCACCCCGGCCCCGACCGGCGCGTCCAACCCGTTTTCCCTTGCCGACACTGTAGGGGCTGGTGTGACCCGTGGGGAAGTGGTGACGAACCATCTGGTGACCACCGTCAGCCGGTCGGCCCAGTGCTGCGCGTGCGTCAGTCGAACCACGGGTCGAGCCCGTGCAGCGGGAAGACGGCCTTGCGCGTCGCCATCACGGCCCGGTCGATGTCGTCGTCGGGGTCGTAGCCCACGTCCCAGGACCGCCACCACGTGTCGGCGCCGTCGGTCATCCGGGCGGCGCCGCGCCGGCCAAGCCGCTGCTGGACGTGGTCCCGCCACGCGTCGGGAACCGGGGTGCTGGGATCGACGGGGCAGTGGGCGGCGATCCCGACCAGGTGCGCCCATGACCGCGGGACGACGTCGACGATCTCGTAGCCGCCACCACCGGTGGCGACCCACCGCCCGTCGCACACCTCGTGGGAGAGGTCGTGCATCGACGAGGCCACCACTCGCTGCGCGTCGATCGACACCGCGAAGTGCGCCAGCGGGTCGGCCGCGTGGGTGTCACAGCCGTGCTGGGTGACCAGGGCGTCCGGCTCGAAGGCCCGGACCAGCTGGGGGACCACGGAGTGCACCGCCCGCAGCCAGCCGCGGTCGCCGGTGCCGGGTGGCAGCGCCACGTTCGCCGCCGCTGCCGGGAGCGGACGCGCCACCGGTCTCGTCCGGGAAGCCGGTACCCGGGAACAGCACGCGCCCGGTCTCGTGCAGCGAGATGGTCAGGACGCGAGGGTCGTCCCAGAAGAGGGCCTGCGTGCCGTCCCCGTGGTGCACGTCCACGTCGACGTAGGCGACCCTGCTGGCACCGGAGTCGAGCAGCCGGGTGATCGCCGCGGCGACGTCGTTGTAGACGCAGAAGCCACTCGGCCCGGTCGCGCATGGCGTGGTGCAGACCGCCGCAGAAGTTCACCGCGTGGGCGACGTCCCCTCGCCAGACCTGGTCGGCGCAGTCGACGCTCGCCTGCAGCACGCGCGCAGCGGCGTCGTGCATCCCCCGGAAGGCCGGGTCGTCCGTCGTCCCGAGCCCGTAGGCGAGGTCCGCGGAGTCCGGATCGTCCGACGCCTGCCGGACGGCCGCCACGTACGCAGGGTCGTGCACGGTCGTCAGGAGGCCGTCCGGCGCGACGTCCGCGCCTCCCACCTGCACCCCCGGCGCGTCGAACAGGCCGAGGTCGCGCGCGAGGCGTGCCGTGAGGTCGAGCCGCAGCGGCGCCATCGGGTGCGTCGGGCCGAAGTCGTACCGGTTGAAGTCGGGGTCCCAGACGACCCGCGTGCCGGATGCCATGGTGCGACGCTAGCGTCACCCGCGACGCCCGGCCGACTGCCGTCGGCACGGACCCGATACGCCGGACCGGACAGGCACCAGCAGCAGGACGAGGGAGGAAGCGGATGGCCGGCGATCCCTGGACACGCGGACGGTCCCGTCTGCTGCCCTCGGACGCCACGTTCCTCGCGCGCGTCCGCGCACGTGTCGACGAGGTCGGGCGCAACTCACCCGCCCGGCTGGCGCTGACCGTCTTCGCGCTCGTGATCGCGGCCGTCACGGCTCTGCTGTCGCTTCCGGCCGCGACCACCAGCGGTCAGCGCGCCCCGTTCGTCGAGGCGCTGTTCACCGCCACCTCGGCGGTCTGCGTCACCGGTCTCGTGACCGTCGACACCGCGACCTACTGGTCGTTCTTCGGCGAGATCGTGATCATCGTCGCCATCAAGATCGGCGGTCTGGGCGTGATCACGCTCGCCGCGCTCCTCGGCCTCGCGGTGTCGCGACGTCTCGGCCTGACCGGACGCCTGCTCGCGGCCAACGAGACGAAGGCCCAGCGGCTGGGCGAGGTCGGCACCCTGCTGCGGGTCGTCATCGGCACGTCGCTGGCGATCGAGGCGGTGCTGGCCGCGGCGTTGTTCCCGCGGTTCATCACCCGGGGCGAGAGCGTGGGCGAGTCGCTCTGGCACGCCGTCTTCTACGCCGTCTCGGCCTTCAACAGCGCGGGTTTCGTCTCCCACCCGAACGGGCTGCCCGAGCGGGGCGGTCGGCGACTGGTGGCTCTGCCTGCCCCTGATCGTCGGCGTCTTCGTCGGCGGGCTGGGCTTCCCGGTGCTGGTCGCCCTCGGACGCAGCTGGCGGCATCCGAGCCGCTGGGGGCTGCACACCCAGCTCACGCTCACCACGACGGTGCTGCTCGCACTCGCCTCGATCGTGCTGATCGGCGCCTTCGAGTGGACGAACCCGGCCACGCTCGGCGGGCTGGGCACGGGGGACCGGCTGATCGCGACCCTCTTCGCGGCGGTGATGCCGCGGTCGGGCGGGTTCTCCACCCTGGACGTGAGCGCGATGGAAGGCTCCACGCTGCTGGCGACCGACGCGCTGATGTTCGTCGGCGGAGGCAGCGCGTCGACGGCCGGCGGCATCAAGGTGACCACGCTGGCCGTCCTCTTCCTCGCCGTCGTCGCGGAGGCGCGCGGCAACACCGACGTCGAGGCGTTCGGACGGCGCATCCCCGCCGCCACGCTGCGGCTGTCGGTCACCGTGCTGCTGGCCGGCGCCACGCTCGTGCTCGCGGCCTGCCTGGCCCTCGAGGCCATCACGGACGAGCCGCTGGAGCGGGTGCTCTTCGAGGTGCTCTCCGCCTTCGCCACCTGCGGGCTGAGCACGGGGCTGTCCGCGGAGCTGCCGGATGTAGGAAAATACCTGATGTCAGCGCTGATGTTCATGGGCCGGACGGGCACGATGTCACTGGCGGCCGCGCTGGCCCTGCGCGAGCGACCGAGGCTGTTCCGACTAGCGGAGGAGAGGCCCATCGTTGGGTGACAGGACGCTCCACGAGGACGCCGTGCTCGTGATCGGCCTCGGCCGGTTCGGCGCGGCCATCGCCGACGCGCTCAACCGGCTCGGCCACGAGGTGCTCGCGATCGAGAGGAACCCCACGCTGGTCCAGGAGTGGTCCGGCCGGCTCACCCACGTCGTCGAGGCCGACGGCACGAACATCGACGCGCTGAAGCAGGTCGGTGCGCACGAGTTCCCGATCGCGGTGGTCGGCATCGGCACGTCGATCGAGGCGAGCGTGCTCGCCACCGCCAACCTGGTCGACCTGGGGAACAAGCAGGTCTGGGCCAAGGCGATCACCTCGGCGCACGGGCGCATCCTCGAGCGGATCGGGGCGCATCGCGTCGTGTACCCGGAGGCCGACGCGGGCGAGAAGGTCGCGCACCTCGTCAGCGGGAAGCTCATGGACTACATCGAGTTCGACGACGACTTCGCGATCGTCAAGATGCGGCCGCCGATCGAGACGCACGGGTTCACCCTCGGGCAGTCGCAGGTCCGGAAGAAGTACGGCGTCACCGTCGTCGGCGTGAAGTCACCGGGTGAGGACTTCACCTACGCGCAGCCCGACACCCTCGTCAGCTCGCACGACACGTTGATCGTCGCAGGCAACAACCAGCTGCTCGAGAGGTTCGCCGCGCGGCCCTGACGATCTCAGGCGTGCCCGGACGAGAGCTCGCGCGATCGGTCGCGCGCCGCCTCCATCGCGGTCAGGAACGCCGCGCGCACCTTGTGGTCGTCGAGCTGGCGCAGCGCGGCCATCGTCGTGCCCGCCGGGCTCGAGACCTGCTCGCGCAGGACCGTCGGGTGCTCCCCCGTCTCGCGGAGCATCGTCGCGGCGCCGTAGAGCGTCTGGACGACGAGCTCGGTGGCCGTGGTGCGGGGCAGACCGAGCAGCACGCCCGCCTCGATCATCGCCTCGACCACGTAGAAGATGTACGCCGGTCCCGAGCCGGAGATCGCGGTCACCGCGTCCTGGTGGTACTCCGGGACGCGCAGCACCTTCCCGGTGGCCCGCAGCAGCGCCTCGGCGCGCTCGAGGTGCTCCGTGGTGCAGTGGGAGCCGGGCGACACGGCGGCCATCCCCTCGTCGACGAGGGCCGGGGTGTTCGGCATGACCCGCACGACCGCGACGCCGTCGGGCAGTCGCTGCTCGACGTAGGCGGTCGAGATGCCGGCGGCGATGCAGACGACCAGGGCACCCGGGCGCAGGGAGCCGGCGACCTCTGCCAGCAGGCCCTCCATGTCCTGCGGCTTGACGACCAGGACCACGGTGTCTGCGCTCGCGGCTGCCTCGGCGTTCTCGGCGACGGTCACGCCGTAGCGCTCGGCCAGCTCCGCGGCGCGGTCGGGCCGGCGCTCGGTGATCACGAGGTCCTCGGCGACCCAGCCTGCGCGGAGCAGTCCCGAGAGAAGGGTCTCGCCCATCACGCCCGCCCCGAGGACGGCGACCTTGCGGTCAGCAGAAGGCGTTGCGGCGGAAGGCGTTCCACCCTCGGTCCCCACCACCGGAGTCACCCCTTCGACGCGAGCGCGCGGAGGAAGAAGACGGTGTTGGCGGGGCGCTCGGCCATCCGCCGCATGAGGTAGCCGTACCACTCCTGGCCGTACGGGAGGTACACGCGCACGGTCTCCCCGAGCGCCGCGAGACGGCGCTGCTCGTCAGGGCGGACGCCGTAGAGCATCTGGTACTCGTAGCTGCCCGCATCCCGCTGGCGCTCCACCGCGAGGGCGCCCGCGATGTCCACCAGCCGCGGGTCGTGGGTGGCGAGCATCGGGAAGCCCTCCCCGGCCATCAGGACCTTCATGCAGCGGACGTAGCTGAGATCGACCTCGCGCGTCGCCTGGAACGCCACGGACTCGGGCTCGGAGTACGCGCCCTTGCAGAGCCGCACCCGGGAGCCGGGACCGGCGAGGTCGCGGCAGTCGCCCTCCGTCCGGCGCAGGTACGACTGCAGGACCGCACCGACCCACGGGAAGTCTGCGCGGAGGTCGACGACGGACTCGAGCGTCGCGTCGGTGGTGGTGTGGTCCTCCATGTCGACCGTCACCGTCGTGCCCACCGCGCCGGCGGCCTGGCAGATGCTGCGCGCGAAGTCGGTGGAGATCTTGGCCCCGTCCTCCCCGAGCGCCTGCCCGAGCGCCGACAGCTTCAGGGAGACCTCCGCCTGACCACCCTGGGCGAGGCCCGCCTCGCCCAGTCGCTTCAGCAGCTCGAGGTAGGCGTCGTGCACGGCCTGGGCCTGGGCCAGCTCGGTGGTGTCCTCGCCGAGGTGGTCGATCGTGACGGCAAGCCCGTCGCCGACGAGCTCGGCGGTCGACCGCACGGCGTCCTCGGTGTGGGACCCGGCGACGAAGCGCGTCACGACGGAGCGGGAGACAGGGGCCTTCTCGACCACCTGACGCAGACGGGAGCTCTTGGCGGCCTGGAGCAGCGGCGCGCGCAGCACGGAGGTGAACATGGGGGAAGGGTACTGGCGCTGTCAGGGGGTCCTGCGCCGCAGCGTCGCGGACCCCAGGAGCAGGGCCGCGACGGTGAACGCCCACACGACGGCGAGGGCGGTGAGCGCGTCCTGCGCGGGCTCCGCCTGCTCCGACACCGCGACCAGGGCGTCGACCGCGTACGACAGGGGAAGGACGTCCGACACCGTCTCCAGAGCGGTCGGCAGGTCGTCGCGGCGGACGAGCAGCCCGCACAGCAGGAACTGGGGCAGCACGAGCGCGGGCATGAACTGGACCGCCTGGAACTCGGTGGACGCCAGGGCGCTGACGCCCAGTCCGAGCGCCGTCCCCAGCAGTGCCACCGACACGGCGACCACGCCGAGCCACCACACCGGGCCGGCGACGTCCAGGCCGCACACGAGGACGGCGAACGCGCTGACGACCACGGCCTGCACGAAGGCCAGTGCTCCCATGGCGAGCGCGTACCCCACGACGAGGTCGGCCTTGCCGAGCGGTGTCGTCATCAGGCGTTCGAGCGTGCCCGACTGCCGCTCGCGCAGGGTCGCCACGCTCGTCACGAGGAACATCACCACGAAGGGGAAGACGCCCAGCAGCGGGCCCCCGATCCGGTCGAAGACCGGTGTGCCGTCGTAGATCCATGCCAGCAGGCCGATCAGCACGCACGGCACCACGACGACCAGGCCGATCGTGCGCCGGTCGTGCAGCAGCTGGCCGAGGACGCGCCGGCCCGTCGCCCACACGAGTCGCGGACTCACCGCGCACCCGCCGACTCAGCCGGGCCGGACGGCTCCGCACGGGTCTCGACGAGCATCAGGAACGCCGCCTCGACGTCCGGCGCGCCGGTCCGCTCCAGCAGGTGGGCGAGGGATCCGTCGGCCAGCAGCTCGCCACGTCGCATCAGCAGGAGCCGGTCGCAGCGGGTGGCCTCGTCCATCACGTGGCTCGACACGAGCAGGGTCGCGCCGCGGCCGGCGAGCCGCGCGAAGAGGTCCCAGAGGTCCCTGCGCAGCACCGGGTCGAGCCCCACGGTCGGCTCGTCCAGCACGAGCAGCTCGGGGGTGCCGAGCAGTGCCGCGGCCAGCGAGACGCGCGACCGCTCGCCGTCGCTCAGCCTGCCGACCCGGGTCCCGGCGTACCGGGTCAGGTCGACCTCCTCCATGACCCGGTCCACGTCCTCGGGCGGCGCCGAGACGATCGTGGCCAGGTAGGCGAGGTTCTGGGCGACGCTGAGGTCCGGGTAGACGCTCGGGGACTGCGTCACGTAGCCCACGCGTCGTCGCAGCGCGGGGTCCCCGGCGGGCAGGCCAAGGACGGTGACCCGTCCGGAGGCGATGCGCTGCACCCCGACGACGCACCGCATCAGCGTCGTCTTCCCGCACCCGCTCGGGCCGAGCAGGCCGACGACGACGCCGGCGGGGACGCTCAGGTCGAGGTGGTGCAGCACGCGGCGACCGCCGCGCACGACGTCGAGGCCCTCGACCTCGAGCGTCGACGACGCGGGTCTCTCGACCACGGGGGCCTGGTGCCTGCCCATGGCACGACCGTAGTGCCGGTCGCCGCCGCGGGGGGTCCCTCGGGTCAGGTCGTGCGGTGGGCGCTCACGCGGCCGGGGTCCCGACGGGGACGCTGGAGGTGCAGGCGGGCGAAGGCGAGCGACTCGGCCAGGTCCACCTGCCGCTCCGCAGGGGTGCGGCACTTGCGCGTGTTCACCTCGAGCACGACGGTGCCGGACCACTGCTCCTCGACGAGGTGCGCCAGCACCTCCTCGCAGGGCTCGTCCCCTCGTCCCGGCACGAGGTGCTCGTCCTTCGCCGACCGGGTCCCGTCCGCGAGGTGCAGGTGCCGCAGACGACCGGCCGTGGTGAGCCCCCGGGCCATGGCCATGGCGTCGGAGCCGGCGGTCGCGGTGTGCGAGAGATCGAGGCAGACGTGGTCGTAGTCCTCGTCGGTCGGGTCCCAGTCCGGCAGGTACGCGGGGATCTCGCGCGTACGCACGCGCCACGGGTACATGTTCTCGACGGCGACGGCGACACCGCTGCGACGACTGAGATCCCTGACGCCCGAGACGAACTCGTCGGCGTACTCGCGCTGCCAACGGAACGGTGGGTGGGCCACGACCGTGTCGGCCCCCAGCCGTTCGGCGAGCGCGACGGCCCCCGTGATCTTGTTCCAGGGCGCCTTGCCCCAGACGCGTTGGGTGATCAGGAGAGTCGGGGCGTGGACGGCCAGCACCGGCATCCCGTAGTCCTGCGCGAGGGCGGCGAGCGCGTCCCCGTCCTGGCTGAGGGGATCCGTCCAGACCATGACCTCGAGCCCGTCGTACCCGAGCTGGGCGGCGAGCCTGAAGGACTCCTCGATGCCCTGCGGGTAGACGGCGGACGTCGACAGCGCGACCTGCACCTCGCCCGCTGACGCGGGGTCTGCGCTGGCGCTGGACACGTCCCCCAGCCTAGGCAGTCGGGGGCCGGAGCGCGCAGCCGCGTCACCCACCTGTCAGGCGACGCCGATCCAGTCGAGCCGCCGCAGGATGATGCCCTCGCGCAGCGCCCAGGGGCACACCTCGAGCTCTTCGACCCCCAGCAGGTCCATCGCGGCCTCCGCCACGAGGGCGCCGGCGAGCAGCTGCCGGGACCTGCTGTTGGAGACACCGGGGAGGTCGGCACGCTCGGCCGCCGTCATCTGCGCCATCTTGGGCACCCAGTCGTGCAGGTCCTCGAGCTTCAGGGGCCGCGTGACGTACGGACCCTCGCTGCTGGGCGCGGCGCCGGTCAGCCGCGCCAGCGACCGCATCGTCTTGCTGGAGCCGACCACCTGGTCGGGAGGACCCGACCGCGTGAGGTCCCGTACCGCCGAGGCGACCGACACGCGGATCCTCTTGCGCAGCGCCTTCACCTCGGACCGGTCCGGAGGGTCGCCCTTGAGGTGGTCGCGGGTGAGCCGGCCCGCGCCGAGCGGCAGGCTCAGGGCGACGTCCGGGTCCTCGTCCTGGCCGGCGGCCAGCTCGAGCGACCCACCGCCGATGTCGATGTTGAGGAGGCGACCGGCCGACCAGCCGTACCACCGGCGCACCGCGAGGAACGTCAGCCGCGCCTCGTCGCGGCCGGAGAGCACCTGGAGGTCGACCTCGGTGGCCTCGCGCACCCGCTGGAGCACGGCCTCGCCGTTGGGGGCCTCCCGCAGGGCCGAGGTCGCGAAGGGGAGGATGTCCTCGCAGCCTGAGTCCTCGGCCACCTCCAGCGCCTCGTTGACGAAGCGGACGAGGTTCTCGGTACCGCTCTCGTCGATGCTCCCGTCCGGCTCGAGGTGCTCGGCGAGGCGGAGGTCGAGCTTGTGCGAGGTCGCCGGCAGGGGTCGCGCCCCGGGGTGCGCGTCGACGACGAGCAGGTGCACGGTGTTCGACCCGATGTCGAGGACGCCCAGTCGCATGCGGGGACGCTACCGGAACGCCGGGACGACACCGCCTCACCTAGAGTTCTGGCGTGACCGTGCACCCCAAGGAGACCTCTCTGGACGCGACCCGGGTATGGGTCGAGTTCGCCGACCCCGAGGCGCCCGAGGGTTCGGCGGCGGAGCAGGTCTTCCGTGCCGACCTGACGTGGCTCACCTCGTCGTGGACGTGCATCTTCGGTCGCGGGTGCGCCGGGATCTACGCCGACCGCCCGCAGGACGGCTGCTGCACGCTGGGCGCCCACTTCTCCGACGCGGACGACGAGAAGCGCGTCCGGGGATGGGTCAAGAGGCTCTCCCCCGACACGTGGCAGCGGCACGCCGAGGGACGTCGGGGTGCAGGCGGCTGGGCCGAGGTGGACGACGAGGGCGCACGCAAGACGCGTGTGGTCGACGGGGCCTGCATCTTCCTCAACGACCCCGGCTTCACCGACGCGAGCGGCGCCGGCCGCGCGGGCTGCGCCCTGCACCACCTCGCCGGCGACCACGACGTCTCGTTCGTCGAGACCAAGCCCGACGTGTGCTGGCAGCTTCCGCTGCGCCGCACGTACCGGACGGTCGAGAGGCCCGACGGCACCAGCTACCTCGAGGTGAGCATCGCCGAGTACGACCGCCGCGGCTGGGGCGCCGGCGGGCACGACCTCGACTGGTACTGCACCTCGAACCCGGAGGCGCACGTCGGCGCGCAGCCGGCCTACCTCTCCCTCGCGACCGAGCTGACCGAGCTGATCGGGGCCGCGGCGTACGCCGAGCTCGCGCGCCACTGCGACGCCGCGATGGGCGTGCACAAGCGGCTCCCGCTCCTGGTGCACCCGGCGACGGCGGCCGCGAAGGCCACGACGGCGAAGCCCGGCAAGCCGACCGGTCGGGTCGGGTCCTCCACGCGAGCCACCTAGGTGACGTCGACCCCCGGTGGTGAGGTGGAAACTCCTCTGCCACAAGTGATCCCGAGTCCGAACATCTGGGGCAACCCGGAGGTCTACGAGCTGGAGAACCTGGGTGTCGACCCCGACGGCGTGATCGAGTCGGCGATGCGGCAGGTGCACGACTGGACGGGCCAGCACGTGCTGGACGTGGGCTGCGGCTCGGGCTTCCACCTGCCCCGCTTCGGTGACGACGCGTCGCTGGTCACCGGCGTGGAGCCGCACCCGCCGCTGGTCACCGCGGCGCGTGCCCGCGTCGCCGCGTCGCCGGGCTCGCTGACGCAGCGGCTCAGGGTGCTGTCCGGCTCGGCGGCGGCCCTCCCCCTCGACGACTCGACCGTCGACGTCGTGCACGCGCGGTGGGCGTACTTCTTCGGGCCCGGGTGCGAGCCGGGTCTGGACGAGCTCGCGCGCGTCCTGCGACCCGGGGGCACGGCGTTCGTCGTGGACAACGACGTGTCGCGCTCGACGTTCGGCGCCTGGGTCCGCAAGGCCGACCCGCGGTGGGACTCCCCGGCCATCGAGCGCTTCTGGGCGCGGCAGGGGTGGACCCGGGTGCCCCTGGACATCCGCTGGGAGTTCGGGGACCGCGCCGTCTTCGAGCAGGTCGTGCGGATCGAGTTCGCGTCGGACGTTGCGGACGAGATCCTCGCCGGTCACCCGGGAACGGGCGTCGACTACGCCGTCAACCTGTTCTGGCGCCGGTACCCCTGACCAGGCGACGGGCGACGGGGTGTTGCGAGGCCGGTTGTCGGGCTCGGCGCCTACGGTGCGGACCGTGCCTCTCGACGACCGACCCGCCCCCTCCGCCCTCGACCGGCCGGCGGTGCGCCCATGAGCAGCCCGACCACGAAGGGCGCTCGCACCCAGCGTCCGGGCTTCCGCTGCACCGAGTGCGGCTGGACCGCGGGCAAGTGGGTCGGCCGGTGCGGTGAGTGCCAGTCGTGGGGAACGGTCCAGGAGGTCGGCGCCCCGACCGTGCGCACCACCCGGGCCGCGCCAGTCACCACGCCGGCCCAGCCGATCGCGGACGTCGACGTCGACGGTGCACGGCACGTGCCAACCGGCGTGGAGGAGCTGGACCGCGTGCTCGGCGGCGGGCTCGTCCCCGGCGCCGTCGTGCTGGTGGCCGGCGAGCCGGGGGTCGGCAAGTCCACGCTGCTGCTCGACGTCGCCTCGCGAGCGGCCCAGACGGCACGCAGCGTGCTGTACGTGACCGGCGAGGAGTCGGCGTCCCAGGTCCGGCTGAGGGCCGAGCGCATCGGGGCGCTGCGGCCCCGTCTCTACCTCGCCGCCGAGACCGACCTGGCCACGGTGCTCGGGCACGTCGAGCAGGTACGGCCGGACCTGCTGGTGGTCGACTCGGTGCAGACCGTCAGCTCCGCCGAGGTCGATGGCCAGGCGGGCAACGTGACGCAGGTGCGCGAGGTCGCGGCGGCGCTGATCCGGGTCGCCAAGGACCGTGGGATGGCGACCCTCCTGGTCGGACACGTCACCAAGGAGGGCGCGATCGCCGGGCCCCGCACGCTGGAGCACCTCGTCGACGTCGTGTGCTCCTTCGAGGGCGAACGGCACTCCGCCCTGCGGATGGTGCGGGCGGTGAAGAACCGGTACGGCCCCACCGACGAGGTGGGCTGCTTCGACCTCTCGGAGTCGGGGATCGTCGGCCTGACCGACCCGAGCGGACTCTTCCTCTCGCGCAAGGACGTCCACGTCCCGGGCACCTGCGTCACCGTGACGCTGGAGGGTCGGCGTCCCCTGGTGGCCGAGGTGCAGGCCCTCGTCTCCGTGGCACACGGCCCGCCACGCCGCACCACCAACGGGCTGGAGGCCGCCCGCGTCGCCATGGTGCAGGCCGTGATGAGCACGCGGATGAACGTGCGCCTGCAGAACAGCGACGTCTTCGTGGCCACGGTGGGCGGCGTGCGCATCGGCGAGCCCGCCGCAGACCTCGCGATCACGCTGGCGCTGGCCTCCGCGGCCGTCGAGAAGCCCCTGCCCGTCGGGCTCGTCGCGTTCGGCGAGGTCGGGCTGTCCGGAGAGGTGCGGCCCGTGCCTGGTCTGAGCCGCCGCCTCTCGGAAGCGGCTCGGCTCGGCTTCACGCAGGCCGTCGTCCCGCTGGGGTCCTTGGACGTCGCCACGCCGCGGGGGATGCACGTCCGCGAGATCGGCCAGGTGGCCGAGGCCCTGCGCCTGGGCCTGATCGCCACCGGCTGAGGCGATGACGGCGGCGCGGCGGCTCCGCGCGCACCCACCGGACGAGGGCCCGGCGGCTACACTTCACGCACTACCTGGGGCCGCGGTCCCAGAACCGGGTCGAGTGCGGGGGTCGAGGTGGCAGTCGAGCGCAGCGAGGACGAGCTGCTCCTCACGACGCTGGCCGCGGTCGCTCCGGGCACCGAGCTGCGGGACGGGCTCGAGCGCATCCTGAGAGGGCGGACGGGCGCGCTCGTCGTGCTCGGCTGGGACCGGGTCGTGGAGTCCCTCTGCTCAGGCGGTTTCGCGCTGGACGTCGACTTCGCCTCCACGCGGCTGCGCGAGCTCGCCAAGATGGACGGCGCCATCATCTGCGACCGCGACGCCACCAAGATCGTCCGCGCCGCAGTGCAGCTCGTGCCGGACCCGACGATCGAGACCAGTGAGTCCGGCACACGGCACCGCACCGCCGAACGCGTCGCGCTGCAGACCGGCATGCCGGTGATCTCCGTGAGCCAGTCGATGCACATCGTGGCCCTCTACGTCGGCGGCCGCCGCTACGTCCTCGAGGGCTCCGACGCGATCCTCGGTCGCGCGAACCAGGCGCTGGCAACCCTGGAGCGCTACAAGTCCCGGCTCGACGAGGTGACGGGCACGCTGTCCGCCCTGGAGATCGAGGACCTCGTGACGGTGCGCGACGTCGCCTCCGTCGTCCAGCGCCTCGAGATGGTCCGGCGCATCTCCGACGAGATCTCCGGCTACGTCATCGAGCTCGGCATCGACGGGCGGCTGCTCTCGCTCCAGCTCGACGAGCTGATCGGCGGCGTCGGCCCGGACCGCGAGCTCGTGATCCGCGACTACCTCGAGGCGGCCAAGCGCGAGAGCAGCGTCGAGGTCGTGCTCGCCGACCTGGCTGTCCTCCACTCCAGCGAGCTCGTCGACCTCAACCAGGTCGCCCGCGTGATGGGGCTGACGATCTCGGGCGAGTCCCTCGACGGTGCCGTCAGCCCACGCGGATTCCGCCTGCTCACGAAGATCCCGCGCCTGCCCGGCGCGATCGTGGACCGGCTGGTCGAGCACTTCGACGGGCTGCAGAAGCTGCTGGCCGCCGGCATCGACGACCTGATGACCGTGGACGGCGTCGGCGAGCAGCGTGCCCGTGCCGTCCGCGAGGGCCTGTCGCGGCTGGCCGAGTCGAGCATCCTCGAGCGGTACGTCTAGACCACCCGTGCGTCGGACGCGCCGTCGACCGAGGGTCAGGTCACGGTGGCGTCAGGTCACGGTGAACACGAGCGGCGTGCTCGTCAGGTCCCCCGCGCGCGCCATCAGCTGGTAGGTGCCCGCCTTGAGCGCCGGCAGGTCCGAGGGGCACCCCTTCGCGGACCGGACCAGGGGCCACTCGACGCTGGACTCGAGCGCACCCTCCTCGCCGGGAGCGACGGTGGTGGGCACGCTCTGGGCCGACTCCTGGCAGTCGTCGGAGGACCAGATGCGGTCCTCGCCGGAGACCACCGTGAGCTCGAGCGCCGCCGACCCCGCGTCCAGGCTGCAGTCGGCCGTGCCCGTGTTCGTGATCCGCATCCCCATCCGGGCCGTGCCGCCGACGGCGTAGCTCGTCGCCTCGCTGATCGCCACCAGCGAGACCTGCTCGGGGGCGCACGCAGGCGGCCCGGCCTGCGCGTCGGGGTCGTCGGTGGCGGGGTCCTGGGCCGGCGGTGACGCCTCCGCGGTGCCCCCGACGTCCGCGGCCGGCGTCGTCGGGTCGTCTCCCGCGATCGCGCTGACGACGGCCTTGACGCCGAACACGACGGCGACGACCAGGAGCACGAGCAGTACCAGCGCGACGATGCGGCGTCGCCAGTACGTCTCGCGCCGCTTGGGCCCCACCGGGTGGATCACCGCGCTCATCGATCCCAGGCTAGGCACCTCGGGGGGTCCCGCGGTACCGCCACGCCGTGGCGGGAACGTGACCAGTGGCAGGATCGACGCCGATGCCCGCCCTCCCCACCTCCCCACACCCCCTGCACGGGCCGGTGCTGGGCTGGTACGCGTCCCAGGCCCGGGACCTTCCGTGGCGCCGGGACGAGGTCACGCCGTGGGGGGTCCTGGTGAGCGAGGTCATGCTGCAGCAGACCCCGGTCTCCCGCGTCGCACCGACGTGGGATGCGTGGATGAGGCGCTGGCCGGGGCCGGCTGACCTCGCTGCCGACAGCCCCGGCGACGCCGTGCGCATGTGGGACCGGCTGGGCTACCCGCGCCGCGCCCTGCGGTTGCACGCCGCCGCGGTGGCCGTGGCCGAGCGCCACGGGGGCGAGGTGCCCGAGGACGTCGACAGCCTGCTCGCGCTGCCCGGCGTCGGGTCCTACACCGCGGCAGCGGTCGCGACCTTCGCCTTCGGGCAGCGTCACGCCGTGGTCGACACCAACGTACGTCGCGTGCACGCCCGCGCCGTGACGGGGCGCGAGCACGCCGCGCCCTCGCTGACCGCCGCCGAGCGCCGTCTCGCCGAGGACCTCCTGCCCCAGGACGCCCCCACAGCAGCCCGGTGGGCGGTCGCGGTGATGGAGCTGGGCGCGCTGGTCTGCACGGCCCGTGCACCTCGCTGCGACGCGTGCCCCGTCGTGTCGCAGTGCACGTGGCAGCTCGCCGGCCGACCCGAGCAGCAGGGGCCGCGCCGGCGCGCCCAGACGTGGGAGGGGACCGACCGGCAGGTGCGCGGACGGATGATGGCCGTACTGCGCGCCGCCGACCGCCCTGTGCGACAGCGCGGCCTCTCGAGGCCTGCGGGGACGACGCGCAGCAGCGGGCACGCTGCCTCGGCTCGCTCGTGGCCGATGGTCTCGTCGAACCCCTCGCGGACGGCTCGCACCAGCTGCCGGGGGGAACGCGCATGAGCCTTGACGACGGGCGGGACGAGGCTGACGACCTCGCCGACGCGGTCGCCGAGCGTGCGCTGGGTCGTGCGACGGCGTCGGCGGCGCTCCGGGGCTCGCGCTGGGTGTCCTGGCCCTGCTCTTCCTGATGCTCGCGGACGGCGGCGTCGACGCCCGCAGCCTCCCCCAGCTGCTGGTCCTCGGAGTCGGTCAGGTGGCGGGCCTCGTCACGGCCGCCGCCACCGCGTCGCGGTTGCGGACGGTCCGCGCCGTCCCGGGACCGGGCCGGGGCCACGCAGCGGGAGCCGCCGACCTGGTCGGACGGCTGCTGGTCGCGACCTCGGCCCTCGGGCTGGCCGTGGCCGCCGTCGGGCACGCATGGTCGTCAGACCCGTTGCCACCGCGGCGTTCTCGGCCGTGGTGGGCTGGCCCTGCTGTCGCAGCTCGTCCTCACGCTGCACTGGCAGCGGCGACGGCTGCGGCGAGCGGCCGTGCGCCGCTGACCTACAGCACCCTGATCATCGCGCGTGTTGCCCAGCGTGTTCGGCTTCACCCGGGCGAGGTCGAGGAACTCGGCGACGCCGTCGTCGTGCGAGCGCAGCAGCTCGGCGAAGACGTCCGGCTCGACGGGCGTGCCCTCGATCACCGAGAACCCGTGCGCGACGAAGAAGTCGACCTCGAAGGTCAGGCAGAAGACGCGGGCGACGCCGAGGCTGCGGGCGCGCTCGACCAGTGCGCAGCAGCAGCTCGTGCCCGACCGCGCTGACCCTTGACCGCGGGCGCGACGGCGAGCGTCCGCACCTCCGCGAGATCCTCCCAGAGCACGTGCAGCGCGCCACAGCCCACGACCTCGGCGTCGCGCTCGGCGACGACGAACTCCTGCAGTCCCTCGTAGTAGGCGACCGCCTCCTTGGCGATCAACACCCGTCGCTCGGCCAGCGGGGCGACGAGCCCGCGGATGGCGTTGACGTCGGACGTCCTGGCGCTGCGCAGTCGGATGCTCACGCTGGAATCATGCCGTCCGTCACTCGGCTTGTACGCTGCGCTAGGCCCGAACGTCCACCCGCCGGACGCGACGGACGGGTCCCGACCGCACCCTGGAGCGCCACTGAACACCCCCGCTCGCCGAGTCCACCGCGACGCCACGTGGCTCGTCGCGCTCGGCGCGGCCCTGTGGGGCAGCGACGCCCTGCTGCGTCTGCCGCTCAGCCAGCAGTACGCCGCGGCCACGATCGTCTTCCTCGAGCACCTGGTGATCGTCGCGGTGACGCTCCCGTGGCTGCTGCCGGCGCTTCCGCACCTTCGCCGGCGCCACGACCCGGACGAAGGTGGCCGTCGTCGTGATCGGGGCGGGGGCGTCGGCCCTTGCGACCGTCCTGTTCACCCAGGCCTTCATGAACGGTGGTCCGGTCACGCCGGTGGTGCTGCAGAAGCTGCAGCCGCTCATCGCGGTTCTCGTGGCGTGGCTGCTGCTCCGGGAGCGCGTCACGGCTCGCTACCCGTTGTTCCTCGTCCCCGCGCTCGCCGGTGCGTGGCTCCTGGCCTTCCCGGACCCGACGGCCGTGAGCATCGAGGGTGCGATCGCGGCGCTCCTGGCGGTCGGTGCGGCCGCGCTGTGGGCCACGGGGACCGTGCTCGGACGCCTCGCCGGCGTGGAGATCGGCCTGCGCGACCTGACGGTGCTGCGCTTCGCGATCGGCCTGCCGGCCTCCCTCGTGCTGGCGCTGCTGCTCGGCGCGCCGCTGACCGTGCCGCTCCGGGACCTCCCGGCGGTCGGGGCGCTCGCGCTGATCCCGGGCCTGCTCGCGATCGGCCTCTACTACCGCGGGCTGCGGACGACCCCCGCCAGCCGCGCCACCCTCGCCGAGCTCGCCTTCCCGCTGACCGCGGCCCTGGTCGGCGTGCTGGTGCTCGGCACCGTGCTGTCGACGACGCAGTGGATCGGCCTGGTCGTCGTGGCCGGCGCCGTCACGGCGCTGGCGCTGCACGAGCGGCTCTCGGACCACCCCGCCGTCGCCACCCCGGACGCCGTCGAGGACGCCGTGCCGGTGCTGAGGTGAGCGGCACCGCGGGGGCCCGTGTCTCACGCGGTGTGCTCGTGACCGGCGCATCCCGTGGCATCGGAGCGGCCACCGCCGCCGCCTTCGCCGCGCTGGGCGACCGCGTCGCGGTGCACTTCCGGGGCGCCCACGACCGGGCGGCCCAGGTGCTCGACGGGCTCCCCGGCACCGGTCACGTCACCGTCCAGGCGGACCTGGCCGACCCGGAGGCCGTGCGCGCGATGGTCGACGAGGCCACGCGAGGGCTCGGACGGGTGGACGTCCTGGTCAACAACGCGGCGCTGTTCACCGAGGACCCGGGCGACCTCTCCGGCGGTGGCAGCCGGCGCGTCGACCACCGCCTCGAGGACACCGACTACGAGCGGTGGGTGGCCGCGTGGCGCCGCACCGTCGACGTCAACCTGCTCGGCACCGCCAACGTCACGTGGTGCGTGGCGCGGCACATGCTCGAGGTCCCGCCGACGGAGGGGCTGCCGACCGGCCGCATCATCAACGTCGGGTCGCGCGGCGCCTACCGCGGTGAGCCCGACGTCCCCGCCTACGGGGCCACGAAGGCCGGTGTCCACTCCCTCGGTCAGTCGCTCGCCCTGTCGCTCGGCCGCCACGGCATCGCGGTGACCTCGGTCGCGCCCGGCTTCGTCGCCACCGACATGGCCGCCCAGCACCTCGACGGGCCCTCCGGTGACGGGCTCCGCGCCCAGAGCCCCTTCGGGCGGGTCGCCCGTCCGGAGGAGGTCGCGCACGCGGTCGTCCACCTCGCCGACCCGGCGTCCGAGTGGGCATCCGGGGCCGTCCTGGACCTCAACGGCGCCTCCTACCTGCGCTGACACGCACCGCAGGGCCCGTCCACCGTGGTGGACGGACCCTGCGTGGGGTGGTGCGGACAGGTGGTCAGGAGGGTGACTCCGAGGGGGTCACTTCCCCTTGATGACCGGCTGCGTCTGCACGTTGAGCTCCTTGTACTGGACGTTGGCGGCCTTCTTGAAGTCCTTGCCGGTGATCTGCAGGACGTCGAAGCCCTTGCCGATGTCGGAGCTGTAGATGAAGCCGTTGTACCAGTACGCCGACCAGGTGCCGCCGCCGTCGGTCGCGCCCTGCGGGACGGGACCGCGCTCCCAGAAGCCCAGCTCGACCGGGTTCGCGGAGTCGGTGAAGTCCCACACCGAGATGCCGCCCATGTACCAGGACTGCACCATGATGTCGCGGCCCTTGACCGGGATCAGCGACCCGTTGTGCGCCACGCAGTTCTCCGTTGACGAGTTGATCCGCGGGATCTTGTAGTAGCTCTTGAAGACCAGCTCGCGGTCCATCCCGGAGCCCTCGATGTCGTAGATGCCGTCGGCGCCGCGGTTCGAGGGGATCTCGGGGACGCAGGTCGCTGCGCCGCCGCCACCGAGCTCGTCGGTGAAGACCACCTTGGTGCCCTCGTTGTTGAAGGTCGCCGAGTGCCAGAACGCGAAGTTCTCGTTGTCCTGGACGCGGTCGATCTCCTGGAAGCTCACCGGGTCCGTGATGTCCCAGAGGACGCCGTCACCCATGCAGGCTCCGGCAGCCAGGTTCTTGGCCGGGAACACCGTGATGTCGTGGCAGCCGCTCGTGGCGCGGGTGCGGTCCACGAACGGGGTGCCCACGGGGTCGCCCGGGTTGCCACCGTCCGGGAAGAGGACCGGCTCGGCGACGACCTTCGCGTCCTCAGGGTTGTCCCGGTCGACCTCGATGATCGAGATCTTGTCGTGCGGAGCGGCGCACCGGGCGGCGACCGTGCTCACGTCGTACGACGAGACGTAGACGTAGACGGTGTCCTTGCCGACCGGGTTGATCGTCAGCGTGTGCGAACCGCAGTCCGTCTCGACCGAGGTCAGGTACTCCGGGCTCCGGGGGTCCGAGACGTCGAAGATCTTGACGCCCTCCCAGTAGTTCGTCGGCTCGGAGGACGCGGGCACGTTCTCGCAGGAGTCGTTGCTGCGTCGCGAGTCGGTGGCCAGGAAGAGCAGGTCCCCGGAGACGGAGACGTCGTTCTGCGAGCCGGGGCACAGCACCTCGCTGACCAGCGTCGGCGCGGCCCCCTTCTTCTTGATGTCCCAGATGCGGAACCCGTTGTAGTTGCCCTGGTAGGCGTAGCGGCCCGAGAAGGCGAGGTCGGAGTTGGTGGCGTCGAGCGGCGCCGACTTGGGCGTGTTCGACAGCAGCGACATGTTCTCGCTCGACCGGATCTCGTTCGGACCGGGGATGCTGGAGCCGGCGATGGCCGGGGATGCACCCAGTGCCAGCGCGGCGGCGCAGGCGGCACCGACAAGGACGCGTAGGTGGGAGCGCTGTGGTCGTCGGTTCATGGGGGCCTTCCGTTCGGCACGGCCGCGCCAGGGGGCGGACGGAGAGGGGATGGTGGGCACACCTTTCCACCGGGATGAGAGAGTTGGCAAGGTTTACCCGCAACGTCTCTGCGTGATCGGAAGGAAACCCTCATGGTCCGGCACCGGCCAAGATCCCACCGCACCGGGACGATCGGCGTGGTCCTCGCGGTCAGCGTTGCGGTCGTGGGGCTGGGCGCCTGCTCGGGCGGCGAGGAGCGGGTCACCACCGGCAACGTGCTGCAGCCCGGCCGCCCGGGCGAGGAGGTCACGACCCTGCCGCCGGGCACCACGCTCCCGCCGAGCGAGGACCCCTTCACGGAGGCGGACGTCGCGTTCCTCGTGGACATGATCCCCCACCACCGCCAGGCGATGCAGATGGCCGCACTCGTCCCCGAGCGGGCGCAGAACCCCACGGTCGTGGGGCTCGCCTCCCGGATCGCCGACGTGCAGCAGGCAGAGATCGACGTCTACGAGCGCTGGCTCGCCGACCACGGCCTGGCACCGGACGGGTCCCCCGCCGAGCGGCGCGGCGGCGACCACGGCGGACACGACGACGCGAACAGCCACACCGACATGCCAGGGATGGCGTCGCCCGCCCAGCTCGAGGAGCTGGAGGCGAGCTCCGGCCCCGCCTTCGACCGTCTCTGGCTCCGGCTGATGGTCGCCCACCACGAGGGGGCCCTGGAGATGGCCGCGGTCCGCGAGGCGGGCGGAACGAACATCCGCGTGGACGAGCTGGCCGCCGACGTGGTGGTCACGCAGACCGACGAGATCGTCCTGATGGAGGGCCTGCTCGCCGGGAGCTGACCCCCTGGGCGAACGACCACGGGCCGGCACCCCCCGAGGGGTGCCGGCCCGCCGTCCGTGCGCTGCCGGACGACTACTCCTTGGTCATCTCCACCACCGGGGCGTCAGGCACCGGGCTCTTGACCGAGCCGGTGAAGGTGAAGACGGCCTCCTTGTCCTCGCCCTCCGTGCCGACCAGCACGATCTCGCCGGCCTTCAGCTCGCCGTAGAGGATCTTCTCCGACAGCTGGTCCTCGATGTCGCGCTGGATCGTGCGACGCAGAGGACGGGCACCGAGCACCGGGTCGTAGCCCTTCACCGCCAGCAGGTCCTTCGCCGACTGCGTCAGCTCGATGCCCATGTCCTTGTCGCGCAGGCGCACGTCGAGCTTGGCGATCATCAGGTCGACGATCTCCACGATCTCCTCGCGCTCCAGCTGCGGGAAGACCACCACGTCGTCGACCCGGTTGAGGAACTCGGGGCGGAAGTGCTGCTTGAGCTCGTCGAAGACCTTCGACTTCATCCGCTCGTACGAGGTCGACAGGTCGCCCCCGGCCTGGAAGCCCATCTGCAGACCCTTGGCGATGTCCCTCGTGCCGAGGTTCGTCGTCATGATGATCACGGTGTTCTTGAAGTCGACCATGCGGCCCTGCGAGTCGGTCAGGCGACCGTCCTCGAGGATCTGCAGGAGCGAGTTGAAGATGTCGGCGTGTGCCTTCTCGACCTCGTCGAACAGCACGACCGAGAACGGCCGGCGACGCACCTTCTCGGTGAGCTGGCCACCCTCCTCGTACCCGACGTAGCCGGGAGGCGAGCCGAACAGCCGCGAGACCGTGTGCTTCTCGCTGTACTCGCTCATGTCGAGCTGGATCAGCGCGTCCTCCTCACCGAAGAGGAACTCGGCGAGAGCCTTCGCCAGCTCGGTCTTACCGACACCGGTCGGACCGGCGAAGATGAACGAGCCACCGGGCCGCTTCGGGTCCTTGAGCCCGGCGCGGGTACGGCGGATCGCCTGCGAGAGCGACTGGACGGCAGCGTGCTGGCCGACGATCCGCTTGTGCAGCTCGTCCTCCATGCGCAGGAGCCTCGACGACTCCTCCTCGGTCAGCTTGACGATCGGGATGCCGGTCGAGACCGCGAGGACCTCGGCGATCAGCTCCTCGTCGACCTCGGCGACGACGTCCATGTCGCCGGCCTTCCACTGCTTCTCGCGCTCCGCCTTGGCCGCCAGCAGCTTCTTCTCGCCGTCGCGCAGCGAGGCAGCCTTCTCGAAGTCCTGCGCGTCGATCGCGCTCTCCTTCTCCCGACGCACGTTGGCGATCTTCTCGTCGAACTCGCGCAGGTCCGGCGGCGCCGTCATACGACGGATCCGCAGCCGGGCGCCGGCCTCGTCGATCAGGTCGATCGCCTTGTCCGGCAGGAAGCGGTCGTTGACGTAGCGGTCGGCGAGGTTGGCGGCCGCCACGAGAGCCGCGTCGGTGATCGAGACCCGGTGGTGCGCCTCGTACCGGTCGCGCAGGCCCTTGAGGATCTCGATCGCGTGGGCCAGCGTCGGCTCCTGCACCTGGATCGGCTGGAAGCGACGCTCCAGCGCCGCGTCCTTCTCGATGTGCTTGCGGTACTCGTCGAGCGTCGTCGCCCCGATCGTCTGGAGCTCACCGCGAGCCAGCATCGGCTTGAGGATCGACGCGGCGTCGATCGCGCCCTCCGCCGCACCCGCACCGACGAGCGTGTGGATCTCGTCGATGAACAGGATGATGTCGCCGCGCGTGCGGATCTCCTTGAGCACCTTCTTCAGGCGCTCCTCGAAGTCACCGCGGTAGCGGCTGCCCGCGACCAGCGAGCCGAGGTCGAGCGTGTAGAGCTGCTTGTCCTTCAGCGTCTCGGGCACCTCACCCTTGACGATCTGCTGGGCCAGCCCCTCGACGACCGCGGTCTTGCCGACGCCCGGCTCACCGATCAGCACCGGGTTGTTCTTGGTACGACGCGAGAGCACCTGCATCACGCGCTCGATCTCCTTCTCGCGCCCGATCACCGGGTCGAGCTTGCCCTCGCGCGCGGCCTGCGTGTAGTTGCGGCCGAACTGGTCGAGGACGAGGGAGCCGGACGGGGTGCCCTCCTGCGGGCCGCCCGCGGTGGCGGGCTCCTTGCCCTGGTAGCCGGAGAGCAGCTGGAGCACCTGCTGACGGACCCGGTTGAGGTCGGCGCCGAGCTTGATCAGCACCTGGGCGGCGACGCCCTCGCCCTCCCGGATCAAGCCGAGCAGGATGTGCTCGGTGCCGATGTAGTTGTGGCCGAGCTGCAGCGCCTCGCGCAGGCTCAGCTCGAGCACCTTCTTCGCGCGCGGCGTGAAGGGGATGTGCCCGGACGGGGCCTGCTGGCCCTGGCCGATGATCTCCTGCACCTGCTCGCGCACGGACTCCAGCGAGATGCCGAGGGACTCCATCGCCTTGGCGGCGACGCCCTCGCCCTCGTGGATGAGACCGAGCAGGATGTGCTCGGTGCCGATGTAGTTGTGGTTGAGCAGGCGCGCTTCCTCCTGCGCCAGCACCACCACACGGCGGGCCCGGTCGGTGAACCTCTCGAACATGCAGATCTCCTCGCGAGCGGTCGGCGGTCGGAGGCGACGTCGTGTCCGCTCCCGGCTGACCGTTCGATGCTATCCCCGCGGGCCCGACGACGACGCGCCGTCAGCCCCACGAGCGGGTGGTGACCGGTACAACGGCCCGCACGAGAACGCTGTTCCGGGCCGCTGTTCGCTCCGGGCGTAGCCCACGGGGCGGCATCGGGGCCGGGTAGCGTCCACCGACGTGGCAGCCCCGTCCGACCGGTTGGTCCCGCACCCGCTGGACGCCGACATCGCGCTGATGGCCCGGATGGTCGCCCGGGGCCTGTACCTGCCCGTGGTGCGGGTCGGCTCGGGAGCGGGCCTGCCCCGACCCGAGGGCGCGGGCCGTGGCTGGCACCACTGCGTCGACCTGCTGCAGGACCGTCGGAGGCTCGACGACTGGCTCGACGCGGTCGCCGCCGACCTGGCGCGGACGCACCGGAGGCCGCCGCCCGCGCAGGTGCCAGCCACCTACGTGATGGGCTGGTACCTGGATGCCGTGGCACGTGTCGGGGCCACGTGGTCCGGGCTGGTGCGGCGGGTCCCCGACCTGTCACCGCAGTCGCTGTCGCTGCACCTGTCGCGCGGCGGCTGGCCCGACGGGGTCGCCCTGTCGGGCACCCGCTTCGCCTGCCTGCCCGACGACCCGGCGGTCACGCACCCGGACGCGCAGGTGGTCGACGACCTCCCGGCACTGGCGGCCACTCTCCGCGAGCGCGTCACCGGGCACGCGGAGTCGTTCCACGCCGCCTTCCGCCCCGGGGTCAAGATCGGGTCGCGGCAGCGCTGGGGCATGGTCGACGACGTGCTCGAGGCCGCGGCGTGGGCGGCCGGCACGCTCCGCGGAGACCCCGGCGCGGGTGTCGTCGACGCCGAGGCGCTCGTCGGAGCGAACCCGTCACGCCGGCGGCGGACGTGCTGCTTCGCCTACCGCCTGGACGACTCGCTCGTGTGCAGCCGGTGTCCGCGGCTGCCCTGAGCGATCAGCCGTTGGCAGCGCGGTAGGCCTCGACCACGGTGGCGGGCACCCGGCCCCGGTCGCTGACCTGGTGGCCGTTCTTCCGGGCCCACTCGCGGATGGCTGCGGTGTCGGTCGACCCGCCGGACTTGGCCCGGGCACCGCGCCGGCTCGACGCGCGGCCCCCGACACGGCGGGCGTGGCCCACCCAGCTCGCGACGGCGTCACGCAGCTTGGAGGCGTTCTTCTCGGACAGGTCGATCTCGTAGCTCACGCCGTCCAGTGCGAAAGACACCGTCTCGGACGCGTCTCCCCCGTCGATGTCGTCGACCAGGATGACCTGCACCTTCTGTGCCATGAATTCGACCGCGCTCTCGTGATGAGGAACCGCTTCGGAAGCGGATTGTCATCACATTCTTTCGAGCGAGGTGCGGGACGTCAATTCGCGTCCGAATCAGACCCATTTCCGCGCTGGGACTCGAGATCGAACCTTGCGGCAGCCGCCCTTTCCTTCCGGTCCGCGGAAATCATCGCGCGGACCACCAACCAGAAGAGGAGCCCCACGCCGACGGACGGGATCAGGGCTGCGGCGAACTCGAGCACGGCCCCAGCGTACGCCCCCTTCCGAGAACGCTTGGACGGCGGGCCGCCTCACTGCTCCGGCTTCACCAACGGGAAGAGGATCGTCTCGCGGATACCCGCGCCCGTGAGCGCCATCAGGAGGCGGTCGACGCCCATTCCCATTCCTCCCATGGGCGGCATTCCGTACTCCATCGCCCGCAGGAAGTCCTCGTCCATCCGCATGGCCTCGTCGTCGCCGAGTGACGCAAGACGCGCCTGCTCGGAGAACCGCTCACGCTGGACCACGGGGTCATTCAGCTCCGAGTACCCGGTCGCGAGCTCGAATCCGCGGACATACAGATCCCATTTCTCCACCACGCCGCCGACACTGCGGTGGGCCTTCACCAGCGGCGACGTCTCGACAGGGAAGTCGCGGACGAAGGTCGGGGCGACGAGGTGGTCGCCGACGAGGTGCTCCCACAGCTCCTCGACGAGCTTGCCGTGCGTCAGGTGCTGGGTGTCGAGCTCCAGGCCCAGCCGCTCGGTGAGGCCGACCAGCACGTCGACCGGCGTCTTCGGGGAGATCTCCTCGCCGAGCGCCTCGGACAGGGACGGGTACATCTCCAGCCGGGTCCAGTCGCCGCCGAGGTCGTACTCCGTGCCGTCGACCAGGGTCACCGTGGTCGACCCGAAGGCGTCGACGGCCGCCGTCTGCACCAGCTCGCGGGTGAGGGCGGCGACGCCCTCGTAGTCGGTGTAGGCCTGGTAGAGCTCCACCATCGCGAACTCCGGCGAGTGCGTGGAGTCGGCGCCCTCGTTCCGGAAGTTGCGGTTGATCTCGAAGACGCGCTCGACCCCTCCCACCACCGCCCTCTTGAGGAACAGCTCGGGGGCGATGCGCAGGTAGAGGTCCATCCCCATCGCGTTCGACGTCGTGACGAAGGGCCGGGCCGCGGCGCCCCCGTGCAGCGTCTGCAGCATCGGAGTCTCCACCTCGACGAAGTCGTGACGGGCGAACGTCGCCCTCAGGCTGGCGGTCACGGTCGACCGCGTGCGAACCATCTGGCGGGCCTCGGGACGGACGATCAGGTCGGCGTACCGCTGCCTGACCCGGGTCTCCTCGTTCATGTCCTTGTGCAGCACCGGCAGGGGACGCAGGGCCTTGGACGCGAGCTGCCACTCGTCGGCCATCACGGACAGCTCCCCGCGGCGGCTGGCGACGACGCGGCCACCCACGAAGAGGAAGTCGCCGAGGTCCACGTCCCGCTTGAAGTCCGCGAGCGCCTCCTCACCGACGGACGCGAGGCTGAGCATCACCTGGAGGCGCGTGCCGTCCCCCTCCTGGAGCGTCGCGAAGCACAGCTTCCCCGCGGTCCGCACGAAGACCACACGCCCGGCGACGCCGACGACGTCGTCCGTCTCCTGTCCGGGCTCGAGGTCCGGGTGCTCCGATCGCACCTGCGCCAGCGAGTGCGTGCAGGGGACCGCCACGGGGTAGGGCGTCCGTCCTGGCCCGGCTGCGAGGAGCCGGTCACGCTTCTCGAGGCGGACCCGCATCTGCTCGGGGAGACCCTCCTCGGCCGCGTCGGATCCGTCGACGACCGCCTCGGGGACGGGGGGGACCGGGGCCGCGGCGGCCGGGGCGGGGGGTGGGGAGTCGCTCACAGGCGCCAAGGCTAACGACGGTCTCGGTACGGTGCCGACGTGGACCGCAGCGGGGACGAGTTCGAGGCGTGGCGCACGTCGTTCGCCGGCGCCGTGCCCGCCGGCGACTACGACACGTACCGGCCGGGCTACCCCACGTCCGCCGTGACCTGGATGCTCGGCGAGCCGGACGGTCCGCTGCACGTGCTCGACCTCGGCGCCGGCACCGGGAAGCTGTCCGCCACCCTCGTCGCCCTCGGTCACCGGGTCACCGCGGTCGACCCCAGCGGCCCGATGCTCGACCAGCTGGAGGCGCTCATGCCCTCGGTGGACGTCCGCACCGGAACGGGGGAGCAGGTGCCGCTGGACGACGCCGCTGTCGACGCGGTGGTCATCGGCCAGGCCTGGCACTGGATGGACAGCGCCCTGGCGGGGCCGGAGATCGCGCGGGTCCTGCGTCCTGGTGGATGGCTGGGACTGGTGTGGAACACCAGGGACGCCTCCGTCGACTGGGTCGCCCGGCTCTACGAGGTGGCGGGCGAGCCGGTGCGCGAGCGCCGCGACGACTCCGAGGGCACCGACACCGACGACGACCCTCGCGTGCCCGGGCCCTACGGGCCCCCGGAGCCACGGAGGTTCGACAACCCGCACGTGCTCGAGTCGCCCGACGCGGTCGCCGCGCTGGCGGGGACGTGGTCGTGGGTGAGGACGAGCCCCGACCCGGCGACGCGGATGGCCGGCGTGCGGGACGTGGCTGCGGCACACGCGGAGCCGGACGGTTCTGTGCGCATCCCCCAGGTGAGCGAGTGCTACCGGTTCCGGCGGGGCCCCCAGCCCGTCGGCCTCGCCCGAACGGTGTAACAGCCGCCCTATCCCGAGACGGAGAGTCACGGCGTACCTACGATTCTCGGACCGGCCCCGGATCCACCGCGCGGCCGGGACGCGAAGGATCGTGGTCGGCCATGGGCGAACGCGGCGGCATCGAGGACGCTCGCCCATGACCCCCCTGTGGCGCCGCCGGCAGCCGCGGTCCCATGCCACCCAGAGGCTGTGGGACCCCGCCAGGCCAGGGCCGTCCCTGCTCGACGCGGTCGCTGAGGGGGCGACGGGCGAGGCCCCCCTCCCCGACGACCCCGCGTCGCGCGACGACGGACACGCCTTCGCTCCGAGCGCCCTGGCCGCGATCCTGGCCCACCGCACGCTGCAGCCCGTCGGCGGTGACGGGCACCCGGCGGTACGCGCGACGATCGCGGCGCTCGACCTGCACGCGCGCGCTGCCGTGGACCGGGCCAGCCTGCTGGCCCTGTACGACCACCTGCTGGACGACGACACCCGTCTGCAGCCGGTGCTGACGCAGGCGGTGGCGACATGGGTACGGGCGACCGCGGCGCGGGAGGGAGCGGTCAGCGAGGCCGCCATCACGCGAGCTGTGCGGCAGGTCGGCGCATGGCTGGTGCTCACGGGCAGGCACCGGGGGCCGGTGCGGACCGGGATCAACCTGCTCTCGATGCTCACGGACCTGGGCGGGCTTTCGGCGTCGATCGCGACCCTCGGCCGCCACGTGGAGCTGTCGCAGGACGCGAGCACCGCTCTCGGTCGCGCCGGACCCTCCTACGAGCCACTCCTGCTGGACCTGGCCCGCGGGCACACGGGATGGGGACGCGTCCACGCCGTCGAGCAGCTGTCCCGCAGCGTCGACCGGGAGGTGCACACCTGGCTCCTGTCCGGAGGTTTCAGGAACGACGTGCGGTGGGAGTACGTCGCCTGCGAGGTCTGCGTGCGCTGCGACCTCGCCAGCCGTCTCGCCGAGGTGGAGCTGTCACGCGGACCCGGCCCCGAGTCGGCGGCCACGACGCGCCCCGCCAGGGAGCTGACGGCCGACGACGTGGCGCTCCTCGACGGTGCCCGCGACCTGCTGGTCACCCTGCTGTCCCGGACCAGCCCGTCCGGGGACGTCGAGGACTACCCCGGCGCCGGCCGAGCCGTGGCCGCGTGGCTGCGCCTGACGGCGGGACGCGACCCCGACGCCCTCGACGTCCGCGACCTCCGGGCGGCTCTGCTGCTGCAGCGTGCCGTCCACGACGACCGCCGGTTGACCGAGGCAAACGGCTTCACGACGCAGGAGCGTTCGAGCGTGCGGGACCTGTGCGTCACGTTGCTGGCCGAGCCCGGGGCCGTCGACTCGGTGCTGGAGGCGCAGGACGGCAGCGACCCGGACGCGATGGCGGCCGGCCGGGAGGTTGCGGAGTACCTCGGGATCGACATGACCGGGACGCTGCTGACCCGCGTCCGGGAGGACCCCGACGATCCTCACGCCTGGTGGCTCCTGGTCCGCGCGGCGGCGTCGCGCTCCGACGAGGTCGTGCGCGCCGCCCTCGACCTCCTGCCCGAGGACGGGGTCGCCCGCCACAGCCGCGCCACGATCGGCGGCGCCCCGGGGCCGCACCTCGCCGTCGGCATCGTGCTGCAGGAGGTGCTCACCGGCCGGCCCGGCCTCGGGTGGCCGCTGCTCGAGCGGTGCCTGCGCTCACCCCTGGTCGGGCCTCGTCACCAGGCCGTGAGCGTCCTGATGGCGTGGCCTCGCAACCAGTGGCCCGCAGGGTGCGAGATGACGCTGCACGAGATCTGGGCGACGGAGCAGGACCCCGCACTGCGCACCAGGCTGGCAGCTGCCCTGGCCGGGACCGAGCGCCCCGACCCGGCCGGGAGCACGGGGTGAGGGCTCGCGTCCGGCCCTCAGTCGACGAGGTCGAGCGCCATGTCCAGCACCGGTGAGGAGTGCGTGAGGGCGCCGACCGACAGGTAGTCCACGCCGGTGCGGGCGTACTCGGCGGCGACGTCGAGCGTCAGGCCCCCGGTCGCCTCGATCTCCACGGTGTCCGACGTCGCGGCTCGCGCGACGGCCACCGCGTCGGTGAGCGTTGGCACGTCCATGTTGTCGCAGAGCAGGAACCGTGCCCCGACGTCCACCGCCTCGCGGGCCTCGGCCACCGTGGTCACCTCGACCTGCACGGCGACGTCGGGGTAGCGGCTCCGCACCGCCTCGTAGGCGGCAGAGACGGAGCCGGCGGCCAGCTTGTGGTTGTCCTTGATCATCGCGACGTCGAACAGCCCCATCCGCTTGTTCGTGCCGCCGCCACAGCGGACCGCGTACTTCTCCAGCGCGCGGAGGCCCGGTGTGGTCTTCCGGGTGTCGAGGACCAGCGCGTCCGTGCCGTCCAGGGCGATCGCCCAGGCGTGGGTGTGCGTGGCGATCCCGGAGGCTCTGCACAGCAGGTTGAGCAGGGTCCGCTCCGCCATCAGGAGCACCTGGGCCGACCCGGTCATCGCGACGACGACGTCACCGGTGAGGATCTCGCTGCCGTCCGCCACCCGGTACTCGGCGACGGGCACCGGGTGACCGACCCGTTGGGCGACGTCGGCCAGGACGACGGGGACCACGGGTGTCCCGGCCAGCACGCCGTCGGCGCGGGCGACCAGGTGCGCGGTGCGCTCGGTGTCGGCGCCGACCGTCGCCTGCGTCGTGACGTCACGACCAGGGTTGCCGCCCAGGTCCTCCGACAGCGCGTAGCTCACGAGCGCGCCGACCCACTCGGGGTTCAGTCCCGCGGTGTCCAGCGCCTCGGTGGTGCCCGGAGGCCATCCCGCCGCGCCGTCCGCAGGGCCCGGACCGGGGACCGCGGCGGCCATGTGTCGTCCCATGCGGGGCAGTCTGCCGCACCGTGCACGAGGTCGTGCAGCCCGATCGGTCCACGATCTCGACCGGCTCAGGAACGGGTCGGACCCACCGGGCAGAAGCGGGCCCCGAGCGTTCCACCGGCGTCCAGCGACAGCACCGTGCGCCCGCGCCAGCGGACGTCGTCCACGTCGGGGTGGTCCTGGCGGTAGTGGCCCCCGCGGCTCTCGGTGCGCAGTGACGCGGCGAACGTCAGCGCCGTGGCGACCTGGTGGAGGTTCGACGTCTCCCACTCGGCGGTGGAGGGGGTCACGCCCTGCGGCGCCGCCGTCCGGTCGGCCGGCCCGGTCGGGACCCCGGCCAGCGTGGCGGCCGCGGCCGCGAGCCCGTCCGCGTCGCGGATGACGCCGGGCCCGGACGAGGCGGCCCGCTGGACGACGACACGCTGCGGCGCGGGCACCAACGCCGCAGGGCCAGGCCGCTCCACCGGGTCCCCCTGCGGCAGGTCGCCGGCCTCCAGGCGCTCGACGACGCGGTCCGCGATGCGGTGCGCGAAGACCAGCCCCTCCAGGAGCGAGTTCGAGGCGAGCCGGTTGGCGCCGTGGACGCCCGTGCACGACGTCTCACCGACCGCGTAGAGCCCGTGCAGCGAGGTCCGGCCGTCGAGGTCGACGAGGACACCGCCCGAGGCGTAGTGCTGTGCCGGTGCGACGGGGACCAGGTCCTCGGCCAGGTCGTACCCGTGCTCCGCGAGCTGGGCACCGATGGTGGGGAAGCGGTCGCGCAGGAACCGTCGACCCAGGTGCCGCGCGTCCAGGAAGACGTGCTCGGTGCCGGTGACGGCCATCCGGCGCACGATGGCCTTGGCGACCACGTCGCGGGGGGCGAGCTCGGCCTGCTCGTGCTGCCCGACCATGAACCGCGAGCCTGCCGTGTCGACCAGGTACGCGCCCTCGCCCCGCACCGCCTCGGAGACCAGCGGCTGCTGGCCTCGTGCGCCGGCGCCGAGCCAGAGCACCGTCGGGTGGAACTGGACGAACTCGAGGTCGGCGACGTCGGCGCCCGCGCGCAACGCCGCCGCCGAGCCGTCCCCCGTCGCCTCCTTGGGGTTCGTGGACGCGCTGAACACCTGCCCGATCCCGCCGGTGGCGAGCACGACGGCCCTCCCAAGCGCCGCCCCGACGCCGTCCCGGCTGCCCTCGCCGATCACGTGCAGGCTGACGCCGCACGCCGCGCCCGGTCGGCCGTCACCGTCGGGTGCCGACGTCAGCACGTCGAGCACCAACGCGTGCTCGATCACCTCGATCCCCGGGTCCTCGCGAACGGCCTGGAGGGCGGCCACCAGGGCTCGGGACACCTCGGCGCCGGTGGCGTCGCCCCCGGCGTGGACGATCCGGTCCGCGTGGTGCCCGCCCTCGCGCGTGAGCAGCACCTCGCCGTCCACGCCGGTGTCGAACTGCGCCCCCAGCGCCATCAGGTCGCGGATGCGCTGAGGTCCCTCCGTCACCAGGGTCCGGACGGCCGGCTCGTCGCACAGGCCGACGCCCGCGACGAGGGTGTCCGCCAGGTGCGCCTGCGGGGAGTCCGTGTCCGCGAGCGCAGCCGCGATCCCCCCCTGCGCCCACAGCGTCGACCCGCTGGAGAGCACGGTCTTCGTGACCAGCAGCACGTGGTCGACCCGCTGCCGCAGCCGCAGCGCGGCGGTCAGGCCCGCGATGCCGGAACCGACGACGACCACGTCGGCCTCGGTGGTCCAGCCCGGAGCGGGCGCCACCAGGCGCCGCGCCATCACGGGACTGCTCACGCGTGGGGGCCCACCGGGCGCCACCCGGCGCTCACCGGGCGCCGGACGAGACGAGGCCGTGGCCGTCGGGAGCGTGGCCGGCGTCCCCGCCGACCTCGACGATCCGGTTGTGCCCGTCCACGAACACCACGTGCTGGCCGTGCTCGGCCAGCTCGCTCTCATCGACCAGCGCGTAGCCGATCACGATCACGATGTCTCCCGGGTGGATGAGGTGGGCGGCCGCGCCGTTCATGCAGATCTCGCCCGAGCCGCGCTCACCCTCGATCAGGTAGGTGGTCAGCCGTGCGCCGTTGGTGACGTCGACGACGTCGACCTGCTCCCCGGGCAGCAGGTGCGCGGCGTCGAGCAGGTCCGCGTCGATCGTCATCGAGCCCACGTAGTGCAGGTCGGCCTGTGTGACGGTGGCCCGGTGGATCTTGCCGTGCAGCATCGTGCGCATCATCGTGCGGCTCCCAGGACGAGGGGGACGTTGTCGATCAGCCGCGTCGCCCCGACGTGCGCGGCCAGGGCCAGCAGCGCCTCCCCGCTGTACCACTCGGGCACGTCGGCCAGGGTCTGCGGGTGGACGAGGGCCAGGTAGTCCACGCGGCAGCCGGGCTCGGCCAGCAGGACCGCGCGGGACGCCCGGCGCACGGCGCTCGCCCCCTCCCCGGCCGCCGCCTCACCGGCGGCCAGCGCGCGCGAGATGCACAGCGCCACCTCGCGGTCGAAGGCGGTGAGGTAGGTGTTGCGGCTGCTCATGGCCAGGCCGTCCGGCTCGCGGACGGTCGGCACGGCGACCACCTCGACGTCGAAGTCGAGGTCGCGCACCATCCGCCGGATCAGCAGCAGCTGCTGGGCGTCCTTCTGGCCGAAGTACGTCAGGTCCGGACGCGTCAGGTGCAGGAGCTTGGCGACCACGGTCAGCACACCGTCGAAGTGGCCGGCGCGCGAGGCACCCTCCAGCACGTCGCCGAGCCCGCCCGCGCTGACCCGCACCCCCGGGTCGCCGTCCGGGTAGACGGCGTCGGGCGCCGGGGCGAAGACGAGGTCGACGCCCTCGTCGGCGAGCAGGTCGAGGTCCGCGTCGAGGGTGCGGGGGTACTTCGCCAGGTCCTCCCCCACCCCGAACTGCAGGGGGTTGAGGAAGATCGTCACGACCACCGCACCGGCGCGACGGTGGGCCTCACGTACGAGCGCGGCGTGGCCCTCGTGCAGGGCGCCCATCGTCATCACCACGGCCACCGGCCCGTCCAGCCGGGAACGGGCCTCGTCGAGCTCCTCGCGCGTGCGGACGACGGGCGGGCGCTGCAGCGGGCGCCGGGCCGACGTGGCCTCGGTCGGGGCGGTCACCCGCCCCACGCTAGCGCCCGGTCAGGCGGTGCCGGCCGGAGGCTGCGGCGAGGGGCCGGAGGTCGGGTCCGCGAGCGCTGCCAGCAGGTGCTCGGCGGCGGTGGGGGCGAGCCTGCCGCCCGCGAGCGCGCGCTCGGCCGTGGCGCGGGCCAGGGCCCGGTAGGTGGCCAGCACGTCGGCCGAGCCCGCACGCGCCAGGACCTCGGTGTGCGCCGCGACCGTGCCCGCGTCGCCGCGGGCGACCGGCCCGGTCAGCGCGTCGTCCCCGGACCTCAGCGCGTTGTCGAGGGCGGCGGTGAGCAACGGACCGAGCACGCGCCCAGGCTGCTCGACGCCCGCCTCGGCGAGCAGCTGCCGGGCCTGCGCGACGAGCGTGACCAGGTGGTTCGAGCCGTGCGAGAGGGCCGCGTGGTAGAGCGGACGGTCCTGTTCGTCGATGACGACCGGCTCGGCGCCCATCTCCACGACGAGGGCCTGCCCGACCGGGAGCACCGGGCCGGGAGCGGTCACGCCGAAGCAGCAGTCGGGCAGGCGCGCCAGGTCGAGGCTCGTTCCGCTGAACGTCATCGCCGGGTGCAGCGCCAGCGGGATCGCACCGGCCCGCAGCGCCGGCTCGAGGACCGCGGTGCCGAACCGTCCGCTGGTGTGCGCGACGAGCTGTCCGGGACGCCAGGCGCCGGTGGCGGCGAGGCCGGCGACGAGGTCGGCGAGCGCATCGTCGGGCACCGTGAGGAGGACCAGCTCGGACCGCTCCACCACCTCGGGCACGGGCAGCACGGGGACCGAGGGCAGCATCGCGTCCACCCGGTCGAGGCTCTCCTGGGACACGGCGCTGGCGCCGACCACCGCGTGGCCGGCCTGTCGAAGCGCGCTGCCCAGCACGGCGCCCACGCGTCCGGCACCCACGACGCCGACGCCCAGTCGGCCCGGCCGTCGCTGCGGGCCCTCGTCCGGAATCACGCGCCCAACGTACGACGCGCGCGGTGGCCTAGGGTCGGCGGCATGGGACGGCACGAGCAGGTGGCGCGGCTGGCTCGCCTGGACCGACCGGGGCTGACGGTCGCCGACCTGGGGTGCGGCTCGGGCCGCACGGTGCGCACCCTCCTGGATGCCGGGGCCGAGGTCGTGCACGCCCACGACCACACCTCGGACCTGGACGACGACCTGCTCGCCGACCCCCGGGTCCGCAGCCGCATCGTCGACCTCGACGGCCCGTCCCCGCTGGCTCCGGGGTCGGTCGACCGCGTCGTCAGCCTGAACGTGGCCGAGCACCTCGTCGACCCGGTGGACCACCTCGTCGAGGTGCACCGGATGCTCCGACCCGGCGGACTCGCCGTTCTCGCTCACAGCGACTGGGACACCTCGCTCTTCACGAGCCTGGACGACAGCCTGACCCGTGAGCTCGTGGACCGGTTCGTGGCCGTCGTCCCGACCTGGGCCGAGAGGGCCGACGGGTTCATGGGTCGCAAGCTGCTCGCTCTCGCGGACGCCGGCGCCAGCAAGGACGCCCCGTTCGAGCTCGTCGACGTGCGGTCGTGGGCGGATGCGCACCGACGATTCGACGAGGGGTCCGTGGCGTTCAAGGTCGCGATGGGCATCCTCGCGGCCGCGGCCGACGACCCCGACCTGGCCGCCCGGGCCGCCGGGTGGCTCGAGGGCCTTCGCCGCCTCGCGGAGGCCGACCAGTTCCTCTTCACGGTGACCGACGTCGCCGTGCTGCTGCGCAAGCCCTGAGCCGTGCACCCGGACCCGACGTCTCGGCCGTGGCAGGAGGCCTGGCAGGACGCCCTCTACGGCGAGAACGGCTTCTACCGCAGGAGCGAGGGCCCCGCGGGGCACTTCCGGACGGCGGTGCACGCGTCCACCGGCGGCGTCCTCGCCCGGGCGCTGGCCGGGCTGGCGCGGCGCACCGGTTGCCGCCGCGTCGTCGACGTCGGTGCCGGACGGGGTGAGCTGGTGACGGCCCTGCACGCGGTCGACCCGGCCCTGGAGCTGCACGGCGTGGACGTGGTGCCGAGGCCGCCCGGCCTCCCCGACGCCATCGGCTGGACGCCGGCACCGGGTGGCTCGGACGGCGTCGCGCGGGCGGTCCCCGACGACTCGGTGCCCACGCTGCTCGTGGCGTGGGAGCTGCTCGACGTGGTCCCCAGTCCGGTGCTCGAGGTGGACCAGGACGGCCTGCTCCGTGTCGTCCTCGTCGACGGGCTGGGCAGGGAGCGTCGTGGCGGCGCCCCCTCGCCGGCCGACGTCCGGTGGTGCGAGAGGTGGTGGCCCGGACCGCACGTTCCGGGCACACGGGTGGAGGTCGGGGGGCCGCGCGACGCGCTCTGGGACGGTCTGGTGAGGGCCGTCCCCGACGGCGTGCTCCTCGCGGTCGACTACGACCACCAGCGTGAGGCGCGCCCGGCCGGAGGGACCCTCACCGCGTACCGGGGCGGGCGGCAGGTCCCCCCGGTTCCGGACGGGCACTGCGACCTGACCTCGCACGTGGCGCTCGACGCGCTGCCCGGTGCCGGGTCGGGGCACCTGGTGCGACAGCACGAGGCGCTGCGCTGGCTCGGGGTGGAGGCACGGCGTCCTGACCCGGCCCGCGCCGGCACCGACGCGAGGCGGTACCTCACCGACCTCGCCGAGGCGTCGGAGGCGGCCGAGCTGCTCGACCCGGACGGCCTGGGAGGCTTCGGCTGGCTGGTGGTTCCACGCGGGACCCGGGCCGCCGGCGCGCTCGCGGGGCTGGACCGGAATGGACACCGAGGACCCGTGCAGGGCAGTGTGCCGGGGTGCTGACCTTTCCGGGCCGGAGGCACCCGGCCCCCACGACGCTGGGCAGCGCATGCCTGGCAGCAGGTCTGGCCGTGACGCTGTCCGCGTGCGGAGGAGGCGAGCCCGGCGGCCTGACGACCGTGACGGTCACCGCGTCCGGGACCGACACCGATGCCGCCACCGACCCCGCCTCCCCCGCCCTTCCGGTGGGTGACGTCGACGGCCGCGCGCACGACGTCGGCACCATCACCGACGTCACCGAGGTCGAGGGCGCCGTGTTCCTCGAGCTGGACCGGTGGACCTACTCGGACTGGGACGACGAGCGGGTGGCCAAGGAGGGCGTCCCGCTGACGCCCCTGACCGACGACCCGTTCACGAACCAGAACGCGGAGCGCACCTACACGGTGCCGGTCTCCGCGGACGTCGTCGTCGCCCTCAACACGTGCCAGGCCGAGGGCGTGCCGGAGCCCAAGGTCGCCACGCAGCCGGGCTCCGTCGAGGACCTGGCGGTCTCCGACACGGTGTGGCTGTTCACCTACACGGACGGCGCCCTGACGCTCGCGGACACCGTCGCCCCCTGCTGAGAACGGCTTCGTCACGCGCCTCAGGCGACGGGTCGCAGCTCCTGCGTGCAGCACTTGATGCTGCCGCCGCCCTTGAGCAGCTCCGACAGGTCGACCGGCACGGGCGTGTAGCCGTGCTCCCCCAGCTGGGCCATGAACTTCTCCGCGCGCTCGGGCACCACGACGTTGCGGCCGTCGCTGACCGCGTTGAGGCCGAGCACCTCGGCGTCGATCTGGTGGACCTCGATAGCCTCGGGAAAGAGACGGCGCACGATCGCCTGGCTGCCGTCGCTGAAAGCCGCCGGGTACCAAGCGATCTGAGAGAAGCCAGGGGTGTCCTCGAGAACGGTCAGCGCGACGTCGAGGTGGTAGTAGCGGGGGTCGACGAGGCGGAGCCCGACGACGGGCCGGCCGATGGCGTCGGCGAGCTCGGCGTGCGCGCGCGGGTCGGTGCGGAAGCCGTAGCCGGCCAGCACGACGTCTCCCGTGACGGCGAAGTCGCCCTCGGCCTCGTTGACGTGCGCCGGCGCCGAGACGCTCGCCCAGCCCAGCTCGGCGGCGTGCTCCGTGTGCCAGGCCAGGTGGTGCGCCGCCTCGGCCTCACGCTGCGGCGTCGCGAACGAGGCTCCGAGGACACGTCCGTCGACGACCGTCGCCCCGTTGGCCGCGAACACCATGTCGGGCAGCCCGGCTGCGGGGCGTCAGCAGGTCGACCCGGTGGCCGAGCGAGCGGTAGGCGTCGACCAGCGTCTGCCACTGCGCGAGCGCGCGGTCGCGGTCGACCGGCGTGCCGGCGTCCATCCAGGGGTTGATCTCGTAGACGACCTCGAAGTGCTCAGGAGCGCACATGAGGTAGTGGCGCGAGGAAGACATCGTCATGTTTCTGAGAGTAAGGTCGCCCTCGACGCCCTACCAAGGCCGAAATCGTCGTCCTGAGGAGCGAAATCTTGCGTCTTGACGCCATAGACCGTGGAATCGTTGCGGAACTGATGGAGGACTCCCGGCGCAGCTTCGCGCAGGTGGGCTCGGCGGTCGGGCTGAGCGCGCCGGCGGTCAAGCGCCGCGTCGACCGGATGAGGGCCGACGGCGTGCTCACGGCCTTCACGGCCGTCGTCGACCCCGCGGCATTCGGGTGGGCGATCGAGGGGTTCGTCGAGGTCTTCTGCGAGGGACGGGTCTCGCCCGCGCGGATCCGGGCCATGGTCGCGGACATCCCCGAGGTGGAGGAGGCGTTCACCGTGACGGGCAACGCGGACGCCCTGCTGAGGCTGAGGGCGTCCGACATGACGCACTTCGAGCGGGTCCTCGAGACCGTGCGCGACCACGACGGCATCAGCCAGACGCGGTCGACGGTGGTGCTGTCGCGGCTGTAGCCGCGCAGTCACCGCGGACGGTCAGCGCCTCAGGCGCCGGGCGGCTTCTCCATCCAGCGCTCGGGACCACTGGCGGCCGCGGGCCCGCGACGCTCGATCCGCCTGCTCGTGCAGCAGCGAGGCGGCGACCATCTCGTCGAGGTGCTGGACCGTCGGCCTGACCGGCCCTGGCGTGCTGTGGGCGGTGAGCGTCGCCAGCGGACAGGCGTCGCTGCAGCGGGCCCTGCTGGCAGCCCCAGGCTCTGGGTCCGCTCGGTCGGTACGAGCACCAGCTGCCGGGTCCACCGACCCGACCGCATCAGCAGGGCCCGGGGGGTGACCGCCACCCCGTGGCGACGCCACGCGAACGGGTCGAGCCAGCGCGAACGGCGGGGTGCCACCGTGAAACCCTGCCCGTCGCTGTCGCCTGCCATCCCCGCCCGGAGCAGGCCCGACCGGGTCGTCCGTACCGAGGTCGGGCAGGATCCGGGACAGGACGGCGAACGCCTCGTCCTCGGTGGCGACCGGAAGCAGCACGGTCTCGGCCGACTCCTGACCGTCCGAACCGGCGCCGTAGCCGGCGACGTTGACCTGCAGCCTCCACCAGCCCTTGCCCCGCCACAGCAGGGTCTGCGTCATCTGGACGGCCTGGACCCGTCCGGGAGGGACCGTCTGGGCCCGGGACTCCACCAGGCCGTGGCGCAGCCTGAGCCCGTCCGGCGACGCCGCGACGCGGAAGCCGAAACCGCGGCTGAAGCGTCCCCAGTAGCCGGACACGACCCCGATCGCCATCGGCACGAGGCCGACCAGGGCGCCCGGCTCGTAGGCGGCGGCGACACCGAGTCCGATCACGCCGACGACCCCTGCGACCGTCCCGGCCGAGCGCACCATCGACCGGACCAGTCGGTCGAGGGGGACGACCACCAGCTCGGTCTCCGGCGCCTGCGGTGCCTCGTGGCCCTCGTAGGCCACACCGGCCGAGCGGGCCAGCAGCTCGTTACGGAGCCGTTCGGCGTCGTCGTCCTTGAGGTACGAGAGCTTGACGTCCGAACCGGCTCCGCCGGCGACCTCGAGCTTCAGCTCGCTGAGACCGAGCATCCGACCGAGCAGCGGCTGGACGACGTCGACCGCCTGCAGACGGTCGAGCCGTGCCTGCCGCTGCTGGCGGTACAGGACGCCCGAGTGGAGCTGCAGCACGTCGCCGTCCACGCGGTAGCGCGTCATCCGCCAGCTCAGGGCGGCCCAGACGGCAGACACGACCGCGAGCATGACGAGCAGGCCCAGGCTCACGAGGACCTCGGTGCCGCCCGGACGCGCCTCCCCGGCGATCAGGTCGTCGCCGCGCTGCTGGGCCAGGATCACGAGCCCCACGGCCAGCGCCTTCCACCCCTTGAGCAGGGGGGTGATGCGGTGCAGCCGGTGCCAGCCCTCGTCATCCGGCGTGCCGGGGAGCCGGTCGGGGCCGGTCGTCGCCAGCGGCTGGTATGGCTGGTACGGCTGCTGGGGCTGGGACGGCGGGTGCGGACGCGGGTGCGGCGGAGGGAGCTTGCTCAGGTCCAACGGCTGCTCCGGCCCGGGGCCGGTCGGAGGTGCCGGCTCGCTCACAGACCCGCCAGCCGCGACTCCCCGCGCGACGCCAGCCGGTCACGCAGGCGAGCGGCCTCCTCCGGGGACAGGCCGGGGATCGAGGCGTCGGTGCTCGCTGAGGCGGTGTGGAGCTGCACCTTGGCCAGGTCGAACATCCGGTCGACGGGGCCCGCCTGCACGTCCACGTACTGCATGCGGCCGTAGGGGACCACGACCAGCGACCTCACGAGCACGCCGTGCCTGATCAGCAGGTCGTTCTCCCTCTCCGCGTAACCCCACGACCTCACCTGCCGGCGAACGATCGACGCCAGGGCCGCGCCGAGTGCGAGCCAGAGGACGAGCGCCGTCCAGAGCCACCAGGTCGCCACCAGGAGGGAGAGCACGAGCAGGACCGCAGCCACCACCAGGACCGTGACGGCCAAGCCGATCAGTCGCACCGTGACCAGCCGCATGCTCACGCGGGTCCAGGCCAGACCGGGAGGGTCGAAAGGAGTTCCGGCGTCGGCATCCACACGTCGATCTTGTCACGCGGGCTGCCGCCTTCGGGCGGTGGTCGCCCGCGCGGGCCGTGGCAGACTGCGACCGTGGTCACCAGCGAACCCGGTCGCGCCGTGTCGGACCGACGAGAAGTGATCACGGGCGTGGGCGTCGGCGCTGCGGGCGTGGCTGCCGAGCGCGACCTGCCCACGTCCGAGATGGTGCTCAACATCGGCCCGCAGCACCCCGCCACGCACGGCGTGCTGCGACTGCGGCTGACGCTGGACGGCGAACGGATCGTGCGGGCCGAGCCGATCGTCGGCTACATGCACCGTGGGGCCGAGAAGCTGTTCGAGGCGAGGGACTACCGGCAGATCATCGTGCTGGCGAACCGGCACGACTGGCTGTCCGCGTTCTCCAACGAGCTCGGGGTCGTCCTCGGCGTCGAGCACATGCTGGGCATGGAGGTGCCGGAACGCGCGGTCTGGGCCAGAACGCTTCTGGCAGAGCTGAACCGGGTGCTCAGCCACCTGATGTTCCTCGGCTCGTACCCCCTGGAGCTGGGCGCGATCACCCCGGTCTTCTACGCCTTCACCGAGCGTGAGCAGCTGCAGGCCGTGATGGAGGAGATCTCGGGCGGCCGCATGCACTACATGTTCAACCGGGTCGGCGGCCTCAAGGAGGACATGCCCGCCGGCTGGACCGACCGGGTCGCCGACGCCGTGAGGCCGTCCGGAAGGGGATGGGCCGCATCGAGGGCCTGCTCGTGGGCAACCCGATCGTCGAGGCCCGCACGCGCGGTGTCGGCGTGCTGTCGCCCGAGCTGGTGCACGCCTACGGCGTCAGCGGCCCCGTCGCGCGGGCGAGCGGCGTGGACCTCGACCTGCGCCGCGACGAGCCGTACCTGGCGTACGGCGAGCTGTTCACTCCCGGGGGCCCCGGGCGCGTCGTCACCCGCACCGCCGGCGACTGCCTCGCCCGGCTTGAGTGCCTGGTCGAGCAGGTGCACGTGAGCCTCGACCTCGCCGACGCGTGCCTGGACCGGATGCGTTCGCTCCAGCGCGGGCCGGTGAACGTCCGGCTGCCCAAGGTGCTGCGGGTTCCCGAGGGCCACCGGTACACGTGGACCGAGAACCCGTTGGGGCTCAACGGGTACTACCTCGTCTCCCGCGGCGACAAGACGCCCTGGCGCCTCAAGCTGCGCTCGGCCTCGTTCAACAACGTGCAGGTGCTCAGCGAGCTGCTCCCCGGCACCCTGATCGCCGACATGGTCGCGATCCTGGGGTCGACGTTCTTCGTCGTGGGTGACGTCGACAAGTAGACGGCCGCAGCGGCCCGACCACGTGCTCCCTCCCGGGAACGGCGCCCGAAGGACGGGCAGGACGCCTCAGGCGCGGTGACGGGCGCGGCGACGCGGGCTGTCGGCGCGCGGGGTGCGCACCGGCTTCGCGTCGACGGGGGCGGTGGCGGCGTGGCGACCGCGGCGACTCGGGACAGGACCGGCGCTGGGTGCTTCGCCGAGGTCCCAGATGCGCTGCAGCTCGGCGGTGTCGACGCGCGGGTCCCGCAGGTCGATCGGAGCGGTGGCGACCGCCGCGGCGGCGGGCTTCGCTGCGGGGGCGGCGGACGGCGTCGCCGGGGGCTGCGCGGCGGCGGAGGCGAAGCGGCGCGGCTCGGCGACAGCCTCCTCGTCGACCACCGCAGCCGCCTCGACCGGGGCTGCCACGACCTCGTCGACGGCGTGCCTCGGAGACGACCGGCGTCGAGGAGGCGGTGAGGGCGGCGCGGACGGGCGCGGCCAGGATCGCCGGCTGGTACGGCGTCACCGAGGAGGGCCACGCGGCGGGCGCGGTGGCGACCGGGGACGCGACCGGCGCGTCCTCGACGGCCGGGGGCGTCGCGACGGGGGCGGTCACGGCAGGGGCCGCAGGCGCGTCCTCGTCGAGCCACTCCAGGGTGGACGGGAAGTCGGTGCGCGTGCTCCGACCCGGACGCAGCGCGAGCCACAGGGACGGCACTGCCGCCACGGTCGCGCCGGCGAGGCCGAGGACGGCCTGGTCGAGCACGGCACCTGCGGAGGCGATGCCGACGCCGACAGCAGCGAGCGGGGCGCAGAGCAGGAGCGAGGATCGGCGCGAGCTAGCGCGCCGCGTAGGGGACGAGCGATGGGCCGCGAGGGGGGAAGTCGAGCTCACCACGTGAGCGTAAGCGTGAGCTGGGCCGAAATCGTGGAGGACGCACCGGTGAGGGCGATGTTCCTGGGCGTGCGACGCTGGGCGGGTGCACGACGACGCGTCCGACCCGCTGACCTCCACCCTCCAGGTCCTGGACTTCCGCCGGCGAGTGGCCGGTCTGTACCGGGCGGTGCGCGCCGAGACGGACCCGGCCACCGGCCACGCCCGGTGGGTCCGAGAGCGCGAACGGCTGCTGGCCACCCATCCGGTGTCGCCGGTGCCGGCCGGGCAGCGTGGGCCCGGGACGCGCATCGAGGTGGCGCCCTACGACCCCTCGTTCCGCTTCGTCGTCGAGGTCCGGCCCGCCGAGACGGAGCACATCGAGGTGTCGACGGGCACGGACGGGACCGTCCCGTTCGACCGGGTCGGGCGCCTCCAGCTGGCCGGGCTGGGCTCGCTCGACGTCTGGTGGCACGGAGGCTACGGCGGCGGGGTCTTCGTCCCCCTGCGGGACGGGACCAGCGGTCGCTCGGGCTACGGCGGCGGCCGCTACGTGCTCGACACGACCAAGGGGGCCGACCTCGGACCCGACCAGCACCCCGAGGACGGCGCGCCCCGCACGCTGGTGTTCGACCTCAACTTCGCCTACCACCCGTCGTGCGCCTACGACCCGGACTGGGCGTGCCCGCTCGCTCCCCCGGGCAACCGGCTCGAGGGCGACGTCCCGGTCGGCGAGCTGTACACGGGACCCTGGGCGCACTGACGCCGGACACGGCACCGCCCTCCTGCCGACGTTGAGGCAGGAGGGCGGTGCGCGTCAGGCCCGGGTGGGGGTCAGCCGATCAGGTCCTTGGACTCCAGGTACTCCTTGGCCACGTCGGCGGGCTTCTGGCGCTCGCCGTCGACCTTCGCGTTCAGCTCGGTCAGGTCCTCGGTCGTGAGGACGGACGCCAGCTGGTTGAGGGTCTCTGCGACCTTCTCGTCCGAGGCGTCCTCGGTGTTGACGATCGGCACCAGGTTGTCGGCCGCCTGCAGGTTCATGTCGTCCTCGAGCACGACCAGGCCGAGACCCTCCAGCGTGCCGTCGGTGGTTCCGGTCAGCCCGATCTGGGCGTCGCCGTCCACGACCTTCTGCTTGCCGGTGGCGCTGCCGAACTCGTCGCCGGTGACGCCGGCGATGTCGAGGCCGTAGGTGTCCTCCAGGCCGAGGGCGCAGAACGGGCGCTCGAGGCACTCGTCTCCGGCGGCCAGGGTCAGCGGCTGGCCGAGGGCCGCCAGGTCGGAGAGCGTCGTGAGGGAGTTCTCTTCGGCGAAGTCCTTGGTCACGTAGAAGCCGTTGGCGTCCAGCGCCTCCGAGGGCTCCAGGACCGTCAGGCCCCTTGCCTCTGCGAGAGGCCTCATGGCCTCGACCGTCTCCGCGGCGTCGCTCGTCGCGATGGCGGGGGCGTCCGGGCCGTTCGCCTCGCGGTTGAGGTACTCGGCCGTCGTGGCCGCGTAGTCGGGCACCACGTCGATCTCGCCGCTCTCCAGCGACTTGATGTAGATCTCGCGCTGACCGGCGGTCTTCACCTCGACGGTGTAGCCGGCGTCCTCGAGGAGCAGCTTGTAGATCTCCTGCATGATCGCCATCTCGGTGAACTGGGCACCACCGACGACGATATCGCCGGCCGAACCGGCGGCGTCGGTCTCCGTCGCGCCACCACCGTCCTCCTCGAACGCGTCCCCGCCGCCGCAGGCGGACAGGGCGAGCACGGGAACGAGCAGTGCCGGCAGCAGGGCGCGGCGCAGCAGGGTTCGGGTCGTGTTCAGGGGGCGCATGGTGGCTACCGCCTTCTGTGTCCCGCGGCACGATGGCCGCGCGTGTCCGGCGGGCGAGACCGCCCGCATCCCCGAAGTCAACAACGACGGGGCGACGACGTCATCCCGAGATCACGGGTCCCCACGTCACGATCTCGTCACGGACGTACCCGGGCGTCCGATCCGATCGGACGGTACACCGCGGGCACACTTGTCCCGCGGAGGGTCACCGGCTCGCCAGGGCGAGCTCCTCCTCGGGCACCTCGACGTCACCGTCGGCGCGCGACGCCGGCCGGGCTCGCCGCGAGAGCCTGCGCTCGACCAGCTCGAAGACGCCCTCGGTCCCGAGCGCGAGCAGCGTCACCACGAGGGCCGACCCGATGATCTGCCCCTGGTTCTGGCCGGCGAAGCCCGCGGCGATCACGCGGCCGATCGCACCGCCGCCCACCAGCCCGAGTACGGTCGCGGTCGCGACGACCTGCACTGCCGCCAGGCGTACCCCCGTCGCGATCAACGGGACGGCCAGCGGCAGCTCGATGCGCTTGACGACCTGCCACCCACTCATCCCGACGCCGCGGGCCGCGTCGACGACGTCGCCGTCCACCTCGCGCATGCCGACGTAGGTGTTGGTGAGCAGAGGCGGCAGGGCGAACAGACCGAGCGCCAGCACGAACGAGAACGTGTTGGCGCCCAACGGGTCCGGCAGCATCACGAAGAGCACGAGCAACGCGAACGTCGGCACGGCACGGGCCGCGTTGCCGGCGTTGACCGCGATCACGCCACCCCGTCCGATGTGTCCGAGCCAGACTGCCAGCGGTACGGCGACCAGGAACGCGGCGACCAGCGCCAGGCCGGAGATCACCACGTGCTCGACGAGGCGGTTCAGCAGACCGCTGGTCCCGGCCCAGCTCTCGGGGTCGGTCAGGTAGGCGATCACCTCGCCCAGCGGGCCGTTCACGCCCGGGCCCCTCGGGTCCACGGCGTGAGACCCCTCTGGAGTGCCAGGAGGAGCAGGTCCGCCGTGATCGCCAGCACGACGCAGAGGACGGCAGCGAGGAGGACCTGCGGCCGGAAGTTGCTGGTGAGCCCGTCGTTGATGAGGTTCCCGAGGCCGCCGAAGCCGACGAGGAAGCCGATCGTGGTCAGGGCGATGGTCGAGACCGTCGCCACCCGCAGCCCGGCGAACACCGCCGGCAGCGCCAGCGGCACCTGGACGCGCCACAGCAGGCGCCGGCTCGCGAAGCCCATGCCGGTCGCGGCGTCGACGACGTCCTCGGGCACGGCGTCCAGGCCGGCCACGATGTTCCGGACCAGGATGGTCAACGAGTACAGGGCCAGGGCGACCACGACCGTCATGAGGCTGAGCCCGCCGAACGGCAGGAGCACGGACAGCAGCGCCAGGCTCGGGATCGTGTAGACGATCGTCGAGGCGCCGAGGACGGCGTTCCTCAGCGACCGGCGCCGGCGGGCCAGCAGCGCGAGCGGGAAGGCCACGAGGAGCCCCAGGCCGACGCTCAGCACCGTGATGAGGACGTGTTCGCCGATGGCCGCGAGGATCTCGTCCTGGCGGGAGGTCACGTAGGCGGGACAGACCCACTCGTTGCGCACCAGGCAGTTGTCGGAGACGCTTGCCGCATGAGTCCCGCCCTGGACGAGAGCCAGCCCAGCGCCGATGCTGCCGAGAAGGGCGGTCACGACGGCGACGCTACCGCGACGCCGATGATCCGTCTCGACGGCGTCGGCAAGAAGTACCCCGACGGCACGGTCGCCGTCGGCTCCCTCGACCTCGACGTGCAGCGCGGCGAGCTCGTGGCACTCGTAGGACCCTCCGGCTGCGGCAAGTCGACGACCCTCCGGATGGTCAACCGGTTGATCGAGCCCACCTCCGGACGGATCTTCCTGGAGGGCGAGGACGTCACGCGCTCCGACCCGGTGAGGCTCCGGCGCCGGATGGGGTACGTCATCCAGCAGATCGGGCTCTTCCCCCACCTGACGGTGGCGGCGAACGTCAGCACCGTGCCCGACCTCGTCGGGTGGGACCGGGCCCGGGCGAGGGCCCGGGTCGAGGAGCTGCTGCAGCTCGTCGGCCTCGACCCCGCCCAGTACGCGAACCGTTTCCCGCACGAGCTCTCCGGCGGCCAGCGTCAGCGGGTTGGCGTCGCCCGCGCCCTGGCGGCGGACCCGCCCGTCCTGCTGATGGACGAGCCGTTCGGCGCCGTCGACCCCATCGCGCGTGACCGGCTGCAGGCGCAGTTCCGGCAGATCCAGGCCGACCTCGGCAAGACGGTGCTGCTGGTCACGCACGACATCGACGAGGCGGTGCGCCTCGCCGACCGGATCGCCGTGCTGAGCTCTGGCGGCCGGCTCGAGCAGTACGCCGAGCCCGCAACGGTTCTCGGGGCGCCGGCCAACGACTTCGTGGCCGACTTCGTCGGCGCGGACCGGGGCCTGCGTCGTCTGGCGGTCACCCCGATCGAGCCGGACGACCTCGAGCACCCGCCGACGCTCTTCCTGGACGACCGGAGCGAGGCCGGCCGCGAGGCCATCGCCGACGCCGATCAGCCGTACGCCGTCGTGCTCGACCGAGCCGGGAACCTGCGCGGGTGGGTCTCCGACCGGCACCTCGCCGCTGCGGGCGGCCGGACGATCAGCGACGTCGTCCGGCGGTTCGACGACACGGTCGACGTCGGAGACTCGCTGCGCCGCGGGCTGTCCGAGATCGTCCAGCACGACGCCGGCTGGCTGCCGGTGCTCGACGGCGACCGGTACATCGGTGTGCTCACGCCGTCGAGCGTGCACGCCGCCCTGCGGCGCACCCTGCCCGAGCGGGACACGCACAAGCAGACCGCCGACGTGCCCTGAGGCGCTGCGTCGGCAGCCTGCGCGAGGGGGCGGTCAGCTGAAGCGGTGATCGTGCTCGCACACCCACAGGATGCGGGGGTGCTGCTCGTCGCCGCTCGTGCCTGTTCCCTCCACCCGCACGGTGCGGACGCCTGGCTGTCCGCACTGGGGGCAGTTCGGTGCTGTGCTCACGCTCAGACTCTGCCACCACCCACCCCGCGGCGCATCCCCTCCACTGGTGCCCTCCGCCGTCACCGACGGTGAGAGGCCGGCGGAACGACTGCCCCGTTCGGCTCAAGGTGTCCCCGGGGACTGCCGACGCGCAGTCATGCTCACCGGACGCTTCACCTCGTCCGCGGGCCCGCCTCGCCGGCCTCGCCCGACGCGGCCCACCGGCTGGGCCGCGACCCTGCACACGTGGCTGACGCGGACCCTGTGCTGACAGCGCTGGCCGATCGACCGCCCGGGAGCACACTGGTGCCATGAGCACACCGGAGCGGCAGGTGGATCCGCCACCCGGACAGGATCGGCCACGGCGCCCGCCGGGGGCTGCGCTGCCCGGGCACGTCCGCCGTCGCGAGGGCCGGGACGTCGACCTCGTGCACCCGCGCCGTGCGCTCCACCGCGGCCGGGGCCTGGCCGACGCGGTGGTCAACTGCGCGCTGTACTGCGAGGGCAGGCGCCGGGGCGGTCAGCTCCCCCTCGAGACCGCACTCACGTCGGCCCGAGAGCTGGAGGACGGGTTCGTCTGGATCGGGCTGCACGAGCCGGACAGCGAGTCGCTGCAGCGCGTCGCCGACGAGTTCGGTCTGCACCCCCTTCCGGTCGAGGACGCCCTGCACGCCCACCAGCGGCCGAAGCTGGAGGTCTACGGAGACACGCTGTTCCTCGTCCTCAAGACCGTGCACTACCTCGACGACGAGGAGCTGATCGAGACCGGCGAGCTGATGCTCTTCGTCGGTCCCGACTTCGTGGTGACGGTGCGACACGGCGCCGCCGCCGCGCTGCACGGTGTCCGGGCGGACCTGGAGTCGCGGCCCGACCTGCTCGCCATCGGTCCGGCGGCCGTGCTCTACGCGGTCGTCGACAGCGTGGTCGACGGGTACGCCCCGGCCGCCGCGGCCCTCGAGGAGGACGTCGACGACATCGAGAACCAGGTCTTCTCCGCCGACAGCGCGCAGCCCACGGAGCGGATCTACAACCTCAAGCGCGAGGTGATGGAGTTCCGGCGCGCCGTCGAGCCCCTCGAGCCCCCCATGGCCGAGCTGGCTGCCGGCACCGTCCCAGGTGTCGACCCACGGATCGCGGAGTTCTTCCGGGACGTGCAGGACCACGTCGCCCGCGCGCACGAGCAGGTCGTCACCATGAACGAGCTGCTGGACAGCGCCCTGTCGTCGAACCTCGCCCAGGTGACGCTGCGGCAGAACGCGGACATGCGGCGCATCAGCGCGTACGTCGCGATCGCCGCCGTCTGCACGCTCGTCGCCGGGGTCTACGGGATGAACTTCGAGCACATGCCCGAGCTCAGCTGGGCCTTCGGGTACCCGTTCTCCCTCGCTCTGATGGTCGTCCCGTCGGTGCTGCTGTACCGCGGCTTCAAGCGCAACGGGTGGCTCTGAGGGCACCGCGATGTCGAGCGACCTGGGACCCGGCACCGACGTCAGCCGTGCTCGTGTCCACCTCATCGGGGGTGGTGTCAGCGGGAACGGCCCGGAGCCCACGCTCGCACCGTTCGCCGAAGAGGCTCGCGCGCACGCGGGCGGTCGGGCGAGATCGCGTCTCCTGCTCGTCCTGGCGGACGACACCGGCAGGGCGGCCGAGTTCCGTCGGCTGTACGTCGAGGCGCTCGAGGGTTGGTCGCCGGAGGGCTTCGACTACGTCGACGTCTGGCTCGACTCGTCCTCCCAGCTCGACCCAGCGGCACTCGATGACGTGGACGGAGTCGTCGTGGCCGGCGGACCGACGTCGGTGTACCTCGAGGGACTGGCGCCTGCAGCCGGCGATCTGAGAGCTGCAGTTGCCTCAGGCGTCCCCTACGCCGGCTTCTCCGCTGGTGCCATGGTCAGTGCCACCACGGCCCTGACCGGCGGCTGGAGGGATGGCGGACGGGAGGTCTGCAGCCGGCGGTGGTCCGGCGGCCACGACGAGCTCACGACCGAGAAGGGCCTGGCCCTGGTGGACTTCACCGTCGACGTCCACGCCGCCCAGGGAGGTCTGGTGGGCCGTGCCCTGTCCGTGGCCGGCAGGGACGGGATCGACCTGGTCGTCGCCATCGACGAGGGGACCTGCCTCTCGGTGCACAGCGGCGCAGGACGCCGCGATCGATGGCAGGTCACGGGTACCGGTTTCGTGTGGGTCATCGAGGCCCCGCGGGCCGCTGCGGCAGCCGAGGTCCACCGGGTCGCCGCTGGGCACATGTTCACCCCATGACGCGGCGGAAGGCCGCGTGTCGACGCTGTTCAGTCCTCGTCGTCCGGCTGGTCCGGCAGCCGGCACCACCGCTCGGCCACCAGCCCGGCCGCCACCACGCCGAGCTGCCGCGAGCACGGCCACCACGGCGAGCACGAAGCGGTCGCGCCGCGGCTCGATCTCGAGGTCGGCGACGAGCACGAGCGCCTGACCCAGGTACCAGCCCGACACGAGCGCACCGCAGTGGCTCGCCGCCTTGGCGAGAACCGCCGCCCTGGCGGCCCGCAGGGGGTCGAGCGGACGGTCGCGACGACCGGCGTTCCACCGGCGCACCGGCCAGGCGAGAGCCAGCACGGACACCGCGATCGCCGCCATCGCCACGATCGCCGTGAACGGCAACGGCAGCGAACGGCCCCCCGAGCTCTCCCACACCCGGACCACGGCGAAACCGACGACCGTGGCCACAGCGGCGAGGAGTGCGAGGACCCCGGGCCGCGAACCGGTCACGTGGCACCTCCGTCGTCCGTCGCCCGATGCTCCCCCGGTGCCTCCAGGTCGAGGTCGGGTCGCGCCCTGACCCCCTGTGCGTCGGCCGCCGCCGAGGCGAGGTCGGCCACGCGTCCGCCGGACGGCCCGGGCAGCACCGCGTCAGGGTCGATCGACGCCCACGGCACCAGCACGAAGGCACGTTCGTGGGCGCGCGGGTGGGGCAGCGTCAGACGCGGGTCGTTGGAGCTCGTGGTGCCGTAGGCGATGACGTCGATGTCGAGAGTCCTTGCCCCCCAACGTGTCTCACGGACCCGTCCGTGCTCCCGCTCGATCCGCTGGCACGTCGCCAGCACCTCGTTGGACGTCATCGTGGTGCGTCCGACGACCACGGCGTTCAGGTAGTCGTCCTGCTCCGGGCCGCCCACCGGGTCGGTCTCGACCACCGGCGAGACCCGTTCCACCGCAAGACCGTCGGCGGCGCGGAGAGCGGTCACGGCCGAGCGGAGCGTGCCGGCGCGGTCACCGAGGTTGCTGCCGAGGGCCAGCACGACGGGCGCGGTCGGCAGCGGACGGGTCATGCCCCCTCCCCCCGACGCCGGTGCACGCGCACGACGACGTCACCGAAGGCCACGGTCACCGGGGCCTGGGGCTTGTGCACGGCGACGTCGACCGCACCGACGCCCGGCTGCTCCAGTGCCAGGTCGGCGATGCGCGACGCCAGGGTCTCGATCAGGTCGACGGGGTCGCCCGTCACGACGGCGTGCACGGCCTCAGCGAGCTCGCCGTAGTGGACGGTGTCCGCGAGGTCGTCGCTGGCCGCCGCCTCGCGGGAGTCGACGTGCAGCACCACGTCGACGACGAACTCCTGACCCGCACGCCGCTCGAAGTCGAAGACCCCGTGGAAACCCTTGGCGCGCAAGCCCAGCAGCTCGATCCGGTCCGTGTGGTCGTCGGTCACGCCGTCCCGCCCCGCTTCCAGGCCGCAGCCACCCGCACCGCGTCCGCTGACGGGGCCACCTCGTGCACGCGCACGCACCACGCACCGGCGAGCGCCGCCAGCGCCGACGTCGCCGAGGTCGCGCGGTCGCGGTCCGCCGCCGGCACCGGGGTGCCGTCCGGACCGGCGAGCAGGTGCCCGAGGAAGCGCTTGCGGGACGCACCGACCAGCACCGGGAAGCCGAGCGACGTGACCGCCTCGAGCCGGGACAGCAGCTGCCAGTTGTGGTCACCGGTCTTGGCGAAGCCGAGCCCGGGGTCCAGCACGAGCCGGTCGGGGGCGATGCCGGCCGCCATCAGCGCCTCGGCCCTGCGGGCGAGCTCGGTCGTGACGTCGGAGACCACGTCGTCGTACGTCGCCAGCTGCTCCATGCGGTCGCTGTGCCCCCGCCAGTGCATCGCGACGTACGGGACACCCGCGTCCGCCACGACGGAGGGCAGGGACGGGTCGGCCAGTCCGCCGCTGACGTCGTTCACCAGCGCGGCGCCTGCCTGCAGCGCGGCTGCGGCCACCCGGGCGCGCATCGTGTCGACGCTGACCACCGCCCCGGCAGCCGCGAGCTCGCGCACAACCGGCAGGACACGACGCAGCTCCTCGTCCTCGGGAACGCGTGCGGCCCCGGGCCTCGTCGACTCCCCCCCGACGTCCACGAGGTCGGCGCCCTCCGCCAGCAGGTCGAGGCCGTGGACCACAGCGGCGTCCGGCTCGAACCAGGCGCCACCGTCGCTGAACGAGTCGGGGGTCACGTTGACCACGCCCATCACCAGGCAGCGGCCGCCCGCAGCGGACGTGAGCCCGCTCGGAGAGCGCTGCGGCTGCGGGGTCACTTCTTGAGGATGAGGCTGAGAGCCTCGGCGCGGGTGGCCGGGTCGCGCATCTGGCCGCGCATCGCCGACGTCACGGTGCGAGCGCCGGGCTTGCGGACGCCGCGCATCGACATGCACAGGTGCTCGCACTCCAGCACGACGATGACCCCACGAGGCTCGAGCAGCTCCATCAACGAGTCCGCGATCTGCGACGTCAGCCGCTCCTGCACCTGCGGACGGCGGGCGAACACCTCGACGAGGCGTGCGAACTTGCTGAGGCCCGCGATCTTCCCGTCCTTCGAGGGGATGTAGCCGATGTGCGCGGACCCGTGGAACGGGACGAGGTGGTGCTCGCACGTCGAGTAGATCTCGATGTCCTTCACGAGCACCATCTCGTCGTGCCCGAGGTCGAAGGTCGTGCGCAGCACGTCCTCGGGGCGCATCCGCACCCCGGCGAAGATCTCTGCGTACGAACGCGCCACGCGCGCCGGGGTCTCGAGCAGCCCGTCGCGATCAGGGTCCTCGCCGATGGCCTCGAGGATCTCGCGCACCGCGGCCTCGATCCGGGGCAGGTCGACAGCCGCCGGACCGACGTCACCGGTACCCTCGCGATCGGTCACGGAGCGCCGCCGACTACTCGCCGGCGCGGTGGCCGCCGGTCGGACGCGGGGCCGAGCCGCCGGGGGTCACCCCGGCCGGGTGGCTCTCTTGGGCTGCTGCCGCCTCGTCCTGTGGGGCCGGTCGGGAACCGTTGAGGCTCTTGCGCTCCGAGGGACCCTTGACCGGCGGGATCTCCGAGACGTGGCGGTTCTCGCTCGACAGCCAGACGGGGCGGAGGTCACGCTTCACCACCGGCGCGAAGACCTTGGCCAGTGCCTTCTTGTCGAGCGTCTCGTGCTCGAAGAGGGCCAGCACCAGGTCGTCGAGCACCTGCCGGTACTCGACCAGCACCTCCCACGCCTCGTCGTGCGCGGCCTCGATGAGCTTGCGCACCTCCTCGTCCACGATGCCCGCCACGGACTCGGAGTAGTCGCGCTCGTGGCCCATGTCGCGCCCCAGGAAGACCTCGCCCGAGCCGGATCCGAGCTTGATCGCGCCGACCCGCTCGCTCATGCCGTACTGCGTGACCATCTTGCGGGCCAGGCCGGTGGCCTTCTCGATGTCGTTCGACGCGCCCGTGGTGGGGTCGTGGAAGACCAGCTCCTCAGCGACGCGACCGCCCATCGCGTACGCGAGCTGGTCGAGCAGCTCGTTGCGCGTGGTCGAGTACTTGTCCTCGGTCGGCATCACCATCGTGTAGCCCAGCGCGCGGCCCCGGGGCAGGATCGTCACCTTGGTCACGGGGTCGGTGTGCCGCATCGCCGCGGCCACCAGCGCGTGTCCGCCCTCGTGGTAGGCGGTGATCTTCTTCTCCTGGTCGTTCATCAGCCGGGTGCGCTTCTGCGGGCCGGCGATGACGCGGTCGATCGCCTCGTCCAGCGCCGCGTCGTCGATGAGCTTGGCGTTGGTGCGGGCGGTGAGCAGCGCCGCCTCGTTCAGCACGTTGGCCAGATCCGCACCGGTGAAGCCGGGGGTGCGGCGGGCGACCGCCAGCAGGTCCACGTCCGCCGCCATCGGCTTGCCCTTGCCGTGCACGTTGAGGATCTGGTGACGTCCCGCCATGTCCGGCGGCTCCACGGAGATCTGGCGGTCGAACCGGCCCGGGCGCAGCAGCGCCGGGTCGAGGATGTCGGGACGGTTGGTGGCGGCGATGAGGATGACGTTGGTCTTGACGTCGAAGCCGTCCATCTCGACGAGCAGCTGGTTGAGCGTCTGCTCGCGCTCGTCGTGGCCGCCACCCATGCCGGCGCCGCGGTGGCGGCCGACGGCGTCGATCTCGTCCACGAAGATGATCGCCGGCGCGTTCGCCTTGGCCTGCTCGAAGAGGTCACGCACCCGGGAGGCGCCGACACCCACGAACATCTCGACGAAGTCGGAGCCCGAGATCGAGTAGAACGGCACACCTGCCTCACCCGCGACGGCGCGGGCGAGCAGGGTCTTGCCGGTGCCGGGCGAGCCGTACAGCAGGACGCCCTTGGGGATCTTGGCGCCGACAGCCTGGAACTTGGCGGGCTCGGCGAGGAACTCCTTGATCTCGTGCAGCTCCTCGACGGCCTCCTCGGCACCCGCCACGTCGGCGAAGGTCACCTGGGGGGTGTCCTTGCTGACGAGCTTCGCCTTGGACTTGCCGAACTGCATGACGCGGGAGCCGCCGCCCTGCATCTGGCTGAGCATGAACCAGAAGAGACCGACGAGCAGCAGGATCGGCAGCAGGGTGATCAGCAGCGTGCCGATCCACGAGTCCTGGGGCACGTCGTCGTTGAAGGGCTTGCCCAGGTCGGCCGTGCTGACGGCCTCCACGACGTCGACCCCGCGGGGCTCCACGTAGAAGAACTGGACCTGCTTGCCCTTGTCACCGAAGTCCTCGGTCAGCGTCAGGTCGACGCGCTGCTCGCGGTCCACGATCTCGGCCTGGTCCACCTTGCCGTCGGCCAGCAGCTTCAGCCCGTCCGCGGTGTCGATGCGCTGGAAACCGCCCATCGAGAACAGCTGGCTGGCGATGAGCAGCACGAGCAGACCCATCACGACGAAGAATGCGGGTCCGCGGAGAATGCGCCTGAAGTCCATCGGTGCGGGGCTGTCGACCCCGTCCTTCCTGTTGGTCTGACCTGCGGAAACGGTACACCGGGCGCCCGGCGACGACCTGCGGGCCGTGGGGGTTCCGTCGTCCGCTCAACGGCTGGGCGGACGGTGGTGTTCCGGCGGGGTCAACCCCCGTAGACGTGCGGGCGCCAGCGTCCCGACGAAGGGCAGGTTGCGGTAGCGCTCGGCGTAGTCGAGGCCGTACCCGACGACGAACTCGTTCGGGATGTCGAAGCCGGTGTAGCGCACGTCGACGTGCACCTTGGCGGCCTCGGGCTTGCGCAGCAGCGTGAGGACCTCCACCGACGCCGGACCGCGGGAGCCGAGGTTGGCCAGCAGCCACGACAGCGTCAGACCCGAGTCGATGATGTCCTCGACGATCAGCACGTCTCGGCCGAGGATGTCCGCGTCGAGGTCCTTGAGGATGCGGACCACACCGGAGGACTTCGTGCCGGAGCCGTAGCTCGACACCGCCATCCAGTCCATCTCGGCGCGCGAGTGCAGGGCGCGGGCGAAGTCGGCCATCACCATCACCGCGCCCTTGAGCACGCCCACCAGCAGCAGGTCCTTGCCCGCGTAGTCGGCGTCCACCTCGGCCGCCATCTCGGCCAGCCTCTTCTGGATCTGCTCCGCGGGGATGAGGACCTTCTGCAGGTCGGTGCCCATGTCGTCGACGTCCACCGGCGGGTGCTCCTCAGCGTGGCGGGGTGGGGACGAGGAGCAGCATCCCAGACGCCCGCCGCGCCGTGACACCGCCTGCCAGGTGCACCGGTCCCTGCCCCGTCCACCGGGTGAGCAGCGCGCACACCGCCAGCACCTGGACCCGCGACAGCGCACCCGGCGGGCAGCCCGCCTCCAGCGCCGCCGCCGCACCGCCCGGGTCCGCAACGCCGGCGGCGACGTCCACGAGCGGCTGCACGTCGAACCCCAACCCTCACCCGCGTCCTCTGAGCGCAGATGGTCGCCTCCTCGCGCGGGAGGGGACCATGTGCACGCTGAGGACGGGCAGGAAGGGGGTCTCGGCGGGAGGTCTCGAGCAGCGACGACGCCAGCGCGTCGAGGGCGTCTGCGTCGTCACGCAGCTGGTCGGCGGTCCGGGCCAGCGCCGCCGCGATGCCCGGCCCCAGCTCGGCCTGCAGCACCGGCAGCACACGGTGGCGCACGCGGGCCCTGGACAGCGCGGGGTCCTCGTTGGAGGGGTCCGTCCAGGCGGTCAGGCCGTGCGGGGCGAGGGACGCGTGGACGCTCTGCGCGGTCCAGGCCGAGCAGCGGGCGGCGCAGCAGTCCCCGTGCGGCGGGCATGCCCGCCAGCGAGCGGGCACCCGAGCCGCGCGCGAGCCCGAGCAGCACGGTCTCGGCCTGGTCGTCGCGAGTGTGGCCGAGCAGCACGGCGACCGCCCCAGGTGCCACGGCCGCACTGACAAGTGCCGCGTACCGTGCGGTCCGGGCCGCCGCCTCCGGTCCGCTGCCGTCGGCGCACCACCTCGACGGGGACGGTGAGCACGGGGTCGAGTCCCAGGCCGCGGCAGGTGCTCGCGGCGGTGGCGGCGCGTCGGCGCTGCCGGCCTGCAGACCGTGCTCGACCACGACGGCACCGACGCGGACGCCGGCGCGTGGGCCCTCGAAGGCGGCGGCGGCGGCGAGCGCGACCGAGTCGGGGCCGCCGCTGCACGCGACCAGGACCAGCGGGCTCGGCCGCTGGAGCTCGGCGAGCCCGGCGAGGATCGGTGAGCTCGGACCGCACAGCGACCCGCACAGCGGCCACGGCCGGTGACGGCCCGGTCACTGGAACCCGTTCTCTCGGTGCACGGCTCAGCCGTGCACGCGGCGCACCCAGGCCGGCGGGTCGGCGATCTCGGCCGCGCGGGGCAGGGTGTCTGGACCTGTCCACACCGCGTTGAAGCCCTCCATGCCGACACGGTCGACGACGCCACGGACGAACTTGGCCCCGTCCGCGTACTGCCGCATCTTGGCGTCCAGTCCGAGCAGCCGCCGCAGTACACGATCGACGGCACCGCGTCCGGCGCGGCGCCGGGTGAAGCGTTCGCGGATGATCCTGACGCTGGGGATGACCTGCGGACCCGACCTCGTCCATCACCACGTCGGCGTGGCCCTCGAGCAGCGACATCACGGCCGTGAGGTCCCCGATGGCCTCCCGCTGCTGCGGCGTCTGCACGAGCTCGAGCAGCCCCATCCCGTCGCCGCCTCGCAGCACGTCGGGCAGGCTGCGCGCGGCGGAGGCCAGCCGCTCGGCCAGCTGCCCGGGCTCGCCGAGCAGGTCGACGGCGAGGCCGCGGCTGCCCTCCAGGAGGTGGCTGCGCAGCCACGGGTTGGCGGTGAACTGCACGCGGTGGGTCTCCTCGTGCAGGCAGACCCACAGCCGGAAGTCATCCGGGTCGACGCCCAGCTCCCGCTCCACCTGGACGACGTTGGGCGCGACGAGCAGCAGGCGGCCGGCGCCGGCGCCGGTCTCGTCGTCCTGGCCGCCCGCGATGTCGTACTGACCGAGCACCTTGGTGGACAGGAAGCTCAGCAGCGAACCGACCTCGGCGCCGGTGACGCGTCCACCGACCGCGCTGGTGAGTGCGCTCGGGGTGTGGTCCCGGCGGCGCTGGGCGGCGCCGACCGCCGGCGCGAGCACCGTCCGGAAACCGGCGACGTTCGCCTGCACCCAGCCCGGACGGTCCACGACCAGGACGCCCTCGCCGGGCGTGGCGGTCAGACCCGTCGTCGCCGCCACGTGGCCGGTGGACACGATCGCGAGCTCACGCAGCTGGTCGACCACGTGCCGCGCCTCGTCGCGTCCGACCTCGGGTCCCGGCTTGACCAGGTACTCGGCGGTCCGGACCGCGAACTCCCAGTCGACGAGGGCGTCCACCGCCGCGTAGTCCTCGTCGCTGACGCCCGCGTCGGTGTGTGGTTCACCGGACGGGGGGCGTCGGGCAGGCTCATCGCCTCACCGTAGCCCGGGCCGCGCGGGCTACCGGCACCCGCAGCCCGCCAGCACGGCGACGACCCGGTCGGCGGCGGCCCGGCCGGGGACCGAGGCGGGCACGCGGTCGGCCATCACCGCGAACGCGAGCAGCCGGCCGTCGGCGTCGACGACGGTGCCGGCCAGGCTGGTGGTGCCCGACAGGGACCCCGTCTTCGCCCGGACCAGCCCCTGTCCGCCGGCCGCCCCTGCCGCGGCGCCGAACCGGTCCTCCAACGTGCCGGTCAGCCCCGCCGATCGGCAGGCCGGTCAGCAGCGGTCGCAGCTCGGGGTGGTCGTCGGAGGCGGCGGCCACGAGCGCGCCGGCGAGTACGGCCGGGGTGAGCACGGACCCGTCCGCGAGGCCGCTGCCGTCCGACAGCCGCAGACCGGCCGTCGACACCCCGAGCGCCTGCACCTCGGCCAGCACCGCCGCTCCGGCGCCGGCGAAGTCGGTGGGGAGGTCGGCGTCCAGGCGCCACGAGCCGTGCCAGCGCCTCCGCCCCGTTGTTGTCGCTGGCGAGCAGCACATGACCCGAGACCTCGGCGAGGCTCGCGGACGCCACCGAGCCGAGAGCCGTCGCGTCCGCGGGGGCGGCTGCTCGTGCGACGCGCCCCTGCACCGTGATCCCGCGCTCGGTCAGGCGCTCGGCGAAGACCGCGGCCGCGGCCAGGCCGGGGTCCGCCACCCGCGGCGCGTAGTTCTTCGACGTCGTGCGGCCCGCGTCGACCGCGATGCCCGTGACCGGAGCCACGAAGCCGTTGGAGACGTCGGCGGCGACCCACCCGGGTCCCATCCCCTGACCGGTGGCGACACCGGCGAACACCGAGTCGTCCAGGGCGAGGCCAACGGTCGTACGACCGGCCGCGGAGAGCTGCGCCGCGGTCTGGTCCGCGAGGTCGGCGAGCCCGGCGCGGCCGTTGGCGGCGGCCGGGTCGCCGGCCCCGGCGGCCAGGAGGACGTCACCCCCTCCGACGAGGACGACGGGCCCGTCCGGGCTGGTGACGGCCCGCGTCTCGACCGTGTGGTCGGGTCCCAGCCGGTGCAGCGCCGCGGCGACCGTGAGGATCTTCGCCACGGACGCCGGCTCGTGCCCGGTCCCGGCACCGGCGTCGGCGAGGACCTCGCCGCTGACCACGTCCACGACGGTGGCCGAGACGCCGGGGCCGAGCGCGGGTCGGCCAGCGCCGGGGCGATCGCTGCCGACAGGGCAGCGGCGTCGGGCGGGGGCGCCGCCTCGTCCAGCGGGTGCGCTCCGGTGCGGGCGAGGGTCGGCGCCGGCTGCGCGCCGGGAGCGGCGACCAGCTCGGGGTACGGCTGCGGGACGGGTTCCTGGGTCAGCGGCCCCGGGACGCGACCGGTCGCGTCGGCCACGGCGTACGCGCCGGCTCCGCCGAGCAGGACCACCGACAGGGCGGCCGTCGCGAGGCGGCGTCCACCCCCTGCTCCCATGTCGGTCCCCGCCCTGCCTTCCTGTCGCGTCCGTCGTTACGCGAGACTAGCCGGGACCGCGCGCCCCCGAGCCTCACGGAGCCCCGCACATGGACTTCAACGTCACCGTCGAGATCCCCAAGGGGACCCGCAACAAGTACGAGGTCGACCACGAGACAGGGCGTATCAAGCTCGACCGCACGCTGTTCACCGCGACGCGGTACCCCGCCGACTACGGCTTCATCGACAACACCCTCGGCGAGGACGGCGACCCGCTCGACGCCTTGGTGCTCATCGACGAGCCGACCTTCCCCGGCTGCCTGATCCGGTGCCGCGCGATCGGGATGTTCCACATGCGAGACGAAGCCGGCGGCGACGACAAGGTGATGGTCATCCCGACCGGGGACCCGCGGATGGCGCACCTGCAGGACCTCGAGGACATCGGCGAGTTCTACCGGCTCGAGATCCAGCACTTCTTCGAGACGTACAAGGACCTGGAGCCGGGCAAGTCGGTCGAGGGCGCCCACTGGGTCGGCCGTGAGGCGGCCGAGAAGGAGATCGCGGCGTCCTTCCAGCGGCTGAAGGACCAGGGCGGCAGCCAGCACTGAGGGCTGCGCCGCCCCTCGGCTCAGGGACGGCCGGCGTAGTCCATCGTGCCGCTCATGCGCACGCTCGTGATCCGCACGTCCACACCGGCTCTCGGCGCCTCGACCATCATCCCGCCGCCCGCGTAGAGCGCGACGTGGTGGATCGACGAGGCGTTGGACCCGTCCCCGTAGAAGATCAGGTCGCCGGGTCGCAGCTGCGAGTACGGGATCTTGTCGACGGCCCGGTACTGGTCCCGTGAGGTGCGGGGCAGGGTGACCCCGCCCTTGCGCCAGGCGCCACCCGTGAGGCCCGAGCAGTCGTACGAGTCGGGACCGGTGGCGCCCCACTGGTAGGGCTTGCCGATCTGGGTCTTCGCCCAGCTCACCGCGGCCTGCCCGCCCGAGCTGCTGCCGCTGGACGACCCGCCAGCCGGCGACGGCGGCGGCTGGAGCCGGAGCCGGCGCCGGAGCCGGAGCCGGGGCCGGAGCCGGGGCCGGGGCCGGACGGGACGGGCGGTCGTCGCGACTCGTGCTCTCCTGCGCGGCGGCCCGCTCGGCCGCCTCGCGGTCGGCGCGGGCGGCCTCGCCGCGGGCACGGTCGGCCGCGTCCTTGGTCTGGGGGGCCTCCCGGCGCTCGGCTGCAGCGCGTGCCGCAGCCTCCACGCGGGCGACGCGCTCCGTCTCCAGGCCGACCTGGCGCTGCTGCTCCAGCTCGACGCTGGTCTCCCGCAGCGCTGCGAGCTGCACTGTGAGAGACGCCTTCTCGGCCTCGGTCGAGGTGACGGCCGACTGCGCGGCGTCGGCTGCCGCGGCTGCCGCGACGCGTGCCCTCTCAGCCGCGGCGGCGGCGTTCTGCTGCGCCCTCTGGGCGGTCTGCGCCTGCTCGTCGAGGAGGACTGACGACGCGCTGCGCCGACTCGCCCGTCTCGTAGACGCGACGCCGTCCGTCTCCGAGGTAGTCGAGTGTGGCCGCGCGGTCGATGAGGGTCTGCGGACCGTCGTCGCTGAGCACGGCCTCGAGTCCGCCGAGGCTTCCCCCCTGGCGGTAGGCGCTGGCGGCCAGCACCCCGACGTCGCGGCGGGCGGACGCCAGCGCCGCCTGGGCCTCGTCCGCACGCTGTCGGGCCTCGTCCGCCGCCACGGTCGCGTCCTGCAGTGCGACCTGCGCCTCGTTGTAGTCCTCGTTGGCCACCTGAGCGGCGACCTGGGCCGTCTCCAGCCGGGCGTTCGCGGCGGCGAGCTGCCCCTCGAGGGTGGCGACCCGTCCAGCCGTCGTGGTGGCTGCCGCCTTCGCGCCGTCCACCTGGTCCTGGCTGGGGAACACGGGGACAGCGCCGGCCGGCGCTGTCAGACCGACGAGTCCGCCGAGGGCGAGGGCGGCTGCGGCGAGGACGCCCGGAAGGCGGCGCGGGACGCCACGGGGCTCGGTCACGGTGGTCCGTCCTCCGAGGTGAGAATGACAGGACTGTGATTTGCCGGGCCGCCCGCACGGCGTGTCACGTTGACACAACGGCGACGACCGTACAGGGTCCGCGCCCCACGGGGAACACCCCTCCCAGAAGTAGCCACCAGTGCTCCTCAGCCACACACGCCCCAGCCGCACCTGCCAAACCCCACCCCCGTCCGCCGACTGGTCACGTCTGGCGCGACGCGCCGAGCGTGTCGCGCCAGACGTGACCAGTCGGCGGCGCGGAGTGGCTTCCCGCCGCGGCCGGTCTCAAGGAGGGGCGCTCGACAGCCGATCCTCGGGGAGTGAGAGGGGTGTGGACGACGGTCGTGCAGCGGGTCCGCGGACTCGCCGCACGCTCCGGCCTGCTCCGGGTCGACCACCCCGACGAGGACGTCCGCCGCCGCGGCCGCGTGCTGGTGCTGCTCGCCGGCGGTCTCGGCTCCATCGGCCTGGTGGCGGCACCCCTCGCCCTGGTGCTGCCGGACGGCTACGTCTACACCGCGGCGTTCCTCGGCGTCTGCACCGTCTACGTGCTGGTGGTGTGGCTGGCTCGCCGCGGCCGCGTCGACCTCGCGCTGGTCCTGATGCTGGGCGGCTACGCCCTGGCGCTCGTGATGGGCGTGCTCCAGGTGGGGACGGTCACGACGGCGCCCATCTTCGCGCTGATCATCATCACGTTCGCGGGCACCCTGATGCGCCCGGCACTGGTGGCCCCAGCCCTGCTCGCGACCCTCCTGCTGGTCCTCGGCCTGCCCTACCTGGTCGGCGGGAACACGCGACCGATCACGTTCACCGAGCAGGTGTTCGTCGTGATCGTCGTGTCCGCGCTCACCACGATGATGGCTGTCGTCAACGCCATCGGCATCCGTCACGCGCTGCGGCGGGCCAGGACGGAGAGGGACCGGTCGGAGCGACTGGCCCGCGACCTGCAGGCCGCAAACGAGCGCCTCGAGGCCCGCGTCGCCGAGCGGACCGTCGCACTGCGTGACGCGGCACTGCGGGACCCCCTGACCGGCCTGCACAACCGCAGGTACGTGGACGACCAGCTGGCACGACTCGTCGACGCCGCCGCGGCGGACGGCAACGTCCTTGCCGTCCTGGCTCTGGACGTGGACGACTTCAAGGCGGTCAACGAGCGCTACGGGCACGCGGGAGGCGATCACGTGCTCCGAGCCCTGGCCGCCCTGATCCGTGCGGTCACCGGCCCGGATGACGTGATCGGCCGTGTCGGCGGCGAGGAGTTCCTGGTCCTCCTGCCCTCCACCGACGCCGCCTCGGCGTTGGCCGTGGCCCGGAGGATGGTCGACTCCGTGCGTGCCGCGCGGTGGGACGGGCGACTCGACGGCCTTGCCGTGACGGTGAGCATCGGAGTGGCCCTGCACACCCCGGGGCACGACCGGCGAAGAGCTGTGGCGGAACGCCGACGAGCTGCTGTTCGACGCCAAGCGGAGCGGCAAGGACCGGGTCTGCCCCGCGGGTGGCCTCGGACGGTCCCCTGCACCCGTGCCGGCCTGACCCCACTCGTCGCGAGAGGGATCAGCCGGCCAGGACCTGGCGCCGACTCCGTCACCGAGGGAATGCGGTGGACCCAGCGCCTCGCCGTCGCCAGGGTGGTCGTCGTGACAGAGCAGATCTGGGACGAGGACGCGGCACAGCGCTACGACACCCCGGGGACCGGCATGTTCGCCCCCGAGGTGCTGGGCCCGACGGTGGACCGCCTGGCCGAGCTCGCAGGCGACGGCCGGGCGCTCGAGCTCGCGATCGGCACGGGTCGCGTCGCCGTACCGCTGGCCGCGGCGCGGTGTGCCCGTCACCGGCATCGAGCTGTCCGGCCCGATGGTCGAGCAGCTCCGCACGAAGGCCGACGAGGACACCATCCCGGTGGTCCTTGGCGACATGGCCGTCGTCCGGGCACCCGGCGAGTTCGCGTTGGCCTACCTCGTCTTCAACACGGTGTCGAACCTGCTCACCCAGGGCGAGCAGGTCGCCTGCTTCCGGAACGCCGCCCGGCACCTGGCACCCGGCGGCCGCTTCGTCATCGAGCTGTGGGTGCCCGAGCTGCGCTCCCTCCCCCCGGGACGGCAGGCCACGGTCGGGACGTCCGAGCCCGGCTACCTGCTCGTGGACACCTACGACGTCGTGAACCAGCACGTGGTCTCGCACCACGTCCGCTTCGGTGACACGAAGCAAGCGCGTCTCGTCCGCAGCCCGCACCGCTACATCTGGCCGGCCGAGCTCGACCTGATGGCGCAGCTGGCCGGGTTCGAGCTGGAGAGCAGGCACGCCGACTGGAACGACGGCGAGTTCACCGCCGACTCCCGCTCGCACGTGTCGGTGTACCGCCTCCCGAAGCGATCAGGAACCGAGAAGCACCCCGGGAGTGAGCGTCTCTGACCTCGTGGGGGGCGGCACCGCGCCGATCACCCGAGCCGAGGGGAAGCCCGAGCATATCCACGAAGGCCGGGTCCCAGACTGCAGTCGGTCCTCGACAGGATCGCGGAGATGGCGCCGAAGGACCGCGCGCTCGCCGAGCGCGTGCCCGTGACCGGGCCCGCGACAGCCCCCGAGCTGTCACCCAAGGCCTGGTACGGGATGCCGCCCCACGCGAACGCGGACGGCAAGGTCGTGGCGGATGACCTGCTGCAGCGCCCAGCCCTACCCTGTCGAGGATGAGCCGGATCTTCACGACCAGCTTCGCGTCGGTGTATCCCCACTACGTGACGAAGGTGCAGAAGAAAGGACGCACCCAGGCCGAGCTGGATCGGGTGATCGAGTGGCTGACCGGCTTCGACGAGTCAGCGCTGCTTGGCCATCTGGCGGCGGGCACGACCTTCGAGGAGTTCTTCGCCGAGGCGGCGATCACCCCGCACGCGTCGTTGATCACCGGAGTGGTGTGCGGGGTGCGCGTCGAGGACGTCGACGATCCGTTGATGCAGAAGATCCGCTACCTGGACAAGCTGGTCGACGAGCTGGCCAAGGGCAGGTCGTTGGACAGGATCCTGAGGGCATGACGGTCGGCGGGACACCTGCGGGCGGAGGATCTCGGCCCGAGACCGTGCGTGGGGGACCGAGCGATCGACCACGACCGTGGCCCACCCCGTTCTCCGCCAGTTCCCCGTAGACGACGTCGGCGAGGGCACCCACCTTCTCAGCCAGCCGCACGGGGGCACGCTCTCCGGGACAGCGGACAGGCCCCTCGACCGGAGTCGAAAGGGGCCTGACCTGCGGTACTGCGGTGGAGCCGCCTATCGGAATCGAACCGATGACCTATTCATTACGAGTGAATCGCTCTGGCCGACTGAGCTAAGGCGGCAGCGCCGCGACCAGGGCCACGGCACGGTCACCGAGTATAGGGGCTGCCGCGACGCGACCCGAATCGGCGTCCCGAACGGGGTCCCACGGCACGGACGGCTACCGGCAGACCCCGTCCTCACCGACCAGGAGGCCGTCCACGAGGAACGCGTCGACGGTGTCGTCCACGCACTCCGACCCACGTCCGTACGCCGTGTGCCCCTCCCCCTCGTACGTGAGCAGCCGGCCGGACTCGAGCTGGTCGGCCAGAGCCACGGCCCACTCGTACGGCGTCGCCGGGTCGCCGGTGGTGCCGATCACGAGGATCGGCGCGGCACCGGCGGCGGTCACGGGTGCGGGCGTCCGGACCGCCGGCACCGGCCACTGGCCGCACGTCACCTCGCCGTAGGCCATGAAGCGGCCGAGCAGCGGTGCCGCCGAGCGGATCTCGGCCGCCGCAACCTCCATCGCGGGGAGGCTGCTGTCCACCGGGTAGTCCAGGCAGTTGATGGCGATGAACACCTCGAGGAGGTTGCTGCGGTACGTGCCGTCGCTCTCGCGCTGCGAGTAGTCGTCCGCGAGCGCCAGGAGCCCGCTGCCGTCACCGTGGAGCGCCAGCCTCAGGGCGTCGTCGAGATCGGGCCACGCGTCGTCGTCGTAGAGCGGGGCGATGACGCCGGTGAAGGCCAACGGCCGTGTCAGCGCCCGAGGACCGCCCGTGCGCAGGGGTCGTTCGTCGGCCCTCTCGATGAGGTCGACGACCTGGCGCGTCGCCTCGTCGGGCGAGCCCCTCAGCGGGCAGTCGTCACGGGCGACGCAGTCGGACGCGTACGCCGTCAGCGCCCTCTCCAGCCCCACCGCCTGGCCCAGAACCACGTCGGTCTCGCTGCTGGCCGGGTCGAGGGCACCGTCGAGGACGAGGCGGCCGACCCGCTGCGGGAACTCGCCGGCGTACGTCGCCCCCAGGAGGGTGCCGTAGGAGTAACCGAGGTAGTTGAGGCGGTCGTCCCCCACCGCGTCGCGGAGCACGTCCAGGTCGCGCGCAGCCGAGACCGTGTCGATGTGCGCGAGCAGCGGCCCCGCGTCCGCGGCGCAGCCCTGCGCCAGGGCCCCGGCCTCGGACGCCAGCTCGGCCACCGCGGCGGCCGTCTCCGTCTCGAGGTCGGCCTGCGGGTCGAAGGCACGCAGGTCGTCGAGCTCGGTGTCGTCGAGGCAGTCGACCGGCGCCGACCGTCCCACCCCCCGTGGGTCGAAGCCGACGACGTCGTAGCTCTCCCGCACGCGCTCCGTCGCCAGGAAGTCGCCGAACCGGTTGACGACGTCGAACCCGGAGGCACCCGGGCCGCCGGGGTTCAGCAGCAGGGACCCGATCCGGTCACCGCTCGCCGGCACGCGCACGACGGCGAGCTCGATCGACGGGCCGGACGGCGTCAGCCAGTCGACCGGGACCGTCACCTCCGTGCACTCGCGTCCGTCCCCGCAGGGCCCCCACACCGTCTCCTGCTCGTAGAAGGCGGCGTAGACGGGATCGGTGGCCGCCTCCTGCACCTCACCGACCGGACCAGGTGTCGCAGGCAGCGTCGTGGGGGAGCCGGCACTCTCAGGCAGGTCCGGACCACCGGACGAGAAGCAGCCCCCGAGCAGCAGCACGCCCGCCAGCGCCACGGGCCACGCACGCTGCCGGGCCGGTCTCACGCTCCGACCAGCTGCACCGCCATGGCCTCGACCACCATCAGGGGGTTGGCCGACGTCACGATGCGTGTGCGCGCCTCCCCGATGGCGTCCATCCGCCGCAGCGTGGCGACCGGCGTGCTGACCCCGGCGAGGCGTGAGACCCGTTCCCGCTCCGTCGCGTTCACCAGGTCGACCCGGGCGCCCAGCTGCACCACCAGCACGTCGCGGTACACGGACAGCAGGTCGAGCAGCGCTCGGTCGATGACGTCCCGCTTGAAGCGGGTCGCCCGCTTCTTCTGCTCCGTCTCGAGGGCCTTGACCTGGGCGCGGATGGGTGCCGGCAGTCGGCTCTCGCCCTCGTAGCCGAGCGCGCGCAGCAATCCGGCCCGCTCGACGGCGTCACGGTCAACCGTCGCGGCCGTCGCCTCGTCCCCGGCCACGTCGATCAGCTGCCCGGCCCTCAGGACGGCGTCCCCCACCTCGCGGACGGCGAACGCGATGTCGAGGACGTCGCGGCGGCGCATCCTCGCGTCCTCGTCTGAGGCCAGCCGGTGTGCGCGTCCGACGTGGCTCTGCGCCGCCTGCGCCGCGAAGGACGCCATCGCGCGGTCGGCGCCGCGGCGCACCAGCAGGTCCGCCACGGCTGCGACCGGCGGCACCCGTAGCCGCACGGGACGGCAGCGCGAGCGGATCGTGACCAGCACGTCCTCGGGGCTCGGGGCGCACAGCAGCCACACCGTGCGCGCGGGGGGCTCCTCGACGGCCTTCAACAGCGCGTTGAGGGCCGGCTCGTTGAAGCGGTCCGCGTCCTCGACGAGCATCACGCGCCAGCGGCCCTGCGAGGGATGGCGCTGGGCCATCTGCACGAGCTCGCGCGCCTGCGCCACCGTGAGGATCGACGCCTCGGTCGCGGTCACCTGGACGTCGGGGTGCGAGCCAGCGAGCACCGTGCGGCACGAGTGGCAGGTGCCACACCCTTGCTCCTCGCACTGCAGCGCGGCCGCATACGCGCGCGCGGCGGTCGAGCGGCCCGACCCGGGGGGGCCGGTGAAGAGCCACGCGTGGGCGACACCCGGTGCGCCCGGCCGCGTCGCCCGTGCCGCCGCCTCACGCAGCTGGGCGACGGGTTCCGCCTGCCCGACGAGGTCGTCCCAGACGGTCACCTGGGGTTCCAGGGGTCGTCGCCCAGCGAGAACAGCTCCTCCCCGAGGTCGACCTGCGTGGGCGGGTCGACCCGCGGAAGCTTCCGGGTCTCGCTCCCGTCGCTCGACTCGGCCTCCCGGTCACGCGCCGACCCACCGGCCGGAGCGCTCGCCACGTAGTCTCCCGACGCCTCGGCGTCGAGCCGTCGTCGTTCGGCCTCACGAGCGGCGACCCGCTCCGCCTCGACGCGTTCCGCCTCGCGCCGCGCCGCCTCGGTGCGGCGACGCTCGGCCTCCTCGGCCGCTCTGGCCTCCGCCGCGAGGCGCTCGGCCTCGGCCCGCTCGGCCTCGACCCGCTCGCGCTCGGCCTGCTCGGCCGCCTCCTTCTCCGCAGCCAGCCGCTCCTGCTCGGCGCGCTCCGCCTCGCGCCGCTGCCTCTCGGCCTCCGCCTCGGCCAGCTGGCGCTCGGACAGCGGGAGCACCTGCATCAGTCGTGCGCGGACGTGCTCCTCGATCGCCTCGGGCTCGGCAGCGGCGTCGACGACGAGGTACCGGCGCGGGGAGCGGCGTGCCAGCGACAGGAAGGAGGAGCGGACGCGCTCGTGGAACTCGGCACCCTCTCCCTCGAGCTTGTCCAACGAGGTGTCTCCGGCGGCGAGCCGCTCCTGGCCCGTGGCCGGGTCGAGGTCCAGCAGCACGGTGAGGTCCGGGACCAGCGACTCCGTGGCCCACCGCGAGATCTGCGCGACCCCGTCGGCGTCGAGGTCCCGACCCGCGCCCTGGTAGGCGATAGACGAGTCGACGAACCGGTCGGTCACCACCACCGCCCCGCGCTCGAGGGCGGGGCGCACGACCGTGGCCACGTGGTGCGCGCGGTCCGCCGCGAACAGCAGCGCCTCGGCGCGCGGGGCGACCTCGTCCCCGTGCAGGACGAGCTGCCGGATCTGCTCGCCGACCCTGGTCGCCCCCGGCTCCCGGGTCACGACCACCTCGTGCCCCAGGTCGTCGCGCAGCCACGTCTCGAGGCGCTGGATCTGGGTCGACTTGCCGACCCCGTCCCCGCCCTCGAAGGCGACGAAGAAGCCGCTGTGGCCGGGCTTGCGCTCCTGGGCCGGCGCCGCCACGTGCCGGCGCTTCCACGCCCCCACCAGGTCGTCCAGCAACGGGAGCTGGAGACCGTCGTTCATCGTCCGGTACGAGAGGACTCCGATGCCCGCGGCCAGCACGGCCGCCACGAGCAGCGTCAGACCGGTGCCGTTCACCGGCAGCGTCACCGTCTCGGTGATGTTGACCCGACGCGACCCGATCAGCGCGGCGAGTGCCGGGGCGAGGGCCATCACGCCGATCAGCACGACCCGGGCCGCGGTCTGCACGAACGCGAACGTGCGGCCGCGCAGCTCGTCGGCGACCTCCAGGCCCAACAGCGTGTACCCGGTCACCCAGGCGACACCCGCACCGGCTCCGAGCATGGCGGTGAACAGCGAGGCCAGGACGATGTTCGGGATCAGCGCGACCAGGGCCAGGAAGAACCCCGCCACGACGATCGACAACGAGAACAGGCGCCAGCGCGTGAGCTCGGCGAGCAGCCTCGGCCCCACCCACATGCCGGCCGCGAGCCCGGTGAACACGCTGGCGAAGAGCACGCCGTACCCCGGACCACCGGCTCCGAGGTCCGCCGCGAAGGTCGGGGCGACACCGATCACGAAGCCGCCCGCGCCGAAGGCGCCCAGCATGCCGATGACGAGCCCGCGGACGAGCTTCGTCTTGCCGATGAAGGCCCACCCGTCGACGATCGTGCGCCAGACGGACTCGGCCTTGCCGTCGGTGCGTGCGACCCTCGGGCCAGGCGGCAGGTCGAGCCTCCAGATCACCGCCGCGGCCACGAGGTAGGTCAGCGCGTTGACGTACAGGGCGAGGTTCGTGCTGTTGCCGATGAAGGGCAGCGCGCCGTCGATCACGCCGGAGATCAGGGCCAGACCGGCGAAGAGCAGCGCCGCGAAGGGTGCCGAGCCGTAGGTCGTGGCCAGGGAGAGCTGGTTCGCCGACTCGAGCCGCTCGCGGGGCACGATGTTGGGCACGGTCGCGTCCTTGGCCGGCATCCAGAAGAGGCCGACGATCTCGACCAGGACGGTGGCGACGAACAGCCACCACAGGGTCCCGATCAGGGGGATCGACGCGAAGAGCACGAAGCGCAGGAGGTCGCCGACCACCATCGTCAGCTTGCGGTCGAGGCGGTCGGCCACGAGCCCGGCCACCGGCCCGAACAGCACGGCGGGAGCCAGGCGCAGGATCAGCACACCCGACACCGCGAGGTTGGCGGCGGCGTACGAGGACTGGGCCCCGAGCGCGGCCGCCATGGCGGTGATGGCCAGGAGGCCCAGCCAGTCACCGAAGCTCGACAGTCCGAGCGCCAGCCACAGGCGCCGGAAGGCGACGATCTCGAGCACCTGGCGGACCCCGTGCAGCTGCGGGGTCTGGCCGGCACCGGGCACCGCCGAGGAGGGGGCGGGAAGGGAGTTCGAGGCGGCCCCTGGGCCGGACGCGGAGGACGTCGACGAGGTCATCGCCACGGTCGCCTCCCGGTCCGCGTCCGAGGGGCGCGTCGGCTGGTGCGGCCGGTCGGGCCGTCGGTCGTCGCTCACGCCGCCAGACTAGCCGCGACGGCTGTCGGCGAGGCGCACGCGAGGTCCTCCGCGCACGGTGTCCGCCGTGCTCACAGGACCCCGCACCGCCACGAGGGCGCCGCTCGGCTACGAGGAGGGCTCGGCCGCCACCGGGGACTGCGGAGCCGCCGCCTTCTTGGCGGCAGCCTTCCTGGCCGTGGTCTTCTTCGCGACCGCCTTCTTCGCCGCGGTCTTCGTGGTCGTGGCCTTCTTGGCGGTGGTCTTCTTCGCCGTCTTCTTGGCGGCCTTCTTGGCTCCACGCTTCTTCGGCGGGCCGGCAGCCCGCTTGTCGGCCAGCAGCTCGGCAGCCCGCTCGAGAGTCACGGTCTCGACGGCGTCGTCCTGGCGGAGGGTGGCGTTGTACTCACCGTCCGTCACGTACGCGCCGAAGCGACCGTCCTTGACCACGATCGGCTGCCCGCTCACGGGGTCGGGACCGAGCTCGCGCAGCGGCGCCGCCGCCGTGCGTCCCCGACCACGCTTCGGCTGGGCGTACAGCGCGAGGGCCTCCTCGAGGGTGACGTCGAAGAGCTGGTCCTCGGTCTCCAGGGACCGCGAGTCCGTGCCCTTGCGCAGGTAGGGCCCGTAGCGGCCGTTCTGGGCGGTGATCTCGTCGCCAGACTCGGGGTCCGTCCCCACCACCCGCGGGAGGGAGAGCAGACGCAGCGCCTCCTCCAGGGTCACCGTCTCGACCTGCATGCTCTTGAACAGCGAGCCGGTGCGGGGCTTGGCCGACTTGGGGGCGTCGTCCGGCAGCACCTCGGTCACATACGGCCCGAACCTGCCGTTCCTCGCCACGACCGGCAGGCCGCTCTCCGGGTGCGTGCCCAGCTCGCGGTCCCCCTCGGCCTGGGTCTCGAGCAGCTCACGGGCCCGCTCGACGGTCAGCTCGTCGGGAGCGAGGTCGTCCGGCACGCTCGCACGCTTGGGCTCCTCGCCCTCGCCGCCGGGCACCTCGAGGTAGGGGCCGTACCGGCCGACCCGCAGCGTGATGCCGTCGCCGATGTCGATGGAGTTGATGCCCCGGGCGTCGATGTCACCCAGGTCCTGCACCAGCCGGCGCAGCCCCTGGCGCATCACCGGGTCGGTCGACCGGTCGGCGTCGGTGATCTCGGCATCCACACCGTGCTCGCCGAAGTAGAACTTCCGCAGCCACTCGGAGCGGTCCTCCTGGCCCCCGGCGATCTTGTCGAGGTCCTCCTCCATGCCGGCGGTGAAGTCGTAGTCGACGAGGCGCCCGAAGTGGTCCTCGAGCAGCCGGGTGACGGCGAAGGCGATCCAGCTCGGCACGAGCGCCGACCCGCGGTGGGTCACGTACCCGCGGTCGCCGATCACCGAGATCGTCGAGGCGTACGTGGACGGACGGCCGATACCGCGCTCCTCGAGCGCCTTGACCAGGCTGGCCTCGGTGTACCGGGGCGGCGGGGACGTGCGGTGCCCGTCGACGTCGAGGGAGAGCACGTCGAGCGCCTGACCCTCGGTCATCTCGGGCAGCCGGCGCTCCGCGTCGGAACGGGCCGCCTCGGCGTCGCGCTCCTCGTCGCGTCCCTCCTCGTACGCCGCCATGAAGCCGCGGAACGTGATCACGGTGCCGGACGCGGAGAACTCGGCGTCGCGGCCGTCCGTGGCGGTGGCGCCGAGCCGGACGGTCGCGGTCGAGCCGCGGGCGTCGGCCATCTGGCTGGCGACCGTGCGCTTCCAGATCAGGTCGTACAACCGGAAGTCGTCGCCTCGGAGCTGACCCGCCACCTGTGCGGGCGTGCGGAAGGTGTCGCCGGACGGGCGCACCGCCTCGTGCGCCTCCTGGGCGTTCTTCGACTTGTTGGCGTAGCTGCGCGGCGCGTCGGGCACGTACTCCGGCCCGTACATCTCGGCAGCCTGGGTGCGCGCCGCGTTCAGGGCCTCGCTCGACAGCGCCGTCGAATCCGTACGCATGTAGGTGATGTAGCCGTTCTCGTACAGCGACTGGGCGACCCGCATCGTCTGCCGGGCCGAGAAACGGAGCTTGCGGCTCGCCTCCTGCTGGAGCGTCGACGTCGTGAACGGCGCGGACGGCTTGCGCGTGTAGGGCTTGGTCTCGAGGCTGCGGACGGCGACCGGCGCCTCGCGCAGGCCGTCCACCAGGGAGCTCACGGCCGCCTCGTCGAGGAGCACGACGGACTGGTTCTTCAGCTGGCCCGAGTCGTCGAAGTCGCGGCCGGTGGCCACGCGGGTGCCGTCGAGGGCGGCCAGGCGGGCCGCGAACGACGTGCGCTGGCCCTCGTCACCCTCCGTGGGGGCGAAGGTGCCCTCCACGTCCCAGTACTCGGCGGCGCGGAACGCCATCCGCTCACGCTCGCGCTCCACGACCAGTCGGGTCGCGACGGACTGGACGCGGCCGGCCGACAGCCCGGCGCGGACCTTGCGCCACAGCACCGGCGAGACCTCGTAGCCGTAGAGGCGGTCGAGGATGCGGCGCGTCTCCTGCGCGTCGACCAGCCGGTCGTCGATGTCGCGGGTCGCCTGCAACGCGCGTCCGATCGCCTCACGGGTGATCTCGTGGAAGACCATCCGCTTGACGGGCACCTTCGGCTGCAGCGTCTCGAGCAGGTGCCACGCGATGGCCTCGCCCTCGCGGTCCTCGTCCGTGGCCAGGTAGAGCTCGTCCGCGTCCTTCAGCAGGCGCTTGAGCTCGGACACCTTCTTCTTCTTGTCGGCGTCGACCACGTAGTAGGGGTCGAAGCCGTTGTCCACGTCGACCGCGAAGCGGCCGTACGGGCCCTTCTTCATGTCGGCGGGCAGCTCGGACGGCTGCGGCAGGTCGCGGATGTGCCCCACGCTGGCCTCGACCTCGAAGCCCTCGCCGAGGTAGGACGCGATGGTGCGCGCCTTCGCCGGTGACTCGACGATGACGAGGCGCTTGAGGCCGTCCGACGCGGTGCTGCTGGTGGCCACTGCCTGCCTTCCTTGTTCGCCCCGGGGCGCGGAAAGATGGCACCCCGGCGGCGCGAGCACGGTAACGCCTCGATCGCGCCACACCTAACCCCGGGGTTTCGCGGGTCGGTCCCGCGTCGCCGACGACCGGCCCCGTCAGTCGTCGTCGAGCCCCTCGAGGTCCCCGTGGTCGGACAGGTCCCCGGTCACGAGCAGGAGCGCCAGGTCCTCGTCGACTCCGGCGACCGGCGCCAGAGGCCACAGCACCTTCCCATCGACGACCGCCAGGACTGGCGCCGTCCTTCAGCTCGCCCCGCACCTCCGCCGTACCGGTCAGGGGCACCGCCCCGCGACCGGTTCCGCGAGCGGCAAGGCCCACGCCGGCGGGCTCTGCTCGTCCTCGAACAGCAGCAGGACGGGGTCGTTGTCCGGGTCGATGACCAGAACGTACGCACGTGTCGAGCGTGGGCCCTCGTGGAGGACCCTGGACACCGCGAGCGTCAGCCGCCGCGCCCAGAGGGCGTGCCACGCGGCCCAGGCGACCGCGCCACCGGTGAGACCCCCACCGAGCAGCAGTCCCCGGGCGGTGCCGTCCCCCTCGCCGACCAGCCTGGCCCGGTCCGGGGCCTCGACCGAGTAGCGCACGGTCACCGGGCCCCCCGGAACGTCACCGACGAGCGCGACGACCGTGGCGTGCGTGGCCCCCCAGCGGTCCTCGAACGACACGTCGAGGTCGGCCGGGAGGAGCGGCGGCCGCCGTACGCCTCGCCCGCGTCGGCGACCACGGTCTCGGTCGCACCCTGCGTGCCGAGCCAGCCGGAGACAGCCGTCCATCCTCCGAACACACCGACGAAGAAGGCAGGAGCGCGCCCGCGGCGAGACGGGCACGGGCGAGCACGACGCCCCGCGGTCCGCCGCGTGACCACCAGGCCCGCCCGACCGCCTCGTCGGGGGTCTGCAGGGCGGGCCGCTTCGACCCGGTGTCGCCCCAGCGCTCGACGGCTGCCCGGCGTCGGGCGACGTCGGCGACCAGTGCCCGGACGAGGCGGTCTGCGTCGAGGTCCGACAGGTCGAGGTCGGCCTCCGCCACGACGGCCTTCTCGAGGGGCACTCGTCCACCGGTCGGCGGCTCGGGCCGTACACGTCGCCGAAGCCTCACGACTCGCACCGCGGTACTCCCGACCGCGACGGCGAGAACCACCCCGGCCGCACCGAGGAGGACAGGGAAGCTGTCGAGGTCGAAGACCTCCCCCCGGAACGGGCGGTCGAGGGCGAGGCCGGCGATCGTGTCACCCGGCTGCTCGTCATAGCAGCTGATCTCGGCCTGCCGCGCCGTCGCGCCGTCGAAAGGGTCCTGCCAGCCGACCGCGCAGTAGTCGTACTCGTCGGCCGACTCGAGGACGGACACCGGTACGGGTTGGGCCATCACCCAGAGCACGGCCACGACGGTCGCGGCAACGAGCGCGAGCGCCGCCACGCCCCTGGTCCACAGAGGCACCGCCGACAGGACGGGGCGGTCGGCCGGCTCCAGGACCTCCGCGTGCGCCGGACCGAGGAGCACGTCCAGCCCGCGGAGCACCGCGACCGTGTACTCCTCCTCGTCGTCCCTGACGGCTACCTCGAGCCGCCCACCGCTTCCGTCGACGAGGTGGAATACGACGTACTCGACTGCGTCCTTCCGGGGCAGTCGGTCGCGGTCTCCGCCCAGGCGGGTTCGAACGAGTCGGAGCGGACCACCGGGGAGCCGGACGTCCGCCTCACGGGGGCTGTCGCACTGCAGCACCACGGTTGCGCCGTCGACCTCGAGCCACCCCCGCCGGAACCGACCGGGGTACGGCTCGTCACCCGCCACGAGCACGCGCAGGCGGGTCCGTCCGGTCTGCGCGAAGCAAGACAGGGCCTGTCTCGAGCGCCGTCCACGCCACCAGGCGAGCGCGGCAATGACGGCGATGGCCCCGACGAAGGGCACGCCAGCGCACCCAGCAGCTCCACCCACGGCACCGGCCTTCCCCCATCCACGTGCTTGTCTCGCGAGGACGCCCACCCCGCGCACGGGGTGGGCGTCCTGTCGTGCGGTGGTGTGCGTCAGCCGACGCGGCGGACGGCCTCGACCTCGGGGGCGACGACCGGCTCCGACGGGGTCTCGTCGTCGCCGTAGGAGGTCGCGCGACGCTTCGAGATCACGACGGCGACCACGATGATCGACACCGCGATGAGGGCGATCACGGCACGCAGCAGCGGGTTGGCGCTCTCGCCGTACGAGAGGGCCACGACGGCCGGCGCGATCAGCAGGGCGACGAGGTTCATCACCTTGATCAGCGGGTTGATCGCCGGGCCGGCGGTGTCCTTGAACGGGTCGCCGACGGTGTCACCGATGACGGTTGCCGCGTGGGCTTCGGAACCCTTGCCGCCGTGGCTGCCGTCCTCGACCAGCTTCTTGGCGTTGTCCCAGCTTCCACCGGAGTTCGCCAGGAAGACGGCCATCAGCACCCCGGTGCCGATGGCGCCGGCGAGGTAGCCGGCGAGGGCAGAGAAGCCGAGGCCGAAACCGACGGCGATCGGCGCGAAGGCCGCCAGCAGCCCCGGCGTGGCCAGCTCGCGGAGCGAGTCGCGGGTGCAGATGTCGACGACGCGCGCGTACTCCGGCTTCTCGGTGTAGTCCATGATCCCCGGGTGCTCGCGGAACTGGCGACGCACCTCGAAGACGATGGCGCCCGCGGCCCGGGTCACGGCGTCGATCGCCAGACCCGAGAAGAGGAACACGACCGCGCCACCGAGGATGATCCCGACCAGGGTGTTGGGCGAGACGACGTCGTAGGCGCCGGCGATCGAGCCGATCTCCTCGCCCGCCTTGCCGAGCGCGGTGCGGACGGCGTCGGTGTACGAGCCGAACAGCGCGGTCGCCGCGAGCACGGCGGTCGCGATCGCGATGCCCTTGGTGATGGCCTTCGTCGTGTTGCCCACGGCGTCGAGGTCGGTGAGGATCTGCGCCCCCGCCTCGTCGACGTCGCCGCTCATCTCAGCGATGCCCTGGGCGTTGTCGCTCACCGGACCGAAGGTGTCCATGGCGACGATGACGCCGACCGTGGTGAGCAGGCCGCAGCCGGCCAGCGCGATGAGGAACAGGGAAAGCACGATCGAGCCGCCGCCGAGCAGGAAGGCGACGTAGACGGCGCCGCTGATGATGACCGCCGTGTAGACGGCCGACTCGAGACCGACGCCGATACCGGACAGGACGACGGTCGCGGCACCGGTGAGCGACGTGCGGGCCACGTTCATGGTCGGCGGCTTGTCGGTGCCCGTGAAGTAGCCGGTCAGCCACAGGATGATGCCGGCGAGGACGATGCCCAGCGCGACCGCGGCGGTGGCCACGACGCGCGGGTCGCCGTCCAGCGCCGCGATCTCGGAGGAGACGTTGGCCAAGCCGGAGAAGGAGGCCGGCAGGTAGACGAACGCCGCGATGGCGCAGGCGACGGCCGACACGGCCGCGGAGATGTAGAAGCCGCGGTTGATGGCGGTCAGCCCGCTCTCCCCGGCACGCGCGCGGGTGATGAACACACCGAGGACGGCGGTCAGCGCCCCGAGGGCGGGCACGATCAGCGGGAAGACCAGGCCCTCGTCACCGAAGGCGGCCTTGCCGAGGATCAGGGCGGCGACCAGCATCACCGCGTACGACTCGAACAGGTCGGCGGCCATTCCGGCGCAGTCACCCACGTTGTCACCGACGTTGTCGGCGATGGTCGCCGCGTTGCGCGGGTCGTCCTCGGGGATGCCGGCCTCGACCTTGCCGACGAGGTCGGCGCCGACGTCTGCGGCCTTGGTGAAGATGCCGCCGCCGACTCGCATGAACATCGCGAGCAGGGCCGCGCCGAAGCCGAAGCCCTCCAGCACGGCCGGGGCGTTGCCCCGGTAGACGAGGACGACGACCGAGGCGCCGAGCAGACCGAGCCCGACGGTGGCCATCCCGACGGTGCCACCGGTGCGGAACGCGATCTGGGTGCCGACCGCCTTGCCGTCCGCCTCACGGGCGGCCGCTGCGACGCGCACGTTGGCGCGCACCGCCAGCGACATCCCGAGGTAGCCGATCGCGGCCGAGAAGACCGCCCCGACGACGAAGAAGAGGCTCCGGCCGATCCGGATGGCGCCGTCGTCGGCAGGGAGCAGGAAGAGCAGGAGGAAGACGAGGACCACGAAGCCCGCGAGGGTCTTGAACTGCCGGTTCAGGTAGGCGCTGGCGCCCTCCTGCACGGCGGTCGCGATCTCCTGCATCCCGGTGGTGCCCTCGCCGTGGGCGAGCACCTGGCGCCGGAACACGACACCCATCATCAGGGCGACCACCGCGATCACGGCGACCGCCACGACCAGCATCAGGTTGCTGCCCACCAGCTCGACAGCGGAGTCGGTCGACGCCGACCTCCCCAGTCCCACCGCAGGTACGAGCGACAGGCTCGACATCCGTCCTCCTCGACGATTCTCCCGTGTGCCACGGGCTCAGGCGTTCGTTGGGCACAGCGGCGCCGGGCGGCCGCTCTGCCAGGGTGAGTCGGGCGGAGTCTACGCAGGGATCACGAGCACCGGCACGAGTGGGACCTACGTCACACGACGGCCCAGTGGAGAGTCATCGCGTCACGCTCGGTCGTCAGCCCGGGCACGAGCCCGTGCACGACCGCGAGCGCCATCTCGTCGGCGCTCCCGGACGCCCCGGCCGTCCCGGCCACCGGGTCGGTGTCCAGCCCCACCGACGGGCCCTCGACCCGGACCAGGAGACCGTCGCGGTCGTCGATCAGGACGCGGACGACCGAGGTCCCCGGCTCGTCGCCGTCCCCGGTGCCTCCGGATCGGCCGTCGGGGCGCGCTGCCGAGCCCTGCATCAGGCGGACGGCTCGTGCGCACGCCTCTCCGACGGCGAGGCGGACCTCGTCGAGCCGGTCGTCATCGAGGCCGACACGCCGGGCGACGGCCACGGCGACGAGCCGGGCGGTGCGGACGTGCTCGGGGAGCGCGGCGAAGGAGAGCTCCACCACGGGGACCAGGGGTCGCGGGGTCGGGTCCTCGGTGGCGCTCATCCCTCGGACCTCGACCCGGGGCTCAGGAGGCCGAGCCGCCGGAGGCCGCGACCGCCTCGTCCACGCTCGGGTGGATCGGGAAGACCTTGGTGAGCCCCGTGATGCGGAAGACCTTGAGGATCTTCTCCTGCGTGCAGACCAGGTGCAGGGAACCGTCGTGCGCCCGCACGCGCTTGAGACCTCCGACGAGCACGCCCAAGCCGGTCGAGTCGAGGAAGTCCACGGTCTGCATGTCCACGACGAGGTGGTGGTGACCCTCCCCCACGAGGTCGTTGAGTCGCTCGCGAAGGACCGGTGCGGTGTAGACGTCGATCTCGCCGCCGACCTCCACGACGGTGCGCCCACCCTGCTCGCGGCTCGTGACGGACAGGTCCACGGTGTCTCCCCTGAATGTTCGGACTCCGACGCGCTGACTGCGCAGTCGACGGTGGCATTCAACCACCCGCGGCGTCGACGGGGCAGTCGAACCCGCCAACGGGGGCGCCTGCGGCGGTGGAAGACTCCGGTGGTGGACGCCGTGACGCCCTTCCCGGGCGAGGTCGAGGGGTCGGTCGCCCTCGCAGGCGCTGCTGTCAGCCCCGGGACGGCGGTCCCGCGTGCGGCACGTCCACCACCAGCCGGCCAGCGCCGGCGAGCAGGCCGACTGGCCGACCTGGGCGTCGCCCGACCTCGTGGCGGCGTGGCGGACCGCCGGGATCGACCGGCCCTGGCGCCACCAGGTGCAGGTGGCCCAGCACGCCTGGGCGGGCCGGCACGTCGTCGTCTCCACCGGCACGGCGTCGGGCAAGTCCCTGGCGTACCAGCTGCCCGTGCTCAGCGCGCTCCTGCAGCCGCCGGACGACCTGATGGTGCGCCGGCACACTGCCATCTACCTCGCTCCGACGAAGGCCCTTGCGGCAGACCAGCTGTCGGGCCTGCAGGCACTGGGCCAGGGGGGCGCGACGCTCTCCGCCCTGAGGGCCGCCACCTACGACGGGGACACGCCCGCCGACGAACGGCGATGGGTGCGCGACCACGCCGGGCTCGTGCTGACCAACCCCGACCTCCTGCACTACTCCCTGCTGCCCGGGCACCAGCGGTGGGCGCCGTTCCTGCGCGGGCTGCGCTACGTCGTGGTCGACGAGTGCCACCGGTACCGGGGGGTCTTCGGGGCGCAGGTGGCAGCGGTGCTGCGGCGCCTGCGGCGGGTCGCCGCCCGGTACGGAGCCGACCCGGTGTTCGTGCTGGCGTCCGCGACGACGGCGGAACCCGCGCGCACCGCCCATCTGCTCACGGGTCTCGACGTCGTCGAGGTCACGACCGACGCCTCACGGCGTGGTGCCACCGACCTGGTGCTGTGGGAGCCGCCCGAGGCGCCGGACGGGTCGGGCGCCCGCCGCAGCGCGGTCTCGGAGGCGTCGGACCTGTTGGCCGACCTGGTGGCCGCGCAGGTGCGATCGCTGGCGTTCGTGCGCTCGCGGCGGGGCGCCGAGGTGGTCGCTCTGACCGCGCGACGTCTGGTGTCCGACGTCGACCCCTCCCTCGGCGGACGAGTGGCCGCCTACCGCGCCGGCTACCTGCCGGAGGACCGGCGGGCGCTCGAGGACGACCTGAGGTCGGGGCGGCTGCTGGGGATGGCGAGCACGAACGCCCTCGAGCTGGGCGTCGACATCTCCGGGCTCGACGCCGTCCTCGTCGCGGGCTGGCCGGGCACCCGGTCGGCGCTGTGGCAGCAGGCCGGCCGCGCGGGCCGGGACGGCTCCCGCGCGCTCGCGGTCCTCGTCGCGGACGACGACCCGCTCGACAGCTACCTGATGCGACACCCCGAGGCGCTCGTCGGCCAGCCGGTCGAGGCCACCGTCCTCGACCCCGACAACCCGCACGTGCTGGCCCCCCACCTGTGCGCGGCCGCCGCGGAGCTGCCGCTCACCGAGGCGGACGTCGCCCTCTTCGGTCCGGGGACGGCCGACCTGCTCGCGGTCCTGGTCGCCCGCGGACTGCTGCGGCGCCGACCCGGCGGCTGGTTCTGGACGCAGCAGGCACGCGCGACGGACCTGACGGACCTGCGCGGCACAGGCGGTGCTCCCGTCCGGGTGGTGGAGGAGGAGACCGGACGGGTCGTCGGGACGGTCGACGCGGGAGCCGCCGACCACACCGTGCACACCGGCGCCGTCTACCTGCACCTCGGCAGCACGTACGTCGTCCGGTCGCTCGACCTGGACGAGCGGCTCGCCCTCGTGCGGCGTGAGAGCCCGCCGTGGACCACGACCGCCCGCTCCGTCGGCGACATCCGCGTGCTGGAGACCGCCCGGACCGTGCGGTGGGGCGAGGTGTCGCTGCACCTGGGGACCGTCGAGGTGTCGAGCCGGGTGACCTCGTACGTGGTCCGCTCCCACCCTGGCGGCGAGCCGATCGGCGAGGAACCGCTCGACCTGCCGGAACGGCGCCTGCGCACCACCGCCGTCTGGTGGGTACTGCCACCGTCCGTCCTGGACGCGCACGACCTGCACGAGCAGGTGCTGCCCGGAGCCGTGCACGCGGCCGAGCACGCGGCGATCGGGCTGCTGCCGCTCGTCGCGACGTGCGACCGCTGGGACGTCGGCGGGGTGTCCACGGCACTGCACCCGGACACCGGGGCGGCGACCGTGTTCGTCCACGACGGGCACCCCGGGGGCGCAGGCTTCGCAGAGCGCGGCTGGCTGCGGGCCCGCCAGTGGCTGCAGGCGACGCTCGACGCGGTCGAGGGCTGCGCGTGCGTTGCCGGGTGCCCGGCGTGCGTGCAGTCGCCGAAGTGCGGCAACGGGAACGAGCCGCTGGACAAGGGCGGTGCGGTGCGCGTCCTGCGGGCCGTGCTGTCCGGAGCCCCGGACGACGACGTCGACCGGGACGATCAGGGCACCTCCGGCGTGCCCCGGCACTGACCGACCACTAGCCTTCTGGGCCAGGTAGGCGCCCGGACATCCCGGGCCGGACCAGGAGGAGACCCATGATCGTCCTCGCACTGCTGCTGCTGCTCGCGGCCGCCGCCGTTGTGGTGTTCATCGTCGTGACCGGCACCACCGGGGAAGTGCCCCTGCAGTGGACCGACCTGAACCTCGTCTTCTCCCCCAGCCCCTTGGTGCTCTTCCTCCTGGGCGCCCTCACCTTGCTGCTGGTCGTCCTCGCGCTCGGACTGCTGCGCTCGGGCTCGAAGCGCTCCGTCGAGAAGCGTCGCGAGCTGAAGCGCCTGCGCCGCATCGAGGACGAGCGCGCGGCCGAGCGCAAGGCCGTGCCCGCAGGTGCCGCCGGGACCGCTGGCACCGCCGGGACCGCAGGTGCCGCCCCCGAGACCCGGGCGGACGCAGGTGCGCGCACCGCCCCGCTCCGCACGGACAAGCCGAGCGGCGGGGACGCGGGCGCCACGACCACCACCGCACCGGCTCCTGCCGCGCCGGCGCCGTCCGCTCCGGCAGCTCCCGGGGAGGCGCCCGCGAGCACGCCGGCTCCTCCGACCCGCAGCGGGCCGTCGCACCAGGCACCCCCACAGGAGCCCACGCGCTGAGGCACCGGGTCCACCCGGCCCGGGCGGGCTCGTTCAGGGCACTGCGGGTCCGGCACGCGCCCGCCCGGTCACAGTGCCCACCGCTGCTCCGACCAGGCCGACCGAGTCCGGGAGCCGGGACGTGACCACCACTTTCACGGAGCCGTCCTCGTCGACGTGGCACCCGCCCAGGGTGGCGCCCTGGACGCCCGCCACCCGGGCCGCCTGACCACAGGCGGCGGCCGGGCCGTGGACCCGGACCGCCCCGGCCGCCGCCAGCGCCGCCTCGTCGGCCGCCGCTTCGACGCGGTGGCGTGCTGCCACGACCTGGCCCACCACCCCGACGCCGACCGTCCCGACCACCAGCACGGCGCTGACCACCAGGACCAGGACGCTGCCCGCGCCGCGGTCCCTCGGCTCCGCCGGTCTCACGGGTCCGATCCCGGGTCGGCGACCGCCTCGGTGACGGCGACCGCGCTGCTGGACACCGGCACCTGCGGCGCACCGGGAACCCACAGGGTGACCACCCGTGTGACCCTCACGGACGTCAGGTCTGCGCCGCGCGAGACCTCGACCTGCGCGCGCGGCCCTGCCACAGCACGGACGACCGCCTCCACCCGGGAGGTGTCCTCGCCACGCGCCAGCAGCCGTGCCCCCGCCGCTGCGGCGTCGGTCACCTGCACGCGGGCGACCGAGACGCCCAGCACCGACGACAGCCCCGACAGCAGGAGCGTGACGGCCAGCAGCGCGACCGCCAGCTCGGCGGTCACGGCGCCCCGCCCACGATCGCGCCCGCGACCGGCGCCCGCTCTCATCCGATGCTCAGCGCCCGCTCGATGACGGCCATCAGCAGACCTCGCACCTGACCACCCTTGAGGATGACCACCAGCAGGCCGGCGAAGCCGCAGGCCGCCAGAGTGGCGATCGCGTACTCGGCCGTGGCCATCCCCGCGTCGCCGGCGGCCCGTCGGCCGCGCACCGGTGGGAAAGCAGGCGCCTGCCGGGCACCGGCCGGGGCCGGCGCACCGCCGGGACGATCGGTGTCGCCGCCTGCGGTGGGTCTGTCGGCCATGTCGACCGTTCGGACCATGTCGACCGTGTCGGTCATCGTGTGCTCGGGCATGGGTACTCCTCGGGGTTAAGGGTGGGGAGGTGCCCCACCGATGGCCATGAGTCTTGTGGCGCGAGATCGCCTGGCAACAGGTCGATCTCGCACCTGTGAACAACAACGGCCCGTGCACGACGCCTGTGGACGAGCACGTCACAGCACCTGACCCGCGAGGGAGAGGACGACGGGGACGACGCCCCACGCCGCGAACGCGGGCAGGGCGCACAACCCGAGCGGCAGGACCATGCGGACACCGAGCGCCTGGGCCCTCTCCTGCTGGCCGAGCCGTGTCCGTGTCCGCTCGGCGGCGGCTGCTCCCCGCAGCAGCGGCGCCCCAGGGACGCCGGCCGTCGCGACCAGCTGCAGCGTGCGGCGCACCGGGTCGAGCTCGGCCGGGGCGTCGGCCCAGGCGGCCTCGTGGTCGGCCCCGAGCATCAGGGTCGCTCCGGCCAGGTCGCAGCGCCTTCCGAGCCTCCCGCCGGCCGCCTGGCCGGCGACCTGGAGCGCCGTCGGGGCCGGCAGACCCGCGGACAGGGCTCCCGCGCACAGGTCCAGAAGAAGCGCCACGTGCGGCTCACCGTCCCGCGCCGTTCCCTCCGGACCCGTCTCGGGGCCGCGTCCTGGGGGCCTCTGGCGGCGTAGCGCCGTCCGGTCGACCGGGCGCCGCTGCGCGAGCAGGCACGCTGCCGCGACCAGGAGACCCGCGAGCGCCGCGCTGATCACGTCGGTCGTGAGCCTCTGGCTGCCGCCCGCACCAGGCGCCGCGTCCACACCAGGCCCGACACGGCGCAGACCAGGCCGATCGCGCCGCTCGTGCGCCCCGCGGGGGTGTGGACGAGGACCTCGAGCGGGCGGGCGCCCACCAGCTGCCCCAGCAGAAGACCCAGGAGCGGCAGACCGGCGAGCACACGAGCCGTGGCCACGGGAGCGGCCATGGCCGCGCGCCGGGCCTGTGTGGCCGTCCGTTCGTCGTCCAGGCTGACGACCAGGGTGTCGAGCAGGTCGGCGACCGGGGCTCCGCTCCGCTCGTGCACGGCCCACGTCGCCGCCAACGCCGCGAGGCCCGCCTCGTCGCTGCGCCGGCGCCGGCTCCGACCAGCCACCAGGTCCCACGGGAGCCGGCGGCCTGCCCGGGCCGGGCCCGGCGTCAGGTCGCGGAGGGCGGGGACCGGCGACAGGCCCCACTCGACGTGCTCCGCCGCACGCCGCAGCCGACTCGAAACGACGTCGTCCCCGAGGCCGTGACCTACGTGCCTCCAGGCCTGGACCGGGCTGAGTCCGGCCCTCACCAACGAGGCGAGCTCTGCGACCCGTGACGCGAGGTCGGTTCCCGCTCGGGCCGACCTCCACGACGGCCGCCAGCGAGCGGCCGGCCGGGGGACAGCGTGGCCAGGCGCCCGAGTTGTCGCCAGCGGTGGCCCCCCGGGCACCAGCAACGCGAGCCAGACGAGCAGACCCACGACGATCCCCGTCACGGGTCACCGACCTCGGTCCCGGCTCCCTGGTCGCGGGGTGGTCGGCCCCGGTCGAGCAGGCATGCCAGCCGGTCCCAGCCCGGCCCGGTCCGCTCGCGGCCGTCCACGCACGAGAGCGCCGTCTCCACGCGTACCGACGGCGTCCCGGACGACCGGTCGGCCATCACGACGGCGACCTCCTGGACCCGGCGGCGGCCCGCCGTCCGAGCGAGGTGGACCACGACGTCGAGCGCGCTGGCCACCTGGCTCGCCGTGGCGGTGCGGTCCATCCCCGCGAGAGAGGCCAGAGCCTCCAACCTGGCGGGGACGTCCCCGGCCGTGTTGGCGTGCACCGTGCCGCAGCCGCCCTCGTGCCCGGTGTTCAGCGCGGCCAGCAGGTCGCTCACCTCGGCACCGCGGCACTCCCCCACCACCAGCCGGTCGGGACGCATCCGCAGGGCCTCACGGACGAGGTCGGCGAGCGTGAGCGAGCCGGCGCCCTCCGCGTTCGCGTGCCGCGCCTCAAGGTGCACCACGTGGGGCAGGGCGGGTGTGAGCTCACCGGTGTCCTCGACGAGGACGACCCGGTCGGACGGGTCGGCGAGTCCGAGCAGCGTGCTCAGCACCGTGGTCTTGCCGGACCCCGTCCCCCCGCACACCAGGAACCCGAGGCGCCGCCGGACGATGGCGGTGAGCACCGGCGCCCACGCCGGAGGGACCGTCCCGCAGGCGACGAGGTCGTCGAGGCTGAAGGTCCGACGGCGCGGCACCCGCAGCGACAGGTGCGTGCCTGTCGGCGAGACCGGCGGCAGGACGGCGTGCAGCCTCACGCCGTCGGCGAGTCGGACGTCGACGCACGGGGAGCCGTCGTCGAGGCGGCGGCCGCTGACGGCGGCGAGCCGGACGGCCAGCGCCCGCAGCCCCACCTCGCCGCCGACGTCCAGGTCGAGCCGTAGAAGTCCGTCACCGCGGTCCACCCACACCTCCCCCGGCCCGTTGACCAGCACGTCCGTCGTGTCGGGGTCGTCGAGCAGCGGCTGCAGGGGGCCGGCCCCGGTCAGCTCGGCGCGAACCGACGCCACCTTCGAGAGGACGCCGGTGGCACCCCACGGCGCACCGGACGCCTGGCCGGCGCCGGCCAGCGCGGCTGCCACGTGGGCGGGGCCGGCTCCCTCGCCGGCCGTGGCGAGACGCGTCCGTACCCGTGAGACGACCGACTCGTCGACGCGTCCGCCCGTCATGCCGCCCCCTCGGCACCCGGCACACCCAGGCCGCGCGCACCCGGCAGGAGACGCGACAGGTTGCGGGCGTCGCGGACGGTCGCGGCTGCGCGGACGGCGTGCAGCAGGTCACCACCTTCCGCTGCTGCGGCGAGCCGGGGACGGCTGGGCCACGCCACCACCGGCTGGTCGAGCGCGTCCTCGACCGCCGTCAGTCCGAGCCCGCCTCGCGGAGGGAGGCGAACGGCCACGCGCACGTCGGGCACCACCGCGGCCAGGCGGGCCAGCGCCATCCGGCCGGCCAGGACGCCTCGTACGTGCGCCGGCACCAGGAGGACGGCCAGGTCCAGCAGGCGCCAGTGCTGAGCGGCGCACGTGTCGAGCCGACGAACAAGGTCCACCACCGTCAGGTCGGTCACCGCCCGCGCCGCCTGGACGACCGAACGCATCGCGTCGAGTGGCAGGAGCTCGACGCGCTGTGTCGCCAGCGAGACTGCGGGAGAGTCGATCTCGTCGTCCCACACGCCCCACGTGAGTAGTCGCAGACCCTCGATCGCCGGGAGCGACGAGACCAGCACCTCGGGTCTCATCGCGCCTCGGACACCGACGAGGTCGCGCCAGCGCAGGCCCGGCTCCAGCTCGGTTCCGAGGGCGAGGTCGAGGCCGCCGGACCCCGTGTCCCCGTCCACGACGAGTGCGCGACCGGGCGGCTGACCCGAGGCGAGAGCGACCGTGAGCGTCGTGGCCCCGCACCCCCCGACCGACCCGAGGACGCCGACGACGCGGCCGCCCGGAGACACGCTCCCGACGGCGAGCAGCGCCTCGGCGAGCGGCGCCTCCGCGCCCGGTAGCGCCAGGACCCGTCCTGCGCCGACCTCGGCCGCGCGCTGCCACGTCGCCGCCGCGGCCTGACGGGTCAGCAGGACCACCCCGTCGCGTGCTGCCGGGAGCGACTGCGGCGTCACGTCATCCCCCAGCAGCACCAGACCGGCTTCGACCCAGCGTCGGCCTGCGGCAGCCGGGGTGTCGGTCACGACCACCTCGACGCCCACGGCTGCCGCGAGCTGGCGCACGCTGTCGGCGAGCACCCGGTCGGCGGTCACGAGCAGCGGGGGGCCGGACAGGACGACGGTCATGACGGGAGCGTCCACCGCACCGCCGGGCTGGACGAGGTCGCCACCGGACCTGTGGACGAACGGACCGTGTGCGGCCCCTGTGGACGGAGACCCCTGGCCCGGACGTGGGACGACCCCCGCAGGGGGGGTAGCGGGGGTCGTCGCGCACTCCGGCTCGGGGGGGAGGAGCCGGAACACGCGGCCAGCATCAGCCCGCGAACGGGTCGGCCGGCCACCCACCAGCATGGACCCGATCGACACCCCACGGCAAACCCTGACACGCACTCGTTTTGCCCTGTCGCGCACGGAGTGTCGGCTCCGTGCACGTCGCGGCGCCTCACCGGCGCGTCGTCCTCGGCGTGTCCGTCACCCGGAGCACGGACGATTCCCCCATCCCGGCCAGCCCCCTTCCCTTACCAGCCGGTTCGGAGTAGTAAGGACCCAACGGCCCGTGAACGGGTGACCGGGAGCGGGCCGCGTGCAGGAACAGGTACCCACGCGCGGCCAGTCCTCGTGAGGACCCGTTGGGCCGGGCTCGTCCCGTCCCGCGACTAGAAGTGCACGCTTGGTAGCCAGTGACTGCATGCCGACGGCGGCGTCCCCGTGGCGCCGCCGTCCGCACGTCCCGGGGTCCGTAGGTCAACTCGCTGTCACGATGTCCCTGATGTCCTGGCAGGGAGCGCCCTCGACGGCGCACCATGGCGGCAGCCACGGTGGACAGCCGTGGCCCGACGGCACCGACGCCGGCGGGAGGCGACACGCGGCGGGAGACCTGCGATGAGCCGGGAGGTGCTGGGCGCCCTCGACGACGCCACGCCGGACGGCGACCCCCGGGCGCCCGCCGAGGCGGACGAAGCCGCGCCGGCGACCCTCCGCCTGGACGACGACAGCACGGGCGGTGGCCGGCCGACGGCCCCCGGACCGGCCGCGGGCGGGCCTGTCGCGGCTCCCTCCGACCGCGCCCCCGATCCGGACCCCGACGCTCCAGCCGGGCCACCCGCGCAGGGCCGCGGACGAGCCGCCCACCTGTGGCACAGCGTCCGCCACCTCGTGCAGCACCCCCGGTCGAGGACTCCCGCCGTCGCGCTCGTGGTCGTGGCTGGTCTGGTCGGTGCCGTCCTGGGCGCGGCCGTCGCGCAGCGCGCCGCCCTGGCCGGGCGCGAGCAGACCGCCAGCGTCAGCGCGTGGATCACCTACTCGGCAAGCGGTTCGGGCACGTCACCCCGGTACAGCCTGTTCGTCGTGAACTCCGGTCAGGCCTCGCTCACGGTCACGGAAGCCGACCTCGGGGGCGGGATCGACGAGGGACGAGGACCGGTGGACCTCGCCCTCGAGGCCGCGTTCGAGGTCGCCCCGGGCAAGGCAGGACAGGCGACGGTGACCGCCACGTCGGAGTGCGCCGCGGGGCCCCTGAGCGAGGGTGGGGCGCGGGACGGGAACCTGCGCGTCACGGTGGCGACCCAGGACCTGCGGGAGCAGGTGCTCGAGGTGCCGAACCTCGCGGGCATGAGCCTGTCGGCCGTCGACGTCTACAACGAGGTGTGCCAGCGCCCCCTCGAGCAGGTCCCGGTGGTGGCCGACCTGACGTCGCGGGCCGACGGACGCCTCAGCCTGAGTCTGAGCTCCGTCGACGGCGCCGACCACGAGGTCAGCCTCCGGGGCCCTGACGGGATCGCCCTCGTGACGGAACCGCCGATGCCCGTGACGCTGGTCGGTCGGCAGGCCCAGGTGCTGGCACTCGGTCTCGAGGTCGACTTCTGCACGCAGAACGCCACCCAGCTGCTCGCCGGCGACCAGGTCCAGCTCGTCGTCGACGGGGAGTCCCTCGACTTCCTGCTCGACCCGGTGATGATGACGTCGTGGTTCGCGCGAGAGGTCGCCAAGGTCTGCGCCAGATAGGGTCTCGTCCCAGCCCTCAGCTCGCGGGCGTCCGTCCGGCCAGTACCGCGTCGGCGATCACGACACCCTCGTCGACACCGGACACGACCGCGGACGCGCAGTAGCGAAGCCAGGACGCGACCCCCTCCGGCGTGCCTGACGCGTACGCCGCCAGCGCCCCGGCGTACGCGGCGGGGTCGGCCAGAGCGGCGGACTCCGGCACCGCGACGCCCATCGGGTCGAGTCCCCTGCCCACGACCAGCGCCCGCGACAGGGCCCGCGCGACCACGCCGTTGCCACCGAGAAAGGGTGCGACCGTGACGATCTCAGCGATCGCGACAGCCGCCAGCACCAGCACAGGAGCGGTGGTTCCCGTCGCGAGCACGGTGGTCAGAGCGTCCAGCCGACGCGACGCGTCCGCCGCGGACAGAGCTGCAGGTAGCCCCAGGTCCGGCCCCACCGGCACCTCACCGTCCAGCCGTGGGCGCCCGACGGCGCCGTCCTCGAGCACCCCGGTGGAGGCTGCGACGTGCAGGCGGACCAGTGCCTGGCGCGGAGCGACCGAGATCGTCCGCGCCCCGGACGCCGACATCCGCTCCGCCTCGGCGACCGCCCGCGTCGCGCCCGCCACCACGCGCCCGGCGCCGTCGGTGGGGAGGTCCCGCGCGCCGCGGACGGCGTCGCGTACCAGCGGGACCGGCAGGCGCGCCCCCTCCAGCGCCGCCGACGCCCGTGCCGCCCAGACCGCCGACTCGGCGCGGCACTCAGCGCTGCGCCGGCGCATCGCCGGATGCCAACGCAGCCGCTCGCACGCCTGCCGGGCGGCCTCGATCTCGTCCGCGACACCGGGCAGGGCCGCCAGGGCCGCCAGCGGGTCGTCGGTGGGGGACATGGCCGGGGAGCCTACGTCGGGCTAGCGTCACGCCGGTGACCGGGCGATGAGCGGGGAGCAGGCCGTGCTGGCGGGGCTGGTGGTCGCCCTGCTGGCGCTCCTGCTGGGAGTGGCCTCTCTGCGGCGCCGGACCGACCTGGGAACCCCGGCCGACCGCGCGACCTTCGCCACCCTCCACACCGCGTCGCTGGCCGCGCCCCACCTTCGTGAGGGCCTCACCGGCTCAGGCGCTTCCAAGGCAGCCCGCCACCTGCGCGCGCTCCTCGGCACGCCCGCCGTGGCGATCACGTCGAGCGGCCAGCTCCTGGCGTGGGACGGGGAGGGCGCACCCCACCGTGACGACGCCGTCGTGCACGCGGTCGACGTCCTGAGCCGTGGCCGCCCCGTCGTGCTGCGTCCGTCCCAGGTGGCCTGCGACGACCCCGGCTGCCCGGTGCAGCACGGGGTCGTCGTCCCGCTCGTCGTCGAGGAGAAGGTGGTCGGCACGCTCGCCGCGTACGGACCCCGACCGAGTGCGGGTCTCGTCCGGGCGGCGGAGGAGGTCGCCGCGTGGGTGTCCGCGAACCTCGAGCTGGCCGAGCTCGACCGCTCGAGGACCAGGGCCATCGAGGCGGAGCTGCGTGCGCTGAGGGCGCAGATCAGCCCGCACTTCGTCTACAACTCACTCACCGCGATCGCGTCGTTCGTGCGGACCGACCCCGCGCGGGCCCGCGACCTCCTGCTCGAGTTCGCCGACTTCACGCGCTATGCCTTCCGCCGCGGGGGCGAGTTCACCACGCTGGCGGACGAGCTCACCAACATCGAGCGGTACCTGGTGCTCGAGCGGGCGCGCTTCGGGGACCGGCTCGACGTGAAGGTCCGGATCGCGCCGGAGGTCCTCGCCGTCGCCATCCCGTTCCTGTCGGTTCAGCCCCTCGTGGAGAACGCCGTCCGGCACGGCCTCGAGCACTCGGCCGGCGTCGGTCATGTGACCCTCTCCGCCGAGGACCTCGGCTCCGACGCCCTGATCGCCGTCGAGGACGACGGTGTCGGCTCGGACCCCGAGCAGGTCAGGCAGGTGCTGGCCGGGGAGTCGGGGGCCGACTCGGTGGGTCTTGGCAACGTCGACGCCCGTCTGCGACAGGTGTTCGGCGACGCCTCGGGGCTCGTGGTCGAGACGGCGCCGGGCGCCGGCACCCGCGTGTCGTTCCAGGTGCCGAAGTTCTCGCCGCGGGCCCGCGTCCAGTGAGCCGCTCGGTGGGCCGCTCGGCTCCGGCCGTCGTACTGTCGGCGCCGTGAACGCCCGCGACCACGGCCTGCGAGCGCTGGTCGTCGACGACGAGGCTCCGGCGCTCGCCGAGCTGGCGTGGCTGCTGCGCCAGGACCCGCGGGTCGGCGAGGTCACCACCGCCTCCGGAACGACCGAGGCGCTGCGCGCGCTCGACGCCCACGACGTCGACGTCGTCTTCTGCGACATCAAGATGCCCGGCCTGGACGGCCTCGAGCTGGCCCGGGTGCTCGCGCGCTTCACCCACCGGCCCCAGGTGGTCTTCGTGACCGCCCACGACAACCACGCCGTCGACGCCTTCGAGCTGGCGGCCACCGACTACCTCATGAAACCGGTTCGTCCGGAACGCCTCTCGGAGGCCGTGCGCCGTGTGATCGAGGGGACGGAGGCCACGGATGCACCGATCGAGGCGACCGACGACGAGACGATCCCGGTCGAGCTCGGCGGGGTGACGCGATTCGTCAGCCGGTCGTCGGTGCGGTACGTCGAGGCGCAGGGCGACTACGCGCGCCTGCACACCGCCGACGAGAGCCACCTGATCCGCGTGCCCCTCACCACGCTCGAGGAGCGATGGGGAGCCGCAGGTTTCGTGCGCATCCACCGCTCGACCCTGGTGGCCCTGCAGCACGTCGACGAGGTGCGTCTCGACGCCGGCCGCTGCACGGTGCGCCTCGGCGACGCGGAGCTGTCCGTGTCACGCCGTCACACCCGCGAGCTGCGCGACCGCCTCGTGCGGGGCGTCACGCCCGGCACCTGACCGTCCGACGGGTCGTCAGCGGCCCCGCACGCGCGGGAGCGAGCACAGCGGCTGGCAGGTCTGCCGTCGTCCGGCCGCGTCGCACCCACCGACCCGGACCTGCCAGCCCGCGGGCCCGCACGTCGGCCCGGGCTTGACGCCACGTGCACCATCAGGGGCGTGACCGACCAGCGCCCGGGGCCGCGCCCGGCCTCTGCACGCGTGCGGGTGACCAGCCCGCGCACCGACGCGGTCCGGCGCCCGCCGCGGCGTCGCGTGACCGACGACATCGACGAGCAGACCGGGGTAGGCGAGCTGTACATGCGGTCGCTGGTCCGCAGCCAGCTGCGGCTGGGCCTGGGGGTCCTGGGGGCGTTCTGCCTGACGGTCGGTGCCCTTCCGCTGCTGTTCTGGCTCGCCCCGGCGCTCGCGCAGGTGCGCGTGCTGGGTGTCGGGCTGCCGTGGCTGCTGCTCGGTGTGGGCGCCTACCCGGTGATCGGCCTGACGGCGTGGGCCTACGTGCGTGCCGCCGAACGGGCCGAACGCGACTTCGCAGACCTGGTCGAGCGGCGGTGACCTCGCCCGAGCTGGCGGTGGTCGCCGTCGCGGCGGTCTGCGTCGTCACGGTGGCGATCGGCTCGGTCGGCCTGCGCCTGTCGCGCACCACCAGCGACTTCTACGTGGCCTCGCGCGCGGTGTCGCCGCGCGCCAACGCCTCGGCCATCGGCGGCGAGTACCTCTCCGCAGCCAGCTTCCTCGGCGTCGCCGGTCTCGTGCTGGTCGGCGGTGTCGACATGCTGTGGTTCGCAGTCGGCTACACCGCCGGGTACCTGGTGCTGCTGTGCCTGGTGGCCGCTCCCCTGCGGCGGTCGGGCGCCTACACGCTGCCCGACTTCGCGGAGTCCCGGCTCGCGTCGCCCCGGGTGCGTGTGGCCGCGGCCCTGCTCGTGGTGGGCATCGGCTGGCTGTACCTGCTGCCGCAGCTGCAGGGGGCCGGGCTCGCGCTGCGGGCCGTCACCGGCGCACCGGCGGTCGTGGGGGCGCTGCTCGTCGCCGCCGTGGTGGTGCTCAACGTGCTGGCAGGCGGCATGCGGTCGATCACCCTCGTCCAGGCGTTCCAGTACTGGCTGAAGGTGACCGCCATCGCCCTGCCGGCCGTCTTCCTGCTGCTGGCCTGGCAGGCGGACGGACGACCGGACCCGTCCGCCGGGCAGACGCCGACCGCCCGCGAGCCCACGAGCGTCGTGCTGCAGGACCCGGTACGGGTCGTGGCCGACCGCCCCACCACCCTCCAGGTCGACGGCACGGTCGACGGCCTCCCGCTGACGGGCGAGCTGGTCATGGCACAGGGCGACGCCGCCGTGCTCGGTGCGGGCAGCACCATCGGGCTGGCGGCAGGCACCCCGGTGCCGCACGCGGAGAAGACGACCGCCAGCACCGGCGCGCAGTGGGCGACCCCGCTCACCGGGGTCGGCCGGGACCGCCCGCTCTACGCCACCTACTCGCTGATCCTCGCCCTGCTCTTCGGCACGATGGGCCTGCCCCACGTGCTCGTCCGCTTCTACACCAACCCCGACGGCCGGGCGGCGCGCCGCACGACCGGCATCGTGATCGGGCTGCTGGGGCTCTTCTACGTCTTCCCGCCCGTCTACGGCGCCCTGGGGCGCGTCTACGCCCCCGACCTGCTCCTGACCGGCCGCGCCGACACGATCGTCCTCGAGCTGCCCGGGCGGATGCTGGGCCAGCCCTGGGGCGACCTGCTCTCGGCCCTCCTGGTGGCCGGTGCCTTCGCGGCGTTCCTCTCGACCTCGTCCGGGCTCGTGGTGTCCGTCGCGGGGGTGCTGTCGCAGGACCTGTTGGGCCGGTTCTCGTCGGACCCGCGCAGCCGGCGCGTCCCCGGCTTCCGCGTCGGTGCCGTGCTCGCGGTGCTGGTGCCGCTCGCCGTGTCACTGGTCGGGTTCCGCACCAGCCTCGCCGACACGGTCGGGCTGGCGTTCGCGGTCGCGGCGTCCACGTTCTGCCCGCTGCTCGTCCTCGGGGTGTGGTGGCGGGGCCTCACCTCCGCCGGCGCCCTGGCCGGGCTCACGGTCGGCGGGATCACGTCGAGCGCCGCCGTCGTCGCGACGATGCTCGGGCTGCCGGGCCAGGGCTGGCCTGCGGCGTTGCTGCAGCAACCGGCCGCGTGGACGGTTCCGCTCGCCTTCGCCGTGATGGTGGGGGTGTCACTGGCCACGAGGTCGACGGTCCCTGCCGGCGTGGGCCGGCAGATGGTGAGACTGCACGCGCCCGAGGGCGTCGCGGTCGACCGCCGCCCACACTGAGCGCCTCGCTAGGGTCGGGCGATGCGCATCCTGTCCATCCAGTCGTCGGTCGCCTACGGGCACGTGGGCAACAGCGCGGCGGTCTTCCCCCTGCAGCGTCTCGGCCACGAGGTCTGGCCGGTCAACACCGTGCACTTCTCCAACCACACCGGCTACGGGGCGTGGCGTGGGCCGCTGCTCGACCCCTCCGACGTCGCCGACGTCATCACCGGGATCGCCGAGCGGGGTGTCCTGCCCGGCTGCGACGCCGTCCTCTCGGGCTACCAGGGCGCAGAGACGGTCGGGGAGGTCGTGCTCGACGCCGTGGCGCAGGTGAAGGCAGCCAACCCCGAGGCCGTGTACTGCTGCGACCCGGTGATGGGTGACGTCGGTCGGGGCTTCTTCGTGCGCCCAGGCATCCCCGAGTTCATGCGCGACAAGGTCGTGCCGGCCGCTGACCTCGTGACCCCGAACCAGTTCGAGCTCGAGTTCCTCACCGACCGGACGGTCACGACGCGCTCCGACCTGCTGGTAGCCGTGGACGCGTTGCGGGAGAGGGGCCCTGGGACAGTCCTGGTCACCAGTGTGCAGACCGACGACACGGCAGCGGACACCATCGAGATGGTGGCGGTCACTGCTGACGAGGCCTGGTCCGTGACGACGCCTCTGCTACCCCTGTCGGTGAACGGCGCGGGGGACGCGACTGCTGCGCTCTTCCTGGCACACACCTGCGTCGTGGGCGCGAGGGCTGCGCTCGAGCGCACCGCGTCGAGCGTGTTCGCGGTGCTGCAGGCGACCGCCGACGGCGGGCACCGCGAGATCCAGCTGATCGCGGCTCAGGATGCGATCGCCCACCCCGCCTCGGAGTTCACGGCGACACGACTGCGCTGAGCGCCCTCGGCCGCAGCCGGTCTCCGACCGTTCACCGCACGGGACCGACCGCTCGTCGCGCGGCACCTCCCCGCAGGGCGAACCGGACGCCCCGTCCGGCGACGTGCTCGCGCCCGCCCCTTGGCCGCTGCCCGGCGACGACGCCACAGTGCGTGCACCCCGGCAGCGCCGCCGGGTGCACTCGACCAGCCAGGAGGCTGCCCGTGTCCAGCATCTCGAACGACCCACCCGGTCGGGCGGGGACCAGCGAGACCAACGGCGGTGGACTCACACCGGCCGAGGTGGCGGTCTCCCCCGAGTTCCTCGACCTCAAGCGGCGTTTCAAGTCCTTCATCTTCCCGATGACGGCGCTCTTCCTCGTCTGGTACTTCCTCTACGTGCTGCTCGCGGCGTTCGCGCCGGCCTTCATGGGCACGAAGGTCTTCGGCAACATCAACATCGGTCTCCTGCTCGGTCTCGGGCAGTTCGTCTCGACGTTCGCGATCACGATGATCTACCGACGCTGGGCGGACAAGAAGTTCGACCCGGCTGCGGAGCACCTGCGGCACTCGATCGAGGGAGCGCTGCGATGACCACGTCCGTGCTGACAGCCGCCGCCACCGGAACCGACATCGGCAGCCCGGTGCTCAACATCGCCATCTTCGGCGCGTTCGTCGTGGTGACGCTCGCGATCGTCATCCGCGCCTCCCGCAACAACTCGACCGCGGCCGACTTCTACGCGGGTGGCCGCTCCTTCACCGGGCCACAGAACGGCACCGCCATCGCCGGCGACTACCTGTCCGCCGCAAGCTTCCTCGGCATCGCCGGCGCGATCGCGGTCAACGGCTACGACGGCTTCCTCTACTCCATCGGGTTCCTCGTCGCGTGGCTCGTCGCCCTGCTGCTGGTGGCCGAGCTGCTGCGCAACACGGGCAAGTTCACGATGGCCGACGTGCTGAGCTTCCGGCTCAGGCAGCGGCCCATCCGCATGGCAGCCGCCATGGCGACGCTGGCCGTCTGCTTCTTCTACCTGCTCGCCCAGATGGCGGGCGCAGGCGGCCTGGTCGCCCTGCTGCTGGGGATCGAGGGCCAGCTCGGCCAGTACCTCGTGGTCGCCGTGGTCGGCATCCTCATGATCGTCTACGTGCTCGTCGGCGGCATGAAGGGCACCACGTGGGTGCAGATCGTCAAGGCGGTCCTGCTGATCTTCGGTGCCGGCGTGATGACCCTCTGGGTGCTGGCGAAGTACGGGCTGAACCTGTCCGAGCTCCTGGGCGCCTCCGTCGAGAAGGCCGCCTCCGAGGGCGTCGAGAACGCAGGCGGGCTGCTCGACCCGGGCAAGCAGTACGGCGCGACGGACCTGAAGAAGATCGACTTCATCTCCCTCTCGCTGGCACTCGTCCTCGGGACGGCAGGCCTGCCGCACGTGCTGATGCGCTTCTACACCGTGCCCTCAGCCAAGGAGGCCCGACGCAGCGTCGTGTGGGCGATCTGGCTGATCGGACTCTTCTACCTGTTCAGCCTCGTGCTGGGCTACGGCGCCGGGGCGCTGGTGGGGCCGACCGCGATCAAGGGCGCACCGGGTGGAGTCAATTCCGCCGCACCGCTTCTCGCTTTCGAGCTGGGCGGCACGATCCTGCTGGGCGTCATCTCGGCGGTGGCGTTCGCCACGATCCTCGCGGTCGTCGCCGGCTTGACGATCACGGCCGCGACGTCGTTCGCCCACGACATCTACGCCAACGTGATCAAGCACGGGGAGATCAACCCGGACGGCGAGGTCAAGGTCGCTCGTCGCACCGTCGTGGTGATCGGCGTCCTGGCGATCCTCGGCGGCATGTTCGCGATCGGGCAGAACATCGCGTTCCTCGTGGCCCTGGCGTTCGCCGTGGCGGCGAGCGCCAACCTGCCGACGATCGTGTACTCGCTGTTCTGGAAGCGGTTCAACACGCGTGGCGCGCTCTGGAGCATGTACGGCGGCCTCGCCAGCTGCGTCGTGCTGATCATCTTCTCGCCGGTTGTCAGCGGCAAGGTGGACCCCGTGACGGGCGCGAGCCTGTCGATGGTCAAGAACGCGGCGGTCGACTTCCACTGGTTCCCCCTCGACAACCCGGGGCTGGTGTCGATCCCGCTGGCCTTCCTGCTCGGCTACATCGGGACGGTCACCGGCAGGCCGGAGGCCGACCACGACGCGATGGCCGCGGAGATGGACGTCCGCTCCCTGACCGGGGCCGGCGCCGAGAAGGCCGTGATGCACTGATCGGCTGAAGCCCACCGGACGTGGGCCGGCGGGTCACACGACCCGCCGGCCCCGCCCGCCGGGACCGGGAACGGTCCCGACCCCGCGCGACCCCTGCCCACCCCGGCCGAGCCTGGCTAGGGTCGGACGTGCACGCGGTGGCCACGACGTGCGCCGCCCCCGAGCCGGAAGGACACCGATGTCCAGCGAGACGAGCGAGAACCCCGCGACCGCCGGGCTGGAGAACCTGATGCACGAGGAGCGACGGTTCGCGCCGAGCGAGCAGATGGCGGCCGGTGCCGTGGCCACGGCCGAGCTGTACGAGCAGGCCTCCGCCGACCGGCTGGCCTTCTGGGCCGACCAGGCCCGCGACGTCGTCAGCTGGTCGACGGACTTCACGGAGACGCTCGACTGGAGCGAGGCACCCTTCGCGAGGTGGTTCGTCGGCGGCACCCTGAACGTCGCCTACAACTGCGTCGACCGGCACGTGGAGAACGGGCTGGGCGACCGGGTCGCGATCCACTTCGAGGGCGAGCCGGGCGACACCCGCACCATCACCTACGCCGACCTGCAGTCGGAGGTGTGCCGCGCCGCGAACGTCCTGACCGACCTCGGCGTGACCGGCGGCGACCGGGTCGCGATCTACCTGCCGATGATCCCCGAGGCCGCGATCGCGATGCTCGCGTGCGCGCGCATCGGTGCAGCCCACTCCGTGGTGTTCGGCGGCTTCTCCGCCGACGCCCTCGCCAGCCGGATCAACGACGCCGAGGCGAAGCTGGTCATCACCGCCGACGGTGGCTACCGCCGGGGGGCGCCGTCCGCGCTGAAGCCGGCGGTCGACGCCGCGCTGGCCAAGGGCACCCCGTCCGTGACCAACGTCCTCGTCGTCCGGCGGACCGGCCAGGACGTCGAGTGGACGGAGGGACGCGACCTCTGGTGGCACGAGGCGGTCGAGTCGGCCTCCGACCAGCACCCCCCCGAGGCCTTCGACGCCGAGCACCCGCTGTTCATCCTCTACACGTCCGGCACGACCGGGAAGCCCAAGGGCATCCTGCACACCTCCGGCGGGTACCTGACCCAGTGCGCGTACACGCACCGCGCCGTCTTCGACCTGCATCCGGAGACCGACGTCTACTGGTGCACGGCAGACGTCGGCTGGGTGACCGGGCACTCCTACGTCGTGTACGGCCCGCTCGCCAACGGCGCCACGCAGGTGATGTACGAGGGCACCCCCGACACTCCCCACCAGGGCCGCTGGTGGGAGCTCGTGGCCAAGTACGGCGTCACCATCCTCTACACGGCCCCCACGGCCATCCGCACCTTCATGAAGTGGGGCGAGCAGATCCCCGCCGAGCACGACCTGTCCTCGCTGCGCGTGCTCGGGTCGGTCGGCGAGCCGATCAACCCCGAGGCGTGGATCTGGTACCGCCGCGTGATCGGGGCCGACTCCGCCCCCATCGTGGACACCTGGTGGCAGACCGAGACGGGCGCGATCATGATCAGTCCGCTGCCCGGGGTCACCACCACCAAGCCGGGCTCGGCGCAGGTGCCGCTGCCGGGGGTCTGCGCGGACGTGCTCGACGACGACGGCCGGTCCGTGCCGGACGGTGGCGGCGGGTACCTGGTGCTGACCGAGCCGTGGCCGGCGATGCTCCGCGGCATCTGGGGCGACCCCGAGCGGTACAAGGAGACCTACTGGGCACGCTTCGAGCACATGTACTTCGCCGGGGACGGCGCCAAGAAGGACGAGGACGGCGACATCTGGCTGCTCGGTCGCGTGGACGACGTGATGAACGTGTCGGGACACCGGCTCTCGACCACCGAGATCGAGTCGGCGCTGGTCTCCCACCCGAAGGTCGCCGAGGCCGCCGTCGTGGGTGCGGCCGACGACATGACTGGACAGGCCGTGTGCGCGTTCGTCATCCTGCGCGGCGGCGCGGAGGAGGGTGACGACATCGTCACCGAGCTGCGTAGCCACGTCGCCAAGGAGATCGGGGCGATCGCCAAGCCCCGTCAGATCATGGTGGTGCCCGAGCTCCCCAAGACCCGCTCCGGAAAGATCATGCGGCGGCTCCTCAAGGACGTGGCGGAGCACCGCGAGGTCGGCGACGTCACCACGCTGGCGGACAACACGGTCATGGAGCTCATCAAGACCGGTCTCGACACCGGGCGGCAGGGCGAGGCCTGAACAGTGGACGAGGTCGCTAGCGTGTTGCCATGCGCGCAGCAGACCTGGTCGAGCAGATACCCACCGTCACCGCCTCAACGGGCGCTCTGGAGGCCGCCGAGCTGATCGCCCGGTACCGCCTCGGGGGGCTGATCGTCGCGGACGACAACGGCACGCCCGTCGCGGTGGTGCCGGGCAGCCAGGTGCTCAAGCTCGTGGTGCCCCGGTACGTCCGGGAGGACCCGTCGCTGGCGCACGCCTACGACGAGGCGGGCGCGGAGGAGCTCTGCGCCAAGCTGGCGCGCTACACCGTGGCGCAGCTGCTTGAGGACGACGACGTGCACCGCCACGACGTGCCGTCGGTGCTGCCGCAGGACACCCTGGTCGAGATCGCGACCGTGATGATCGAGGCGCACTCGCCGCTGGTCGTCGTGCGCGACAAGGCGGGTCAGTACTTCGGCGCGGTGACGTTCAGCCGCGCGATGGCGGCGATCGCCGCCGCCGCCGGTCGTGGCGGGGACGCCGTGTCCGCCCGCCTGGCCACCGAGCACCTGCCCACGGTCGACAACACGTGAGCGCGCAGGCGATCGCGGCCATCGCGATCTTCTCCGTCGTCTACCTCCTGATCGCCACCGAGCGGATCCCACGGGTGGCCGCCGCCCTCACCGGGGCGGCGCTGATGATCGCCACCGGGGCCACCGACTCCGAGGCCGCGTTCTTCTCGGAGGAGAGCGGGATCGACTGGAACGTCATCTTCCTGCTGCTCGGCATGATGATCATCGTCGGCGTGCTCCGGCAGACCGGCGTCTTCGAGTACCTGGCGATCTGGTCGGCCAAGCGCGCGAAGGCACGTCCGTTCCGCATGATGGTCGTCCTCGTCCTCATCACCGCCGTGGCGTCCGCGCTGCTCGACAACGTGACGACGGTGCTCCTCGTCGCGCCGGTGACGCTGCTCGTCTGCGAGCGGATGGGCGTCAACCCGATCCCGTACCTGCTCGCCGAGGCGATGTCGTCCAACATCGGCGGTGCCGCGACGCTGATCGGCGACCCTCCCAACATCATCATCGCCAGCCGGTCCGGCCTGACCTTCAACGACTTCATCGTCAACATGGGCCCGATCGTCGTGATCCTCATGGTGGTCTTCGTCGGTCTCTGCTGGCTGCTGTGGGGTCGCTCCATGCGCTACGACCCGGAGCGCGCGGCGCGGGTGATGGCCCTCGAGGAGCGCGAGGTGATCTCGGACGTCAAGCTGCTGCGCCGCACCCTGGTCGTGCTGACGCTGACGATGATCGGCTTCGTCCTGCACTCGGCGCTGCACGTGGAGCCGGCGGTCGTCGCGCTGCTCGGCGCGGGCCTCGCCGTCGTCCTCTCGCAACTCGACAGCCGCAAGTACCTCGCGGACGTCGAGTGGGAGACCCTGGTCTTCTTCGCCGGCCTCTTCATCATGGTCGGGGCGCTCGTCGAGGTGGGTGTCATCGAGGAGCTCGGCCGGGTCGCGACCGAGGCGGTCGGTGACCAGTACCTCGGCGCCGCGGTGGGCCTCGTCCTCGGGTCCGCCGTCATCTCCGGGATCGTCGACAACATCCCCTACGTGACGACCATGTCGCCGCTGGTCGGCGGCCTGATCCAGTCGGCGGACGGTGCGCCGGGCGCGAGCTCGCTCTGGTGGGCCCTCGCACTGGGCGCCGACCTGGGCGGCAACGCCACGGCCGTCGGAGCCAGCGCCAACGTCGTGGTGACCGGCATCGCCGCACGCAACGGCGTTCCGATCAGCTTCTGGACCTTCACCAAGTACGGGCTCATCGTGACCACCGTCACGGTGCTGCTCTCGATCCCCTACGTGGTGCTGCGCTACTACAGCTGAGCCGGCTCCACTCCGGCCGCCGGCGCCTGGACCGGCGGGCCGCAGGGCCCGCGCGCAGGTAGTCTGGGCCGCGGAGTGCCGGGAAGCCTGGTCGGCGACGACGTTCGCCGTACCCCCGACCAGGAGACCTCATGCTCAGCACGCCCTCTTCACTCAGACCCCGCCTGCTCGCACGCTCGACGTGGGAGGAGACCCGCGTCGTCCTCGACGCGCTGCGGGCCGAGACCGTCGGCGGGCTCCTGCTGCTGGCCGCCGCCACCATCGCCCTGATCTGGTCCAACACCGGCCTCGCCGAGTCGTACACGACGCTCCGCGACGGCGTGCTGGGTCCCGACGAGCTCACCGTTGGCCCCGTGTCGCTGCACCTGGGCCTGACGGTCGGTCAGTGGGCCGCGGACGGGTTGCTCGCCATCTTCTTCTTCGTCGCCGGCATCGAGCTCAAGCGCGAGCTCGTCGTCGGGGACCTGCGCGACCCCCGGCGGGCGGCGATCCCCATCGTGGCGGCCGTGGCAGGCGTGGTCATCCCCGCCGGCCTCTACCTGCTCCTGACGCTGAACGACGCCGAGGCGGCCACGGGCTGGGCGATCCCCGCGGCGACCGACATCGCCTTCGCCCTGGCGGTTCTCGCCGTCGTGGGCACGCACCTGCCGACGGCGCTGCGGGCCTTCCTGCTGACGCTCGCCGTCGTCGACGACGTGATCGCGATCGGCATCATCGCCTTCTTCTACAGCGACGACGTGACCCTGCTGCCCCTCGCCGCCGCCCTGGTGCCGCTCGCCGCCTTCGCCGTCGTCTCACGGCTCGCACGCCGGTGGTGGTGGTTCCTCATCCCGCTGGCCGCCGTCGCCTGGCTCCTCGTCCACGAGTCCGGGGTGCACGCGACCGTGGCAGGCGTCGCCCTCGCGCTCGTGCTGCCCGTCCGGCACCGCGTCGTGGACGGCGAGCGCGAGGAGGAGTCGGTCGGAGAGCGTCTCGAGCACCTCGTGCGGCCGGTGTCGGCGGCCGTCGCCGTCCCGATCTTCGCGCTGTTCGCCGCCGGCGTCACCGTGACCGGCGGCGGGCTGGGCGAGGCCGTCGCCGACCCGGTGTTCCTCGCGATCGTCGTGGCGCTTGTCGTCGGCAAGTGCGCCGGCGTCTTCGGCGGCGCCTGGGTGACGGCCCGCTTCACCAAGGCGGAGCTGGACGACAACCTCGGGTGGGTCGACGTCCTGGGCCTGTCGCTGCTCGGCGGGATCGGTTTCACGGTGTCCCTGCTGATCGGCGAGCTGGCCTTCGGGTCGGGCAGCGACCGTGACGACCACGTGAAGATCGCCGTCCTCGCCGGCTCGCTGCTGGCCGCCGCGCTCGCCGTCCTGGTCCTCCGCCTGCGCAACCGCGTCTACCGCGCGATGCGCGAGGAGGAGGAGCGCGATGACGACCACGACGGCGTCCCGGACTGCTACGAGCACGAGGAGGTCGCCGTCTCGGGGTCGACGGCACGGTGAGGCAGGGGGACCGGCACGGGGTGGACGATGGCGCGCGTCCCGGCCGTCCCCTCTAGAGTCGGTGCCGACAGGCCGGTCCCACCGGACCAGGCCTGGCGTCGTCGCCCTGCGACGGCGGCCCGCCCAGCACGCCGAGGAGGACCCGTGGACCTGCAGAAGCCGACGGTTGCTGCCCAGCCCGAGCGCACCATCGGCCAGCTCGTCGCCGAGGCCAGCAACGAGGTCTCGGGGCTCGTACGCGCAGAGATCGCGCTGGCCAAGGCTGAGCTCAAGGCCGACGCACAGCGCGCTGCCGTCGGCGGTGCGATGTTCGGTGTGGCCGGCTTCCTGGGGCTCCTCGCGATCATCACCCTGCTCATCACGGTGGCCTACGCCCTGACCGAGACCGGGCTGCCGGCCTGGGCGGCGTTCCTCATCGTCACGGTCCTGCTCCTGCTGATCGCCGCCGCGCTGGCCCTGGTCGGCAGGTCGCGGCTGAGCAAGATGGCAGCGCCCCAGCGCACCATCGACACGACGAAGGACTCCATCGCCGCCCTGAAGGGTGACGGCCCGGGGGCCGGGAACTGACCGAGCTTGGGCACTGACGCGTCCGCCGTCCTGATCGACGGCCCCTGGCAGCACCGCCTGGTCCCCGCCAACGGCAACCGCTTCCACCTGGCCGAGTGCCTGCCCGAGGCGGGAGAGAAGGCACCCCTGGTGGTGCTGCTGCACGGGTTCCCCCAGTTCTGGTGGGCCTGGCGGCACCAGCTTCCGGCGCTGGCCGAGGCCGGGTACCGGGTCGTGGCGATGGACCTTCGCGGCTACGGGGCGAGTGACAAACCACCTCGCGGGTACGACACCTTCACGCTCACCGCCGACGTGGCCGGGGTGATCCGCAGCCTGGGTGCCTCCGACGCCGTCGTCGTCGGGCAAGGCTGGGGCGCGTGGGTGGCCTGGGCGATGCCGACGCTCGTCCCGCGGACCACCCGCGCGATCGGCATCCTCGGCACCGCGCACCCTCTGCGTACCTTCACGACCCCGCCGAATCAGCTCCACACGCTGCGCCACCTGCTGGCGTTCCAGACCCCGGTCCGGCCGGAGCGCTCCCTGCTGGGCGGCACGCTGGTGCGGGACCTGCTGGACCGCTGGTCCGGACCCGGCTGGCCCTCGGAGGAGGAGGCTCGCCGCTATCAGGAGGCGATCGAGATCCCGTCCGTCGCCCACTCCAGCCTGGAGTACTACCGGTGGGCCGTGCGCTCACGCGTCCGCACCGACGGACGCCGCTTCACCGAGGCGATGCGCCGCACCGTGAAGGTGCCCGTGCTGCAGCTGCACGGCGAGCTCGACGGCCAGGTCCCCGCCTCGCACGCGCGCGGCTCGTCGCGCTGGGTCCGGGGCGACTACACCTGGCACCTCGTCGAGGGCGCCGGTCACTTCCTCGCCGAGGAGGCTCCTGAGCAGACCACCGCCCTGCTGCGCGAGTGGCTGGACGCCCTGCCCACCTGACCTCCCCCCATCGCAGATCGTCCACTTCCTGCGGCGCGCAGGGGGTCTCGCACCGCAGAAAGGCCACGATCTGCGGGTCGGGGGTGGCGCTCAGCGTCCCGAGCAGGGGCCGACGTCCACCGCCGCGGTCGAGCCGGCCGCAGCGTCGAGGACGGGCTGCGCCTCGTCGAGGGTGAGGGCGTAACCGGTATCAGGGTCGTCGAGCGACGTCGCGAACACCACGCCGACGAGGGCGCCTGCCGCGTCGACCACCGGGCCGCCCGAGTTGCCCGGACGGACCTGCGCGAAGAGCGAGTACACCTCGCGCGTGACACCGGCCTGGCCGTAGATGTCCTGCCCGCGGGCGTCCAGCACCTGGCGGACACGGGCGGGGGACGGCGTGAAGGGACCGCCCTGCGGGAAGCCGACGACCATCGCCGGGTCGCCGCCCTCGAGCTCGGTGCCCTGCACGAGCGGCGGGGCGTCCAGGCCCGGCACCGCCAGGACGGCCAGGTCGCGGTCCGGGTCGAACACGACGACCGTGGCGGGCAGGGCCTCGCCCTCCCCGAGCACCTGGACGGTCGGGGCCGGCACCCCGGCGACGACGTGGGCGTTGGTCACCACGCGCTCGGCGGTGACGACGAAGCCCGACCCCTCCTGCGTGCGGTCGCACGCCCGCGCGGTGCCGAGGATCTTGACGGTGCTCGGCGCCGCCGTCGCCGCGGCCTGACCGACCTCGTCGGCGGTCGGCGGCTCCACGGGCACGATGACCTCCGGCCCGATCCCGTCGAACACGCGGGGGAAGCCGGAGGCCATCGTCCGGGCCAGGCCCCCGGCCAGGCCGTTGACCGCGTCGGGGACGATCCGGTCGACGGCCTGGGCCACGGTCGACCCGCCGATCGCGCGGGACAGCGTGGGGCTCGGGGTGCCTCGGAGGGCGCCGAGGAGCACGCTGACCACCACGACCGCAGCCACCAGGGCCGCCAGGCCGCCGAGGCCCCGGTCGACCACGACCGCCGGAGGGTGCGTCACGGCGGCGCGGAACCGGGCGCCCACCACGGCACCGAGCGTCTGGCCGACGACGGCGAGCACCAGCACACCGAGCAGCACCACGCCCGCACGCAGGAGGCCGTCCTCGAGCCCCGCCGCCAGCCGGGGCATCACGGCGATGCCGACTGCACCCCCGAGGAGCAGTCCCACGATGGTCGCGCCACCCAGCAGGAGGCCGCGGCGCACCCCTGACGCCAGGTACGCGAGGAGGGTCGCGACCAGGACCAGGTCGACCACGAGGGAACCGCTCACGGCTCGACCTCGCCGTCGCCGAGGGCGTCGTACTCGGCCGGGTCGCTGCCGTCGTGCGGGCCCGGCCGGCGTCCGACCAGCTGGCCGCGCGGGACGGGACGCTCGACCGTCTCGTCCCACGCGCGCTCGAGGCCGGAGAGCGCGAGGAGCCGCGACAGCAGTCCTGCGGTGAACCCCCACACGAACAGGCCGCGGACCCCGAAGGCGGGACCCCGGAAGTCCTCGCCCAGGACCGTGACGAACCGGTTGGCGGGGTCGAGCACCTCCGGCAGCGGCACCCGCTCCACGCGGGCCACCTCGCGCGGGTCCGCCGCGCGCACCGCCGTCGGCCGGGCCCACCAGCCCACCACCGGGGTCACCTCGAAGCTGGACGGCCAGAGGTAGAGCGCCGGCAGAGTGCTCAGCACCTGGACCCCTGTGGGGTCCAGGCCGGTCTCCTCGCGCGCCTCGCGCAGTGCCGCCGTGACCACGTCCTCGCCAGGGTCGAGCGCGCCCCCGGGGAAGGCCGCCTGACCCGGGTGCGAGCGCATCGACGAGGCCCGCTCGAGCAGCAGCACCTCGCCCGCCCCGTCCTGACCGGGCCCGAAGAGCATCAGGACGGCCGCCTGCCGGTGACCGCCGCCCGGCGGGGGCAGGAAGCGCGAGAGCTGCTCCCCGGAGATCGTCGGCGCCACGTCCGCGATCTGCCGCGCCCAGCCGGGCAGGTGCGCGTGGTCCGAGCTCACTCCGTCGCCCCGGCCCGCTCGGCCAGCTCGAACCGCAGCAGCGTGGCGGCCTTCACGGGGTCGACCTCGCCGGCCCCGTACGAGGGGCAGAGGGCCGCGACCGGGCAGGCGCCGCAGGCGGGACGCCGCGCGTGGCAGGTGCGCCGCCCGTGGAAGATCAGGCGGTGGGACAGCATCGTCCAGTCCCGCTTCTCGAAGAGGTCCGCGACGTCGAGCTCGACCTTGACCGGATCCTCCTCGGTCGTCCAGCCGAAGCGGCGCGCGAGCCGGCCGAAGTGGGTGTCGACGGTGATGCCGGGGACGCCGAAGGCGTTGCCCAGCACCACGTTAGCCGTCTTGCGGCCCACCCCCGGCAACGTCACCAGCTGCTCGAGGACGGAGGGCACCTCGCCGTCGAACTCCTCCATCAGCCGCTGGCCGAGGTTGATCAGCGAGTTCGCCTTGGCGCGGAAGAAGCCCGTGGACCGGATCATCTCCTCGAGCTCGGCACGGTCGGCCGACGCGTAGTCGGCCGAGGTGGGGTAGCGGGCGAAGAGCGCCGGGGTGACGAGATTGACCCGCACGTCCGTGGTCTGCGCCGACAGCACCGTGGCCACGAGCAGCTCCAGCGGCGTCCGGAAGTCGAGCTCGCACCGCGCCTCGGGGTAACGCTCGGTGAGCACCCGGTGGATCTTGCGGGCCGCACGCCGGCGGCCGGTCGTCGTGGGGGGCACGGTGGCACGGCGGGTCACGTCGCCACCCTACGCAGAGGGAGCGACGCTCAGCGGTCCCCCCGCTGGTAGTCCTCGCAGGCGGGCCAGCCGGCGCCGGGACCCGGCCCACCAGCGCCCAGCAGGTCCTTCGCCCGGGCTCTGCCGAGGTTCCACTCCGCCGGCCCGTCACCCGTCCGAGGCGGCGAACTGAGGCCCAGCAGGCACGAGCGCAGAGGCTCCTCCAGGGTCGCCTTGGCGGGGACGGAGTCGGCCGACAGACCTCCCAGGTAGGAGACGTCCACGGCCGCGTCGAGCTGTGTCGAGGTGTTGTGGCGGACGATCAGGCCGTCCGGGTTGAGCGCCGCCAGGACCAGGACGGCGACCGCCGTGACCTGCACGACCGACCGGGGCAGCCAGTCGCCACGCCACCGGACCCCCGCCGCCAGGACCAGCACCAGCACCGCGCCGAGCACCAGCTCGATCACGACGGCCAGCAGGCGCAGGCGGGTCAGGCCGAAGGCGTCGACGTACAGGTCCATCCGGCGCAGGGCCGAGGCCACGACCCCCAGGGTGGCCAGACAGAGCAACCCGAGTGCCCCACTGGTCAGAAGACGGTCACGCTGCGTGACCCTCGGCGCGCGACGGGCGGCCACGGCGACGACCACCAGGGTGAGGGCGGTCGCGACGGCCAGCTGGGCGAAGCCCTGCCGCGTGTACTCGGCGTAGGTCAGGCCCGCGGTCTCCAGCACGTGGCGGTGTCCGCCGAGCAGGGCACCGACCTGCACGAGCACGAACGCCAGGACCATCGCGTCGAGCGCCAGCACCGGCAGGAGCCACTCCCCCCGACGCGCGGCCCGGGCGGCCGGCAGGGTCGTCCGTGACCAGGGCGGGGGCGCGAGGGCCAGGTGCGCGACCGTCGCCGCCGTCAGGGCGACCAGCGTCCCCACCACCACCTGCGCGGGCAGGAGCCCCAGGTCGAACCGGGGAAGGTAGCTGGCGAAGACGGTGTCGGCGCTCGCGAACAGCACGCCGAAGACCACCAGCAGGGCGGTCGTGACCGCGACGCTGCGCACGGCCACGAGCACCGAGGCACGCCGCTTCCCGACGGCCCGTCCGACGTAGCGGGTGAGCCACGGCACCGTCCGGAGCGCACCCGCCGCCCAGGTCAGGGGGCTGACCGCGACCGCGAGCGCGGTGCGGGCGCCGGTCGACGCCACGGCACCCGTCCCCGCGGCGACCAGGAGGCAGACGGCGACGACCCACTCCGCGTCGCGGACCGCGCAGACGGCCACGAGGGCGACGGACAGGGCGGCGGTGACGAGATCCCCGGGGGCCCGCCGCCGCACGAGCGCCGGCGCCGCGGCGGCCCAGACCGCGGCACCGACCAGTGCGGCCCCGAGACCGACCTGGGCGTCGACCAGCAGTGCGCCGCCCGCGACCCCGGCGGCCAGGCACAGCGCCGCAACCGTGGTCGGGACGGTCCGGGTCCATCCCCGCCAGAAGGTCGCGAGCGCCTCCTCCGCGGCGCCGGGGGGCCGCGGGGACGGCGTCGCCGGGCGGCGTGCTGCAGGTGGCGCGGCGGACGGGGTCACAGGAGTCGATTCGGTCATGGGGCACACGCTAGGCAGACGCGGACTGCGTTGTCCGGCAAGAGGTCAGGGGGTCCGGTGGAGGTTGTGTGCAGGCGGGTGCAGGTCCGGTGAGGCCCTCAGACCGCGACATGCTCCCGCACCCTGAGCCGCACGGGTGACGCGGTCGCACGGCACTCAAGAGGCAGCCACCGCAGGACGACGATGTGGCGTGAGCACCACCAGCCTCCAGCCGGTTCCGCCGGCCTTCAGCCCCGGGGAAGACCTTGCGGTCGGGCCCGCCGTGCCGTCGTTGCGGCGCGCCAGGCAGGACGTCCTCGCCGAGCTGTCTCACTGCCGCTACCTCCAACGCCTGGTCCGCGCGCGAACCGACCTGCTCGTGGCGTGCGCGCTCGGGCCGCTGGACGACCTGGCCTCGGAGGCGACCTGCGTCGGGACCCCGTGGGAGGGGACCAGGACGCCGACCGCCGAGGAGATCTCGCGCCTCGTCCTCGACTGGCCGTCCCAGGGCGTCGGCTCACACCTGGAGGCCCTGACGGACGCCGGACGGCGGCTCGCCGTCCACGAGAGGCGTCTCGACGGACGGCTCGAGCACGTCACCGAGGACCTCGTGCGGGCACTGGCCGCCGATCCGGGGGCGACCCTGAGGAGCGGCGCGCGCGGCTGAGGGCGCGCAGGGTCGTGCCGGGGTGGCAGACTGCCCCCGTCCGACCCCGGGAGCCTGCCGGTCACCCGGTCGGGACGGGGGGCGCATCAGGACCGGCGACAGTCGAGGAGTGGACGTGGACGACGACGTGGTGCGCAGGGCCCCGCTCTTCGCCGGCTTGGACGACGAAGCCGCCGCGGCCCTGCTGGGGACGATGTCCCGGGTCGACCTCCCGCGAGGCGACGTGCTCTTCCAGGAGGGCGAGCCGGGCGAGCGCCTGTTCGTCATCACCACGGGGAAGATCAAGCTCGGACGCACGTCCGGCGACGGCCGCGAGAACCTCCTCACCGTGCTGGGGCCGGGCGAGATGTTCGGCGAGCTCTCCCTCTTCGACCCCGGTCCTCGGACGGCGACGGCCACCGCGGTGTCGGACGCCCAGCTCGTCGGCCTGGGCAACGCCGACCTCCAGACGTGGCTCACCGGTCGCCCCGAGGTGGCCCGCCACCTGCTGCAGGCACTGGCCCGGAGACTGCGCCGCACCAACGACTCGCTGGCCGACCTCGTGTTCAGCGACGTGCCCGGACGCGTGGCCAAGGCCCTCCTCGACCTGTCCCGCCGCTTCGGCCGGCAGACCGACGCCGGCGTGCTCGTCGCGCACGAGCTGACGCAGGAGGAGCTGGCCCAGCTCGTCGGCGCCTCCCGCGAGACCGTCAACAAGGCGCTCGCCGACTTCGCCGGCCGCGGCTGGATCCGTCTCGAGGCCCGCGCCGTGGTGCTCCTCGACGTCGATCGGCTCGGGCGCCGCGCGCGCTGACCGTCAGGCCACACGGACAGGCGCGGCGAGGGCGCACGCTCGGAGCGAGTGCTCAGCCGGCGACGTCGAGGTACTCCAGCTGGGCCCGGACGCTGAGCTCCGCAGCGGGCCACAGCACCGGGTCGACGTCGGCGTAGACACGTCGCACGACCTCGCCGGGCGTCGTGTCGCCGGCCGCGACGGCGGCACGCACCTGCTCCAGTCGCGCCTCACGGTGGGACAGGTAGGCGTCCACGGCCGCCTGGGCGTCCTCCAGCACGGGGCCGTGCCCGGGCAGGACGCGGGCCCCGCCGACGCGGTCGGCCAGGTCCCGCAGCCGCCGCAGAGACTCGAGGTACGGGCCGAGGCGACCGTCGGGGTGGGCGACGACGGTGGTGCCGCGTCCGAGCACGGTGTCGCCGGTGAGCAGCCCCGTCCCCCCTGGGCCCTCCAGCAGGAACGTCAGCGAGTCGGACGTGTGTCCCGGCGTCGCCGCCACCCGCAGCAGGGTGTCACCGAGGTCGACCACGTCCCCGTCCCCGAGGCCCTCGCCGCCGAGGCGGTGCGCGGGGTCGAGGGCACGGACGGGCACGCCGCCGACCAGGCTCGCGAAGGCCGAGGCACCCTCACTGTGGTCGAGGTGGCCGTGCGTGAGGAGGACCTCACGGACGGGAGCGTCCGCACGCTCGGCGACCTCCAGGACGGCACGCAGGTGACCTCGGTGGTCCGGGCCCGGGTCGATCACGACCGTGGCGGTCCCGGGCACCGACACGACCCAGGTGTTGGTGCCGTCCAGGGTCATCGGGCCGGGGTTGGGGGCCAGCACGCAGTGCGCCCGCTCGCTGACGACGCCACCGGTCCATCCCGGGCCGCCGGTCGTGCCGATGAGAGCGGGGCCACTCACCGCGCCGCCCCATCCCGCCGTGCCGGCAGCTCGGTGCGCAGGACGACGACGCCGTCCAGGTCGACCAGACGCGGCACCACCTCGGTGAGGTCCCGGGAGGCGCCCCACAGCTCCTCGACGGACGCGAAGGCCGCGACGTCCTCCACCGCGACCTGCGTCGGCGGGAGCATCGCCACCGAGCCGGCCTCATGGTCGGCGAGCGCACGCCGCGCGGAGAGCCAGCCGGACGCCGACGCCTCGCCGCCGAGGTGCCGCGCCCGCTGCTCCGGCGGGACCAGTGCCAGGAAGAACCACGTGTCGTAGCGGCGGGGCTCGAAGTCCGGCGTGGTCCAGTGCGCGAACGGCCGCAGCAGGTCGCTGCGCAGCACGAGCGAGCGCTCGACGAGCAGGTCCGAGAGGGCGACGTCACGGCTCAGCAGCCGCTGCCGGTCGGTCTCCCACGAGGGGTCGCGCACGTCCACGACCTCGGTGCGACCCGCCGCCCCCGCCAGCAGCACCCCGCACTCCTCGAACGTCTCCCGCACGGCCGCGCACACCAGCGAGACCGCCTCCGGGGCGGGCACGCCCATCCGGGAGGCCCATGCGTGCGGGGCCGGACCCGCCCACGGCAGGTCCAGGTCGTCGCCGTCGCGCGCGTCGACCCCGCCGCCCGGGAAGGCGAGCATGCCGGCGGCGAACGCCATCGTGCGCTGGCGTCGCAGCAGGAAGATCTCGGGTCCGTCGTCGCCAACGGAGGGGTCACGCACCAGCACGACCGTGGCTGCGGGCCGGGGCGGCACGGGCTCCGCGGGTGACGGTCCCGGGGACGCCAGCCACTGCACGGCCCGTTCGGCCAGCGTCGGAGGGGTCGGGAAGTCGCGTGTCACGGGGCCACCCTAGGCGCCGGCCCCGTGCGCGCAGCGAGCACGACGCAGGGCCGGGGACGGGCTTCGAGGGCCGAAAAGGACTACCGTCCCAGGTGCGGCCGATGAAGGTCGCCGCCGCGCGGGCGTGGTCGATCTGTCACGTACTGTCCCGTAGGGCACCGGGGAGAGCGACGAAGGAGAAGGTGATGGGGCAGCAGACTGATGCGCCCGCCGACGGTCTCTCGCCCCGAGCCCTCGACGAGCTGACCTTGGAGCAGGTCGCCGACCGGGCCGCGATGACCCCGCGCAACGTAAGGGCCTACCAGCAGAGAGGCCTGCTGCCACCGGTCAGCCGTGTGGGTCGGCGCCTGGTCTACCGGCAGGAGCACGTGGCGCGCCTGCGGCTGATCCGCGGGCTGCACGAGCACGGGCTCTCGCTCAAGGTGATCGCTGACCTGATCGACCGGGGGACGGCCGACCACGAGCTGGGCCGCCTGGGTCGCCAGGACCTCGTCGCCGCCTGGCGCATGGCCGTGCGCGTGCCTCTCGACCCGAGTGCGGTCGCGTTCTACGAGGAGCACCGTCCGGGCACGATCGAGATGATGAGGGAGGCGGGCCTGATCAGCTGCGAGGGCGGCCGGCCGCACTCCAGCGCCGTCGGCCTCGGTCTCGTCAGTGCGCTGTCGGCGCGTGGCGTCGACCTGGACAAGAGCACGGCGCTCGGCATGATGGGCGCGCGGGCCGCCGCACTCGTCGTCGACGACCTGCGTGGCGTGCTCGAGGCGCTGGGCGAGGGCAGGGGGGACGACGAGACCCGTCAGCTCATGCTGCAGCTGGTGACCACGGCCTTCGCCGACGTGCTGGCCACCCGCCTGACGACCTGACGGTCAGAGCACCTCGACGGTCAGCTCGACCTCGACGGGGGCGTTGAGCGGCAGGGCGGCGACGCCGACGGCGCTGCGGGCGTGGACCCCCTGGTCGCCGAGGACCTCGCCGAGCAGCTCGCTCGCGCCGTTGACCACCTTCGGCTGGCCACCGAAGCCCGGGCGGCTGGCGACGAAGCCGACGACCTTCACGACGCGGACGCGGTCGAGGTCGCCCACCTGCGACTTCACGGCAGCGAGCGCGTTGAGGGCGCACAGGCGGGCGAGCTCGGCACCCCGCTCGACGCTGACGTCGCCCGGCTCGTCGCCGACGACACCGGCCTCGACGAGCGCACCGTCGACCATCGGCAGCTGGCCCGACGTGTAGACGTAGGCGCCCGTCGTCACGGCGGGGACGTACGCGGCGAGCGGCGCGGGCACGCTCGGCAGCGTCAGACCGAGCTCGGACAGGCGCGACTCCACACGGTTCTCGCCCACGGATCAGCCCTTCTCACGCTTGAGGTAGGCCACCAGGCCGTTGCCGTCCGGGCCGGGCACGACCTGCACCAGCTCCCACCCGTCGACCCCCCACTGGTCGAGGATCTGCTTGGTCGCGTGCACGATGAGCGGAACGGTCGCGTACTCCCACTTGGCCATGGGCGGCAGCCTAGCGGCGGCGGGAACGGCGACGGCTCACTACCCTGGACGAGTGCCGTCCACCTCCCCGCGCAGCCGGCGCGCCCGACCCGTGACGGCACCGGACGACGGGCGCCCCGGAGACTTCGACGGCGTGCGACTGCACGTCGTGACCGGCAAGGGCGGCACCGGCAAGACCACCGTGTCCGGCGCCCTCGCGCTCGCTCTGGCCAGCCAGGGGCGGCGCGTGCTGCTCTGCGAGGTCGAGGACCGGCAGGGGATCGCCCAGATCTTCGACGTGCCGCCCCTGCCGTACGCGGAGCGCTCCATCGCGGTCGGCCCGTACGGCGGTGAGGTCTTCGCGCTGGCGGTGGAGCCACGCGCCGCGCTGCTCGACTACCTCGACATGTTCTACCGGCTCGGTCGTGCCGGACGGGCCCTCGACCGGGTGGGCGCGATCGACTTCGCCACCACGATCGCCCCCGGCCTGCGCGATGTGCTCCTCACCGGGAAGGTCTACGAGGCTGCGAGGCGCCGCGAGAAGGGCAGCCGGCGTGCTGTGTACGACGCGGTCGTGCTCGACGCGCCTCCGACCGGACGGATCACCCGGTTCCTCAACGTCAACGACGAGGTGTCGGGGCTGGCGAAGGTCGGACCGATCCGCAACCAGGCCGACTCGATCATGACGCTGCTGCGCTCCCCGGAGACGGCGGTGCACCTGGTCACGCTGCTCGAGGAGATGCCGGTCCAGGAGACGATCGACGGCGTCGCCGAGCTGGCCGCCGTGGGTCTGCCGGTCGGCGGTGTGATCGTCAACGGCGTCCGCGAGGAGCTGCTGCCGGCCAAGGCGCTGGTGGCGGCCGACGACGGGCGCCTGGACGCGGCCCAGGTGCAGGAGGGTCTCGCGGCCTCGAGGCTCGTGCGCAAGGGCGACTCGGCGCGCTCACAGTCGTTGGCCGCCGGGCTCATCCAGCAGGGGGCCGAGCACTCGCGCCGGGTGGCGCTGCAGCGCAGGGAACGCGCGTCGCTCGAGGCCCTCGACCGACCCGTCTACGAGCTCGGCTACCTGGCGGGCGGCGTCGACCTCGGCGGGCTGTACGAGCTTGCCGACCAGATGCGTGCGCAGGGCCTGGCATGAGCACCTCCCGTCCGGCGCCCCCCGATCTCGACGTCGACGTGCTCCTCGACGACCCGGCCATCCACACGATCGTCTGCTGCGGCTCGGGTGGGGTCGGCAAGACGACGACAGCGGCAGCGCTGGCCTTCCGCGCCGCCGAGCGCGGTCGCAAGGTCGTGGTCCTGACGATCGACCCGGCTCGCCGACTGGCTCAGGCGATGGGACTCGAGGAGCTGGACAACGTTCCCCGCCCGGTCTCGCTGCCAGAACCTGCGGACGGCGGGACGGCCACTGCGACAGGGACCCTCGACGCCATGATGCTGGACATGAAGCGCACGTTCGACGAGGTCGTCGAGACGCACGCCAGCCCGGAGAAGGCCGAGCAGATCCTCGCCAACCCCTTCTACCAGGCACTCTCGTCGTCGTTCGCCGGCACCAGCGAGTACATGGCGATGGAGAAGCTGGGCCAGCTGCGCGCCGCGGCCGACGCCGGCGAGCAGCCGTGGGACCTCGTGGTCGTCGACACGCCGCCGAGCCGGTCGGCCCTCGACTTCCTCGACGCGCCCCAGCGGCTCTCGTCGTTCCTGGACGGTCGGTTCATCCGGCTCCTGATGGCACCGGCGAAGGTCGGCGGACGGGCCTACGTGCGCGCCGTCACGAACGTCGTCGGCGGAGTGACCGGGCTGATGACCCGCGTGCTGGGGGCGCAGATCCTCGGGGACGTCCAGACCTTCGTGGCGGCGCTCGACACGATGTTCGGTGGCTTCCGCGAGCGGGCCGACCACACGTACGCGCGGCTGCAGGACAAGGGCACGGCCTTCCTCGTGGTGGCCACGCCGGACCCGGACGCCCTCCGCGAGGCCTCGTACTTCGTGGAGCGGCTGGACGCCGAGCGCATGCCCCTCGCGGGCCTCGTGCTCAACCGCGTGCAGACCACCGAGGTGGGGTCCCTGAGCGCGGAGCGCAGCCTCGCCGCGGCGGAGCAGCTCGACGAGCAGGTGGAGGCCGAGGGACGCCGTTCCACCGCCGGCCTGGTCGTCACCTCGGGGCTGCTGCGTCTGCACGCGGAGCGGATGCGCCGCCGGGAGCGGGAGCAGGCGGTCGCGGCGCGCTTCTACGCCGCCCACCCCGGAGTGCCGGCGACGGAGGTCGGGGCGATGGCGGAGGACGTCCACGACCTCGAGGGACTGCGGCGCGTGGCGGAGCAGCTGGCGGGCTGACGCCCGAGATCGGTAGCCGTCAGGCGGTGCGCGTGGCCGGCGGGGCCTCTGCGGGTGCCTGGGCGTGCTCGTCACGGGCGGCCTCGAGCAGGCGGCGCCACGAGCGCACGTTGGGCCGGCGCTTCAGCAGGGCCCGGCGCTCACGCTCGGTCATGCCGCCCCACACCCCGTAGGCGATCTGGTTGTCGAGCGCGTCGGCGAGGCACTCCGTCTTCACCACGCAGCCCTGGCAGACCACCTTCGCCTGGTGCTGCGCCGCCCCCTGGACGAACAGGTCGTCGGGGTTGCTCCTGCGGCACGCCCCTTGGTCCAGCCACTCGGCGTTGTGCATCGGTTGCTCCCGTCCCCCCGGGGCACGGCGAACCCGTGCACCTCGTACAACGCCACGGTACGCACGGAGCGTGACGGGGCCCATCCCTCGCAGGGATGGTCCTGCCATGGCCCGAAATGACTAGTCCCACCCGAACGGCCCCCTTCCGTCGACATCCGTCCACGTCGTGCCGGTGCGGGTTCACGGACGCGCCAGGGCGGGACGGGGCGCCTCCAGCACGTACCCTGGCGGCATGGCTCGTTCTACTCCCACCTCGATCCCTGGCGTCGGCACCGTGATGGCGTTGCTCGCCGGCTTCGTCGCGACCAGCATGCTCGCCGGGCTCCTGGTCGCGGGACTCTTCATCCCCGCGGTCGGTGCCTCCGGGACCGTCGCCCGCGGCGGCGTCGAGTTCTTCGAGTCGCTCCCCGAGGACCTCGAGGTCGGGACGCTGTCCCAGCAGTCCCGCATCCTGTGGGCCGACGGCACCCCGATGGCGGCGTTCTACTACGAGAACCGCGTGCTGGTCCCCCTGGCGCAGGTCGCGCCCACGATGCGCCAGGCCGTGATCGCGATCGAGGACGCCCGGTTCTACGAGCACAACGGGGCCGACCCGCAGGGCATCGCCCGCGCCATGCTCAACAACGCGCAGGGCGGCGGGACGCAGGGTGCCTCGACGCTCACGCAGCAGTGGATCAAGAACGTGCTGCTCGACAAGGCGATCGCGGCAGACGACAAGGAGCAGATCCAGGCCCTCCAGAACCCGGACAAGGGCCGCAAGATCCGCGAGATCAAGCTCGCCCTGGCCGCGGAGAAGGAGTACACGAAGGACCAGATCCTCGAGAACTACCTGAACATCGCGCTGTTCGGGGAAGGTCAGTACGGCATCCAGACCGCGTCGCTGCACTTCCTGTCCAAGAGCGCTGCCGACCTGACCCTCCAGGACGCGGCCCTTCTCGCCGGGATGATCAACTCCCCCACCTACAACAACCCGGTGGAGTTCCCCGAGCGCGCGACGGAGCGGCGCGACCTCGTCCTCGGCCGGATGCTGTCGCTCGGGATGATCGACAAGGCCGCGCACGACGCCGCGGTGGCGGTCCCGCTGGCCGAGCAGCTCGCGGTGTCGGACGTGCAGAACGGCTGCGCGGCTGCCGGCAGCGCGGCCTTCTTCTGCTCGTACGTGGTGAAGGTCCTGCTCAACGACCCGGCGTTCGGGGACGACCTGGCGGCGCGCCAGCGTCTCCTCTACCGCGGTGGCCTGACGATCACGACGACCCTGGACCCGACGAAGCAGGCGCTCGCGCAGAAGGCCGTCGACGCGCGCGTCCCGGCGACCGACCCGTCCGGTGTCGGTGTGGCGCTGTCCTCCGTCGAGTCGGGCACCGGACGCATCGTGGCGATGGCGCAGAACCGGGTGTTCAACCCTCAGGAGGAGGCGGTCCCTGGCGGCACCTCCATCAACTTCAACGTCGACAAGGCGTACGGCGGCGGCGTGGGCTTCCAGCCGGGCTCGAACTACAAGCCGTTCACGCTGGCGGCGTGGCTCCAAGCCGGGAAGAGCCTGAACCAGCGCGTGAGCGCGAACAAGCGGAGCTACATCCCCAACAAGGACTTCAACTCGAGCTGCTCACAGCTGGACTCGACGCCCTACGCCCCCAACAACTCCGAAGGCAACGACAAGGGCAACATCACGGTCCTGCAGGCCACGTACTCCTCGGTCAACACCGCCTACATGGACATGGCCAGCCAGCTCGACCTCTGTGACATCGGTGCCACCGCCGTCAGCCTCGGGGTGCACCGCGCGGACGGCAGCGACCTGTCGATGACACCGTCGTCGGTGCTGGGCGCCAACGAGGTGGCTCCGCTGACCATGGCGGCCGCCTACTCCGCCTTCGCCGCCGAGGGCGTCTACTGCAAGCCGATCGCGATCGCCTCGGTCACCCAGCCCGGTGGCGAGACCCTCGCCAAGCCGGCGTCGGAGTGCCAGCAGGCGCTCGACCCGGACGTCGCGAAGGGCGTGGCGTACGCCCTGAGCCAGACCGTGCTGAAGGGCACCGCGCGAGGGACCGACATCGGCATCCCGTCCGCCGGGAAGACGGGCACCACCAACCAGAGCAGCGAGACCTGGTTCAGCGGGTTCACCCCCGGCGGACTGTCGACCTCGGTCTGGGTGGGCACCCCGAACCAGAAGCCGTCCTCCCTCAACGGGCTGACGATCAAGGGCAAGAAGTACCGGGCCGTCTACGGCGCCACGCTGGCGCTGCCGACGTGGGAGGCCTACATGACCGGCGCCATGGACGGCGCCCCGGCGCGCAAGTTCCCGCGACCGTCGGAGAAGCTCGAGTTCGGTGACACCAAGGCCGTACCCGACGTCGCCGGCAGGTCCGTCGCTGACGCGATCTCGGTCCTCCAGAGCGCGGGGTTCAAGGCGACGACGCAGAGGCCGAGCAAGTCGTCCCTGCCGGCCGGGACGGCGTACGCCACGTCGCCATCCGCCGGGTCGCGGGCCAAGCCGGGCACGACGGTGAGCATCAAGGTGAGTCGCGGTCCCGCCGCCCCGGCACCGGCACCCGCCCCCGGCGGTGACGGTGGTGGTGACGGCGGCGGAAACGGCGGTGGGAACGGCGGCGGAAACGGGAAGCCGGTCGAGCCGGGCGACTGACGCCCGGCCCCGTCTCAGCCCTGCAACGCGGCCTTGACCTGGGCCGCCACCTCGCCGCCCGACGCCTGCTGGCCGACGCGCGTGCGAACCGCCTGCACGACCGATCCCATCGCGCCCATGCCGGTGCGACCCTCGGCAGCCGCGGCCGCCACCTCCTCTGACACGACGGCGGCGAGCTCGTCGGCGTCCATCTGGGCGGGCAGGTACGACAGGACCAGCTGCTCCTCGGCCCGCTCCCGCTCGGCCTGCTCGGGGCGTCCGGCACCCGCGTAGACCTCGGCCGACTCGCGACGCTTCTTGGCCTCCGTGCGCACGATCGCCTGCGCCTCGTCCTCGGAGACCTCGCGGGCCGTCGCTCCCGCGACCTCGGCGGAGCGGATCGCTGCTATCAGCGCCCTGATCGTGGTGCGCCGCAGCTCGTCCTTGTCCCGCATGGCCTGGGTGAGGTCGGCCTTGAGCCGGACCTTCAACGGGATGCTCTGGTCTGACATGACGCCATCGTGGCAGTCCTGGGAGACTCCTGTCGTGCCCGATACCCCCAGTCCCCGTCACGTCGTCACAGGGCTCGCAGGGGTCGCCGCGGTGGGTGTCGGTTGCCTGGCCTGGGCCGCGGGCTACGAGGTGCGCGCCTTCCGCCTCCGCCGCGTCGACGTCCCCGTGCTGGCGCCGGGGTCGGCGCCGCTGCGGGTGCTGCACCTCAGCGACCTGCACCTGACCCCCCGCCGGCGCGAGACGGTCGACTGGGTGCGGGGGCTGGCGGCCCTGGAGCCCGACCTGGTCGTCGACACCGGCGACAACCTCGCCCACGCCGACGCCGTGCCGACCACCCTCGAGGCGCTGGAGCCGCTGCTGCACCTGCCCGGGGCGTTCGTGCTGGGCAGCAACGACTACTACGGCCCCCGTCCGAAGAACCCGATGGCGTACTTCGCCGGGCCGTCGATGCTGCAGGGCAAGGCGCCGCGGCTGCCCTCGGGCGACCTCGTCGCCGGACTGCGCGGGGCCGGGTGGCTCGACCTGACCAACTCAGCGGGGTCGCTGGAGGTAGCCGGCCGACGGGTCGACCTCGTCGGCGTGGACGACCCCCATCTGCGGCGGGACGACTACCCCGCGGCGCGGCGACTCCGCCCCACCGACGAGGGCGCGGAGGTACGGCTCGCGGTCGCCCACGCCCCCTACCTGCGGGTCCTCGACGCCATGACGGACGACGAACCGGACCTCGTGCTCGCCGGCCACACCCATGGTGGCCAGGTCGCCGTGCCGGGTGTCGGTGCGCTGGTCACGAACTGCGACCTGCCACGGCGCTACGCCAAGGGACTGCACCGCTGGCGCCACGACGACGCTGAGACCTGGCTGCACGTGTCGGCCGGCCTGGGCACGTCACCGTTCGCGCCGATCCGCTTCGCCTGCCCACCGGAGGCGACCCTGCTGACGCTGGTCGCGCGGGACTGACGTCGCCGACGTCCAACCGGTTTCGTGGACCCGTCGGGGCTCGGCTACGCTTGCCCCTGCTCCACGGGGTGTGGCGCAGCTTGGTAGCGCGCTTCGTTCGGGACGAAGAGGCCGCAGGTTCAAATCCTGTCAGCCCGACCATGTGATGTCTCAGGACATCGGCGACACCCGGACCTGCGAAAGCAGGTTCGGGTGTTGTCATTTCGGGGTCTTGCGGGGGCTGGCTTCGCTGCGGTGGCGTGGTAGTCCGGCTGGGGTCGAGGATCAGTTCTCGCAGGAGCTCGCCGGTGGCGGCGTTGACGATCCTGATCTGGAGGTCCTGGACGAGCAGGATCACGCAGGTTCCGGCGTGGGTTCGTCCGATGCCGATGTGGTGCAGTCGGCTGTTGTGCCGCAGCGTGACCGAGCCGGCCTTGTCGACGCGGTCGTGGCGGATCCGCTCGTGGGTCTTGGGGTCGGTGGTCGGTCCTGGTAGCGCCTTGGGCATCGAGTCGTAGAGCGTTGCCGGGGTGGCCCGGTGGGGCAGTGAGCGGTGCGGGCGCCGGTGGTTGTACTCGTCGGCGAAGAGGTCGAGGAGTGCCTGGAGTTCGGCGGATGGTGCTCGGTTGGATGGGTTGGGCGCGTAGCCACTTCTTCATCGTCTGTTGGAAGCGTTCGGCTTTGCCGCAGGTGGTGGGGTGTGCCGGGTCGGGAGTTCTTCTGGACGATGTGGCGACGGCGAGCTCGGCCTCGAAGGAGTTCTTGCCGCCCTGCCGGCCGTGGCCGGCGAGTCTGACGGTGTAGACCATGCCGTTGTCGGTGAGCGTGGACGCGGGAATGCCGTGCTGACCTGCAGTTTCCCTGAACGTCTGGAGGACGATCGGGGTGGTGACCCGGGGGTGTGCGCTGACGTGCAGGGCGTAGCGGGTGCAGTCGTCGAGCCAGGTGATGATCTCGACGTCGGTGCCGGGGCGGCCATCGGGATGGGTGAGTCGGTAGTGGGTGAAGTCGGACTGCCAGGTCTCGTTCGGCATCGATGCTTCGAACCGGATGTAGGAGGACTTCGGTCGCTTCTTCGGCTCGGGGGTGACCAGTCCGGCGGCGGTGAGGTGGCGGCTGATGGTCGACCTGGCGACCTGGTGGCCGTGGTGGTGGGCCAGGTGCCAGGCGATGGTCTCGGGGCCGGCGTCCAGGCCGGCGTCTGTCAGTTCCTTGCGGATCCGCACGATGAGGTCGACCACCTCGGGCGCCAGGGCGTCGGGGGAGGTCTTCGGGCGTCGTGAGCGAGGGTCGAGCGCGGTGTCGCCCTCGGCTTCGTAGCGGGCCTTGAGCTTGTAGACCCAGGTGCGGTGCACGCCGTAGCGGGCGGCGACCTCGGCGGGGCTCTGGTGGTCGACGAACAGGGCGGTGATGACCAGGCGGGCCTTCGACGTGGGGTGTCGGCATGGCCGAGCATCGGCCCGTCCGGGCTGTCGCCGATGACCTGGGACAGGTGTCGCCGATGTCGTGAGACATCTGTCGCCGATGTCCTGGACCAGAACACTGTCACCCCGACCGTGTGATGTCTCAGGACGTCGGCGACAGCCGGACCTACGAAACGTGGGTCCGGCTGTTGTCATGTCGGGGGGCGCTACCTGGTGGGTCGCGGGGGCGGTCGTCTTGTCGGGGGTCTTTGCCGTGGGTGCTGGTCCCCTTCGCCCGATGTCGTCGTGGCACAGACGGCCTTGTCGACGCTATGAAGGATCGGTCGTGGCTGTGCGGCCGCTGCGATCTATCGCCGCGGCACGCAGACGGAACCACGTCGGAGCTCGACGGACCTCCAGTAGCGGGTGAGGTGCTCGGCATTGCCACACGGGCGACCTAGCCCGAGGGCCTCTTCGCGGCACATAGCTCTCTCGGCCAATGCGGCGGCATCCAGCTGGCCCTGTCAGACAGGGCCGGCACGCAGCAACCTAAGGCTTGGAGTCGCCGCCCGACACCAGGGCCACCCGCATCTCGAACTCAATTAGCGTTCAGCGGTCGGACTCAATCACAATGCCTTCTTCGAGATGTGGAACTCGCCGTCGCCTTCATAGTCGCGGACGACCTTGCCGGTGCACGTTGTCCGGGGCTTGTTCGGGTAGAGCATCCGACTCTGGTCGTCGACCGAGTGCGCGTCGCTCCGGTCGTTGTAGGTGAGATACCCGTCCCACGTGTCAGCGACTCGGCCGTCGGTGAGCACCTTGCAGTTGTAGTACAAGTAGTCGTCCGGGTACCCGCTTGCCCAATCCTGCTCCTCGTCGCCGCTCAGGTAGAGGGTGAACGTCAGGGTCCGTGGATGGGTGTGCGTCGCGCAATTCGTCCACACCGTCGACTGCTTGAGATCGACGCCGGCGATGCCGACGAGGTCTAAGCCCTCGTCCACCGAGCGCGTGACGTTCTGACAGCCATCGCCGTGGGCCACAGCCGGCGTCACTCCAATGACCAGGCTGCCCGCCATCGCGGTCGCCAAAGTCACTGCACTCGAGATCGCTGTCCGCATGGTCACCCGTTCCAATCCTTGACGAAAGAGGTCGGGTTGCGGACGATGTTGACCGTCCCCTCATTGTCCCTCGTGTAGCCGAAGAACTTCACCCGCGTGTTCTCGGCGATGGAGTAGTCGCAGACGGCCCACGTCCCGTATCCGTGCCGGTTACGGCAGGCCTTGTAGTCGCCGCCCGCAAACGTGGTGTAGTGCTCATCGAACTCGCCATATGCCGAGCGTCCATCGGGCTCGGCGTCGTAGACGTACAGCTTGTCGCCGTACTCCTTGAAGCAGACACGCACATGCGTGTTACTGGCATTGTTGCCGTCTGAGCACGCGCCGTCGGTGCTCGAGACCTGTGCGCCGTTCTTGAAGTAGTCGGCGTCGGGGCTCTCGTCGGCGGCCGCGGGCGAGACCCACGTCAGCACGGTCATGAAGGCCAATCCCGCCAGAAGCACCTGCCCGTGCCGAACCCCCATGATTGCCCCTTTCGGCATCTTCCTCGCAGAGTGGGCGGATGCTATTCCCTACGTATCCATGCGTCAAGAGTCGTGCCTTCGGCATCGCCGACGTGCGCGGCCCCAGAGGGGCTGCGCTAGTTCTCGACGCACACCGACGCCCACCCTGCCCGGCGCGCGGCGGTGAACACGCACCGGATCGCGCCCAGAACAGACCCCGACGGCATGTCTCGGCAAGGTCGGGACAAATGGTCCTCGTCAGGGCGGTCCGGTGTCGACGACGTCGCGACGAGCTCTCCGGTGCTGGCGTGGGCGACGGGGAAGCCTTCGGTCAGGGCCTCTGCTGCGGCAGCGTCCCGTAGCTGTTGGCGTACACCTTGCCGGTCTTCGGGTGCGTGAATCGCAGCCCGGTCCAGGTGTCGTCGACGCGCAGGCACGTGCTCTCGACCAGCCCGAAGTCGTAACCGATCTCGATCACCTTCGGCAGCGTGAGGTCGGAGCCCAGCTTGCGACCCTTGGGCCACGAGAGCCAGAGCTTGCCGTGGGCGGCCAGGTGCGGAACCAGCGCCGGGAAGGCGCTCACGCATCTCAGCCTGGGTCAGCACGAACAGGTGCAGGTAGTCGAACTGGCCCAGCGAGCTCGGGGTCGACGTCGAGCGACGGCAGACCGAGAGTGTCCATCAGGCCCTCGGGCGCTCCGACGACGTGGGTGCGCCACCCGGGCTTGATCCCCATCTTCTGCGCGACGGTGCGAGTGGACATACCGCGACATTACCGATGACACGGCAACGTCCACTGTCACCACGAGATCGACGCTGCCGTGGGCGTCGAGCGAGTACCCAGAGCCACAACGACGGGCGGTGCCACGAACTCTGGCTGGACGGCACGCCGGGTCGTGTCAGCGCTCACCGTCCCGCCCGAACCCCGGGTGAGCGGAGCGCTGCTCCTCCGTCTCGGTCTCCTCGAACAGCGTGATGACGAGGCCCCCTGGGGCGTCCAGACGCGAGTTGATCGAGCGCCACGGGGTGACCACCGGGTCGGCCACGACCGTTGCGCCGTTCTCAGCCAGGACGCGGGTCCGCGCCCGGGTGTCACCCACCTCGAAGGCGAGCCTGATCCGGGGGCTCTCGAGCCCGTCGGCCTCGACCTCGTCGATGGCCTTGGCGTGGGTGGGGTTGGCGATCTCCAGGGTCGCCCGACCCGCGTCGAGGATCGCGACGCGGTCGTCGCCCCCCTCGGCGAACGCAGCGACCTCGGGCATGCCCAGGACGTCCCGGTAGAACCGGACGACGGTCTGGTAGTCGTCGACCGACACGACGACCCTCAGCTGGCGCACATGGCTGGTGTTCTCCATGCCACGATCGTCGACGGTGACACCGGTGTCAGGGTCAATCAGGGGGACGGCATGCGTATCGGTGAGGTGGCCACCGCCGCCGGCGTGAGTGTCCGCTCAGTGCGGTACTACGAGGCGAACGGCCTCGTCCACGCGACGCGCGACCACAACGGGTGGCGTGTCTTCCCGCCCGAGACGGTCGAACGCGTCGTCACCATCCAGCACCTCTTCGCGGCGGGGCTGCCCAGTCGCACCATCGCGGACCTCCTGCCCTGCCTCGACGCACCGCCCGCGAAGCGGACCACCTATCTGACGGAGGCCCTCGACGCACAGGTCGAGCGGCTCCTCCGCGACCGTCGCCGCATCGACGACGAGCTTGGCGTCCTCCGACAGCTCCGGCAGGACACCGCCCTTCGCTGCGAGAGCTGACGCGAGCGGCCGCGTTCCCCTACAGATCCGAGGTCAACTCCGGACTCGTGTGGCTCCATTGCAGCCTCAGGTCCCTTCGCTCCAGAACGGCCGCAGCTCCAGTCGTCCGTGCCGGGCCATCTCGTGCTCCGCGGCGACGGCGACGGCCTCGTCGAGGTCGGCCACCTCGAGCACGTCGAAGCCGACGATCCACTCCACCGCACCGGCGTACGGCCCCTCCGTCACCGTCACCGTGCCGTCGCGCTTGCGCACGACCCTGGTGTCGGACTCCGGCCGGATCCGATCCCCGAGGACGCGAGTGCCGGCCGCGTCGTGCTTGGCCGCCCACTCGTCGACGGGCATCTCACCCTCGCCGCTCGCGGTGTCTGGCTCGGGGTCGGTGCAGACGAGCATCAGGTAGCGCACAGGTGTCTCCTCGGTCTCTCGCGTCGCGGCCGGGCGGCCAGCTGGATGACGGACGGGCGCGCAATGCAAAAGGTGCACGCCGACATGCTCAGACCGGCCCGCGCAGCTTGCACCGTGCCGGACCCTGCGGGAACGGGCTCGATTGGCTGCGGGACCGGCTCGGTCAGTGACAGCCCGCGCCGGGGCCGGCGACCGGGGTGGCGCCGGGTCGCGTCCACTGCGCCACCGGCCGGCCGTCGCGTCGCCAGAAGCCGCCGACCTCGCGCGGCCACCCGGCCGGTGAGTCCTCCCAGGACTCCTTGCGGCCGTAGGCGGTCATGTCGAGGAGCTTGAGCGAGGTCATGATCGCCTCCACGCCGCGCACGACGACCTCGCCGGTCAGGTAGGCCCGGTCGCCGACGCGCAGGTAGGCCGAGATCAGGCCGCGCTCGTCGACCAGACCCGCGGCTACCGCCGGGTCGGCGACGCCCTCAACGGAGTACCACGGGACCGTGTAGCCCATGAAGTCGACGAACGGCGCCACCTCGTCCCAGGCACCTTCGCACAGCACGGCGAACGAGACCCCGCATGCGGCCAGGTACGAGGTGTCGTGGACGTGCCAGATGCTCAGGGTGCAGCCCTCGCACTGGTCCTCGATCGGCTTCCCCGGGTGCCACATGTGCTTGTAGACCAGCAGCTGGTCGCGTCCCTCGAACAGGTCCAGGAAGGGCACCGGGCCGTCGGGCCCGGTCACGAGGCTGGTCGCGTCGACCTCGGTCATCGGCAGCCGGCGCCGGGCGGCGGCGATCGCGTCGCCCTCGCGGGTGTGCGCCTTCTCCCGGGCGAGCAGCGCCGTGCGCTCGCGCACCCACGTGTCGCGGTCGACGACGGGCGGTGTCGCGGTGGTCGGCTCGGTGGTCGTGGACATGGATCTCCCCTATCGGCTGCGTGCTCTCCTGATGGTGACCTCGACCCGCACCGAAACTCATCGGCGTCGCCAAGCCTGAGGTGCGCAGCGGACGACCCCGGCCCCTCACGGGGGGCCGGGGTCGTCTGCTGCGTCGTTCGCCGGAATCAGCGCAGGTCGAACCGGTCCCGGGTCATCACCTTGTCCCAGGCGCGCACGAAGTCGCGGACGAGCTTGCCCTTCGCGTCGTCCTGCCCGTAGACCTCGGCCAGCGCCCGCAGCTGCGAGTTCGATCCGAAGACGAGGTCGACAGCCGTTGCGGTCCACCGCGTCTCGCCCGACACGCGGTCGCGTCCCTCGAAGACGTTCTCCTCGGACTCCGACGCCTTCCACTGGGTGTCCATGCTCAGCAGGTTGACGAAGAAGTCGTTCGTCAGCTGGCCAGGACGGTCGGTGAACATGCCGTGCTTCGAGTCGCCGACGTTCGCCCCGAGGGCGCGCATGCCGCCGACCAGGACGGTCATCTCCGGGGCGGTGAGGCCCAGGAGGTTGGCGCGGTCCAGCAGGAGCATCTCCGGCGGGAGCTTCTCGCCCTCGCGCAGGTAGCTGCGGAAGCCGTCGGCCTTCGGCTCCAGGACGGCGAACGAGTTGACGTCCGTCTGCTCCTGGGTGGCGTCGGTGCGTCCGGGGGCGAACGGCACCGTCACCTCGTGCCCGGCGTCGCGGGCAGCCTTCTCGACCGCGGCGCAGCCGGCGAGGACGATCAGGTCGGCCAGGGAGATCCTGACGCCGCCCTGCTGGGACGCGTTGAAGTCCCGCTGGACCTGCTCGAGCGCACCGATCACCTGTGCGAGCTCCGCGGGCTCGTTGACGTCCCAGTCCTTCTGGGGCTCCAAGCGGATCCGCGCACCGTTGGCGCCACCGCGCTTGTCGGTGTCGCGGTACGTCGCTGCGGACGCCCACGCGGTGCGCACCAGCTGGGAGACGGACAGGCCTGTTGCCAGCACCTTCTCCTTGAGCGTGGCGATCTCGGCGTCACCGACCAGCTCGTGGTCGACGGCCGGCACCGGGTCCTGCCACAGCTGCGGCTCGGCGACCCACGGGCCGAGGAACCTCGTGACCGGGCCCATGTCGCGGTGCAGCAGCTTGTACCAGGCCTTGATGAAGGCCTCCCCGAGCTCGTCGGGGTTCTCGTGGAAGCGGCGAGAGATCTTCTCGTACGCCGGGTCCATGATCAGCGCGACGTCGGTGGTGGCCATCATCGGCGCGTGCCGGACAGCCGGGTCGTGCGCGTCCGGGACGGCGTCGGAGGCCGCGCCACCCTTCGGGCGCCACTGCTTCGCGCCCGCGGGGCTCTCGGCGAGCTCCCACTCGTGACCGAAGAGGGTGTCGAAGTAGCTGCTGTCCCAGGTGATCGGCGTGGGTGTCCAGGCGCCCTCCAGCCCGCTGGTCACGGTGTCGGCCCCGTGACCGGACCCGAGGGGGTTCTTCCATCCGAGGCCCTGCTCCTCGATCGGCGCACCCTCGGGCTCGGGCCCGATGTGGTCGGCCGAGCGCGCGCCGTGGGTCTTGCCGAAGGTGTGGCCGCCCGCGATCAGCGCGACCGTCTCCTCGTCGTTCATCGCCATCCGGCGGAAGGTCTCGCGGATGTCGCGGGCCGAGGCGACCGGGTCCGGGCGTCCGTTCGGGCCCTCCGGGTTCACGTAGATGAGACCCATCTGCACAGCGGCGACCGGACCCGTGAGCTCGCGGTCCCCGGCGTAGCGCTCGTCCCCGAGCCAGCTGTCCTCCGGGCCCCAGAAGACCTCCTCCGGCTCCCAGACGTCCTCACGTCCGAAGCCGAACCCGAAGGTCCTCAGCCCCATCGACTCCAGCGCGCAGTTGCCCGCGAGGACGAGCAGGTCCGCCCAGGAGACCTGCGAGCCGTACTTCTGCTTCACCGGCCAGAGCAGCCGGCGTGCCTTGTCGAGGTTGGCGTTGTCCGGCCAGCTGTTGAGCGGGGCGAACCTCTGCGAACCGTCACCGGCGCCGCCGCGACCGTCCTCGATCCGGTACGTGCCCGCGGCGTGCCAGCTCAGCCGGATGAACAGCGGGCCGTAGTGGCCGTAGTCGGCGGGCCACCAGTCCTGCGAGGTCGTCATGACGTCGAAGACGTCCTGCTTCAACGCCTCGACGTCGAGGCCGGCGAACGCGCTCGCGTAGTCGAAGTCGGGGTCGAGAGGGTTCGACTGCTGCGGGTGCTGGTGCAGCACCTGCAGGTTCAGCTGGTTCGGCCACCAGTCCTGGTTCGTGCTCGGCCGACCCGACTTCTTCGGGGTCGGCGCGTCGATGACCGGGTTCTCGCTCTCGCTGCCGTTCGTGGGCTCGTCAGACACTGTGCTGCAACTCCTGTCCGGGGTTCTCTTCGGTGGGCGTGATGCAGGCGGGGCACAGCCCCAGGTAGACGACCTCGGCCTCGTCGATCACGAAACCCTGGTCGTCGGAGGCAGTCAGGCAGGGCGCCGCCCCGACCGCGCAGTCGACGTCGGCGACGGTGCCGCACGAGCGGCACAGCAGGTGGTGGTGGTTGTCCCCCACCCGCGCCTCGTACCGCGCCACCGACCCGGGCGGCTGGATCCGCCGCACGAGCCCGGCCGCGGTAAGCGCCCGCAGCACGTCGTAGACGGCCTGGTGGGACACCTCGCCGAGGTCCTCGCGCGCCGACCTGATGATCGACTCGGTGTCCGCGTGCGGACGCTGGTGGACCGCTGAGAGGACCGCGAGCCGGGGACGGGTCACCCGGAGCCCGGCATCGCGCAGCGCGCGTTCGAGCTCCAGTCGGGTGTGCACGCCCCGACTATGGTCGGCGAGTCTGGAACAAGTCAAGATCAGGCGGGCGGGACCTCGTCCAGCCCGAAGCGTTCCACGTCGCCGTCGTGGGATCGTCTACTCATGGTCACGACGCGCTCCGAGCACGCGCCGCGGCGGCCCCATGGCGGAGTGAGCCCACGTGAGGGACTCGTCTGGTACGTCGCGTACGGGTCGAACCTCAGGCTGGAACGTCTCCGGCACTACCTGGCCGGGGGCCGTCCCCCCGGCGCCAGGGCGGGGCACCGCGGCGGGCGTGACCCCGCGGACCCGCTCGACGTCCGCAGCCTCCACCTGCCCGGCGGGATCCGCTTCGCGGGCGCGTCCCGGGTGTGGGGAGGCGGCGTCGCGTTCTACGACCCCCTGGCGGAGGGATCAGTGGCCGCCCGTGGCTACCTGCTCACCCGGGATCAGCTGAACGACCTCGTCACCCAGGAGACCCGTCAGGCACACGGGGCCGACCTCGGACTGCACCGCGTCTCCCCCGGCCGCCCGACACGGCTCACAGCGCCCACGTACGACACCGTGCTCCACGTCGGCACGACAGCCGGCCTGCCGATGCTGACGATCACCACGGGCCACGCACTCGGCACGACGGCACCGGTGGCCGCCTACGTGTGGTCGGTCGCACGCGGTCTCGCACAAGCGTTCTCGTGGTCCCCGTCGGCGATCGCGACCTACCTCATGGCCGCGCCGGGTGTATCCCACGCGTTCACGCACAGCCAGGTCGCTGCCCTGGCCACCGCGCCCGAGCCGACGAGCCCGGGGCTCACCCCCTGACCAGCCCGCCATGCCATCCTGTGCCCATGTTCGACGAACAGTCGTGGGAGGAGCGGTACCGGTCCCGGGAGACGGTCTGGAGCGGCCACGCCAACCCCCAGCTGGAGGCGGAGGCTGCCGACCTCACGCCCGGCTCGGCGCTCGACGTCGGGTGCGGCGAGGGCGGCGACGCGTTGTGGCTCGCGTCGCGTGGATGGCAGGTCACCGCGGTCGACTTCTCCCGCACCGCCCTGCAACGCGGCGCCGCGCGCGCGGAGCAGCTGGGACGCGACGTCGCCGACCGCGTGCAGTGGGTGCACGCGGACCTCGGCACATGGGTCCCACCCCGGACCTTCGACCTCGTGTCGTGCCAGTTCATGCACCTGCCCGAGGGCCCCCGGCGGGACCTCTTCGGCCGCTTGGCCGGCGCGGTGGCCCCCGGCGGCCGGCTGCTCGTGGTGGGGCACCACCCGTCCGACCTCGAGACGTCGGTGCCGCGCCCCCCGATGCCAGAGCTCTTCTACAGCGCCGACGAGGTCGCGCACGACCTCGACGACGGTCACTGGGACGTCCTGGTCACGCAGGCCCGACCGCGTCACGCCACGGATCCCGACGGTGCCGACGTGACCGTCCACGACACGGTGATGGTGGCGCAGCGCCGCCCGTGAGCCGTGGGCCGACGGTCAGCCGGCCTTGATCCTGTCCCTCCCCGCGCGCTTCGCCGCGTACATCGCCGCGTCGGCGCGAGAGACGAGCTGGTCGGTGCTCTCCGCCCCGTCCCAGCCCACGTGGCCGATCGAGCAGGTCCTCCGGTCGGGGACGGCGGCCCGCAGCCTCTCCAGCAGTGGGAGGGCGTCGTCTCCGGCGCACCCGGGCAGGGCGACGGTGAACTCCTCACCGCCCCACCGCGCCATCAGGTCCCCGCCCCGCAGCTGGGCCATCGCCGCCGTGCCGAAGCGGGCCAGCAGGTCGTCACCTGCGGCGTGCCCGTGCTCGTCGTTGTACGCCTTGAAGTAGTCCAGGTCGATCACGGCGACGGTGAGGGCGCTGCCCTGCTGACGGGCGTCGGCCATCAGCTCGCGCAGCCGGTGATACCAGCCACGACGGTTGACCAGACCGGTCAGCGGGTCGGTCTCCGCGAGCCGGGCGACCTCCTCGCGCAGCGCCTGCGCGTGCAGCGCCGCCCCCGTCTCGCGTGCGACGAGCTCCACCGCCTCGGCCGCGTGCTCGTCGATGCCCACCTTCCGGTCGGCCCAGGCCACCACGAGCATCGCGACGACCTGGCCCTCGTCGAGGATCGGCTGCCACATGACGCTCGTCGCGCGGGTTCTCGCGAGCAGCTTCGGGTCGACGAGCGGGGAGTCGACGGCATCCGCGAGGAACAGCGTCTCCGCGGTGAGCCAGGCGGTCCCCGTGCCGCACGCTCGGGACAGCGGCATCCTGGTGCCGACCACGTCGATCCCGTGCGCACGGGTCACCACCAGGTGGTCCCCGGACGCCTCGACGAGCGCCGCCCCGGTGGCCCCCGCGAGACCGGCGACGGCCTTCACCGCGAGCGTCCGGACGTCCTCCCCGCGCTGCACCCGTCGGAGCAGGTCAGCGACCGCGGACACCGACCGCTGGGACTGGACCAGCGCCATCTCGGAGGCCTTGCGGGCCGTCACGTCCTGCACGTGGGCCAGCGTCCAGGGCACTCCGGTCGGGCCGGGGACCATCGTCACCGTGAGCCACGCCCACCGGACGGACCCGTCTGGCCGCACATACCGCTTCTCGACGCGGACGATCCCGTCCTCCGCCTCGGCCATCAGGCGTTCGGCCTGGGAGTGCTCGGGCACATCCTCGGGATGCGTGAAGTCCCGCGACGAGCGGCCGACCAGGTCGCTGAGCGGACGGCCGAGGAGCGAGCACAGCGCGGTGTTCGCATCCACGAAGTGGCCGTCCTCGTCCGAGAGCCCGATGCCCACCGGGCTGTCGGCGAAGATGCTGCGGAAGAGGTTGGCGGAGGCCTCGGCCCGACGTCGGGCCGCGCGCTCCTCCTCGAGCAGCTCGGGCACGCTGCCTTCCGGCGGGCACGAGTCAGCCAGACGGCTGTGGCTCGGCGACTCCGGCGACCTCACACCCGGATTATGTGCCCCTTCGGGTTCTCCGTGTACTGATGTCTGGCATGTCAACGCCCGGTGCCCCCGTAGACGACCGCCTCGCCCTCGGCGCTGTCCAGGCCGAACGCGGTGTGCACGGCTCGCACCGCCTCGTCGAGGCTGTCCGCGCGCGTCACGACGGAGATCCGGATCTCGGACGTCGAGATGAGCTCGATGTTCACCTCGGCGTCCGACAGCGCCTTGAAGAAACGGGCGGAGACACCGGGGTGGCTACGCATGCCGGCGCCCACCAGCGAGAGCTTGCCGATCGCGTCGTCGTACTGCAGGGACTCGAAGCCGACGCTCTCCTGCACGCCCTTCAGGGCGTGCACGGCGGTCTGGCCGTCGGTCTTGGGGAGTGTGAAGGAGACATCCGTGCGACCGGAGGACGCGGCCACGTTCTGCACGATCATGTCGATGTTGATGCCTGCGAGCGAGACGGCCTCGAAGATCGCCGCGGCCTTACCGGGGGTGTCGGGGACGCCCACGACGGTGATCTTGGCCTCGCTGCGGTCATGCGCGACGCCGGAGATGATCGCCTGCTCCATGGTGAGGTCCTCCATCGATCCTGAGACGAACGTGCCGGTCTTGTGGGAGAAGGACGACCGCACGTGGATCGGAACTCCCGAGCGTCGCCCGTACTCGACGCAGCGCAGCATCAGCACCTTCGCACCGCAGGCCGCCAGCTCGAGCATCTCCTCGTAGGTGACCCTCTCGAGCTTGCGGGCCGACGGGACGATGCGCGGGTCGGCCGTGAACACCCCGTCGACGTCGGTGTAGATCTCGCACACGTCGGCGTTCAGCGCGGCCGCGAGCGCGACAGCCGTGGTGTCCGAGCCGCCGCGTCCGAGCGTGGTGATGTCCTTGCTGTCCTGGCTGACGCCCTGGAAGCCGGCGACGATCGCCACCGCACCCTCCGACAGGGCCTCGCTGATCCGGCCCGGCGTCACGTCGATGATGCGGGCCTTGCCGTGAACGGCATCCGTGATGACCCCGGCCTGGCTGCCGGTGAACGACCGCGCCTGCTCCCCGAAGTTCGCGATGGCCATCGCCAGGACCGCCATCGAGATGCGCTCGCCGGCGGTGAGCAGCATGTCGAGCTCGCGACCGGCCGGCAGCGGGCTGACCTCGTGCGCCAGGTCGAGCAGCTCGTCGGTGGTGTCCCCCATGGCGGAGACGACCACGCAGACGTCGTTGCCGGCGCGGCGCGTCTCGACGATGCGCCTCGCCACCCGCTTGATGCCCTCGGCGTCCGAGACGGACGAGCCGCCGTACTTCTGCACCACCACGGCCACGCGGGCACTCCTGACCGGTCGACGGCTCGGGCGCTGCCGGGTCGTGAGACCCACCTCGTGACGAGGTCCGACAGCCAGGCGCGAGTGTAGCGACGTCCTGCGTGCCGAGACCGGGCGTCCGGATGCCGGTCGCGTGTCAGCCGATGGCGTCCATCCCCTGCCAGCCGCTCCCGACGACGGACGACTTGCGGAAGCCGCCGACGCCGTTGGCCGGGTACAGGAGCATGCGCCCCGTGGCGTCCGTCGCAAGCAGGTCTCCGTAGCCGTCGCCGTTCAGGTCGCCGGGCCCCACGAGCTCGACCATCGAGGCCCAGCCACTGCCGGCCTGGCTGCTCGCGGAGAACCCGCCCTTCCCGTTGCCCCGGTAGACCCACAGCCGGCCCTTGCCGTCCCGGGCGTACAGGTCGGCGATGCCGTCCTTGGTCACGTCGCCGGTCGAGACCAGCTCGATCATGCCGTTCCAGCCGGTGCCGGCCAGGACCGCCTTGCCGAAGCCCCCTCTGCCGTTGCCGGGGTACAGCCACAGTCGCCCTGAGCCGTCGCGGGCGTACAGGTCCGAACGCCCATCACGGTTGACGTCACCCGCGGAGAGGACGAGCGTCATCGAGTTCCAGCCGCTCCCGACCAGGGACGCCTTGCCGAAGCCGGCCCTGCCGTTGCCGGGGTACACCCAGAGCTTGCCCGCCCTGTCGCGTGCGTAGAGGTCGGCCCGGGAGTCGCCATTGACGTCACGCACGGCGATCAGGGCCGTCATGGAGCCCCAGCCCGACCCGGCGTGCACCGAGCTCCCGAGACCGCCACGGCCGTTGCCCGGGTACACGTAGAGACTTCCGGCGGAGCTCCGGGCGACGACGTCGGCACGTGAGTCGCTGGTGTAGTCCACGCCCTTCGACGAGGGAGCGGGGGCGGGGGCGGGGGCGGCCGTGGTCGCGTACCGCGCGAAGACGTGCGTGCCCCAGATCCGGCCGCTGCTGTCCTTCACGTAGCCGATGCCGATCGAGTTGTAGCCGGTGCTGAGGATGTTCGCGCGGTGACCCGGCGAGTCCATCCACGCCTGGTGCAGCTGCGCGTCGCTGTACGCGTACCCGACGTTCTCACCGGCCGAGGACCACCCGGAGGGGATCTGCGACGAGTAGCTCGGGTTGTGCGACAGGCTCCCGCTCGACGCCATCTTCTGGGTCCAGGCCTGCGCCACGGCGTCGAGCCGTGCGTCCCGCACCAGGGCCGGTACGCCGGAAGCGGCACGTGAGGCGTTCACCGAGGTGTAGAGGTCGGACGCGGCGGCTCGAGACGAGGTGGCCGTGCCTGCGACGAGCAGGCCCGCCGTCATGAGGACGGCGGCGAGGACGGCCCACGCTCGGGCGGCGGGGCGGGTACGGGCAACAGCGGGCATCAGGTCTCCAGGCGCAGGGGTCGGGCAATCTTCGACGCGCTAGGGCCCTCCCTGGATCACCTAGACGGGCGAACAACTCTCACGATGAGTGACCGAATCGGCTCCCGAGAGGCCTTGGCCATTACGTTCCGTGGTTTTGCTGACCGAGCGCAATCGTCACTGTGACGTGCGGTGGTTCTCGTCGTCGTGCCTCGAATGGGCGTCGACGGGGCGTGGCGGGCAGTGGGACCCGGGTGGTCCGTGTGGGCGAGGGCCGTTCGGCGTACGGCGACACCGTGTCACCGGCGGTGTGGGATCGGAGCAGCGCGCGGAGCTGGCGACCCACCCGTGTCCCGGTGCTGTCCGGGGCGGTCGGCGCGTAGGGTCACGCCCATGACGACTGGGGTGGGCGTCCCGGCCCCTGCGACAGGACCGGGACCCGACGTGGACGGTGCGGGGGCAGCGGGTGTCGTGGGCACCGGCCTGCGCCGCACCTTCGACCTGGTGGTGGCGGTCGACCACATGGACCTGCGGGTCCCGCCGGGCCAGGTCACCGCGCTCGTCGGCCCCAACGGCTCCGGCAAGACGACGCTGATGCTGATGATGGCGGGCCTGCTGGCGCCCGACGGCGGACGGCTGACCGTGTGCGGCGCCGACCCCGTCACCGACTCGAGCGCCGTGCGCCGTCGGGTCGGGTGGATGCCGGACGTCCTCGGCACGTGGGACACGCTCACGTGCCGCGAGGTCCTCCTCACCTTCGCCGACGCGTACCGCCTGCCGGCGGAGGTGGGCCGAGAGCGAGTGGGCTCCTTGCTGCAGCAGGTGCACCTCTCAGAGCTGGCCGACGCCCCGGCGCGGGTCCTGTCGCGCGGGCAGAAGCAGCGCCTCGGCGTGGCCCGAGCCCTGATCAACGACCCCCAGGTGCTGCTCCTGGACGAGCCCGCGTCCGGCCTGGACCCGCGCTCCCGCGTCGACCTGCGGGTGCTGCTGCGGCGGCTCGCGTCCCAGGGCAAGGCGGTGCTCGTCTCCAGCCACGTCCTGGCCGAGCTCGACGACCTGGCCGACCGGGCGGTCTTCGTCTCCCGCGGACGCACGGTTCAGGAGTCGACCATCGCCGCCATGGGCCTGCGCATGCGCCGCTGGCAGCTTCGCGCCCTCGACACCGCGCGCCTCCGCGCGTGGCTGCGGGACCACGGGGTGGTCGAGGTGGTCGACCCCACGTCCGCGCGCACGGACGAGGTGCAGGTCGACCTCCCCTCCCAGGAGGCCGCGGCGGAGCTGCTGCGTGACCTCGTCCGCGACGGCGTGCCGATGGTGTCGCAGGCGCCGGCGGCGGGCGCCCTCGAACAGGTGTACCTGGGACTGGAGTCCGACCGCGCATGACGACCCCCTCGCCGCCCGAGCAGGGCCGCCCGTGGAACGCGCCGACTGCGCTGGCCGACCCCCACCCTGTGACGCCTGACCACCCACGCGGCACGTGGTCGCTCAGCCCGTCCGCCGTGCGCACGGTGGTGCGGCTCGAACTGCGGCAGCGCGTGCGCTCCAGCCGCTGGCAGCTGATGCTCGGGCTGTTCTTCGTCACGGTCGCGGTCATCTCCGGCCTGACGATGCTCGCCGCCGGCTTCGACCAGGACTCCGGCCGGTTCATCTTCGGCGCCGTCGCCTTCCTCGTGCTGACGCTCGGACTGCTGGTCGCGCCGGCGCTCAGCTCGACGAGCGTGAACGGCGACCGCGCCGCCGGCACGCTCGCGCCCCTGCAGATGACGCTGCTCACGCCGCTCGAGATCACGACCGGCAAGCTGCTGGCCGCCTGGGCCACCGCGCTCGTGTTCCTCGCCACCGGAGTGCCGTTCCTGCTGCTCGCGATGGTCCCGGGCGGCACGTCGGTGCTGCGGGCCCTCACGACCGTCGTGATGCTCTCGGTGATCCTGCTGGCCGTCTGCGCGATGGCTCTGGGCTGGTCGGCGGTGACCGCGCGACCCGCCTCGTCCGCGGTGATGACGTACCTGACCGTGGCCTTCCTCTGCATCGGGACGCTGATCTTCTTCGGGGTCTCCTACCCACTCGTCACCACCACGGACCGGGTGGAGGTGCTCAGCGATCCCGTGAACGGCGTGGACCCGCAGACGCCGTTCCCCATCCCGGAGTCGGAGTGCTCACTCTCGGAGCAGAACCGCGAGAGGGCCCACACCGAGTACACCTGGTGGCTGCTGGCGGCGAACCCCTACGTGGTGGTGGCGGACGCCGCCCCGGCGTCGGACGGTGACGAAGACGTCCTGGCCGCGATCGCCTACGGCGTTGCTGCGGCCCAGCGTGGTGCGCAGGAGCCGGTCAACGAGTGCTACTCGTCCATCGACTACGACTCCATGGGGATGCTCGGAGAGTCGGACCCCCCGGACGGCCTCGTGTGGCCCTACGGGCTCGCCATCGACCTCGGCCTCGGTGCCCTCGGGTTCTGGCTCACCGTGCGCCGGCTGGTGACACCGGTGCACCGACTGTCCCGGGGGACGCGGATCGCCTGATCGACCGTCCCGTCATGGGGCCGTGCCGGCGCACCCGGTGACTCAGGTGTGCAGCGCCTCGAACTGCGCCTCGGCGACGACCTCGTCATCCGCGTCGAGGCGGAGGTGCGCGAGCACCGACAGCAGGACGCGCAGCGCGCTCGCCGCGCGGTCGCCCCAGGTCGACAGGTACGAGAACTGCCACCACCACAGTGCCTCGACCAGCTGCCCCTGCTCGTAGTGGCGCAGGCCGTGCGCCAGTGCGGCCGCGACGTCGGCCAGGTCGTCCGACAGGATCCCCCGGGCCGCCTCGGGATCGGTCAAGGGGTCGACGACGTCGGCGTACTCGTCCAGGCCCTCGAGGAGGTTGGCCAGGCCCGACCGGACGGGCTCGACGTCGGCGTCGGGGCCGGGGTCCGGCTCGAACTTCTCCTCAGGCAGCACGTCGAGGATGGCGCCGAGCCGCGCACCGGTCTGCAGGACCTGGGAGACCGCCAGCAGCAGGACGGGCAGAGCCGTCTCGGGCTGAGTACCCGACGCCACCTCGGTGACGGCGTCCAGGTAGCCGGCAGCCTCCCTCGCGGTGCTGTGGGCGAGGGCCTCCATCGTCGGGCCGTCCACGCCGGGCGTGGCTTCCGGCGCTGGAGTCGCCGAATCTGTTGCCGTGCTGCGGTTCTCGTCGGTCATGGCTCTCCCTCAGTGGGGTTCTTGTCAGACGTCGAGCAGTCGGCGGCCTTCGAACGCCCGGCCCAGCGTGACCTCGTCGGCGTACTCGAGGTCGCCCCCGACGGGCAGCCCTGACGCCAGGCGCGTCACGCGCAGCCCCATCGGCTTCAGCAGCCGCGCCAGGAAGGACGCGGTCGCCTCCCCCTCGAGGTTCGGGTCGGTCGCGATGATGATCTCGGTGACGACCCCGTCGGCCAGGCGTGTCATCAGCTCGCGGATCCGCAGGTCGTCGGGCCCGATGCCGTCGATCGGGCTGATCGCCCCGCCGAGCACGTGGTACCGGCCGCGGAACTCTCTCGTCCGCTCGATGGCCACGACGTCCTTCGACTCCTCGACGACGCAGACCAGTGCGGGGTCACGGCGGGTGTCCCGGCAGATGCGGCACTCGGTGTCCTCGGCGACGTTCCCGCAGATGCTGCAGAACTTGACCCGGGACTTGACCTCGGTGAGGGCGGTGACGAGCCGCTGCACGTCGGCCTCGTCGGACTGCAGCAGGAAGAACGCGATGCGTTGGGCGCTCTTAGGACCGACCCCGGGCAGTCGCCCGAGCTCGTCGATCAGGTCCTGGACCGCGCCCTCGTACACCCCGTGAGCCTAACCGTCCGCAGCCGTCGTGCCACGCCGCCACGGTCGACCGCACCCGGTCGGTCGTGCGGGGGTCACGCAGTGTGTCACCGGCCGGGGGGCGCGTCGATGACGCGACCGCCCAGCAGCTCCTCGACGACCGACGGTCCGACCATCCCGGAGTCCTCCGCGTCGGGGTCGTCGTCGCTGACCGTGTCGTCCTCGGGCGCCACCGTGGTCGGCGGACGCGAGACCTGCTCGGCGCGACTCATCCGGCTCGCCCGGCTCTCACGGTGCTCGTCCGGGTCGCCGCCAGGGGTGCCGGACGGCTCGCTCCGCCGGTCGTCGTCGCGCGGTGCGTCCACCGGGGGGCGGCCCGGGGGAGGCCCTGGGCGCTCGGGTGGTGGGCCGCCGGCCTCGCCGGTGGGCGCAACCTCGTCCCAGCCGTCCGAGACCGGTGGCTCGGGGGACGGGGGCTGGGCTGTGTCCGCGGCCGCCTCCGGGGCGGCCTGCACCCGCACGGTGACGCCCAGCAGCTCGGACACGGCGGCGGCCACGACCTCGGGATGCTGCCCGGCGGCGAAGCCGCGAGCGGTGCCCTGGTTGGAGAAGGCCAGCTCGAGCACGCCGTCCGCCAGTCGGTGCACCTGGGCGTTCGCGCTGATGATCATCCACGTCGACCGGCGCATGCCCTGGACCTGTCGCAGGACGTCGGGCCACATGCGCCGCAGCGCCTCGGTGTCGACCGCTCCCACGTCGTCGGCGGCCGGGCGGGGGGTCGGCTGCGCAAGCGCCTGCTCGCGGGGGTTCTCGTGCTGCGGGGCCTGGTGGTGCGGGGCCTGGTGGTGCGGGGCCTCCTGCTGCGCGGTCTCCTGCTGCCGGGGTTCGTGTCGCGGGGACTCCGGGGGCGGGGCCTGCTTCGGCGCCGGCTGCGTCTCGGTCGTGCTCCGACGAGGGGGCTGGGGCGCCGCGGCCGCGGCGGTGGCCGTCTGCGGTGGGCTGTGAGGTTCAGCGCGCGGCCCGGACTGCGCACGCTCGGCGACCTGTCCGCCGACCGCCAGGCGCCGCTCGATCCTGTCCAGTCGGGCCCCCAGACCACGATCGCCCGAGTCGGCCCCCGGCAGCAGCAGCCGTGCGCACAGGAGCTCGAGGTGCATGCGCGGGCTCGACGCGCCGACCATCTCGTTGAGCGCCGCGTTCGTGACGTCGGCCGCCCGGGAGAGGTCGGCGGGCCCGAGGTAGGTGCTCTGGGTCCGCATCCGCTCCATCTGGTCCGGTGGCACGGCCCGCAGCACACCCTCCGCGGCCTCCCCCATCGCCTGCAGCACGATGAGGTCGCGCAGCCGCTCCAGCAGGTCCTCGACGAAGCGCTTGGGGTCGTGGCCCGACTCGACCACGCGGTCCACCACGTGGAACAGCGCCGCGCCGTCGCCGGACCCGAGTGCGCTGACGATGTCATCGAGCATCGACGAGTCGGTGTAGCCGAGCAGCGCGATGGCTCGCTCGTAGTCGACACCGTCCGCGTCGGCCCCGGCGATCAGCTGGTCGAGCACCGACAGCGAGTCGCGCACGGAGCCTGCGCCGGCCCGCACGACCAGGGGCAGCACGCCCTTGCCGACGGTCACCTCCTCCGACTCGCAGAGCTGGGAGAGGTAGGAGACCAGCGTGTCCGGGGGGACGAGCCGGAACGAGTAGTGGTGCGTCCGCGACCGGATGGTCTGCAGCACCTTGTCGGGCTCGGTCGTGGCGAACACGAACTTCACGTGCTCAGGCGGCTCCTCCACGAGCTTGAGCAGCGCGTTGAAGCCCTGGTTCGAGACCATGTGCGCCTCGTCGATCACGTACACCTTGAAGCGGTCACGCGCCGGAGCCATCGTCGCGCGTTCGCGCAGCTCGCGGGCGTCGTCCACACCACCGTGGCTGGCGGCGTCGATCTCGACGACGTCCAGGCTGCCCGACCCGCCACGCGCCAGCTCCCGGCACGAGTCGCAGGTGCCGCACGGGGTGGGCGTCGGGCCCTCGGCGCAGTTCAGGCAGCGCGCCAGGATGCGCGCCGAGGTCGTCTTGCCGCACCCGCGCGGGCCGCTGAAGAGGTACGCGTGGTTGACCCGGCCCGACCGCAGCGCCTGGCTCAGGGGACCGGTGACGTGGTCCTGCCCGATCACGTCGGCGAACGACTCCGGGCGGTAGCGGCGGTACAGCGCTGTCGACACCCCGGCACAGTAACTGGGCCGACCGACGGGGGGCAGCCGCCCTCAACCCCTGGGACGGTGGCAGCGTCCGCGAGCGGTCAGGACGACCCTGAGGAGACGATCGCGACGACGAGCAGGGTGTACACGAGCACGGTCACGACGGTGATGCCGAGAACGAGCCCGACCTTTCCCGCCGTGGCCATGGTCGTCCGCAGCACGGTCACGTTGGCGAAGACACCGAGCAGGGCCAGGACGATGCCGAGCAGGCCGCCGACGAACAGCACGACCGGCAGTGCGGCCACGATCTGGAGACCGATCGGCACCTTCGGTCCGGTCAGGTACGTCTGGCCGTCCACGGTCAGCCTGGGGTACGGGTCGACCAGCGTGGCCTTCACCGTGCCCTCGACCGGCTTGCCGTCGACGCCGGGCAGGGCGTAGCGGTTGCGGCCGAGTCGCTGGGCCTCCTGCCCCCCGACCAGGACCTTGGGGCGGCGAGCGAAGGGCACGTCGACGGAGACGGGGGCTGCGACGCCGCGGACGGCGATGGGGGTGGTCTGCACGAGCGCGAACCGTAGCCGATCCGGCATCCCTCTCGAGCAGGACTCGCGACGGGGGCATGCGAGGACCCCCCGTGCACCCGCCAGGGCCCACCTACCCTTGCTGCCTTCCGGCCCTGGGGGAGTTCAGCGGGATGACGCCGCACGAGGGGTCGGCCACCACTGTAGCGGCCGGGCCGTGGAGCCAGGAACCGGCTCCGGCAGGTGCGGTGCACCCCTGGGGCTCTAGTAGGCTCGCCCGCGGAGGATTCGCCTAGTGGCCTAGGGCGCACGCTTGGAAAGCGTGTTGGGGGAAACCCCTCAGGGGTTCAAATCCCCTATCCTCCGCCAGGCGGCACAGAGCCCCGGACCGTGACGGTCCGGGGCTCTTCGCGTCGCCGCCGAAGGGGCGGGGAGCCGATGCCGGGAGTCACCCGTCACGCCCAGCCAGCGCGCGGAGCCGGGAGTCCCTGCGTCAGCGGCGACGCCGGACACCCAGCACCGACCGGACGATCTCGCGTCCGATCACGGTGGCGGCCGAGCGGGCGAAGCTGCGGAAGGCGGACGAGCCCAGCACGCGATCGGCCACCGACGGCTCCTGGGACGTCGACTCCGTGGCCGGGGCCGCGTCCTGCGCCGACGTCGGGGCGGACCTCCCCTGTCCCTGCGCCGTCTCGTCGGCCGGCGTCCCGGCGACTCTGGCAGCCAGGCGCTCGTAGGCGCTGTCGCGGTCCACGTCCTGCCCGTACTCGGCCTGCAGAGGCGACGCCTCGGCCATCGCGGCGACCTGCGCCTCGGGGGCGGGAGCCATCAGGGACTGCGGGGCGCGCAGCCTCGTCCACGCGACGGGGGTCGGAGCTCCACGCTCGGAGAGCACGGTGACCACGGCCTCGCCGGTACCCAGCGACGTCAGGACCTCCTCGAGGTCGTAGCCGGACGTCGGGTAGGTGGACGCGGTCGCCTTCAGGGCCTTCGCGTCCTCGGGCGTGAACGCTCGCAGGGCGTGCTGGACACGAGAACCCAGCTGCGACAGCACATCCCGCGGAACATCGGTCGGGGACTGGGTGACGAAGAAGACCCCGACCCCCTTCGATCGGATCAGCCTGACCGTCTGCGCGACCTGGTCGAGGAAGTCCTTGCTGGCGTCGTCGAAGAGCAGGTGCGCCTCGTCGAAGAAGAAGACGAGCTTGGGCTTCTCCACGTCGCCCACCTCGGGCAGCGACTCGAACAGCTCGGCCAGCAGCCACATGAGGAAGGTCGAGAACACCAGGGGCTGACGCTGGACGGCCGGCAGCTCCAGGCAGGAGATCACCCCCTGGCCCTCTGACGTCGTCCGCATCAGGTCGGCCGGGTCCAGCTCGGGCTCACCGAAGAAGTCGTCCGCGCCCGCGTCCGAGAAGGCGATCAGCTCGCGCAGGATCACACCGGCGGTCGACCTGCTCAGGCCGCCCAGCCCCTCCAGGTCGCCCTTTCCCTCGTCCGAGGTCAGGTACTGGATGACGGCCCGCAGGTCCTTGAGGTCGAGCAGCGGCAGGCCCGCCTTGTCCGCGAAGTGGAACACCAGTCCCAGGGACGACGACTGGACGTCGCCCAGACCGAGCACCTTCGACAGGAGCAGCGGGCCGAACGACGTCACGGTGGCGCGCAGGGGCACGCCGGTCCCCTGACCCCCGAGGGCGAAGAACTCCGTCGGGAAGCCGGTGGCCGTCCACTGCTGGCCGACGTCCAGCGCCCGCTCGCTGATCCGGTCGTTCGGCTCGCCCGGCACGGCCAGGCCCGACAGGTCCCCCTTGACGTCGGCGACGAACACCGGCACGCCGTGGGCCGACAGCTGCTCGGCCATCAGCTGCAGGGTCTTCGTCTTGCCTGTCCCGGTCGCGCCCGCCACGAGCCCGTGACGGTTCAGCACCGACAGGGGGAGCCGGACTCCGGCCTCCGGCACGCCGCGGCCATCGAGCACGAGTGCTCCCAGCTCGATCGCGGGGCCCTCCGTGGTGTAGCCGGCTCGGACCAGGTCGACGACCGGGTCGCTCGGCGAGGCCTGGCTCTCGGGTGGTGATTGCACGGGCTCTCCTCGGTCGACGATGCCGGTGCCCGCAGGCTAGCGAGTCACGCCGGGGCCACGATGAGCACGGCCCCTAGGATGGCGGCGTGATCTTCAAGGCCGTTGGTGAGGGACGTCCCTACCCCGACCACGGCCTCACCACGCCCAAGCAGTGGGCCGAGGTGGCGCCCCGCCAGGTCCGTCTGGTCGACCTGACCACCACCAAGCGCAACCTGGACCTCGACGCGCTGCTGGCCGAGGACTCCACCTTCTTCGGCGACCTGTTCGCCCACGTGGTGCAGTGGCGCGGCGAGCTCTACCTCGAGGACGGGCTCCACCGAGCCGTCCGTGCCGCCCTGCACCAACGACCGATCCTGCACGCTCGCGTGCTGGTGCTGGACGACTGAGGCGGCTGGGAGCCCATGGCCAGGGACGACCGTTTCGACGACCGCTTCGACGAGTGGGACGACGGGTCGGACGCCCCGGACGTCGACTACGGCGAGGACGAGGAGTGGACCGCTGAGGACGAGGCCCGCTACCAGGCCCGGCGTCGCGAGGAGCTGAAGCGGGTCAGACGGGTTCGCCGGCAGGCGATCTCGTTCACCGTGCTGGTCCTGCTCGTCCTCGGCGCCGGCGTGGGTGCCGCGGGGCTGGCGCAGGGCTGGTGGGAGTGGCCCTTCGCGGACGAGTCCACCGCTGCCGACGCCCCCTCCGTCTGCGGTGAGCCCACTCCCGTGGCCGCCCTGCCCAGCAACACGACGGTGGTCGTCCTCAACGCCACGGACGTGCGCGGCCTGGCGAACGCCGTCGCGGACGCCCTGACCCTGCGCGGCTTCACGGTCTCGAGCATCAGCAACGAGGACGACGCGATCGAGGTGGTCGAGTCTGCCCAGGTCCGGCACGGGCCCGAGTCGCTCCTGCAGGCGAAAGCCGTTGCCGCACAGTTCGTGAGCGCGGTCCTGGTCGACGACGGCCGCGAGGGCCGGATCGTCGAGGTGTCGATCGGCCAGGGCTACCGCCGGATGGCCGACGAGGAGACCGCCGCCGCCGCGATGGCCCCCGTCCCGGGGCCGAGTGCCCCGGGGTGCGTCCCGCCGTCCGTCCCGGCGGGCGAGGCCACCGACCCGGCCGCACCGGAGACGACGCCGGCCGCGACCCCGACCCCCTGATCGACGACCACGGGCCGGCACCCGGCGTCGCGCCCGTACGGAGGAGAGCCCGATGAAGATCATCCCGACCCCGTCCGACCTGGTCGGCGCGGCCAGCGCCGTGAAGGACGGTGTCAGCGGCGCGGTCGACGGCGTCGGCGAGGCGCTGGAGCTCGTCCCGCGGGCGGCGGCGCTGATCACCCGGATCGACGGAGTGGTGGACCGGATCGACAGCCTCCTCGACCGCGCCGAGAGCACGTTCGGTCGAGTGGACGAGGTGCTGGCCGGCGCCGACGCGTCGGTCGCGGCCGCCCTGACGGTGGTCGAGCGAACGGACCTGACGGTCACGCGGGCGGACCGCGCGGTCGCGGGCGCCACCGGGGTGATGGAGCGGACGGACCGGATGGTGACCGAGATCGAGCCGATGGTGCGCAAGGGGACCCCGATCGCGGCACGGCTCGTCGACAGCCTGAGCCCGGCCGAGATCGATGCGGCGGTCTCCCTCGTCGACCGCCTTCCCGCCGTCCTGGAGCACCTCGACCAGGACGTGCTGCCGATGCTGCAGCAGCTCGACCGCGTCGGCCCGGACGTCCACCAGATCCTCGAGGTCGTCGAGGACCTGCGGGCCGCGCTCGACGGAGTCCCCGGGATGGGCCTGCTGAAGAAGCTGGGCGACCGGAAGGACGACGACGAGGCGCTCGAGGAGCGCCGGGAGCGTGCCGAGCGGCCCTGACGAGCCCGGAGCGCCCGGGTGGCCGTGGACCACCTGGCGACGACCGACTACCGCCGGATCGCGGTGGTGGCGAAGGGGACGGTCGGATCACCGAACAGCGGGAACTTCGCGTCCACCACGTACAGGCGCGGCCCGAACACCGCGGCGGTCGTGGGGGTCACCGAACCGGGCACGGGCAGGACGTCGACGATCTTGCCCCTGGTGAGTGGGCCGGACAGCCGGATCTTCACCACGCCGGCGGCTGCGGCCACGCTGTACAGCGTGCGGCCGACCAGGACCAAGCCGTCCGCGCCGGCCAGTGTCGCGTCCAGCTGGATGCGACGTGCCTCGAGCACCGTGGCGTCGCTCTCGGCCGGCGCGGTGTACAGGGCGGCACCGGGGACGTCCGGTGCTGTCGACTGGGCGACGATGAGCTCCCGGCCGTTCGGGGACGCCACGATGCCGTTGGCGTTGAAACCGGGCGCCTGCTCCCAGTCCCCACCGAGCGCGACGTACTCGGGCATCCCGATCGCTCCGGCACGGGAGATGGGAACCCGGATCAGCTGAGGACTGAACGAGTCGGTGAACCACGCCGCATCCCGGGTCACGATGACGTCGTTGACGAAACCGGCGCTCACGATCGCCTCCGAAAGCAGGGCGCCGGTCGTCGTGTCGTATACGCGAAGGGACGGCGTCACAGAGGGGTCGAGTCCGGGGCCGCCGCCGGCGACCCACAGGCGGCCGCGCGCGTCGACGTCCATCCCCACCGCGATGCGGCCCTGGCCGGGCGACGCCGCGAACTGCGTGCTGCCACCCGTCCTGAGATCCTGCTGCTGGATCGAGCCGTCGATCAGCGACCCGACGTACGCCGTGCCCCGGTCGATGGCGATCCCCTCGGGGAAGAACCCGTCCGGTAGGGCGATCGACGTGGGGAACGGGGTGTCCGCCGGGCGATCGTGGGCTCGGGCACCACCCGAGAGCGACACCGCGAGGACCGGCAGTGTCACGAGCAGTACGAGCTTGCGGAGCATGACCGCCTCCTGGCGGGGAGGATGCGTTCCTCGACGCTACCCGCAACCGGCCGCCTCGACCAGGGAGCAGTCGTCCTCGATCAGGACCGCCCGACGGGGGAAACCGATGACGCGGCAGCGTCCTCTTCCGCGTCCCCTGCCTCAACACCGGCGGGCGTCGAGGTTCGAGGGACCTGGGTCGGGGCACTGACGGTGACGCTGTCGTGACCGCCCCGGTGCGACCCTGCTCACCAGCACCGCTCCGCGGGGTGTCTGATCGTGGGGACCGAGACGACGCACCGACTGCATGGCTCGGGAACGGAGGGATCACGTGCCTCTGGTCACGACGTTCTACCCGTGCCGGCGCTACCGACTGCGCGACGCCGCAGAGATCCGGGATCGAGGCCGGTCGGTCCTCGCCCCCGGCACGGAGCTGCACGGCCGGTGGGTGCAGCTCAATGACGAGCTGGCCGACAAGATGACCCGAGTCCTCCTCGACCCATCTCTCCGTCCCCGCTGGACCCGTCCGAGTCGTGGGAACGCTGGAGGCAGCGACCGTCAGATCGTGAGGATGATCGCGGCGCGTGTCTCGCGGACGTCGGGAGCAGGGCGCCGACCGCCGCCGGCCGAGCTGATCCATGGATGGCTGTCGGACGTGCTCGCGCAGGACGCCTGCGCGGACATCGTCGCCACCGTGGTGATCGGGGGCTTCGAGACGGGCATCTCGCGGCTGACCTACGGGAACAGCTACCCACCGATCGCGTGCCGCGCCGTCGGCCGGGATCCCTGCTACTTCGTGAACACCTTCTCCGGTGGCGGCATGGACAACCTCGGTCTGCACGTGCCGAGGCGGCCCGATCGGGATCGGATCAGGCCGAGCGCCCTCGTCCACATCCCGCCTGGGTACGGCCGGGAGTGGCATCGGGCGGCCACCGACACCAATGAGCAGGGGGGATCGATCACACCGGCGATCGTTCCGCGCACCGAGATGCTGATCGCCTACCACGTGTCATTGGCCCTGACGGTGCGGAGCCTCTGGGAGTGGATCCGGAGTCATCCGCAGGTCGGTGATCAACGTCCGTACACCCCCTTCTTCGCAAGGCTCCTCCTGCAGCTTCACTTCGGCAATCCCCGCCCGCCCGCGTGGTCCCCCGACCCCCGTCGGCGGCGCGCGATCCTCCGACGCTTCGGCGCCACGACCTTCCTCGGTTACCTGCACGACAGGCGACCCGCCGGTCAGTCCCTGGAGCAGGTCTTCGCACGGGATTCGCGAACGATCCTGGCCGAGCTCGACGGGTCCGTGGCCTTCCGTCGCGCCGTGGTGACCGCCCACGAGTGCGCAGTCGTCGACCGCCTCGGCCTGTTGGCGCAGCGCACGTGACCCTTGGCGTCCGGCGGTCGCCGACGCCGGGCACCTGGGCCAGCAGGAACAGCGGCCGGTGACGCTGACACCGGGCACACCGGCTGGCAGGTTCGCGGCGAGCGGCTCGGTGGGCGCCGCGGCGGCCGGACGTGCCAGCCGGTGTGTTCGTGACCAAGGCCCCTGCCCCTGGGGCGACCACAGTTGGTCCACTGGGTCTCCCACCAACCGGGAGCCGACCATGACCAGCGAGACACCGACCATTCCCAGCTGGACGCCACCGGCGTGGCTCAACTCGGGGATGACGGCCATGCTGCGCACACCAGGGCTGGAACGGCTGGTCGGCAGGAACGTCGCCCTCCTCACCTTCACCGGCCGCAGGACTGGCAGGGAGTACACGACGCCGGTCACCTACTACCGCGACGGGGACACGGTGACGATCCTGACCAAGCGCCGGCGGACGTGGTGGCGCAACCTGGTCTCCCGGCCCGAGGTCGAGCTCCGCCTCGCCGGCCGCCGGGTGCGAGGCCGGGCGGACCTGGCGATCGGCGATCCGGGCTGCCTGCCCGAGCTGGTCTCGATCCTCGAGCGTCATCGCCGCGATGCGAGGGCCTACGGGATCAGCGTCACGGACGGACGCGTGAACGAGGCCGAGGCCCGCGCCGTCCTCCCGCAGCTCGTGTTCATCACGGTCACCCCCGACGCGCCGCTGGGGTAGGCCTTCCCGACGGCCGCGTCCGGTGCCACGATCGTCGTGCGCGACGTGCCCCGCGCCGCGCGGCACGAGGAGGCCGCCATGCGCCTAGACCCTCTCGCCGACGTCCGGTGGAGCTACGACCGGATGTGGTCGGTGGAGCCGTCGGACCGGGGCGACGGGCGGCTCTTCGGACAGGGCGCCGCGACGTTCACCGGGCGCCTCGCCGGCTCGGCGAACTGGGCCAACAACCCCCGGCTGAGGGGTGGGTTCGCGTTCCCTGACGCCAGCGGGGTCGTGGACACCGAGGACGGCGGCAGCGTCCTGTTCCGCCTCACGGGCATGTCGTCGCTGACCGACGGGCACGGCGTCCACGTGATGACCTTCGAGACCAACCACGAGCCGCACCTGTGGCTCAACGACGTCATCGCGGTCGGCGAGGGGCACATCGACGCCGCACGTGGGCTGCTCGCGATGCGCTACTACGAGTGCGTCGTCGACCTCCTTCCCGACCTCGCCGACGCACCAGGCGGACCGGAGGACCACGTCTGAGCGCGTCGATCAGTTGGGCAGGCCGGCCAGGAGGAACCCGAGCGTGAGGTTCGCGGTCGTTGAGGAGCTGCTGGCGCGTAGGTGTCCCCAGTCGGGGAAGATGTGCGCCCGCCCGTCCTGGACGCCGGCGGCGGTCTGCTCGAACAGCTCGCGGGTGTAGAAGACATCCTTCGCGCCCCCGACGACGAGGGTGGGAGCGGTGATTCGGTCCAGCCGATCACCGACGTCGAAGGCGTCCTCGGCGTCGAGGGTCACCAGCATGTCGCTCGGATCCTCCGGGGCCATCGGCCGCATCATCACCCGGGCCAGGGGATAGACCGGGCGTCGCAGCGGAGCCGGCAGCATCCCTGTCATCAGCTGCGCCCACCCGCCCGCGGCGTCTCCGGATCTGGTCCGCTGGGCCAGCACCTGCTGCACCTGACGTCCTTGTGGTCCGAGCCGGTAGGCCGCGGCGACCACGACCAGGGCCCGGACCAGGTCGGGGCGGTCCACGGCCAGCTGCAGGGCCACCGACCCGCCGGTGCTCGTGCCGGTCAGGAACACCGGCTCACCGAGCTCGTCCTCGATGGCGGCGGCAAGGTGCCCGGCGATGTCCGACATGGACGATCCCGGGCGGAGTCCCTGCTTCCGGTTGACCACGTACGCCCGGAAGTCGCCGCTCAACGGTGCCGCACTGGACAACGCCATCCGACGCTCCATACCCGTAGGCACGTCATGCGTCGGCGTCAGTCCTTGCGCCATGACGAGCGGCGGACCGTCGCCGACCGCCAGATACGGAATCCCGTTGCTCCACAGCCCGGTCGAGACCCGCGACCTCCCGCTCTTCCCCATGCCTCGCTCCGCTTCTGCCATGCGCCGGCTCCTGCTCGATTCGTACGTCCTCCACAGTGCCACCGACAGGGTCCGAGGTCCTTCCCACGACGCCACGGTCTGCGGGCCGTACGCCCGTCGCAGACCCCGTAGCAGCGTCACTCCGGCTGTCACGTCAACCGATTGCCGGGAGGGCGCTCGTGTGGGAACCGTGGTGCGGTCCGGGCGGCCGGCACAGTGGTCATCCAACAGAAAAGACGCACCCGTGGGGTACGTCTTCCTGTCGATCGTCCGGCCTCGAACCTGTCGAAGCCCCATGGCGGTGGCGGTGGGATTTGAACCCACGGTGGGCTTGCACCCACACACGCTTTCGAGGCGTGCTCCTTAGGCCGCTCGGACACGCCACCGCGGACCAGAGTAGTGGCGCCGACCGCGCCGCCCAAACCCGCACCAGCGCGCCGCCACCGTCGCGCCGACGGACAGGAGCAGAATCGCGGCGACGTATCGGAACGAGGTCCGGGTCCTCCTCCAGACGAGGGAGTGATGCCGTGATGTCCGAGCAGGCGTCCACGAGCGCGAAGCCGCGCCACGAGGAGCTCCGGTTCGCCGTCGTCCTCAACGGTGGGGTCAGCCTCGCCGTCTGGATGGGTGGGGCCGTCCGCGAGATCGACGCGGTGACACGCGCGCGCGACGCGTCCGAGCCCGAGAACGAGTGGACCCGGATCGTCGACCTGCTCAACGTCACCGCCCGCGCCGACGTCATCACCGGCACGTCCGCCGGCGGCATCAACGGGGCGGCGCTCGCGCTGTCGCAGGTCAACGGCAAGGCCGACGTCGCGATGCTGCGCGACCTGTGGGCCGAGCAGGGACGCATGGAGAGCCTGCTGCAGAGGCCGTTCCACGGCTCACCGTCCTCGCTCCTCCAGGGCGACGGGTACTTCCTCCCGGCCCTCGAGCAGGCGATGGCGACGCTCACGGACGGATGGGAGCCGACGTCCGCCGCCGACCGGCCGGTCGACCTCACGATCACCACCACGCTCCTGCGGGGGGCACCCAAGGTCACCGTGGACTCGTTCGGTCAGAGGCTGCCCCAGGCGGTTCACGAGGGCCGGTTCCACTTCCGCCGCGTCGACCCCGTGTCCGCCGTCGACGGCGCCCCGGACGACTTCGCCGCCGATACCCAGGAGGCTCGCACGCTGCTGGCCCGACGGCTCGCACTGGCGGCCCGGTGCACCGCGAGCTTCCCGGTGGCGTTCGAACCGGTGCACGTGCCGGCACTGGGCACGACGGCGGTCCCCCTCGACCCCGACGACCCGGAGGACCTGCACGTCCGGCCCGACATGGGTTCCCACGCCGACTGGCGCGAGTCCGGCAACGGTGTTGCGCCGGTGGCGGACCGCTCCCGCTGGTGCCTGGACGGGGGCGTGCTGGCGAACACGCCCACGAAGGCGGCCCTGTCAGCGATCCACCGGATGCCGGCGTCCGGTCCCGTGCAGCGGGTGATGCTCCTGGTCTTCCCGCACGCGCCGGCGCGGCTGGACGACGTCCCGGCGGACCGCACGGAGCCGCCGACGGTCACCGGCACCCTGGGAGGCCTGCTGGGCGCGCTCACCAACCAGGGCAGCAAGACGTTCGTGGAGCAGATCGACGACCACAACCGGAGGGCCGGGTCACGCGGCAGCACGAGGGCCGACGTGATGCGCGACTCCGGCGGCTCCGGGCTCGACGGCCTCGCCGAGACGCTCTTCGACCACTACGCCAACCTCCGGGTCCGGCGCACCGCTCGCGACCTGGCCACGCGGGTCAACACCCCGGAGGGCTGGTCGTACGAACGGATCCGGCAGGCCGCGTTCGAGGTGCAGGTCGACAGCCGTCGCGCCAACGGCACGCTCCCGTACGTGCCGGCCGCCCTGCCGGAGGCCGACGAGGCGGTGCGGTCGCGGTGGCAGTGGGGCGTGTCCGCCGCCGTCGACGTCGTCGACATCTGCCTCGAGATCACGCGCGACCTGTCCGCCTCGGCCCCCCACGACCCGGCCGGCGGCCTGGGGATCGCGCGCCGTGCGGCGCACGAGTCCCTGGCCCGGTTGCGGGCCGCTCGCGCCACCACGGACGAGCGCTGGCTCACCGCACCCGCTCTGCGCTCGCTGGTCCCGGACTCGCGCTACTGGAGGATCAGGCTGTGGGGCTATGCGTGGCACACCGGAGACCTCCCGGTCCCGGACGCCCCGGACGACGCGGGCGCGCACGTGCTCGACGCAGTGCGTGCCGACGCGGCGCAGGGCGGGGTCGGCGTCCAGGCTGCGCGGGCCGTGTCCCACGCCGTCACCGCGCTCCACGCCCTGGCGGACCTGGCGCAGGGCACGACGTGGGAGTCCCTGTTCGAGGGCGTTCCGGCACAGCCGGTTCCGGGCGAGGACCTCGACATCGGCCCGCTCATGGCACGTCTGCTGAGGCTCCACGTGGCGAGCTGGACCATCGGTGACGAGACCCCCACCGAGAACACCCAGCCACTCGACCTCGTGCAGGTCTCCCTGATGACGCAGAACGCCTTCGCCGTCCACTCGGTGACCCCCGACGACAAGGTCGGCGGCACCGAGCTCAACCGGTTCGGCGGGTTCCTCAAGCGGTCGTGGCGCATGAACGACTGGGCCTGGGGACGGCTCGACAGCGCGACGATGCTCGCCCGCGTGATCCTGACACCAGGTCGCGTCCGCATGTGGCACGCCGCCAGTGGTCTCGACGCCGAGACGATGGTCGACACGGTCATCGCAGCGGCGTTCGGGCTCCCGGTGGCCGACGTCGCCCCGTCCGGGGGCCAGGACCCGTCGCCGCTCTGCCTGGAGCTCCGACCGTTGCGCGAGAACGCGATCCGTGAGGTCGAGGAGGTGACGGCGCCCTGCGCGGTCCTGGCCGACCTACCACCGGCGCTCTCGTCGCTCGCCGCCCTCGCGGCCTACCCGCGGCACCTCACGATCGGGTTCGACGAGCTGCCCGTCGTGGCAGCAGCTGTCCGGGCCGACCGGCTCGACGGCGCGAACTCGGCGTCGCGGGGCGAGCTGCTGCTGGCTCAGGAGAAGCCGCTCCTGCACCGGCTCGCCACCGACCCGGGCGGCACGACCCCGACCGACCGGCTCCGACGCTATGCGCTGGGCCTGGAGGCCCTCCAGGCCCTTGACCGCGCCGGCGTCGGCAGGGAACCACTCGGCGAGGAGCTCGGCAGCAACCAGATGATCCGGACCGCTGCCACCGCGGCCGGCGTCGCCGCCACCGTGCTCGACGGACCCGGGTCGGGGATGGGTGCCATCAAGCCGGTCACCCGCGCCGTGCGCGGCTTCGTCCTCTTCCCCTACTGGGTGCTGCGCGGGCTGGCCTCCGGCGGGACGACGGCCCGCTTCCTCGCCCTGCTGGGCATCCTCACCGGCGCGGTCATGCTGTCGCTGTCGGTGCTGGGCGTCACGAGCGGACCCGTGCAGTCGATCCTCGCGACGGTCGGTGCCGGCACCGCGCTCACCGTGTTCGCCTACGCCGCACTGAGAACCGGCACGCTCCTGCACGGCGTCGTGCTGCTGTCCCCCGTCGTGCCGCTGCTCGCCTACGCGGTCCAGTCGGGTCAGGCTGACGAGACGCGCAGCCAGGGACTCAACACCGCCGTCGTCGTGCTCATGATCGCCCTTGCCCTCGTGCTGCTCGGCAGTCTGCCGTCCCCCCTCCGGACACCGTTCGCGGCGGTCGTCGACGCCTGGCGCGACTCTCGTCTGCGCGTCGTCGCCAGCATCGTCGCCGTCGTCGTCGTGGCAGTGCTCGTGGTGCTCACGCTGCGCTTCGGCTGGTACGAGGCGATCGCGGCTGCGGTCGCAGCGGTCGTGCGGTGGGTGGAGCGGCTGGACCCGCTCGTGGGCCTCGGTCTCGCGCTGGTGCTGGTCGCGCTCAGCGCCCTCACGGCGTGGCTGCGCGGACGTGGGTTCCGCGTGTGGGGTCAGGTGGGCGGCGGGACGTTCCGCGACGGACGGACCACCCACCCGATGGCGGCGGCGATCGGCTGGTCCGTCGTGTACGGAGCGGCGTACCTGGTGGCGGCGGCCGCGATCGTGCACTTCGGCCCGAGCCCTCTACGCCACGCGGAGCGGGTCGCCCTCGGCACCATGCTCCTGATCGGGCTGAGCCTCCTCGTCCTCGTGCCGCTGCTCGGGCCGATGCTCGCACGTCGCGGGTTGACGACCTCGCTCGTGCAGCAGGCCGAGGCGGGGACCATCCGGGTGATGCTCGGCCCCGACCAGTCCCGTCAGGACGCGCTGGCCGCCTGGTTGGTCCGGCGCGCACGGTCCTACCGCTACCTCTTCCGCAACGGCGGCCCCGGGACCGGCGACGGCCGCGGGCTCAGCCGCCGCGGCAAGGCGCTGCACCACCAGCTCGAGAGCGCCGGACTGCACGACGTGGTGCACTTCACCGACCCGGACTGAGCCGGGCCGAGGCCCCCGGTCACCGGTGCCGGGCGAAGAAGTCCAGCAGGAGCGCGCTGCACTCGGCCTCGCGGACGCCGCTCACCACCTCGACGCGGTGGTTGAGGCGGCGGTCGCGGACGACGTCCCAGAGTGAGCCCGTCGCACCGGCTTTCGGGTCCCAGGCGCCGAGGACGATCCGCTCGACGCGCGCGAGCACAGCGGCGCCGGCGCACATGGTGCAGGGCTCGAGAGTGACGGCGAGCGTGCAGCCGTCGAGCCGCCACTCCCCCCGGGTGCGGGCCGCCGCCCGTAGTGCCAGCACCTCCGCGTGCGCCGTGGGGTCGCCGGTCGCCTCGCGGGCGTTGCGGCCGACGCCCAGGACGGTGCCGTCGGGTGCCGCGACCACGGCCCCGACCGGTACGTCGTCCGTGCTGAGAGCGGCACGGGCCTCGGCCAGGGCGAGCCCGACCAGCACCTCGTCGTCGGGTCCCATCACGAGGGCCGCGTCACCGCAGCGCCTCGATGAGGTCGGCGAAGCCGACGTGCTCGCCCAGGTCGGCCAGCACGGTCGAGGGGTCGTCGGGGTTCTCCTCGACCATCTCGACCATGGTCCGCCCGGAGACGCCGAAGTCCTCGAGCAGCGTCGGGTCGCCCGCCCAGGTCACCGGCGGGTCCTCGTCCTCGGGCAGCTCGATCAGGTCGACGTCCACGTCGTCGCCCGGTCCGGCTGCGGCGTCGTCGTCGTCCAGGTCGCCGTCGCCGCTCGCGGCGGTGCCCGCCCACGCCTGCGAGGCGGCGTCCCCGTCCGCCTCGGCCTCGCCCTCGCCCTCGCCCTCGGCCTCTGCCTCTGCCTCTGCAGGCACCGTCGCCGGGACCGGAGGCAGGTCGGCGTCGACCTCTGCCGCCGCGGAGACGACCGGGCCGTAGTGGCCCGCGCTGGCGCTGGGCAGGTCCGACACGAAGATCCGGGCCCCGTCGTCGTCGTCCACGCGGACGAGCGCGAACCACCGGTCCTCCGCCTCGATCACCGCGAGCACCGGCTGGTCGTGGTGGGACACGGCGCGCAGGGTGGCGGCCAGGTCGTCGAGGTCGGAGGCGTCCTCGACGTCGACGTCGCGCGCGCGCCAGCCTCCGTCGTCGGACGCCATCACCGCCGTGAAGAAGGGCACCCGCACATGGTGGCGCAGGGCGATAGGTTGCGCACCATGCGCCTGCACGTCGCGGACCACCCGCTGATCGCCCACAAGCTGACCGCCCTGCGTGACGAGCGCACCGACTCCCCCACGTTCCGGCGCCTGGCCGACGAGCTGGTGACGCTCCTCGCGTACGAGGCGACGCGGGACGTGCGGACCGAGCCGGTGGACGTGACCACCCCCGTCACGAGGACCACGGGAGTGAAGCTCAGCTCGCCGAAGCCGCTGGTCGTGCCGATCCTGCGCGCCGGCCTGGGCATGCTGGACGGCATGGTGCGCCTGCTCCCGACCGCCGAGGTGGGGTTCCTGGGCATGATCCGGGACGAGGAGACGCTGCTCGCCAGCACGTACGCGAACCGCCTGCCGGACGACCTGTCCGGCCGCCAGGTCTACGTGCTCGACCCGATGCTCGCGACGGGCGGGACCCTCGTGGCCGCCTTCGACTTCCTGTTCGAGCGCGGTGCGGACGACATCACCGCGATCTGCCTGCTCGCCGCGCCGGAGGGCGTGAAGGCGGTGGAGGAGCGCTTCGGTTCCGACGCCAACGTGACGGTGGTCACGGGCAGCCTCGACGAGCGCCTCAACGAGCACGGCTACATCGTTCCCGGTCTCGGGGACGCGGGAGACCGGCTCTACGGAGTGGTCTGAGCCCGGCGCGCCTCCTGGGGACGGAGGCGGCCGGCCTCCATGCTGGCTCTGGACTGCGCGCGCCCGACGCGCCCCGACACCGGAAGGAGACGACGTGATCCGCGCCCGCAAGGTGCTGTTCTGGTTCGTGATCGCCTTCCTCGTGTACGCGATCTTCGCGAGCCCGGACAAGGCCGCCGACATCGTCCGCAGCGCGTTCGACGGGCTCGTCGAGGGCGCGAGCGCCATCGGCAGCTTCTTCGACTCCCTGCTGACGGGATGACCGCCTGTGGCCAGCGAGGGCCTCGCCGCGGCCGCTGACGCCCCGCCGCACCTGGACCGCTACCTGCTCGAGGCCGAGAAGGTCGTCGTCGCCGTCCGTCGCCACCCGGCCCAGGTGCTGGAGCCCGTCGTGTCGGCCGTCGGCGGCCTGCTCGTCGTCCTCTGGCTCCAGCTGCGCATCCCGCCCGACCTCGGGCTCGTCGCCGACCTGCTGTGGCCGGCGTGGGCGCTCCTGCTCGGACGCGCCGTCGTGCGGCTGATGCTGTGGCGTGCGGACTGGTTCGTGGCCACCGACAGCCGCCTGCTGCTGACGTACGGGATCGTCACCCGCAAGGTCGCGATGATGCCCCTGGCCAAGGTCACGGACATGTCGTACAACCGCAGCCCGATGGGACGGGTGCTCGGGTACGGCGAGTTCGTGCTCGAGTCGGCCGGGCAGGACCAGGCGCTCCGCGTGGTCTCCTGGCTGCCCAACCCGGACCAGCTCTACCGGCTGATCTGTGCCGAGATCTTCGACCCGCGACGGACCGGGAGACGCGGTGGCCGGCGCCCGGGCGCGCCCGGGTGGCAGGACGACCGCGGTGTGACGCTGAGGCCGCGGGACGACGACAACCCCACGATCGACCTCTCCGACGTCTGACGGCCGTTCGGGGTCAGCTCGTCACCGCATCCCGAACACGATCGCCGCGAACATCGCGGCGAGGGTCACCGCACCGATCAGCAGCGCGCCGCCCACGTCCCGCTGGTGGCGCTTCTCGTCGTCAGTCGTCATGCACCGTGCAACGTCGGTGCGGGCGCGTGGTCACGCGCCGGCGTCATCCGCCGAACCGGTCGTGGCACGGCGGGCGCGTCGCTCCGCCTGCTCTTGCGCGTCCAGGGTTGCCGCCGCCTCGGGCGTGGGGGCCGAGCCACCGAGGTGCGCGGGCAGCCACCAGGCGTCCGGGCCGGGCTCACGGGTGGCCGGGTGGGCGGCCTGCAGGCCGTCCAGCAGCGTCTGGAGCCGTTGCTGGAGGTCGAGTGTCGCCGCCTCCATGTCGTCACGCGGACCGACCGTGTAGGGCTCGCCGACCGCGATGCTGATCGTCTGGCCGCGGAGCAGGAGGTTGCGCGGCCGTCCCTTCGTCCAGAGCCGGTGGCCACCCCACACCGCGACCGGGACGATCGGGACCTTGGCCGCCGCGGCCATCCGGATGGCGCCCGACTTCAGCTCCTTGACGGTGAACGACTGGCTGATCGTCGCCTCGGGGAAGACGCCGACGATCTCACCGTCCTTCAACGCCCTCAAGGCTGCCCGGAAGGACGCCGACCCCGACTCGCGGTCCACCGGGATGTGCTTCATGCCCCGCATCAGGGGGCCCGAGACCTTGTGGGTGAAGACACCTTCCTTGGCCATGAAGCGGGTGAGGCGTCGCGGGCCCTTCCACGTCGCCAGGCCGGCGAAGATGAAGTCGAGGTAGCTCACGTGGTTGGACGCCAGCACCACGCCACCGGTCTCGGGCACGTGCTCGGTACCGCTGATCTGGAACTTCATCCCGAGGCCCTTGAAGGCCACCAGGGCGGCCCGGATGACGGGCGGGTACACGAGCTCACTCATGTTACGGGAGCGTAGGTTATGGAGCCGCCGACCACCAACGACCGTCGTGCGTCCACACGGCACAATGCGGGCGTGACCCGACGACTCCGGCTGTGCGTGGTGGGTCCTGGCGCGGTGGGCGGCGTGATCGCGGCCGCGCTGCAGCGCGGTGGCTCGGACGTCTCGGTGCTCGGGCGCGCAGGTCCGCAGCTGGAGGCGGTCCGCGCCGAGGGGCTCCGCGTGACCGGCTCCGCGCTCGGACTGCCCGACGAGGTCCTTCGCGTCCCCGTCTCGGACGACCCCGCCGACCTGCCGACCCCCGACGTCGTCGTGCTCGCCGTCAAGACGACCGGCCTGGCGGCGGCCGTTCGGGCCGCCGCGCCGCTGCTGGGGCCCGACGTCGCCGTGCTGCCGGCGGTCAACGGGATGCCGTGGTGGTTCCTCGAGTCGGCCGGGGCACCGGACGTGCTCGCGGGTCGGCGCCTGCGCAGCCTCGACCCGACCGGCGTCCTGTCGGCCCTCGTCCCCGCGACACGGGTGATCGGGGGCGTCGTGCACTGGGCCGCGTCCGTCCCGGCCCCCGGGGTGGTGGAGCACGCGTCCGGGAACCGCCTGGTCGTCGGGGACGCCGGCGGCGCGCTCGGCGACCGCGTCGATGGCGTGGCCGGCGCCCTGAGGGCCGGCGGTCTCGTGGTCGACGTCTGCGCGACGCCCGAGGCGCTGCGCGAGCAGGTCTGGATCAAGCTGCTGGGCAACATGAGCTTCAACCCCGTCAGCGCCCTGACCGGCGGCACGCTGGCGGGCATCGCGCGAGACCCCGCCGTCTCACGGCTCTGCACGGACATGATCACCGAGTGCCTGGCCGTCGGGTCGGCGCTGGGTGTGCACGCAGACATCAGTCCGGCGGCCCGGGTGGCGATGGCGGTCGAGCTCGGTGAGGTGAGGACGTCGATGCTCCAGGACGCCGAGGCGGGTCGCGAGCTGGAGCTCGACGCGATGCCCGGCGTGGTCAGCGAGCTGGGCGGGCTGCTCGGCATCGCGACCCCGGCCACCGACGCCGTCCTCGGGCTGCTGCGGATGCGGGAGCGGGTCGTCCGCGAGAACCGGAGGTGAGAGGTGGGGCGGCGGAGCGTCGCGGCTGCCCCACTTCTGCAGTCTCGTCCACCGGGCTCAGTCGCGTCCGCCGAGGATCTCGACGAGCCGGTCGAGGAACACGCCCTGCGCGCGGACGAGCTTCTCGCGCGCGACGTCGACCGCCAGCCACTCGGCCCGGTCGAGCTCCGGGAACTCCTGCATCCGCCCGGAGCGGGGCGGCCACTCGAGGGTGAACGTCCCGGGCACGAACCCGGCCGGGTCCAGGTCGGCGGCCTCGACGGCGTAGGCGGTCACCCGCTTCGAGGTCTGACGCACCTCCCCGAGCTCGAGCAACCTGCCGGGCGGCGGGGCGACGCCGGTCTCCTCGGCGAACTCGCGACGGGCGGCCGCCTCTGGAGCCTCCTCGGCGGCGTCGTACTCGCCCTTGATGACACTCCACGCCCCCGCGTCCTTGCGAGCCCAGAACGGACCGCCCATGTGGCCGACGATGACCTCGAGTCCGCCCTCGCACCGGCGGTACGGGAGCAGCCCCGCACTCGTGCGCGGCGCCGCGGCGGTCACGAGAGGGCGGCCGCGTCGACGAGGTGGTCGGGGATCGCGAAGGCGTCGACCAGCGTGCCCGCGTGCGGGGCCAGGCCGGCGCAGAGCGCGTCGACGGCGGCGGTCACCTGCTTGGCGCGGGCGGAGGTCAGTCGACCGTGCTCGAGGAACCAGCCGCGGTCGCTCTCGACCTCGCTCAGCACGTACAGGTCGCACACGGCGTCGAGGAGGTGGGCGACCGCGTCGTCCTCGCACCGGTCGACCGCGTCGAGGAACGCCTCCAGCACCACGCGGTGCACGTGGACGCGGGCGGCCCGCAGCAGGTGGTCCTGGCAGGAGTTGAAGGCCGCGAACGCGTCCTCCTGCGACCCGGACGCCGAGCGCAGGCGAGCGGCGAGCGTCTCCGTGACGTGCTTCTCGCGGTCCTCGAACAGGTCGAGGTGCCAGGCGCGGTCGTACAGACCGCGCTCCCCGTCCCGGCCGGGAGCGGTGCCGAGCAGCCGCGAGATCAGCCCGGCGGCCGCGGTGCGCTCGATCACCGACCCGACGAACTGCTCGGCCACGAACCGTGCGACGCCCAGCGAGTCGAGCTCGCCGACGTGGTGCTTGTACCCCGTCAGCAGGCTCTTGCCGACGAGCTGCAGCAGCACGGTGTTGTCGCCCTCGAAGGTCGAGAAGACGTCGACGTCTGCACGCAGCTGCACCACGAGGTTCTCGGTGAGGTAGCCCGCTCCTCCGCACGCCTCGCGGCAGGTCTGCAGGGTCTGGTTCGCATGGGCCGTGGTGAGCGCCTTGAGTCCCGCGGCCCGGGTCTCGATCTCCCGCTGCCGGCCCTCCAGCGGGTCGAGCACCGCGGGGTCGGCCCGGTCTCCGATGGCGCCCGCCTGCTCGGCGGTCTGCACGTCGTGCAGGTCGCCGACCAGCTGCGACTGGGCGAAGTGCAGGGCGTACGTCGTCGCCAACGCCGGCAGCAGCCGCCGCTGGTGCGCCTGGTAGTCGAGCAGCAGCACCTCGTCCGCACCGGTGTCGCGCTCGAACTGGCGCCGTCGCGACGCGTACCGGACGGCGATGGTGAGTCCCGACTGCGTCGCCGCCGCTGCCGCGCCGGCGACCGAGACCCTGCCGCGGACCAGGGTGCCGAGCATCGTGAAGAAGCGTCGCTTGGGGTTCTGGATCGGGCTCGTGTACGTCCCGTCGGCGGAGACGTCGCCGTACCGGTTCAGCAGGTTGGTCCGCGGCACGCGCACGTGGTCGAACGCCAGGCGCCCGTTGTCGACGCCGTTGAGGCCGCCCTTCCGTCCGCAGTCGCCGATGGTCACCCCGGGCAGTGCCGCACCTCCCTCGTCGCGGACGGGGACCACCACGGCGTGGACGCCGTGCGACTCCTCCCCGACCAGGAGCTGCGCGAAGACCACTGCGACCCGGGCGTCCTGGGCCGCGTTGCCGATGTAGTCCTTGCGGTCGTCGCGGGTGGGCGTGTTCACCACGATCTCGTCGGTGGCCGGGTCGTAGGTCGCCGTCGTCCGCAGGGACTCGACGTCCGACCCGTGCCCCGACTCGGTCATCGCGAACGCACCGAGCAGGGAGAGGTCCATGGCACCGGGCAGGTAGGCGCGGTGGTGACCCTCGGTCCCGAGGGCGCTGACCGCGCCGCCGAAGAGACCCCACTGGACACCTGCCTTGACCATCAGGGACAGGTCCGCGTACCCGAGCATCTCGATCGCCGTGACCGACGCGCCGATGTCGCCGTCGCCACCGGCGACCTCGGGGAAGCCCGCGCGGAACGTGCCACCCTCCGCGGCCGCGATGCCGCGCAGCGCCGTCAGCGTGGCCGCGCGGTGCTCGCTCGTGGACAGGTCGGTGACGGGGCTGTGCGGAGTCGCACGCATCCGCTCGCGCACCGTGCGTCTCAGGCTCGCCCAGCGTCCGTCCAGCAGGTCCGTCAGGGCCTGCTGCTGGTCCTCTCGGAGCAGGGGGGTGCCGATCATCGCCTCGGGTCCGGACGTTCGCTCCACGGCGTCGACGCGGTCGGCGACGGGGTCCGGTCCCCCCTCCGCCGGCTGGGCGTCGGTGGTGGTCGGCTCGGAGGTGGACACCCCTGCAGTCAACCCGACCGTGACCCGCCGCGCACGGAGGAACACATATCCTTCAACCCTCAAGTAAACTGGCGCGACGACGGGCGGGGAGCTCCCCGCGGACAGGGGAGGTCACGTGCCGCAGCAGACTCCGTCCCACCGACCGCTGGCAGCGGCGGAGGGGGTTGGCGCCGGGACGCACCGCCACCCGCTGGACGCACACCTCTCCCGGGCGCTGCCCGTCACCCGCGCGCAGCGACCGTGGACCCCCGACGACGGCCGGCTCCCCGCGCTCTACCTCGCGCACGGCGCCCCGCCGCTGCTCGACGACGCCGCGTGGATGACCGAGCTCTTCGAGTGGGCGCAGCGGCTGCCCAAGCCCCGGGCGATCCTCATCGTCAGCGCCCACTGGGAGCACGCACCGCTGAGCCTGACCGCCGCGGCGGCGGGCACCCCCCTGGTCTACGACTTCGGCGGGTTCGAGCAGCGGTTCTACGAGATGACCTACGCGACCCCGAACGCCTCGGCCCTCGCGGCGCGGGTCGTGTCGATGGTGCAGGACGGCGAGGACGTGCACGAGCACAGCCGCCGGGGGCTGGACCACGGCGCGTGGGTGCCGCTCAAGGTCATGTACCCGGACGCGGACGTGCCGGTGCTGCAGATGAGCCTGCCCACGCAGGACCCGTACCGGCTGCTGGACCTCGGTCGTCGGCTCCTGCCCCTGCGCGACGAGGGAGTGCTCGTCATCGGCTCGGGCTTCATCACCCACGGCCTGCCGTTCCTGACGCGCGACCACTGGACGCACCCCGGCACCGACGCGCCAGGCTGGTCGACGGACTTCGACGCCTGGGCCGGCGAGGCGCTGGCTCGCGGCGACGTCGACACGCTCGCAGCGTTCGCCACGCGCGCACCGGGCATGCCGTACGCCCACCCGACCGTCGAGCACTACACGCCGCTCTTCGTCACGCTCGGAGCCGCGACCCAGCCGGACGCACCCCTGGCTCCCGTCATCGAGGGGTTCTGGATGGGCCTGTCGAAGCGCTCCGTGCAGGTGGCCTGACCACACCGCGGGCACGGGCTGTCGACCTGCGCCGCCAAGTGCCAGGATCGACCGCATGGCCCACCCGCGCGCAGGACAGCCCGCCCAGCCAGAGGACCTCGTCGACCTCGACGCCCTGGAGAGCGCCTACTACTCGACGGAGCCTGATCCCGAGGATCCCGCCCAGCAGGTCGTCTTCGGGACGTCGGGACACCGCGGGTCCAGCCTCGACGGCGCCTTCAACGAGCCGCACATCCTCGCGATCACGCAGGCCATCTGCGAGTACCGCGCCGAGCAGGGTGTGACCGGGCCCCTCGTGGTGGGCCGTGACACGCACGCGCTCTCCCTGCCGGCGTGGCAGACGGCGCTCGAGGTGCTGGTGGCGAACGACGTGACGGTGCTGGTCGACCAGCAGGAGCGCTACACGCCCACACCCGCTGTGTCGCACGCGATCCTGCGACTCAACGGCGAGGGGTCCCACGGCGAGGTCGACGGCATCGTCGTGACGCCCTCCCACAACCCGCCGCGCGACGGCGGCTTCAAGTACAACCCGCCGCACGGTGGCCCGGCCGACTCCGACGCGACGGGGTGGATCGCGGCCCGCGCCAACGAGCTGGTGCGCGCCGGCCTCGACGGTGTGCGCCGGGTCAGCACGGACGCGGCCCGGGACGCCGCTCAGCGCTACGACTTCATGGGCCACTACGTCGACGACCTGCCGTCGGTCCTGGACCTGGACGCCGTCCGCGAGGCGGGCGTGCGCATCGGCGCCGACCCGCTGGGTGGCGCGTCGGTCGACTACTGGGGCGCGATCGCCGACCGGCACCGCCTCGACCTGACCGTCGTCAACCCCGAGGTCGACCCCCGGTGGGCGTTCATGACGCTGGACACCGACGGCAAGATCCGGATGGACTGCTCGTCGAAGGACGCGATGGCGTCCCTGATCGGCAACCGCGACGCGTACACGCTCTCCACCGGCAACGACGCGGACGCGGACCGGCACGGGATCGTCACACCGGACGCCGGGCTGATGAACCCGAACCACTTCCTGTCGGTGGCGATCGGCTACCTCTTCGCCCACCGTCCGGCATGGGGTCCCGACGTGGCCGTCGGCAAGACCCTCGTGTCGTCGTCGATGATCGACCGCGTCGTGGCGGATCTCGGCCGCCGCCTCCTCGAGGTGCCGGTCGGCTTCAAGTGGTTCGTGCCCGGCCTGCTCGACGGCTCAGTGGGTTTCGGCGGGGAGGAGAGCGCCGGGGCCTCGTTCCTGCGACACGACGGGTCCGTCTGGACGACCGACAAGGACGGCCTGCTCCTGGCCCTGCTGGCGGCTGAGATCCAGGCGGTCACGGGGCGCAGCCCGAGTGCGCTGTACGCCGACCTGGCGGAACGGTTCGGCAAGAGCGCGTACGCCCGCGTCGACGCCCCGGCCGACCGCGACCAGAAGGCCCGCCTGGCGAAGCTGTCGCCGGAGCAGGTGACCGCGACAGAGCTGGCGGGAGAGCCGATCACGGCGAAGCTGACGTCCGCTCCCGGCAACGGCGCGGGGATCGGCGGCCTCAAGGTGACCACGGAGTCGGCGTGGTTCGCAGCACGACCGTCGGGCACCGAGGACGTCTACAAGATCTACGCCGAGTCGTTCAAGGGTGCCGACCACCTGGCCCAGGTGCAGGACGCGGCGCGCGAGGTGGTCGCGCAGGCACTGGCCTGACCGCGTCGGCGGGACCCGCTCAGCCGTCGACCAGCGAGACCTCGTACTCCGCGACCGCAGCCGGGTGCGTGGCGCGGCACGTGAGCAGGTGCGCGTCGCCGACGGTCCGTGTGACCGACGCGATGACCCTGACCGGCTCGCGCCCGCGCTCCTCGATCAGCAGGTGCACCTTCCACCGGGCGGGGCCCGTCACCTGGCTGGGACTGGAGCGGTCGAGCACCACGTCGCGGGCACCGAACGGCCCTCGCCGCGCGTGCGCCTCGACGACCGCCGCCTGCTCCCACGGGTGCCCGGACGTGAAGCCGCGCAGGTGCTCGGGCGTGACGCGCCCGCCGAGGTGACGGTCGACGAGGTCGACCACGGCCGTGTCGTCGACGGCGCCGTAGTACGTGCCGTCCGGCACCACGACGAGGTTGGCGGCGAAACGGTCGCCACCGACGTGTGAGCACTCCCAGGTCTGCTCGGGCCACCGCTCGGCCAGTGACGCGGCGACGGGACGTCCGCGGACGGCACAGCAGGTGTCGTGCCTCCCGTGGGTGCAGACCAGGAGGAGCGGGTCCTGCGACCCGGTTGCGGCCGGTACGTCCTCGCGCAGGGCGTCGACGGCGCCCAACAGGTCTGCGTCGGTGGCCCACAGCCCGTCCCGACCCTGCCGGTCGGGGTCCGACCACCGCACCATCCAGGAGCGTTGGGCGGTCTCCGGCTGCCGACCTGGCTTGCGCACCAACAGCACTCGCGCACCCGCCTGCTGTGCGGCGACGCGGAGGTGCTCCTGCACCTCCGGTGCGATCCCCGAGCCGGCCAGCGCGTCCGGGGCCCACGGTCCGGGGTGCTCGACCAACAGCCAGCCGCGCGAGGGTGCGGCCGTCCCCGCGAGCGGGTCGCAGCGTTCCCGGGCGGCGTCGGAGCAGCGGAGGGGGTGGTTCACACCACCACGATGCCGTGCAGCAGGAGCCGTCTCGCCACCCGGGTGCCGTCGGGACCCAGATCGTCCACCCGCGAGCGCCCTCGGTCGAGCAGGGTCTCGACCGCTGCCACCTCGTCGTGGCCGAGCACGACGTCGCCCGCCCTGGAGCGCAGGACCGCACCGCCTGCCTGCGCCTCGAGCCGCGCCTGCAGGTGCTCGCGCAGCACCACCACGGTGTCGTGGTGCAGGTTCTCCGCGGCGGAGAGCTGGGCCAGGGGTCCGATCGGTGCGGCGCGCTGGGTCGACGACGACCGGCGCCGGAGGGCGTCGACGAGCCGCGCGTCGTCCACTCCGGCGAGCGCCTCGACGAGCCGGGCGCGGACCAGGTCGGCGTCGGCCCGCAGGTCCGCCTCGGAGCCGACGTCGACGCCGAGAGGCAGGGACGCCCGGACCTCCGGGTCGTCGGCCACGGCTGTCAGAGCCGCCGAGACGAGCTCGGTCGCCAGCGTGTGACGGGTCCAGGTGTGGATGCCGATGGTCAGGTGCGTGCTGACGGCGCCGAGCGAGGTGGCGGCGTGCAGGTAGCCGCGTGGCAGGTACAGGCAGTCGCCGGGGGCGAGCTCGGCGTCGATCCGGGGAGTGGTCGATGCCGCCCTCTCCACCTGGGCGCGACGGTCGGTCCACGGCTGGTCCCTCAGGGGAGCCGGGTGCACCGGGTCGTGGACGACCCACCGCTTGCGTCCGTCGACCTGAAGCACGAAGACGTCGTGCACGTCGTAGTGGTCCGAGAAGCCTTGGTTCTGTGGCGGTGTCACGTAGGCGTTGACCTGTACCGGGTGACCGAGCTCTGCCGCGAGCTGCTGCGAGAAGTGCACCATCGGCGCGTGGGTCCGGTGCAGTCCCTGCAGCACCAGCGTCGCGCCCTCGGCGAAGAGGCGCACGAGCTTGTCGTCGCTGACCTGGTCGCCGATCGCGGCTCCGACTCCACCGCTCGCCGTGAACTCGCGGTCGGGCAGCGTGGCCCCCGCACGGGCGACCCGGAGGAAAGGCGTGCGCAGTCCGTGGGTGGCGACCAGCTGGTCGACCGACTCCTGACCGAAGAGGTCGTCGAAGTCGCGAGGCAGGTCGGCCGCCGGGCTCAACAGCGGCTCCCGCCCCCACACCTCGCGCAGGTCGTCCGGTCGGCCCACGAGTCGCGCCACGGCGGACCGGTGGTGGGGGTCGGCCGCAGCCGCCCCCACCACCTCGTCGACCTGCGTCACTCAGCGACCTCGGTCAGGCGCCGCTGTCCGCGCCACCGTCGGCACCGCCGTCCGCACCGCCATCGGCACCGCCGTCCGCGCCCTTATCGGCACCGCCGTCCGCACCGCCGTCCGCACCGCCACGGCACCGCCGTCCGCACCGCCATCGGCACCGCCGTCCGCACCGCCATCGGCACCGCCGTCGTGCTGGCCGGGAACACCCGCGGCGCCACCGTCCGCCGGACCCTCGACGGGGTCCTGCCCACTCTCGCTCATCGTTGCCTCCGTGAACGTCCTGGGCACCCGAGTCGGCGGCGCCCGTCTCGCGGCGGTACCGGTCGGCACCGCCACAGCCATGCTTAGTCGCAGACGGAGGCACTTGCCACTCGGGGAGGCCCTGGCGCGACCCGCGCCGGACCCTCGACGCGGTCAGGCGCTCTTGCGCGCGGCGACCTTCTTCGTCGTCGACTTCTTGGCCGTCGCCTTCTTGGCCGTCGCCTTCTTCGGCGCGGCCTTCTTGGCAGGCGCCTTCTTCGTCGTCGACTTCTTGGCTGTCGACTTCTTCGCGGGAGCCTTCGCCTCGGTGGCCTTCTTCGCGTCGGACGACCTGTCGTCCGATCCCGAGGACGACGTCGACCCGGAGGACCTCGCTGCCGAACCGGTGCGGCCCGCACGCGCCTCGTCCACCGACTTCTGGAGCGCCGCCAGCAGGTCGATGACCTGACCGCCGCCGTCGTCGCCGGCCTTCTCGACCGGCACCTCGACGGTCTCCCTGCCCTCGAGCTTGGCCTCCACGAGGGCGACCATGGCCTCTCGGTAGTCGTCGTCGAACTCCTCGGGGTCGTAGTCCCCGGTCATCGAGTCCACGAGCGAGCGAGCCATGTCGAGCTCCTGCGGTCGCAGGTCGTCGGCGTCGCCGAGGGTGCCGAAGTCCGGCTCCCGGATCTCGTCCGGCCACAGCATGGTCTGCAGCACGATCACGTCGTCGCGCACCCGCAGGACGGCGAGGGTCGAGCGCTGGCGGATCGCGACGTGCACGAGGGCCATCCGATCGGACTCCCGCAGTGCCTCGCGCAGCAGCGCGTACGGCTTGGCGCCACTCGCCTCGGGCTCGAGGTAGTACGACTTCTCCATCAGCATCGGGTCGACCTGGTCGGCCGGCACGAAGCGCTCGACCTCGATCTCGCGGCTGCCCGACACGGGGAGGTCGGCGAGGTCCTCGTCGGTCAGCACGACCATCTCGCCGTCCGGGGACTCGTAGCCCTTCGCGATCTCGTCGTAGGAGACCTCCTCGCCGCACACGCTGCAGACGCGCTTGTACTTGATGCGGCCACCGTCGGCACGGTGCACCTGGTGGAACGAGACGTCGTGGCTGCTGACCGCGGTGAACATCTTCACCGGCACGTTGACAAGCCCGAACGACACCGCGCCCTTCCACATCGCGCGCACGACACTCACCTCTCCCTACGGTGGGAACCCGTGTTCCCCACTGGGCAGGATGGACCCATGCGACCCATGCTCGCCACCCCGACGCGCACGCCAGGGGTTCCGCCTGTCGGCGAGGAGTGGGTGCACGAGGTGAAGTGGGACGGTATGCGCGTCCTCGCCGAGGTCACGGACGGACGGCTGAGGCTGTGGTCGCGGGCCGAGAACGACGTGACGGTGAGCTTCCCGGAACTGGTCGTGGACGGGCTCCCCGCTGACGCGGTGTTCGACGGCGAGGTCGTGGCGCTCGAGGACGGACTTCCCAGCTTCGCGGCGCTGGCGAACCGCATGCACGTCAGGCAGCCGGCACGAGCGCAGGCACTCGCGGTCCAGAACCCGGTGACCTACATGGCGTTCGACGTCCTGCGCCTCTACGGCGTCGAACTCCTGACGATGCCGCTGGAGGAACGCCGTGCCGCGCTGGGGCGCATCGACCTCGCCGCGTCCACCGGCGGGACCCGGTGGCAGGTCCCTCCGCACTACGACGACGGTGCCGCGCTGGCGGCCGCCACGTCGCAGCAGGGCCTCGAAGGAGTGGTGAGCAAGAAGCGTCGCTCGCCCTACCGTCCCGGCCGCAGGAGTCCCGAATGGGTCAAGACGGCGCACCACCGCACCCAGACGTGCGTGGTCGGTGGGTGGGTGCCTCAGGTCGGCACCCAGCACATCGGCTCGCTCTACGTGGGGCTTCCGGCGGGCGACGGTCGCCTCACGCTGCTCGGGCGAGTGGGTTCGGGACTCACCGCCGCAGTGGCCACGCACCTCGCGAAGGAGCTGAAGGCGTTGGAACAGAACGACTCCCCGTTCACCGAACGTCCCCCGGACCCGGACGTCCGACTGGCACGGTGGGTACGTCCGCAGGTCTGCGTCGAGGTGCGGTACCTCGGGCTGCGGGAGGGCGGACGACTGCGCCAGCCGGTGCTGCGCGGCCTGCGTACCGACGTCCGGGCCGAGGAGGTCACCCGTGAGCCCTGAACCCCGGCAGGACGACGGGCCTGAGGTGCGCACGCAGGTCGACGGGCACGTGCTGACGCTGCGCCGACTCGACAAGGTGCTGTACCCCCAGACCGGGACGACGAAGGGCGAGGTGCTCGACTACTACGCCCGTGTCGCACCGCATCTCCTCGTCCAGGCCGCCGGTCGTCCGGTCACCCGCAAGCGGTGGCCGCACGGTGTCGAGGCCGAGGACTTCTTCGAGAAGAACGTGCCACGAGGTGCCCCCTCGTGGCTGCGGACCGTCCGGCTCGAGACCCCGGGTTCCAGCCGCGGCCACACCCACATCGACTTCCCCGTCATCTCGTCGACCGCCGAGCTGGTGTACCTGGCCCACCTGGCGTCCCTCGAGCTGCACACGCCCCAGTGGACTGTCGGACCGCGCGGCGGCGTGCGCAACCCCGACCGGCTGGTCATCGACCTCGACCCGGGCGCACCCGCCGGTCTCGGGGAGTGCGCGGAGGTGGCGCTCCTCGTCCGTGAGCGCCTGCGCGCGGACGGGCTGGAGCCCTACCCGGTCACGAGCGGGAGCAAGGGCCTCCAGCTCTACGCCGAGATCTCGGCGGACCAGGGCCCGGACGCGGTGGTGGGCTACGCCCGCGCGCTGGCGGACGAGCTGGCGGCAGGGCACCGCAGGCTCGTCACGTCGACGATGAGCAAGGCGGCTCGACCCCGGAAGGTCTTCATCGACTGGAGCCAGAACAACCCGGCGAAGACCACGGTCACCCCCTACTCGCTACGGGGACGTGCCGAACCGTGGGTGGCGGCGCCGCGGAGCTGGGCCGAGATCGAGGACGCCGGCTCCTTGAGGCAGCTGCGCTTCGAGGAGGTGCTGGAGAGGCTCGCGGGCCACGCCGGCGTTCCTGCCCCTGCCGCGCCGCCCGTCAGCGGTGACGGTCCCAGGCTGCCGTCGACCGGTTAGGCGGCATGACGTAGGTCGCCCGGTCGAGGTCGATCACCGGGCCCGGGTCAGTGCTGCGGGGTGCCAGCGGTGACGGGACGAACAGCATCAGGGAGGTCGCAGCGACCGCCGCCACCAGCGCGTACCCGGCGGCGTAGAAGGGCAGCGCCGCGAACGGACCACCGAGAGCGATCACGTACAGCGTCAGCGCTGTTCCCGTGACGACGAGGTGGCTGAACCGGCGGATGTGCCAGGCGCGGTTCAGGTACAGCGTCGACACCACCAAGGAGAAGCCCCACGCGGCCCACAGCAGACCCTGCTGCGACGGCCCCCCGACCGCCAGGACGGACGGTTCGAGCAGGCAGTAGAGGGCCAGTCCCTCGACCGGGAAGTACTTGACGAGCCGTTCCACCGCTCGCGGTTCCCGGTCGGTCTGGTAGCCGTCGGGCGCGCGGACGGCGCGCCGGTACACGTTGCGATCCACCCCGACCCCTCCCACAGCCCCACAAGCCCCTGTCTTGCTCACCGTCATCATCCCAGCCCATCGGATGCCGCGGCGATGCGCCGCAAGGGTGGCGGGGGCGTCACCCACACGGAGTGCGGGTCACCGCGCGACGCCCGTTCGGGTCAACGGGTCGGCCCCTTCGGCTCCCTCCTAGACTCGCAGGCCCCCGGCCGTGAAGCACCCGACGGCAGCGCCCGCCACCTCGAGGAGTGAGCGTGACAAGCCCCGACGTCTTCGTCCTGGACGCCGTCCGGACCCCCTTCGGTCGACACGGCGGTGCTCTCGCCGGTGTACGACCCGACGACCTGGCCGCCCACGTGCTGGGCAGCCTGGCCGTCCGCAGCCCCGACCTGGACCCGGCGAGCGTCGACGACGTGCTCCTGGGTGCCGCGAACGGTGCCGGTGAGGACAACCGCGACGTCGCCCGGATGGCGGTCCTGCTGGCGGGCTGGCCGACGAGCGTCACCGGCGCGACGGTCAACCGACTCTGCGGATCGGGCATGGAGGCGGCCATCCAGGCACGCCGCGCGATCGCCGTCGGGGACGCCTCGCTCGTGGTCGCCGGGGGGACCGAGTCCATGAGCCGGGCCCCGTGGGTGCTGCCCAAGCCCGACCGGGCCTACGCCCGCGGTCACGAGACCCTGCACTCCACGACGCTGGGATGGCGGATGACCAACCCGCGCATGCCGGAGCGGTGGACGATCAGCCTGGGCGAGAGCACCGAGCACCTGGCCGAGCTGTCGGGCATCGGGCGTGAGGAGCAGGACGAGTTCGCCGCTCGCAGCCACCGGCTGGCCCACCGGGCCTGGGAGGCCGGTGTGTACGACGCCGAGGTGGTCCCGGTGCCCGACACCGACCTCCTGCGCGACGAGGGCATCCGGCCCGACAGCACGCCCGAGTCGCTTGCCCGCCTCAAGCCGGTGTTCCGGCCCGATGGCACCGTGACCGCCGGCAACGCATCACCCCTCAACGACGGGGCCGCGGCTCTATTGGTCGGTGATGCCGAGGGGGCGCGGCTGGCCGGGCGTGAGCCGCTGGCGCGCATCGTCGCCTCCGCGGCGGCCGGGGTCGACCCGGACGTGTTCGGGATCGGCCCGGTCGAGGCAGCCACCATCGCCCTGCGCCGCGCGGGCATCACGTGGGACGACGTGAGCCACGTCGAGCTCAACGAGGCGTTCGCCGCCCAGTCGCTGGCCTGCCTGGCGGGCTGGCCCGACCTCGACCCGGCCAAGGTGAACGCCCACGGTGGAGCCATCGCGATCGGCCACCCGCTGGGCGCCTCGGGCGCGCGGGTGCTGGGGTCCCTCGCGCACCGCCTCCACCAGGCGGGCGGTGGCTGGGGCGTGGCCGCGATCTGCATCGGCGTCGGGCAGGGGCTCGCGGTGGTGCTGGAGGCGTGACGCCGGGATCCGCTGTGCCGTGGCGGGCATGTTCCACGCGCTCCCGAACCACTGACGGGCACACCCCTCGGGAGGAGGTCGTGGCCCCAAGGCCGCCGACTGGTCGCATCTGGTGCGACACGCCGCGCGTGTCGCACCAGATGCGACCAGTCGGCGGCTCGTGGGTCACGCGGACGACAGCGACCAGACCGTGCGGGAGCGCCAGACCTGCCCCGGCTCGAGCACGACGCTCGGGAAGGTCCGGTGGTTCGGCGAGTCCGGGAAGTACTGCGTCTCGAGGGCGATGCCGGCGCCGCGCTGGTGCGGGGTCCCCGAGTGGCCGACCGTCGTCCCGTCGAGGGAGTTGGCCGTGTACACCTGCAGCCCCGGCAGGTCGCTCGACACCTGGAGGAGACGCCCGCTGCGTCCCGCGCGCAGCGTGGCGACGGGCCGCGGCCCAGACCCGACCGGCACGAAGTTGTGGTCGAGACCGTCGGCGACGACCACCAGGGGGTCCCTGTCGTTCGTGACGGTGCCGACCCTCGCCCCGGAGCGGAGGTCGAGCGGCGTCCCCTGGACGGGCAGGAGCGCACCGGTCGGGAGCAGCTCGTCGTCGACGGCCGTCACGTGGTCGGCGGGGACGGTCAGCGTGTGCTCGTCGACCGACCCACTCCCCTCGCCGTCGAGGTTGAAGAACGCGTGGTTCGTCAGGTTCACGACGGTGGTCGCGTCGGTCGTCGCGCGGTAGTCGATCGTCACGGTGGCGCCCACGACCTCGTAGCGGACCTGAGCGACCACGGCGCCCGGAAACCCCTGGTCGCCGTCAGGGCTGAGCAGCTCCATCGTGACGGCGTCCCGCGACACGTCGGTCGTCGTCCACAGCCGCCGGTCGAAGCCGTCCGGCCCGCCGTGCAGAGCATTGAGCCCGTCGTTCACCGGCACCTCCCACTCCCGGCCGCTGAGCTCGAACCGCCCACGCCGCAGGCGGTTCGCGCACCGACCCACGGTGGCGCCGAAGAAGTCGCGCACGTCCAGGTACTCGTCCAGGGTCGCGTGGCCGAGAGTGAGGTCCACCCCGCCCCCGCTGTCCGGCCCCTCGTGGTGGACGAGTCGGTGCACGCCGCCGCCGAGCTCCATCACGTGCAGGCTCAGCTGCTCACCGCCGACGAGATGACACCGCACCGGGCGACCGTCGGGGAGCTGGCCCATCGTCCGGGAGCGAGCCGGGGTGCTGTTCACGCACAGTGTGGTACCACGCCGACCCCGTCGGTGCAGTGCGTGCGCGAGTCGACGCGCGCCACCGGCACGACCCGTGTCGCCCCGGACGCAGCAGACCCGTCGAGTCGGGTGCTCTCGACGGGTCTGCTGACGGTGGCCGGGGTGGCGATCCCGGACGGGAGTCAGTCGCGAGACGGTCCGGAGGCGGCGACAGCGGCCTCGAGGCGCTCCGTCGCCTCGGCCGCGATCCCTGCGAGCTCGTCGTTGCCGGTGAGGTCGACCATCACGGCGGGGTCCAGCGCCTCGACGGACGTGCGAGCCGAGTCCAGTGAACGGACCACGACGTTGCACGGCAGCAACAGCCCGATGGACGCCTCCGCCTGGAGGGCTGCGTAGGCCAGCGGCGGCCGGCACGCGCCGAGGATGACCTGCGGCGGGACGTCGACGTCCAGCTTCTCCTTGAGGGTCGCCCGCATGTCGATCTCCGTCAGCACCCCGAAACCCTGGTCGGACAGGGCCTTCCGTGCCGCGTCCAACGTGTCGTCGAAGGACTGCTCGTAGGTCGCGCTGAGTGCGTAGGTCACGTCTCTCCTCTGGTGGTGGGGGTCGGGCCGCTCGTTCGGGGTCGGTCTCAGGCCGAGGCGGAGCTGCCCGCCTGCTCGGCGATCTTCGCGTGGACCTCGTCCATGTCGAGCGCGCGCACCGCCTCGATCACCTGCTCCAGGCCGGCCGCGGGCAGGGCGCCGGGCTGGCTGAAGACGAGGACGCCGTCGCGGAACGCCATCAGCGTGGGGATGGACGTGATCTGGGCGGCACCGGCGAGCTGCTGCTCGGCCTCGGTGTCCACCTTGCCGAAGACGATGTCCTCGTGCTTCTCGGACGCCGCCTCGTACACGGGCGCGAACATCTTGCAGGGGCCACACCACGACGCCCAGAAGTCGACGAACACGATCCCACCGTCGGTGATGGTCTGCTCGAAGTCGGCGGTCGTCAGGTCACGCGTGGTCATCCGGAGCTCCTCTGGGTCGGTTTCATACCTGCCGGGGTATACAGCGCACGCGGCCGGACGAGCATTCCCGACGCAGGCCGAGCATGACCGCACAGGCCATTGAAAGACCGTGGCTGAAGGAGGACGGTAGAAGGCATCCGGTGGCGCACCCGGGCGCCGCCCCTGTGCGCGAGGAGAGGTCGCACCATGTACGCACGTTCAACGACCGTCGAGGCACGGCCGGAGTCCATCGACGACGGGATCCGCTTCATCCGAGACGAGGTGATGCCCGCGCTCCAGGCGATGGAGGGCTGTACGGGCATGTCGATGCTCGTGGACCGTCACTCGGGACGGTGCATCGCCACGAGCGCGTGGTCGTCCGCCGAGGCGATGCACGCAAGCAACGAGTCCGTCGCCGGCATGCGCAGCCGCGCCGCGGAGATGCTCGGCGGCGACATGCACGTGGAGCAGTGGGAGGTCGCCGTGATGCACCGGGACCACCCGACGCACGACGGCGCCGCCGCACGCGTGACGTGGATGACGACCGCGCCGGCTGATCTCGACCGGGCGATCGACACCTTCAAGATCGGTGTCCTGCCGATGGCCGAGCAGCTGCCCGGCTGGTGCAGCGCCAGCCTCTTCGTCGACCGCGCGACGGGCCGCGCCGTCGTCACGTCCACGTACGAGAGCGCCGACGCGCTGGACGCCTCGCGCGACCAGGCGGCCGAGCTGCGGGGTCGCACCGCCAAGGAGGCCGACGGCGCGATCCAGGAGGTCGCCGAGTTCGAGCTCGTTCTCGCCCACCTCCACGTCCCCGAGATGGTGTGACCCCGAGCTGTCCGAGTGCGTCCGTGAGGCGCGTACCGGCCGCCGTTCTCCCGGGAACGACGGCCGGCCGCGGCCCTCAGGCCTCGGTGGTCAGCCCGGCCTCGACCGCAGCGTCGTACTGGTCGTCGACGTGCACGACGTCCCGACCGGCGCCGTCGAGGATGCTGGCGGCGATCGAGGCACGGAACCCGCTGGCGCAGTGCACCCACAGCCGAGCGGAGGGCACCTCGTCGATGCGGTCGAGCAGCTCGTTCAGGGGGACGTGGACAGAGCCGGTGACGTACCCCTCCTTGCGCTCGTCGTCACGCCGGACGTCGAGGACGACATCGCCGTCGCCGATCCCGGAGCGCACGTCCGCGAACGAGGCTCTCTCGTAAGCGGTCACGTCGGCGGCGGCCGCGAAGCTCGCCGGCTCACCGATCGCCGCACCAGCGGGTCGCTCGATGCCGATGCGCACCAGCTGTCGCTGGGCGCCGGCGACCTGCTCGGCGCTCTCGCCCAGGAGGGTCAGCGGGGTGCCCCACGGGATCAGCCAGCCCAGGTACGTGGCGAACTGGTCGCCGAGCTCGATGCTGACCGTCCCACGCAGGTGCTCGCTGGCGTAGGCGGTGCGGTCGCGCAGGTCGACGACCCAGTGGCCGGCCGACAGCGAGGTCCGCAGCGCGTCGGCATCCACCGTCGAGACCGGTGACAGGTCGGGTGCGCCCGGACCCTGACGGTTCAACGGGGCCATGTGCGCGTAGTAGGCCGGGTAGGCCGTCAGGCCGGCGACGAGCCGCTCAACGAACACGTCCTCGTCGTCGACGGTCAGGGCGTCGTTGCGGGTCCGCTCGACGCCGATGGTCGAGTCGTCACCGCCGGTGGCCGGGCCGGACGAGCAGAAGCTGCCGAAGCCGTGGGTGGGGAACACCGACGTCTCGTCAGGGAGCTCGTCGGCGAGCCGGCGGGCGGACCGGTACTGCGCGCGCGTCAGCTCCTCGGTGCGTGCCGGGTCGACGAGGTCGGTACGGCCGACCGACCCGAACAGCAGCGACCCGCCGGTGAAGACCGCAGGCCCCGCGTGGCCGTCCCCGTCCGACGACGTCACGACGAAGGACAGGTGCGTGTCGGTGTGCCCCGGCGTCGCGACGGCACGCAGGGTCAGCGAACCGACGGACAGCTCGTCGCCGTCGCTCACCGCGCGCCGGTCGAAGGAGACCTCGTCGGCGGCGTTGACCACGTACGGGACCCCGGCGCGCCGGGCCAGCTCGTACCCGCCGGTGACGTAGTCGTTGTGGATGTGCGTCTCGGCGACCAGACCCACGGTCAGGCCGCGTGCGGCGAGCAGCTCCTCGACGCGGTCCAGGTCACGCTGGGGGTCGATGACGATGGCGACCGAGCCGTCGTGCGCGACGTAGGAACGGTCCCCCAGCTCCTCGGTGGGGATGACCTCGATGTGCAGCACTGTGGGCGTCTCCTTGCCTCGGGTGTCCGAATGTACGTACATTAGGCCTCATGACTCCCCGGACGCAAGGCGGACCCCGCCTGCCAGCAGCAGGGCCGACCCGTCCCCTGGACCGTTCCGCCGCCCTCCCGCTGTGGGCGCAGCTGCACGCAGACCTCGTGCGCCGGCTCGACGAGGGCGCGTTCGCCGGCGCGTTCCCCGGTGAGCTGGCCCTCGTGACCGAGTACGGGGTGAGCCGCCACACCGTCCGCGAGGCGCTCCGCAGGCTGCGCCAGGAGGGTGTCGTCGTCGCCGAGCGAGGTCGCGCGCCACGTCTGGCCGTCCCCGAGATCGAGCAGCCGCTCGGCGCCCTCTACTCGCTCTTCGCGTCGGTCGAGGCGGCAGGGCTCGAGCAGCGGTCCGTGGTGCGCGCGCTCGACGTCCGCGTGGACCCCGAGGTCTCCGACCGGCTCGAGCTGGCCGCCGACACCCCGCTGCTGTTCCTCGAGCGCCTGCGGATGGCCGGCGAGGAGCCGTTGGCCATGGACCGGGTCTGGCTGCCCGCCGACGTGGCCGCGCCGCTGCTCGACGCCGACTTCACGCACACCGCCCTCTACGACGAGCTGGCACGGCGCACCGGGCTGCGGTTGACCGGCGGGCGCGAGCGCATCCGCGCGGTCGTCCCCGACCGCAGCGAGCGTCGCCTCCTCGGGGTCGGCGCGGGAGTCGCCGCCTTCGCGATCGACCGCCTGGGCTCTGCGGACGGCAGACCGGTCGAGTGGCGGCACACGCTGGTGCGGGGGGACCGCTTCTCCGTCAGCGCCCGCTACTCACAGCGCACCGGCTACCACCTCGACCTCGACGCCCCCTTCCCGACGCACGCGCCGGGCGCCACCTCGTGAGCATCGTCGTCGCGATCCTGCTCGGCCTCGCCATCGGAGCCGTCCTTGGCGCCCTCGGCGGCGGCGGCGCGATCCTCACGGTCCCCGTGCTCGTGTACGTCGTCGGCCAGAGCGCGCAGGACGCCACCACGTCCAGCCTCGTCATCGTGGGCGCGACCGCGGCCATCGCCGTGGTCGACCACCACCGGTCCGGCGGCGTGCGCTGGCGCGTCGGCCTCGGACTGGGGGCCGCCGGTGTGCCCGCGGCCTGGGCGGGGTCGTACCTCAACCGGCTCGTGGACGAGGACGTGCTCCTGCTGGGTTTCGCCGCCGTCATGCTGCTGGCCGCGGCCGGGATGGTGCGCAACGGCAAGGACCAGCAGGCGACGGACAGGACCCCGGACACCGGACGAGGGCGCGCGGTCCTCGTGGCCAAGGTCGTCGCTGCGGGACTCCTGGTCGGCTTCCTGACCGGCTTCTTCGGCGTCGGAGGCGGATTCGTCATCGTCCCCGTGCTGGTGATGGCACTGGGGTACGCGATGCCCGTCGCCGTGGGCACCTCGCTGCTGGTGATCGCCCTCAACAGCGCGGTCTCGCTGATGGCGAGGGCGGGCTCGCCCCACTTCGACTGGGCGATCATCGTCCCCTTCACGGCGGCGGCGGTGGCCGGCACGTTCCTCGGCAGGCGGGTCGCCGAGCGCGTCGACGCGACGGTCCTCAAGCGGTCGTTCGCGGCCCTGCTCGTCCTGGTCGCAGGCTACGTCGCCGCCCAGAGCCTCGTGCTGGGCTGACGGACGACCGGGTCCTCAGCCCGCGGCCGTCGGCGAACGGCGTGACGGCCACGCAGCCTCCGGACGCCCGCTCACCTCTCGTCCCGTGACGACCGTCAGCGGGATCCGGATGAACGCGTCCTTCTCACCCGGTGCCCAGGACCGCAGCAGCGGGTCGAGCCGGCGCCGCTCGTCCGGGTCGTCCTCGACCTGGGCCTCCCCGGTCACGACGACGCTCCAGGCATCACTGAAGCCGCCTCGGACGTCGTCCACCTCGAAGGCCAGCACCGAGCCCCGGGCGGCCCGAGCCAGCCGCGAGTCGTGGGCGGTGCGGATGACCAAGGAGTCGCGGTCGAGCGTGTAGGCGACCGGCAGGACGGCCGGCAGGGCGCTGTCGGTGAAGACGACCCGTCCGACCTGCGCGACGCGCAGCAGACGGATGCACTGCTCCCGACCGAGCTCATGGATGTGATGCACCGGCTCCATGCGCCGAGCGTCTCTCGCGTCCCGGCCACGCGTCAGGGTCCAAGGTCCCCCGAGCCCACTCGCGGCAGGGCGTCACCGCCTGGGACCTTCGGCCCTGCCCCGGGCCGGCAGCTGGTCGTCATCGTGGGAACGACGAGGCGCACTGGCGCGCCTCGCACCTGATCGGAGGAGACCATGCAGGGAGCGGTCGAGGGTGTCGTGGTGGGGTACGACGGGTCGGCCTCCGCCGACCTGGCCGTCGACTGGGCCGCCAACCAGGCCGCCCGTCGCCACCAGACGCTCACCGTCGTCTTCATGGCCGGGCTCAGCGGCGTGGTGCCCGGGACCACGATGCCCGGGACGTGGACGCCGGTCCTGACCGACACCGCCCTCCAGTCGGTCGTGGACCGCGGAGCCGAGAGGGCCCGCCAGTCGGTGCCCGACCTGCCGGTCATGACGATCAGCGACATCGGGGACGCAGTTCGGGCGCTCGTGGCCCTCTCGCACACCGCCAGTGCCGTCGTCGTGGGCACCCGCGGCCACGGTGAGGTGCTCGGGGACGTCCTCGGTTCGGTCGCGAGCGCGGTGACCACGCACGCCGCATGCCCCACCGTCGTGGTCCGAGGGTCGTCGCACCCGGCCGGCCGCGGACGCCGGGTCGTCGTCGGCACCGACGGGTCCCCGACCGCACTCCTCGCCGTGGACGCCGCGGCAGACGAGGCGGCGGTGTGGGGCGCAGAGCTGCACGTGGTCTCCGCGTACGCGCAGGTCGAACGGACCTTCTGGGGGGCAGGACACCTCGCCACGCACCACGCGGGCAGGTCGTCCGTCGACGCGTCCCGTCGCGACGCCGAGGCCCGTGTCGCCGCGGCCACGACGCAGGCCCTGCGCCGTCATCCGACGCTGTCGGTGTCAGCACGCGCCGTCGAGGGTCGAGCCGCTCCCCTGTTGACCGAGATCGCTTCGGGTGCAGGTCTTCTCGTCGTCGGGAGTCGTGGGCGAGGAGGCCTCGCGAGCCTGCTGCTGGGGTCGGTCTCACGGGCCGTCGTCCACCGCGCCCTGTGCCCGGTCATGGTCGTGCACGCAGCGCGCGAGCATCTGCCGGCACCACGCCTGTCGCTGGACCCCTACACGCTCGACATGCCGCAGCCGGCGTCGTCGACCTGACCCCACCACCGAGGAGCTCGCCGTGGACGCCAGTGCCAGGATCACCCGAGTAGTCGCAGCCTTCGACGGCTCCGCGCCGTCACGCACCGCCCTCACCGCAGCCGTCGACGAGGCGCGGCGCCGTGACGTCCCCCTGCTCCTGGTCACAGCGATCGACATCACCGAGGCGCTACCGGTCGCAGGAGGACAGCACGAGACCTCCGCGCGCACGGCCGCCCAGGAGGCGGTCCGGGTCGCCGCCTCGACGCTGGGCACGGACGCGGTCGACGCGACCGTCCAGATCGGTGACCCCTCGGCGGTGCTGCTCCGCACGATCCGCTCCGGCGACCTGCTGGTGTGCGGCACCCACGGCCACCGACCCGTCGCCCGCATGCTGCTCGGCTCGACGAGCAGCACCATGGCCATGCACGCCCCGTGCCCGGTCATGGTCGTCAAAGCCGGTCACCCCAGCCCCGAGCACGCCTACGTGCTCGTGGGCGTCGACGGGTCGGCGTCCTCGCAGCGCGCCATCACGATGGCAGCGGAGGAGGCCGAGCTCCACGGAGTGCACCTGCGCGCGGTCCTGGCCATCACGCCCTACGTCGACGCGCTCGGCTTCGTCAGCGGGCCGGACGAGGAGGAGGTCCGTCAGGCCGAGGCCACCCTGTCCGAGTGCCTGGCCGGGCTGGCGGACGACCACCCCGATCTCGTCGTCCGTGCCGACGTCGTGCAGACGCACGCCGTCGAGGCGTTGATGCGCTTCGCGAACAGCGCCCGGCTCGTGGTGGTCGGCCACCGTGGTCTGGGCGTCGTGAGGTCACTCGTCCTCGGGTCGGTCAGTCGCGAGCTGCTGCAGCGGTCGCCGTGCACCGTGCTCGTCGTGAGGTCCGCAGGGGGGACCGAGGGCGAGGACGCGACAGCGGATTCGCGATCCGTCCCCGCTCAGCCACGCCGGGTCTAGCATTCGAGACGTGGAGAGCCACGCGCACGAGACGGGGTCGATGCCGGCCCTCCCCCGTGTCGACCTCGACGACCTGCTGCTCGAGCTCCGTGACCGGGCCGGCGCCGTCAAGGAGTCGCAGGACCGTCTGAACGCCCTGCTCGACGCCGTGGTGGCCGTGTCCTCCGAGGCTCGATCTTGCCGCCGTGCTCGAACGGATCGTGTCCACGGCCTGCGTGCTCGTCGGCGCGCGCTACGGCGCCGTCGGCGTGATCGGCCCGCACGGCCGTCTCATCGAGTTCGTCACCCAGGGCATCGACGAGGAGGCCCGACGCCTGATCGGCCACCTGCCGACGGGTCACGGCGTCCTCGGCCTGCTGATCGAGGACCCACGCCCGCTGAGGCTGCACGAGCTCGGCGACCATCCCCGCTCCGTCGGCTTCCCCGACCACCACCCCCCGATGCGCGGGTTCCTGGGCGTCCCGGTGCGGATCCGGGACGAGGTCTTCGGCAACCTCTACCTGACCGAGAAGACGGGCGAGGGCCCTGGACCCCACGACTTCACGCAGAACGACGAGGAGGTCGCCGTCGCACTGGCCTCCGCGGCCGGGATCGCGGTCGAGAACGCGCGCCTGTACTCGCAGAGCCGGCAGCGGGAGACCTGGTTGGAGGGTGCGGCCGCCTCCATCCCGGCGGTCACGCAGAGTCGCGACGAGGGCGCGGCCCTTGAGTCCGTCGCGGAGGCGGCATGGCGGGCCGCGGGCAGCGACGCCATCCTCCTGCTGCGCGCCGGCCAGGCGCCCCAGGGGGACGCGACGGGCGACGGGCTCCTCGAGCCGTTGGCCGCCCGCGGGGTGTCGGACCTGGTCGACCTCGACCTCCTGCACCACCACGCCACCCGGGCGGTCGAACGACGCGAGACCACGATCATCGAAGGCGCGCCCGACACGATGGCGGCGATCCTGCACCCCCTGCTCGGGGTGGAGCGGTGCCACGGCGTCATCGCCCTCGTGTGGGCCGAGCCCACGACCCTGCCGCCGGTCGACATCGGCCTCCTGCGCACCTTCGGGGAGCAGGTCTCGCTGGCCCTCGACGTCGCCGACGCCCAGCGGGACCGGGCCAGGCTGGCCGTGCTGGAGGACCGGGACCGCATCGCCCGTGACCTCCACGACCTCGTGATCCAGCGGCTGTTCGCCGTCGGACTCAGCGTCCAGTCGGTGGCCAGGGGGGCCGTGCCCGAGGGCCTCCGGGACCGGCTCGACCAGGTGGTCGACGACCTGGACGGCACGATCAAGGACGTGCGCAGCACGATCTTCCGGCTGCGGACCCGCCCGGGCCAGCAGGGACTGCGAGGTCAGGTCGACGACGAGGTCGTCGCGGCGGGCGAGGCCCTCGGCTTCATGCCACGGCTGCACCTGGCCGGACCGCTGTCGACCATCCCGCCGGAGCTGGCCGAGGACGTCGTGGCGGTGGTACGCGAAGGTCTCTCGAACGTCGTGCGGCACGCCGGCGCGTCGTCGGCCACCGTCGAGCTGTCGGCGGGCGATCGGCTCAGGATCGTCATCTCCGACGACGGTGTCGGCCCACCGACGAGGGACGGTCGTGGCAACGGCCTGCCGAACCTGGCGCAGCGGGCGGTCGACCGCGGCGGAGCCGTCAACGTCGGGGCGAGCCCGATGGGCGGGACCAGCCTGGAGTGGTCCGTCCCCATCCCTGGTGAGCCCGAGGACGACTGACGGGACGTTCGCCCCATCCCAGGGGTCGGGGCAGCACACGATCCTGGGTCCATGGCTGCTCAACCGCACGGCGACGTTCCCAACACCGTGTCCTCCCCCCCATCGGTCGCCTCACGTCCCGAGGTCGTGGCAGGGCTCGTCAACGACGGGACGGCCCGTCCCGTCGCAGAGGTGGCGCTCCGCGAGGCGGCCCGCATCCGCGGTCGCGTGACGTTCGTCCGCGTCGACACGGCGGGTGGTCCGCACCAGGCCGACATCGAGGACGACGCGACGTTCCGGGCCGGCCTGCAGGCACTGAGGTTCGGGCCGAAGGTGCCGGTGCGCTTCGAACGGAGCCGTGGCCACGTCGCGGACGTGCTGCTCTCACGGAGCCGTGGGGCCGCTCTGCTGGTGCTGGGCGAGGACGACGCCTCCGCCCTCGAAGCGGTGGCCGACACGTGCCGCGCCGGAGCCGAGTGCCAGGTCGTCACGGTGCCCCGGCCTCCCGACTGAGCATGCCACCGGAGGACGGCCTCACCGGGGGCCCGACCCCCGAGGGGGCGGTGGTCGTCGGCATCGACGCCAGCCCGACGAGCGACTGGGCGCTGGACTGGGCCGCACGAGAGGCGGTCGCCGACTCCAGGCCGCTGCACGTGGTCTACGCGCCCACACCCCTGGCCATCCCCGGTGCCCGCGTCCTGCAGGCCGTCGTGGCTGCCGCCCGTGTCGGTGGTGCCCCCGAACCCTCGGACCTGGTCGCCTCGGCTGTGGCACACGTGCGGTCGCGGCGCCCGCGGCTCGCCGTGACGTGCGCGGACGTGCCGGGGGTGTCAGCGGCGTCGGCGAACGCCGTCCAGGAGGCCTTCGCGGCAGCGACCCGGGGAGCTCACCTGGTGGTCCTCGGCTACCGCCACCCCCAGTGGGCGGGATGCGCCTCCACAGGCGCCCTCGTGGCCGGCTCGTCCTCCCCGACGGTCGTCGTCAAGGACTGGGACGACCCGCACCGTCCGCGCAGCGACGTGCTCGTCGGCCTCGACGGCGCACCGGACTCCGAGGCCGCCCTCGGTCTCGCCTTCCGTCAGGCGGACCGGCGCGGCTGCGGCCTCATCGTCGTCAACGCGTGGTCACGGGACCTCGACCAGGGCGTCGACGTGGTGACCGCCGAGCTGACCAGCCCGCACTACGTGATCGAGCAGCGACGCAGCCTCTGGGTGTCCGAGCAGCTCGCCGGCTGGACCCACGAGTTCCCCGACGTCGACGTGACCGTGTCCGTCGTGCAGGGGCACGCCGCCTCAGCCCTGGTCGCGGCCTCCGACGGCGCCGAGCTGCTCGTGGTCGGGTCGCACGGACGTGGGCGGCTGGGGCGGGCGATCCTCGGGTCCGTCAGCCGGACCGTGCTCGAGCACGCCGGGTGCCCGGTCGCGCTCGTTCCCCCGCTCGCGTGACGGCAGCACGACCAGGACGGGCCGTCGGGCGGCGTCGAGCACCGCGCGGCTGACCGAACCCAGCGACAGCCCGGCGAGAGCGACCGGTCCCCGCGACCCGATGACGACGAGCTCGGCTCCCGACGCGTGCCGCAACAGTGCGTCCGTCGGCGGCTCGGGGGTGACGACGTGGGTGACACCGACGCCGGCCGGGATACGGGCCGCAGTGATCTGGTGCTCGCACCAGCTGCGGGCCCGGGCGAGGGCGCGTTCCCGCTCCTCTCCGGGCGCCGGGTGGAAGGCGTGGAGGACCGTGAGGTGCCGACCGCGACGGTGCGCCTGCTCGGCGGCCACCCGGATGACCTCCAGCCCGTGCGGTCGCTCGTCCAGACCGGCCAGAACATCGGCGGGGAGGTCGGCGGGCCGAGGCGGCGCACCGTCCTCCGGCACGACGAGCACGGGCGAGTCCCCGGCGTGCAGGAACTCGCGGCTGGTCGACCCGAGCGTGAACGACCGCCGGCCCAGACGTCCGAACGACCCGAGGACGAGCAGGCTGCTGCCGGCCAGCAGGTGTCGCAGCCCGGCGTGGTCGTCCACCGGCACCGCGTGCGCCCCGACCGGCAGGTCCGGGTGGCCGCGATGCACGTCGAGCGCGGCCCGTTCGGCAGCTCGCTGCGCCTCGGCCAGCTGCTCCCGGGCCTGGGTCAGCCGGGCACCGGACGTGAGGTCGGGGTCCGGCTCGACCGCGCAGAGCGTCACGACGTCCAGCCGCGTGCCGCGCTGGAGCGCCTCCAGAGCCGCCGCCTCCAGGGCAGCCCGGCTGTGCCAGGAGCCGTCGCTGGCAACCACCACCCGGCCCTCGACCGACTCGGGCGAAGCCTCCGGTATCTGCATCGCTGCTCCTCCTGCCGACGAGACAGCCTGGCGCGGCTGCCCACGCACATACCGTGGCACCGCCCGGGCCACCCGTCCGGGGGCGAAGGTCCCGACGTGCTGCCTGAGGACCTTCGGCCCCTGGGGGTCGGTGCGGTCGTGGCTACTGTTGGCGGGGCCGCAGCGCAGAAGGGGACAGCACATGAGCACCGAGACCTCGGCCGACCAGGTCCCGTCCGCCGCCGGACCGACCGTGAGCGGGGTGGGGTACCGGCTCGCCGAGGCCGAGGGACCGCTCACCACAGAGCACCTGCACACCATGGACGCGTGGTGGCGCGCCGCCAACTACCTGTCGGTGGGGCAGATCTACCTCACCGGCAACCCCCTGCTGCGCGAGCCGCTGACCCCCGAGCACGTGAAGCCACGGCTGCTCGGCCACTGGGGCACGACGCCCGGGCTCAACCTCCTCTACACCCACGCGAACCGGGTCATCACCGAGCGCGACCTCGATGCGGTCTACGTCATGGGCCCCGGTCACGGCGGTCCCAGCCCCAACGCCTGCGCCTGGCTGGAGGGCACGTACAGCGAGCGCTACTCCCACATCACGCAGGACGAGCCGGGGATGACCCGGTTCTTCCGGCAGTTCTCGTTCCCCGGAGGCGTCCCGAGCCACTGCGCCCCCGAGACACCCGGCTCCTTCCACGAAGGTGGAGAGCTCGGCTACTCGCTGGTCCACGCCTACGGTGCCGCGCTCGACAACCCCGGCCTCACCGTGTTCTGCGCGATCGGCGACGGCGAGGCGGAGACCGGCCCGCTCGCCGCCTCGTGGCACGTGAACAAGCTCATCAACCCCGCGCGCGACGGGGCGGTGCTGCCCGTCCTCGCCCTCAACGGGTACAAGATCGCCAACCCGACCGTCCTGGCGCGCATCCCGGAGGCCGAGCTGGCCGAGCTGATGCGCGGGCTGGGCTTCGCGCCACGCTTCGTGTCCGCGGACACGGGCACGAACCCGGCGCACACGCACCAGGCCCTGGCGGCCGCGCTCGACGACTGCCTCGACGCCATCGCCGAGATCCAGCGTCGGGCACGGGTCGATGGCGACCTGTCCCGCCCGGCGTGGCCGATGATCGTCCTGCGCACACCCAAGGGATGGACCGGTCCCTCCGTCGTCGACGGCCAGCAGGTCGAAGGGACGTTCCGCGCGCACCAGGTCCCGCTCACGGCCGTCCGCACCAACGACGTCCACCGGGAGGCGCTGGCGCAGTGGATGCGCTCCTACCGGCCCGACGAGCTGTTCGAGGCGGACGGCAGCCCCGTCCCCGCGCTGCGCGCCCTGCCCCCCACCGGTCCTCGCCGGATGAGCGCCAACCCGGTGACGGTGGGCGCCCCACGTCGGGACCTCGACCTGCCCGACGTCCGCGACCACGCGGTCGACGTCGACCGGCGTGGCCGGGCATCGCACGAGGCGACGAGGGTGCTGGGAGGCTGGCTGCGCGAGGTGGCCCGGAGGAACCCGCACAACTTCATCGTGACCGGGCCGGACGAGGTGGCCAGCAACCGCCTCCAGGACGTGCTCGACCTGGGAGGGCGCTCGTGGGTCGCCGAGACCGTGCCGGGCGACGACCGCCTCTCCCCCGACGGGCGCACCTTCGAGCTGCTCAGCGAGCACATCTGCCAGGGCCTGCTCGAGGGGTACGTGCTGACCGGTAGGCACGGGGTGTTCACCTGCTACGAGGCCTTCATCCACATCGTCGACTCGATGTTCAACCAGCATGCCAAGTGGCTCGAGGCCTGCGGGGGCATCGACTGGCGGGACCCGGTCCCCTCACTGAACTACCTGCTGACGTCGCACGTCTGGCGTCAGGACCACAACGGGTCCACGCACCAGGACCCCGGCTTCCTCGACGTGGTGCTCAACAAGAAGCCGGCGGTCGTGCGCGTCTACCTGCCACCGGACGCCAACACCCTGCTGTCCGTGTACGACCACTGCCTGCGCACCCGGGGCTACGTGAACGTCGTGGTGGCCGGCAAGCAGCCCCAGCTCGACTACCTCACCTTCGACGAGGCCGTCGCGCACTGTGCGCGTGGCATCGGCGTGTGGGACTGGGCGGGAACCGACGTGCCGGGGGAGGACCCTGACGTCGTCCTGGTGTGCGCCGGCGACGTGCCCACGCTGGAGACCCTCGCGGCAGCCGACATCCTGCGCCGCACCACGGAGCTCAGGGTGCGCGTGGTGAACGTCGTCGACCTGATGAGGCTGCAGCCCGAGTCCGAGCACCCCCACGGCCTGTCCGACCACGAGTTCGATGCGATCTTCACCGCCGACCGACCCGTCGTCTTCGCGTTCCACGGCTACCCGTGGCTGATCCACCGGCTCACCTACCGGCGCACGAACCACTCGAACCTGCATGTGCGCGGCTACAAGGAGAACGGCACGACGACGACACCGTTCGACATGGTGATGCTCAACGACCTGGACCGCTACCACCTGGTGCTGGACGTGATCGACCGCGTACCCGGGCTCGCTTCTCGCATGGTCGGTCTGAGGCAGCAGATGGTCGACAGTCGTCTGCGCGCGCGCCAGTGGACGCGCGAGCACGGCGAGGACCTGCCGGAGGTCGCGGACTGGGTCTGGCCCCACGGATGACGCAGCGATCCGAGGGAGACGTCCTGACCGTCAACACGGGGAGCTCGTCGACCAAGGTGTCGCTCGTCCACCCCGACGACGCCGTCGAGAGCCACGACCTCGACAGTGCCCTGGCCGACAGCTCGCCGTCGGCCGTCGCCCACCGGGTGGTCCACGGTGGCGACCGAACCGCTGCGGTGGTGGTGGACGACGCCGTACTCGACGAGCTACGCGGCCTGACCGAGCTCGACCCCCTGCACCAGCCCGCGGCGCTGGACGCCATGGAGCGGGCGCGCGCGAGTCTGCCCGCAGTGCCGCACGTTGCCTGCTTCGACACGGCCTTCCATCGAACCATTCCCGCTGACGCCGCGACGTACGCGCTCCCGGAGCCTTGGCGGGAGACGTTGCGTGTCAAGGGTTTCCACGGGCTGTCGCACGCATGGGCCGCGAGGACCATCGGTCGCCTGGTCCCGGAGGCCGATCGAGTGCTGGTCGCCCACCTGGGCAGCGGCGCCTCGCTGTGCGCCGTGCGGGACGGACGCAGCGTCGACACGACCATGGGCTTCACACCCTTGGGTGGGCTCGTGATGGGTACCCGCAGCGGCGACGTCGACCCGGGGGCGCTGCTCTGGCTGACCCGGCACGCCGACGTCGACCTCGAGGACCTCCTCGAGCGCCGTAGCGGACTGCTCGGGCTCGCCGGCACCAGCGACCTGCGGGAGGTCCTGCGCCGCAGGGACGGCGGAGACGAGCTCGCCGCCGCTGCCTTCGACGTCTACCTCCATCGCCTGACGACCTGCACGGGAGCGATGGTCGCCGCGTTGCGAGGGCTCGACGTGCTCGTCTTCACCGGGGGTGTCGGGGAGAACAGCCGCGCCGTCCGGCAGGCGCTCTGCGCGCGGCTCGGCTGGCTCGGTGTCCGCGCCGACGAGAGCCTGGCCCGGCCGCCGGGAGGTGCGGCTCCCTCCGGGGGCGAGGACGCCCTGGAGCTCACGGCTGACGGCGCCGCGGTGCGTGTCTTGGTCCTGCGGAGCCGGGAGGACCTGCAGATGGCGGCCGAGACGCGGGCTCTGCTGGGCTGGTAGCTGCCCGCACGCATGCTCGGCCGAGCCGACGCCGACACGAGCCCCCATCCGGTGACCGCACCGGGTGGGGGCTCGTCGTGGCGCCCTCGGTCAGCGGAGCACGGGGAAGCGACGGACCAGGGGCAACGCGTTCCACCGGTCCCCGAGGCCGAGCGTGTGCCCGGCTCCTGCGGCCGCCAGGCCGACCAGGACCAGGGCGTAGACGACGTGGTCGTCGATGGCGGGGTTGTTGACCATCGGCATCGAGGCCAGCCACATCATGATGAGCATCGTCACGCCGCCGACGGCTGCGAGGCGCATCGCGACCCCCGCGAGGAGGGCCACCCCGACCGCCAGCAGTCCGCCCATGAACAGCCAGTCCGCCCACGCCTGGCCGGACACGGCGTTGAAGATGCCGCCGAAGGGGCCCTGGACCCCTGCGAGGTACCCGGTCGTCGGCGAGCCCCCGTTGACCCACGAGTTCGCGGACGGTGTTGCGAATCCGAAACCGAAGGCCTTGTCGACGAAGGCCCAGGCGAAGATGAACCCCAGCGCGATGCGCGTGATGGCCCACGTGGTGGCGGCGACCCGGGGGCGGCCGGCCTCGGCGGCGACCGCGAGGGTGCTGCCGGCGCCGTTGTACTGCGGCGCCAGGTCGCTGCTGGTGGTGGTGGTACGCATCTGCTTCTCCCAGGTCGAAACGTCGATGGTCGGACGACCGTCGACGACTAGGACGCTACGGGCGCGGCCGCGCCTCGTGAGGTGGCCAAGGACCTCATCAGGCGGGACGTAGGTCCCGACCTCCGGCTCGCGCGCCCAGCGGGTTCCGGCTGCGGAACGGTCCCGTCGGGACCTACTCCCGAGACGGACGGGCCTTCGGACCATGGTCCGACGGCGGTGACGTCGGAAGCCTGTCCAGCAGGACGGCATGCTCCGTCCCACCGACACCGGAGGTGACCGCATGGACTCCACGCCCCGTATCGACCGCGTCGTCCTCGGCTTCGACGGTTCCGCACCGTCGCAAGCCGCCCTACGCGCCGCCATCGAGGAGGCCGGACGTCGCCGCGTCCCCCTGATGATCCTGACCGCGATCGACGTGGGTGCGCTGCTTCCTCTCAACCCGGCGGTGTACTCGGCTGCCGCCCGCGCGGCCGTGGAGGGGGCAGCGTCCGAGGCGCGCGGCGAGCTGGGCGACGGCCGGGTCGAAGCCCGCGTGGAGATCGGCTATCCGTCCAGCGTGCTGTTGAGGCTGAGTCGCGAGCACGACCTGATCGTGGTCGGGACGCACGGCCACCGGCCCGTCGCCCGGGTGCTGCTGGGGTCCACCAGCACGGCTGTGGCGACCCACAGCACGTGCCCGGTGCTCGTCGTCCGCTGGTCCCGGCCGGACATCACCGAGCCGCGCGTCGTCGTCGGCGTCGACGGATCGGCGGCGTCGAGCCGGGCGATCCAGCTGGCCGCTGACGAGGCCGACCGCCTCGGCGCGCGCCTCCACGCGGTCCTGGCGCTCCCGCCTGTCCTCGACAGGCTGGGCGTGGCGTCGGCGCTGCCGCCGCAGGAGCTCCAGGACGCAGAACGCCTGCTCTCGGAATGCCTCTCCGGCATCCAGGAGCAGCATCCGGACGTCGAGGTCGAGAGCGACGTCGTCCACCTCGACCCGGTCGACGCCCTGATGCGCGCGGCGCAGGGCGCCGGTCTGCTCGTACTCGGCACGCGCGGGCACGGCCCGGTCGCCTCGGTGCTGCTCGGCTCGGTGAGCCGCAGGCTCCTGCAGCGGGCGCCGTGCCCCGTGGCCGTGGTGCCCCCCCAGACCCCCGTTGGCTCGTCCGAGGGGCGCAGTGACGACCACGCGATACCTGCTGCGCAGTGACCCGGCCGGCGGGCGATGCGTACGACCCTCGCGCGCCCCCGCGCACCACCCCGGCGCAGTACCTCAGAAGGAGCTCCGATGACCACCGTCCACGACCGCACACCAGGACCCGGCAGCGACGACCACAGCTCCTCCAGATGGGTGCGTGACTTCGCCGAGGGGTCGCGCGACCAGGCCGACCTGCTCGGCGGCAAGGGGGCCGGGCTGGCCGAGATGACCCGGCTGGGGCTCCCCGTCCCCCCCGGCTTCACGGTCACGACCGAGGCGTGTCGCCACTACCTGCGGACAGGCCTGGAGCCCGAGGGGTTGATGGACGAGGTGGCCGAGCACCTCGGTGCCCTCGAGGACGCGCTCGGTCGCCGCTTCGGTGACGCCAACGACCCGCTGCTCGTCGCGGTCCGCTCGGGAGCCCGCCGATCGATGCCCGGGATGATGGACACGGTGCTGGACGTCGGGCTGAACGACCGGACCGTCGCCGGGCTGGCGGAGCGCGCGGGAGAGCGCTTCGCGTGGGACTGCTACCGACGCCTGGTCCAGATGTACGGCCGGACCGTCCTGGGCGTCGACGGTGCCGTCTTCGAAGAGGTTCTCGGCCGGGCCAGGAACGAGTCCGGTGTCGCGTCCGACGACGAGCTCACGGCCGACCAGCTGCGCTCGGTGGTGGCCCGTGCCGGCGTCTGATGCTCGAGCACAGCGGTGAGGACCTGCCGCAGGACCCGTCCGTCCAGCTGCACCGCACGGTCGTCGCCGTGTTCAGGTCCTGGAACTCCCCGCGTGCCAGGACGTACCGCGCCAAGGAGGGAATCGGCGAGGACCTCGGGACGGCCGTGAACGTCGTGGCGATGGTGTTCGGCAACACGGGCCCCCTGTCGGGCAGCGGCGTCTGCTTCACCCGCGACCCAGCGACCGGAGCACGCGGCGCCTGGGGCGAGTTCCTTCCCGACGCCCAGGGCGAGGACGTGGTCTCGGGAGTGCGGGACCCTCTGCCCCTCGACGCGATGGCGACCGCCATGCCCGAGGCACACGCCGCGCTGCTCGGGCACCTCGACCTGCTCGAACGCCACTACCGCGATGTCTGCGACACCGAGTTCACGGTCGAGGACGGTCGGCTGTGGATGCTCCAGACCCGGATCGGGAAGCGCACTCCGGGAGCCGCTTTCAGGATCGCCGTCGACCTCGCCGACGAGGGCGTCATCGACATGGACGAGGCGCTGCGACGGGTGGACGGCGAGCTGCTCGAGCACCTCCTGCACCCCGAGTTCGACACCGACTCCGGTGCTGTCGAGCTGGCGCGCGGTCTGGCAGCCAGCCCCGGTGCAGCAGTGGGGGAGATCGTTCTCGACTCGGCGACGGCAGTCAGCCGCGCGGCCGAGGGACGCACCGTGGTCCTGGTGCGGCCCGAGACCAGCCCCGACGACCTGCACGGGGATGCTGGCGGCCGTCGCCATCGTCACCGCCCGTGGCGGGATGACCTCGCACGCGGCGGTCGTGGCACGTGGGATGGGACGGACCTGCGTCGCAGGGGCGTCGGACCTGACCGTGGACCTGGACGGTCGGACGGTCACGGGTCGCGACGGACGCGTCCTACGGGAGGGCGACGTGGTCTCCGTGGACGGGACGACCGGAACCGTGAGGGTCGGCGCGCTGCCGGTTCGCCCGAGCCCGGTGGCCGACGCCCTCGCGCAGGGTGCGAGCGGAGCCGGGAGCACGCACCCGGTCGCCGCGGCGGTCCTCCGGCTGCTGGCCCACGCGGACCACAGAGCCGTCGTCGCGGTGCGGGCCAACGCCGACACCGGCGAGGACGTCGCCCTGTCACGGCGGCTGGGTGCGACCGGCGTCGGCCTGGCGCGCACCGAGCACATGCTGCTGGGAGACCGGAGACTGCTGGTCGAGTCCATCGTCCTGGATCGGGAGCGCGCACAGGCGCTGTCCGGGCTCGAGCGGACCCAGCGAACGGACCTCACAGCCCTCCTCGCGGCCGGTGACGGCCTGCCGGTCGCCGTCCGGCTGCTCGATCCGCCCCTGCACGAGTTCCTCCCCGACCTCACGACGCTGTCTGTCGACGTGGCTCTGGCCGGGAGCGCGGCGTCGGCCGACGACATCGCCCGGCTGGCAGCGGCAGAGCGCTGGCACGAGCACAACCCGATGCTCGGCCTGCGTGGGGTACGACTCGCGGCGGTGGTCCCCGACGTGACCCGGGCGCAGGTGAGGGCACTGGCCGAGTCCTTCCTCGACCTGTCGGCCGCCGGTCACGACCCGCGCCCGGAGCTGCTGGTGCCCCTGGTCGCGGACGTGGACGAGCTGAGGCTCGTGCGCAGACTGGTCGACGAGGTGCTCGCCGCCGTGGCCGAGGGCCGCGGGGTCGCCGTGCCGGAGATCCCCGTCGGCGCGATGGTGGAGCTGCCACGCGCCGCCCTGACCGCAGGTCGTCTGGCGGAGGCCTGCGACTTCTTCTCCTTCGGGACCAACGACCTGACCCAGACCACCTGGGGGCTGTCCCGCGACGACGCCGAGTCCGGCTTCCTGCCTGCCTACCGCAGAGCCGGTCTGCTCGCGCGCGACCCCTTCGTCCACCTGGACTCCGAGGGCGTGGGACGGCTGGTCGCTCTCGCGGTCACGGAGGGTCGGCAGGCCCGCGCGGACCTGGGACTCGGCGTGTGCGGTGAGCACGGCGGCGACCCGGCGTCGATCCGGTACCTCGCGGGACTGGGTGTGGACTACGTCTCGTGCTCGCCCTGGCGGGTCCCGGTGGCGCGGCTGGAGGTGGGCCGGGCCGCCGTCTCGTAGTCGCTCAGCGGGTCTCGCCGCGGGGACGCGGCTGGTCCAGGGTCGCGGCGAAGACGGCGGCCTGCGTGCGGCGCTCCATGCCGAGCTTCGCGAGGAGGCTCGACACGTAGTTCTTCACCGTCTTCTCGGCCAGGTGCATCTCCTCGGCGATCTGCCGGTTGGAGAGCCCCTCGGCGATGTGCATGAGGATGCGCTTCTCCTGGCCGGTGAGCGACGACAGGCGAGGGTCGTCCTCCGGGCCGGACCGCAACCGCTTCGAGGACCTGGGCCGTGGTCTTGGGGTCGAGCAGCGATCCCCCGGCGGCCACCGTGCGCACGCCCCGGACCAGGTCGGAGGAGCGGATGTCCTTCAGCACGTAGCCCGATGCGCCGGCGACGATCGCGGCGAAGAGCGCCTCGTCGTCGTCGTACGACGTGAGGATGAGGGCTTTGATCTGCGGGTCGAGCGACCGCACCTCGCGGCACACCTCGATCCCGTTCCCGTCCGGGAGCCGAGCGTCGAGGACGGCGACGTCCGGCCGCAGGGCCGGGATGCGGCGTGCGGCCTCGGCCGCTGAGGCCGACTCGCCGACGACCTCGATGTCCGGTTCGGCCTCCAGCAGCTGACGCAGTCCGTTGCGGACCAGCTCGTGGTCGTCGAGCAGGAAGACGCGGATCGGCATGTGGTCAGTGTGCCCCGGCACGGGGTTGCGTGGGCAGGACCTTCGTCCCGGTCGGTGAGGGCACTCCGCCCGTGGGAGCCGGCGCCCCGAGAGGCAAGGCTGGGTCTTCCGGGCAGCGCTGCGACGTTGCGCACCAGGTCACACGTGCAGGAGACCGTCATGGCAATCGACCCACTCAGCGTGGCACGCGTCGTCGTCGCCTTCGACGGCTCACCCCCGGCCCACACCGCCCTCCACCTGGGCATGGCCCTGGCCGAGGAGCGCGGCTCGGAGCTCCTCCTGGTCTGTTCTGTCGACCTCGGCACCGACCCCACGTGGACGCGCTCGTTCACCAGCACGGCCGAGGAGGTGCTCAAGGCCGCCGCCGAGCAGGCGCGCGACCGGCTGGGCCCCGAGCGCGTGGTGTGGTCGGCGGAGTTCGGTCACGCCTCGTCACGCATCCTCGCGCTCACCGTCCCGGGGGACGTCGTCGTGACCGGCACCCACGGACACCGACCGGTGGCCGGCGTGCTGATCGGCTCGACCAGCAACTCGCTGATCACGCACGCACCGTGCCCGGTGCTCATCGCCCGGACGTCCACCATCCCCGAGGGCAAGCCGGTCGTCGTGGGCGTCGACGGGTCGCGCGTCTCGCACGGTGCCCTGCGCATGGCGGCCGACGAGGCAGCCCGGCGACAGGTGCTGCTGCGAGCCGTCAGGGCGGTCGAGCCGGTCGTGGACGCGGCCGGCATGGTCGCCGGTCCTGACGACGACACCGTGAAGGGGGCCGAAGCCGAGGTGGCCGAGACGCTGGCTGCGCTGCGCGCCGACCGACCCGGCCTGGTCACCGAGGTCGTCGTGACCCAGGCGCACCCCGTCGAGGCACTGATCAGCGCGTCCCACGTGGCAGGGCTGGTCGTGCTCGGCAGCCGCGGGCGCGGCCCGATCCGCTCGGCACTGCTCGGGTCCGTCAGCCGTGAGGTGGCCCACCGCGCCGAGTGCTCGGTCCTGGTGGTCCGACCCGTGCCGACGAACGACGAGTCGGCTTCCGGAGCGGGCCGTCGCGACGCGGTGACCGCTTCCTAGATACTGCGGGGATGGGCTTTCACACCGTCGCTCTCGCGCCATGAGGGTGGTCGAGGACACCTCGATCACGGCCACCCTGGCCCGGCTCGGCGGTGTCCCGCGCGTCGTGGTGAGCGGCAACCACGCCACCCCCCGCACGCTCGTGGACGTTCTGGACGGCGCGCTGCCCGAGTACCGGGTCTTCGCGCTCAACGCAGGGCGTGGATTCCCCTCCCGCGACGGCGTCGTCCCCGAGACGTGCTTCGTCGGGCCCGGGATGCGGGGGCACCCACGCCTGCGGTACGTGCCGGCCCGGCTCTCCCTCGTGCCGCGGTTGTTCGCCACGACCCTGCCCCCCGACGTGGTCGTCCTGCACACGACGACACCGCGCAGGGGGCGGGTGTCACTGGGCACCGAGGTGAACATCCTCCCGGCGGCGGTCGAGGCGGTCCGTGCACGAGGCGGTCTCGTCATCGCGCAGCTCAACCCGCGCATGCCGTGGACGACGGGCGACGCGGAGCTGTCGCTCGAGCACATCGACCTGGGGGTGGAGGTGGACGAACCCCTCGCCCTGCATCATCCGGCCCCTCCCGAGGCCACCGCGACGGCGATCGGGGAGAGCGTGGCCTCCTTGGTCCCCGACGGGGCCACGCTTCAGGCGGGGATCGGCGCAGTCCCCGACGCCGCGCTCGCGGGACTGCGTCGGCACCGCGACCTGCGGGTCTGGACCGAGATGTTCAGCGACGGGGTGATGGAGCTCGACCGGGCCGGTGCGCTGGACGCGCGCACGCCGATCCGGACCTCCTTCCTCTTCGGCTCGGACGAGCTGTACGCGTGGGTGCACGACAACCCGCGTGTGCACATGCTGCGCACCGAGACCACCAACTCGCCGGGTCTGATCGCCGCCCAGAACGCCATGACGTCCATCAACACGGGCCTGCAGGTCGACCTCTTCGGTCAGGTCAATGCCTCGCGCATCGGAGCACGGATCTACTCCGGCTTCGGGGGGCAGAGCGACTTCGTCAGCGGTGCACTGCAGAGCGCAGGCGGGCAGGCCGTGATGGCGTTGCGGTCGTGGCACCCGCGCGCCGACCGCTCGACCATCGTGCCGCTCGTCGACGAGCCGGTGACGTCGTTCCAGCCCAGCATCGTGGTGACCGAGCAGGGCTCAGCCACCCTGTGGGGGGTGGACGAGCGCGAACAGGCCCGACGACTGGTCACGCACGTCGCGCACCCGCGGGTGCGGGACGAGCTCAGCGAGGAGGCGCGGGCGCTGGGTCTGGCTTGAGCACGGAGAACCGCCGGCCGGTGATCTCCTCGGGCTCGATGCGCAGGTAGCGCTGCTTCGGCGCGGCGTGCCAGGGGAAGAGCGGTAGGTCCATCGCCTCGACGAGGTCCTCCAGACGCCTCACCTCACCGACCACACCCTTGACCACGACGCTCCACGCCTCCCCGTCCGCCGGGGAGTACCAGTCCACCTCGAAGGCCACGATGGGATTCACCACGGACGCAGCGAGCTTCGAGCCCTCCGCCGTCCTGACGACGAGCGTGCCGTGGTCGACGATGTAGTTGATGGGGAAGATGTCAGGCCGACCAGCCACGCTGACGGCCAGGCGCCCGACGTCTCGGGACCGGAGCATGTCCCAGCACTCGGCCCGCGTGAGCGAGGTTGTCGCCGTTGAGATCTGTTCAGCATCCATGTCCTCGATGATCCGCGGTGAGCACGCGCACGGGCCAGGGACGAAGGTCACTGGCTCCTGGCGTCACGCCTCGAGGCTGACGACCCCTGGGCCCTCGACCCGCACGACGCCGGGGATGGTGCGGGCCATCACCTCGGCCACGTGGTGCTCGGCGATCGGCAGATCGCTGTGCAGGCGCACGACGCCGTCCACGACAGCCACCTCCACGGGCTGCTCGAGCTCCAGGTCGGCCAGGGTGTCGAGCACGTCGTCCCTGATGTCGGCGTCGGACCGCGCGAGCGCACGGAGCAGGTCACGACGGGCGACGATGCCGACCGGGTGGTGGGCGACCACGACCGGGGCAGCCTTGATGCCGTTGTCGGCCAAGAGCTCCGCAGCCATCTCGATCTCGTCCGTGGGGCGCAGCGTGAGGGGCCGTGTCGACATCACGTCGCCCACCTTCAGGACCGGCACGTCGCTGTCCATGCGCTTCGCGGAGTGGCCGAGACTCACCTCGGACTCGGTCTGGGTGTAGGCGACCAGGAGGTCGGCCTCGCTGATCATCCCGATGACGCGGTCGGTGTCGTCGACGACCGGCGCCGACGAGATGTTTCGCCGCACCAGGATCTGCGCCGCGTACCTGACGGTGTCGTCGGCGCGCAGCGTCACGGGTCCAGCCGTCATCACCTCGTGGACGAACATGGTCGACTCCTCTCCGCACATCGGGGTCCCACCGTGGGCTGGAACCACCCTCACGCCACGGATGCCCTGTCGGACAGGGCCCTAGGGCCCGCGAGCAGCCGATGCACTTCGGACGCCGGCCCCGACCAGCAGCCCGCCGAGCACTATCAGCGCGACTCCGACCGCCAGCAGCACCACACCCAGCTCGCCCAGCCACGGCACCGTGGCGGCCAGCTCGACGTCGGCGGACACGCCGCGGCTGCCGTCGGCGTTCATCACGACGAGGGTCCACTCCCCCGCCTGGGGCGCCCAGAAGACCACCTGCTCACCGCTTCCCGATGCGGACGCGACCCAGATGTCGACGTCCGCCGGCGGTTCCGAAGGCGGGCCACCGGCGCGCTCCACGCCGCGGTCCCGGCCCGGCACCCGGCGCGCAACACCCGCGAGGTACGTGTCGACGTCGGCGGGGTCGGCGATGCCGACGAACAGCGGGGCGGACCCGTCCCGCGGCCGGGCGGTGACGCGGACGTCACCGAGTACGGCCGCTGGGAGCTGTGGGCTGCCGCCGGACGCCTCCAACGACACCTCGCCCAGGACCACGGCGTGACCGCTGCTGTCGACCTGCTCTCGCACACCGGTCAGGTAGCCGCCGTCCGGCAGGGTCCGGTCCGCCACGAGGGCCGCCGCGCCACCGAGCGTCATCCCCAGACCCGACAGCGCGACGACGGAGCCGGCGACCACGGTCACGACCCGGCCGACGGTCCACCGGTGCGCAGGCGCCGCGCCTGCCGGCACCACGGGTGGCGGGAGTGGGTCCTGCTTCCGCACGGGCGCAGGCTCGTGCGGCCCCTGGTCGAGGCGGAACGGGGGGTACCGGTCGGTCATCAGCGTCGAGTAGGCGGCCACACGCAGCACCCACCTCTGGAGGCCGAGCACCAGGTCGTACAGCGCCGGCGGGTAGCGCCCCGTCACCGCGAGGACGACTGCCGCGACGAGCACGAGGATGCCGACGAGGCCCCCTCCCCACATCCACGTCAGCTCGTCCGACCGTGCCTCCTGCACCGCCCAGACGCCGCTGCCGAGGAAGACCCCGACGACGACGTAGTGGGGCAGGGCGAGCAGCCACCACTTGACCAGCACGAGTCCTCGCGACAGGTGATCGGGGTACTCCACATCGAGGTGCGTCGGGTACTCCTCGACCTCGGCGAGCGTGAACGGCGGGTAGCGGTCGGTGGCCAAGGCCCCGTACGCGTAGTAGTTGACCCGCCACGACCAGCGCAGCACCCCGACGTCGAAGTCGAAGATCGTCCGCGGGTACCGCCCGGTGAACAGGATGGCGAAGAACGCCACGATGGTGAGGACCACGAAGGCGGTCCACAGGAACGCGAGCACGACGAGGTGGGGCAGGACCAGCAGCCACTTCACCAGCCACAGGAAGCGCGACGCCGTCGCACCGTCCACCGAGTCCACCCGGACAGGGTGGACGGTGCTCGGGGCGTGGATGTCGCTGCCACCCGTCGTCGTCATCGCCCTGCTCCCCTCGTCATGCGGACGGCTGACGGCGGGCGACCGCCAGCCTCGCCAGCTCGGTGCCCCAGGTACGGGCGCGGTCCAGCTCGCCCTCGTACAACGGTCCCTCGTACCCGTGCACGAAGAAGGACTCCGACCCGGCGAGGACGAACGCGCCCATCCCACGGAGCTGGGTGAGGGCGACGCGTCCCGCCCGCCCAGGGAGCCTCGGCCGCTTGACGTGGGTGTCGAAGCCGGCGACCGGCAGCGGCACGCGGTCGGCCTCCCCCAGCCACTCGCGCAACCCGCCCTGGGACGAGATCACTGCGCCCCCCGCGCGGCGCGCGGCGTCCGCGCGCGTCTGAGGGCGGCTCAGCCCGAAGGCGTGGGTCGGCGCGCCTGCGACGAGCAGCTCGACGTCAAGGCCCTGCAGGGGCGGGGCGGACCCGACCTCCACGGCCTCTACCGGCAACGACTCGCCGATTCCCTCCGCGACCGCCTCCGCGACGGACCGCGTGTTGCCGAACATGGACTCGAACACGACGAGAGCGGACATGGGACGACAGCTCCTTCCCACCTTGTGCGCGCCGCCCGATGGCGTCACGTGCTGCTCACCAGGTTCGCGCCCCGCGGCCCCCGCGTCAGGGGCCGAACGTCCTGCCCGCTCCGGCGGCTCACGAGGAGCCAGCGTGCAGGACCGCCCCCTCGTAGCCGTCGTCCGCGAGCTCGGCGAGGGTGCTCAGAGCCGCTGGAACGAGGCGGTGGACCATGTGCGGACGTCTGCGCAGCCCGTGAAGAGCGTTCTGGGGCAGGGGTTCTCAGTACCGGTCCGGCACCATCTGCTCCGCACGTCGGACCACTGCCCACGCCCGCACGACGGACCTACCGTCGCAGGTGAACGACCTCGTGCTGCGCCTCGGCGATGTCGTCCGACGCAAGGCCCAGGAGACGGTCGGCGAGGTCCCGGAGCGCCCGAGCAGCCGCCACCTCGTCCCCGATCTCGGGCACGTCCGTGTCCTTCGGGTTCCTGCGCGAAGTGCCCCTGCCGTGCAGCATGCCCGACTCGGTCTTGAGGACGGCGTCGACCGACGTCGTGTCCTCGTGCTCGAAGACGTGCAGGCTGACGATCCACGTGTGGACGGTGTCCATCTCGACCTCCTCGGTGCGGCGTGCCCCGACCGTCCCGCCCGAGGACGATCGATGACAGGGGAGAAGGTCACGTCGTCTGGACGCCGTCGCGCGGCCTGGTCAGGGCCCGTGCGCCGACCCAGCCGGCCACGGCGCCGGCGACGGCCGCCCACCAGGCCACGGCCGGCACGGCGGCGGTACCGAGGAGCTCCTGGAGGACGGGGAGCATCACGGCCGCGACGAGCAGGAGGGCCGCAGCGACAACGGTCGCCGGGAGAGCCGGGTTGCGCCGGAGGTCCCAGCCGCGACGCGTGCCGGCACCCATCGCGACCCCCAGCTGTCCGGTGCCGAGCACCAGGAGGATCGCCGAGCGCGTCTGGGCGTCGGAGCCGGACCCCACCACGAGCGTGCCGGCCGCCAGGCTGAGGAGGGTGAGGACGCCTGACAGCAGCAGGATCCGCCACCAGAGCCCGGACCCCAGCACGCCCTCGGCCGGGTCGCGCGGCGGTCTGGACATGCTGCCGGGCTCGACCGGTTCCGCCCCCAGAGCCGTGCCGGCCAGGGAGTGCGTCAGCAGGTTCACCCACAGGATCTGGGCTGGCAGCAGGGGCACGGCGATCCCCGTGAACGGCCCGAGGAGCATGACGAGGATCTCCGCGGCGCCACCGGAGAGCCCGTAGAGCAGGAACCGCCGCACGTTGGTGTAGACGCGACGTCCTTCCTCGACCGCCGCGACCACGGTCGAGAGGTCGTCGTCCGCGAGGACGAGGTCGGCCGCCTGCCGGGCCACCTCGGTGCCCCGGCGGCCCATCGCGACGCCGATGTCGGCCCGCCGCAACGCCGGGGCGTCGTTCACCCCGTCCCCCGTCATGGCGACGACCTGCCCCTCCGCCTGCCACAGGCGGACCGCTTCGAGCTTCTGCTCGGGCGTGGCCCGGGCCAGGACGGTGCCGTCGACGACGTCGGCCAGGTCGCGGCCGTCGAGTCGGCTGAGGTCGACGGCGGGACCGTCCTCGAAGCCGACCTGGGCGGCCACCGAGGCGGCCGTCGCCGCGTGGTCGCCCGACACGAGGACGAAGCGGATGCCCGCGGAGCGGCACGCCGCCACGGCCTCGGCCGCCGCCTCACGCGGTGGGTCCTGCAGGGCCAGCAGGCCGATCAGGCGCAGGTCGCCTTCCGCCTCACCGTCGGCCAGGGCGAGTACCCGCAGCCCCTGCTCCGCCCACGCGTCGGCGCGTGCGACCACCTCGTCGACCTCCCCGTCCACCGCCAGCCGTGGGTCTGCCAGGACCTTCTCGGGTGCGCCCTTGACGGCAGTCAGGTGACGGCCATCGCCGTCCACGTGCGTGGTGCTCATGGTCTTGCGCACGCTGTCGAAGGGCTCCTCCGCGACGCGCGCGCCCCAGTGCCGCAACGACTCCCGCGTCACGCCGGCGGAGCGCGCGGCCGTCAGCAGCGCCACCTCGGTGGGGTCGCCCGCGTGCCCGTCCGCGTCGTCGATGTGGGCGTCGTTGCACAGCGTCGCGGCACGCCAGAGCCGGTCCTCCGAGACCCCTGGAGCCGTCCACGAGCGCGCCACCGACATCGTTCCCTCGGTGAGGGTGCCGGTCTTGTCGGTGGCGATGAGGGTGACGGAGCCGAGGGTCTCCACCGCCGTCAGGGTGCGCACGATCGCGTGTCGCCGCGCCATCCGCCGGGCGGCCAGAGCCAGGCTGAGGCTGACCACGACGGGCAGCGACTCGGGGACGGCAGCGACCGCCAGGGTGATGGCCGTCAGCCCCATCAGCTCGAGCGACTGTCCCCGTGCCAGGCCGAGCACCATGACCACAACGCAGAGGGTGAGAACGGCCCCAGCCAGCATCGTCGAGAGCTGCTTCATCCTCCGCTGCATGGGGGTGTCGACGCCTGCACCCTGCAGCAGTGCGGCGATGCGACCCAGGGCGCTGCTGTCACCCGTCGCGGTCACGAGCACGCGTCCGCGTCCGTGGACCACCGTCGTGCCGGCCATCACCTGGTCCGTGCCGGTCGCGTCCTTGTCCACCGGCACCGACTCGCCGCTCAGGGAGGACTCGTCGACCAGCAGCGCCACCGCCTCGACGACCACTGCGTCCGCGGGCACGACGTCGCCTTCGGCGAGGACCAGGAGGTCCCCCGGCACCACGCCCGCCGCCGGCAGCACCCGCTCCCGGCCGTCCCGCACGATCCGGGTCGTCGGGGCCGCCAGCCGGGTCAGCGCCTCGACCGCCCGGTCCGCACGGACCTCCTGCCAGACGGCGACGGTCGAGTTCACGGTGACCACGAGAAGGATCACTGCCGTGTCGGTCAGGTCACGGATGGCGATCGTGAGCACCGCCGCCCCGAGCAGGACCAGGACCAGCGGATCACGGACTGCGTGGAGCACCTTGCGCCACACCGGGTCGCGAGGCGCCCTGGTGACCAGGTTCGGACCGTGAACGCGGCTTCGCGCATCGGCTTCGGCCGACGTGAGCCCGACGGCGACGTCGTATCCCACCTGACTGAGCGCTCTGTGGCGTGCTCGTTCTCACCATCTCCCCGGCAGACATCGGCATCGTCGGCAGCCCGTTCGCCCCAGGTTGGTGGAGCGGCAAGACATCGCCAATGGACCAACGTCCCGCCCGTTGCGCGGGGAGGGGGCCGAACGGCCCTCCCCGCGCAGCCCACGCCTGTGGTGACGTACGAGCGAGGAGCGACCGTGCGCAGGGAGGTGTCCTTGAAGACCGCCGAGCACGCAGTCAGCCGGTTCGGCCGGACTCGACGCGCGTCCCTCGTCTCCTGGGTCCTCCTCCTCTCGCTGGCGGAGGCCATCGGCATGACGGCGGCGGCTGCGGCCGCCCGGGCGTCGGGCGCGGTCCTGGGCGATCCCGACGGCGGAGTCGGCCACCGCCCTCGTCGTCGCGGTGGGGCTCGTGGTGGCGGGTGGGCTGGTCGAGGGCACCGCTCTGGGCGTGGCACAGGGCAGGCTGCTGCGACGACGGTTCCCGGCTCTCCGGCAAGGCCGCTACCTGGCTGCGACCGTGCTGGTCGCCGGGCTCGGATGGGCGGCCGGCTCCGCACCGGCCACCGTGGCCGGCGCCGGCGAGCCGGAGGGCGGTGCGGGGGAACCCGCTCTGGTCCTCGTGCTGCTCGGCGCGGCGGCCCTCGGGCTGGCGATGGGTTCCCTGCTCGGCGCCGCCCAGGCTCTGGCCATGCGTCACGACGTCCCTCACCCCTGGCGGTGGGTCGGCGCGAACGTGCTGGCGTGGCCGGGGGCGATGGTCGTCATCTTCGTCGGCGCGACCTCGGCGGGACCCGGGTGGTCGGATGCGCAGGTCGTGGTGCTGGGGACGGCGACCGGTGCCGCGGCGGGTGCCCTCCTGGGGATCGTGCTCGGCGCCCTGGCCCAGTCCTCGAGGACACCGGGAACGAGCGCGTGTAGGGTCCGGGCTGCCGGCCGACGCGTCCCCTTCCGCGCCGGACTTCGGCCGGGCCCTAGGGCAGTTCCGGCAGAGCGGAGGCGACCGATGGCATCCACCCCGGGCATCGGTCGACTCACGGTGCTACGGGACACCATTCGGACGCAGATGTGGCCGCTCCCGACCCTCGCCGTCGTCCTCGCCGTCGCGGTCGGTGTCGGCCTGCCCTACCTGGACGCCCGCATCGACGCGGACATCCCTCCCACGCTCAAGGTGTACCTCTTCGGTGGCGGAGCCGAGGCCGCACGCACCGTCCTCGGTGCGGTCGCGTCCTCCCTGATCACCGTGACCGCGCTGACGTTCTCCCTCACGGTCGTGACGCTCCAGCTCGCGAGCAGCCAGTTCTCCCCACGGCTGCTACGGACCTTCACGCGTGACCGGTTCGTGCACGTGACCCTCGCCCTCTTCCTCGGCACCTTCACCTACTCCCTGACCGTGCTGCGGACGATCCGCGCGGCAGGCGAGTCGAGGGACGTGTTCGTACCCCAGATCTCGGTCACGGTGGGCTTCGCCCTGGCGCTCGCGAGCGTCCTCGCCCTCGTCCTGTTCCTCGCGCACCTCGTCCGGCAGATCCGTGTGGAGACGATGCTCAGGCGCGTCCACGAGGACTCCGACGCCGCGATGCTCCGACTCCTCGACGAGCGGGAGGCCGGGGGTCCGGACCGCGACGTGCCCGAGCCACCGGATGACGCGGAGTACCTGCCGACCCGGTCGTCCGGGTTCCTCGTCCAGGTCGACGAGGACGCACTGCTCCGTGCCGCCGTGGAGGCCGGCGCGGTGGTGCTGCTGGACCGGGGCCCGGGGAGCTCGCTCGTCGCCGGGTCCCCGGTGGGTCTGGCCTGGGCCGCCGCCGGCACGCTGGGCTCCGACGCGCTGGAGCGTCTTCGCGAGACGGTGGCGTCCGCCGTCCTCACCGGGTTCGAGCGGACCGACACCCAGGACTACGGGTACGGCGTGCGCCAGCTCACCGACGTCACGAACAAGGCCCTGTCCCCCGGCATCAACGACCCGACGACCGCGATCCACGCACTCGGGCACTGCTCGGCGTTGCTGTGCGACCTCGCCGCACGCGACCTGGGACCACGCGTCCTGCGCGATCCGGACGGTGAGGTCCGCGTCGTCATCCGCCGGCCCGACCTGGCCGACCTGCTCGAGCTGGCCGTCACCCAGCCGCGGCGCTACGGCGCCGGCGACCCCTTCGTCCTCGGGCGGCTGTTCGGCCTGCTGCGCGAGCTGGCCTGGTGCGTGCAGCTGGATGGCCATCGTCGTGCCGTCCGGGACCAGCTGGCACGGCTCCGCGAGACGGCTGCCGCGCAGGACTTCGACGCCACCGAGGGGACCCGGCTCGCTGAGCTCGGTGACCTCGTCGAGCACTCGCTCGACGGACGCTGGCGGTCGGTTCCCGACGCGTGGTGACGACCGGCTACCGCGCGATGAACCCGCCGTCGATGTAGAGCTCGAGGCCGGTGACGAACGAGGCGTCGTCGCTGGCCAGGTAGGCGACGCCGGCGGCGATCTCCTCCGACGTGCCGAGGCGCCCCATCGGGGTCATCTGGAGCATGACCTGCTCGAAGTCCGTCCCCTTGACCTGCTCGAGCATCGGCGTGTCGACGAAACCGGGGTGGATCGAGTTCACCCGGATGCCCTTCGGCGCCCAGTGCAGCGCGACGTTCTTCGTCAGCGTGCGGATGGCGCCCTTCGCGGAGTGGTACGCCGGCGACGTGCCGAAACCGCCACTCGTGCCGAAGATCGAGCTGATGTTGACGACGCTCCCGTGGCCCGACTCGATGAGGGCCGGCCCCGCCAGCTTCATGCCAAGGAACACCCCGGTCTGGTCGACGGCGATGGTGCGCTCCCAGTCCTCCAGCGTGGTGTCCTCGATCGTCGCGAGGTCGCCCACCCCGGCGTTGTTGACGAGGACGTCGAGGCGGCCGAACTCCGTGACCGCGCGCTCGACAGCGGTCTCCCACTCCTCCTCGGAGGCGACGTCGTGGTGCACGTACTCGGCACGTCCTCCCGCCGCCACGATCTCCTTGGTGACCAGCTCGCCGAGACCGTCCTGGACGTCGGTCACCAGCACGGCCGCGCCTTCGGCAGCCAGGCGGAGCGAGGTGGCACGTCCGATCCCGCTGGCTCCTCCGGTGACGAGGGCTACCCGTCCGCTCAAACGCTCCATGACCCACTCCTCCGTCGTCGGTGTGAGGGCCATCGTCGCCAGTGGGAGCTGACTCCCGGCAGGGTCCTTCGTCCTCCGCGGGCGTGACGAAGGAACCCGGTCGCTGGACCGTCCTCGGAAGGTCAGAGGCCCCGCTGGTACTCCTCCCAGGTCACCTTCGGCACGGCCGGTCCGGTGTCGGGCCCGTCGTTCTTGAGGCCGTTGCGACCCAGGTAGTAGTCGCCGACCTGCGCCTGCGCGGGACGCGAGAGGTCGGGGTCGCTGATGGCGACCGCGTGGATGTGGAACGGCCAGCTCCCCTCGGACGGCGTGCGCAGCCAGGCCGCGAAGCCGACGTTGCGGAGCTTCGTGACCACCTTGGTGCGCTGCTGGCTGGTCCAGCCGTCCACGGTGATGTCCACCGCGCCACCGCCGTCGTGCGTGCCGGCTGAGGTGGGGTCCGACGTGCTGTACGACCCCTGGTCGAGACGGATGGTCATCCCGCTCAGCGACTGAGCCTCGACCAGCATGGCCTTGGTCCGCGCGTTGACCGTCTCGCCACCGAACGTGGTCCGGGCACCCGGTCGGACGACGTGCGTGACCGTGAACCGGTCTGTCCCGAGCTGTTTCAGCGACGACTCCCCGGGGATCCCGTTGGCACCGAGACCGCTGTACCCCAGGCTCCGCTGCCAGGACGTGTAGGCCGTCACCGTCGCCGTCCCGTAGTGCCCGTCCACGTACCCCGCGCCCAGAAGACCCTCGTCCCGCAGAGCCCTCTCGACGGCCAGGACACTGCTCTTGCTGCCGGTCGTGATGCCGGTGCCTGACTTCTGGGGGTCCCACTGGGCGGCCTTCAGCGCGGCCTCCATGTTGACCTCGGGCAGGGCATCTGCCTGGGACGACTGCGCGCCTCCCGTCGTGAGCGCTCCCAGGACGAGGACGCTCAGGGCGAGGCTCCTTGCTCTCAGCTGTCGCGCGGTGGACATCGTCGTCTCCCCTGCCTGCACCCGAATCGGACGGTACGGGGCAAACGTACGAGCGGTGGGGCCCAGCAGCGCCGGCTTGCGCTTTCGCGCAACGGGTCTCATGACCGTCCACCCCTGGGCCACGCCCGTGTCGGCCGATAGCGTGCTCGGATGAGCCCCGCCACCGACGCCGCGGTCGTGGCGCTCGCCCTGACTGCCTGGGCACTGGTCTCGGCCCGATCCCGCCGGTGGCCGCTGACCATGCCGATGGTCATGGTGGCCGCCGGACTCCTCACCCACTGGGTGGGTGTCTCGCGCACCGAGGTGCCCGAGCAGTGGATCGGCGTGGTGGGCGAGATCGCCCTGGCCGTGGTGCTCTTCAGTGACGCGGTCCGTATCGACCTGCGAGCTCTACGCCGCGAGCGCGGCCTCCCGCTACGCCTGCTCGGCATCGGGCTGCCACTCTCGCTCGTCCTCGGCACCGGCATCGTGGCCGTCGTCGTTCCCGGGCTCGGGATCTGGGAGGCGGCCCTGCTCGCCGCGATCCTCGCCCCGACCGACCCCGCCCTCGGCCAGGCGGTGGTCGACGACGAGTCCGTCCCCCTCCGCGTCCGTCAGGCCCTGAACGTGGAGTCGGGTCTCAACGACGGCCTCGTGCTACCCGTCGTCCTGCTCTTCATCGCGCTGTCCGGTGGGACCTCGGGACGCGACGTCTCCTTCCCCGTCTTCGCCGCCCAGCAGATCGGCCTCGGGGCGGTCGTCGGCCTCGCCGTGGGGGCGGGAGCCGCCTACCTCCTTCGGCGCGCCGACGAGTCGGGGTGGGTCGAGGGCCTGTACGCGCAGCTGGCCACGCTCTCCGTCGCCGCGCTCGCACTGGCGGTCGCCCTCGCGTCGGGCGGCAACGGGTTCGTCGCGTGCTTCGTGGCCGGACTGGTCTTCGGCACCATCTCCCGGGACGGCGGCAGCCACCTCGTCGAGTACAGCGAGGACTCGGGTCAGCTGCTGTCCGCGATCAGCTTCTTCCTCTTCGGGAACGTCCTGCTCCCTGCCGCACTCGATGAGCTCTCGTGGACCGTGGCGCTCTGTGCGGCAGCACTTCTCACCGTCGGCCGCCTCGTCCCGGTGGCCGTCAGCCTCATCGGTTCCGGGACCGCCCCCCAGACCGTCGCGTTCATCGGCTGGTTCGGTCCCCGCGGGCTGGCGTCCGTCGTGTTCGGGATCCTGCTGCTCGAGCAAGAGGTCGCGAAGGCGGGCACCCTTGCCGCCATCGTGTCCCTGACCGTGACGCTCAGCGTCGTAGCCCACGGTGCGACCGCGGGCTGGGGTGCCCAGCGCTTCGGCCGCTGGGCCGAGGCGGCCAGTCGCCACGACCGCTCCATGCCCGAGGTGCAGCAGGTCCACGAGCACCGGTCCAGGGGGTGGCGCGGCCGCCGGCAGCCCTGAGCAGCAGCCGGGCGACCCCCCAACGCCCTCTTGCCTCGTCGGCCGCGCCGGGTGGAGCCTCTTCGGTGTGAGCCCTGGCCCTCAGGCCCCTCCGGCCGCGTGTCCGATCTCCTGGCAGCCACATGCCCTCACCCCGGTCTTCTGGGGTGTACGCACCCTCGGGCCGGCGGACGGGGCTCCCGCGCGTCTGCGCATCTTCTTCCCCAGCCTGGACGGAGCCGTCGAGTCCGCGCCCCTGCTCCGGGGCTGTGGGCGGTACCCGCTGGTCGTCCTTGCTCACGGGCACTGCATCGGGGACGTCGACCACTTCCGCCGGTGGCTCCGGCTTCCCGCGCAGCTGGCCAGGAGCGGTTACGTCGTGGTCGTCCCGCACCTCGCCGGGGTCGCCTCGGGGAGCCACCCGTCGGCTCCAGGACATCCAGACCCGGCGACCCTCGCGTCGGTGGTGCGATGGGCCCGCGAAGGCTGGGAGCACGGCGACGTCCTGCTCCCGCCACCAGCGACGGGCGTGGTCGGGCACAGCTTCGGCGGGCTCGTCGGTGCGCTGTACGCGGGGCAGGCCGAGGTCAGTGCCTTCGCCGGGCTGAGTGGCGTGTGGACGGACTGGCCGTCTCGACCGCTGCCCGTCGAGACCCTCGACCTACCGACGCTGCTCGTGTGGGGTGGGCCGCTGGACTTCTTCACCGAGCTGCCCGACTCGATCTGGCAGCAGATGCCCGTGCCAAGGCACCGGGTCGTCTTCGCTGAGGGGGAGCACTGGGACTACCTGTCCCATGCGAACGTCCCGTGCAGCAGAAGCCGTGGGCCGTGCACTCACCTAGGTTCTGCCACAGACGATCTCGTGACGATGTTCTTCGCCAGGTACCTTGCTCCTGAGTTCGCGGGGGACCTGGCGGAGCGCATCCCCCGGAGCCTCGACCCGCCACCCCTCACACTCACCCCCGAGCAGGAGTTCTTCGCGGGGGCCCACCTCGTCGGCTTCGACGGGCTGGCAGGCAGCCCAGGATGCGGGGTCGAGGTCAGCGTCGCGACGCCACGTCTCCTGGCCAACAGACGCAGTCGCGAGACCCACTCCCTCGACCGGCCGTGCGCCTGGGTCCACCTGATCAGCGCCCGCAACCGCCGTCCCGTGAGCACGCGCCCCGCGGGGTACTCGTGGTGCGACTTCTGCTTCCCCGAGCGCGCGGACGGCTGACGGCGCCACGCACGGCTCACCGTGCCGCGAGCTGCCGTTCCGCCTCGGCGAGCACGTCCACGACCTCGCGGCCGAGACGGACGTCGCACGGATGGCTGGGTGACTCCGAGGACGCCTGCTCCCGCAGCTCGCGCAGGGCGGTCCTCAGCGCGTCGACCACGGGACCGTCCGGCTCGGGCATCTCACTGAAACCCGCTGGACCCCAGAGGGTCAGACCCGTCCGCGTCGACTCCGACGTGGCCGACAGGGTCAGCGAGAGCGTGCTCGTGGCACCGCCGTCGTGCCGGGTCAGGAGGTGGACCAGCCCTCGCGGTCCCGCGGTGGCCGTGACCTCACGGACGGGTCCGAGCGCGCCGCGCAGCAGCGAGACCGCGTGCGGTCCGAGATCCCACAGGGCGGCACCCCGCTCATGGCGCCACGGGGTGGCGAACGGGCTGCCCGGCGTCAGGGCGTCACCGAGCCAGACCCCCCACCCGTGGTCCCATCCGCCGGCTCGGCTGACCTCGTCGAGCCAGCGGCGCTGCGTCGCGTGGAAGCGGTGCGTGAAGAACACGACGGTGGCGACGCCGTTGTCGCTCACTGCCCGATCCAGCTCGGCCGCACCTTCGACGGTGACGGCGATGGGCTTCTCGAGCAGCAGGTGCTTGCCGCGCCGTGCGGCACGCAGCGCGATGTCGGTCTGCACGGACGGAGGGACGGCGAACGTCAGCGCGTCCACGTCGTCCAGCAGGGCGTCGACGTCGCGGAACGCCCGCGTGCCGTGATCGGCGGCGAGCCCCCCAGCCTTGTCGCTGTCGCGTCCCCACACGCCCGCGAGCTCGAGACCTGGTTCGGCGACGACCGCTGCCGCGTGCACCTGGCGTGCCCAGTGCCCCGTCCCGACCAGACCGACTCTCACCAGCACGCCTCCACGTCAGCAGGGTTGGCGCGACGCTACCGCGAGGACGGTCACGCGGACGCGTCGCGAGAGGGCCGTTCGGGTGGAGCCCACGGCAGCCCGCGTCCGGTTCGTGTCGAACGGTGTAACGCTCCGTACACCGTTCGTGCTGGGAAACACGGTTCTGTGGCTGTGTGTTGGGAAACAGGCACCGAAAGGGTCATCTGTGGTGTCACGATGACCGTGCTCGACCCCCTCTCTCTTTCGTTCCGCCATGACGGGAGCCTGCCGTGCGAGACCTTGCCCCTGAGATCTGTCGTCAGCGGTTGGTCGTCGAGGGGCTGTGCCCCGAGCCGATCAGCGCCGACGACATCAAGGCCTACCTGTCCGAGCTGTCGAAGGCGATCGACATGGTGGCTCTGATGGAGCCGGTCACGCACCAGTCCCCGCTCTACGGCTGGGCGGGGTGGATCCACTGGGAGACCTCCGGGGCCCACTTCTACGCCTGGGACGAGCCTCGCCTGTTCTTCAGCGTGGACATCTACGCGTGCAAGCCGTTCGAGACCCAGAACGTCCTCGACCTGACGCAGGAGTGGTTCCGCGCCTCCGACATCGTCTGCAAGGAGTTCTGATGTCGGCGCCGCTGCGCCTGGTCTTCGACCCGCAGGGCGACCTGCGCGCCGCGGCCGTGGACTGCGAGGCCGAGGTCTTCCTCTCCTGGTACGGCAACACGCGCGAGCAGCTGGCCGACGAGTACGGACCGTACGAGGACAGCTCCGTCTTCCTCGCCGTGGCCGACGCGAACGACGAGGTGCTGGCCGCCGTCCGGTTCCTCGCTCCCGGCGGGGCGGCGGGACTCAAGACGCTGGTCGACATCGGCGCCGAGCCGTGGGCTGTGGACGGCCGGAGGGCCGCCGCCGCCGTGGGCATCGACTTCGCGTCCACCTGGGAGGTCGCGACCATGGGGGCTCGCCGGGGTGTCGCGGGCGGAGGGTCTCGTCTGGCCATCGCGCTGTACCACGGGCTCATGACCGTCGCCCGCGTCAACGAGATGTCCACCTGCGTCGCGATCCTCGACGAGCGGGTCCGTCGCCTGCTGAACTCCGTCGGGATCATCATGAACGCGCTGCCGGGCACCAGGCCGGCGACGTACCTGGGGTCCGAGGCCAGCCTGCCCGTCTTCACGCACTACCCGACGATGCGCGACAACCAGCGCCGGCAGTTTCCGGACGCCTACCGCCTCGTGACCCTCGGGGCCGGCCTCGACGGTGTGTCGGTACCGCCGTCCGAGCACTTCCGGCTCACCCGCCCCGTCGTCCGTCGCATCGACCTCACCCACCCGCAGGTGAAGCCGGCCCGCGTGCCCGCGACGAAGCACCTTCAGCAGGCCGTTGGCGGCTCCTGACGCCTACGAGCGCAGCGACACCGCGGACCGGCTGCTCGGCTGCTGGACCTGCCAGCGCCTGACCCAGTCGAGCACCTCGGCGGCGGGCATCGGCTTGGCGATGTGATAGCCCTGCAGCACGTCCGCCCCGAAGGCGACGAGGGCCTCGGCCGTCTCGGCGTCCTCGACGCCCTCCGCGACAAGCCGCATGCCCAGGCCGTGCGCCATCTGGGTCGTGGTCCGGACGATCATCTCGCTGCGCGCGTCCCGGACCATGGTGGCGACGAAGGACCGGTCGATCTTCAGCTCGTTGACGGGCAGGTCGCGCAGGTAGGCGAGAGACGAGAAGCCGGTCCCGTAGTCGTCGATGGCGGTCTGCACGTGGTGCTGGCGCAGCTCGGCCAGCACGTCGCGGGCCCGCTCGGGGTCGGAGACGAACGAGTCCTCCGTCACCTCGATCATCAGGCTGTCACCCGGCAGGCCGGACTCCTCGAGGGCCTGGAACAGCAGCGGCAGCAGCTGTCCGCCCAGGAGCTCCGGCGGCGCCCAGTTGATCGCACACCGGAAGTGGAAGCCGGCGCCGAGCCACTCGGCGAGCGTCCCTGACGGCCGCGCGCGTCACCCACTCGGTCAGCGCCGGCATCAGCCCGGCGCGGCGCGCGTCCGGCAGGAAGAGCACGGGACCGAGGAGCCCCTCGGTGGGATGCTGCCACCGGACGAGCGCCTCCATCGCCACGACGCGGCGTGTCCGCGAGTCGATCTGCGGCTGGTACCAGACCACGAGCTGGTCGTCCGCGATCGCCTGTCGCAGCTCCTCACCGCGGCGTAGACGCTGTCGGGAGAAGCCGTCCTGGGTCGTGTCGAACAGGAGCGTGCCGGAGCCGGAGTGCTTGGCCTGGTACATCGCGATGTCTGCTCGCCGCAGCAGCTCGGTGGACGAGTCGCCCGGCTCCCGGACGGTGATGCCGATCGACCCGTCGAGGGACAGGTCCATGCCGTCCATCCGCATCGGCGCCCGCAGGACGGACCGGGCGGCCTGCGCGATCTCGTAGAGCTCGATCTCCTCGCCGCCCTGGACGAGGAGGGCGAACTCGTCACCACCGAGGCGCGCCACCACCACCCGGGAGCCGAGGCGGGCCTGCATCCTCTGCGCCACCAGCACGAGCACCTGGTCGCCCACCTGGTGGCCCATGCTGTCGTTGATGTCCTTGAAGCCGTCGAGGTCCAGCAGCAGCAGGCCGAGGCGGCGGTCCCCGCGGAGCGCCTCGTCGGCTGCGGCGAGCAGCGCTCGCCTGTTCGGCAGACCGGTCAGCTCGTCGGTGAGCGACAGCCGCAGCGCCTCGGCCGCGCCGTGCGCCTCGCGGAGTGCGAGCAGCATGCGGGCCCCGGTGGTGACCAGGGCGACGATCGCCGGCACCGTGACGTAGGGCTCCACCGACCCGTCTGGCCTCAGCACGAGGACTGCCAGCGCGACGGAGGCCGCGGCGAGCAGGAGCCCGGCGTGGTGGCCCTCACGGGTCGAGCGCTGCACCGCGGACGGGTGGCAGGCCGCGGTGACGATGGCCGCGAACGAACCTCCCCACAGGAGCTCGAGGCCGAGGCTCGCCGTGTACGTCCCGCCACTCGCGGCATAGACCGCGAGGCTGCTGTCGGCGACCGCGAGACCCAGGAACCCCGCGGCGAGCAGCCCGTTGCGCAGTGAACGCCGGCGCAGCCCCAGGAGGACCTGACCGACCACGATCACCGCGAGGAGCACGTCGAGCATCGGGTAGATCAGGGCGATCAGGAGTCGCACGCCGTCGCCGCTCAAGGAGGACGCGAAGGGAGTCAGCATGACGAAGGTGGCCAGGCAGGCCCCACCGCTGCAGACGACGACGGTCTCGAGCCAGACGGCCGTCGCGGGCAGCCGCTGGCGCGGGACGTCGAGCAGCAGGAAGGCCACCATCCCCAGGTACGCGGACAGGTAGAGCACCTCGCCCGGCGACGGGAAGGGGACCTCCTCCACCGTCTGGCCGGCGCTCAACAACGCCGACCCTGCCGCCCACAGCGCGACACCGGCCGCCAGAAGCACCAGGGCGACCTTGCGCGAGGGATCCCGCGCCGCTGCGATGAGGAGGCTGAGGACGAGGCTGCCGAACAGGGCGCCGATCGTCACCAGGAGCGCCGTCCGGATGACCGGCCCGTCGACCGGACCGGGGAGCAGGAGGGTCGTGACGAGGCCGACGAGGAGTACGGCCCATGGCACGAGCGCGAGCGTCGAGGGACGCCGCGACGGCCGACGGGACGACGCAGTCATCGGTCCACGCACCTCCCTGTCCGCCTGCCGCCAGGGGGTGCGGCAGCGGGCGGCCGGCGAGCCGCTCCGACCTAGACCATCGGTCCGTCCGCGGGGCACCTTGAACGCATGCCGGTCGACGAGACCTGCGGTCCTCCGGGCTACGCGGCCGGACCGTCGAGGTAGATCCGTGCGTCCCAGCCGGTCAGGGTGATCGAGTCACCCTCCAGCGCGTCGTGGTCGACCGGCCGGTTGCCCAGCAGGAGCCCAGCGCCCTGCCACCGGTCGAGCGTGGCCGTGCGGGCGTTGCGCGAGCAGTTCGCGACGACGAGCAGCCGGGTCCCACCCAGCGTCCGCGTGTAGCACCACAGCTCCGGGTCGTCCTCGTGCAGCGGGGTGAAGTCTCCGTCGACGAGGACGGGCAGCTCGTGCCGCAGCCTGATCAGCGCCCGGTAGTGGGCGAGCACCGAGTCCGTGTCGGCCTCCTGGCTGGGGACGTTGAGCCACGAGTGGTTCGGGTTGACCGGCAGCCAGGGTGTGCCGGTGGTGAAGCCGGCGTGCTCCGTTGCGTCCCACTGCATCGGGGTGCGGGCGTTGTCGCGTGTGGTCTTCGCCATCCCGGCCAGGGCTGCGCCCTGGTCCAGCCCCGAGCTCACGATCTCGGCGTAGTAGTTGACCGCCTCCACGTCGCGGTAGTCCTCGGCCGCGGCGAACGGATAGTTCGTCATGCCGATCTCCTCCCCCTGGTAGACGTACGGCGTCCCACGCAGGCCGTGGAGGATCGTGCCGAGCGCCTTCGCGGAGGCCGCCCAGTACTCAGGGTCGTCGTCGCCGAAGCGCGAGACGGCGCGCGCCTGGTCGTGGTTGTTCCAGTACAGGCTGTTCCACCCCCGGTCGGCGAGCGCGAGCTGCCAGCGGTGCAGCGACTGCTTCAGGGCGACCAGGTCGAGCCCGAGGTACCGGAACTTGTCGATCGGGTCCTGGTCGACCTGGACGTGCTCGAACTGGAACACCATGTCGACCTCGCGACGGTCGGCGTCCGTGTAGAGCCTGGCCTGCTCGGTCGTGACTCCCGGTGTCTCACCGACGGTGATGAACTGGCCCTCCCGTCCCGCGAACACCTCCCGGTGCATCTCCGCGAGGTACTCGTGCACGTGCGGGCCGTCGACGATCATCTCCGCCGGCACGACGAAACGGCGCCCCGGGACGGGGGCGACGTCGTGGAAGCCGGGGACCTTGGAGATCAGGTTGATGACGTCCATGCGGAACCCGTCGACGCCCCGGTCGAGCCACCACCGCATCATGTCGTGGACGGCGTGCCGCACCTCCGGGTTGTCCCAGTTGAGGTCGGGCTGCTTGGTGTCGAACAGGTGCAGGTAGAACTGGCCCGACCCCTCGTCCCACTCCCACGCCGAGCCACCGAAGAACGAGCCCCAGTTGCTCGGCTCGGCGCCGTCGCGCGCGTCGTGCCAGATGTACCAGTCACGCTTCGGGTTGTCCCGGGACGAGCGAGACTCGACGAACCACGGGTGCTCGTCCGAGGTGTGGTTCACGACCAGGTCCATCATCAGCCTGATGCCTCGGTCGTGGAGTCCGGTCGTCAGCTCGTCCAGGTCGGCGAGGGTCCCGAACACCGGGTCGATGTCGCGGTAGTCGCTGATGTCGTACCCGTTGTCCGCCTGGGGCGAGCGGTACACCGGCGACAGCCACACCACGTCGACACCGAGCGCCGCGAGGTAGTCCAGCCGGCCGATGATCCCCCGCAGGTCCCCGATCCCGTCGCCGTCGGAGTCGGCGAAGCTGCGCGGGTAGATCTGGTAGACGACGGCCGACTTCCACCACGACGAGCCCTGGGGATCCATCCACAGGAACTCTCGCACAGTCGGTCGGAGGACGTGCGAGCCGAACGACGGGTGGCCACTCGACGACCGGGCCCGTCCGCAGCAGGGGCGGCGCCGCGACGCGGGGTCAGCTCACCCGCTGCTCGCGACGCGCCACCTCGAACGGCAGTCGGTCGAAGACGATGCGGATGGCGGCCAGCAGGCTGGCGCTTCGCAGTCCGGTCGCGAGCTGCACGTGCACTGCTACCGGATGCTCGGGTCGGTCGACGACGCCGACGACCTGGTCCAGGGGACGCTCATCGCGGCCTGGGGCGGGATCAACAGCTGAACGCGTCCGACGGAGGCATCAGGCGCACCCGGTATGCCGGCGCGACGAGATCCACCGGGAGCGCGGCCTTCGACTCGTCCCTCAGGTCGGCGTGGGTGCGTCCGGTCCGGTCCGTGCGTGCGGCAGCGTCTCGGCGTACTGCGTCGAGCCCATCACCAGCTCGACGGCCCGGCGTTCGTGATCGACGTCGCTCATCTGTGCAGCCAGTGGTGCGCGAAGCAGTGGTGCTGAGCTCGCCAGCGCGGGTCTACAGCTCAAGCAGGGCTTGTTCCACGACCTCGGTGAGTGCGGGATGGACGTAGAGGACCTCTCGGCCGAGTTGGTCGACGGTCAGGCCGAGCATCATCCCCTGCAGCAGCGGTTGCAGCAGCGTCGCGGCCTGCGGACCGATGATGTGCGCGCCGAGAAGCAGGCGAGTCGTGGGATCGGCGACCAGCTTGACGAAGCTCTCGGTGTCCTCGAGCGCCCAGCCGTAGGCGGTGTCCGAGTACGGGCGAACGGCGACCACGTGGTCGATTCCCTGCTCGACGGCTTGCGCCTCGGTGAGCCCGACGCCGGCGATCTGCGGGCGGGAGAAGACGGCGTGCGGAGCCAGCCCGGTCGGCAACCGCCGCAGGGCCTCCGGGTGGACGAGGTTGTGGGTGAGGACGCGCATCTCGGCGTTGGCCATGTGCTTGAGCTGGAAGTGGTTGGTTGCATCGCCGAGCGACCACACCCCGGCAACGTTGGTGCGGTAGGTCTCGTCGGTGACGAGGTGGCCGTGCGCGTCCAGTGCCAGCCCGGCGGCAGCCGCGTCGAGCAGGTCGGTGTTGGGCTGGCGACCGGCAGCCACCAGAAGCACCTCCACATCGAGCACAGCAGGTCCGGCAGGACCGGTGACAGTGACGGCGACGCCCGTCGCCGAGCGCTCCACCGACGTGACGACCGCGTTCAGGTGCAGGTCGAAGCGGCGGGCGGCCTGGTCGGTGAACCGTTGCGAGACAGCTTCATCCTCGGCCATGAGGAGCCTCGGGCCACGCTGCACGATGCTCACCGCCGAGCCGAAGGCGGCGAAGACGTGCCCCATCTCGGCGGCGATGAATCCACCGCCAATGACTGCCATCGACCGCGGGACCTCCGCAATGCGCATGATCGTGTCCGACGTGTGGAAGTCGACGCCATCCAGCCCGGGGATCGCCGGGATGGCCGGACGCGACCCGGAGGCAACGACGATCTGCTCGCCGGTGATGGCGCGGTCGCCGACCTGGATCTGACGAGGGCCGATGAAGCGCGCCGGCTCGGTGAACACATCGACCCCCGACGTGCGACGGTAGGCGACGGACCGCTCGTGAAGCGGGTCGATGCGCCCGAAGACGCGCGCCCGGATGGCTGGCCAGTCCACGCGCTCCAGACGAGCGTGCACCCCGAGGCGAGTGGACTCCTCGACGGCGAGGGCCGCATCGGCGGCCACCACCAGCATCTTCGAGGGGATGCAGCCTCGGTTCAGGCACGTCCCCCCGAACCGGTCCGGCTCCACGATCGCCGCCTTCATCCGCGACATCTCGTCGGTGAACAGCATGTTGCCACTGCCAGCACCAATCACGATCAGGTCATAGTCATCCACTCGATCTGCTCCTGCCGTAGGGCCTGCACTTCGGCGACCCTACGCTCGTCACACGCTCACCCGTCCGATCGCTCGCGGCCAGGCGGCCCCACCGATCAACGCGGAATCGTCGCCCAGGGCGGCTTGGGCAACCTCGATCGGCGTGACGAGACCTTGCGGGCCGTGCCTCCGGAGCAGGTCGACGACCGGGTCGCGCACCAGCGCGTCGTTGCGGCCGACCCCTCCCCCGATGACGATCACATCTGGGCTGAACAGGTGAGCGAGGTTGGCGATCGTTGCTCCGGCGGCTCGCATGGTGGCATTCCAGGCCCGGCGTGCAGCCGGGTCGCCATCTCGCACCAGTGAAACCAGATCAGGGCCTCGCGCAGACACACCGAGTTCGTCAGCGCGACGAGCGAGCGCTGGCCCTGCCGTGAGATGTTCGGCGGTGGCCGGCTCGTCGGTGTCGAGGCTGTGAAGCGCGAGGATCGTGTGCCCGACCTCGGCGAGCGAGCGTGTGCCTCGCAGCAGTTGACCGTTGAACACCACACCGGCACCGATCCCGGTCGAGATCGTGATGTAGACGATGTCGGTGTACTGGTGGCCCGCTCCGAAGTAGGCCTCGCCGACCGCGGCGAGGTCCGCGTCGTTGGCGAGGAGTACCGGCGCATCGAAGTGCGTGGCGAGATGCTCCTCGCTGAGCTCGGTGACCCACGTCGGCGGAAGGTTGGGCGCGTACTCGAGTCGTCCGGCGCTGTAGTCGATGCGACCAGGTACACCGACCACGATTGCCTCGAACGTCCCCCGGCCGCCCGCTTGGTCACGAACCGATGCCATCAGCTGTTCGAGAGCCTCGGGGCACCGCGCATCGCGGGGGGTGGGCTCGTTGGCGCGGCAGCGGATCTGCCCGCGCTCGTCGACGACCGCGACCCGCATGTTGGTGCCACCGAGATCGACGCAGAGGATGTCGTTGCTCATCGGTGCCCCCCGTCGATGTCGTGCCATCCACCGTCGGGCATCAGGGTGTCGACCGGGCCCCACGTCCCGGTCTCGTAGGACACGGCCGGCAGGTGGTCGTCCAGAACGGGTTCCACGACGCGCCAGGCTTGTTCGACGCCGTCTTGGCGTGCAAAGAGGCGGTTGTCGCCGGCGAGCGCGTCATCGAGGAGTCGTTGATAGGCGTCGTGTCCGCCCGATGCCTGCTCGCTGTTGATCACCTGCAACGGAACCGATCGGCTGATCAGCGCGTCACCCGGCTTCTTGGCCTGCAACTCGAGGGTGATGCAGTCGTCGGGCTTCATCCGAAAGCGGAGGTGATTGGGATGCGGCTCGCACCCCGGATCCCCGAAGAGCAGGCGCCCCGGTCGCTTGAACTCGATGACGGCCTCGGTGACGGTCACCGGGAGTCCCTTTCCCGCCCTGATGTACCAGGGGACACCGGCCCAGCGCCATGAGTCGATCTCGGTCCGCAGCGCGAGGTACGTCTCGGTGTCGGACTCGGCATCGACGCCGGGTTCCGTTCGGTATCCGTCGTACTGCCCGCGCACGAGCTTGGCCGAGTCAAGCGGCTGCATCGCAGTGAGCACCTTGACTCGTTCGTCGCGCAGGGCGTTGGGCGTCTCGGAGACCGGCGGTTCCATGGCCAGCAACGCCACGACCTGGAGGAGGTGGTTCTGGACAACGTCTCGCAGCGTGCCGATCTTGTCGTAGAAGCCGCCGCGACCTTCAATGCCGAAGGACTCGGCCATGGTGATCTGCACGCTGTCGATGTAGTTGCGGTTCCAGATGGGTTCGAGAATGCTGTTCGCGAATCGGAACACCATCAGGTTCTGGACCGCTTCCTTGCCCAGGAAGTGGTCGATTCGGAAGATCGACTCCTCCGCGAAGTGTCGCTCGAGCGTTCGGTTGAGTTCTCGTGCGGAGGCGAGGTCGCGACCGAAGGGCTTTTCGAGCACGACCCGGCCTTGTTCGTTGAGTCCGGTCGAGGCGATACCTTCGACCACGTCGCCGAACAGTGACGGCGGGATCGCGAGGTAGCAGACCGCGAGCCGGGCATCACCGAGGGCCTCACCCAACTGCCGGTAGGTGTCGGGCTCCCGGTAGTCACCGGCCACGTAGAGAAGGGAGTTGGCGAGTCCGGCGAACACCGACTCGTCGATCTCGACGCCGTTCGTCTCCAGTGACCTCCGGACGTGCTCGCGCAGCTCATCGATTCGCCACTGGGTCGATGCCACTCCGACGACGGTGTCGGGCAGGCGGCCACGCGCGGCCAGGTGGTAGAGCGACTCGAGCAGCTTCTTGGCGGCAAGATCGCCGGTGATGCCGAACAGCACGAGTGCGTCGGCCCTACGGGTCGTCATGACGCGGCCCCCTTTTCGTTGTGGCCACCGAACTGGTTGCGCATCGCCGACAGCAATCGATCCCCGTAGTCGGATTCACCGCGCGAGCTGAATCTCTCGTACAGGGCAGCGGTCAGGACGTGGGCAGGAACGCCGACATCGACCGCGGCCTGGACCGTCCAACGGCCCTCACCGGAGTCGGAGACGCGACCGGTGAACGAACCGAGCTCTGGGTCCTGATGGAGCGCTTCGGCGGTGAGGTCGAGGAGCCATGATGCGACGACGCTCCCCCGACGCCAGACCTCGGCGACCTCGGGGATGTCGATGCCGAAGCGGTAGTACTGCGGGTGGCGCAGCGGGGAGGTCTCCGCGTCGTGGTCCTGTGACGTCGCACCGATCCCGGCATGAGCCAAGATGTTGAGACCCTCGGCGTAGGCGGCCATGATTCCGTACTCGATTCCGTTGTGCACCATCTTCACCAGGTGACCCGCGCCATTGGGTCCACAGTGCAGGTACCCGTGTTCCGAGCTGGCCGGTTCGCCGGAGCGCCCAGCCGATCGCGCCGCGGCGTCGACGCCTGGTGCGAGCGCCCTGAGGATCGGTTCGAGATGGGTGACGGTCTGGGTGTCGCCCCCGATCATGAGACAGAACCCGCGTTCGAGGCCGAACACACCCCCGCTCGTTCCGATGTCGACGTAGTGGATACCCGCCCCCTTGAGCACGGCGGCTCGGTCGATGTCATCTCGGTAGAAGCTGTTGCCGCCGTCGATGATGATGTCGTCCCGCTCGAGATGTTGCGCGACATCGTCGACCACCCGACCGGTGAGTCCGGCTGGAACCATGACCCAGACGGCTCGTGGGGTCTCGAGCTTGGCTGCCAGCTCATCGAGCGACGATGCCCCCGTCGCCCCTTCGGCGACGAGTTCGGCGACTACTTCGGGGTTGACGTCGTAGACGACGCACTCGTGACCTGCGTTCATCGCGCGCCGCACGAGATTGGCACCCATCCGTCCCAGACCGACCATTGCCAACTGCATGACGTGTTCTCCCGACGTTCGTTGACATGCACCGCCGGCTGGACTGCGTGCGCGCCAAGCGGCTGTGGCTCCCCGGCTCGTGGAAGGACGACTTCCGCGTCGCTTCGATGCGGGAGCGGGAGGGCCATCACCATCGAGGAACCCGCTGAGCACGAGCGGGGCTTCCCGCGTGCGCCCAGCGCGGCGGGCTCGAACGCGGATGTGGGCTGCCGGGACGCTCACAGGGAGGTCACCGGGTTTCCTTGGTGGATCGAGAAATTCGCCACCACTTCACGGAGGACACCTGAGTACCGCCAGCACTACCCCCACCACCTTGCAGACCTCGCTCGTCCGCGGACGCACTGGTCCACATGATGGTGGGCGAGACGTACGGCGTGGGCTTCGGTGTGCTGGCCAGCCTGGCCAAGATCCGTGGGATGGCGCTCGCCGCCGCCGTCGTCTGGGGTGGCCTGGTCTTCGTGATCAGCTCCTTCGTCGGACTCCCCCTGGCCGTCGTGATCTTCAACAGTGGGGACCAGATCACCAACATGGCCGAGCTCGTCGGGTACGCCACCTTCCCCGTCGAGCACCTGATCTGCGGGCTCTTCCTTGGCTTCATCCTGTTCATGGGCGCCCAGCGCGCGCGCTGAACATCACCGCTCCCACGTCCGAGGACCAGAGATGACTCAGCCAGCACCTAGCCCGCCCACCATCGAAGTGATGTGGCGACCCGGCTGCCCGTTCTGCACCTCCCTGAGGCGCGGGCTGAGTCGCGCGGGCGTGGCGACCACTGAGCACGACATCTGGTCCTCGACGGAGGCCGCCGCCCGCGTGCGGGCGGCCACCGGCGGAGACGAGACCGTGCCCACCGTCTTCGTGGGCGACCGGGCACTCGTGAACCCCTCCGTCCGGCAGGTGGTCGCCGCGATCAGGGCCGTTGACCCCGGCTATCAGCCCGATTCGCCAGCAGCGACTGCTCGTGGCGGCGTCGGCGCGAGGATCAGCCCGGGACTCCGCTGGACTCTGGTGGTCGCGGTGGTGTGGTCCTTGCTCGTCGCGTGGCGACCTACGACCACGTGGCACCTCGCTCCACTGATCCTGGCAGCAGCCTGGCCGTGGGTCGTTGGTCAGGACAGCTCACCGGGTGACCCTTCGGCTCGACGCCGCCTCCTGTTCGCCGGCGGCGGCGGCATTGGTGCTGCGCTGGCGCTCACGGGACTCCTGTCTGCGGCGGGTCGCCTCGACGGGCCGACGTGGACAGGATCGGGAACCCCAGTGGTCGAGGCGCTCCTCCTCTCGGCCGGTGGTGCCGCAATCGTCACGTCCCTGGGACTGCTGCGCACCGTGCGTCGCACGACCTGCGCCTCGGCTCGACTGGGGACCAATCAGGTCGCGACGTCGGACGACATCGTCACAGTCGAGGGCAATGCCTATTTCCCCCTGCCTTGCGTCCCAGAGGGCGTGCTGCAACCCAGCAGCACCACCAGCATCTGCCCCTGGAAGGGAGTCGCGAGCTACTACGACGTCCACGTCGACGGCATGGTCGTCCCGGACGGAGCGTTCTCCTACCGCCACCCCTCACCTCTGGCTCGTCGCATCAAGGGCCGGGTCGCGTTCTGGAAAGGGATCGAGATCGATGCGTTCACGCCAGGAACGGACTGAGAACACATCACCAGGGAAGGTAGACCCGCAACTCGCACGAACCAGTTGGGTCCGGAAGCTGTTGCACCCGCATCACCAGATCAGGAGATCCGCCATGCTGCCCGACCACGTTCCTGCAGCCGAGGTGACTGCGCGCTGCGTGCCTGCCATTGCGCATTCACGTCGGGCTCTTCGCCCGTGGCACGGTTGATCGAGCGATGAACGGAGACTCTGCAACCGACCTGCCACCCAGCCAGTTCGTCGCGCCTGAGCGCGTTCTCATCGAGATGGCCGAAGCCGGTGCGAAGCGAGCCTGCGGGCTCCGCGTGCACCAGGTCCTTGTGCTCAGTGTGATGGCCGGTGGGTTCATCTCGATCGGCGCCCTGTTCAGCACCTTGATCGGGACCGGTACCGACAACGAAGGCGTCCAACGGCTCCTGGAAGGCTTCGGGTTCTCGGTCGGGTTCTTCCTCGTCGTGCTCAGCGGGGCGCTGCTGTTCACCGAAGTGAACGTGGAACTCCCGGCGACGCTGCTCGGCAGGCGACGCGATCGTCTCGGCCTCCCCCCGCTGCGTACGGCGATCCTGAAGCTCTGGCTGCTTGCCGCGATCGGCAACATGATCGGTGCCTTCGTGCTGGGCCAGGTCATCGTCTATGTCTCGGACTACGGCGCGGGCTTCGAAGCACTGATGGGCGAGGTCATGTCGACGAAGATGCGCTTCCAGGATGTGGGTGGCGCGGAGGGATTCTTCAAGGCGGTGTTGTCGGGCGTCGTCGCCAACTGGCTCGTCGGGATGGCGGCGTTCCTGGCCACGATGGGTCGTACGATCATCGGGAAGTACATCCCGGTCCTGGTGACAGTCATGGCCTTCGTCGCCGGCGGCTTCCTTCACGCCCCGGCCAACATGGCCTACCTGTCACTGAGCCAGCCGCTCGGTCACGGGCCCGGGTGGGGCGACGGCCTGCTGTGGTCGGTGCTGCCCGCGGCGATCGGCAACATCATCGGTGCCTTCTTCCTCGTCGCCCTGCCCTTCTACATCGCCGGCAGCCGCGAGACGCCCAAGGAATTGGATGACAGCCAGGTGCCCGCATGACGGCGAAGCGATAGCGTCACCTCCATCCAGCTGCGACAGGACGCGATCCTCATGGGCGACAGCAAAGGACCATCGACCGAACCCGTCACCGTGCCCGAGGGCGCGCACGAGTGGCACAAGGTGCTCGACCCCGATGAGCTCCCCGAGGGCCGTGTGACCACAGTGAGCGTGGGTCGCCGCACGCTCGCGGTCACCCACGTCGACGGCAGGTTCGGGGTGATGAGCAACCGATGCCCGCACCAGGGTGGCCCGCTCGGCGAGGGATCGATCGAGAAGGGCTGGCTGCGGTGTCCATGGCACGGCTACGACTACAGCCCCTGCGACGGCAGACCCCCCGAGGGCTTCACCGACGCCCCCGAGGCGTACGCGAGCGAGGTGCGCGACGACGGCGTCTACGTGGCGCTCCCCGCGGAGGTCGAACACCCGCGCACCGTCTCGGACGTCATGGTCGAGACGATGGTCAACTGGGGAGTCGACACCGTGTTCGGGATGGTCGGTCACTCCAACCTCGGGTTCGCCGACGCGATGCATCGCGCCGAGCAACGCGGTGACCTGCGCTACTTCGGGATCCGCCACGAAGGCGCAGCGTCGTTCGCCGCCACGGCGTACGGCAAGCTCACCGGCCGTCTAGCCGCCTGCTTCGGCATCGCCGGTCCCGGTTCGACCAACCTGCTGACCGGCCTCTACGACGCCAAGGTCGACCGGGCACCGGTGCTTGCACTCTCGGGGCAGGTGCCGTCGAAGACCAAGGGGCGGGGCGCGTTCCAGGACATGGACCTGGCCAACGCATTCAAGGATGTTGCCCGCTTCGGCGAGGTGGTGCTGTCGGCAGCCGACCACGCCGAGCTGATGACGCTCGCGTGCAAGACCGCGATCGTCGACAAGGACGTCGCGCACCTGATCTTCCCCGATGAGGTGCAGGTCGAGCCCTCGAACCAGGAGTCGTCCCGACCCGACGGCCGGACCGGGGCCCGCGAGATCGCCCCGCCTGCTGCGGTCCTCGCGGAGGCGATCGAGAGCATCCGCCGGTCACAGCGTCCCGTCATCGTGGTCGGCCAGGGCGCGCGCGCCGGCATCGATGGCGTCATCGGGCTCGCCGAGCTGATCGGTGCGCCGGTGATCACGACGTTCAAGGCCAAGGGGGCGATCTCGGACCACCACGCGCTCGGCTGCGGCGTCCTCGGACGAAGCGGCACCCCCGTCGCGAGCTGGCTGATGAACGAGTCCGATCTCGTCGTGGCGTTCGGCGCCTCCTTCTCGAACCACACCGGGATCGCGCCATACAAGTCGATCATCCAGATCGATCACGACCCGATGGCCATCGGCCGACACCACCCCGTCGACATCGGCCTACAGGGGGCGGTGGCCACGACCGCCAGGCTGCTCGCCGAAGGTCTCGACGGTGGGCACACCTGCATCGACCAGCGCTCTGTCATCGCGGAGCGTTGGCAGATATGGCGCGACGAGAAGGCCAGCCGCCGCACCGACGACCATGGCGCAGGCATGAACGCCGCCTCGATCTTCGCCGACCTGTCCGAGCAGGTCCCGCACGATGCTGTGATCTGCGTCGACGTCGGCAACAACACCTACTCCTTCGGCCGCTACTTCGAAGTGGCCAACCAGGACGTCCTCATGTCCGGTTACCTCGGCTCGATCGGATTCGCGTTCCCCGCCGCCATGGGCGCGTGGGCCGCCGTGGGCGACACCCGCAAGGTCGTGTCAGTTTCGGGCGACGGAGGCTTCGGCCAGTACGCGATGGAGCTCACGACGGCAGTCAAGTACGACATGAACATCACCCATGTGCTGCTCAACAACAGCGAGCTGGGCAAGATCAGCAAGGAGCAACGAGCAGGCGAGTTCGACGTGTGGGCGACCAGCCTGCACAACCCCGACTTCGCCGCCTTCGCGCAGCTTTGCGGGGCACACGGCGCCCGCGTCACGCAGCTGGACCAGCTCCACGACGCGGTCGCAGCTGCCCTTTCACACGACGGCCCGTCCCTCGTCGAGATCGTCACCGATCCACTCTTGATGTGAAGCCGGGCGTCTGATGTGACGCCCGGGGCCGAGGTCGACTCGCCGTCCTCCGATACGCCGACCCTTGCCGCCGAGTCCGATCCCGCGGCCACCGCCCACGTCGTCCTCATCGAGGGTCGGTCCCCGCTCGCAGGCTAGGAGGACCAGCCCAGCCGAACGCGGTATCCCCTCGAGAAGAGACCCGCCGGTGGGGGCCGGACCCCGGCCCGCTCCAGGACGCCCCCAGGGACGCCGATGTCGGCCACCCAGAGCTCACCGACTGCATCGACGGCAAGCCCGGTCTTGGGTAGAGCCAGGGTCATCGTGGTCACCGCCCGGACGTGGGCTCCGGGGGCATCCCCGGTCGTCGAATCGACGCCGGAGGGGACGTCGAGCGCCACCACAGGAGCATCGCCGAGCGACATCCACCCGATCAGGTCCGCTACGGCTCCGTGCGGTGCGCCTGCGAGGCTGTAGCCCAGCACGGCATCCACCGTCAGCGAGGACTCGAGGGTCCGGAGGTCTCCGGTCTCGGCCAGCCGTCCACCACTGGCTCGGAAGAGCGCGAGCTGTTCGGCAGGGACGCCAGCCAGGCGGGCGACATCCGAGACCACCAGCGTGACCTGGCCCCCGTGGTTGGCCAGGTGTCGAGCGGCGCAGATCCCGCCACCCCCGTTGCCGCCGGTGCCCGCCAGCACGACGACCGGAGACGTGGCCCACCCCTCCCCCAGCATCTCCACGCACAACGACGCCAGGTTCCGACCGGCGTTCTCCATCATCTGATAGAGGTTCGGGCCGACCCCCTCGATCGCTACCCGGTCCACCTCGCGCATCTGCTCGGTGGTGACAGCCGGCACGACGAGCCCCGACTCGGATATGAAGGAGTCCACCTCAACCACGTCCCCTCAGAATGCTGTTCGGGACTGCTGCAGGGGTCAGTTGACACCCGGGTGGGTGGTGATCATGCCGCAACGTCCGCGGCCTGAGTGGTGAAGGCCAGTTCGTACTCGACCGGGGTGAGCTTCCAGAGCGCGCGCTGCCCGGAAGCGCCTCGCTCGTGGAGCCCGGTCGTGAGCTCGTCCACGTCGCCGAGCGTCCCGAACACGGGTCGATGTCGCGGTAGTCACTGATGTCGTACCCGATGTCCGCGGGCGTGTGAGCGACTGGGCCCCGTGGCGGGGACGGTGCCGTCAGCGGCCGCTGTCAGGTTCGCGGAAGACGAGGACCGGGCACGGGGCGTGGTGGACGCAGTAGGTGGCGACCGACCCGAGGTGCATCCGCGGGAACTCCTTGCGGCCGTGGCTGCCGACGACGAGGAGCTGGGCTCCGTCGGCGGCTCGTGTCAGCGCCTGTGCGGGATGGTCCTGTGACAGCTGCCGCTCCACGTGGACGTCGGGCTCGGTCCCCAGCGCCTCATCGACGGTGCGATCGAGGATGACTTGCGCGTCGCGGACGTAGTCGGCCTCGGTGTAGGTCGGCACGACGAGGATCGTGGCCGGGATCTCGAAGGCCGTGACGGCGACGAGGTCGGCGCCCGTGAGCCCGGCCTGCTGGGCAGCCCAGCGCACCGCCTTGATGCTCAGCTCGGTCCCGTCCGCTCCGACCACGATCGCTGGACGTCCGTCGTCGTCGCTCATGTGTCCTTCGCCTCCGGTTGTCGTGTCCTCCAACCCTCCACTTGTACGCCGGTTCAGGACCGGTGTCATCGGTCCCGAACTCGTCCCGTTCGACCGGGGCGGACGACCTCGGCGGACGACGAAGGCCCCTGACCGCGTCTCCGCTGTCAGGGGCCTTCGTCGTCGCTGTCTCAACGAGCGCGCCCGGAGGGATTCGAACCCCCAACCTTCTGATCCGTAGTCAGATGCTCTATCCGTTGAGCTACGGGCGCACAGATCGTGTCGCCCACCCGCAGCGGCACGTTCAGCGGGCCACAGTACCGGACCCCCCGCGTCCGGCTGAAATCGTGCACGCCCGCCCGACCCGGGGGTTACCGATGCGCCACGGGCCCGTCACGATGGGAGGCATGCGGACCTTCTCGGGAGCGCCACGGCTCGTCGCCCTCCTGACGGCTGGTGCCGTCGCCGGCGCCTTGACCGCGTGCAGCGCGGCCCCGGTCGAGGCGCCCGAGAGCGAGAGTACGGCCGCGGAGAGCGATGAGCCTCAGCCGCTGACACTGGTCGCGTCGGTCGATGGCGACCCCACCCAGGTCGTGCCGTCCGGCACCGCCGAGACCGCGGCCCTGGCAGCGAGCCGGGCCCTCTTCGAGCAGGCTCCCGTGGTCGTCACCGTCACGCCGTCCGACACCGACGCCGTCGCCAGCGCTGTCGAGGTCGCCGGCGAACGGGGGCTGCCCGTCCTTCCCGCGCCCGCCGAGGGCACTGACGTTGCGGACGAGATCGACCGGCTGGGTGTGGTGGCGGTGCTGGCCGCCGACGAGGCCGCGGCCACCGCCACGTCGGCGGCTCTTGCCGACTCGGCTGTCACGGTGTTCACGGACGCCGAGGACCTTCCCGACGTCCGGCGGGCGAAGCCGCAGCCGGCGACCGCCGTGCTCACGACCGGGGCAGAGACCGACGGCCTCGCCATGGCGACGGCCGCCGCCGCAGGGGCGACCGTTGTGACCGTCCCCTCGGGCGACCCGAGGGGGAGCGCGGACGCGATCGCAGCGCTCGCAGCCGTCGAACCGACCCGCACCCTCGCTCTCGGTGACGCCTTCGGCGCGGCCGAGGCCCTCGCCCCACGGGTCGCGAGCGCGTCGGCGGGAGCGCAGCTTCCGGGAGGTGGTCAGCTGGTCCTGGCCGATCGCCGGTACGTCGCGCTGTACGGCCATCCCGGCACGCCGTCCCTCGGCGTCCTCGGCGAGCAGCCCCTCGACGAGGCCGTCGCCCGCGCGCAGAAGCTCGGCCGTACCTACGACAAGGTCTCCGACCTGCCTGTCATCCCCACGTTCGAGATCATCACGACGGTCGCGTCCGGCGGGGCGGGACCGGACGGCAACTACTCGAACGAGGTGGACCCGACCGCTCTCGAGCCGTGGGTGAAGGCCGCCGGCGAGCAGGGCGTCTACGTGGTCCTCGACCTCCAGCCGGGGACGACGGACTTCCTCACGCAGGCCAAGCGGTACGAGTCGTTGCTCGCCTACCCCCACGTGGGTCTGGCGCTCGACCCGGAATGGCGGTTGCGGCCGGGCCAGAGGCACATGGCCCAGATCGGCTCGGTGACCGCGGCCGAGGTGAACGCGACCAGTGCCTGGCTCGCCGGGTTCACCCGATCGCGGGCCCTCCCGCAGAAGATGCTGGTGCTGCACCAGTTCACGACCTCGATGATCAGCGAGCGCGAGACGCTCGACGCGAGCCACGACGAGGTGGCGGTCGTGATCCACGCCGACGGTCACGGCGGGCGCGGAGCCAAGACCGCGACGTGGAACAAGCTCCGCGAGAACGCCCCGCCCGGCGTGGTGTTCGCGTGGAAGAACTTCGTCGACGAGGACCGCCCGACCTACACCCCGGCGGAGACGATGGCGATCGAGCCGACGCCGGTCCTGGTCTCGTACCAGTAGCCCGTCCCGTTCCCGGTCCCGAGTTCGCAAGAACCGGACAGGTTTTCGCAAGGGGACGGCAGTGCGCCGCATCGCCCTTTCGTGTTGTGAGCCACCTCACCACCACCCCCCCTGTGGGCGGTATCCACCAGGCGAGACGGGGGCTACCGTGAGCCGCACGCCAAGTTACGACGACGACGTCGGGCGTCTGGGAACGCCTGCGAGCCGGTGAGCCGGGTGAAGGGGGTTCAGGGACGTCCGCGGAGGGAAGCGCCGACCATGAGTACGGACACCAGCCCCGAGACGAGCGCCGACAGCCTGACGGTCACCACCACGGGGGTGGCCGCCACCGTCACCGGCACGCCGACGACCCACGCGCGCCTGGCTGCCTGGGTCGAGGAGATCGCCGCGCTCACCACCCCGGCGGCGATCCACTGGTGCGACGGCTCCGACGACGAGTGGGCCACCCTCACCGACGGTCTCGTCGAGACCGGGACGTTCGTCCGCCTGGACGAGAGCAAGAAGCCGAACTCGTTCTACTGCGCGTCCGACCCGACCGACGTCGCCCGGGTCGAGGACCGCACGTTCATCTGCTCCCTGGAGGAGAAGGACGCCGGCCCCACCAACAACTGGATGGCGCCGGACGAGATGAAGGCGATCATGACCGACCTGTACCGCGGGTCGATGGCGGGTCGCACCCTGTACGTGATCCCGTTCGTGATGGGCCACCTCGACGCAGAGAAGCCCATGTTCGGCGTCGAGATCACCGACTCCGCCTACGTCGTGGCGTCGATGCGCGTGATGGCCCGCATGGGCGCCACCGTGCTGCGCCGCATCGAGGAGCTCGACGCCGACTTCGTTCCGGCCCTGCACTCGGTGGGCGCCCCGCTGGCCCCGGGTGAGGAGGACGTCGCCTGGCCGTGCAGCCAGACCAAGTACATCGTCCAGTTCCCCGAGGAGCGGATGATCTGGTCCTACGGCTCCGGCTACGGCGGCAACGCCCTGCTCGGCAAGAAGTGCTACTCCCTGCGGATCGCATCGGTGATGGCCCGCGACGAGGGCTGGCTCGCCGAGCACATGCTGATCCTCAAGCTCACCAGCCCGTCCGACCAGGTGCACTACATCGCCGCCGCGTTCCCGAGCGCCTGCGGCAAGACGAACCTGGCGATGCTCGAGCCGACCATCCCCGGCTGGAAGGTCGAGACCCTCGGCGACGACATCGCGTGGATGAAGTTCGGCGAGGACGGGCGGCTCTACGCGGTCAACCCCGAGTTCGGACTCTTCGGGGTCGCGCCCGGCACCGGCTGGAAGACCAACCCCAACGCGATGCGCGCCATCGACAAGGGCAACTCGGTCTTCACCAACGTCGCACTCACCGACGACGGCGACATCTGGTGGGAGGGCATGACCGACGAGCCGCCGGCCCACCTGACCGACTGGAAGGGCAACGACTGGACGCCCGCCGACGGCGAGGCCGGCACCCTGTCGTCCCACGCGAACTCGCGCTTCTGCACTCCGATCAACCAGTGCCCGATCCTGGCACCCGAGTACGAGGACCCGCAGGGCGTGCCGATCTCGGCGATCCTGTTCGGTGGACGCCGCAAGACGACGATCCCCCTCGTCACCGAGTCGCGGGACTGGGTGCACGGCACGTTCATGGGCGCCACGCTCTCGTCCGAGACGACCGCCGCCGCGACCGGGGCCGTCGGTGTCGTGCGGCGCGACCCGATGGCGATGCTGCCGTTCATCGGCTACAACGCCGGCGACTACTTCAACCACTGGATCAGCGTCGGCAAGGACGCGGACGCCACCAAGCTGCCGCGGATCTTCTACGTGAACTGGTTCCGCCGCAACGCCGACGGCGGTTTCGTCGTGGCCGGGGTTCGGCGAGAACTCCCGCGTGCTGAAGTGGGTCGTCGAGCGCCTCGAGGGCACCGCCGACGCGCGGGAGACCCCGATCGGCCACGTGCCCACCCCGGAGTCGCTGGACACCGAGGGGCTGGACATGTCGGCCGAGGACCTGGCGATCGCCCTCGACGTCGACGTGGAGGAGTGGAAGGCCGAGATCCCGCAGATCACGGAGTGGTTCGAGAAGTTCGGCGACACTCTGCCGACCACGCTGTGGACCGAGCTCGACGGCCTGAAGGCGCCGCCTCGGCGTCGAGTAGCCGTTCCCGCCCACGTTCGTCCTCGCGAAAGGGCACGGGGCCACGCGAAGAGGGACCCCGCGCGACGGCGGGGTCCCTCTGTCGTCTCACTGCGCGGAGGCGGCGGGATTTGAACCCGCGATGGGGGTGTAACCCCAAACCCGCTTAGCAGGCGGGCGCCATAAACCGGACTAGGCGACGCCTCCTCCAGCGCGGCTCAGGGTACCCGTCCGCGGAGCGGCGCAGCAAAGCGGCTCGGCCGCTCAGGTGCAGGTCTCGTCCGAGGCCACGCGCGAGGTCAGGGTGGGCGTCGACCCGGAGCCCGAGCCCCCCGGTGTGGCGACGATGGGCTGCTCCGGCAGAGGCTCCGTGCCGACGCGGTTCGGGACCTCGACGACCGACGGGGCGCCCGCGCCGAGCTCGACCACGAAGCCGCTCGTCAGCGACGGGTCCGGCTCCAGCACCGAGCCGGGGAAGGCCGCCTGGAGCGTCACGGCCGCGTCGGCCTGGTCGGCCGGGTGCCGGACCACCGCACCGGTGACAGTAGCCGGCGGTCCCGTTCGTGCGACCCGAGATCGAGAAGCCCTGGGCGGCGAGCGCTGCGGAGGCCTGCACCGCCAGCCCACTCACCCCGGAGGAGTTGACCACCTGGACGGTCAGCTGGTCGGGGCTGACGGTCGGGACGACGGCCGGCGGAGTCGTGGCGGAGGCCGAGGCGGTCGGTTCGGGCTCCGTGCCGGGCAGCGGGTCGTCCGAGCGGATCGCCTCCCAGAGAGCCTCGGCGTCCTCGGTCCACTCCACGCGGTTCGGGTCGGATGCGGCGGCCCGGTTCGGCACCGTCACGAAGTTGATCTGCTCGGGCTTGAGGTTCTTCGCCTGCAGGGCCAGGTCGGACAGCGCGGTGATCGAGCCCAGCTCGGCGTCCGTCGTCAGCGACTTGGTCGCGGCGTCGAGGAACCCCAGCAACCGGTCGGGTCGCAGCAGCAGCTTGCTGTCCGTCGCCTCACGGGCAACGGCCGACAGGAAGGCCTGCTGGCGCCCGATGCGCCCGATGTCGGAGCCGTCACCGAAGCCCTTGCGGGACTGGACGAACCGCAGGGCGTCCCGCCCGCCGAGATGGTGCGTGCCCGCATCGAGGTTCAGCTTGGTCTTCGGGTCGGACACCGCCTCCGTGACGCAGATGTCCACCCCGCCGAGGGCGTCGACCATCGCCTGGAAGCCCTCGAAGTTCACCACCGCGAAGTGGTCGATCGCGATGTCGGTGTTCTGCTCGACCGTCTTCACGGTGCAGGCGGGGCCGCCGATCGAGAACGCGCTGTTGAAGATCAGCGTCTGGGCGCCCTGCAGGGTCGCGTCGGGGTCCTGGCAGTCGGGGACCTTCACCAGCGAGTCGCGCGGGATGCTCGCCACGATGGCGCTCTTGCGGTCGGCTGCCAGGTGCACCAGGAGCGTCGTGTCGGACCGCTCGCCCTGAAGGTCGGGGTTGTCCTTACCCCCGAACCCCTGGCGTCCTCGAGGCCCTCACGGGTGTCCGAGCCCATCAGGAGGATGTTCATCGGCGGCAGGTTCGTCTCCGGGATCGGCCTCCACCGTCTGGGTCGGACGGTTGTTGCCGGCGATCTCGGCCAGGTCGATCGTGGCGATGTTCCCCTGCAGCCGGAAGTAGGCGAGCACGACCGGCGACCAGAGCCAGCGCCGTCACCCCGGCGACGACGACGCCGACGCGACGCAGCACCCGGACTCCGGGGCTGTGACGGTGGTCGGCCACGTGGCGCCCACGCGCAGGGCGCGACCCCTTGCGCATGTGTCTCCTCCTTGACGCCGTCGGTCTGCGGTCGAGAGTAGCCCGGGCAGCAGGGCCGACTCGGCCGATCCGGCGCTCGTGGCGCCGACGTCCTCAGGATCTTCACGACATGTCCGCGGGTCCCCGCACCGGCCCGACCGCGACGGGTGCCACGATTTCGATGTCTTCGACTCGACCAGAACCCAGGGAGATCAACGACATGAGCGAGCAACGAGCCGGCTGCGCTGGCCCTGGGTGGCCGTCGGGCTCGTGGTGGTGCTGGTCGTGACCGCGGGGGTGGTCGTGTGGCAGCGGCGACAGGCCGCTGCGGACGCCGACCGCGCAGCGAGGGACACCGCGGAGGCCGTGGTCGCCGCCTGGTCCGGGGCCGACCCGGCCACCGCGCTCGCGGACGCCCCCTTCGGCGACCCTGAGTCCACGGCCGCCGCTCGGACCCTACGAGGCGATCGTCGCCGGGCTCGGTGGAGCGCGTCCCGAGGTCGAGCTCGGCGAGGTGACCCGGACCGACCGGACCGCGACCGCGGACCTCACGCTGACCTGGCCCTTCGGGCCCGAGGGCTGGACCTACGACACGACGCTCGAGCCTCACCTCGTCCGGCCCCGGGACCGAGACGGCCGACTGGGCGGCCACCTGGAGCCCCGCGCTCGTGCACCCGGACCTGGCGGAGGCCGACACGTTGCGCGCGACGCGCGTCACGGCCGACCGGGCGGACGTGCTCGGACCGGACGGGACACCCATCGTCACCGCGCAGCCCGTGATCCGCGTCGGCGTGCAGCCGTCGAGGGTGACGGACCTCGCGTCGTTGACCACGAGCCTCGCCACGCTGCTCGACATCGACGCAGCCGCGCTGGCCGAGCGCGTCACGGCGGCGCAACCCGACGGCGTTCGTCGACGTCATCACCCTGCGTCAGTCCGACTTCGAGGCGCTGGACGCGCAGCTGCGACCCCTGCCCGGCACCGTGTTCGCCGAGGACACCCAGCCGCTCGCACCGACGCGCCAGTTCGCCAGGGCACTGCTCGGCAGCGTCGGACCCGCGACCGCCGAGGTCGTCGAGCAGTCGGACGGCCGGGTCGTGGCCGGCGACCAGACCGGGTTGTCGGGCCTGCAGCGCGCGTACGACGAGCGCCTGGCAGGCACTGCCGGCGTCGTGGTCGACCGGGTGAGGGCTGACGAGGCGACCGAGCTGTTCGCGGTCGACGCCGTCGCGGGCACCCCGGTCACGCTGACCCTGGACCCGACCGTGCAGCGTGCGGCCGACGCGGCGCTGGCGTCCGCACCGACGGGTGGCGCTGCGGGTGGCAACGGCAACGCCGCGCTCGTGGCCGTCGACGTCACGACCGGCGCCGTGCTGGCGGTGGCCAACACTCCCGCCTCGGGCACCAACCGGGCCATGACCGGCCAGTACCCGCCGGGCTCGACGTTCAAGACGATCAGCACGCAGGCCCTGCTGGCCGCCGGGAGTCACCCCGGAGCAGTCGGTGCCGTGCCCGACGACCCAGACGGTGGACGGCCGCTCCTTCAAGAACTTCGAGGGCGAGGCACTCGGGGACGTCACGTTCGCGGACGACTTCGCCGCGTCCTGCAACACCGCCTTCGTGGCGCTGTCGGGCGAGCTCGGCGACGACGCGCTGGCCGCCGCCGCAGCCCCGATGGGCATCGGACTGGGCTGGGACGTCGGCGTCGACGCGTTCACCGGTGACGTGCCGGCGAACACGTCCGTCGTCGACAAGGCGGCCGCCACCATCGGCCAGGGGCGCACGCTCGTGAGCCCGCTCGGCATGGCCGTCGCGGCGGGCACGATCGCCCGCGGCGAGTTCGTCGACCCGACCCTCGTGGTCGACCCGGCCGAGGAGGCCGCGCCCGTCACCGCTCCGGCACCGGTGGCCGACCTCGCGGTGGTGCGCTCGCTGATGCGGTCGGTCGTCACGGGCGGTACCGCCTCCGCGCTCTCCGACGTACCCGGCAGCGACGTGTTCGCGAAGACCGGGCACCGCCGAGTACGGCTCAGGAGACCCGCCGCCGACCCATGCCTGGACGATCGGCTTCCAGGGGAACGTCGCGTTCGCGGTGCTCGTCGAGGACGGCGTCAGCGGAGGACGCGCGGCGGTGCCTGTCGCGGAGGCGTTCCTGCGGGGCCCTCCAGGGCTGAGGCGGGTCAGGGCCCCGGGCGGCGCGGGCGTCCGCGCCGGCTCCCCAGTGGCGGGCGATCGCGCGGGCGAGCGGGTCGATCCGCGTCCCCGCCTCCCGCAGCCGCCGTCGGGCGAGCACCCGCGTACGCCAGATGCCGAGGGCGCCGACGCCCCAGAGCAGGTACTGGACGGAGAACGCCACCTTGTAGTCGGCGAGGTCGTAGTCGCCACCTGGCGCACGGAGGTCGAGCAGCAGGCCGACACCGAGGATGGCGAGCAGCGACGCGATGAAGCCGCCCACGTTGACGATGCCGGTGGCGCTGCCCAGGCGGGTCGCGGGGTTGAACGTCCGCGCGAAGTCGAAGCCCACCAGCGAGGCGGGCCCGTTGACCGAGAGCACCAGCACGAGGACGACCACCAGCGGCAGCGGCGCGGCACCGGGCCAGAGCAGCACCGCGGTCCAGACCACGACGGTCGCGGCGACGACGCCCAGCACGAGGTTCGAGCGGCGCAGCGGGTAGGTCGCGGTCAGCCGCCCGAGCACGGGGCCGCCGGCCATGCCACCCAGCACCAGGAGCGTGAGCATGCTGCCCGGCGACCCGCTCGGACAGCCCGAGGCCCTGGGTCATGAACGGGAAGCCCCACAGCAGGGCGAAGAAGATGCCGGAGAACTGGACGGTGAAGTGCGACCACAGACCCAGCCGCGTCCCGGGATGCAGCCAGGAGTCGGCCAGGTCGCGGCCGACCTGAGCGAGCGAGGGTGCCGTGGGACGCTCCGGCGCACCCGGTGGACGGTCGCGCAGCGCGGCCAGCACGAGCAGGGCGACGAGCACCCCCACCCCGGCGGCTCCGGCGTAGGCCACCGACCACCCCGGCCCCGCGAGCACCGCCGCGAGCGGGATGGCGCTCGCCACCTGACCGATCTGGCCGAGGATGCCGGTCAGCTGGGTGAGCACGGGCACCTGTCGCGGCGCGAACCACGCGGGCACGATGCGCAGCAGGCTGATGAAGGTGAGGGCGTCACCGACGCCGACCAGCAGCCGTGCCGCCAGAGCGCCGGCGGGGGCATGGGTCTGCGAGAGGAGAAGCTGTCCGGCGGCCATCACGACGCCGCCCGAGACGAGCAGGGCGCGGGAGCCGTACCGGTCGAGGAGGACCCCGACGGGCACCTGCATCGCGGCGTAGATCGAGCAGCTGCAGGACCGCGAAGGACGCGAGCTGGGAGGCACCGATCCCGAAACGCTCCGACGCGTCCTCGGCGGCGACACCCAGCGACGTGCGGTTGAACACCGCCATCGCGTAGGCGACCACCCCGATGGCCCAGACCGTCCAGGACCGGGTCGACGTCACCGGCAGGACGACGGAGCCCGCGGGCCGTGAGGCGCGGCCGGGCGCGGGCTCACCAGCCTCCGGGGGCTCAGGGGTCTCCGGTCCGGCGGAGTCATCGGGGGGCGACATGTCATCCCATGATCCCAGGCGCGGGGCGACGGTGGCGCCCGCCGTCCGGCCCGCGGTCAGAACAGCAGGTCTGCCTCCAGCTCCAGAAGGAACCGCTTGCGGTCCAGCCCGCCGCCGAACCCGGTGAGGGACCCGTCTGCGCCGACGACGCGGTGGCACGGGACCACGATCGACAGCGGGTTGGCGCCGTTGGCCAGGCCCACGGCACGCGAGGCTCCCGGCGGCAGGTCGAGCTCGGCGGCGATCTGCCCGTAGGACCGTGTCGTGCCGTAGGGGATGTCGCGCAGCCGGGCCCAGACCGCCTGCTGGAAGGCGGTTCCACGCGGTGCGAGGGGCAGGTCGAACGTCCGCCGCGTCCCGGCGAAGTACTCGGCGAGCTGGCTCCGGGCGCGTGCGAGCACGGGATGGTCGTCGTCCCGCGCGTCCTCGGGTTCGCTGCGCTCGACCCCCTTGTGGGGGCTGAACCACAGCGCCGTCAGCGACTGCCCGTCGGTCGTCAGCAGGAGGGGGTCGACGGGTGAGTCGACGAGTGTCCACGCGCTCACGGTGCGACCACCGCCGGTTCACGCCGTGTCCGCGTCGCGGGCCGCGCCAGGTACTCCGCCCAGAGGTGGGCGAGCGCAGTGCTGCGGAACGGGGCCCAGCCTGCGGAGAGGTCGTCGACCCCGGGCGGCGTCGACGCTGCCCCGATCCGCTCGAGCTGACGGCGCACCGCGAGGTCGGTCGGGAGGAAGACGTCCGGGTCGCGTCGGGCGCGCAGGCGCAGGTACGAGACCGTCCACGGTCCGACCCCGGGAAGGGCGAGCAGGGCCTCGTCGTCGTGCACCAGCCGGGGGTCGTCGGCGAGGGCGGCTGCCACGGCGACGACCGTCCGTGCGCGAGCGCGGGGCATCGGCAGCGAGGCGGGGTCGACCGTGGCGAGCCGGGACGGCGTCGGGAAGGCGTGCGTCGGTCCGCCGGCGAGCGCCGCGTCCAGGGGCCGGCCGTGGGCGAGCACCACCCGCCCGGTCACGGTGGCGGCGGCCGCGACGGAGACCTGCTGCCCGATCACGGTGCGGACCAGCGTCTCCGCGTGGTCCGGGCTGCCCGGCAGTCGCACTCCGGGACGGCGGGCCACCAGCGGGCCGATCACCGGGTCAGGCCGGAGGTGGCGCTCGGCCGGCCCGGAGTCGTCGTCCGTGCCCAGCAGCTCGCGGACCGCCTGGTCTGCCGCCTCGTCCCCCTGGACGACCAGCATGCCCTCGACCGCGGAGAGCGCGACGTGGACGGCCCGGCCGTCGACGGACACGGCCCGGCGGAAGGTCAGTCCGTCCCAGGTCTCGAGTCCGGGCACGGCGTGCGCGGCGAGGAAGCCGAGCGACCACGCCACGTCGTGGGTCCCTGTCGCCTCCAGCCGCCTCATCCCGGAAGCGTAGGAGGAGTCACCGACAGTCCGGGCGCCGGCTGGGTAGGGCCGGCTCAGCCGGGCCGGACCACGACGACCAGGTGGCGCCGCGGCCGGCCGTCGCGCCCCGTCTCCCCGCGACGGCTGCCACCGGGCCGCAGCTCCACCGTCCAGGCGTCGTCGCGGTGGGCGCTGTGCACGTCGACGGTGGACGGCAGAGCCACCGGCCGCGAGAACTCGACCGTGGACGTGCCCGGTCCGGACGCGCGGGCGCCGATCCAGGCGAGTGTCCGGGCGTAGGTCCACATGCCGTGGGCGATGGCTCGTGGGAAGCCGAACGCCTTGGCGGCCAAGGGGTTCAGGTGGATCGGGTTCACGTCCCCGCTCACGGCGGCGTACCGGCGACCCGTGTCGGCTGCGACCCGCCAGGTGGCGGCAGGAAGGAACGGGACCCCCACGGGCTCGAGGGTGCCCACGCCGGTGTCGCCGGTGTCGCCGCCCCCATCCCCGTCCCCGGGGTCCGCAGAGTCCGTGGCCGGCGCCCGGGCCCCCGGTGAGAGGTAGGTGCTGCGTCCCGTCCACACCGTCTCCGCGTCGCCGGTCGCCGCCGGGACGTCGACCCGACCGACCAGGTCGAACTGGGCGCCCTTGTGGTGGGGGCGCAGCGCCTCGGCGTGCACGGACAGGTCGAGGGTCTCGCCGACCTCCACAGGGCGCCGCAGCACGTTGGCGTTCGACAGGTGCACCATGCCCGGCAGCGCCAGCGGGAACGCGCGGTCCGTCATCAGCGCCATCTGCAGGCCGAACGTGAGCACGTGCAGGTAGGTGCTGGGCAGCCGTCCGGAGAGGTCGTACCCGCACACCTGGGAGTAGCGCGACAGGGAGTCGACGTCGACGCGAACTCCACGCCGCACCAGCTCCGCCTCCGGAAGGTCACCGGAGCGACCCCGAGCCGTCGCCGCGGCGCGGGCGAAGAGCCGCGGGAGAGAGGGGTCCTGGGTCATCTCGACGTGGCGACGTCGGCTGTCGTCCACCTCAGGCTCCTAGCAGGCTCTGACCGCACACCCGCACGACCTGGCCGCTGATCCCCCCGCTGCCCGGCCAGCCGAACCACGCGATGGTCTCCGCCACGTCCACCGGCAGACCGCCCTGGCTCAGGCTGTTGATGCGACGGCCGAGCTCGCGTGTGCCGAGTGGCATCCGCGAGGTCATCTCGGTCTCGATGAAGCCCGGGGCGACGGCGTTGTACGTGATCCCCCGGGGAGCGAGTCGCGCCGCCTGGGCGCGCACCATGCCGATCACGCCCGACTTGCTGGCCGCGTAGTTGACCTGGCCCCGGTTGCCGGCGATCCCGCTCAGAGACGAGACCGAGACGACCCGCCCGCCGTCACGGACCACGCCGGCAGGCGCGAGCAGCGTCTCGTCGATGCGCAGCTGCGCGGCCAGGTTCACCTGGAGCACCGCTGCCCAGCGGGCGGCGTCGGTGTTGACCAGCAGCTTGTCGCGGGTGATGCCCGCGTTGTGCACCATCAGGTCGAGTCCGCCGAACCGGCCGACGTGGTCGGCTATCCGGGCGCCCGCGTCGGTTGCGGTCACGTCCAGCTGCAGCGCCGTCCCGCCGACCCGGTTGGCGACGGCGGCCAGCTGCTCACCGGCTGCCGGCACGTCGACGGCGACCACGGTGGCGCCGTCCCGCGCGAGCACGTCGACGATCGAGGCCCCGATGCCCCGGGCCGCACCGGTGACCACGGCGACCCGACCGTCGAGCGGCCGGTCGGGGTCGACGCCGGCGTCGGCGTCACCAGCGGTGCCGTCCGTCGCGACGCCGACGCGGATCACCTGGGCGTCGACGTAGGCGGACCGTCCGGAGAGGAGGAACTCGAGGGCGGAGTCCAGCGGGGCGTCGGAGTCCGACAGGTAGACCAGGTTGGCCGTGGCGCCGCCCCGGAGCTCCTTGGCCAGGCTGCGCACCACGCCCTCAGCGGCGTGCTGCGTCGCGGCTGCCGCCGGGTCGTCGAGCCGCTCGGGAGCCGTCCCGACGAGGAGCACGCGCCCGCTGCGGCCCAAGGCCTTGAGCGCCGGAGCGAGCGCTGCGCGCAGCTGCTCGAGGTCGCTCACCTCGCGAGCCGCGGAGAGGTCGACGACGATCGCCGCGAGCCGCGTGGGCGAGTCCGGTACTGCGTCGAGCACTGAGACCCCGCGCTTCACGAGCAGGTTCGACAACCTCGGCAGCACAGTGGATGTCGTCGAGCCGACCGCAGCCAACAGCGCCGGGCCGTCCAGCAGCTCGTCGCCGGGGGCCCATCGGCGGAGCGCCACCGGCTTCGGCAGCCCGAGACGGGTCGCGAGCGCGGCGCCGACCCCCGACCCGACGAAGGCGCTGTAGCGGTCGGTCGGGGCCTCACGCCGGCCCACCGGCGGGCGGACCGCCTTGGGGCTCACGCGGACCCACCCTTCGGGGCGGCCTCGAGGATCGCCACGACGCCCTGTCCCCCGGCGGCGCAGATCGAGATGAGCCCCCGACCGGACCCCTTCTCGTGCAGCAGCTTGGCGAGGGTCGCGACGATGCGGCCACCGGTGGCGGCGAAGGGGTGGCCGGCGGCAAGGGACGACCCCGTGACGTTCAGTCGGCCGCGGTCGATCGACCCCAGCGGTGCGTCGAGGCCCAGCCGCTTCTGGCAGAACTCCTCGCTCTCCCAGGCCGCGAGAGTGGCGAGCACCGTCGAGGCGAAGGCCTCGTGGATCTCGTAGAAGTCGAAGTCCTGCAGTGTGAGGCCCTGCCGCTCCAGCATCGCGGGGACGGCGTAGGCAGGAGCCATCAACAGGCCCTCGTCGCCGTGCACGTAGTCGACCGCGGCCGTCTGCGCGTCGACCACGTGGGCGAGTACGGGCAGCCCGCGCTCGGCCGCCCACTCGTCGCTGCCGAGCAGGACCGCCGAGGCACCGTCCGTCAGCGGCGTCGAGTTGCCCGCCGTCATGGTCGCGCCGGGCCCGGTGCCGAAGACGGGCTTGAGCCGAGCGAGCGCTTCCGTCGAGGTGTCGGGGCGGAGGTTCTGGTCGCGGCTCAGGCCGAGGTACCCCGTCACCAGGTCGTCGAGGAAGCCACGGTCGTAGGCGGCGGCGAGGTTCTGGTGGCTGGCGACGGCGAGCTCGTCCTGCGCCTCGCGCGTGATGCCCCACTCCAGGGCCGTTCTCGCGGCGTGCTCACCCATCGACAGGCCGGTGCGCGGCTCGGCGTTGCGCGGGATGGATGGCACGAGCTGCTGCGGCCGCAGTCCGGCCAGGGCCTTCAGCCGCTGTTGCGGCGTCTTCGCACGGTTCAGGTCGAGGAGCACCCTGCGCAGGTCCTCGCTCACCGCGATCGGGACGTCGCTGGCGCTGTCCGCACCGCCGGCGATACCCGACTCCACCTGTCCGAGAGCGATCTTGTTGGCGACCAGCACAGCCGCCTCGAGTCCGGTCCCGCAGGCCTGCTGGACGTCGTAGGCCGGGGTGGAGGGCGACAGCTGCGACCCCAGGACCGACTCGCGGGCCAGGTTGAAGTCGCGGCTGTGCTTGACCACCGCTCCGGCGGCGACCTCGCCCACCGTCTCGCCCGCGAGCCCGAAGCGCGCCACGAGCCCGTCGATCGTGGCGGTGAGCATGTCCTGGTTCGAGGCCCTGGCGTAGGCGCCGTTCGTCCGGGCGAAGGGGACGCGGTTCCCACCCAGGATCGCGGCCCTGCGGACGGACTGTCGTGAGGTGCTGCGCGCCATCGGTGACTCCTTCGGAGAGCGGTCGTGTCTGGCGTCGACGCTAACAGGTACCGCGGGTATCGGATACTGTCGCTCCCGTGAGCACCAGCGGGACGGGCACGGACGGGCGCAGCACGCGCTGGGCCGCGCACCGGAGGAGCCGCCGCACACAGCTCGTCGAGGCCACGCTACGGGCGATCCGACGGCACGGCGCGTCCGTGGGCATGGACGAGATCGCGGCCCAGGCGGGCACGTCGAAGACGGTCCTGTACCGCCACTTCGGCGGCAAGAGCGAGCTGTACCTGGCCGTCACCGACGCCGTGCACGCCCGCATCCGGCGCGACCTCGAGGCGACGCTCGCAGCGGCCTCGGGGGGCGCGGGGCTGACGGCCTCGCCGCCCGCCGCGATCTCCGCGGTCGTCGACGCGTACCTGAACCTGGTCGAGGCGGACCCGGAGGTCTACCGGTTCGTGGTCACCCGTCCCCTGCTGGACGTGCCGGTCGTCGACGACCCGAACACGGGGCTGGTCACGCTGATCGGTGCCCAGGTCGCCGACGTGCTCGTGGCGAACGGCCATCCCACGCAGGTCGCGACGGCGTGGGGGCACGGTCTGGTCGGCATGGTGCGGGCCGCAGCCGACCACTGGATCGCCTCACGCGACCGCATTCCCCGCGCCGACCTCGTCCGACATCTCACCGACCTTGCGTGGCGGGGCCTGTCGGCCCCGCCGTCCCCCCGCCCCCAGGAGGCGACGTGACACCGACCATGGGCGAGACCCTTCGTGACGAGCTCGACGGCCGCTGGGCGCAGGTGCGGCAGTCGGCCCGTACCGAGCTGGACCCGGCAGCGTTCCTGCCCGACCCCGAGCTGGTCGGGGACGACCATCGCCGCCGGGTCGCCGACCAGCTGCGCCGGCTGGCCGCGACAGGCCGCGCCCGGGCCGGCTTCCGCACCGAGCACGGCGGGACGGACGACATCGGCGCCTCGGTCACGTGGTTCGAGATGCTCGCCCACGGCGACCTCTCGCTGCTCGTCAAGGCCGGGGTGCACTGGGGGCTCTTCGGCGGCGCGGTCGCCAACCTCGGGACGGCCTACCACCACGAGCGCTTTCTGCCACGGATCATCTCGCTCGATCTGCCGGGTTGTTTCGCCATGACCGAGACGGACCATGGCAGCGACGTGATGTCGCTCGGCACGACAGCGACCTACGACCCCGACACCGACGAGCTCGTGGTCGACACACCGCACCTGGGGGCCCGCAAGGACTACATCGGAGGGGCCGCGCGCGACGGTCTGATGGCCGTCGTGTTCGCCCAGCTGGTCTCCGGCGGGACGGGTCACGGCGTGCATGCGGTCCTCGTCCCGATCAGGGATGAGAACGGGTCTCCCGCAGCGGGTGTCACCATCAGCGACTGCGGTGCGAAGGCCGGCCTCGGAGGCGTGGACAACGGACGCCTCGAGTTCGACCACGTGCGGGTACCGCGCGCCAACCTCCTCGACCGGTACGGGCGGCTCGACGCGGACGGCGCCTACTCCAGCCCGATCGAGAACGACTCACGACGGTTCTTCACCATGCTGGGAGGTCTCGTGCGCGGACGCGTCAGCATCGCGGGAGCCGCCGGCGCCGCCACACGGACCGCGCTGGCGATCGGGATCCGGTACGCGCTGACGCGGCGTCAGTTCACGGCCCCGGGGAGCGACGAGGAGGTCTTCCTGCTCGACTACCGCACACACCAGCGCCGCCTGCTGCCGGCGCTCGCGACGTCCTACGCCCTCCAGCTCGCGCAGAACGACCTGGTGGAGTCTCTGCACGAGGTGCAGTCCCTGCTCGCGGATCCCGCAACCGGTGTCGACGTCGTCGACGAGACCGCGCAGCGCGAGCTCGAGTCGCGCGCCGCGGCCATCAAGGTGGCCGCGACCCGCCACGCCACGCGGACGATCCAGGAGGTGCGGGAGGCGTGCGGCGGAGCCGGGTACCTCGCCGAGAACCGGATCCCGCAGCTGAAGGCCGACACCGACGTCTTCACGACCTTCGAGGGCGACAACACGGTGCTCTCGCAGCTGGTCGCCAAGGGGCTGCTGACGGGATACCGGGACACGTTCGGGGCGATGGACACAGTGGCCACAGCGCGGTTCGTCGCCCGCCAGGTGGTGGGGTTCGTGGCGGAGCGCACCCAGGCCAGGGCGCTGGCCGCGCGCCTGCTGTCGGCCGCACAGGGGCGCACCGGTGAGGGTGACCTGCGCGACCGCGCTGTCCAGCTGGGTCTCTTCGTCGACCGGGAGCAGCACGTGCTCGACTCCCTGGCGCGGCGGATGCGGCGAGTGGCGTCCGCCCCCAACCCCTTCGACGGCTTCAACGACGCCCAGGACCACTTGCTGAAGGCCGCTGCGGTGCATACCGACCGGGTGCTGATGGAGGCCATCGCCGCCGCCGTCGAGAAGTGCGAGGATGCCACCGCGAGGCAGCTGCTGGGGACGGTGGCCGACCTGTACGCCCTCTCGACGATCGAGGCCGATCTGGGCTGGTTCCTCACGCACGGGAGACTCACGCCGTCCCGTGCGAAGGCCGTCACGGCAGCGGTCAACGGGCTGTGTGCCGCCCTGCGGCCGCTCGCGCGCGACCTGGTCGACGGCTTCGGGATCCCGGACGAGTGGCTCGGAGCGACGATCGTGTCCGGCGCCGCTGCCGAGCGGAGGCTGTCGCAGACCCCCGCCAGGTGATGGGATGACCCCCATGAGCGACACGTCGTCCGCACTGCAGGAGATGACCAGCCCCTTCATCGAGTACCTCGGCCTGAAGATGACCGAGCTCACCGGTGGGCGGGTCGTCGGCACGTGGACGGCCGGGCCCCACCTCGCCCAGCCGTACGGGATCGTGCACGGCGGGGTGCACTGCTCGGTGGTGGAGACGCTGGCGAGCGTGGGCGGTGCCGTCTGGTTCGGTGAGCGGGGCAAGGTCGTCGGCGTCAGCAACCAGACGGACTTCTACCGCGCGGTGAGCGAGGGCGAGCTGACCAGCATCGCCGAGCCGCTGCACCAGGGCCGCAGCCAGCAGGTGTGGGTGGTCGAGACACGGGACGACGCAGGGCGTCTCGTGTCGCGTGGACAGGTGCGTCTGCAGAACCTGGCCGATCGCACGCCGTGACCGCGCCCGCGGAGCGGAGGACGGGACCCGGCCCGACTCTGGCGCCCGGCCTCCGGGCCGTCGTGATGCTCGTCGTCTCGTGCGCCGTGCTGGGCCTCGGCGTGGCGCTGCTGCTGGAGGCGGCGCTCGGGTCGGACGGCTACTCCACGCTCATCAGCGGTGTCTCCCTCGCGACCGGGTTGCCGTTCGTGCTGGTCAACTGCCTGGTCGGCGTCGTGCTCGTCGGCCTGGCGTGGGTGCGCGGGCTGCGGCCCGGTCTGGGGACGGTCGTGCAGCCCGTCGTCGTCGGGTTCAGCGTGACGGTGGCGATGGACCTGATCGACCGACCGGACGACCTGGTGTGGCGGATCATCATGCTCGCGCTGGCGTTTCCCGTTCTGGCAGTGGGGGTCGCGGGCTACCTCGGCAGCGGTACGGGGGCCGGCCCCAGCGAAGCCCCGTCGTTGGCGTGGGACCCACCGGTCCCTTTCCGCTGGAGCTACAGCGTCCTGCAGGGAGGTGGCGCTCTCGTCGGCTGGTTGCTCGGCGGGGCCATCGGGTTCGGCACGATCGCCGTGATCTTCCTGCTCGGCCCGGCTGTGGACCTGCTGTCACGCCACGTGCGGATCTTCGACATCCACGCCAGCACCCGCCCCTGAGGGGTCGACTCGGCGACGAGGTACCGACAGCGAGTCGAACGTGACTGCTACCGCGCGGACGGCTTCGGCGGCAGGGAGCGTGCGTAGTCAACGGAGGCCGATACCCAGCGACGCAGCGACGCGCCCTTCAGCCCCTCCAGGTCGACGAACACCATCCCTGCGCTCGGACGACCGGTGAAGTCCATCGGCCTGACGTGCGGCCGGTCGAGCGCGCGCTCGGTGGCCTCGGGTCCGAGCCGCAGCATCAGGCTGTCCTTCACGATCCCGCAGCACATGTGACCGTCGAGCATGAACGCCAGGCCGCCGAACATCTTCCGCTCGGTCAGCATCCCGTCAGTCGGCAGCGCGGCGCGCACCCGGTCGGCCAGATCCTCGTCATAGGCCATCGGTACATCCTCCACCGTTCGGTCGTCCAGGGTGGCGAGCCCTGCAGCGCGCGCGTGGTCAGCCGTGGACCCGACGCGCGAAGCATTCGTAGTCGACGACGAGCCCGTCGTCGTCGACGGTCAAGGTGAACGCGCCGTGCAGGGGGTCGCCGTACTCCCAGGCGTCACGGCCATCCACGGGGGTCAACCGCCGGTACGTCTGGTCGACTCGGGTCGTCCCCAGCCCGGGCACGTCGACCCAGGCGACCGGCGAGGTCGCCACCTGGCCCACGGACAGCCGTGCGAGGCGCCGGATCGGGAAGGTGTTGGTCAGCGGCGTGGCGGCGATGTCCACGTCGAGGCACCCGTCGAGATCAGGCCTGTGGACGCCGTCGACGAGAACTCGGAACCAGCAGGCCAACACCTCGTCCGGCCCGGCCAGCACCTCGCAGCCATGGAAGACCCGATCGACACCCGAGTCGGCCACCCCGGCGACACTGAGGCCGCGACCACCACCGGTCCGTTCACACGCCACGGCCCCCGACTTCGCCATGGGGGCAGCGTAGATCGGGGTGCCGACCTCGCCTAGAGAGCGACCTGCGCGGGCCGGGCCAGCGACCCTCGCGCCGTCTGGACGTCTACGAGAGCGTCCCCCTCGCTGACGCGCCCCTGCGGACGCCGTCCCTCGACGTCTGCGCGGGCTGACGTCGTCAACTCGTCGCGCAGAGCCGACGATGGACGGGCGGCACGCACAGGATCGACAGACCACCCTTGCACGCTCTCCTCGGCGAGCCGCCTGGCCTGCCGAGGTAGGTGGGGCCGATGACTTCTCGCGGCTGCAGCGGTCTGTACAACAGGACGACAGACGTCACGCGATGCGGCAGCGGCTCGCGCCGCAGAGAGGACGCCACCCCATGCAGACGCAGACCCACACGCTCGGGACCCCCGACGTCGACCTGGTCTACGACGTACGAGGTCCGTCGCCTACTGCTGAGGGGCGGCGACCGCTGTTGATGGTCGGCCATCCCATGGACGCCGGGGCTTCGAGACGCTCGCCTCCTACTTCGCGGACCGAACGGTGATCACCTACGATCCTCGCGGCATCGGCCGCAGCATCCGCAAGGACGGTCGGGACGACCGCACCCCGGAGTTGCACAGCGCGGACCTGCACGCACTGATCACCGCACTCGACATCGGACCCGTGGACGTGTTCGGCAGCAGCGGCGGCGCGGTCAACACGCTCGCCCTGGTGGCCGAGCATCCCGAGGACGTCGGCACGCTCGTGGCCCACGAGCCGCCCCTGGTGAGGCTGCTGCCCGACGCGGACCACGCGCTGGCAGCTGAACGAGACGTTCAGGCGGCCTACCAGGACAAGGGTTTCGGCGCGGGAATGGCCCGCTTCATCGCCATGACGTCGTGGAAGCGGCGAGTTCACCGACGAGTACGCCGCACAGCCCGATCCCGACCCGGCCCAGTTCGGCCTGCCCACCGAGGACGACGGCGCCCGCGACGACCCGGTGCTGTCCGGGACAGGCAACGCCATCACCAGATACCGTCCCGACGTCCACGCACTCGCGACAGCCCCGACGCGGGTGGTCATCGCGGTGGGCGTCGAGTCACGAACCGGGTTGGCCGGGCGCGCCGCGGCGGCTCTCGCCCAGGCGCTGAGGCAGCCGCTGGTCGACTTCCCCAGCCATCACGGGGGCTTCCTCGGTGGCGAGTCAGGCCACGCGGGCGAGCCAGAGGCCTTCGCCGCACGACTGCGTGAGGTCCTCGACGCACACACCTGAGGCGACACCCGAAGGCCTCCGCAGTCCACGCCTTCGCCGACCGTGGTCACACTCGGCCCGGCTTCGCGCGTCAGTGGGGTGACCAGCAGAGGTGGAAGGGTGGTGGCCGTGGACCAGACGGACATGTTCGAGGCCGAACGACCGCGCCTGGTGGGGATCGCGAGCCGGGTGCTCGGTGACCACGCCGAGGCCGAGGACGTCGTGCAGCAGGCGTGGCTGCGGCTGCACGGGACGGACACCGAGATCGACTGCCTGCCGGCCTGGCTGACGACCGTGACCACCCGGCTGTGCCTCGACCGGCTGCGCTCACGCACCCCCGTACCCGTGGATGACGTCGAGCCCACGGAGACCGTCAACGATCCGGCCGACGACGTCGCGCTCGCCGACACCGTCGGTCTCGCCCTGCACGTCGTGCTCGACCGGCTCTCCCCGCGCGAACGGGTCGCCTTCGTGCTGCACGACAGCTTCGGCTTCGAGTTCCCGACGATCGCGGCGGTCCTCGACACCACACCGGCGGCCGCGCGCAAGCTGGCCTCGCGGGCACGAGCCAAGGTCACCCAGCCCCATCCCGAGGACCGCCTGGCCGACTGGGAAGTGGTCGACGCCTTCATGGCCGCGGCCAGGAACGGCGACTTCGACCGGTTGCTACGACTGCTCGCACCCGACGCCGCCGTGACCGCTGACGACGCCGCGGTCCTGGTCGGCACGCCGCGGCAGATCGAGGGCCGCGACGAGGTGGCGACGTTCTTCAACGGCAGCGCCAAGGCCGCGCTCCCGGTCTTCGTCGGTGACCGGCCCGGTGCCGCCTGGTTCCACCTCGGCGCGGCCAAGGTCGCCTTCGACTTCACCGTCGAGGACGGCCTCGTGCGCGCCATCACCTTCCGCGCCGCGCCCGACGTGCTCTCGCGCGTCGTGCGCCGCGACGGCGGTCGGCCGCGCGACTGACTCGGTCACACCCTGTCCGTTTCGATCGTCAGCACATCAGGACACCACAACAGAAGGAGACGACCATGAAGACCATGACCTGCCGGGCCCTCGGAGGGCCCTGCGACCTCGAGCACCACGGCGAGAGCGCCGACGACGTCATCAAGGCCCAGGACCGCCACCTCAAGAAGGCGGAGAAGGCCGGCGACGCGACCCACCAGGAGGCCCGCGACGCCATGAAGGGCCGCTGGCGGCACCCCAAGAAGTCGATGGGTTGGTACCGCGACACCAAGCAGGCCTTCGCCGCCCTCCCCGACGACTGATACCGCTCGCGGTCCGTCGTCGCGCCTCAGAGGCATGATCAGCAGCGGAGGGCGTGGGATTCGAACCCACGAGACGGGGGTTGTCCCCGCCTAGCGGTTTTCAAGACCGCCGCACTCGGCCACTATGCGAGCCCTCCTGGAAGGTCCACATTCTGCCCCACGTGGAGTGCTGCACGTTCTCGGCACGACACGCCTTGTCGTAGGGGTCCGTCGAGGCGCACGATGGCTCGACCAGGCCGAGCAGGAGGTGGCCATGAGGATCGAGGCGAGCGAGCGCTGGGTGAGGGCCGTCGTCGACGACGTCGTCGTGGTCGACTCCCGGGCGCCGTTGCTGTTCTTCGAGGACGTCTTCCCGATCCCGGCCTACGCCTTCGATCCCGCAGACGTCCGCACCGACCTGCTGCACCCCAGCCCCGAGCCCGGCCCGCCGGAGCCGTCCTTCTTCCAGCCCAAGGGTCCCGTGGCCCAGTGGTACGACCTCCGCGTCGGTGAGCGCACGGTGCCGCACGTGGCCTGGGAGCGCGACGACCCGGCCCTCACGGGACGCCTGGTCCTCTCCTGGCAGCCCGGGCTGGTCGACCGCTGGCTGGAGGAGGAGGAAGAGGTGCGGGGCCACCCGCGCGATCCGCGCAAACGCGTGGACGCGATCGCGAGCTCCCGGCACGTCGTGGTCAGCGTCGGCGACCTCGTGCTGGCCGACAGCAACGACCCCGTCCTGCTGTTCGAGACCGACCTGCCCACCCGGTTCTACCTACCTCGCGAGGACGTGCGGCTGGACCTGCTCGCCCCCACATCGCGCACGAGCCACTGCCCGTACAAGGGGTTCGCCCGGGCCTACTGGGACCTTCCTGCGTCCGAGGACCGGGACCTCGTCGAAGGGATCGCGTGGTCGTACGACGAGCCCAACCCGGCCGTCGCCGGGGTGGCCGGCCGCATCGCGTTCTACGACGAGCTCGTCGACGTGGAGGTCGACGGCGTGGCGCGGCCCCGGGCACGCTCGGTGTTCAGCGAGAAGGCGAACCGCCCGACGTCGGCGTGACCCGGGGAACACGCGCCCCGGAACAACCACCCGGTGGGTCGACGTTGACCCGGTCGACGGACAACACGAGGTGATCATGCTTCCCCCTGAGGACCTGTACGACCTGGTCGACATCATCGAGCCCGCCGACGCGCCTGACGCGGTCGCGCAGACCGGACGGCCGGTACTGATGCACGCGCTCACCGGCTTCGTGGACGCGGGACAGGCCGCGAACCTGACGGTGCAGCACCTGCTCAGCGAGCTGACCGCGCGTGAGGTGGCCCACTTCGACGTCGACCAGCTGATCGACTACCGCGGGCGACGGCCGCGCATGACGTTCCGGTCGGACCGGTTCACCGACGTGGACCAGCACCGCCTGACCGTGCACGCGCTGACGGACAAGGCAGGTCAGGAGTTCTACCTGCTCTCCGGACCGGAGCCCGACTTCCAGTGGGAGCGGTTCATCGCCGCCGTGCTGCAGCTGGTCGACCACCTGGGGGTCGGCCTGATCGCCGGCATCCACGGCATCCCGTGGGCGGCACCGCACACCCGGCCGATCGGCCTCACCTCCCACGCCAGCAGCCGGGACCTCATCGCCGGCCGGCCCCGCTGGATCGGGGACGTGGACGTCCCCGGGCACGTGGGCGCGCTGCTCGAGCTGCGCGCGACGCAGACCGCTCGCGACGCCGTCGGCTTCACTGCTCACGTCCCCCACTACCTGGCCGAGGCCGAGTTCCCCCCTGCCGCAACGGCCCTGATCGAGGCAGTCGCCGACGTCGCGGGCCTCACTCTGCCGACCGACTCCCTGCGCGAGGCGGGTACGTCCGTGCTGACCCAGATCGACGCGCAGGTGGCCGACTCGCCGCAGACCCTCCAGGCCGTAGAGGGCCTCGAGCGCACGTACGACGCGGTCGCCGCAGGTCGCTCCCTGAGCGGGTCCGGTCTGCTGAGCCCCACCCTTCCCGAGGACGAGATGCCCGGCGGGGACGAGCTCGCGGCCCAGCTCGAGGACTTCCTCCGCGGGCTCGACGAGAGCGGCGAGCCGAAGGACTGACCCCGCACCCACTCCCCGAGATCGCGCAACGGCGTGTTTCCGGTGTCCTGCGCAGGACCGGAAACACGCCGTTTCGCGTGGGGGTGGCGGCCGGGGGCTCCGGGCCGTCTCAGATCCAGATCGCGGGGTCGACCCGCTCGTCCTCGGACGTGAGGGCGACGACGGACGCGGGGACGTCACGGAGGCGGCCAGGCACCCCGACGACGACCGCACCGGCGGGGACGTCCTTGACGACGACGGCGTTCGCGCCGATCTGGGCCCCTGCGCCGACGTGGATGGGCCCGAGCACCTGGGCGCCGGCTCCGATCACGACGCCGTCGCAGACGGTGGGGTGCCGCTTCACGCTGTCCATCGACCGGCCGCCCAGGGTGACGCCGTGGTACAGCATCACGTCGTCACCGATCTCGGCCGTGGCGCCGATCACGACACCCATCCCGTGGTCGATGAAGAACCGGCGACCGATCTGCGCCCCCGGGTGGATCTCGATGCCGGTGAGCATCCGGTTCAGGTGCCCGAGCACGCGCGCCGGTAGGCGGAGGGCCGGGTTCTGCCACAGCCGGTGCGCGAGGCGGTGCAGCCAGACGGCGTGCAGACCCGGGTACGTCAGGACCAGTTCCGCCGCGCTGTGAGCCGCCGGGTCGCGCCGGCGGGCGGTGGCCAGGTCCTCGCGGAGCCGTTCGCGCACGCTCAGCTCATCAGGTCGCTGTAGAGGATCGTCGAGAGGTACCGCTCACCGAAGGACGGGATCACGACGACGACGGTCTTGCCGGCGTTCTCCTCACGCTGCGCCACCTGCACGGCGGCGGCCAGCGCCGCACCCGACGACAGCCCGACCAGCAGGCCCTCCTCGGCGGCCGCCCGACGGGCCCACGCCACGGAGGTCTCGGCGTTGACGTCGATGACCTCGTCGTAGACCGCGCGGTCGAGGATCTCCGGGACGAAGTTCGCGCCGATCCCCTGGATCTTGTGCGGCCCTGGCGCCCCACCGTTGAGGATGGCCGACTCCTCGGGCTCGACCGCGACGATCTGCACGCCGGGCTTCCGCTCCTTGAGCACCTGCCCCACACCGGTGATCGTGCCGCCGGTCCCGATCCCGGCCACCACCACGTCGACCTCGCCGTCCGTGTCGTTCCAGATCTCCTCGGCCGTCGTCTTCCGGTGGATTTCCGGGTTGGCCTCGTTCTCGAACTGGCGGACCTCGACAGCGCCTGTCTCCCGGGCGATCTCGACGGCCTTGGCGACGGCGCCCTTCATGCCCTCCGAGCCCGGTGTCAGCACGAGCTCGGCGCCGAAGGCACGCAGCAGCGCGCGACGCTCGGTGCTCATCGTCTCGGGCATCGTGAGGACGACCTTGTAGCCGCGGGCCGCGCCGACCATGGCGAGGGCGATGCCGGTGTTGCCGCTCGTCGCCTCGATGATCGTGCCCTCGGGCTTGAGCTGTCCCGACGCCTCCGCGGCGTCGATCATCGCCACGCCGATCCGGTCCTTCACCGAGCTGGCCGGGTTGTAGAACTCCAGCTTGGCCAGGACAGTCGCCTTCGCACCGTCCGTGATCCGGTTCAGCCGGACCAGCGGGGTGTTGCCGACCAGGTCGGTGACGTCGTCGTAGATCCTGGGCACATCGGCTCCTCGGGGCGGGTGGGAGTTCGCCCGGTGGTCCCGGACGTGGTCACCCAGGGGAACCGCGCGACGCGGCCCGCCCTTCCCGGGCCCCCACGCCCGTCTCACATCGCAGACATCGTGTCCACGAGGACGGGCGGCAGGGTCTGACCGGACGCAGGAGGGCCCGACGCCGGATGGCGTCGGGCCCTCCGTCCGCCCGTCCCCCGGACGGGTTCCCTGGTTCAGCCGCGGATGAGCCGGGCTCAGCCGGCAGCGGCCGCGAGACGCTGCATGGCCAGCTGGACCAGGGTGATCAGGGCGTGCTTCGTGGCCTGCTTCGACCGCGCGTCGGTGTAGACCATCGGCACGTGCGCCGGCACCGCGAGTGCCTCTCGGACGGAGTCGAGGTCGTGACGCGCCACGCCGTCGAAGCAGTTCACGGCGACGATGAACGGGATCTGGCGGGCCTCGAAGTAGTCGACCGCCGGGAAGCACTGCTCCAGGCGCTCGGTGTCGACCAGCACGATGCCGCCGATGGCCCCTCGCACGAGGTCGTCCCACATGAAGAGGAAGCGGTCCTGACCCGGCGTCCCGAAGAGGTAGAGCCACAGGTTGCCCGGCAGTGCGATGCGACCGAAGTCCATCGCGACCGTGGTGGTCGTCTTGCGGTCGGACACGCCGCCGGCGTCGTCGACGCCGACCGAGTGCTCGGTCATGGCCGCCTCGGTCGAGAGCGGCTCGATGTCGGAGATCGACCCGATGAAGGTCGTCTTGCCGACGGCGAAACCACCGGCCACCACGATCTTGGTGACCGTCGGCGCCGCCTCGTGGGACGGCTCCGTGGGCTGCGGGGGCTGCGGGGGCCGCTCCTCCGCGGGCGCGCCGGTGTCGGCGACGTCAGAGCGAGGAAATGCCATTGAGAACACTCTCCAGAACGCTGAGGGTGGATGCGGTGTTGTCCCGCGAGGACCCGTTGGTGGACAAGGTGGGGGTGAGTCCGTGGATCCGGACCTTGCTCTGGTCGACCAGCTCGCTGACGAGGACCCGGACGACTCCGACGGGGAGCTTGACGTGCGCCGACAGCTCCATCACCGACAGGTACTGGGTGGCGGTGAGCTCCAGGATCCGGCGACGCTCGGGCGTCAGCTGGATGTCCGGTGCGACGAGGCCCTCGACGAGTGCCTCGACGGGGAGCTCCTCCGAGGACACGCGCTTGGTGCGTGCGCCCATGACGGCGTACGGACGGACCGCGTAGGCGTCCTCGTCGTCAGCGGTCAGCCTGCGGCGACCGTTCGTCTCCGGTGCCACGACGCATCACCCCATGACCGGCGTACGGGTGGCCCCGTTGACGGGTAGGCGGGACCGCATCTCGGTGACGAGCTGCGGCGTGAGGGTGGCCTCCGTGCGGCTGACCAGCAGCGCCATCTCGTAGCCGATCAGACCCACGTCGCACGTGGCGTCGGCGACGACCGCGAGCACGGAACCGTCAGCGACGCTCATGAGGAACATGAACTTGCTGTCCATCTCGACGATCGCCTGGCGCACCTCGCCGGCCCGCAGCTGCCGGGCGGCGCCGCGGGTCAGGCTCGACATGCCGGCGACGATGGCGCCGAGCTGGTCACCGCTGGTGCGGTCGAGCTCCTCGGACATCGCCATCAGCAGGCCGTCCGCGGACACGACGAGGGTGTGGTGGACGTCGGGCACGCTCTTGACGAAGTTGTCCAGGAGCCAGTTGAAGTTGGCTGCCTCGGTGCTCATCGTGGTCACAGGTTTCCTCCGGTGGTGCTGCGGACTGAGGTGGTGGTCAGGGGGGTCGGGAGAGGGCTGGGGCGGGTGTCGTCGTCGGGTGCCCGTCACTCGGACGCCTCCTGTCCGCTGTGGGCGGGCTCCTTGCGACCCCGCGCGACCCCGGCCTGGAAGCCCGACAGCATGCTGCGGACCTCGGCGGCGGAGCGGCTGGGACGTGCGGGGCCGACGGGTTGGGGAGTGCTGACCTCGGCGGCCGCCGTGGCTCCACGGGTCCGTCGCGTCAGCGTCGGGGCGCCGCCGCCGGTCGTGGAGACCGTGGCGTCGGGACGGTACGTCGAGAGCCGGCTCAGCTCGGAGAGCGCCTCCGAGGCGAGGGCGGACCGCTGGCGCTGGGTGTCCGGCGCCGGGGTGGGCTCCGTCGCGGGCACGAACGGCACGGCACCGTCGGACAGGGCCTCGACCACCGGGACCAGGTCGTCCACCGTCGCCGGGGCGGTCACCTGGACGGTCGACGGCATCGTGACAGGGCCTGCGGGAACCGGGATCGGGGAGGTCGCCGCCCGACGGACGCCGCTCTCGTGGTCGCGGCCACGACGCGGGAGCTTCAGTCCCCGCGACGAGCGACCGCGGTCGGCACCCGGGAGGATGTCGAACGCGCTGGCGCTGGAGTACACGGGAGCGGGCGGCGGCGGGGCCGGCGGGGCCGACGACTGCGGCACCGGAGCCACAGCCGGGGCGGCGGGCTGAGTCGACGCCACGGACGCAGCCGACGGAGCCTCGGCGGCAGGAGCCTCCTCCGGGGCCGCAGTCCGCCGCGGCTCCGACGGGGGGGCGGGCCAGGCCGCGAGGGCGCTCAGCTCGTTGGTGGCGGCGCGCACGCCGTCGCTGACCTCCGCCCGGCGGGCCAGGTGCTCGTCCTGGGTTGCGGGCGCCGCCTCGGGAGCGGCGACCTCGGCCGAGAAGACCGACGTGGGCAGGGGGCCGAAGAGCGGGTTGTCCATCAGGGCAGCCGCAACCTCCAGCTCCGGCTGGGGCTGGGGCTGGGACTGGGGCTGGGACTGGGGCTGGGACTGGGGCTGGGACTGGGGCTCGACGCTGCTCCGGCTCCGGCTCCGGCTCCGGCTCGGGCTGCGACTCGTCCTCCAGCGCCACCTCGGGCTCGGGCAGCGGCTCAGACAGCGCCTCGGCCTCGGGCTCGGGCTGCGCCTCGGCCTCGGGCTCGGGCGTGAGCAGCGCGGGCCGGGCCGGGCCGTCGTCCAGCTGGGCGACCTCGTAGGCATCGGTCGCCTCGGCTGCGGGCTCTCCCGGCTGCTCCGGCCCCTGACCGCCGACCGCCTCCGCCCGGCGGGCGCGGAAGCCCGTGAACAGGCCCGAGCGCGACTCGGGAGCCGGCGGCTCGCTCCGCTGCGCGGGCACGGTAGGAGCCGGAGCGGCCGGCAGGGAGGTGGCCGGGGTGCGGGTGGGAAGACCCGAGTCGGTCGTCGACGCACCGCGCTGCGGCAGGGCACCGATCTCGTCAGACGACGGCGAGGCCGATCGCGTCGGCAGCGACGACAGATCCTGGGCGTCGCCCCCGCCCGCGGCGCGGTGAGCACCCCGCTGCGGCAGACCAGTCTCGGACCCGGGCGCGATGATGATCGGCTGGATCGACGCCGCGGCCGCGGCGGCCGCGCTCGCGTTGAGCGCGTCCGCCGACGCGCCGAGTCGGTCCGCACCGGTCGCCGAGTGGCCGTTCGGCATCGACGCGGGCGCCTGGGCGTCCGAGTCGGACAAGGGTGCATCGGCCGCCCCCGCGACCTCCGTCTCCTCCGTCACCACGGTGCCGGGCACGAAGAGGGTGGGTGGCAGCTCGACCGTCACGACCGTCCCCCGGCCGTCGCCGGCGGACAGGGAGATGCCGGCCTCGAGCCGCTGTGACAGGCGACCGACCACGTAGAAGCCGAGACGCTGCGCGCCGACGACCTCGGACTGCGGCGGGTTCTGGATGCGGTCGTTCGCCTCGGCGAGCTCGTCGGCAGACATGCCCAGGCCCTCGTCGGTGATGGTCACCACGATGCCGTCCGGACCGGCGTCGGTCGCGACGACGACGCGGGTGCCGGGGTCGGAGAAGGACGTGGCGTTCTCGAGCAGCTCGGCCAGCATGTGCGCGGTCAGCAGCGCCGTGTGGCCCACCATCGGCGGGTCGACGTGCTGCGCCAGGTCGATGCGCTCGTAGTGCTCGATCTCGCTGGACGCGGTGCGCACGACGTCCGACAGGGGCATCGGACGACGCAGCCGGCGGCCCGTGTCGATGCCTGCCAGCACGAGCAGGGACTCGGCGTTGCGGCGCATGCGCGTGGCGAGGTGGTCGAGCTTGAACAGGTTGTCGAGCGTCTCGGGGTTCTCCTCCGTGCGCTCGAGCTGGTCCAGGAACGACAGCTGGCGCGACAGCAGCACCTGGTCGCGACGGGCCACGTTGACGAACATGGCGGCGATCGACCCACGCAGCGCGGCCTGCTCCTGCGCCACCTGCACGGTGGTCGCGTTGACGTCGTTGAACGCGGTGGCCAGACGACCGACCTCGTCGTCGGACTCGACGGGGATCTCCGGCACCGTCATGCCCGGGCCTTCGCCCGGGGTGGCCATGCGCTCGACCATGCGAGGCAGGTTCTCGCGGATCTGGGCGGCGGCCTCGGTCAGGCGGCGCAGCGGCCGGGTGATGCGGCGGGCGAGCACGAGGGCGAGCAGTCACCGGGATCACGACGGCGGCGAGCGCACCGATGATCACCTGCATCGCGTACTGGCGGGCGTCGGAGGCGAGCTCGGAGGACCGCTGCTGCGCGGCGTTGATGACGGTGTCGAGCCCGCTCCCGAGCGACGAGATGTCCTCGTCCGCGGCGGCGCGCCACTCGTCGACGGTGAGGCCCTCGATCACGCCGTCCGCGTCGTCGACGGTCCTCTGGCGCGCCAGCTGGAACACGTAGCCGGTGGCCGGGGTGCGCACTCCCGCCGACTCGGCGATGCGCGTCGTGTTCTCCCGGATCAGCGTCGTGCGCAGGGCGGCGTCCCGCGAGGCCTTCTGCGCCTCGGGCGTGAAGACGCCGATGGCCACCGAGGGGGTGGTGAGGTCGCGCTCGGAGGCGACCGCCTCGGCCAGCTGCTCGGTCGCGGTGTAGGCACGGAGGTTCTGGGCCAGGGTGCGGTCGTCGAGACCGTCCGCGATGGCCGCCGGGAGGGCGATGTCGGCCGCGATGATCTCGGAGTAGCGCAGGAGTGCGGTGCCGGGTGTCAGGACGCCGCCGTCGACCTGTCGTCGCAGCTCGGGCAGCAGGTCGTGAGCCCGCGCTGGAGGCCAGCGCGCCCGCCTGCGCGCCCGCCTCCAGCTGGGAGAGGTCCGTCTCGCTGAACTCGGCACGCACGGCGTCCAGGCCCGTCGTCACGTTGGCGCGCACCTCGTCGAGGGCGGGACGCGACGCCTCGTTGCCCGACAGCACGGCCACCGTCAACGCCCGCTCGGCCTGCAGCCCGCGCAGCAGGTCGGTCAGTCCCGGCTGCCTGACGCGTCAGGTCCTCGACCTGGCCCGCCTTGCGCGACTCCCCGATGGCCGAGGTCGCGATGACACCTGCAGCCAGCGACAGCACGAGGACCGGGAGGGCAAGAACGGTCAGGATCTTGGCCCTGATGCCGAAGCTGCGCAGCATGGGGTGGACCTTCCACTCGATGGGGGGCACTCGCGGTTGATGCCGCCCGATTCCCGTGCATCGGTCGGCACCACGCAGGTATTGACCGATGAGCGTCACCAGGTCACCCGTTCGGCGTAAGCACGTCACGGCGGGTCGCCGTGACGTCATGCGCCAAAATGCCGATCATGCCCCTCCGATCCGTGCTCGTCCTCGCCGGTGGTGCGTCCCGGCGCTTCGGACGCGACAAGCTCGCCGAGCCGCTCGACGGCGAGCCTGGCGGCGTCACGGTCCTCGACGTGCTGCTGGACGCCGTGGTGACCGCCGCCCCTGACGCCGTCGTCGTGGCCGTCGGCCCCGAGCGCTCGACGCGACGGCGCGGTGCGCTGGGTCCGGGAGGAACCGCCGGGCGGAGGACCCGCCGCGGCCCTCGTGGCAGGCCTACGGCGGTCGTGGGCGACGGCTGGGTCGCCGTCGTCCCGGGCGACGCTCCCGGGGCGGCCGGCGCCCTGGCGACGTTGACCCAGGCGCTGGAAGGCACGGGCCGCTGCGGGCGCTGTCGCCGCGATGGCCGTCGACGTCTCCGGACGCGAGCAGCCCCTCCAGCTCGTCCTCACCGCCGAGGGGGCTCGCCGACTGGTGGACGAGGCCGGCGTGGACGCGGGCCGCGATCTCTCGGTCCGTCTGCTGGTGACGGCCCTGGACCCGGTCAGGGTTCCGGTGCCCGCCGAGACGACGTGGGACGTCGACACCCCGGAGCAGCTGGACACGTGGCGCAGCACAGCACGGCATAGGGTCCGGGCCATGAGAGCCGTGACGATCAGCGAACCCGGAGGGCCTGAGGCCCTGGTCGTCTCGGAGGTCCCGGACCCCCGGCCGCAGACCGGGGAGGTACGGATCGAGGTCGCGGCGACCGCCGTCAACCGAGCGGACGTCATGCAGCGGCAGGGCCACTACCCGCCGCCGGAGGGGGCACCGGAGTGGCCGGGCCTGGAGTGCTCGGGCACCGTCGCCGAGCTCGGCGCGGGGGTCGACGGGTGGCAGGTGGGCGACGAGGTGTGCGCGCTGCTCGCGGGCGGCGGGTACGCCGAGCAGGTCTGCGTGCCGGCGAGCCACGTGCTCCCCGTCCCGAGGGGGGTGTCCCTGGTCGACGCGGCCTCGCTGCCCGAGGTCGTCTGCACCGTCTGGTCGAACGTCTTCATGGCCGCCGGCCTCCAGCGAGGGGAGACGCTGCTCGTGCACGGCGGGTCGAGCGGGATCGGCACCATGGCGATCCAGCTCGGCAAGGCCATGGGAGCGAGGGTGGCTGTCACGGCTCGCTCCTCCGAGAAGCTCTCCGCCTGCGCCCAGCTCGGCGCGGACGTGCTCGTCAACTACACCGAGCAGGACTTCGTCGAGCGCGTGCGCGCCGCGACCGCCGACGCCCCGAACGGACCTGGGGCGGACGTGGTGCTCGACAACATGGGCGCCAAGTACCTCGGTCGCAACGTCGAGGTGCTCGCGACGGGCGGTCGCCTGGTCGTCATCGGGCTCCAGGGCGGTACCCGTGGAGAGCTCGACCTGGGTCTGCTGCTGCGCAAGCGCGGCGCGGTGATCGCGACGTCCCTGCGGTCCCGTCCGTCCACCGAGAAGGCCGTGATCGTGCAGCAGGTGCGCGACCTGGTGTGGCCGCTGCTGGCCGACGGGACCGTCCACCCGGTCGTGCACACGAGGCTGCCGCTCGAGCAGGCAGCGGACGCGCACCGCCTGATGGAGGACTCCGGGCACATCGGCAAGATCGTCCTGACGGTCTGACGGGCTGCGGCTCACGGCCCCGGGCAGGATGGACCCATGACCGAGAGCCACGACCCGCAGCCCCCGCAGGACGACACCGCCCGCCAGGGCCCGACCCCCGACCAGACCGTGGTCGTGGTCGGTCCCGGCTCGATGGGCGTCTCCGGAGGGGACGACGACCGGCGCAGCCCCGCCGAGCTGGTCGAGCAGCCGGCCAAGGTGATGCGGATCGGCAGCATGATCAAGCAGCTGCTCGAGGAGGTCCGCGACTCCCCCCTGGACGAAGCGGGACGAGCCCGCCTGGCCGAGGTGCACGAGCGGTCGCTCGCGGAGCTGGAGCAGGGCCTGTCCCCAGAGCTCGTGGACGAGCTGAGACGCATCACCCTCCCGTTCGACGAGGACTCGACCCCGTCCGACGCCGAGCTGCGGATCGCGCAGGCCCAGCTCGTGGGATGGCTCGAGGGGCTCTTCCACGGGATCCAGACCGCTCTGGTGGCGCAGCAGATGGCGGCCCAGTCCCAGATCGCCCAGATGCGACGCGCGCTGCCCGGTGGGCCCGGAGCCCACGCCGGCGTGCCCGGGCACCCGGATGCACCCGGGTCGCCCGGTCAGCCGCAGGCGCCCGGCCAGGGTGAGGGCGGCCCGCAGCAGCACGGCACCGGTCAGTACCTCTGACGGGGGCGAGCGACATGGTGCGGTGGCCCTGGCGGCGACAGCCCGACCCTCTGGGGGTGGGCGTCTGGCGTCGCTCGCACGACCGGACGCTGCGGGCGATCGACCGCTACCACCAGATGATCGAGCCCGTGGACGACGGACCTCTGCGAAGCGCCCTCGAGCTGGTCGGCGCCGATCTCGCGGTGCTGCTCGACCAGGTGCACGAGATCTGCGTCCAGGCCGAGATCGACGCTCCCAGTGCGGGTCTGGAGATCCCACCCGGGCCCCTCGGCCAGCATCCGGAGCTGCATCGGCGTCTCTCGCGGGCCGCCACGTCGTGTGCGGAGGCCTCCGAGGCCGCCGCGATGGCGCGGGTGGCGTCGGCGGCGGGAGACCAGGCGACGGCGCTCGCGCGCATGCAGGCCGCCCGGCGCGCGGCCGCCCTCGCCCGCGTCCACGTGGCCTGAGGGTTCAGCCGCGGGACAGCAGCCGCTCGATCACCTGGGCCACCCCGTCCTCACTGAGCGGAGGCGCGATCTCGTCCGCCACCGCCAGTGCCTCAGGGTGCCCGTCACCCATCGCGACGCCGCGCCCGGCCCAGGTCAGCATCTCCACGTCGTTCGGCTGGTCACCGAAGGCCACGACGTCCCCGGCGGTCAGGCCGAGTCGCTCGATGACGCCCGCCAGCGTCCGCGCCTTGCTGACGCCGCCCGCACTGAGCTCGAGCAGGCTGCCGCCGGCGTTGGAGTGCGTGGCGGTCAGGCTCCCGTCGAGCAGCTCGCGAGCCACGGCGAGCATCTCGTCCGAGCTCGGGCCCTCCCCGCGCACCAGCACCTTGAGCACGGTGGGGTGGTCCACGAGCAGCTGGGTCAGGTCACCGCGGGGCATCCTCCGGTCGGCGTCCCACGACGTCGCGTAGCCGTGCTCCGCGACGGCGCCGGCGGGGGTCTCGAGGGCGACCGCGATGGAGCCGAGTGCTGCCCGGAGCCGTTCCACCACGGGCAGCACGGACTCGGTGTCCACGGGATGGTGGTCGAGCAGCTCCTGGGTCGCCAGGTCGTAGACCGCAGCACCGTTCGCGCAGATGGCAGTGCCGGCGATACCGGTCGCCTCGACCACGGGGGCCATCCAGCGCAGGGGGCGCCCGGTCACGAAGAGCACCTCGACGCCCGCCGCCCGACAGGCCGCCAGCGCACGCCGGTTGCGGTCGCTCACGGAGTGGTCGCGCCCGACGAGGGTCCCGTCGAGGTCCGTCGCCACGACGCGCACCCCGTCAGCGCCCGTCGTCGGGCTCGTCGCCCAGGAGCTCTTCCAGCACGTGGGCCAACCCGTCGTCGCGTACGTCGGGGGCGATCTCGTCGGCGGCGGCGAGCACGACGTCCGCAGCGTTGCCCATCGCGATCCCGCGGTGCGCCCAGGCCAGCATCTCGAGGTCGTTGCGTCCGTCCCCGACGGCCATCGTCCGGTCCTTCGGGACGCCGAGGCGCTCGCGCACCTGCTCCAGGGCGCTGGCCTTGCTGACGCCCTCGGGCGCCAGGTCGAGCCAGGCCGTGTACCCGACGGCGTAGCCCACGCCGTGCAGGCCGATGCGTTCGACGGTCCGCAGGAAGTCCGCGGGCGTGTGCTCGGGGCTGCGCACCACCACGCGCGTGGTCGGTCCGTCGACGAGCCGGTCGAACGGCACCACGTCGAGCAGGCCCGAGAGCTCACCCTCGGGCCAGTCGCCGCTGACGCGGGCTCCCTGTCCTACGACCTCGACCGCGAAGAGGGCGTCCGGTAGCTGCTGGCGGACGAGGGTCACGACCGGTCCGGGGTCGAAGGTCACCATGTCGGTGATCTCGTACCCCTGGGCGGCGTCCGGGTCGAGGCGCGCCGTCACGGCGCCGTTGCTCGTCACGAGGTAGCAGCGCTCGAGGCCGAGCTCTTCGGCGATCGGCAGCGTGCCGACCAGGGACCGTCCGGTGGCGATCACGACCAGGTGGCCCGCCTCGTGCGCGGCCCGCACCGCCTTGCGCACTCGCGGCGACATCGTCTGGTCGTAGTGGATCAGCGTCCCGTCGACATCGAGGGCGACGAGGATCGGGGACGGGTTGGCCACGTGCCCAACCCTACGGTCAGCGTCGCTCACGCCGAGCCGGACCCGACGCCGCAGGGGCTAGCGTGTCGGGATGGCCGACACCGAGAGGTCCTTCGCCGGGTTCGGCGAGGACCTGCCGCTGTTCTTCGCAGGCCTCGAGGCCGACAACTCGAAGGCGTACTGGACCGACCACAAGCCGGTGTACGACGAGCAGGTCCGCGGTCCGCTGGAGGCGCTGCTCGCCGAGCTCGAGCCCGAGTTCGGTGAGGCCAAGGTCTTCCGCCCGCACCGCGACGTCCGGTTCTCCAAGGACAAGTCGCCCTACAAGACGGCCGCGTCGGCGGTCGTGCACGGTGGCGACAGCAGCGGCTCCCTCTACATCCAGGTCGACGCAGCCGGCATGCTCCTGGGCGGGGGGTACTACCAGATGCAGCGCGACCAGCTGGCGCGCTACCGGGCGGCCGTGGACGCCCCCCGCACCGGGGCGGCGCTGGCTCGGGTCGTCACCGCGCTGGAGAGCGAGGGGTGGTCCCGCTCGGGCGAGCAGCTGAAGCGACCGCCACGCGGCGTCGACCCCGACCACCCCCGCGTCGACCTGCTGCGGCACAAGGGGTTGGCGATGTTCCAGCAGCACGAGCACGCGGACTGGTTCTTCGACCGTGCGGCTCTGGACGTGGTGGCCCAGGGGTGGCGGGCGCTCTCGCCGTTCAACCGCTGGCTCGAGCGGAACGTTGGCGCGACGAAAGAGGAGCCCGCTCAGCGGCCCTGAGTCAGTCGTCGGCCGAGCAGCGACGCGGCGAGCACCAGTGCGGCGCCTGTGAAGGTCAGCAGGTTGGTCACGCCGTCGGTGGACGGCGAGAACACCTCCCCGGACGAGTGACCCGTGGCGTAGAGCTGCACGACCCACAGGGCGACGCCGATGAGGCCGAGAAGACCGGCCGTGAGCACCAGACCCCACTGACGTGACCAGAGGCCGGCGACAGCCCCGACGACCAGGAGCAGCGCGGCAGCGGCACGGATGCCCCACAGCTCGTTGTGCCACGAGGGCTGGACCAGGACCCCCCAGGTGAGGACCAGCAGCACGCCGACCACTGCCAGCAGTGCTGCGGGGGTGGTGAGGAAGGCCATCGGCGACGTGGGGTCGCGGTCCTCCGGACGCGGGGTGGACGGGTACGCAGTGGAGGGCGGAGCCGTGCGCGAGGCTCTTCGCGGTACGGGAGCGCCGGGTGGAGGGCCGGGGTCGGGCGACTCCCACGCAGGCGCGGTCGCGTCCCGTGACGCGGTGATGGAGGCGATCAGCCCGCGCACGTCGACCGGGAACCTCCGGTCGTCGATGACCGCCGCGTTCCGGTAGGCCAGCTCCTTCAGCGACGCGGGAAGCGCTGCCACCGCAGGCATGTCGGACCCGCCGACGAGTACGGGGATGACCCGGACGTCGGCCTTGAGCGCCGCCAGCACCTCGGTCCGGTGCGTGTCGGCCTCGTCGTCCAGGCGCCGGTGGCCGGCTTCGTCGTGCGCGTCGAGCCAGCCCGGACCGATGACCACCAGGACGGTGTCGCTGAGGTGCATCGTGCGCGCGATGGCCTTGCGGAAGTCCTCGCCGGGGGCGATCGCGTCGATGTCCATGAACACCTGGTCCGGACCCCACTCGCGCACCAGGTGCTCGTACAGCCGTCCCGCCCAGCCCGAGGCGTCGTCACGCCGGTAGCTCAGGAAGATGCCGCCCATCGAGTGCTCCTTCCCGCAGCCTCGACGTCCATCTCATGCTCCACCTCGGCTCCGACGGCCACAAGGGACCGGGGACCACGCGTCCGGACGAGGCGGACCAGCGGCCGGTCCGCTCAGACGATCCCGACGAGCACTCTCGGTCACCCTGTCCTGCCGCCCGAGCGTGAACTTCGTGCGCGTCGAGGCGTCAAGTTCCTCCTCCGGAGCACCGATAACCGTCGCATCCATCACGGTGCGTAGCAGCCCCGTGCTGCGCCGCCTGCAGGGACACCCTGCGCCACGAGACAGGAACGCCGGATGACCACGACCCGCACGCGCACGCTCCTCGCCGGCACGGCCACGGCGATCCTGGCCGCCGGCCTGGTGGCGCCCGCCGCCGCGTCCACCGCCGCGGACCGCCTCGCGGCGGGCCCCCAGGGCGCTGTCGCCTCTGGCGACCACGAACGCGTGCCCGACTCGGCCGTCACCGCCGGTGTTGCGACGTCCCGGACCGCCCGCCTCGCTGCCGCAGTCCCCGTGGCCGCCTGCCCGAACGGCGGGACGAGGACCGTGATCTCGGCGACCGGCTTCGACGGTGGCAACCTGCCGGCCGACACCTACGGCTGGTTCGGGTCGGAGTCGGGCCTGGGCGGTTCGGGGGACTGGTCCGCCCGGAGCTCGCAGGTCCCCGGGTCGGCGACCCCCGAAGACCACCAGCTCTTCCTCGATCCCATCGCGGGCGCCAGTGCGAGCACGACGTACCTGTCGTTCGCGAGCCGCGGCGACGACGTGTTCGACAACGTCTTCTTCGGCGTGAACGACGAGGTCTACGGCATGGACCTCTCAGCCGGCTGGGAGCGCGTCACGGTGGACGTCACCGCGGCGACCTCCCAGTACGGCGGTGACCTCGACGCGTTCTTCGTGCACCAGGCCGGCTCATCCCAGAGCACCTTCTGGGAGGTCGACGACGTCTCCGTCTTCCGGTGCGGGGCACCGCCGGCATCCGGCGTGCGCGGCGACTGGACGGGTGAGGGCACCGTCGACGTGCTCGCGACCAACGCCGCGGGCGAGCTGGTCCTGTACCCGGGTACGACGACCGGGGCCGTGGGCGAGGGCCGGACCATCGGCCAGGGATGGGGCTCGATGACGTGGATCGGTTCGCCGGGCGACATCAACGGCGACCGCCGCACCGACCTCCTGGCGCGCGGCAACGGACGGCTCCCTCTACCTCTACGCGGGTCGAGGTGACGGCCAGTTCGGCAAGGCCGTCCGCGTCGGCACGAAGTGGAACGGCATGACCGCGTTCATCACGGCCGGCGACGTCGACGCCGACGGGCGTCCGGACCTGATGGCCCGCCGCAACGACGGCACGCTGCACCTGTACCGCTTCGCGTCCTCGGGCACGCTCAGCTACGTGCGCCAGGTCGGCAGCGGCTGGAACGGGATGGCGTGGATGGTCGGCATGGGCGACCTCAACGGGGACCGCTACGGCGACGTGCTCGGGGTCACCACGACAGGCTCGATGTACGCCTACCGCGGCAGCGCCACCGGACTGCGCGGCATGGGCCTGCTCGGCGGCGGCTGGGGGGCCATGAACTGGCTCACCAGCCCGGGTGACATGAACCGGGACGGCAAGGCCGACCTGCTGGCGCGCAACGGAGCCGGCGACCTGTACCTCTACCCCGGCAAGCCGGACGGCGTCGGCAGGTCGAGCCTGGTCGGCAGCGGCTGGCAGGGCTTGCGGCGCATCATCTGACGCACGTGGCGGCGGCGGTCAGTAGCGGAAGACCGCCGCCACGTCGGACCCGGCAACCACCTGCGACGGTGTGGCGTGGACCCGTCCACCTGTCCGCAGGGTGTCCACCGCGGTCGCGTCGAGCCGCTCGCACTCCGCGAAGGGACCGGCCCGGCCCATCTCCACCACCCGCAGCTGCCCGGTCTCGTCCTGCCTCCAGCACCACGGGTCCGCCGTCATGAAGAGCGTCTCGACCCTCCCCTCGTGCGCCGCCTGCCGCACGACCTCGGGGTCGCCCGAGACACGCTGGGTGCCCTGCAGCTGCCGGAAGACCGACACCGCCTGGTCCCGGGCCGCGTCCACACGTCGCTCGACCACGGACCACGCCGACCGGTGCAGGTCGTCCGCGGACATCTCGTCAGCGTTCGACGTGATCGCCGTGCCGACCAGGTTCCGGTAGCCGTTCACCTCCCGGTAGGTGGCAACGAGGTCCTCCAGGCCGACGAGGACGAGGGGGGCCGTCTTGCCTGCCAGGACGCGGTGGAGCCCGTCCGCGACCTCGCGCAGGAAGCTGACGAGGTCGTCCTTGCGGTAGTCCTCGTCGGCGGCGCCGTGACCGTAGAAGACGGCCCGACCGGACGTGCCACCCCCCGACGTCGCGGGACGGGCCATCGTGTCCGACCGCGGCTCGGGTGGGGCGACCACGTCACGGAGGTCCGTCGGCACCCCCGCGAGCTCGACCTGGGCGATCCGCTGTCGACTCCCCTCGAAGAGCCGCAGCGACCGCTGGCTCAGGGCCAGCACGAGGAAGTGCTCGTCCCCGGAGACCATCGGCAGGAGGGGGCCGAGGAGGAACCGGTCACCCACGCTGACCAGCTCCGGCAACGCGATCGGCACGCGGAGAGTGCGGTGCCACCCCGGACGGAGGTACATCGCCAGTCCGTCACCCATGTGCTGCCAGGCCAGGCCGTCGTGCTGCAGCGCCCGTGCCGGCGCCAGCAGATCGGTGATCTCGGGGCGACGCATGGCCCGCTCGGCGAGCGCGTCCTCCGCTCCGGAGACCACGTTCTTCCAGGCGAGCCGGTCCACCTCGACGTCGGCGCCGAACCGGTGCGTCGGGGCGAGCAGGCTGACGAACGGAGGGTCACCGTCCGGGCTCGCCAAGGTCTCCAGGTCTGCGCGGTTGACGAGGTCCGTGGTCACGCACTCCATCCACACCGAGACGCGCGGCACGGGAAGGGTCCGAGGGCCTCGACGACCGATGGAGCCCTCCGGCCGTCGCTTGGCCGGAGTCACCGCCGTAGCCTGGTCCGGCGACCGCACGCGAGGTCGTCGGACGACCAGCGCCGAGGAGGTGCACCGTGAACGACCAATCGCCTCCGTGATGCGCAAGCAGTGCGTCACCACCGTCGACCGCGGCGGTGGCAACGCCGTCTACGGTCTGGGGCTCATCGGTGCCCTCGTCTTCTTCTGGCAGCAGGCCGACTCGTTCTGGCCGTACGTGCTGGCGCTGCTCAAGGCCCTCGTCTGGCCGGCGTTCCTCGTGTACGAGGCCTTCCGGCCTTCATCGGCGGACGCCGACGGCATCGGCCGTCACGGGCCGCCTGCGGACGCCTCAGGCAGCCATGGTTCGAGGCGCTCGCCCCCCGAGGTAGGGGCGCAGCGCCACGGGCACGTGCACGGAGCCGTCGGGCAGCTGGTGGTTCTCGAGCAGCGCGACGATCCACCGCGTCGTGGCCAGCGTGCCGTTGAGCGTCGCCACGGCACGCGTCGAGCCGTCCTCGCCCCGCTCGCGGATGTTGCAGGCGTCGCGCCTGGAAGGTCGTGCAGTTCGAGGTCGAGGTCAGCTCCAGGTACCGCTCCTGCGACGGCAGCCACGCCTCGCAGTCGTACTTGCGGGCGGCGCTCGAGCCGAGATCACCGGCGGCGGTGTCGATCACGCGGTACGGCAGCTCGACGCCGGCCAGCATGCCCTCCTCCCAGGCGAGCAGGCGGTCGTGCTCGGCCGCCGCGTCCTCGACCCGGCAGTAGCTGAACATCTCCACCTTGTGGAACTGGTGGACGCGGATGATGCCGCGGGTGTCCTTGCCGTAGGAGCCCGCCTCCCGCCGGTAGCAGGCCGACCAGCCCGCGTAGCGGAGCGGGCCGTCGGTGAGGTCGACGATCTCGTCGCTGTGGTAGCCCGGCGAGCGCCACCTCGGACGTACCGACGAGGTAGAGGTCGTCGGCCTCGAGCCGGTAGACCTCGTCGGCGTGGGCGCCGAGGAAGCCGGTGCCCGCCATCACCTCCGGTCGGACGACCGTCGGGGTGATCATCGGCGTGAAGCCGGCTCCCAGCGCGGTGTCGACCGCGTAGTTCAGGAGCGCGAGCTCGAGACGCGCGCCGATGCCGGTGAGGAAGTAGAAACGTGAGCCCGAGACCTTCGCGCCGCGTGCCATGTCGACGGCGCGCAGCCCCTCGGCGACCTCGAGATGGTCACGCACGCGGCCGCCGTCGGCGGTGAGGTCGCGCGGCTCGCCGACCTCACGCAGGACCACGTAGTCGTCCTCGCCTCCGACGGGCACGCCCTCGGCGACGACGTTGGGGATCCTGCCACAGCAACGAGTCGAGTGAGGCCTGCGCCTCGTCTGCGGCGGACTGGGCCGCCTTCACGCGCTCGGACAGCTGCTTGGCCTGTGCCACCAGGGCCTGCTTCTCGTCGCCCCTCGCCTGCGCCACCCGCTTGCCGAAGTCCTTCTGCTCCGCCCGCAGGGTCTCGAACTCGGTGAGGGACGCGCGCCGCAGCGCGTCGGCGTCCAGCACGCCGTCGACGAGGGAGGGATCCTCCCCGCGGGCACGCTGACTGGCACGGACGGTGTCGGGGTCCTCACGGAGCCTGCGCAGGTCGATCACGGCGCCGAGGCTACCGGGGGCGCTGCGTGGGCAGCCTCCGCGTGGGGCCGCTACCTTGCGGAGATGCTCGTGGGTCGCGTCAGCACAGCCTGACGCGTCCCCGCCGTTCGAGCTGCTGCTCCTGCTCATCGGTGTCCTGCTCGTGCTCGTCGGTGTCGGTGTGCTCCTGGCCCGTCTCTTCGTCCGTCGTGAGGAGCAGCGCCGACGTCGCCGCGTGACGCTACCCGCCCGACCGCCTGACGCACGAGGAGGAGCACATGCCGCTTCCTGCGGTGGTGGTTAACCCGAGCAAGCTCGAGGACGTCGACGCGGCTCGTGCCGCGATCACCGAGGTCTGCACCGAGCACGGGTGGTCGGAACCCCTCTGGATCGAGACCACGGAGGAGGATCCCGGGGTCGGGCAGGCGCGGCAGGCCGTCGAGGCCGGCGCCGACGTCGTCATGGTCTGCGGCGGCGACGGGACGGTGCGCTCCGCCGCACAGGTGCTCGCCGGGAGCGGCGTCACCATGGGGCTGCTGCCGGCGGGCACCGGGAACCTGCTCGCCCGCAACATGGACATGACCCTCGACGACCTGAGCGGGGCGGCGCGGGTCGCCCTCACCGGCGACGACCGTCCGATCGACGTGGGGTGGATGAAGGTCGACTCGGGCGAGGAGCAGGTGTTCCTCGTCATGGCCGGCATGGGCTTCGACGCCGAGATCATGGCCAACGCCCCGGAGGCGTTGAAGGCCAAGGTCGGGTCCGGCGGCCTACGTCGTCGCGGGTCTGCGGCACTTCAACGGCCGGCGCACCAGGGTGACGATCACCGTCGACGACGACGAGCCGGTGGTCCGCCGCATCCGCACCGTCGTGATCGGCAACTGCGGCAAGCTGCTCGGGGGCCTGGTGCTGATGCCGGACGCCGCGATCGACGACGGGCTGCTCGACATGATCTCGATCGCGCCTTCCGGGAGTCGTCGGCTGGGCGGCCGTCGCCGGGCAGCGTGATGACACGCCAGCGGAAGGGCCACCACCGCGTCGAGCGCTGGCAGGGACGCGGATCACCGTGCAGACCGTAACCGCACACCACGCAGCTCGACGGCGACCCCGTCGGCGAGGCGTCGCTGATCGAGCTGCGCGTCGATCCCGGAGCCCTCGTCGTGAGGGTCGAGGCGGAGTCGCGTCCACGACCCACGACGCCGCCCGGGGCGCGGCGCAGAACCCGACGCCGGAGCGCGTTCCCGTCGGCGGGCGACGCCGCCGGCTCGTGAGGCCGTTACGGCCGAGTTCGCCGCGTTCGGCCTCGATCAGGCCGTCGCGGAGTCGTTCTACTCCTTCGCAGTCGACCACCCGTGGGTCGGGACCTGGCGGCCCAGGTCGCTCGCCGTCGCCTTGCAACCGTGGACGTTCCGGGTCGCCGTCGCCGCTGCCTGCGCCGCGGCCTGGCGCGCCGGCCGCACCCGGGCCGCCGTCGTCTGCGGCACCTCGATGGCGGCCGGGAGCCTGCTCGGGCCTCGGGCCTGAAGCTGCTGATCGCACGTCCCCGTCCGGTCTGGGGCGACCCGGTCGCCACCGAGATCGGGCTACTCGATGCCGAGCGGCCACGCCCTCAACGCGGCCCTGGGGTGCGGCCTGCTGCTGGTGCTGGGCTGGCCGTGGCTGCGGCAGCACGGGATGGCACCGCGTCGCGGTCGGGGTCGCCGTCGTGATCGTGATCGTGACCGCCCTCGACCGGATGCTGCTGGGCGTCCACTATCTGTCCGACGTGACCGTCGGGCGTGGCGATCGGGATCGTCATCGCCCTGGTCGGCCGATCGTCTCTCCCCACGACTGCGCGGAGGTCTCGCCTCCGGCTGGACCTGGAAGGATCGCCTCGTGACCGTTACCGGGGGTACCGCCGTCACCGCCGACGGCGGGGCGTCGCACCGCGCCTGGGCACTGCGAACGCTCGGCCTGGCCCTCGACGTGGGTGGCCGCTGCTCGTCGGGGTGGGCTTCCTGCTGGCCGGACCGCTGGCCGATCTGGTCGAGCGGTGAGGACGACATCGTCGCGTCCCTGCAGGACGGTGCGACGCCGGGTCGGGACGCATTGTCCAACATCGGTTCTCGCATCGCCGACACGCCCGTCATCATCGCGACGGCGGCCGTGGTGGGCCTGCTGATGCGGTGGGTCCTCGGTCGCTGGCTCGAGTCGTTCCTCCTGTGGGGAGGGGTGGCCCTGCAGACGGCCATGTTCCTGCTGATCGACGCTCCTCGTCTCGCGCGAGCCGGCCCGACCTCGAGAAGCTCGACCCGGCTCCTCCGACCTCGAGCTTCCCCTCCGGGCACACCGGGGCCTCGACGGCTCTGTGGCTCGGAGTCGGGCTCATCGCGGCGTCGCGCCTGCGGACCCGGTGGCTGCGGGTGCTCGTCGTCGCCCTGCTGCTGCTGGTCCCGCTCGCCGTCGGCCTGTCGCGGCTCTACCGCGGCATGCACCACCCGACCGACGTCGCCTTCGGCCTCGCCAACGGGACGGTCGCCGTGCTTCTCGCGCGGTCCGCGCTGCGAGGTACTCCGGCCGAGAAGGGCTAGCTGCGACCCTCGAGCAGCCGTACGAGCCAGGCGCGCGAGTCGGCGAAGGCCCGGTCGCTGTTCGACCGAAGGGTCGGAGACTGCTCACCCGAGGCGCGCGGGTAGGAACCGAGGTAGCGCACCTTGGTGGTCACGCGGTGCAGACCCATCAGCGCCTCGGCCACACGGGTCTCCGCGACGTGCCCCTCGACGTCGATCGAGAAGGAGTACCTGCCCAGCGACTCACCCGTGGGGCGCGACTGGATCCAGGTCAGGTTGATGCCGCGGGTCGCGAACTGCTCCAGCAGCTCGAGGAGACCACCGGGGTGGTCGTCGCTCTGGAACACGACCACCGAGGTCTTGTCGGCCCCGGTCGGTGGTGGCGGCGGCGTGGGACGCGAGACGAGCACGAACCGGGTCACTGCGCTGGGGTTGTCGCCCACGCCGTCGGCTAGGACCTCGAGGCCGTACCGGTCGGCGGCCACGCCTGCGCAGAGCGTCGCGTCGTACCCCGGGTCCGGCTCCCCCTCCGGGCTGAGGCCGGCGGCAGCGGCGGCCGTCGAGAGGCCAGGCACGTACACGGCGTCGTGGAGGTTGATCCCCATCCAGCGCCGGCACTGCGCCAACGCGTGCGGGTGCGTCGAGAGCCGCCGGACGTCGGCCATGCTCGTCCCCGGCCGGGCGGCCAGCACGAACTGCACGGGCACCAGCGCCTCACGGACGACGACCAGCTCGTCGCCGACGCTCAGCGCGTCGAGCGTGGCGCCGACGCCACCCTCGACCGAGTTCTCGATCGGCACCATCGCGGCCGTGATGTCGCCATCGCGCACCGCGTCCAGGGCCGCGTCGACGCTGGCGTACGGGGTGCGCTCGCCGGACTGGGCGGCGCTCACCTGCATCAGGGCCGCCTCGGTGAACGTGCCCTCGGGCCCGAGGTACCCGTAGCGGGCGGGCGGAACTCCCGGCATCGTCGGGTCCTCTCGTGTCAGCTCGTCGTCGCAACCTACCGGGGCGCGCCCAGGCTGGACGCCGTGACCGGGGTCGCACCCGTCTACGCTCCGCGATGTGGACCAGCCCGTGAACCCGCACCTCGACGACGACCGCGTCCTGCACCTCGGTTACGCGCGCATCGACGGCGACCGGGCCCGTCGGACGGGCGACCCCGAGGTCGTCTACGGACGAGGCAAGACCCCCGAGCAGGTCGTCGGCGCACTGACCGCGCTCGCCGGCCGGCACCCGGAGCGGGCGGTGCTCGCCACGCGCCTGGACCCGGAAGCGCTCGCGGCGGTCGCCGAGCAGGTGCCCGGCGCCGACGTGGACCTCGTGGCGCGGACCGCGGTGGTGGGGCCGCTGCCGGAGCCACGGGGCAGCGTGGCCGTGGTCGCAGCCGGGACCTCCGACGCACCGGTCGCCGCCGAGGCCGCCGTGACGGTCGCCGTCCACGGTTCACGAGCCGTGCGCATCGACGACGTCGGGGTGGCCGGCCTGCACCGCCTCCTCGCCGTCCGGGACGCGCTCGACGCCGTCGACGCACTCGTCGTCGTGGCCGGCATGGAGGGCGCCCTCCCGAGCGTGATCGGTGGTCTGACCGGGGTGCCGCTCGTGGCGGTTCCGACCTCGACGGGCTACGGGACGGGCGCCGGCGGGCTCGCGGCCTTGATGGCGATGCTCAACTCGTGCGCACCCGGCGTCGTCGTCGTGAACATCGACAACGGTTACGGCGCAGGCGTTCACGCTGCTCGGGTAGCGCGGCGCACTGCCGCAGCCCCCGTGGACCAGGGGTGAGGAGCGTGTCCCGCACCGGCTGGCTCGACCTGTCGAGCGGCGTGTCCGGAGACATGCTCCTGGGCGCCCTGGTGGCTTCCGGGGTCCAGCTCGGCAGGTTGCAGGCGGCGGTCGACGCCGTCGTGCCGGAGCCGGTCAGCCTCCGGGTCGAGCCGGTCATGCGGGGGTCGCTCGCCGCGGTCCGCGTGCACGTGGACGGCACCGAGTCGTCCACGCACCGTGGGTGGGGGGACATCAGGGCGCTGCTGGGAACTGTTGACGCCGAACGAGTTCCCGGGATCCAGCAGGCCCGCGCCGCCTTCGAGGCGCTGGCGGAGGCGGAGGCGGTGGTGCACGGCACGACACCTGAGGACGTGCACTTCCACGAGGTCGGGGCGCTGGACGCCATCGCCGACGTGGTCGGGGTCTGCGCGGGTTTCGCGATCCTGGGTCTCGACGAGCTGTGCGGGTCCCCGGTGGCGCTCGGTGGCGGATCCGTGCAGACGGCGCACGGCCGGATCGCCGTCCCGGGACCGGCAGTGGTCCACCTGCTGCAGGGCATCCCCACGTACGGGGGGCCGATCGACCTCGAGCTCGCGACACCGACCGGGGCGGCGCTCGTGCGGACGCTGGTGTCCTCGTGGGGTCCCCAACCGGGGCTGGAGGTCGACGCGCAGGCGTTCGGCGCCGGCGGGCGGGACCCGGTGGGCCACGCGAACGTGCTCCGGCTGGTCCTCGGTGCGACCGCGGGGGCCCGGGCAGGCGCCACGGCCGAGCCTGTCGTGCTCGAGACCAACGTGGACGACCTCGACCCGCGCGTGTGGCCGTCCGTGATCACCGCGCTGCTCTCGGCCGGCGCCTCCGACGCCTGGCTCACCCCGATCCTCATGAAGAAGGGCCGTCCTGCCCACACGCTGCACGTCCTCGTCGCCGCGGACCGCGCGAAAGCCGTTCGTGCGGTGGTGTTCTCGCAGACGACCGCGATCGGGATGCGCGAGTACTCCGTCCGGAAGCACGCTCTCGACCGTGACGTCGTCACGATCTCGGTGGACGGGCACCCGGTGCGGGTGAAGGTGGCGTCGCTCGAGGGGCGGGCCGTGAACCACCAGCCCGAGTGGGACGACGTCGCAGCCGCGGCGTCGGCTCTCGGGAGGCCGACCAAGGTCGTTCTCGCGCAAGCTGTGGCGGCGGTGGCTCACGAGCTCAGCGGGGGTGTCGGGGGTACGTGAGCATCACCGTCACCCTGGCAGCCTTCCTCGTCCTGTTGCCCGTGGAGCTGCCGGACAAGACCTTCATCGCGACCTTGGTCCTGGCGACCCGGTTCCGGCCGCTCCTGGTGTGGATCGGCGTCGGGGCGGCGTTCGCCGTGCACACCGTGGTCGCGGTGACCGCCGGTGGTCTCTTGACGCTGCTTCCCCGGACGCCTGTGCTGCTGGCGGCCGCGCTGCTGTTCGTCGTCGGAGCGGTCCTGTTGTGGCGCAGCGCGCGCACAGCGGACGCCGACGAGGCCGAGACGGAGAAGGAGTTCGCCGGCCGGATGCCGGCTGGAGCCGGCGGCTTCCGGGCTGTCGCCACGAGCTTCGGGGTGCTGTTGCTCGCCGAGTGGGGCGACCTCTCCCAGCTCTTCACCGCCGGACTCGTGGTCCGGTACGAGGACCCCGTCTCGGTGTTCGTCGGGGCGTGGACCGCGCTGCTGTTGATCTCGGGCGTCGCAGCCGTCGTCGGACGCGCTCTGCTGCAACGGATCCGGCTGGGCGTGATCCAGCGAGTAGCGGCCGGGGTGTGCCTGCTGGTGGCGGTCCTGACACTGCTGGAGGTCACCGGACTGGGCCCGGTGGTGGCGCTGCTCTAGCCCATGGGCGTGCTCGAGATCCGCACTTCCTCCGAACTCCGGGACACGTGAAAGGCGATTGCACGACAGGGCGGGCCGAGAGAGACTCCGCAGGTTTGGCTGAGCCCATCGATCTCGGGAGACCCGCCGTGCCTGCACTCGTCTATCTCGTCGCCACGTCCCTCGACGGGTTCATCGCCGACCGCAATGGGAGCACCGCCGTGTTCGAGGACGACCTCGAGTCCGCTCGAGCCGTCCTCACCGCCTACCCGGACACCTGCCCCGCGCATCTGCGAGACGTCTTCGGCCTGTCGGAGGTCCGCGGCAGGTTCGAGGCAGTGGTCATGGGCGCCCGGACGCATCAGCCCGCGCTCGATGCAGGGTTGACCAGCGCCTACCCCCATCTGGACCAGTACGTCGCGGCTCACGGCACCCTGCCGATCGACCCCACCGTCACGCAGTGGACCGGCGACGTACGGACCCATCTGCGCAACCTGAGGTCTCGCGTCTCCGGCGACATCTGGCTGTGCGGTGGAGGTGGTCTCGCGAGCCAGCTCATCGACGAGATCGACGAGCTCCACCTCAAGGTGCATCCCGTTCTCCTGGGTGCTGGTGTGCCCGTGGTGGCGGACGGCATACCTGCCACGCACTTCCTTCCCTCCGGGACCACCCCCTTCCCCGGAGGCGTGCAGGTCGTGACGTACCGACGACGTGACGTCTGAGGTCCGTCACAGACGTATCGGGAGGCGATGACGTGCGCGTTGTCCACAGAGACTGGCTGCTCCGACTGGTTGTCCACAGGCACCTGTTGTCGAGACCCGGTGTCCGTGGAGGGGTTTAGCGTCGGTGCATGGACGGGACGGGGGCTGCGACACCGGCTGCGGAGCTGGTGTCGCAGCTGCGCGCAGAGGCGACGGCGCTGGCCGCGAGTGAGGCACGCCGGCTGCGTCTGGTCCACGCGTTGGAAGCGGCGATCCGGTCCGACCTGGCAGCCGATCCACCCTCGCCGGTCGGTGCCGTGCTGTTCGACGACGACGACGCGGATGCGCTGGTGGTGGCCGAGGTCGGTGCCGCGCTCGGGCTCGGTGCGGTGGCGGCGTCCCGGTTGGTGTCGCTGTCGTTGCAGCTGCACGACGTCCTTCCCGCCACCCTGACCGCGCTCGAGGGCGGCCGGCTCGACCTGGCCCGGGCGAGGGTGCTGGCCGAGCAGACGGCGGACCTGCCGCCCGCGTACGCCCGCGCGGTGGAGGCCGCCGTGCTGCCCGGCGCCGGGGACGCGCCGTGGGCCGGTCCGCCGGCGACGACCTGGCGGCGCCGGATCACCCGAGCCCTCGCACGGGTTCCGCGCGACGGCGACACCCAGGACGCGCTGGCGCGGTCGCTCGCGGCGCAGACCCGCACCTGGGTTCAGGTCGACGACCGGCAGCCCGCGCTGGCGACGTTCGCGATCACCGCCCCGACCGACGACATCGCCTGGCTGGAGCAGCAGGTCACCGACCGCGCCCTGCACCGCCCCGCCCACGACACCGGCGGCCGGCCCCTGACCATCGGGCAACGGCGCGTCGCGGCGGTGTTCGACGTGTTCGAGCACCTCGGCGGCGGGACCGATCCCGACGCGGTCTCGACCGCCAGCCGCCGGCGTGGCCAGGACCGCGAGCTCGGGCTGGTCATGCACGCCGACACCTTCTTCGCCGACGGACCCGCCGCGGACGACCCCGGCCAGGTCCGCGGACTCGGCGCCCCCGCAGCCGTCACCGCCACCACCGCCCGCGAGCTCTCAACTGGCCGCGCCGCCGCAGTCGCGACGAACGTGCTGCTGGCCGACGACACGGGCCACTTCCACCGGCTGGTCCGCCTCGGACCCGCCCCCGGCGGCGGCTGGACCCGCGACACCCTCACCGCCGCAGTCGGCGCGAGCCTCACTCGGCAGGCGGGCACCGACACGCTCGCCACCGACGCGTACACCCCCACCACCGCGATCCGCGACCACGTCCGCGCCGCCTACCCCACCTGTACCCGCCCCGGCTGCCACCGCAGCTCCACCGGCTGCGACCTCGACCACGACGACCCCTGGCCCCGCGGCCCCACCACGATCACCAACCTCAACCCCAAGAGCCGACGCTGCCACCGCTGGAAGACCCTCGACCTCTGGAAGTCCACCATGCGCCCCGACGGCACCATCGAGTGGACCACCACCACCGGCCAGCACCTCACCCACCACCCCGAACCACTCCCCGGCCACGGACCCGGCGAGGCCTACTGGCGACCCGGACCCCACGTGGAAGGCGCCGACATCACGCTGCCGGCGGCCTGAGGCTCGAGGGGGTCCGACGCAGGCGCACACCCGCAGGGCGCCTGCTGCAGCACGAGCGGTGAGCCTGCACACAACCTCCGCACCCCGGCCACCCGACCCCCCGGAGACGGTCCTCGACGCTCACTAGGCTGGGCGTCGTGCCCACAGCCGTGACCCGAGCCCCGCTGTGGCGCCATCTCCCGGCTCTCGTCGCCGCCCTCGCGCTCCTCGCCGGTCTCGTCGTGACGAGCGCCCCGCACGCGGTGGCCACCGCGACCGGGTCGGTTGCGGCCGCGGCACCCGACTCCCCCGTCGTGGTCGTCGGCACGGCGGGCGTCCGCTGGGACGACATCGACCCGGATCGCACCCCCCACCTGTGGAGCCTGCTCGAACGGGGCGCCGTCGCCGACCTGTCCATCCGCAGCGTCCGCAGCGCCGCATGTCCCGCGGACGGCTGGCTCGCACTGTCGGCGGGTCGCCGTGCCGGCGACGAGCTCCGGAGCAGCAGCCTCGCGCTGTGCCGCCCGCTGGGACGCCCTGCGTTCCGTGGCAGCACGGCCGTCGTCGACCGCTGGACGGTCTACCTGGACGCCGCCGCCGAGGGCAGCTTCGACGCCCAGCCCGGCCTCCTCGGTGAGTCGCTGCGCGAGGCCCGGGTCGACGTCACGGCGATCGGGCCGGGGGCTGCGATCGCGGTGGCCGGCATCGACGGGCTCGTCGACGGGCAGTACGTCGACGCACCCAAGAAGGCGGACGAGATGTCCACCGCGGTCGAGCGGGCCCTTCCGTCGAGCCAGCTGCTCGTCGTCGACCTCGGCGCCGTGCGCGACCGCGAGGACCTGTCGGACGTCGACCCCGACCGCAGCCGTGGTTCCCGCGAGAGCCAGGTCGCCCGCATCGACGGGCTCCTGGGCGCCGTGCTGGCGGAGGTGCCGGACGAGTCCAGCCTCCTGGTCGCCTCACTCGCCGACTCAGGGAGCACCCCCCACCTGCAGGTCGTGGCCGCCAGCGGCCCCACGCCCGGGTCCGCGAGCGCGGACACCTACGGCCCTGCGCTGCTCGGCTCACGCTCGACCCGGCAGGACGGGCTCGTGCAGGCGACGGACCTGATGCCGACCGTCCTGGCGCTCCTGGGAGAGGACCAGCCGTCGGGGCTGCCCGGCACCGTCGTCCTGCCTGTGGCCGACAGCACGTCGGCCCCCACCGAGCGGTACCGAACCCTGCTCGACCTCAGCGAGGCGGCGATCGCCGTCCAACCGCTCGTCGTCTGGTTCTTCAACGGCCTCGTGATCGCCCAGATCCTGCTCTACGGCGGGGCCGCGCTGGCGCTGAAGAACAACTGGGGCGGCATCGACGGACGACGTCGGGTGCTCGGCATCCTGCGACGCATCGCCGTGGTCTTCGCCGCCGTCCCCGTCTCGACCTTCCTCGCGAACCTCGTCCCGTGGTGGCGGTCCGACGTCGACCTCCTCGCGGTCGTCGGGTCGGTGCTCGCGGCGGTGACGGTGATCAGCACCGTGGCCCTGCTCGGGCCGTGGCGGGACAAGCGGCTCGGACCGATGGGGTTCATCGCGGGCGTCACCTCGGGCGTCCTCGCGATCGACGTCGCCACCGGCTCGACCCTGCAGATCTCGTCGCTGATGGGGCAGCAGCCCGTCGTCGCCGGACGCTTCTACGGCCTCGGCAACGTGCAGTTCGCGCTGTTCGCCACCGGCGCGTTGCTCCTGGCCAGCGCCCTTGCCGACGCTGCCCTGAGGCGAGGACGCCGGGCCCTCGCGATCGGCGTCGTCGCCGGTATCGGCGTCGTCGCCACCGTCATCGACGGCACTCCGGGCCTGGGGTCCGACTTCGGCGGCCCCCCGGCGATGATCCCCGCGTTCACGCTCCTCACCCTCCTCGTCGCCGGTGTCCGCGTCACGTGGCGGAAGGTGCTCCTGATCGGGGCGGGCACGAGCGTCGTGGTGGTCATGCTCAGCGTCGCCGACTGGCTCCGCCCGGCATCCGACCGCACGCACTTCGGTCGCTTCGTGCAGACCGTCATCGACGGCGGGGCGTGGCCCGTGATCGAGCGGAAGGCGCTGCAGAACTGGGAGATCCTCACCGGCAGCTGGCTGACCGTGCTCGTGCCGTTCGGTGCGGTGTTCATCGGGCTGGTGCTGATGCGCCCCGTCGCCTGGGGTGCGCCCGCCCTGCAGCGGAGCTACGAGGCGGCACCCACGCTGCGTCACGCGCTGGTGGCACTCCTCGTGATGCTGGGGATCGGCTTCGCGGTCAACGACTCGGGCACGGTCGTTCCCGCGATCGGCGCGACGCTCGCGATCCCCCTGCTCATCGCCGCCAGCGTGCGGACGCTCGAGATGGCGGACGACGACGACACCTAGCCGCCGAGGTCCTGCGTCCAGTACGAGCCGAACGACCCACCGGTCGCGTAGCCGACGCCCATGTCGGTGAACGAGCAGTTCAGGATGTTCGCGCGGTGACCGGCGCTGGCCATCCACTCCTTCACGACACCGGCCGCGGATGTCTGGCCCGCGGCGATGTTCTCGGCCACGGCACCCCCGGCGTACCCGGCTGCCCGCACCCGGTCGCCGAACGAGCGGCCGTCCTGGCTGTCGTGGGAGAAGTAGTCGTTGGCCGCCATGTCGGCGCTGTGTGCCGACGCGGCCGACTCCAGCCGTCCGTCGCGACGTACCGGGCCGCAGCCGGCCGCGGTGCGCTCGGTGTTGACCAGAGCGAGCACCTGTGAAGCCTTCGAGCCTCCACCAGGGACACCGGGGACACCCGCAGAACCGGTCGACGGTGCGGACTCCTGAACCGGGTCGGAGGACGACCCGGGCACGGGCTCGGCGACCGGCGGCGGGGGCTCGACGCCGTCCACCACGGGCGGGAGTGCGACGGGGTCCCCCTCGGGCGCAGCCACCAGGGCCGAGGGCTCGACCAGGACCGGCAGCGGTGCGGCCGCCGGGGGAGCCTGCGGACGGACGCCGCCGAGCACGAGCCAGACGAGCAGGGCCGCGACCGTGACGGCGGACAGGACGAGCAGCAGGGCTCGCCTCGTCCGTGTCGGTTGGGTCATCGACCCCACACTACGGAGCCGAACGACGTCCCCGTCCAGTCAGGCGGGCGACCACACCGCGACCACGGCGGACGGCCAGGGCCAGGGCCACGTCCCGGTACTGGGCACCGCGGTGCAGCTGAGCGGCCAGGTCGGTGCCGCTGACGCGGTGCTGCAGCTCGCACGGCACCTCGGTCACCCTGAGTCCCCGCGTCAGCAGGTCGATCGACATCGCCGTCTCGACGCCCCACCCACGCGCCAGGGGCCGGGCCGCCTCGAACGCCTCGCGGGTGAGGCAGCGCATCCCCGCCAGCGGCTGGGTCGCCGTCCAGCCGGTGGCGCGGTGGATGCCGCGACGTGACAGGTTCACCACGAGACCCCGCCCGCCGCCGGGCGCGGACTGGGCGGGCAGCAGCGCGATCGTCATGTCCGCACGACCGGCGAGCACCGGCTCGGTGAGCGGGGCGGTGTTGGCCGCCGTGTCTGCGAGGTCGCCGTCGACGAAGAGGAGGGCGCGCGGTCCGTGACCGGCGGTGTCGCCGTCGGCCCCGGCCCCGCGCTCCCACGCGGCCACCGCGTCGGCACCGGTCTGCATCGCCGCGGCCTTGCCGCGGTTGCGCGGGTGCCGCACCACGACGGCTCCCGCGTCCCGCGCGAGGTGCTGCGTGGCGTCGCTGCTGCCGTCGTCCACGACGACGACGAGGTCGACGCCTGCGATGGACGCGGCAGACGTCACGGTCGCCGCGATCCGTTCGGCCTCGTCCTTCGCGGGGACGACCACGGCGACGCGGTCAGGAGCCGGGGTTCGCTCGGGGGTCACGGGCGCCAGCGTAGGGGGCGGGGTTCGCCGGCCCTCAGACGGTGGAGACGGTGGAGACGGTGGAGGGTCGGCGGCGGGTGATGTCGGCGCAGTCGGCGCACACCTCGGCCGGCACCAGGCCGAGACGCATCATCACGGCGAACAGCTTGCAGCCCACGCAGAGGCCAAGGGCCGCCTCCAGGAACGGGAAGACGAGCATGACGGCCACGACGACCCAGGCGGCGGCCGACCAGCCGACGCCGTACGCGAAGAGCAGCACGAGCACGGACATGACCAGGCCGATCGTCGCCGCGAACCGCTTCGGCGGGCCGGCCGTCGGGCGCGGCGGCGCGGCGACCCGAGGACGCAGCACCCTCAGCGCGAGCTGAGCCAGCGGGCTGCGCGGCCCGAACGCGACCCGCAGCGCGAAGTCGACCGCCAGCAGACCGAACAGCCACAACCAGCCGGTCGCGGCCGCGAGCGCCGCCACGACCAGGACCTGGGCCGCCACGAGCCGCACGGTGACGTCGTCGACGACGCGGGGGAAGAAGAACACCGATGCCATGACTGTCCGAACCATGAGCGGCGGGCGTCCCATCCTGACGGCGGGAGCTTCTCGCATGCTGGTCAGCCGCTAGCCTCCCGCCATGACCGAGACCACGTCCGCCGCGACGCCCACGACGAGCAGCCAGGGCTTCCCCCACGGGGTGACGAGCGAGGTGGGTCGGCTCCGGTCCGTCGTGCTGCACCGTCCCGGTCCCGAGCTGTCCCGGCTGACGCCTCGCAACAACGACCGGCTGCTCTTCGACGGCATCCCGTGGGTCGCGCGCGCCCAGGCCGAGCACGACGCCTTCGCCGGTGCCCTCCGCGAGCGCGATGTCGAGGTGCTCTACCTGGCACAGCTCGTCGCGGAGACCCTCGCCGTGCCCCAGGCCCGTGCCGACGCCGTCGCGGCGGTGCTGGTCGACCCCCGCCTAGGGCGACACCATGGCCCGCCGCGTCCGGGGCTACATGGAGGACCTGGACGGCGACGCCCTCGCCACCCTGCTGATCTCGGGGCTGCGCCTCGACGAGCTGGAGGCCGCTCGCCCGGTACCCGACCCAGGTCTGGTGTCGGTGCTGCACGAGCCCACCGACTTCGTCGTCGACCCGCTGCCGAACCTGCTGTTCACGCGCGACTCGTCCGCATGGATCGGCGACCACGTGGCCGTGACGTCGCTCGCGATGCCGGCTCGCGAGCGCGAGACCTCGCTGACGCGGATGGTCTACACGCACCACCCCCGCTTCGCGGGCACCCGGATGGTCTACCAGCCGTCGATGGAGCACGTCGAGGGCGGCGACGTCCTCGTCCTCGGGCGGGGTGTGCTGGCGGTCGGCACCGGTGAGCGGACCACACCCGGCCGGCGTGGAGAGGCTTGCGCGACAGGCGTTCGCGGCGGGCGTGGCCCACACGGTGCTGGCCGTGCCGATCGCGCAGGAGCGCGCCACCATGCACCTCGACACGGTGTGCACCATGGTCGACGCCGACGCCGTCGTGATGTACCCGAACATCGCCCACTCGCTGACCGCCTACACGGTGACGGCGGCCAACAGCGACGTGCACGTCACCGGCCCGGCACCGTTCCTCGAGGCGGCCGCGACCGCGATGCAGATCGAGCGCCTGCGCGTGATCGACACGGGCCTCGACCCCGTCGCCGCAGAACGCGAGCAGTGGGACGACGGCAACAACACCCTGGCCGTCGCACCGGGCGTCGTCGTCGCCTACGAGCGCAACACCCAGACGAACGCCCAGCTCGAGGACCAGGGCATCGAGGTGATCGCGATCAGCGGCTCCGAGCTCGGTTCCGGCCGCGGCGGCCCGCGGTGCATGTCGTGCCCGGTCTCGCGGGACCCTCTGCCGGACTGACCAGCCGCTGACCGACGAGGCGTCCCTCAGCGCAGCGTGAGCTGACGCGACACCACCCCGGCCCGCGCACGACGCTCGTCGGCCGTCAGGTCCGAGGTCTCGGCCAGCGCCTCGTCCAGACGGGCGGCGAACGCCTGAGCCGGAGCCTCGACGTCGTCGGCGACCGCATCGGGCGCCAGGTCCCAGACGGGGACCAGCAGGCCGTGGGCCCGGAAGGTGCCGATGTAGCGCGTGCCGTCCCCGAGCGAGGAACCCCCACGGGCGTGCAACCGGGCGATCGCGTCCAGCAGCGGCTCCTCGTCGTGGGGCAGCACCCAGCGCAGGTGGGTCCGGTCGCCGATGCGGCACCAGTACGCGGACTCGACCGAGGCGAGCCGCTCGGTCGGGATCACCGACGCGTTGGCGCGTTCCATCGACTCACGGACGTCCTCGGTCTGCTCCGCGTCGTCCGCCAGCCAGAAGTCGAAGCCCTCGCGCACCCGGACGTCGAAACCCGACGCCGGGTCGAGCACGTCCTGCATCCGGGGCCCGGAGCCCGGCAGCCCGATGCCGGCGATCGGCGTACCCGGCTCCGCCTCCATCGCGGCGAGCAGCGCGGCGGCGACGTCGCGGCTCGGGTCGCCCGAGCCACCCTGTGTCTGCAGGCCGACGAGCAGCGCCCCGTCCGGACGGTTCAGCGCCGCCCAAGCCATCGGCAGGAGCGTGGCGACAGTGACCTCCCGCCCGCCGTACTCGGACGGTCGTGCGCACGGTGGCCGTCGCAGCGGGCACGACCTCGCGCATCGCCACCCAGTCGCCCTCGTGCGGCAGACCCGCGAAAGGGCGTGCGACCAGGGCGATGTCGGATGCGGCAGCACCCCGTCCGTGGCAGAGCTTGTATCGCTTCCCGCTGCCGCAGGGGCAGGGATCGCGGGGCCCGACCACCGGCACGTCCGCGGCGTCGACCGCCACGGCGGCCCCGGCGGCAGCGGACGTGCGGGCGCGACGCGACTTCTTTCCCATGACCGGCGAGCCTAGTCAGGCGCGGCGGCGACGGCGGGAGGGGCCACCCAGGCAGGCCCACACCGTGCGACGGCCGTCAGCCTCCTCGCACGACCCCCCACTCGTGCGCCATGTGGCGCACGATGCGCAACCCCCGACCGTGGGTCAGGAGCGCCGACATCACCGGGCGAAGGGGTCGCACCTCGGTGCGCGAGCCTCCGTCGGTGACCTCGAGATCCACGACACCGCCGCGGACCTGCCAGCGCAGCACCACCCGTCCGTCCGCAGGGGCTCGCATGCCGGATCGCGTTGCCGAGCAGCTCCGAGACGACCACGACCGCCGTCTCGTGCAGCACCGCGGAGTCGAGCTGGGAGACCACGTCGCGCAGGACGGCGCGGCGGGCGGCCGGGACCCCGGCCGCTCGGTGCGGAACCGAGAGGGCCCGTGCGTCTCCACGCTGCGCCGTCAGGACGAGGCTGAGCGACTCACCGTCGGTCATCGGGACGGCGGGGGAGAACTGTTGTCGTCGACATCCGCTGCGAGGCTCCCTCCGGATGGGTCCTTGTGCGTGTGCCGGCCTCGTCTCCACCATCCTGTACCCGTGGCACCGGCCGTACCAAACACCTCAGGGTCTCACCCGCCCGCATGGTCGAGCCAGACAGAACGTGACCAGGCCAGTTGGTGATGATCGCCGTGACACCGGCCTGCACGCACACGCTCACGTCGTCGCGCTCGTCGACCGTCCAGGCGTGGACCGCGTGTCCTCGCTCCTGGTAGCGGCGGACCAGGTCGGGCTGGGCCCGCACCAGCCGCACGTCCAGACCGACGGTGCGCGCGCCTGCCGGGCACCTGCCCCGCCGCCATCCGCAGGCCGCTTCGTCCCACCCACCCGGTCCGGCGCGGCGCGAGCCGCCGCCGGTCTTCTCGGCACCGCGAGCCTTGACCAGGTAGACGCGCGGCACCGTCGGCGCCCACCGCTGGAGCCGCTGCAGGGCGACCTCGGAGAAGCTCATCACCCGCGCGGGCGTCGTGCCCTCCGGCCCTCCCGGTACCCAGCCGAACCAGTCGAGCTGGTCGACGACCTCGCGCTCGACCGCGCCGGCGTACCGGTTGGGGTGCTTGGTCTCGATCGCGATCTCGATCCGCCGGGCCGGCGCCTGGTCGGCCACGAGCGCCAGCAGCTGGCGCAACGTGAGCACCTGGAAGGCGCCGTTGCCCCACTGCATCTCGCGCAGCTGTGCCAGCGTGAACAGGCTGACCTTGCCGATGCCGTTGGAGACGCGGTCGACGCGCCGGTCGTGCACGCACACGAGCTGGCCGTCGCGGGTGAGCCGCACGTCGCACTCGATGCCGTCCGCGCCGACGTCGAACGCCCTCTGGTAGGCCTCGAGGGTGTGCTCGGGGTAGTCCTTGGACGAGCCGCGGTGGGCGACGACCCGGGGACGTGCCCGCGGGTCCACGACATCGTGCACGTCTCCACCCTCACACGTCCGCCACCCGTACCGTTGAACCGACATGACCCTGCCCCCGTTTCAGCAGCTCGTCGACGCGCACTGGCGGGACGTCGCCCGGCTCGCCCACGCGCTCGCCGGACCGGTGGACGCCCCCGACGTCGCGCAGCAGGCCTGGACGCAGGCGCTCGCGGCGTACCCGTCGCTGCGCAACGGACGGAACCTGCGCGGATGGCTGATGACCGTCACGTCGCGCTGCGCGATGGACGCCCATCGCGGCCGCAGCCGACGGGCCGTTCCCGTCGAGCACCTCCCGGAGAACCCGGGCGACGCGCTGCCCGGGGCCGACGCCCGGCTCGGTGACGATCGACATCTGGGTGCTGGTGGCCGACCTGCCCGAACGCCAACGCGTCGCCGTCGCCCTCAAGTACGTCGCCGACCTCGACCACGCCGGCGTCGCCGCGGCCCTGGGGACCACGCCCGCCGCCAGTCGCCGACTCGTCAGCGACGCCCTCTCGACCCTGCGCACGGCTCTGAGCCTGAACGGCTCCGACGACCCCCGTACGAACGGAGTGTGAACTGCCATGGACCACACCACCGCATCTCTCCCCGGCGACCCGCTGGAGCACGCGCTGCGCGCCTTCGCCCCCGACGTCAATGCCCCCATCCTGCCCCTTGGGGACGTTTCGTACACCTTTCAGGACAGCGCCGTCGGCCGCCTGCTGCTGGCCGTGAGGGCCGACGGAGTGGTCGTGGCCAGCCGTTTCGCCCCCGACGACGCCGCGGCCGACGCGGTGCTGCAGCGACTGGCGACCTCCGTCTCACCGCGGGTGCTCCGGTCGTCCCGGCCGACCGACGACGTACGGCGCCAGCTCGACGAGTACCTGGCCGGGCGGCGCACCCGCTTCGACGTCACCGTCGACCCGGTGCTCGCGACGTCGTTCCAGCGCGACGTGCTGACCGTCGCTGCCCGGGCCGCCGGGTACGGCCGGTTGGCCACCTACGGCGAGCTGGCACGTGCCGTCGGACGGCCGAGCGCCTCCCGCGCGGTCGGCGCCGCGCTCGGCGCCAACCCCCTGTGCGTCCTCCTGCCGTGCCACCGCGTCGTCGGCGCCTCGGGCGCCCTGACCGGCTACGCGGGCGGCACCGAGGCGAAGCGCTACCTGCTGGACCTGGAGACACGCACGGCCTGACCGCAGCGCGCGGTCAGACCAGGCGGAAGCGCACAGGCTGGCCGGGACGGACCTGCGCCGCGAGGTCGATGTCCTCGTCGACCACCACGGCCACGACGGGGTAGCCGCCGGTGGCGGGGTGGTCGGCCAGGAAGACGACCGGACGTCCACCGGGTGGCAGCTGGACACCGCCCCGGACGACACCTTCGCTGGGCAGCTCCTCGCCCTCGCGTGACGGGTCGTACTGCAGAGGGTTCCCCTGCAGACGCAGCCCGATGCGGTTGCTCTGCGGGGACGCGACCCACGTCCTCGCGGCCAAGGTCGTCATCCGGTCCGCCCAGTCGTCGCGGGGCCCCGCCAGCGCCCGCAGCTCGACCAGCTCTCCGGTCCGCCCGCCGTCCGCCGTCCGCGCGGTTCGGCACGAGGTCGGTGGTGGGGAACGCGGACGGTGCGGGGCCCACCGGGAGCGTCGCACCGGGCCCGGACGGGAGGCGGCCCGGTGCCCGAGAGCACGTCGGTGCTGCGCGAGCCGAGCACCTCGTCGACCACGATGCCCCCGCGCACCGCGACGTAGCTGCGCAGGCCGGTCGGTGGCAGCCCGAGGCGCAGCTCCTGGCCGTCGAGCCAGCGGGACGACCGACTGGTGCGCGACCGGCTGGCCGTCCACCGAGGCCGGTGCCGGGGCACCGGAGACGGCGACCACGAGGTCGCCCTGCGCCCGGACCGCGAGCCCGCCGAGCGTCACCTCGAGCGCCGCGGCCGTCTCGGGGTTCGCGAGCAGGCGGTTGGCCAGACGCAGCGCTCCCCGGTCGGCCGCCCCGGATCTCCCCACGCCCAGGTCGGCCACCCGGGGCGCCCGAGGTCCTCCACCAGGCTCAGCGGGCCCGGCGACACCACGCGCAGCGCGCGCCGGTGCCGCGGCGGACGCCGGCATGCTCCACGACGAGGGTCGCGGCGCCTCCTCCGGACGCCGGAACCCCGTCCGCCCGGTGACGTCGACGAAGCGCACGACCCGCCCGGGGGCGAGCAGGGCCGGTGGGTCGGCGTCGCGGGTCCCACAGCACCGCATCGGTGCGCCCCAGCAGCTGCCAGCCCCCCGGCGAGGACCGCGGGTAGACCCCACTGAACTCCCCGGCCAGCCCCACCGAGCCTGCGGGCACCTCCGGACGGGGCTCCGCACGCCGGGGCACCTGCAGCCGGGGGTCGCCGCCCGCGAGGTAGGCGAACCCGGGCGCGAACCCCGAGAAGGCGACCTGCCAGGGGGTGCCGGTGTGGGCGGCGACGACCTCCGCCGTGCTCATCCCCGTCAGCCGCGCGACCTCCTCGACGTCCGGCCCGTCGTAGACGACCGGCAGCTCGACGGGCTGGACCCGTCGACGCCGAGGAGGAGCCATCCCTGCACCGCCGAAGGCCGTCGGGTCGTGCCGGCGCAGCCAGGTCCGGACGGCGTCCAGGCCCGGCTCGCGCCCGCCGACGGTCACGAGCACCGTGCGGGCGCCCGGCACCACGTCCAGCACACCCGGCAGAGGGTCCGCCCGCAGACGGGCCGCGAGGGCGACGACCGCGGCGAGGTCGTCGAGCTCGGCCAGCACGGCGCGGTCGCCGCAGGGCAGGAGCCTCATGCGAAGGCGCGGAGCGTGATCCCCGCCTCCTCGAGCGCGCCGCGCACGGCGACGGCCATCGCCACGGCGCCGGGGGTGTCGCCGTGCAGGCACACCGAGTGCGGTTCCACCTCGATGTCGGTGCCGTCGATCGCCGTGACCCGGTGGTCAGTCACCATCCGGGCCACGCGCGAGGCCACGACCTGCGGATCGGTCACCATCGCGCCCGGCTCCGCGCGCGGCACCAGGCTCCCGTCGGCACGGTACGCGCGGTCACCGAAGGCCTCCCTCACCGTCGGCAGCCCGGCCCGCTCGGCCGCTGCGAGCAGCTCGGACCCCGGCATCCCCAGCACCGGCAGACCAGGGTCGAGGTCGCGCACCGCGGCGACGACCGCCTCCGCCTGCTCGCGGTGCGTCATGACGGCGTTGTAGAGGGCACCGTGAGGCTTGACGTACCGGACGTTGCCGCCGGCCGCGGCCGCGATCGCCCCGAGCGCCCCCACCTGGTAGAGCACATCGGCTGCCAGCTCGTCGGGGTTCACGTCCATGAAGCGTCGCCCGAAGCCGGCCAGGTCGCGGTACCCCACCTGGGCGCCGATGCTGACGCCGCGCTCGACCGCGGTCGCGCAGGTGCGTCGCAACGTCAACGGGTCGCCGGCGTGGAAGCCGCAGGCCACGTTGGCGCTGGTCACGACCGCGAGCACCGCGTCGTCGTCACCCAGCGTCCACCGCCCGAAGGACTCACCGACGTCCGCGTTCAGGTCCACCTGCGTCACGGGCCCAGTCTGGCCGAAAGGACTCACTCAGGGGCCGAAGTGCGCAGGTACCTCCCGAAGTGCGGCACGGTGAAGGCGATCTGGCCACGCTCCCCCGACCAGACCAGCCCCTTCTTCAGCAGCGCGTCACGCGCAGGCGACAGGGACTGCGGCCGCCGTCCCAGGACCTTCGCCACGTCGGCCGTCGGCACCGGGCCGTCGCCCGCGTCCACGCCGAGGTCCGCCATCGCGCGCATGTACTCCCGCTCGGCCGGCGTGGCCCGCTCGTACCGCGAGCCGAAGAAGCCCACCGCGAGCTCCGCCTCGGCGTCAGGGGCGGCGACCGCCACGTCGTCGGCCGTGATCGGCGAGGTCGGGGCCACGTCCCAGGCCACCTTGCCGTACGCCTGCACGAAGTAGGGGTAGCCGTCCGTCGCGGCGTAGAGGGCGTCGAGCGCCTCGGGGGTGAAGGTCGCTCCCTCCTCCGTCGCGGGGGCGACCAGGGCCCGGTCCGCCTGCTCGCGGTCGAGCCGGTCGATGCGCGTGTACCGGAACAGCCTCTCGCTGTAGGACTTCGACGCGGACAGCACCGCCGGCAGGTGGGGCAGCCCCGCACCGACGACCACGAGGGGCAGCCCCTGCTGGCTCAGCTCGTGGCACGCCGCACACAGCGCCGAGACGTCAGCAGGCATGAGGTCCTGCATCTCGTCGATGCACACGGCGACGCCCTTGCCCGCGTCGGCGGCGAGACCTGCGACGTCGGACAGCAGCTCGACCAGGTCGATCTCGATGTCACCCGAGTCGGCGCGGCCGACGGCGGCCGGGACGTCGATTCCGGGCTGCCACCTGTCCCGCAGCCTGCCGCTGCCGCCCTCGGGGGTCGAGCGCAGCGCGAACGCCTTGACGACCCCCAGCACCTCATCGGCCGCCCCGGGGTTCCGACCTGCGAGCTCCCGTACGGCCAGGTGCAGGGCGGCGGCCAGCGGGCGGCGCAGCGGGACGTCGGGGCGCGCCTCCAGCTTGCCGGTCCCCCAGCCGCGACGGACGGCCGCGGACCGCAGGGCGTTGAGCAGCACGGTCTTGCCGACGCCGCGCAGCCCGGTCAGCACGACCGAGCGCTCCGGTCGGCCGCGGGAGACGCGCTCGAGGGCCACCTCGAAGGTGTCCAGCTCGCGGTCGCGGCCGGCGAGCTCGGGAGGGCGCTGGCCCGCGCCGGGGGCGTAGGGGTTGCGTACCGGGTCCACGATCGGACCGTATCCCGTTCTCTAGCCTCAACCCGATATTGAGGCAGACTCCGTGATCGACGTGTCGCGGACGACGGTCAGCGGACGAACGGCTCGCCGGGGCCGTCACCCTCCATCGGCCGACCTGCCTCCGCCCAGGCACCCATGCCGCCCGCGACGTTGACGGCCTCGGCACCGTTCTCGTTGAGCCACTCGACGGCCCGAGCGGACCGGCCGCCGCTGCGGCACACGACGTGCACCGGCTCGTCGAGGTCCAGCTCACCCAGGCGGACCGGGAGCTGCCCGAGCGGGATGTGGAGGGCGCCCGTCGCGTGACCGGCCGCCCACTCATCGTCCTCGCGGACGTCGAGGAGGGTGCCCGGGACCTCTGCCGGCAGGTCGGTCACCTGCACGGCGGGCACGGCGGGGACGGGGTGGCCTGCGGGGCCCGGCTGGGGGATTCCGTGAGACATGTCCACAGGGTGCCACGGCGGGGAACCCTGCGGGCGCCCACCGCGTCACAACCCCGGAGAGTCCGAAACCGGCCGAAGCGCGACATGATGACGGCACCCGAGGAGGCGCCACCGATGACCCTGCTGCCAGCCCGCCCGTTCCACCACGTCCCGAGCGCGACCCTGACGGCGGCGCTGGCCGTCGCCGGCGCCCTCGTCCTGACAGCCTGCGCCGGGGACCCGGTGACCGTGCCCGGCGCCCCGGCCACGACCGGCGGCGACCCGGACTCCCCGGTGACCAGCGGCCCGGATGACAGCGGCACCTCCTCGGCCGCACCCACGGCTCCCCCGGGCGACCCGGTGGCCGCGGACCTGACAGTGTCCGTCGACGACGGCACCGGCGTCCGCGCGGAGTACACGCTCACGTGCGAGCCGGTCGGCGGCGACCACCCGGACGCCGAGGGAGCCTGCGCAGCCCTCGCAGCGGCCGGAACCGGTGTCTTCGGCCCGGTCCCGAAGGACCAGATGTGCACGGAGATCTACGGTGGGCCGCAGACGGCGGTCGTCGCCGGGACGCTGGCCGGCCAACCGGTGACGGCCCGGTTCAGCCGTACGAACGGCTGCGAGATCTCGCGCTGGGACGCGCTCTCCGCGGTGTTCGGACCGGTCGGCTCGCCCGATTCGTGACGGGGAGGGTCGGCGCGCTCAACGTGTCGCCGTGAGCCGTCTGCTCAGCTGGGTGCGGGACCTCACGCCGAGCTTGCGGTAGACCCGCGTGAGCGTGGCCTCGACGGTCTTGACGCTGAGGAACAGCTGCTGGGCGATCTCCCGGTTGGTCGCCCCCTCCGACACGAGCGTGGCAACGCGTGTCTCGGTCGGGCTCAGCCCGACGGCGAGCTGCGGCGACGACGGGTGGTCGAGCTGGGTGAGGACGCGCGTGCACTGGTCGGCCCACGGCCACGCCCCGACGTCCTCGAAGACCGCGAGGGCCATCATCACGCAGGCGCGCGCGGCCGACAGGCGCCGTCGCTGACGCTCGACCTGGCCCTGCACGAGCAGGCAGTGACCGCGCTCGACCGGCTGACCCAGCGCCTCGAACGTCCGCGCCGCGGCGGCGACCGCCTCCACCGCAGCGGCCGGGTCACCCGCGCGCCCGGCGAGCACGAGGGCACCGGCGCGATCGAGCTGGGCACCGACCGCGGGACCCGCCCCCTTGAGGCGGACGGCGTCCCGCGAGAGCGCGAGCAGGTCCTCGGCCCGGACCACGTCCCCCGCGGCGGCGAGGGCCGCCACCAGGTCGGCGTTCCACCTCAGGTTCGCCGGGTCGCAGATGCCCGCGTCCTGCTCGAGGGTCCGCACGCGCCCGAGGGTGTCCACCGCCTCCGCGACCCGGCCCGCGCGCAGCTGCGCCTGACCCAGCACGTGCAGGTGGTGCCGCAGGTAGATGCGGTCCCCCTCCTGCTCTGACGCGCGCGCACCACGTTCGGCGTAGGTGGTGGCCCGCGCGAGCGTTCCGCCGGCCAGCTCGGCGACAGCACCGAAGTACCAGCTCGGGCCGGGGCTGAGACCGGCGTCCGCGGCGATCCGGATGCAGCGCTGCGCGTAGTCCAGGGCGTCCTGGCAGCGACCGGACCGCGCCGACACCTCGACCAGCGCGCCCATCACACCGATCAGCTCGTCCGGGGCCCCCCGCTCGACGACGGCGAGCATCGCCAGCAGGTCGTCGCGCGCCTCGACCAGCCGGTCCTCGGTCAGCGCCAGCCGTGCGGCGCGGAAGCGGGGCGTGAAGTGCAGCCAGCCGTCCACGCGGGGATGCGGCAGAGCCAGGCCGCGCGCCAGCCGCTCGGCCGTGTCGTCGTGGCCGAGCTGGCGCGCCGTCAGCGCACCGACCGACCACGCCATCGCCTCCGTGGTCGTGTCGCCGACCTGCTGCGCCAGCCCGACCGCCGCGTCGGCCTCGGTCAGCGCCGACACCGGGTCTCCGGCCGAGACCGCGACCGCCGCCTGCCACAGACGCACCGTGGCCAGCAGCGCCGGGGTCGTCGGCGGCGTCCACGCGGGCGGCGGCGAGCGTCTCCTGCATGCGCACGGCCGACTGGCTGGCGAGCTGGACCAGCGACGAGCCGGACCGCGACCCGGTGCGACGGCTCCGAGTCGGACGCCAGAACCGCGTCGGCGGCGCGGTGGACGATGTCGGCGTTGCCCGCCACCGACCCCACCTGGCGGCCGCGACAGCCAGTCACCCGCGCGTTCGACCGAGCGGTCACCGGGGGCGTGGTCGGCGGCCAGCAGGTACAGCTCGGCGGCCAGGTCACGGGCCCCACGCCGCAACGCCTGGACCGCGGCGAGCGGCCAGCGAGGCCGCGAAGGGTCCGTCGGGGTGGGCTGTCGCGAGCGCCCGGTGCCGCTCGCGCTCGGCCTGGCACGTCACCACGTCGGCCAGCAGGGTGTGCACGACCGCGCGCCGCGAGCCGGTCGCCTGCGCCGCCACGACCCGCGCACCGGCGGCCGGCGTGAACCGGACCATGTCGTTGCTCCGTGACCACCAGCCCCGCCTCGGTCGCCAGACGCAGGTGCTCCTCGGCGTCGACGCGTCCCGCGCGCAGCAGCAGCCGGAGGCTGCGGGGAGTTGGCGAGCGCGCAGAACAGCAGCGTCTCCTGGACGGCGGGGGGCAGGGTGTCCAGCCGGCTGCGGACGAGCCGTTGAAGGCTCGGGGCCAACGGCTCGGGGCGCTGGCTCGGCCGAGCTGTGGTCGACGAACGCACCGGCCAGCGCCAGGGCGAGGTACGGGTTGCCCGCGGAGTCGAGGTGGATCCGGCTCGCCGTCCGTGCCGGCAGGCCGTGCAGATCGAGCAGGCGAGGCGAGCTCCTCGGCCCCGAGTGGCGGCACCTCGAGCCAGGTGGACGCCGACGGCAGCAGCGACGCCGGCCGGCGCCCGGCGGCCCAGCGGCCCGCGACGACCAGGCGGACACCTCGCCCGGCCAGACGCCGGACGGCGAAGCCGAGCACGTCGACGGACGAGGCGTCGAGCCACTGCGCGTCGTCGAGCAGGACCAGGACGGGAGCACGGGTCGACCACCGGCGCAGCACGTCGCACCACGCCCGCCCGCCGACCCCGAGGTCACCGGAGCGGCTGCCCGTCCAGGGCCGCGCGATCCTCGGCGGACAGGATCGTCCACGAGCGCGGAGGGAAGCTGCTGGACGAGATCGCCGACGGCCGTGCCGGCGACGAACCTCTCGGCCTCCACCCCGACCGCACGGAGCACGCGCTCACCACGGTCGCGGGCGGCGGAGGCCAGGGCGTCCAGGACCGACGTGCGCCCGATCCCGTCGGGCCCCGTCAGCACCACCGCGACCCCCGACGCGAGGGCGTTCTCGACACTCGCGAGGAGGGCGTCACGTCCGACGAGCCGGGCCGGCGACGCGCTGCGGCAGGTCGTGGAGTCCTCTCGCGTCACACGCGCCACCCATCGACGGTTCCGGCGGGAAAAAGTCCTGTCACCGTAGTCTTCGACCGGAGTCGGAGCAATGCGTCCCTTGTCCGGTCATGTCATTCCTCGTGCGCCCTCGCCGGAGGTGTCCCCGCCCGTAGAGTTGGACACATGCGTCTCAGCCTGACGCTCGCCGAACGCGAGCCCGACAGGCGCACGGACCTCGTGGTCGACCTCGACGACGACGCCACCGTCGCGGACCTCCTGCCCAGGCTGCGCACCGTGGCGGCGGAGGCGCACACGCACGCCGGTGACGGCGTCATCTCGCTGCTGTCGCGGACGCTCGGGCGGCGCGACGGCGAGGGTCGCGACGTCGGGCGCCTGTTCGTGGACGGCGTCGCCCTGGACCCCGTGGACCGCGTCGCCGACACCCCGCTGCGCGACGGCGCGCTGGTCAGCCTCGACGACCCCGCCCTCACCGTCCGCCCCGAGCCGCAGGGCCAGGTCGAGCTGCGGGTGGTCGGAGGACAGGGGGCGGGCACCGTGCACTGGCTCGGCGTCGGTCACAGCGACGTCGGCAGCGACCCCTCCTGCGCCGTGCACCTCGACGTCCCCGGGATGCCGGGCCGCGCCTTCACGCTGCACGTGCCGTTGGACGGGGACGTCGAGGTCACCCCGGAGCGGGGGGTCGCGGTGCGTCTGGACGAGGAGGAGCGCTCGGCCGACGACGGGCCCGCTCCCTTGGCCGAGGGTGCCCTCCTGCACGCGGGCGCCAGCGTCTTCGAGGCCCGGACCCCGACGCTCCCGGACGCCTCGCTCCAGCCGTCCGAGGACGGGGTGGGCCTCGACTTCAACCGGCCGCCCCGCCTGCTCCCGCCCGAGCAGGACACCAAGTTCGTGCTGCCGACCGAACCGAAGGCACCCCGGGGCCGGAGCCTGCCGATCATCGGCATGATCGCGCCGCTCGTGATGGCGACCGTGCTGGTGCTCGTCCTGGGCAGCCTGCGGTACGCGCTGTTCGCGTTGATGAGCCCGCTGCTCGTGCTGGGCAACTACTGGCAGGGGAAGTCAGGGGGCAAGAAGACCCACCGGGAGCTGATGAAGGAGTACCGGGAGCAGAAGGCCCAGGTCGAGGCGGACGCGGACGCCGCCCTAGCCCACGAGCGACGGCTGCGCCGCAGCCAGGCGCCCGACCCGGCCGAGACCGTCCTGGTCGCCACCGGGCCCCGCAGCCACCTGTGGGAGCGGCGGCGCGACGACCCCGACTACCTCGCTCTCCGGGTCGGGCTGTGCGAGCAGCCGTCCGCCGTCCGGCTCGACGACCCGGGGCAGCTGAGTCACCGGCGCAACGTCGTCCGGACGGTGCCGGATGCTCCGGTCACGGTGTCGCTGGCGGAGCGTGGCGTCATCGGCGTGGCGGGGGACAGCGGCTTCATCGGGTCCGTCGCGTCGTGGCTGGTGGCCCAGGCCGCCGTGCTGCACAGCCCCCGCGACCTCCAGGTGTACGTGCTCACGACGTCCGAGGGGGAGAGCACCTGGGACTGGGTGCGCTGGCTCCCCCACTGCCGTCCGGCGCTCGGGCAGGACTCCCTGGCGCTCGTCGGCTCCGACGCCGACTCGTTGGGGCGTCGCGTCGCCGAGCTGCAGCAGCTGGTCGCGGCCCGCACGGCGCAGGAGGGCGAGCGCCGGGCCACCGTCGAACCCGACGTCGTCGTGGTGCTCGACGGCGCGCGACGGCTCCGCTTCCTGCCCGGTCTCGTCCAGGTGCTGAAGCAGGGGCCCGCGGTGGGGGTCTACGCGATCTGCCTCGACACGCAGGAGCGGCTGCTGCCGGAGGAGTGCCACGCGGTGGTGGTGGAGACCGGTCCGGGACGCGCGGCGCTGCGGCAGCAGCGCGCCGAGTCGCTGGACGACGTGCAGGTCGACCTCGTGCCGCCCAGCTGGTTCCAGCGGGTCGGGCGCTCGCTCGCCCCGGTCCGCGACGTCACCGACGACGGTGCCGACTCCGCACTGCCGTCGTCGTCCCGGCTGCTCGACGTGATGGGGCTGGAACCGCCCACGTCCGCCGCCGTGCGCGCGGTGTGGGAGGCGGGAGGTCGCACCACGCAGGCCCCGGTCGGTGACTCGCTCGACGGGCCGTTCGCGATCGACTTCTCCCGGGACGGGCCGCACGCGCTCGTCGCCGGGACGACGGGCTCCGGCAAGTCGGAGCTGCTACAGACCGTCGTGGCGTCCCTGGCCGTCGTCAACCGACCGGACGCCATGACGTTCGTGCTGGTCGACTACAAGGGCGGGTCCGCGTTCAAGGACTGCGTGCACCTGCCGCACACGGTGGGGATGGTCACCGACCTCGACACCCACCTCGTCGAACGGGCGCTCGAGTCGCTCGGGGCCGAGCTGCACCGGCGAGAGCACATCCTCTCGGCCGCGGGAGCCAAGGACATCGAGGACTACACCGACCTCGCCGACCAGCGTGGGGGCCTCGACCCGCTCCCCCGGCTGATGATCGTCATCGACGAGTTCGCGTCGATGGTGCGCGACCTGCCTGGCTTCGTCACCGGTCTCGTGAACATCGCGCAGCGGGGCCGGTCGCTCGGCATCCACCTGGTGCTGGCCACGCAGCGACCGTCGGGCGTCGTGTCACCCGAGATCCGCGCCAACACCAACCTGCGGATCGCGCTGCGGGTGACGGACAAGGCCGAGAGCCTCGACGTCATCGATGCCCCGGACGCCGCCCTGATCGCCAAGAGCACCCCAGGTCGGGCCTACGTCCGGCTGGGTCACGCCTCGCTCGTGCCGTTCCAGAGCGGGCGGGTCGGTGGACGCAGACCCGGCGCGCGTTCCGTGCAACGCCTCGAACCCTGGCTGGTACCAGTGGGTTTCGCTGACCTGGGACGACCCTCCCCCGACCGGCCCGCCCTGGCCCACGACCCCGGCGACGTCGAGGTGACCGACCTGTCGGTGCTGGTCGACGCCATCCGTAAGGCCAACGACGAGGCGGGCTTCGCCCCACCGCACAGCCCCTGGCTACCCGCACTTCCTGCACGGCTGGACCTGGACGAGCTGCCGGAGGTCGCGGTGCCGACCGTCGACCTGCCGGCCGTCGGGTGGGCGCTGGCGGACCTCCCGGGCCAGCAGGCCCAGCGCGCCGAGGCGATCAGCCTCGACACCTTCGGCCACAAGCTCGTGGTCGGCTCGGCACGCAGCGGCCGGACCCAGACCCTGCGCACGATCGCCGGTGCACTGGCATCACGCATCAGCGTGGGCGACCTGCACCTCTACGGGATCGACTGTGGCAGTGGTGGTCTCCTGCCGCTGGCCGACCTGCCGCACTGCGGCGCAGTCGTGCAGCGCACCCAGCCCGAGCGAGTGCTCCGCCTGCTGTCACGTCTGGTGGCCGAGGTCACGGCGCGCCAGGAGGTGCTGGCCGGTGGGGGTTTCGCCAACCTGACCGAGCAGCGCCTCGCGGTGCCCGAGGACGAGCGCCTGCCGCACGTCGTGGTGATGCTCGACCGGTGGGAGGGCTTCCTCGCGGGCCTCGCCGACCTGGACGGCGGGAAGCCGCAGACCGCCGTGATGACCCTGTTGAACGACGGCGCGAGCGTCGGCGTGCATCTCGTCGTCACCGGTGACCGCACCCTGGCGACCTTCAAGATGATGTCGCTGACCGAGGACCGGCTGGTCCTGCGCATGAACGAGCGCACCGACTACTCGACCCTGGGTCTGAACGCCCGCACCCTGCCCGACGAGATCGCGGACGGGCGGGGGTTCCAGAGCGAGGGGGCCGTCGAGACGCAGGTGGCCGTTCTGCCCGGCGACCTCACCGGCCAGGGCCAGGCGGCGGCGATCCGGGCGATCGCGGCGGCGGCGCGCGCCCGGGACGCCGACCTGCCGAGGACCAGCCGCCCGTTCCGCGTCGACGTGCTGCCCTCGTCCATCTCCCTGGCCGACGCCAGCCGCTACGTGGAGGGGACGCCGAGCCCCCTGTTCGCCCTGCTCGGCGTGGGCGGTGACGACCTCGAGGCGATGGGCCCCGACCTGTCGCGCTCCCCCGTGTTCCTCGTCGGCGGGCCATCGCGGTCGGGCCGGAGCACCGCGCTGCTGTCGATGAGCCTCACGCTGCTGCGAGCCGGCACGGAGGTGGCCGTGATCGCCCCCCGCCCGTCGCCGCTGCGCGACCTCGCGGGCCGGCCCGGTGTCCGGGCGGTCTGCACGGACACCGAGCTCAGCCGTGAGGTCTTCGAGGAGCTGGTGGCCGGTCACGGGCGGCTGGTGCTGGTCATCGACGACGCCGAGCTGCACAAGGACACCGCGGTGTCGGCGCAGCTGAAGGCCTACGTCCGCGGCGCAGGCGACGCCGGGCGTGGACTGATCGTCGCAGGGACCACCAACGACCTCGCCTCCGGCTTCGCGGGCTGGCACGCCGAGGCACGGAAGGGGCGAGCCGGCGCCGTGCTCTCACCGCAGGCGATGGCGGACGGCGACCTGGTGGGTGTCCGCCTGCCGCGCAGCGCCATCAGCGACCAGGTGCGGCCGGGCCGGGCGCTGCTGCACCTCGGCGCGGGCACCCTCGCCACCGTGGTCGTGGCGCGCCCCGGGGCCGACGACGTCTAGACGTCACCCGGCCACGGGCCGTACCGCTGCTCCAGCTCGCTCTTCGTGAGTCCTTCGCCCGACCCCGCAGGCAGTGGTCCGTCGAGCCCGAAGACCTGGTCGCCGACCGTCGCCACGACGGTGATCGGCGGCGGCCAGGAGCGGAACGTCCACAGGGCGGCGTAGACGTCGTCGAGCACCGCCACCGGGTCGGCCTGGGGGCTGACCTCGACGCTGCCCATGATCGACTGCCCGGACGTGGCGTCGTCACGCACCTGCAGGTCGGTGCCGGCGACCCCCGGGATCGCCTCGACGCGGTCGATGACCCGGTCGCGCTCCGAGGCGACCGGGGGGCGCGACTCCTCCACCGTCGCAGGACCGGGGCTGCACCCCGCGAGCCCCGCCACGCCGACCGCCACCGCGAGGTTGGCGCAGGCGAGGCCGACGGAGCGGACGAGCTTCACGGCTGCCTCCTGACGGAGTAGTCGCGCACCGAGCCGTCGCCGGTCCAGAACGCCGAAGCCGACTCCCGGAAGCTCGTGATCGAGGGGTCGGTCGAGGCGTCCACGACCTCGCCGGTCTCGATGTACGTCTGCGCGCCGTGGGCCGCGATCGGCACGCGTCCCTGGGCCGGGTTGGTGTGGTCGCGTCGCACCGTCGTCCACCCGGCCCGCTCGGGGTTCGCCTCGCCCTCGAGTCGCGGGACGGGGTCCCTCTCGTGCTCCAGCGACAGCACCTGGACGTCGTCGGGAACGGCGATCCGCGCGATGGGCGACCCGGCGGTGACCACGTGCGTGACGTGGAACTCGCGGGTGAAGGACGGGTCGGCGGCCAGCGCGGCCGCGGTGATGCCGCCCTGGCTGTGACCGGTGAGCATGACCGGCTGCCCAGGCGGTACTCCCGCGGACGTCATCGCCTGTCGCAGAGCGGATCCCGCCGCGTCCATCGTGGCGCTGCGCCCGGTCGCCATCAGGTGGATGTTCGAGGTCATGTCGACCGGGTTGCCGCCGGCCACGGTGTCGACGACCTGGGTGCCGGGCAGCTGGACCACCCAGGCGCTGGAGCCGTCGGGCCGGCGGACCTCGATCACGCGGATCCGTCCGGCGGACGGGTCCTCGTGCAGCTCCTGCCCCTCGACGCCGGCGTGGGGCATCAGCTGGGCCTGCCCCCTGAACACGTCGGCGATGCCCGTCGGGACGTACTGCACGTCCTCCAGCGGGGTCGTGATCGGCGTGGCGGCCGCCGGGCGGTCGTCCAGGTGCCCGAAGCGCTTGCCGGTGGCGACGAGCAGGCCGACCGCCTGCTCGTAGGTGGCCGGGGGCCAGGGGTTCCCGGTGACGGAGGACAGCAGCCCACCGAAGGGTCCCGTGACCCCGACGACCAGGCCCTCCGCCCCGCCGGCCAGCACGTCCACCAGCCACGGCTGCTCGTAGAGCGTCTCCTGGACCTCGCCGAGTGCCGCGTCCGCCGCGTCGCCGCCGAACTCGTCGAGCCAGTCGGCGACGCCGTCGGCGCCCTCGTGACGAGCCACCGCACCCACGAGGGCAGCGCCACCGGCCATGACCAGCACCCCGCCGGCCAGCGGCCAGATCGCCAGGCCGGCGCCGAGGGCGGCCAAGTCCTGGCCGGCCTCCAGGGCGGCGGCACCCGCGGCATCGACCGCCTCGTAGACGCCGATGGTCGTGCGCACCCACAGGGCGGACGACTCCATCCGCACGGCCAGCACGAGCAGACCACTCCGCCCCGACGCGGCGTCCACGATCTGGGTGGCGGCCGTGGCCAGGGTCCCGGGGGCGAGCACCCCGCCCGCCACGAGGTCTCCGTCGGTGGCGCAGGCCGCCACGCGACCCGAGCAGGCGCGTAGACGGTCCGCCACGTCGTCGACGACGCCGGCCACGTGCTCCATGTCGTCGTACCGGGCGACGAGCGACCCGGCGCCGCCCGAGACCTCGAGGCCGTCACCCACCGTCGTCCACCTCCGCGCGCGACAGCCGCACCAGCGCCGCCAGCAGGTCGGCCTCGATCACAGCCCGCGTCGTCGGCCGCAGCTCGAGCAGACCCTCGAAGGGCGCATCGCCCCCGGCGCCGCTCACGAGGGCACGTAGCCACCGTCCACCGGCCAGCCACCACGTCCCGGTGAGCGCATCGGAGCCGCCCGGGCGCCGCAGGCTGACGTCGAGGCCGCCCTCCCAGCGGTCCGCGAGGTCCTCGAGCTCCGGCGGCGTCGTCGCCAGACCCGCTCTCTCACAGAGGGCTCCGACGATGTCGGGGCGCCGGTCCCGCAGGGCTGCGACCAGCGCGGCCGAGTCCAGCGCACGCACGTCGACCCCGGCTGCCGCACCGGGCGGGTGACCCTCGACGGGCGGAACCGTGCGCAGGATCTCGGGGAGGAGGGAGTCCGCCAGGAAGGCGCTCAGCTCCAGACCCGGACGGGCGACCGCGCGCCCGTTCGACCCGACACCCGCACCGCCACCCGCGGGAACCTCCCACCGACGCACCATCCCGACGCCCCGCTCACCGCTGAGCGCGAAGCCGGCCACGAACGACGTGTCGCGGCACCAGCTGCGGACGAGCACCACGACGTCGGCTGCCCCGGGCAGCGTCAGCGCCTCGAACACCGCGGGGTTCATCGCGTCGATCAGGTCGTCGGGCCCCGCCGGTGAACGGGTCAGGACACCACGACCCACCATCCGCGCGTAGGCCGCGGCCCGGGCGGCTCGCCGCTCGGGCGATCTGTCGTCCACGGGCCACCGCGTCTGCAGCTCGGGCGGCAGCGGGAGCCCGGGCATCGCCTCCAACAGTGCGGCGACGTCGGCGTCGGCGAGGGCGCGGCGCCGTGGCGCGAGTCGCGCCGGACGAGGCCCCACGGGGGAGTTCACCGTCCACCACCGAGGCGGTCCCGCACCGACAGCCAGCCCACGTCCCCGGCGTCCGGCAGCACGTCGGGCACGGCTCCTAGCCGCTCGCGCGCGAAGGACACGGCGTCATCGACCAGGTCACGTGCCGCGGCACCGATGCGGTCGAGCGCGCCCGACGCGGTGTCCCGCAGCTCGGCGATCTCCTGCCGGGCCCAGGCCTCCGCCGCCCGGATCGCCTCGATCCGCTCCTCGACCTCGTCGGCGTGACGGTCGACGGCAGCGGCGGCCTGACGGATCTCGTCCACGCTCCGCGCCACCCCGGCCTGCCACGCGCGCAGCTCCTGCCGGAAGGCGTCGGCGGCGACCGAGCGCCACTCGACGTCCAGCCCACGCGCCAGCACCGACTGCTCGTCCCCGACCTCGTCGGCAAGCCCGCGCAGCTGCGTCGCCACGGCTCGGATCTGCTGCGGATCTCCGTACACGGCCCCCCCGTGGTGCGGCTCGACGTGCCGTCAGTGTATGGACGCCAGGGGCGCGATGTCGCGTTCGTGCCCCGAACGACCGTCGTAGGCTGGCGTGGTGACGGAGTCAGGGCGGGAGCACGGGACCGATCCGGCGGTCCGGGCCCAGCAGTGGGCCGAGGACGACGTGCGGGTGGACCGCAAGGGACGCGTCAGCGTCCGGCCGGCCGTGCGGGTGCCGCTGCTGCTGGGTCTGGCCGTCGGTGCGCTGGCAGCCGTGGTGGCCGCCGCCACGGGCGGCCGCCTCGTGCTGGCTGTGGTGCTCGGCCTGGCGATCGTCATCACGGCGGTGTCGCTCGTGGCCGGACTCGTCGTGTGGCTTGTCGGCTACGCCGGCGGCCCTCGAGAACCGTTCGCCGCGCCCACCACCACCCGCCGGGTCGGGGTCGCGATCCTCAACCTCGTGCCGGCGGGCCTCGGGGTGGCCGCGGCGGCGCTGCTGCTCGACCCCGTGGTCACCGGGCTCGGGCTCTACCGCTGACCGGCGCGGCGACCGCCACCCCGAATCAGGGCACGATGCGCGGCAGCAGGTCGACGGCGATGTCGACCAGGCCGTTGGCGGCGTCGTTGGCGCCGTCCGAGGTCACGGTCTCCGCCACGGTGCTCCCGAGGCTGATCAGTCCCGCGCTCGTGGCCGCGAGGTTCACGCGGTTCAGGCTGGAGAGGCCCTGGACAAGGGCGGTCGGCGCGCCAGACGTGGCGCGCAACCCGGCCAGCAGCTCGCGGGTGACGACCATCTGCTGCGCGGCCGACTGACCTCCGTGCACGAGCCGTTGCGGGACGGTGACCGGACGCACCGCCATCACGGCCTGGTAGGCGGTGCTCCCCGCTCGGGCTGCCTCGTCCCCCATCGACGCGAGCCGTCCGGACGCGAAGCGCGAGACGAGCGGGATGTTCCGGCTGGCGAAGAACCGGGCGATCGGGACACGCAGGCCGAACGAGCGCATCGTCGCCGCCGCCGCCTGCTCCGACCGGAAGGTCGCCGTGGCGGCGCGGAGTGCGGGGAAGGCCTTCGAGCCGATCCTGGCGAACAGGCCGCCGGCGCCGAGCGTCAGCACACCGATCGCGTCGAACGCGACGGCGGACCACCCTCCTTCGGCGTTCCGCGCGAGCCCGACGTTGATGAGGAGGGAGGCGATGCCCGCCGCGAGACCCACGCCGAGGGCCACCAGCCAGATCGTCCCACCGGTCGCGACCGTCAGCAGCACGATCGCCGCGATCGTCACGACCCAGCCGAGCACCTTCGTCACCGTCTTCAGCCAGCCCGCGTTCCGGTCCCACCAGTCGTCCTTGACGTCGTCGTCGATGGCGTCCGAGATGCGACCCGCGCACGTGCTCGCGGCGGACCGGGCCTCGTCGACCAGGCGGTCGAAGTCGCCCTGGAGCCGTGACAGCGCGTCGGAGGCGTCGTCGTGTCGCCGGTTCTGGGCGCGCTGGGCAGGGGTCAGCGCAGGAGCGGGCTCGCCCGGCGGAGCCGTGCCGGGCTCGACCACCGGGTTGCTCTGCAGCGCGCGCTGCGCCTCGCGCGCCTCGTCCCGCACGACGACCGCGGCGCGCTGCGCCTCGTCCGCCGTGTCGGCGAACGTGATGAGGTGCGCTCCCGCCTGCTGGTAGCGGTCCTTCACCTTGTCGATCCGGTCCGCGAGCTCCTCGGCCTTCTCGCGGAAGGCGTCAGCGGCGTCGGTGTACCAGGAGTCCTCCTGCGCCAGCCTGCGGAGCAGGGTCACCTGCTCGGCGATGAGGTCGCCGGTGCGCTGCAGGTCCTGTCCGTAGGACGTGACCTGCTGAGGCAGCGCCGGGAAGGGGTCACCGTCCGTCGCCAGCGGGTCCCAGTCGATCGCCATCGTGATGCCCCTTCGATCTCGTTCTCGTCGCTAGTGTCGGGTTCATGCCCGTGCCCTACCTCGTCGCAGTCCGCAGGCACCTCGCCGTCGGCGCCGCCGTCGGCGCCGTCGCAGGCGTGGCGGTCGCCGTCACGACCGCCCTCGCGGGGTGGACGGACGGGTGGGCCGCCCTGGCCCAGACGGCCACCTTCGCGGCCGTCGTCCTCGTCGTGCTCTACGTGGTGCTGCGTGCGCTCTACCTGGCCGTGCCCCGGATCTTCCCGGGGCTCGGTGTGGACACCAGCCGGTCCGACACGTACGTCGAGACCTTCGCGGTGCTGGCGGCGACGGCGCTGTGCGCCGCCGTGGTGCTCAACCTCGCGTGGCTGGCCGCCCCCGGCCCCCTGTGGTGACGGTGACCCGGGCCCACGTGCGCCCGGGTCACCCGCCCCCGTCAGACCAGGGTCAACCGCGCAGCGCGGAGGCCTGCTCCTGGTCCGTCGCGTGGAACTGCTCGAGGTAGCTGGTGACGAACGTGCCCAGCGCCTCGAATGCCGGCAGCGTCTCGCGCAGCTGCTGGATCAGCTCGGTGATCTTCTCGTCGAACGCGGTCGCCGTCTGGGTCCCCTCGAGACCCTGGTGGATGCGCTCCACGGCAGTGCCGTGCAGAGCCTCCAGCACCCCGTCGACCTCCTGCTGACCGTTGACCAGCGCGGTCTTCAGCGCCTGGACGTCCTCGTCGCGCAGCGTAACTGCCATGTCTCCTCCATCGCCTTCCGTCATCCACCGCCGGGGACCGCCCCCGCCGGCTCGACCCCCTGGGAGGCCACCTGTCCGGCGGTCCGCCCGCCGACAGGAACTCTGGTGTGCCTAGGTCATCGCCACCGGTCGTCACCGACCCGCCACTGCACCGTCGCGGCGAGCGTGATGAACAGCGTCGTCAACGGGTCGAACATCGGGACGAGCGGCGTCGAGAAGGTCAGCAGCAGGCACCGGGGCTGGTCCGGCACGGGGATGAAGACGTCCACGCACCGGCTGCGCTCGGCGTCGGCGACGAGCCGCTCGAGCTCGGCCCCGTCCACGGCGTCCTGCCGCGCACCGTCCTGCCGCACGGCGTCCTGCCCCGACGCGTCGTCGGGCCGCAACCTCGCCATCGTCTGCCCGGCCAGGTCGACCAGCTCCGCGTTCGTCCGGCCGTCACGAGCACCGGGGACGACCTCGTCGCGGACGACGACCACGGCCTGGTTGGAGCCCAGGTCGTCCACCTCGCAGTGGACCGACCCGTCCGCCAGCTCGGCGGCCAGTGTCGTCAGCGCGTCCGGAGCCGAGAGGTCCTGCGGGAGCAGGGACACCAGGCAGCTCGCGCTCACCGGGATCTGACCGACCTCGAGGGACAGGACCAGCATCTGACGCGCGTACTCCGTGCCGGGGCGTCGCGTCAGCGCCACCAGCTCCTCCTCGACCTGACGACGCAGCTGGACCGTCTCGTCCCGGGAGCGGTGCGCGTACTTCCTCAGCAACCACGCCCGGACGGCCGCACGCATGGCCGTCGGCTCCATCGGGAGCCGGACCCACGGCTCCGGGAGCGCCATCCGGTAGGACACGGACGGCTCGACCTCGTCGACCTGTGCCGTCACGGCGACCTCACCTCGGTGACCGTCAGCGACCGCGCCAGGTCGTCCAGCTCGTCCTCGTGCAGCTCGGCGTGGACCGGGGAGCCGAAGTACGCGTGCAGGAGGACTGCCGTCCCGTCCACGGGCCCGGGCCAGACGAAGGCGACCAGGGTGGCCGCCGAGCTGCGGCCGTCGGGCTCCTCCACGACAGCCACCTGCTTCACGCGCAGCGCGACACCGGCCTCCGTCTCGAACTCGTCGAGCTGCGGATCGGTGTAGCGCTGTTCCTGCGGAAGGGTGAGGCCGTCGGCCAGGTGCTCGTGCGTCATGCCGGGTTCCAGGGGCAGGACCTCGAGCTCGGCGGCGGTGACGGGGACGATGTCCTCCCCCGGCACGAGCGCGTAGGCGGCGACGAGACGCCCGCCCTCCCGATCGCGAGAGGCGAGCTGCTCGCCCAGGCCGGCGAGGGACTGCACGTACAGCTGCCGCACGACCGCGGGCTCCTCCACGCCCCGCGCGACCAGAGCCTGGTCGACGAGGTCGCCTGCCCAGTCGGCGGCATCGCCCTCCCACGCCGTGGGCAGGGCGAGCCACCGGCCGTCGGCCTCGACGGTGAAGGTGTAGCCGCTCTCCTGCACCCGGGTCACCCGTTCGACGTCTCGTTCAGCGTGGCGACGGCCTGCTCGTCGAAGGCGACGTAGTTCTCGGTGATGCCGGTGAGTGCCTCCTCGGCCGACGACAGCGTCTCCAGCTGGCGCTCACGGTTGTGCTTCCAGTTGTCGACGAAGTCGGCCATGGCACCGCGGAGGTCGCCGTACCCCAGGGCGTCGTCCCGGCTCTCCCGCACCTGCGAGGCGTTCTCGAAGTCGCTCCTCAAGCGTGGTGAGGCCCTGCGCGGCCTCGTGGAGGTCGTCGACGTCGTACTTGTAGAGGTCACGCACCGTGGACCCCCCTCACGCCATCCGTCGCGAGCTGCCCGGCACGAGCTGCTCGACGAGCGCGTCGGTCTCGGGCTCCGGCCGCGCGCGGTGCCGCGACAACGCCGCGTACATCCGCTCCGCGGTCCCGGGTGCGCCCTCCGGCCCCCGCAGCCGCAGCAGGTCGCGCCAGAGTGGCTCCGCGGTGGGCACCAAGGTCAGACCCTTCACCAGCGCCTGCTCGGCCAGGTCGCGACGCCCGGCCGACACCGCCGAGGCCCCGGCCTGCCGCGCGACCGTGGTGACCAGCACCCGGGCCTGCTGTGCCGCGCGCGCGAACGCGAAGGAGCTGAACCGCTCACCGGTGGCGGACGAGAACGCCTCCCCGCGTCCGAGCGCCAGGACGGCCAGCTGTCCCTGCAGGTCGGACGCGTCCCCGCCGGCGACGTGGCGCAGGGCGTCGAGGTCGCAGGCCACGTCGTCGGACAGCCGCCACGTGCCGTCGTCGTCCTGCAACAGCCGAGGACGGCCCCCGGGGTCACGGCCGAGCCAGGCCACCGCAGCGGCAGCGGTCGAGGCCACGATCTCGTCGGTGACCCCCCGGGGCCACACGGTCGCGCGCAGGACGGCGTCGTGCAGCCCGTCGTCGGCGAGCGCGACGGTCACGACGAACGACACGAGGAGCGGACGCTGCCGCTCGTCGACCGTCCCGGGAGCCGTGACCTCGACCGGTCCGAGCAGCCGCACCTGGACCGGCGACGAGCCGGTGAGGTCGACGGTCCGCGCCGGCCGGACCGGGTCAGGCGATGCCGCCTCGGCCAGGCCGGCGGCGGGGCTCATGGCCGCGACTTCGGCGGTCCGCTCCTCGCGGCCCGCGCCGAGGTCGCGCAGCAGGCCGGCGATCGCGCGGTACTGCTCGGGCGCCAGCGTGCGTGCGGTGCCGCTCACACCCAGTGGCCCCAGGTCGATCGAGCCCCCCTCGTCGACGGCGAAGCGCCAGCGTGCCGCCACCGAGTCGCCGACGCACAGGGCGGCCAGCGGGGTGCGACCGCGGCCGAGCAGCTGCTGCAGCCGGGTCGCCTCGGCCGGCGTGGGCGGGGCCGAGAGCACGATGACGCGGGGACGGAAGCGGCCGGGGTCGCGGGACATCCGGCCCGCGAGCACTCCGTCCAGGCCGAGCGAACGACTCAGCTCGTCGGCGACCCGGGTCGTCGACTCGACCTCGTCGAGGACCGCCGACAGGTCACCGACCTGCTCCAGGTGGTCGGGCGCGATCTCCACCAGGTCGTCGCCGAAGCCGACCAGGGTGACCCGGACGCCATCGGACCAGACGTTGGTGGCGAGCTCGGCGGCCATCGACACGACCACCTCGCGGGCCGTCTCGTGGTGTCCGCCGACCGACACGAGCCCGGGCGCCGCCTCCAGGTCGACCAGCAGCTCGTAGCCGTGGGTCGACGCGACGTTGACCAGCGCGGGGTACGGGGCCGCGACGTCAGGGGCGGTCATGCCCGCGACCGCGTCGTGGGTGACGCTCCACGAGCGGCCGTTCTCGCCGACCGTCCACGGGCTCGGCGGGTCCTGCAGCGCCGGGGTGTCCGCGGAGCCGGAGAGGTGCAGCACGACGCGGTCGGCACCGGCGTAGGCGAGGACGGCCTCGGGCAGCGGTCGACCCTGCTGGGCGCGGCCCGCAGCCAGGTGACGCAGCGCGCGGTCGAGCAGGTCGGCGGTCCCGGTGTCGGCCGCCAGCCGCAGCCGCTGCTCGTCCTCGGTCTCCGGCCGGTACGGCCCGCGGCGACCCGAGAGCGCCAGCAGCACACCGGCGGCGAGCAGGCCGCCGCCGAGCGCGAGCCGACCGGAGTCGGTGCTGCCGGTGCTGCCGGTGCTGCCGGTGCTGTCGGTGCTGCCGGTGCTGCCCGTCTTGCCGGTGCTGCCTGTGCTGTCCGTGCTGCCGGAGCCGCCGGTCACGACGGCGGGCGCGGTCTCGACCGACGTCCCCGCCTCGGAGCCCGCCCCGAGGACCCCCTCCGCCGACTCGGCGGGCGCGACCGGTGCCGCCACCGGCGGCGCGACCGGCTCGACCATTGTGAGCCCGTCACCGGTCGCGTCAGCCGGCATCAGCAGCACCCAGCCGGGCCGGATCAGGTCCGCCTCGACCAGGCGTCGCCCGTCCGGCTGCACGCGGTCCGTGTTGAGCCGGTAGATCTCCTTGTAGCGCAGAGGGTCGCCGAGGGTGCGGTCGGCGATGTCCCACAGGGTGTCGTGGTTGCGGCCGCTGGGCGGCTGCACGGTGTAGTAGACCTCGGCGGCCGGCGTGGCCGCCGTCTGCGAGGCCTCCCCGGCCGAGGCGACCGCGGCCTGCTCGGCCGCCGCCTGCTGCTGGGCGATCTGCACGGCCTGGGACTGGTAGCGGGCTCCCCAGGCGGCGTCCGCCGTCGCGCTGACGCCGGCAGGCCGCTCGGTGCCGGTGCCTCCGGGCTGTGGCGCGAGCGTCGCCGCGCCGGCGAGTAGCAGCACGGCGGCGACGAGCTTGCGTGCGACGAGCTGGTTCCCGCCGCCGAACGGGACGGACGAGGGGAGACCGGACCCGCGCCTGGCCGCCTGCAGCTCGACGAGCAGGCACGACACGAAGTGGGCCCACACCGCCCAGACGACGAGGGCCACCACCTTGAGGATCACGTCGATCGTGATCTCCGCGGTCAACCAGTCGCGTGAGGGCAGGGATGTCGGCAGGGGGTTGCCGATGAACACGACCAGCGCCAGCGGCACCCCCACGACGACGAGCAGTGTCCCGAGCACCGCGCCCGCACCGCGCAGGCGCTCGCTGCGGCGCTCGGCCGGGGTCGGGCCGGCGACCGGCAGCCGCCCGCGCGGCTGGAACGTGGTGGTCATGACGTCTCCCCCTCCGGTCGTGACGTGTTCATCGTGGCTCATCTCCTGCTCGCGTGGCGCTGTCGGTCGTGCCCGGCTCAGGGGACGACGATCGTCTGCACCTCGACGACGCGCTGCAGGATCCCCTGCTCCTTGGTGAACGTGCCGAGCGTCTGCCAGGCCCCGTCGGCGTTGTACTCGACGACCCAGCCCGCCTGGACCTGCATCGGGTACCGGTTGTTGGGCTGGTTGGCGCTCGAGCGGTCGAACCGCCACCAGCAGGCGTTCGGAAGAGCGTCACGCGTGTCCGTCCTCGTGACCTCGAGGCCGCCGCCGGGGCAGGAGACCACGGGGCTCGCCGTGCCCTTCGGCCACACCGTGAGGTCGGTCATCCGCGCGCGCATCTGCACGGTGCCGATCCCGGGGCCGCGCACGGTGATCGTGGCGCCGGACGTGTTGGACTCCGGCACGTAGAAGGCCAGGTCCTGACCCACGCGCGGCTTGGCCGACGGCGAGGGCTGCACGAAGGGCTCGGGGATCTGACGCGTGTTGCGCTGGCCGGACACGATGATCTGCTGGCCGGGCAGCAGGTCGATCGGACGGTCCGGCGGCGCCACGTACTCGGGGGTCTGCGAGAAGGTCAGCTCACCGTTCCCGACCTTGGTCTCGGGGTCGATGCCACCGGTGAGGCAGGTCCTCAGGTACCACCTCCCGCCGCGAGGGAGCTCCTCCTTCACCTCCGGCGGCTCGAAGCCCGGGAGCACGTCCTCGTGCCAGCAGTCCGGCACAGCCTCGCCGCCGAGGATCTCCGCGTACGTGGCCGAGTCCCCCGTCCCGCCGCGGCAGGTCATGCCGTAGGTGCCGTCGCCCGCGTAGAGGCTGCAGGTGCGCACCTGGGCGGTCGCCGGCTGGTTGGTGCCCTCCTGCCGGGGCGGGGTCGTCCCGCTCACCGGCGGCCCTGAGGGTCGGGGTTCGGCGGGCGGCGCCTGGCCCATGCCGCCGGCGCCGGCCGGGGGCACGGCGAGCAGCAGCGCGGCCGCCACGGCGGCCGCCACGGTCACGACGCGGTTCAAAACGGCACCTCCCGCACCTCGATGGTGCTGCAGTCGAGCGTCTCGGACGCCTGCTGGTAGATCTCGTCGACGATCCAGCCGTCGCCGCCCGGGGACAGGCTCGCCAGCCCCGGGAGCACCGTCCGCGGCGCGGCCGGCGTGGACTCCCCGGGGACACGGCTGAAGCCGTCGTCCTGGGCGCAGAAGAGCACGTCCTTGCGCTCCGGGGTGTCGACGACGATCTCGACCGGGGTGAACGGGACCGGCCCGGGCCACTGCCGGCCCTTCTCCACCGCCACGCGCTCGGGCAGCGCCGACACGAGGGCGGGCGCGGCGTGCTCGGTGAGCTCGGGCACTGTGAAGTCCCAGGCGTTGATCGCCGTGGCGACACCGGCGTAGTAGTCGCGGAGTGCCTGCACCGCGGGGTCGTCCTCGAGGGGCGACAGCGGCGTGGACGAAGTCGTCTCGGGCGACGGTTCGGGGCTCGTCTGCGTCGACGCGGAGGCGGTGGGCGGGTCGACCGACCCGGGGTCCGGGCTGCTCGCTGCGCAGCCACCCGTGCCGAGCGGCGAGTGCCGCCGCCAACGCCGTGAGGCACGACCGACGGCGTGCTCGACGGCGTGCCGGAGCGTCTCCCGTCACGTCACCCTCCCTCACAATCCCCCACGAACTGCCGGTCACGGTACCGGGACCGGCGGTCCGACGGCGACCCTTGACGACAACTGGACAACGGCCGTCGCCCGCCGGGGTCACGGCACGACGGGCAGGTCGGCCGTGTCCACGCCGTCGTAGGGGCGGGCGCGCCCGTCCCCGGAGGCCCCGAGGGTCGTGACCCCGACCAGCCCGAGCAGGGTCGCCGGGATCCTCAGCTCCACCCGGGTCTCCACGACGATCCGTCGCGGGTCGGTCGACGAGACCGGGCTGAAACCCGTGGCGTAGCAGCGGGTCACGGCGCCGGAGGCCATCACGTCGGCGCAGTACCGGTCGACCCGGTCCTGCGCCTCGTCCTCGTCGAGCATCAGCTCCACCTGGTCGAGGCGGATCGCGCCGGCCCCTGCCCGCGCGGCCTCCTCGGCGTACCCGACGGCGCGACCACGGGCGTTGAGCTGGCGCGAGGCGTCCAGCACGAGTCCACCCAGCAGGAGCAGGATCAGCGCGAGGATCGGGACGGCGGGTGCGATCGAACCCCGGTCCCCGCCTGCTGCCTCGAGTCGCCGCCTCACCGGACACCCCGGTTCGGGTCCAGCGGGCTGGTGAACTCCGACTCCAGGGTCACGGAGCCGGGCATGCCGACCGCCAGGTCGGAGAGCGGGTAGCTGCATCGCGCCGTGACCGTCAGGGGCCGCCCCGGCTCGAACACCGGGATGGGGTCGACCTCGAGGGTGTCGAGGCACGGCCGGGAGATCCCCTGGATGGCGGTGCGCAGCGCCTGCTCGGCGACGCGCTGGGCGTCGCCCGCGTCGCGCGCCTGCGTGGCCGACCGCGTCGCGTCCCGCACGCCGGAGTCGAAGTTGCCGTTGACGAGCCCGAGTCGCCCGTACGCCGCCATGAGGGCGATCAGGAGCAGCAGCATCGGGAAGAGGATCACCAGCTCGATGGCGATCGCCCCGCCGTCGCGCGCGCCGTGCCGCCGCGTCACCGGTCCCCCTCGAAGCGCTCGATCTCGCCGAACGCCTGCTGGGTGACGGTCAGGTCGAGGCCCGGCACCAGCGTGATGACCCGTCCTGTCACCTCGACGGACACACGACCCGTGGCGGCGTCGTAGTCGACGACGGCCTCCGGATCGAGGAGCGACTCGCGCCCGACCGCGGCGGCGAACCCCTCCGCCTTCTGCTCGGCCAGCGGAGTGAGCTCGGCGGCCTGCGCCTCGTCCTGGGCGAGCCGCACCAGCGAGACCCCCTCCCGCGCGGACTGCACCGCCACGGTCTGGCCGTAGTAGAAGAGGCCGGCCTGGATGCCGAAGAAGATCAGCAGCAGCAGTGCCGGGGCCACGAGGGCCAGCTCGAGCGCGCTGGCGCCGGTGTCGTCTCGCCGGACCCCCCGGAGTCGCTGGAGCCGCTGGAGCCGCTGGAGCCCCGGGAGCCCGTGCAGGCGGGACATCCGCCTACTGGCAGCCGGCTGAGCCGATGGGCTGGTTCGCGCACTGCTCCAGCTGGGTGCTCTTGGTGTCCACGATGTTGTAGATCACGCCACCGATCACCGACGCCGCCACCACGACGACGGCCGCGATGATCGCCCACTCCAGGGCCGAGGCCCCGAGGTCGCGTCCTCGGGCGAGGACGGCCACCCAGCGCTCACGCACAGCCCGCATCGTCATCTCGTCCACTCCATGTCGCTCGTGACCTCGTGACAGCTCACCGGTTGGCCAGCAGCTGCGCGACAGCAGGGTATGCCAGGAATACGAGGAAGGCCGCACAGATCAGCATCTGGGCGACGAGCATGGACTGCGAGCGCTCCCCTGCCTGCCCCTCCTCGTCGCTCATCTCCTTGCGTCGCAGCGTCGCGGCACGCGCCGAGAGCGACGCGCGGATCTTGGCTCCGTCGTCGGCGGCCAGGCCGAGGGCGCCGGACATGTCCCGCAGCTCCTCGATGCCCAGCTCCTCGCCGAGCTCGCCGAGGGCCGCCCAGGGCGTGGTGCCGAACAGCCGGGCGTTCGCGAGCGACTGGCGGATGCGCACGAGGCTCCAGTGGTCGCTGATCGTCGACGCGGCGAGCAGCGCCTCGGGCAGGCCCCGTCCGCCGGCCAGGTTCATCGCAACCAGGTCGAGGAAGGCACCGACCACGCGCCGGAAGTCGCGGCGCCGCTGATCGGCCTCGCCTCGGAGCGCCAGGTCGGGCACGAAGAAGCCGAACAGGCCGAGCGCCAGGGCGAGCACGACAGGGGCGGCGGCGGGCAGCGGGGCCCCGGAGACGCGGAGCACCGCCCACACCACCGGCCCGAGCAGGAAGAGGCCGAGACCCAGCAGCACCTTGGTCGCGATGAACTGCCCGATGGTCCGGTTCATCACCGCGAGGTCGCTGCGGGTGCGTCCCACGTCCCACTGGCGTTCGGCGGCACGTACCTCGACCCAGTCGGCGATGCGGCTCTGCAGGCCCTCGACGGCGCCCGTGACACCGCTCGCGGGACGCTCCGCCTCGCTCACGGTGTGGGTGCGCATCGAGCGCTGGCCGGAGTCGATGCGCGCGACGAGCGCGCCGATCCCCGGTCTCGGGCGGACGAACACCCGCACCAGGGCGTACAGGCCGAGGCCGGCGACTGCGCCGGTGAGCAGCGACTCGACGATCATGCGCCAGCCTCGCGCAGCGCCTGGTCGCGGTCGAGCGACGCCACCACGAGGAAGCGTTCGGCGGTCACGGGGCGGGCCAGCTTGCGCAGCCACAGCAGCCCGGCGAGGAACAGGAGCGCCACGAGCAGGAGCACGAGCTGGCCGACGAGGCTGTTGTAGGGCTCGACGTAGGCCCGGTTGAGCACGGCGAGGAGGCCGCCGACACCGAGGACGATCGCGAGCACGATCCGCACGCTCCGCCGGATGCTGCGGCGACCTGCCTCGACGCGGCGACGCATGTCCAGCTCCTCGCGGGTCGACCTCGCCAATGCGGAGAGGACGTCGTGCAGACCGGGTCCCCGCAGGCGGGAGTTGAGCACGAGGGCTGCGACGACCGTGTCGGCGCTCGGGTCGTCGAGCTCGTCGGCGAAGGCGAGCAGGGCGTTCGGCAGCGGCTCGCGGATGCGCAGGCGGTCGACGAGCAGGTTGAGCGCCGGCCGGATCACCGGCGGCGTCGCGGCGACGCTGGAGGGGATCGCCTGCTCGAGCCCGATGGCGCCGGCGATGGTGTCGCGCAGCGACTCGGTCCAGGTGGCGAGCGCCTCGAGCCGGGCGATGCCGACCTGCTCGGCCTTCGACGAGCCGACGATGCGGTCCCAGAAGGTCACCAGCAGCACCGCGGCCACGGCGATCACCGGCCAGCGGGTCAGGGCGAGCGTGGCGACGCCGGCCAGCGCGCCCGCCAGCGCGCGCTGGCTGATCGGCCGGCCTCCCACGGTGCCGCGGAACAGCGGGGGCTTGGACGGGTCGCGGGCGGGCACGCCCGTGACGGCCAGCACGGCCGCGAAGAGCCCCAGGCCGAGGACCGCTCCGGTCAGCAGGGCGAGCAGCGTCGTGCCGCCCGTCACGCCCAACGCCCCAGGGTGGCGGGCTCGTAGCCTTGCTGGACGAGTTCGTCGATGCACTCGATCGCCGCGTGCGCGCGGGCAGGGCCGCCGCCGGCCGGGGTGGCGAAGACCTCGCTGGAGAGGACCCGGCCGTCCACGCCGGTGACCTCGCGGACCGACTCGATCTGGCGCCTGAGCACGCCGCCGCTGTCGTAGTCGTTGCGCTTCCGCACGAACACGACGAAGTTGATCGAGCCGGCGATGAGCATGTGCGTCGCCTCGACCGGCAGGTTCTCCTCCGCCTGCAGGGCGTAGGTGCCGATGCGGTTGAAGACCTCCATCGACGAGTTCGCGTGGATCGTCGACAGGGACCCGTCGTTGCCCTGGCTCATGGCGTTGAGCATCGTGACGATCTCGTCGCCGAGGACCTCGCCGACGATCACGCGGCTGGGGTTCATGCGCAGGCTGCGCCGCACCAGCTCGGCCATGCTGACGCCGCCGGCGCCCTCGGAGTTGGGGAGGCGCTCCTCGAACGCGACCACGTTGGGGTGCAGGTCGTCGAAGTGCTCGAGGCCCAGCTCCATCGACCGCTCGACCGTGACGAGTCGCTCCACCGGAGGGATCTCGTTGGCGAGGGCGCGCAGCAGCGTCGTCTTCCCGGCGTTCGTGGCTCCCGCGATCATCACGTTCTTGCGGGCCAGGACGGCAGCCCGCAGGAACGACGCCATCTCCTCGGTCATGGTGCCGGTGCCGACGAGGTCGGAGAGGAAGACCTTGCCGAGGCGAGACCGCCTGATGCTGAGGGACGGTCGCGCGCAGACGCCCATCACCGCGGAGAGGCGGGAGCCGTCGGGCAGGCGCAGGTCGAGCTGGGGGTTGGCCGAGTCGAAGGGCCGGCTGGTGAGACCGACGTTGGCGGCGAGCACCTGGATGAGCTCGATCAGGTCCTCGTCGGAGTCGGCGACCGGGGGATGCATCTCCTCGCGACCGTCCGCGTAGCCGACGAACACGTTGTCGCACCCGTTGATGTCGATGTTCTCGACCTCCGGGTCCTCGAGCAGGGGCTGGAGGCGCCCGACGCCGAACAGGGCCGCGTGGATGGCGGCGGCGGTGTGCTCCTCCTCGTCCGCGGTCGGAGGCGTCTTGCCGGCGACGATCTCGCTCCGCGCGTGGTCCTCCAGCACCTGGACGATGAGGGAGCGGGCGAACTGGCGCTCGTCCTCGGCGCTCATCGCCGCGCGGCCGGCGACCTCGTCGCGACGCCGTTGCTGGTTGAGACGCTGGGCCACGCGGGAGCGCAGCAGCCGGACCAGCTCGTTGTCGATGCTCATCCGCGGGCTCCCCGACGGCTCTGGCCACCGCGCAGGGAACGGCGGGTCGCGGCAGACTTCTCGGCCGGGGCGTCGTCGCCAGGCGGCGGGACGGCGGCCACCGGCAGGGCCGGCACCGGCATCGAGCCCACGACGGCGTCCACCACGCGGCGGCCGCTGCGCACGAGCAGGGTCCGTTCGGGCCGGCTCACGGGATCCCCCATGAACAGGCGGGCGCCGGCCGCGTCCTCGGAGAGGCTGGCCGAACATCTCGGTGCCCGGGACGGTGCCGGTGATGCTGCCGGCGACGCTGGTGACGTCGCGCTCGGCGCCGGGTGGGGCGATCACGATGATGCCGAGCCGGGGCTTGCGCCCGCTGGAGGCGCGGAGCACCGGCTCGAGCGCCCGGAGCCGCTCCCGGCTGTGGATCACGCCGGCCACGCTGAGCCGCAGCACGCAGAGCACCAGGTCCGACTCCTGGGCGAGCGGCAGCTGGACCGACTGGGAGTGCAGGCGTCCGGCGTCGACGATCACGTCCGCGTCCTGCATCGACCGGAAGGCCGAGGCCAGCGAGCCCCACAGCGGCCCGACGGCGTTGACCTGCTCGGGCCCGGCCAGCCCCGCGACGACCTCGACGCCACCCAGGACGGTCTGGGTGTGCTCGGCCACGACGTGCGTGGCCAGCTCCCGCCGGGCCAGGGGCAGGAGGGTCAGGAGCCCGCGCGAACGGTCCATCGCGGTGCCGTCGGCGCGAGGAAGCCGCAGGGCGACGTCCCCGCCGTCTGCGTCGGCGTCCACCAGCACCGACGGCCGCGGCCAGAGTGCGGCCGCCAGCAGGGCGGTCGTGGTGACGCCCGGGGCGCCCTTCGCCCCGAACAGGGTGACGACGCCCACCGCTACTCCCGGACCAGGTCGATCGTCGGCTCGGTGCCCGCCGCCAGGCGTGCCAGCGCGATCTGACCGGCGGACGACGCGGCGACGACGTTGCCGGAGTCGCCGCTGGAGACCAGCACGGAGACGGCGAGGCCCTGGGCGCCGCTGCTGGCCGGGCCGACCTCGACGACGCGCACGGCGGACACGACCGTGTCGCCCGGCTCACCGGGCACGGTGCCGCCTGCCTCGTCGGGGGGCACGAGGTACAGCCGCACCACGTCGCCCGCCTTCACGTCGAGGGCCGGTCGCTGCTGCGGGGTGAGCACCATGCCCACGACGACGCCGTCATCGGGGACGACGTCGCCCGCGAGGAACAGGTCCCGGTTCAGGAGCGTGCCCTCGGGGATCGTGCTGGTGGCGTATGTGCCCACGAAGTTGGGCAGGGCTGACGCGATGATCACGGGGGCGTCGTCGGTGGCGACGCGGGCGACGGAGAAGTCGTCCGCGGTCAGCTTCTGACCGGCCTGGATGTCACCGCCGGCGACGAGCACGTCGACGCGGTTGCCGCTGCGGTAGACCAGCCACGCGCTCGCCAGCGCGCCGACGAGGACCAGCAGCACGGCGAGCGCAGCGAACGTCGGACGGCGGGTGCGGGTGGTCGGCAGGCGGGTGCCGCCAGGTCCGAGTGCCGAGGTCAGCCCGGCCGGACGCACGGACGTGGTGGACATGCGCGAGGAACCCCCTGGTGATCGGACGGGCGACAGCGTAGCCGCCGCACTGCGCGCGATCGTCCCATCCGTGGCATTCGCGGGACGAGTGGCCTCCCGGCCGCCCACCGCGGCCGGGAGGTGCCCCGCCCGGCTTCAGCCGGTGGCAGCCGAGCCGGACGGCGGTCGCCTCCCGGAGATCGTCTCCTTGCCCTCGATCTCCGAGCGCTGGCCGCTTGCCCGCACCTGGATCTTGCGCGGCTTGGCCGCCTCGGCCACCGGGATCGTCAACGACAGCACGCCGTTCTCGTAGGCGGCGTGGATGCCGTCGACGTCGAGCCCGTCACCGAGGCTCAGCTGACGCATGTAGCTGCCGGCCGGGCGTTCGCGCGCCAGCCACTGAGCGGACTCGTCCGCGCCCAGCGTGCGTTCCGCACGCACCGTCAGGGTGTTGGCGTCCACGTCGAGGTCGATCGACCCGGGTCGACGCCCGGCAGGTCGATGTTGACCACGTAGTGGTCGCCCGAGCGGTACAGGTCCATCGGCATCCAGCGCGAGCTGCTCCCGGATGCGCAGACGTCGGGGCCAGTAGCTGGCTCGCCAGACCTGTCCATCTCGCGGAAGGGGTCGAACGTCAGTGCCACAACCACCACCTCCTCGTGCCACCGGCCGCCCCCCTGGCGGTCCGGGTGTCGTGGCTCTCGTAACCGGACCCACCGGTCCGGCGAGACCCTCATATTAGCACTCTCGGGCGAGAGTGCTAGTCCAGAGATGGTGTCGCAGTGGCGGGTTGAGGGACGGACTACTTCAGCAGGCGGGACATCCTGCGGTCTGCCAGAGGCTTCCCGCCGGTCTGGCACGTGGCGCAGTACTGCAGCGAGGAGTCGGCGAAGGACACCTCGCGGACGACGTCGCCGCAGACCGGGCACGGCTGGCCGGTCCGGGCGTGCACGCGCATGCCCTGCCGCTTGGCGTCCTTGAGCTCGGCTGCCGGCTTGCCGCTGGCCGCGGCCACCGCGCCGTCGAGCACGTCGTGCAGGGCGACGGACAGCCGGTCGACCTGCTCGTCGGTCAGCTTCCCCGAGATGGCGAACGGCGAGAGGCGCGCGGCGTGGAGCACCTCGTCGCTGTAGGCGTTGCCGACGCCCGCCAGGATGCTCTGGTCGCGCAGCAGTCCCTTCACCTGCTGCCGTGACCCGTCCAGCAGGCCGGCGAGGGCCTCGCGGTCGAAGGCCGGGTCGAGGGGGTCGGGGCCGAGGGAGGCGATCTTCTCGATCTGCCGTGGGTCGCGGACGATGTGCACCGCGAGGCGCTTGCGGGTGCCTGCCTCGGTGAGGTCGAAGCCGGGCAGGCGGTCGGGCACCACCGCGTCGGGGTTCGCCGGGCTCGCACCGTCGAGCCGGACGCGCAGGGCGATCGGGCTCTTGCCCGGGACGGGCGGGGGCCGGCGACAGGGCGTCCGACCAGCGCAGCCACCCGGCCTTGGAGAGGTGGAAGACGAGGTGCAGGCCGTCGACCTCGAGGTCGAGCCACTTGCCGTGCCGGTGGACGCCGGTGACCTCGAGGCCCTGCAGTGCGCTCGGGGGCGGGTCGTACGTCTTCAGCACGCTGATCGCCGCCACCTCGACGGCCGCGACGACGGCGCCGACAGCCCGCTCGCGCAGGAAGTCAGCCAGGGCCTGCACCTCGGGAAGCTCGGGCATGGCCCGACTCTACGAGTACCGACATACGGTGATGCCATGGGTGCCGAGGCTGAGCGGGAGTGCGTGCGGGTCACGATCGCGGCATCTGCCGAGACCGTGTGGAGCGCCCTGCGGGAGCCGCGCGAGATCGAGCGCTGGCACGGCTGGCACTACGACGAGCTCGAAGCCGAGATCGACGCGATCTTCCTCTCCGACGTCACCGAGCACCCCGAGGAGCTCACTCTCGACACCAACGGCGGGTGGCCGCTTCGAGCTCGAGCGGGCAGGGAGCGAGGACCGTCCGCGGACCGTGCTGCGGATCGTCCGCGAGATCGAGCAGTACGGCCCGGACTGGGACGGCGGCTACGACGAGATCGACGAGGGGTGGACGACGTTCGTCCACCAGCTGCGCTTCCTGCTCGAGCGTCACCCGGGCCAGGACCGCAGGACGATGCGGATCGACGACGACCGACCCAGCACCGATGCGTGTGTGGACGCTCCTCGGGCTCGAGGACCTCGTCGGCGACGGTGCGGTCGCCGTCGGTGAACGCTACGAGGCGACCCTTCCGACGGCCGGACGGCACCGCGGCGGAGCGCATCTCGGGCGAGGTCTGGTTCCGCACCGACCACCAGGTGGGCCTGACGGTCGACGAGTGGGGCGATGCCCTGCTCGTCGTCGCCGAGGAGGCGGACCCCGAACGTCCGGGCAGCGTCCTCATCACGACCTTCCGTGACGACCACGCCGAGTTCGAGCAGCGCCACCAGGCGTGGCAGGACCGGTGGTTCGCCGGCGCCACGACGCGCTGAGGCCGGCCGTCGCTGCGCCGGCCGCGGGCGCGCCACCCGAGTGCTCGGCCGACCTGCGCTGAGGCCTCAGTCGCCGGCGGACTCCTCACGCAGGCGCAACCGGTACCCGAGGTCGACCCGTCCGGAGGCACCCAGCGCGCGCATCATCGCCGTGATCTCGTAGGCGACGGTGCGCCTGCTGATGTCCAGCTCGCGACCGATGGCCTGCTCGCAGTGGCCGCGCAGCAGCAGCGCGGCCACACGCTGCTGGCGCGGGCTGAGGTCGTCGTCGCGGGGGCCGCCCGGGTCGTGCTCCCAGTGACGGGCCTGGCGCCACCGGGCCTCGAACAGACCGGTGGCCGCCCGGAGAACCTCCGGGTAGGTGACCAGCCACGTGCCGCGCAGGCCGGCGCCGACGGCCGGACCGTCGATGACGACGGCCCGGCGGTCGAGCACCAGCATCCACACGTCGACGGCCCCGACCCGGTACTCGGTCTGGGCGTCGTGACCACGCAGGGCCGAGGTCTGCCGCAGCCGGCGCTCGTCGACGAGGCACCGGTGGCGGACGCCACGGATCGTCCCCTCTCCCCTCCGTGAGGGGACGACCCGCAGCTGCTCAGGACCGCAGACAGCGCTCTCCACCGACCTGTGGGCCTGGGAGAGCAGGCCGTCGACCGCGACGCCGGCGGCCTCGTGCCCGGGACCGAGCAGTACGGCCGAGGGCACGTGCGCGGCCCGTTCGAGGTCGGGACGTGCGGGACGGAGACCTGCCGGTGCGTGCTGCTCCCACTCGGCGGCGTCGACGGGCCGGCCGAGGGCCAGCTCCGTCATCAGGCGGGAGGCGAACCTGCGCGGCAGCTGGTCGGTGTGCTCCATCCGGCAGCGCTCAGCAGCTGGGGGACGTGTAGTTGCGAGGGCCGAAGGCCTGGTTGCCGTCGTAGAACTCGACCCCGACGTCGTCGCCCGAGTGGCGCTGCTCGTCGTGCAGGTGGGCCCCGGTGACGTCCCCGGTCTCGCCGACCTTCGCGATCACGTCGCCGCGGCTCACGTGGTCACCGTCCTTGACCTGTGCGCGACGGCCGCATGGTCCACGCATGGGGGAGGATCTCCTCATCCGGTGGTGACGCCGCGGGCTCGCGGTGCCAACCCCATCCCCTCGCGGAAGCTGGTGTCACGGAAGGGCTCTCGTCCGTCCTCCACCGGCTGGGCAGGGAACGGCCACGGTCCGGGCCGGGCCCGGCTACTCCATGCAGAACGCGCAGACAGGTTGCGGGCCGGGGACGTCATGCGTCGCTGAGGCGGACGCGGCGCCGACCGAGGGTCATGAGGACGGCGGCGAGGGTGATCACGGCACTGCGCACTGCGGCTCCAGGGTCGGGTGCCGGTGCCGGTTGAGCACCGAGATGTGGTCGCCTGCCCGAATTGGGCGGCTCGGGCTAGTGTGAGCCCGTCGAGTGCCAGCGACCATCGCCGGGTCGTGGCCGCTTGCTGCACGGCAGGTTGGTGAAGGGGGGAGGTCACGGATGGCCTCGGACGACGCGAGCAGCACGATGCCCCTGGGGTCCCTCGGGTGCCTGGGTCTGGACTCGGCGGGTGAAGCCGTGTACCTGGCGCTGCTGCGGCGGCCGGACCTCGACGTCGACGGCCTCGCCACCGCGGTCGATCTCGACCGGACGACCGTGCTGGAGTCGCTCGACCGCCTCGCGGATGCCGATCTGTGTCGGCGCGACGGGCAGGTGCTGCGGATCCCGTCCCCCCAGCGGGCCATCGACGGCCTGATCAACAAGCGGGAGGACGAGCTACGGGCCGCCCTGGAGCAGCTCGAAGAGTCGCGACGGACCGTGGGGGCGCTGCTGGAGACCTACGTGGACCAGCACCTGCAGGTGGTCGCCGACGGGCTCGACCGCCTGGAGGGCCAGGAGGCGATCGGCGCCCTGCTGCGGCGGCTGGCCGACCAGGCCCGGGCCGACGTGGTCAACGTGTCGACGACCGTGCCGAGCATCGAGGCCGCCCGCGGTGCCGTGGAGACGGACAACCTGGCCATGCGCAAGGGGGTCACCCTCCGGACGATCGTCCCGGCGTCCGTGCGGACCGAGGCGGAGGCCTGGTCGTTCCTGGTCGAGAGGGTGGAGGCGGGGCTCCAGGTAAGGCTGCACCCCGCCCCGCCGACGCGCTGCATCCTCGTCGACGGCGCCACCGCGGTGCTCCCGGTGGACCCGACGGACGTGTCGCGGGGCGTCTGGGTGATCCGCACGCCCGGTCTCCTCCAGCCGGTGCGCCTGCTGGTCGAGCAGCTGTGGGCTCAGTCGGCCGCGGCCGAGGCGAGCCGTGAGGACGGTGAGGAGGTCCGGGTGCGGGAGGTGTTCCGTCTGCTGAGCCAGGGGCAGAAGGACGAGTCGATCGCCCGCCGGCTCGGGACGTCGGTGCGGACGGTGCGACGGCTGGTGGCGGTGGGGATGCAGACCCTCGGCACGGAGAGCCGGTTCGAGGCCGGTGTGATGGCCGAGCGACGCGGCTGGCTGGCCGGCTGATCTCCCCGGCGACCCGCCGTCGGGCTACCGCGCGCCGCTCACCGCCAACCGTGGGACCGGATGTGCTGCCAACCCCTGCCAGGACCGGACACGTCCTCGTGCGGCCCTGCAGCAGACTGCCGTCGATTCGTGGGCGCAGAACGCGCGTGGCCAGTAGGCTCCAGGCACCCTCGCGGTTGCTCCGCCGAGGGCTTCGTTGTGTCCGGGAGCCCTTCCGTGGACCGCTGGAAGGGTGGCCGTCACGACCGAACAGGTGACACGGCGTGCAGCGTGCCCGCCTCCGGTGTCCGCGCCTGGGAGTCTCTTCCCCATGGCGCGCCTCGATGACGACAGCCTCTTCGGGGTTGCTGCGCCCTTGCTGATCGCCGCCGTACTGGTCGTCGGCGAGCTGATCGAGGGGCCGATGCCCCAGCTCATCGGTGTCCTGTGCGCGGTTCCGCTGCTCGCGGCGGCGCTCACGACGCCCTTGCAGACGGCGCTGGTCGGCCTGGTGGTGACGCTCGCCGCGGTCTGGCTCGGGTATGTGCAGGTGGCGCCCGGCGGCATCATCGCCGCCGAGACCGCGAGCCAGCAGGTCCGGCTCGTGCTGCTGGCGCTGTTCTCGATCCTCGCCGTCCCGGTGTCGTACGCCAGGCTCAGGCGGGCCGAGATGGGCCGGCGGCTGTCGTCCGTGGCGGACGCGGCGCAGCAGGCGATCATGCGACCCATCCCGCCACTGGTCGGAGGGCTGCGGTGCTCGGCCCTCTACCAGTCGGCGACGAGCGAGGCTCGCATCGGCGGGGACCTCATCGAGGTGCTGGCCACGCCGTTCGGCACCCGTGCGCTCGTCGGGGACGTGCGCGGCAAGGGCATGGAGGCGGTGCAGAAGTCAGGCGTCGTCCTGGGTGCCTTCCGTGAGGTGGGATACACCGAGCCGACCCTGTCGGGTCTGGCGATGGCCCTGAACCGGGCGGTGCTGCGCGACGCCGGACCTGAGGACTTCGTCACCGTCGCGCTGCTGCAGATCCAGCCGGACGGCGACCTTCAGGTCTGCACCTGCGGCCATCCCGCGCCGATGCTGGTGAAGGCGACGGGAGAGCCCGCGACCGAGCTCGAGATCGACCCGGTGCCCCCGCTGGGGCTGCTCGACGAGGTGCCACGGAGCACGTTCGCGAACCTGCCGCGCAACCAGCGCCTGGTGCTCGTGACGGACGGGGTGCTCGAGGCCCGTACCCCCCGCAGGTGGTGGATGCGTGGCAGGTTCCGGGACCGCGGAGGTCGCTTCTTCCCCGCCGCCGAGGTGATCGGGCGCGAGCTGTCCCGCGGGACCCCCCAGGAGGGGCTGCGGCGTGTGGCAGCGGCCGCGCAGGACTGGACCGGGTCGCTCATGTCGGACGACATGGCGATCCTCGTGCTGGAGCGCGTGCGGACCGACTCGTAGGTCTGCCTCGTCCGGTCAGGACGCCGACAGCGTGAAGTCGACACCGGGACGCGGGGTCCAGGCGGTTGCAGGTGTCCGGTGGGCTACTGCCCGGTCCCCGCGACCCCGAGGACGTCCAGCAGCCAGGCCATCTCGTAGGCCCGCTCCTTCCACGTCTCGTAGCGGCCGCTCGCGCCGCCGTGCCCACCGTCCATCTGCGTCTTGAGCAGGAAGGGGCCACCCGACGCCGTCTCGCGAAGCCGCGCGACCCACTTGGCCGGCTCGACGTAGAGCACCCGGGTGTCGTGCAGGCTGGTGATCGCCAGGATCGGCGGGTAGTCGACGTCCGACCGCACGTTCTCGTACGGCGTGTAGCCCCGCATGTACGAGTAGACCTCGGGGTCGTGCAGGGGGTCACCCCACTCCTCCCACTCGACGACGGTCAGCGGGAGCGAGGGGTCGAGGATGGTCGTCAGGGCGTCCACGAAGGGCACCTGCGCGACGATGCCCGCGAACCGCTCAGGTGCCAGGTTGGCGACGGCACCCATCAGCAGGCCGCCGGCCGAGCCACCCATGGCGGCGAGCCGATCGGGCGCGGCCCAACCGCTCTCGACCAGGCGCTCCGCGCAGGCGACGAAGTCGGTGAAGGTGTTGGTCTTGTGGGCCATGCGGCCCTGCTCGTACCAGTGCCGACCCATCTCGCCGCCACCGCGTACATGGGCGACCGCGAACACCACCCCCCGGTCGAGAAGCGACAGCCGGGGCACGGTGAACGCCGGGTCGATGCTGTGCTCGTACGACCCGTAGCCGTAGAGGACGACAGGCGCCGTACCGTCCCGTGGCGTGCCCACCCGGCACACGACCGAGATCGGGACCCGCGTGCCGTCCGGCGCCACGGCCCACTCACGGTGCTGCTCGTAGTCGTCCGACGAGAACCCGCCGAGGACCGGTGTGCGCTTGCGCAACAACAGCTCTCGGGTCTCGAGGTCGAGGTCGTAGACGGTGCCGGGCGTGACGAACGAGGCATACCCGAGGCGCAGCACCGGCGTCGACGGGTCGAGCACCGAACCCACGTCGGCGGTGAAGAGCGGCTCGTCGAACTGCACCTCCCACGGCTCACCCAGCGAGGCACCCTCGACAGGAAGGAGGATCACGCGCTGCAGGCCCTGGCGCCGGACGCTCAGCGCCACCGCGCGGTCCGTCGCGACACCACCGAGCACGCGGGTTCCCCGGACGTGCGGGAGGAGTGGCTCCCAGTGCGCAGGGTCCGGGTCGCCGAGGTCGGCGAGCGCGACCGCGAAGTCCTCCGCCTCGTGGTTGTGGACGATGACGAAGCGGTCGCGGCCGCCAAGGTTCAGGTGGTCGACGTCGTACTCGACGCCCTGTCGGCGTTCCGCGACGACCTCGGGCTCCGCGTCCGGGGTCGCGAGGTCGAGGGCCCGCACCTCCGTGGTCGTCTTGGAGGCCGCGCTCACCAGCAGGAAGCGACGGCTCGTGGAGACGTCGAGGCCGACCCAGTAGCGCTCGTCGGGCTCCGCGAAGACCGTCGTGTCCGAGGACGACTCGGTGCCGAGCGCGTGCCGGCGCACCTCGTGAGGCCGCCACGCGTCATCGACGACGGTGTAGAAGACCGTGCCGCCGTCGGACGACCAGGCGGCCGAGTAGAAGATCCCGGTGACCTCGTCCGGAAGCAGGTCGCCGGTGCGGAGGTCCTTGACCCGCAACGTGAAGCGCTCGTCTCCGGTGGTGTCGACCGAGTAGGCGAGCAGGTTGCCGTCCGGGCTGACGGCAAGCGCACCCAGGGCGAAGAAGGCGTGGCCTTCGGCCTCGACGTTGCCGTCGAGCATGACGTGCTCGCCGTCAGCAGGGACACCGGGCTCGATCGTCGGCGGGGTCCACGCCTCGACGGTCGACGGGTCGGCCGCGGTGTCCGCGGGGCAGCGGCAGTAGACGGCGTACTGGGCGCCGTCGACGGTCCGGCTGTAGTACCACCAGTCGTCGCGGCGGGCAGGAACCGACAGGTCGCTGAGCTGGGTGCGGGCGACGATCTCGTCGAACACCGTCGTCCGCAGGCTCCTCCAGGTGCGAGGTCTGCTCGGCCGTGTAGGTGTTCTCGGCCGCGAGGTGGGCGATCACGTCGGGGTCGTCGGACGTGCGCAGCCACTCGTACGGATCGACGACGGTCTCGCCGTGGTGGGTCCGTTCGGTGTCGACCTTGCGAGCCGTCGGGGCAGGGATAGGAGGTCACCACGGCAGGCTAGGTGACGTCGGCACGCGTCGGACGAGGTGACCCGGTGCTCGAAGACGTAGGCGAACGCCGACCGGACCGCGGCCACACCGCGTCCGCTGCGCGGCACCGACGCGCGTCGACCTCGCGCGCGGCGGCGGGATCGAGGTGACCGTCCAGGTCGCCCGTCTCCAGCCGGTAGCGGTCGGCTCGGTGCTGCACCGCGGCGACCAGCCGGAAGTGGGAGGCCGAGCGCCGCGAGCCACGCGTCCCCGTGGCTGGTGTTGGCCAGGAGGAGTCCGCCCGGCCGCAGGTAGGAGTGGCAGTGCTCGGACCGGGTCCGGCGAAGAGCGACACGAGCAGGTCGACCGACGCAGGCTCGACCGGCAGGCGGTGGGTGTAGTCGGCGTGCAGGAACCTCACGATCGGCGGATCTGTGTACGTCGTGCGGCCCTGCAGCTCGGCGATCACACGGGCCGGGTCGTCGAAGTAGCGCGCGGCCCGGCGGTCGGTGTCGACGTAGGTCACGTCCGGCACGCCGTGGACGGTGACAGGTCGACGTAGCTGCCCGGGTACAGGGCGCGGGCGATCGGCCAGGCGTCGGTGAGTGCGGCGAACAACGCGCGCGGTCGCCGATGGGTCGACGGTACGCCGGCCACGACACCTCGGCGTGGCCATACGAAAGCCCACCACAGACCCGCCCCGGCGTGCATGATCATCGACCCATGATCGCGCGTCGTCGCCTCACCGTCCTCGCTCGCGTCCACCGTGACGGTGGCGGGGTGGTCGCCGCGGGTCGCCTGCCCGCGCCGTCGGCACGGGCCGGCGACGCTCCCGCGCCGCCGAACCGCTCGACCTCACCGGCGACCACGTGGTCGACGTGCTGGCCGTCTCATCTCGGGGGCGCTGTACCTCTATCCCGGCGCGGGTGCCGGATCGGTCTCGGCCGGGCGCGTCAGATCGGTTCGGGCTGGGGCGGCTTCGACCAGGTGCGGGTCGTCGGCCAGTTCGACGGCAGCGGCGGTGCCGACCTCGTGGCGCGGTCGGTGAGCACCGGTGCGCTCTGGCTGTGGCCGGGCACCGGTAGCGGTGGGTTCGGCAAGGCACGGCAGGTCGGCAACGGGTGGAGCGCGATCCGTGAGGTCGTGGCTCCAGGTGACTGGGACGGCAACGGCACGGCCGACCTGCTCGGCGTCCGGTCGTCCGACGGAACGCTGTGGCTCTACCCTGGCGACCGGCGACGGGCGGCTTCGGCAGGGCGCAGCAGATCGGCAGCGGCTGGAGCGGCCGCGACGCGCTGGTCTCGGCCGGCGACTTCGACGGCGACGGCGGCACGGACCTGATCTCGCGGGCGACGGCCACCGGCGAGCTGTGGCTGAACCGCGGCGACGGGCGAGGCGGCTTCGGGAGCGCGCGGGTGATCGGCGAACGGCTGGAACGGTCTGACCGCCGATCGCCGGGGCCGCGGACGCCAGCGGTGACCGCCGCGGCGACCTGCTGGCGCGTGACACGTCCGGGCGACTGCTGCTCTACCCGGGCGACGGGGCGGGTGGCTTCGGGCGGACGGTGGCGGTCGGTCATGGCTGGAACGGCATGCAGCCAGATCGCGGCGGCCTCGGTCCGCGGCGACGCGACCCTGCCGGCCTACACGGCCTCGGTGGCGGCCATCGACGCCGCGACGCTGGCACGCATGCAGTACAGCCACCGGGCCGGCTGCCCGGTGGCGACGGCCGACCTGCGCCTGGTCACCCTCACCTACTACGGCTTCGACCGCGCGGCCCACACCGGCGAGCTGGTCGTGCACCGGACCGCCGCATCGGCGATGACCCGGGCCTTCGGCGACCTCTACGCGGCGCGGTACCCGATCCAGCGCCTGCTGCTCGTGGACGCCTACCGCGGCTCCGACCACGCCTCGATGGAGGCGAACAACACCTCCGCCTACAACTGCCGCGCCGTCGAGGGTGGGTCCGGCTGGTCGGAGCACGCCTACGGCACCGCCGTCGACATCAACCCGGTGCAGAACCCGTACGTGAAGGGCTCGACCGTCCTGCCGGCTGCGGGACGCTCCTACCTGGACCGGGCCAACGACCGGCCGGGCATGGTCGTGCGCGGCGACGTGGTCGTCCGGTCGTTCGCCGACGAGGGCTGGCAGTGGGGAGGCGACTTCACCAGCCTGAAGGACTACCAGCACTTCTCGGCATCAGGCAGGTGACGACCGCCCGTCCACGTCCAGACGACCGCTCAGCACGTCGCGAGCCTCACGGGCCACCAGCACGGGAACGAACGTACGTACCCGTGCGTCGACGTACCGGTGCTCGACGTCGGTGACGACGGCGTCGATCGAACCGCGGTCGATCTGTGGGAACCGGAGGGTGAGCGTGTCCACCACGTGGTCGTGGTGGTCTGTGGTCAAAGACATGGACGTCCTCGGTGTGCTGGGCTGCCGACGGGTCCCCGTCCGCACAGGGTTACCTGAACGACCCCGCCTGCGCTACCCCCGAATGGCCCTTGTCTAGCGGACGCGATAGGACAGGTCGATGTCCAGCGCCGTGCTCCTCGACGTCGACGGCACCCTCGTCGACAGCAACTACCACCACGTCATCGCCTGGTCCCGCGCCTTCGCCGACCACGGGCTGACCCCCTCGCTGTGGCGGGTGCACCGCCATCTCGGGATGGGGGGCGACCAGCTCGTGGCCGCCGTGGCAGGCGACGACGCCGAGGCGGAGCACGGCGACGCGTTGCGTGCGGCGTGGCGGGAGCACGTCGAGCCGCTGCTGCCGGAGGTGAGGGCCCTCGACGGGGCCGTCGCCCTGCTGCGGCACCTGTCGGACCAGGGGCACCAGCTCGTGCTCGCCACCTCGGGGAAACCGGCCCACGTCGAGCGGTTCGTCGACCTGCTCCAGGCCCGTGACGTCGTCCGCGGGTGGACCACGGCGGACGACGTCGAGCGGACGAAGCCCGCGACCGACCTGCTCGAGGTCGCGCGGGACATGACCGACGCCGACCAGGTCGTCTCGGTGGGGGACTCGGTCTGGGACTTCCTGCCCGCGGCGGAGCTTGGACTCACGGGGATCGGGCTGCTCACCGGCGGCTTCGCGGAGGCCGAGCTGCGCGACGCAGGCGCGACGCACGTCGTCCACGACCTCCACGAGCTGCGGTCGACGCTGGACCGGCTGCTCGCCGGCTGAACCCCCCCTTCGCCTGAGTGGGGAATGATCCCTTCGCGAGCCTGCGTAGGGACCCTTCACACTCAGATGTCGGCAGGGGCGATACTCGGCCATGACCGACACGCAGCAGACCGTCGTCCGCTACCGCACCCGCAACGACGCCGCTGAGGAGAACCAGCGCCTCGTCGAGGCCGTGTACGCCGAGCTCGCCGCGGCCCGTCCCGATGGCATCAGCTACTCGACCTACCGCCTCGAGGACGACACCTTCATCCACATCTTCCACAACACGCGCCCCGACAACCCCCTGGCCGAGCTGCCGGCGTTCGCGGCCTTCCAGGAGAGGATCGCCGAGCGCAGCATCGAGGGCCCGACCCCGATGAGCGCGACCGTCGTGGGGTCCTACTCAGCGCTCGACGCGCTGAGAGCGAACGGTCACCACCAGTAGTTGTCCTGTGCGGAGTACTGCTCCTCAAGCGCGGTGACCTCGTCCTCTGTCAGCCGGACGTCGAGGGCAGCCACGGCGTCCTCGAGGTGCCCCGGACGTGTGGCGCCCACGATCGGGCACGACACCACGGGCTTGGACAGCACCCAGGCCAGCGCGACCTGAGCCATCGGGATACCGCGGTCATCGGCGATCCTCTCGACGGCGTCCACGACCGGCCTGTCCGCCTCGCGGTCGAAGGACCGAGCGACGGCGTCCGAGGATGAACGGGCAGTCTGCGCACCCCAGGGACGTGCGGCGCGGCCCTTGGCGAGCGGCGAGTAGGGCGTCAGACCGACGCCCTGGTCGAGGCACAGCGGGATCATGTCCCGCTCCTCCTCGCGCTTGAGGACGTTGTACTGGTCCTCCATCGCCGTGAACGTGGTCCAGCCGTGCACCTGCGCCACGTGCTGCAGCTTCGCGAGCTGCCAGGCCCACATCGACGACGCACCGAGGTACCGCACCTTCCCTGCCCGCACGACGTCATGCAGCGCCTCCATCGTCTCCTCGACCGGGACCTGGTCGTCGAACCGGTGGATGTAGTACACGTCCACGTACTCGGTGCCGAGGCGTCGCAGCGACTCGTCCAGCTGCTCCAGGATCGCCTTCCGCGAGAGGCCGCTGCCGCCTGGCCCGTCGTGCATGCGGCCGTGGACCTTCGTGGCCACGACGATGTCCTCCCGGCGGGAGAACCGGCGCACCGCGCGGCCGACGAACTCCTCGGAGGTGCCGCCCTGGTACACGTTCGCCGTGTCCCAGAACGTGACTCCCAGCTCGACGGCCTGCCGGAAGAACGGCGCGGCGCCCTCCTCGTCCAGCGTCCACTGGTGCATGCCGGAGGCCGCTTCGCCGTAGCTCATGCACCCCAGCCCGATGCGGCTGACCTTCAGACCTGAACGGCCAAGACGCGTGTGTTGCATGCCTGTCGCCCTCCACGGTGGCCCGGCGCAGGGGTCGGGCGCTTCACCACATCATGCCGGGCCCCATCCAGCCCCGGTCCCGTCCGTACCAGTCGGACAACCACCTGCTCATGATCCCGATCTCATCGAGCTGGTCCTCTCGGATGGTCCGTGCCAGGTCCGCCACCTCGGGGTGGACGGCGAGCCCGCGGACCAGCAGCTGCTGGGACATCATCACGGCCGCCATGTGGTGGCCGACCATGTCGCTGAGGAACGCCTCGTCGAGCTGGTCATCGGACAGGTCGGACAGGTCGCGCATCATCGGCCGGTAGTCCGCGTCCGACGTCCGGTCCGGGTACCACCGGGCCAGCCATCCCTCCATCCGGTCGATCTGGGCCGACTGGGACGCGACGATCGAGGCACCGAGCGCCCGCATCTCCGGGCGCTCTGATCTGCGCAGCTCGGTGGCGGCCGCGACGGCCTCGGCGTGGTGGGGCACCATCTCGGCGAGGAAATCGAACTCGTCGCGGACGACCATTCCCTGCATCCATTCGCCACCGGGCCCGTCCGCCATCATGCCCGGTCCCCCACCAGGGACGGCGACCCGCTGGACGCCTCCGGCACGGCTGCCGACTGCCAGCGCGAGGGCAGCCACCACGGCGACCAGCGCGACGATCGCGAGTGCCGCAACCACGGGTCGTCGCACGGTGTCGCCTCCAGACACGAGCCCTGGGAAGAGGTTGCCCGCGGGGGGCTGCTCCACGCGAGGGCCCTTCGTCCCCCGGCCTCACCCTCCGGCAGCGACGGCCACGTCCGGCTCGGCCACCGGCCCGGCGAACTGCGCGTCGTACAGCCGTGCGTACGCGCCATCCGCGGCGAGGAGCTCATCGTGGGTGCCCTGCTCGACGATCGCGCCGTCCTCCATCACGAGGATCAGGTCGGCGTCCCGGATCGTCGAGAGCCGGTGCGCGATGACGAAGCTCGTGCGGTCACTGCGCAGAGCAGCCATCGCGTGCTGCACCAGCAGCTCCGTGCGTGTGTCGACCGAGCTGGTCGCCTCGTCCAGGATCAGCAGCGACGGGTCGGACAGGAAGGCCCTGGCGATGGTGAGCAGCTGCTTCTCGCCGGCACTGAGCGAGTGGCCCTCGTCGTCGACCACCGTGTCGTAACCGTCCGGCAGCGACTGCACGAAGCGGTCGACGTACGTGGCCCGCGCCGCCGCCAGGACCTGCTCCTCCGTCGCCTCCGGGTTGCCGTAGGCGATGTTGTCGCGGATCGTGCCGCCGAACAGCCAGGTGTCCTGGAGCACCATGCCGACGCGCGAGCGCAGGTCGTCCCGGGTCATCGACGTGATGTCGACGCCGTCGAGCGTGATCCGTCCGGCGTCGAGCTCGTAGAACCGCATCACGAGGTTCACGAGCGTCGTCTTGCCGGCACCGGTCGGTCCGACGATCGCCACCGTGTGACCCGGCTCGGCCACCAGGTCGAGCTCGGTGATCAGCGGACGGTCCGGTGAGTACGAGAAGGCGACCTGCTCGAACGACACGCGCCCGCAGGGGTCGGTGATCGTGACCGCCGACGCGTGGTCCGGCTCCTGCTCCCGCGCGTCGAGCACCTCGAAGACCCGCTCGGCCGACGCCACGCCCGACTGCAGCAGGTTGGCCATCGACGCCACCTGCGTCAGCGGTTGCGTGAACTGCCGCGAGTACTGGATGAAGGCCTGCACGTCACCCGAGGCTCAGCTGCCCGCTCGCCACCCGCAGACCGCCGACGACCGCGATGACGACGTAGTTGAGGTTCCCGATGAACATCATCGTCGGCATGATGATCCCCGAGACGAACTGCGCCCCGAAGCCCGCCGTGTAGAGCCTGTCGTTCTCCTCGTCGAAGGCTGCGTCCACCTGCGGCTGGCGACCGAACACCTTCACCAGGCTGTGGCCGGTGAAGGCCTCCTCGACCTGGGCGTTCAGGGCACCGGTGTGCTTCCACTGCGCGGCGAAGAGCTTCTGCGAGCGCTTCATGATCTGGGTCGTCACGATCATGGACACCGGGATGGTCACCAGCGCGACGAGCGCCAGCAGCGGGGAGATCACCAGCATCATCGCGACGACGCCGACCACGGTCAGCAGCGAGGTCAGCAGCTGGCTCAGCGTCTGCTGGAGGCTCTGGGCGACGTTGTCGATGTCGTTGGTCACGCGGCTCAGCAGCTCGCCGCGAGGCTGCTTGTCGAAGTAGCTCAGCGGCAGGCGGTGCAGCTTGTCCTCCACCTCGGCGCGCAGCGTCCGCACGGTGCGCTGAACCGCGGTGTTGAGCAGCAGTCCCTGGCACCACGAGAACAAGAAGGCGAACACGTAGAGCCCGAGGGCGAGCAGCAGCACACGACCGAGGTCGGTCGTGTCGATGCCCTGACCCGGCACGACCGACATGCCGGTGAGCAGGTCCGCGAACTCCCCGTCTCCTCGGTGCTCGCGCCGCCTCGATCGCCTGCTCCTTCGTGAGACCGGCCGGCAGCGTGCGTCCGATCGCACCGTCGAAGATGATGTTCGTCGCGTGCCCGAGCACCTTCGGTCCGATGACCATCAACGCGACGCTCGAGACCGCCAGACCGACGACGCCGAGCAGCCGCGACTGCGCTGCAGGGCGCAGACGACCCACCAGCCGCGGGCCGAGGGGCCGAACGCGGCGGACTTCTCACCGGTGAACCCCGTCCTCATCGGGCCCATCCGCTGCTGCGGCGGGCGGCGTGCCTCGGCCGCCTTCCGCTCGCTCTCGATCGCGCTGTCGCTCACGTCCGCACCCCCGCTGCTCCTCCGCTGCCGCCTGCGACTCGACGATCTCCGCGTACGTCGGACAGCTGCCGCACCAGCTCGTCGTGCCGCCCTCGCCCGACGACCCGACCGTTCTCTAGGACGAGGATCTGGTCGGCGTCGACGATGGTCGACACGCGCTGCGCCACGATGACGACGCTGGCGTCGCGCGTCGCCGGGCGCAGAGCCGCCCGCAGGCGTGCGTCGGTCGCCAGGTCGAGCGCCGAGAACGAGTCGTCGAAGAGGTAGATCTCGGGGCGGCGGACGAGGGCGCGCGCGATCGCGATGCGCTGACGCTGGCCGCCGGAGAGGTTCGTCCCGCCTTGGGAGACAGCCGACTCCAGCCCGCCGGGCATGGCGCGGACGAAGTCCGCCGCCTGCGCGACCTCGAGTGCCTCCCACAGCGCGTCATCGGTCGCCGTCTCGTCACCGAAGCGCAGGTTGCTCGCGACCGTGCCGGTGAACAGGTAGGGCTTCTGCGGGACGAGGCCGACCCGTCGCCAGAGCAGCTCGGGGTCGAGGTCCCGCACGTCGACTCCGTCGACCCGGACGCTCCCGGAGGTGGCGTCCATGAGTCGCGGCACCAGCGAGAGCAGCGTCGTCTTGCCGGAGCCGGTGCTGCCGATGACGGCCGTCGTGCGCCCTGGTGCAGTCCGCAGCGAGATGCCTTGCAGCACAGGGCGCTCAGCCCCGGGGAAGCGGAACGAGACGTCATCCAGCTCGAGCTCGCCGTGACGGTCGACGGTGGTCACCGGGCTCGCCGGCAGGACCACGGAGACCTCGGTGTCGAGCACCTCCGCGATGCGCTCTGCCGACACCGAGGCGCGGGGGACCATCATCAGCATGAACGTCGCCATCATCACCGAGATGAGGATCTGCATCAGGTAGGCCATGAACGCGGTGAGCGAGCCGACCTGGAGCAGCCCGGACCCGACGCGCGCCGCACCGAACCAGAGCACAGCGACCGTGGAGACGTTCAGCACGGCCATCACGATCGGGAACATCAGCGCCTGCAAGACGTCCCACCGCGAGGGTCGTCTCGGTGAGGTCGTCGTTGGCGACCGCGAAGCGTCGGACCTCCCGGCGCTCACTGACGAAGGCGCGGACCACGCGGATGCCCGCGATCTGCTCCCGCAGAACGCGGTTGATCTCGTCGATACCGGTCTGCATCGCGCGGAAGAGAGGCACCATCCGCGACACGACCAGACCGATGCTCAGCCCGAGCACCGGCACGGCCACACCGACGAGCCAGGACAGTCCCACGTCCTCGCGCAGGGCCATCACCACTCCGCCGACCATGCTGATCGGGGCAGCCACGAACATCAGGCACCCCATCAGGACGAGCATCTGCACCTGCTGCACGTCGTTGGTGGTGCGCGAGATCAGGGTGGGCGCCCCGAACCGCGAGAGCTCCTGGGCGCTGAACTCCCCGACGCGCGTGAACACCGCGGAACGCAGGTCGCGTCCGACCCCCATCGCCGTCCGGGCGGCGAACCAGACGCTCCCCAGCGCAGCGCTGATCTGCAGCAGGCTGACGGCGAGCATCCAGCCACCCGTCCGCACGATGTAGCCGGTGTCACCCTGCGCGACCCCCCGGTCGATGATGTCGGCGTTGAGGCTCGGCAGGTACAGGCTGGCGAGCGAGCTGACCAGCTGCAGACCGACGACCCACGCCAGCGGTCCGCGTAGCGGTGCGAGTCGCTCGCGCAGGAGCCGGATCAGCACCCGGGACCACCCCGCCGCGCTGGTCCGTGGTCACGACAGCCGTCGAGCACGAGCGACACGATCTGCCGGGCGGTCAGCGGCCGGTTCTCACTGACCAGCGGGTGGGTGCCGGCGAAGGTGAGCAGGCGCAGCATCCGCGCCACCTCGCCCGGGGACATTCGCAGTCCGCCCCCGTCACCCACGACCTGGGCGAGCGCGTCGTCCAGCGCGGCGCTCGCCCGCAGGTGCTCCGAGCGGGGGTGGGCGGGCGACCCGTCCTTGCCGGGCCCTGACCATCGCAGGGCGGCCACCAACGTGAAGACCGACACGAGGTGCTCCTGGATCAGGGACACGGCCCGCTCGAGGCGCGCCTCCAGGGGAGTTCCCGGGTCGATCGCGGACAGGTCGTGGACGACGCCTGCGGGGTCGAAGGAGCAGGCGACGGCGTGCTCGACGAGGGCGTCCTTGGTCGGGAAGACCCGGAAGATGGTGCCCTCGGCGACCCCCGCGGCCTCGGCGATCTGGCGGGTGCTGACCGCCGACCCCTGCTCGCGCAACAGGGGGAGGGCGGCGTCCACCAGGGCACGACGGCGCTCCTCGGGGGGCAGGGAGGCGGCGCGGGGGGTCACGACCAGAGAGTAAGTGAGTGAGCACTCACTTACAAGCGGGTTTGACAGCGCACCGTGGGGTGGGTGGTATCGGTGGGTGACGACCACCCCGCGAGCGGACAACGAACCTGTGGAGCACGACCCGGCGTCGCCCGAGCCCACCCGCACGTCCTCGCAGTGGCGCACCGCCACGATCGTCCTGACCGCCCTGCTGCTCGTGCTGGGGTCGGGCTGGGCCCTGAGCTGGATCGCCGGCAATCGCGCCCCCGCGCAGTCCGGCCCCGAGGTGGGCTTCACCCGCGACATGTTCGTGCACCACGAGCAGGCGGTCGTGATGTCGTTCCTCGTCCGCCAGCGGACGGAGGACCCCACCGTCCAGCAGCTCGCGATGGACATCGCCCAGGGCCAGGCCACCCAGCAGGGCCGCATGCTGGCGTGGCTCGACGAGAGCGGGGTCGGCGCGTCGACCAGCGAGTACAGCCCGATGGCGTGGATGTCCGGTCCGGACGTCAGCGGTGCCGGCCACGCCGGTCACCCCGTGAGCAGCACACCCCCGGACGGCGTGGATCCCCTGATCGCCGCGATGGGCATGGCCACCGACGAGCAGCTCAGCGAGCTCGGTCGTCTGGAGGGCCGCGACGCCGAGGTGCTGTTCCTCCAGCTGATGTACCGGCACCACCAGGGCGGGCTCGACATGGCCGAGGCCTTCCTCGCCCGCAGCGACGAGCCGACCCTCACGGAGCTGGCGGAGGTCATCGTGACCACCCAGGACCGGGAGATCACGATCATCACCGACCTGCTCGCCGAGCGAGGGGCCCCCGTCCCCGACGCCTGAGGGCGCCCGTGCGCCTCAGTTCCAGATCGAGGCAGCCCACTCCGGGTGGTCGACGAACGGGTTCCGGTTGTGCTGCAGGTCGTCGTAGATGACCTGGTTGCGGCGCTGCTCGAAGGCGTCCGGCGGATCCTGGGCGTTCCACTGCAACAGCACCGAGAGCCGGCCGTGGAACGGGGCCGTCCCGTTGCTGACCTGGTCGTTCAGCTCGAGGTCGGCGAAGCCGTCGCCACCCTCGTAGCGCACGTCCATGTAGAAGATCATCCGCGCCACGTCGCCCTTGACCGCGTCGCGCGGCTCCCACGAGTCGGCGTCCGTGTAGTTGCCGGGGGCCTCGCCCACCGCGCTGCCGCCGATGTCGAAGTCCTTGTTGCCTCGGGTGGAGTTGACGGAGACGTCGGTCGGGCGCAGGTGGTGCACGTCCGTGCCGGGGCCGGTCGCCGTCCCGAAGTCGCCGTGGGACTTGGCCCAGACGTGCTCGCGGTTCCACTGGTCCACCCCGCCGCCGTTGCTCGTCTTCGACTGCGAGCGCCCGGTGTAGAGCAGGACGACGTTCGACGAGTTCGCCGGGTCCTGGTCCGTGAGCCTCAGCGCGCCCCACACCTGGTCGTAGGTCAGCTTCGTCTGGCCGGTCGAGATGATCTGGTGCAGTGAGCTCTTCAGCTGCGACCCGCTCTTGCCCGTCGCGGCGGCGTAGTAGGTGTCGTCGTACTCGCCCGGGGTCGTGGGGCTGGGTGTCGGGTCGGGGGTCCCGCTCGAGAAGGCGAAGGCCGTGGACGACGTCACACCGGGGTGCGAGAAGTACGACGCGAGCTTGCCGGTGACGTCGATCTGCCGCCCCATCAGGGACGGGTTGGTCTTCAGACCCCACGCCGAGCGGGACGCCGAGGGGATCTGCACGTACACCATCTGGCTCGTGGCGGTCTGCCCGGGCGAGTCGGCCAACGCGAGGGCGTAGTCGTTCGGGAAGCCGGACGTCACCACCGTGGTGGTCGCCGTCGGCTGGCCGACCACGTACCCGCGAACGGTCGCCGTCGACCCGTTCTGGCTGCCGATCGCCTGCGCCACGGTCAGCGGCGCGGCCGCCGACGCGCCCGTCCCGGGCACCTGCAGCAGGCCCGCTGCCAGCAGGACCCCGACGAGCAGGGTGAGGGGAGTCCTACGGCTCAGCGCGATCTGCATGGACGGACGATGCCACGCCAAAGGTGCATTCGGGGTGAACGGGACCGTGATTCTGGACGGCACTCGCGCGGCGGCCCGGTGGGGGGCAGCCTGGGCTGGTGCGCCTCGCCACCTTCAACATCCTCAACGGCCGCTCCCTCCACGACGGTCAGGTGGATCCCACCCGGCTCGCGGACGCGGTCCGTGCGCTCGACGCGGACGTGCTCGCCCTCCAGGAGGTCGACCGGAACCAGCCGCGCTCCGGCCACGCGGACCACACCGCAGAGGTCGCCGAGGCGATGGGGGCCGTCGACCACCGCTTCGCGGCCGCGCTGATCGGGACGCCGGGCGAGGAGTGGGAGGCCGCCACGGGGAACGAGGCCTTCGGGGACACGGCGTACGGGGTCGGCCTCGTCTCCCGGTACCCGATCCTGCGGTGGGAGGTGCTGCGGCTTCCGGGCAGCGGCGGCTGGGTCCCGCTGTGGTTCCCCGGTGCGGGTCGCCCGGTGCTCGTGCGCGACGAACCGCGCGTCGCCGGCATCGCGGTCGTCGACACCCCGCGCGGCGAGGTCACGGTGGCCGCCACCCACCTGTCGTTCTTCCCCGGCCGCAACAGCAACCAGCTGCGGCACCTCGTCCGCGAGCTCGCCACGTGGTCACGTCCCGCCGTGCTGATGGGCGACCTCAACATGGGCACGCGTCCGGCGGAGAAGGCGAGTGGGATGCGGTCGCTGGTTTCGGCACCTACGTACCCGTCGACGAGCCCTCGGCGACAGCTCGACCACGTGCTGGTGAAGGGCGACCTGGGGACGGTCCGGTCCACGGGACCGCCACCGCCATGGCGGTCTCCGACCACCGCGCGCTCTCAGTACGCGTCTGACCTGTCGCCCGCAGGGGGCGGGGCAGGTTGCGTGGGGTCGGGCGGGATCGGGTCCGGCTCGGGGCCGGGGGGTGCGGGGTCGGTCGGGTCAGGGCTGCCCGGCACCGGCGACGGGATCGGACCGGGCGTCGGGGCCGGCGGCTCCGGGGCTCGGCGGCAATGGTCATCACGGTGCTCCTCGGGTCGTCATCCAGCGTCGTCCAGCGCGCGACGGACCTCCTCGTCCGTGGTCTGACCGAAGTCGACGTAAGCCTGGCCGACGGCCGAGAACGCTGCCGGGAACCACGCGCACACCACCTCGTCGGCCTCGCCCTCGAGCATGCCGCAGGTCGACCGGCTGCCGACCGGGACGGCGACGACCACCCGCGACGGGTGCTGCGTACGCAGTGCGGCCAGGGCCGCCCGCATGGTGGCTCCGGTCGCCAGCCCGTCGTCGACCACGACCACCGTGCGGTCCCGGACCCGCACGGCCTCACGCCCACGTCGAAGGTCGTTCTCACGCTCCCTCAGGGGCTCCAGCTCGCGGCTGCGCGCCGACTCGAACTGCGCGGCGGTCACCCGGTGGCGACGGAGGACGCGCTCGTTGCGCACCACCGCGACGTCTCCACCGACGAGAGCGAGCGCCCCCATCGCGAGCTCGGCGTGACCGGGAAGCCCGAGCTTGCGCACCACCAGGACGTCGAGCGGTGCCGCGAGCGCCCGCGCGACCCGGGCCGCCACGGGGACGCCGCCGCGAGGCAGCCCCAGCACCACCACGTCGTCGCGACCCGCGTAGGCGGCCAGGCTCTCGGCCAGCACCTGGCCCGCCTCGTCCCGGTCCTCGTAGGCGTCCAGCCTCATCGGGATCGTGGCCGGGGCTACACCCCGATCCGCCCCCACGGACCCCAGATCGCGAACGTCATGCCCGCACTGGCCTGGATGTTGACGAAGAGCGTCCGCCCGTCCGGGCTGAACGTGGAGCCGGCGAACTCGTCGTCGTAGCGGGTCCTCCCGGTCGACGAGACCAGACGGTTGAGGGCGATGTTCGACAGCTGACCACGACGGTTCAGACCACGCAGGTAGTTGTCGTCGTCGTGGTCCTCGCAGAGGACGAGGGTGCCGCGCTTGCTCGCCGTGATGTTGTCCGGGAAGTCGAGCACGTCGGGTCCGGGGGACTCGTAGAGCATCGTCAGCCGCTCGGTGCGGGTGTCGTAGGCCCACACCTGCCCGTTGCCGTTCCCGTAGCCGCTCGAGCTGTCGGGTCCCGTCTCCGCCGCACCGCCGCCCTGGGTCGAGCAGAAGTAGACGACGCCGCGGTCGTAGACCTGGCCCTCGAGGCGCGAGAAGCCCGCGGCACCCTGGGCGCGTCCCTGGTCACCGACGTACACCAGCGCCTGGTCGTTGGTCGTGGGCGCGGGCTCTCCGGGCGTGTACGGGAACGTGGGGTCCGGGTCGTCGATGTCGACCCAGGTCACCTCGTAGGTCGTGCCGGGGGCCTGCGACGCCTCGAGGTGCGCGTTCGGCTGTCCCGTGACCGCGAGCATCTGCAACGTGCCCTCGTTGTCCAGGCGGCCCGACCTCATCGGGTTGCTGCGCGGCACGTACCGGTAGAAGCCCGACGGGAACGCGAAGTTGTCCTCGGTCAGGTACAGGGCGCCGTTGCGGCGGTCGTAGGACACCGCCTCGTGGGCGAAGCGGCCGGCCCTGGTGATCGGCTGACCGTCGGAGAGGCCGCCTGCCGGCACCTCGTAGACGTAGCCGTGCGGCTTGGTCAGGGGGACGTTCGACGTACCGGTGAAGTCGGCTCCGACGTCGGGACCGTTGACGGTCTCCTCGCAGGTGACCCAGGAACCCCAGGGCATCTCGCCACCGCTGCAGTTCATCATCGTGCCGCTCAGGCTCGTGTAGGCACGCTTGACGACTCCCTCGCGGGTGACGTGGATCGTCGTGGTCCCGCCCCGTGCCATCGGGTCGTACGGGGTCGTCGGCCCGAACGCCGCCCCCGGGTTGTTCACCTCGTGGTTGCGGACGAGGACCACCGTGTCGTGGTCGTCGCCGCCGTCGTCGTCGCGGTGCCTGCCCGGGCGGAAGGCACCCATGCCGTCGTGACGGCCGGGGAGCCTGGTGCCGTCGTCGAGCACCACCGAGGACTCGGTGTCGTGGAACGACCGGTACTGGAACCCCTCGGGCAGGTGCAGCCGCACCTGGCCGTCCCGCAGGTCGGGTACCGGCCTCAGCTCCCAGTGCCCGGTGGAGCCCGGCTTCGCGAGTGCCGGTGCGGCGACCAGGCCGGTGAACGGGCCGGCGGTCAGCGCACCTCCCGCGGCGGCCTTGAGGAACGTCCTGCGCTCGACGGTGGTCATGTCGTGATCTCCCTGGTGGCTCGTGACTCCCGAGAAATGGTCCCGCCGACGCTAGCCCCGGTTCCGGGGTTCCACCAGGGGCGACCCGAGCCGGGGGCGCGGAAGGCGGGCACACGAGCAGGCAGGTATGACCCGGAAGGACCGTTCCACGCCCCGGGAACCGGTGGTGCCAGCCCCTGTGCCCGCTCCTGGGGAGCGCCACGGAGGATCCGACCCCCGCAGCGCTTGATGTCCGGTCCGGACGCCGCGACGATCGACTGAGCGGTGAACGCAGAGGAGTGGCGACATGGAGCGACCCGCAGGCATCGTCGACTTCACGCCGGCGACGGAGCACTACCCGTTCGAGTCACGATGGTTCGAGAGCTCGGTCGGCCCGCTCCACCACCTCGACGAGGGCACCGGTCAGCCGCTGCTCCTGCTGCACGGCAACCCCGACTGGAGCTTCCTGTACCGCAAGATCGTGCTGGGCCTGCGCGGGGACTTCCGCTGCGTCGTCCCCGACTACCCGGGCTTCGGCCTCTCCGTCCATCCACCGGGCTACGGGTACACGCCGGCCGAGCACGCGGTGGTGGTCGGTGAGCTCGTGGACCACCTCGGGCTCGATCGCATGCTGGTGATGGGGCAGGACTGGGGCGGTCCGATCGGCATGGAGGTCGCCTCGCGGCGACCGGGGCGTGTCGCCGGGCTCATCATGGGCAACACCTGGTTCTGGCCGGCGGACAGCCGGCTCCTGCGGTCGTTCAGTGCGGTGATGAGCTCGCCGCCGGTGCAGGCTCTGATCACGCGGAAGAACGCGTTCGTCGACCCGCTGATGAAGCGGTCGCTCCAGGTCCGGCTCAGCGACGCGGAGTTCGAGCACTACCGGGCCGTCGTGCCCACACCCGCGTCCCGCACGGGGATCGCGGTCTTCCCACGGCAGATCCGCGCTGCCGGCGCCTGGCTCGGCCGACCTCGAGGGCCGGGTGCAGGCCACCCTGCGCGACAAGCCGATGCTGCTGGTCTTCGGCATGAAGGACCCCGCCTTCGGGCGCGAGGCCGTCATCGCGAGGTGGCAGCGGACGTTCCCCGACGCGACCCTGGTCAGGATGGAGAGGGCCGGCCACTACATCCAGGAGGACGCCCCCGACCGGATCGTCACGGCGATCCGTGACGTGTACGGCGCCGGCTGATCGGACAGCACGGGGGACGACGGAGGCCGGGCAGTCACGGACCCGGACCGCCCGGCCTTCGCTGAGGGAGCTCCCCCTGCTTCGCGTGCGCGAGGGGGGATTTGAACCCCCACGCCCTTTCGGACACTGGCACCTGAAGCCAGCGCGTCTGCCGTTCCGCCACTCGCGCGCAGCGGGAAACGGTAGCACGCAGCACGGAGGCACCCGACCACGCGTAGGCCGGTGCGCGGGGTGCCGCGAGGGGACGGAGGACGGCATTCGGAGCCTGGGCCGTTAGCATCGGGACGCCCGGGTGTGGCGGCCGACCCGCCATGCCCCGACGACGCCCGTAGACAACAGGTCAGGAGGTGCCCATGGGAGTGCTCGACAAGTTCGAGCGCGGCGTGGAGCGTGCCGTCCAGGGCGTCTTCGCCAAGGCCTTCAAGAGCGAGGTGCAGCCGGTCGAGCTCGCCAGCGCCCTACGACGCGAGGCCGACACGTCAGCGGCCGTCGTGGCGCGCGACCGCACGCTGGTGCCGAACGCCTACCTGATCTCCCTGGGCAGCAGCGACTACGAGCGCCTCGAGAGCTGGGAGGACGCGCTGGCCGACGAGCTGGTCGACGCGGTGACCGCCCACGCCCGCCAGCAGCGCTACGCGTTCATCGGCCCGGTCACGGTCGGCTTCGAGGTGGACGAGGAGCTCGACACCGGGGTGTTCCGGGTACGCGGAGCTCGCGTCAAGGGGACGGTGGCGCCGGCGACCGCCGCCACCGCGACCCCCTCGCGGCCGGTGCTCGACGTCGACGGCCGCCGCTACCAGCTGACCAGCGCCGTCACCGTGCTCGGTCGCGGCTCCGAGGCCGACATCGTGGTCGACGACCCGGGCGTCTCGCGCCGGCACGTGGAGATCCGCCTCGACGGCGGCGCCACCGTCCTGCGAGACCTCGGCTCCACCAACGGCACCTTCGTGGACGGGGACCGCGCGACCCGCGCCGAGCTGGTCGACGGCAGCACGATCACCATCGGCCGCACCCGCATCCGCTTCACGTCCCGGTCGGCCAGCAGCGAGAAAGAGGACGAGTGAGCCAGCTGACCTACTCGGTCCTACAGCTCGGCTTCCTCGCCCTGCTGTGGGTTCTCGTGCTCAGCGTCGTCGGCGTGCTGCGGCGCGACCTCTTCGGCACCAAGGTCGTCGCCCGCCACCCGACGAAGCCGTCATCCGGTCGTGGGCGGGCACCGTCCCGCGAGAAGGCGCCCAAGCCGGTCGGGGGTGCGCCCCAGCGCAGCCAGCCGTCACGCCTCGTCGTCACCGAGGGTCCCCTGAGGGGGACCAGCCTCGACCTCGGCAAGGCTCCCGTCCTGATCGGCCGGTCGCCGGAGTGCTCCCTCGTGCTGACCGACGACTTCGCCTCCGGACGGCACGCGCGGCTGAGCCCCACCCCGAACGGCTGGGTGGTCGAGGACCTGGGCTCGACGAACGGCACGCAGCTCAACGGCACGGCTCTCGGTGGCCCGACCTCCGTCTCGGCCGGTGCCCAGCTGAAGATCGGCCGCACCGTCATCGAGCTGCGGAGGTAGTCCTTGGCCATCGCACTGCACTACGCGGCCCGATCCGACATCGGCCTGGGTCGCTACTCCAACAACCAGGACTCGGGTTACGCGGGCCCCCACCTGCTCGTCGTCGCCGACGGAATGGGCGGGCACGCCGGCGGTGACGTCGCCTCGTCCATCGCCGTGGGCAAGATGGCTGCGCTCGACGGGGAGTCGCACGGGGCGGATGCCCGCCGGCACCTCGAGCAGTCCATCCGCGAGGCCGGGCGGATGATGAAGCAGCGCGTGGGCGACCACCCCGAGCTCGCCGGCATGGGCACCACCGTCACCTCGCTGCTCCGCTCCGGCGACCGCCTGGTGATGGCCCACATCGGTGACTCGCGGGCGTTCCTGCTGCACGACGGCGAGCTGAACCAGGTCACCAACGACCACACGTTCGTCCAGCGTCTGGTGGACGAAGGTCGGATCTCGCGCGAGGAGGCGGACCGCCACCCCCAGCGCTCGGTGATCCTGCGCGTGCTCGGCGACGTCGACTCCGACGACGACCTTGACATGTCGGTGCGCGAGGCCCACCTCGGCGACCGCTGGCTGCTGTGCTCGGACGGCCTGAGCGACTTCGTCAGCCGCGACACCCTGGCCGAGACGCTCACCGAGGTCCGTGACCCGGGGGAGTGCGCGGACAGGCTGATCCAGCTGGCCCTGCGCGCGGGTGGCGCCGACAACATCACGTGCATCGTCGCGGACGTGGTGGACGAGGCGTCCGCGCCGCCGACGACGCCGCAGGTCGTGGGGTCGGCTGCCACGGACCGCAACAAGCCGACCGTCGCCGCGGAGAGCTCCGCCGCGCGGGCCGCGGCCCTCGCCCGCCCCGTCCCCCCCGAGGGCGACGTGCCCTTCGAGAGCTACCACGACGACCCCGAGCCCGGTCGCGGTCGCACGGTCCGTCGCTGGCTCGGCGGGCTGCTGGTGCTCGCCGTGCTGGCCGGAGGCGCGTACGGGGCGTGGGCGTGGACGCAGCGCCAGTACTACGTCGGGGTCGCCGGCGAGGACGTCGCGATCTACCGGGGGCTGACCGACGACCTGGGGCCGGTGTCGCTCTCCGACGTCCACCGTCGGTACGAGCTCCCGGTCGAGACCCTCCCCGCGTCGTTGCAGTCGAAGGTGCAGCGCGGCATCGCCGCCGACGACCTCACCGGCGCCGAGGGCATCGTGTCGTCGCTGTACGAGGACTCCTCGCTCTGCGACCCGCCGCGCCCCACGCCGACCCCCACGCCGACTCCCACGCCGACGGGAGCCGCGACCGCGGGGCCCGGCGGCACGCCGGCCACCCCCACCGCGCCCACCCTGGCGCCGCCGACGTCCGGTCCGGCAGCGACGGCCACGCCGACGCCGACGCCGTCAGAGACCACCGTCGACCTGCCGGAGGGCTGTCCCTGACATGGCGACCGTGACCGAGCACACCCCGCGCACCCGACGCAACGTCGAGCTGGTGCTGCTGGTGCTCGCCGTCGTCATCTCCATGGGCGCCTACGGCATGGTCGGTGTCGGTGTGACCGGCGAGTGGCCGGCCCAGCTGTTCGCGTACGGAGCGGGCTTCGCCGTCCTGGCTCTCGTCGTGCACGTGCTGCTGCGGCTCCGCGCGCCGTACGCCGACCCCACCCTGCTGCCGATCGCGATCACCATCAACGGGGTCGGCCTGGCGATGATCCACCGCATCGACCTGGCCAAGGCCGGCCAGGAGAACTACTCGGCGCTGGCCCCGAAGCAGCTCGTGTGGGCGGCGATCGGCGTCGGCCTCGCCGCGGCGGTGATCTGGTTCCTCAAGGACCACAGGGTGCTGCGGCGCTACACCTTCACGGCGATGGTGGTCGGTCTCGTCCTCCTCATGCTCCCGCTCGTGCCGTTCCTCGGCAAGACCATCAACGGCGCGCGCATCTGGATCGCGGTGGGGCCGTTGGGCTTCCAGCCCGGCGAGCTCGCGAAGATCGTGCTCGCCGTGTTCTTCGCCGGCTATCTCGTGACGCAGCGCGACAACCTGTCGCTGGCCGGGCGCAAGTTCCTGGGGATGCAGCTGCCACGCGGACGGGACCTGGGCCCGATCCTCATCGCCTGGATGGCCAGCGTCGGCGTGCTGGTGCTCGAGCGCGACCTCGGAACGTCGCTGCTCTTCTTCGGTGTCTTCGTCGCGATGCTCTACGTCGCCACCGAGCGGGTGAGCTGGATCGTCATCGGCATGTCGCTCTTCGTCGCCGGGGCGGTGCTCGCGTACAGCCTCTTCAGCCACGTGCAGGGCCGGGTCAACGCCTGGCTGGACCCGTTCAGCCCGGACGTCTACGACCGCGAGTTCGGCGGCAGCTACCAGCTCGTTCAGGGCCTCTTCGGCATGGCGAAGGGCGGTCTGATCGGCACGGGACTCGGCAAGGGGCGGCCGACGCTCGTCCCCTACAGCGAGAGCGACTTCATCGTCGCCTCGCTCGGCGAGGAGCTCGGGATGGCGGGCCTCTTCGCGCTTCTGGTGCTGTACATCGTGCTCGTGCAGCGCGGCATGCGGACGGCGATCGGGGTCCGCGACGGCTTCGGCAAGCTGCTGGCCGCCGGACTCGCCTTCACCATCGCCCTGCAGTGCTTCGTGGTGGTCGGCGGTGTCACGCGCGTCATCCCGCTGACCGGGCTGACCATGCCGCTGCTCGCGTACGGAGGATCCTCCCTGGTCTCCAACTGGATGATCGTCGGTCTGCTGCTGCGCATCTCGGACTCGGCGCGCCGTCCGGCCCCCGTGGTGCAGGCGCCCGTGGAGGACGCGTCCGCCACGCAGGTGGTGTCGGCCGTCCCGGCCGAAGGGGGTGGGGGCGCGTGAACACCCCCCTGCGCCGCCTCGCGATCGTGGCCTTCGCGCTCTTCGCCTCGCTGCTGGTGAGCACCACGTGGACGCAGTACGTCTCGGCGGAGGACCTCTCGGCCGACGCCCGCAACCGGCGCACGATCCTCGACGAGCTCAGCCGCGACCGCGGCCCGATCGTCGTGGGCGGCCAGGAGATCGCGGTCTCCGTCCCCGTCGACGACCAGTACAAGCGGCTGCGGACGTATCCCGAGGGTCCGCTCTACGCCCACGTCACCGGCTTCTTCTCCCTGAACTTCGGCGCCACCGGCATCGAGGACACGGAGTCGGAGCTGTTGTCCGGCACCGCGGACGAGCAGTTCTACCGGCGCCTCGGTGACCTGGTCCAGGGCCGCGAGCCCAAGGGCGCGACCGTGCAGCTGACCATCGACCCGCAGGTGCAGAAGGCGGCCGCGGACTCGCTGGGAGACCAGCGCGGTGCGGTCGTGGCTCTCGACCCCGCCACCGGCAACGTGCTCGCGATGGTCTCCAATCCCACCTACGACCCGAACGCCCTCGCCGCGCACGACTCCGCCGCCGTCGCCCAGCAGTGGCAGGCGCTCCTCGCCGACGAGACCGACCCCCTGGTCAACCGCGCGATCGCCGGCGACCTGTACCCGCCGGGCTCGGTCTTCAAGGTCGTCACGGCCGCCGCGGCGCTCGAGTCGGGCAGCTTCACGGAGGACTCCGTGCTGCCGGGGCCGGCCGAGCTCGACCTGCCCCAGACGAGCACCAACCTCCCGAACTCCGGCGGACGGGCGTGCGGCAGCAACGACGAGGTGTCGCTGACCAACGCGCTGCGGATCTCGTGCAACACCGCGTTCGGGTACCTGGGCATGGAGCTCGGCGGTGACACGATCCGTGAGCAGGCCGACAAGTTCGGGTTCGGCCAGGCGATGCGCATCCCCTTGCGCGTGACGCCCAGCTCGGTGCCGGCGGAGATGAACGAGCCGCAGGAGGCTCAGGCCGGCATCGGCCAGTTCGACGTACGCGTCACGCCCCTGCAGGTCGCGATGGTCAGCGCGGCGGTCGCCAACGGCGGGGAGGTCATGCAGCCCAACGTCGTGGCCGAGGTGGTCGCGGACGACCTCGAGACCCTGGAGTCCCCGTCACCCCAGAGCCTGGGCCAGGCCGTCTCGCCCGAGACCGCCGCAGCGCTGACACGGATGATGACGACCGTCGTGGAGGACGGCACCGGCCGCGCCGCGCAGATCGACGGCGTCGCCGTCGCCGGAAAGACGGGCACGGCGCAGCATGCCGAGGGTCAGTCGCCGCACGCGTGGTTCACGTCGTTCGCGCCCGCCGACAACCCGCAGGTCGCGGTTGCCGTGGTCGTGGAGTCCGGGGGGTCGGCCGGCGACGAGGCCTCGGGTGGACGCACGGCTGCGCCGATCGCCAAGGCCGTGATGCAGGCGGTGCTCGCGCGATGAGGCACCAGGTGGGCGACCGGCTCGGGGACCGGTACGAGCTGCAGGACCCGATCGCCGTCGGCGGCATGGGCGAGGTCTGGCGTGCCGTCGACCAGGTGCTCGGTCGCGACGTCGCGGTGAAGGTGCTGAAGCCCGAGTACACCTCGGACCCAGGGTTCCTCGACCGGTTCCGTGCGGAGGCGCGGCACACGGCCGCGTTGTCGCACCCCAACATCGCCGGGGTCTACGACTACGGCGAGACCAGCGAGGGCGGGCGCGAGTCCGCGTACCTGGTGATGGAGCTCGTTCCCGGAGAACCGCTCTCGGACGAGCTCGCACGCCAGGGGCGCCTGTCCGCCGACCGCGCGATGGACCTGCTGGGTCAGGCGGCGCAAGGTCTGGCCGCGGCCCACGCGGCCGGGGTCGTGCACCGCGACGTCAAGCCGGGCAACCTCCTGGTCACGCCCGACGGGCAGGTCAAGGTCACCGACTTCGGCATCGCACGCGCCGTCGACCAGGTGCCGATGACGGCTACCGGCCAGGTGATGGGGACGGCGCAGTACCTGGCTCCGGAGCAGGCGATGGGTCGCGGAGCGACCCCCGCCAGCGACGTCTACGCGCTCGGTGTCGTCGCCTACGAGGCCGTCAGCGGGAGCCGCCCGTTCGGCGGCGACTCCGCGGTGGCCCAGGCGATGGCGCACGTCAACGACACCCCCACCCCGCTGCCGGACGACGTGCCCGCCCCCGTCCGGGCCCTGATCGAGATGGCGATGGCCAAGGAGGCGTCGCAGCGGCCGGCGGACGGCGCGGCCTTCGCCGCCGCGGCGCAGCAGGCGCGCGAGGGCAGGATGCCGGCCGGGGCGGCTGCCGCTGGGGCGGCGGGCGCTGCGGCTGCGACGGCCGCGACCCAGGCGATGGACCGGACCGCCGTGATGGGCGCCGGCGACGGTCCGGCCGACGCCGGCCAGGCCGGCACCCGGATGATGCCGGCGGCCCCGCCCGCGGCGGCGCACGGCGCGTCCACGACATCTGCCGTGTCCCGGACGACGAGTCCCGGCGCCGCCCCCCGCCGGCGCCGCGCCACCGGCCCGCTGATCGCCCTGGTCGCCCTCCTGCTCTTCGTGCTCGTCGGGGCACTGGCGGCCAGCGGCCTCTTCGGGGGAGACGACCCCCAGACGACGCCGCCGGCGGCGACGGAACCCCCGGCGACGGACCCCCCGGCCACGGAACCCCCGGCCACCGAACCGCCAGCGGAGACGACACCGCCCGCCACGGAGCCCGAGCCGGAGCCGGAGCCGGAGCCGGAGGGCATCGAGGTCGTGGCCGCCGACTACGTGGGCCGCAAGCTGAAGGACGTCACCAAGGACCTGGAGGAGCTCGGGCTCGAGGTGGATGCGGTCCCGGCCGCGGCGTCGGAGGAGAAGAAGGACACCGTGACCGCCGTGGCGGAGGGCACGTACGCCGAGGGCGACACGGTGGTGGTGGAGTACAGCGAGGGCGGGGCCTCGGGCTCGGGTGACGACGAAGGTGGAGACGACTAGTGGACGACCAGCTCAAGGTGCTCGCGCACCGCTACGAGATCGGGGAGCTCCTCGGACGTGGCGGGATGGCCGTCGTGCACGCCGGTCGGGACATCCGGCTCGGGCGGCAGGTGGCCATCAAGATGCTGAGGGCCGACATGGCCCGAGACCCCAACTTCCAGGCCCGTTTCCGCCGGGAGGCGCAGTCGGCCGCCGCGCTGAACCATCCGTCCATCGTCGCGGTGTACGACACCGGTGAGGACGTCTCGACAGGCGTCGGCGGTGTCGAGGAGCACGTGCCGTTCATCGTCATGGAGTACGTCGAGGGCCGGACGCTCCGCGAGATCCTGCACTCCGGCGACGAGGCAACGGAGGCGGGTCGCGCCAGCCGCGCGAAGGGGCGGCACGCCGACCCCGCCGCGACGGCAGCGATGGAGCGCCCGACGAACGTGGCCGGCGGCCCCTACGGCCGGACCGGTCCCGAGAGCGCGACGCGCCCGCTGTCGACGAGCGGCGAGGACGAGCACGAGAACCCGCTGCCGATGGACGTGGACCACGCGGTCCAGATGACCGCCGGGGTGCTGTCCGCCCTGGAGTACAGCCACCGCGCGGGCATCGTCCACCGTGACATCAAGCCCGCGAACGTGATGGTCACGCCCAGCGGTTCGGTGAAGGTGATGGACTTCGGCATCGCGCGTGCGGTCGCGGACTCGTCCGCGACGATGACGCAGACGCAGGCCGTCATCGGCACCGCCCAGTACCTGTCGCCCGAGCAGGCCCGCGGCGAGACCGTCGACGCCCGCAGCGACCTCTACTCCGCCGGGTGCCTGCTGTACGAGCTCCTGACCGGACGGCCCCCGTTCGTCGGCGACTCGCCGGTGTCGGTCGCCTACCAGCACGTGCGGGAGATCCCCCAGCCACCGAGCACCTTCAACCCCGAGGTGCCGGCGGCCCTCGACCGTGTCGTGCTGCACGCGCTGGCGAAGGACCGAGACGACCGCTACCCGGACGCACGGGCGTTCCGTGCCGACCTGCTCGCCGCCCACGCCGGCCGCCCGATCGCGGCGCCGACCGTCGCCGCTGCAGGGGTGGGCGCAGCGGCGGCGACCGCCGCCACCACGGCCATCCCGACGATCGTCCCCGCGCCCCTGCCGGTCTCGGACGACGAGGTCGCGATCGACCAGGTCGACTACGACGACGACGAGCCGCCCCGACGCCGGGCTGCGGGGTACGTCGCCCTCGCGCTGGCCGTGCTCGCCGTCTTCGCCCTCGCCGCCTTCCTCATCACCCAGGTGGTGCAGCCGGACACCCCGACGACGTCGGGGACGGCCGTCCCCACCGTCACGGGGCTGACCAAGGTGGAGGCCAAGGCCGCCCTCGACGAGGCCGGGCTGGTGTATGCCGAGGGCACGGCGGAGAACAGCGACAGCGTCCCGCTCGACTCGGTCATCCGCCAGGACCCCGAGGCGGGGACGGAGGTCGATGACGGCGCGACCGTCACCGTCGTGCTGTCGCTCGGCGTCGCCGAGGCGCAGGTCCCCGACCTCGCCGGGAAGACGCAGGCGGAGGCCCGGGACCTGCTGGAGGAGGCCGGTCTGAGGGTCGGCGACATCACGACGACCGACGACCCGAAGGTCGCGAAGGACCGCGTCATCTCGTCCGAGCCCGAGGCGGGGGCGAGCGTGCCGGAGGGCACCGTCGTGTCGCTGGTGGTCTCGTCCGGTGAGGTGACGGTGCCCGACCTCCAGGGCAAGCCCTACCTGGAGGCGCGCGACATCCTCCTCAACCTGGGTCTGGGCGCCGAGTCGGTGGGCCAGGAGGACGGCAGCGTCGCCCCCGACACCGTGCTGTCGCAGGACCCCGGTGCCGGTTCGGTCGAGCAGGGCAGCACGATCACCCTGACGATCGCGACGGCGCCGCCGCCGCCGACCGAGACGGAGCCGCCGCCGATCGAGCCGGCACCCACCGAGCCGGCACCGACCGTCCCGCCGGTGGTCCCCTGACCCACCCCACCCCACCCCTTCCCGCCGCCGACTGGTCAGACTTGGCGCGACACGCTCGGCGTGTTGCGCCAGGTGCGACCAGTCGGTGTGGGCGTCAGCTGTGGGAGCGCACCAGCGGCGCGAGCCCGTGGCTACGGGAGACGGCCTCGGTGTCCCCGCAGGCGGCGAGCCAGTTCGCCAGCAGGCGGTGCCCACCCTCGGTGAGCACCGACTCGGGGTGGAACTGGACACCGAACAGCGGCAGCTCGCGGTGCTGCACGCCCATCACGATGCCGCCCTCGGTGCGGGCCGTCACGTCCAGCTCGGTGGGCACGGTGTCGGCGACCACGGCGAGCGAGTGGTAGCGCGTCGCGGTGAAGGACATCGGGAGTCCGTCGAGGACGCCGCGCCCCTCGTGCAGGACGGTGCTGGTCTTGCCGTGCATGAGCTCGTCGGCATGCGTGACCGTGGCGCCGTAGACCTCCGCGAGCGCCTGGTGCCCGAGGCACACGCCCAGCATGGGCCGGGAGGTCTCGGCGCAGCGCCGGATCACGGCCTCGCTCACGCCGGCGCGGTCGGGGGTTCCCGGACCGGGGGAGACCAGCACGCCGTCGACGTCGTCGGCCGCCTCGGGGCCCACGGCGTCGTTGCGCACCACTCGGCAGCGGGCGCCGAGCTGCTCGAGGTAGCCGACGATCGTGTAGACGAAGCTGTCGTAGTTGTCGACGACGAGGACGGACGTGGTCACTGGTCACCCACGGTGGTGTCGTTGAAGGGAACGTAGGGCGCGACGACCGGGAAGAGCCAGACGAAGCAGACCGCCACCACGGCGACGATCGCGACGAGCGCCAGCAGCAGCCGGACGACGAGGGGTCCCGGCAGGTGCCGCCAGATCCATCCGTACATCAGCCCACCGCCAGGCTGGTCGGGGGGCCGTCGCCCGCGGGCTGCCACGACTCCAGCACCGCGTACACGATGTACCGCTCACGCGCGGAGAACATCGGGTGGCAGCTCGTCAGCGTCATCAGCCGTTCCGTCGGCTCGGCGGACGGCTGCTCCGGGACGGGAGCCACGACGTCGACGCGGTCGGGGGTGACGATCGTGGACGAGCGCACCCGGTAGGTGAACCACGTGTCCTGGTCTCGACGACGATCGCGTCGCCCGGCACGAGCTCCGCGATCAGGTTGAAGGGCTTGGCGTACGTGACGCGGTGCCCGGCCACGGCGAAGTTGCCCACGGCCCCCGGCAGGGCGGCGCCGTCGTAGTGGCCGACACCCCGCTCCAGCAGGTCGAGCGTCGTCCCCTCGATGACCGGCCGTGCGTAGTCCTCACCGAACCGGGGGATGTGGACGAGCGCGAACGCCGACCCGGGGCGACGGGGCGGTCATGGCCGGTGGGTCCGTCATCGGGGGGATGTCGGTCGGCGCCGGTTCCTGGCCCCCGGCGACCACGGCCGGGCGCTCGTCCGACCAGGAGTCCCTCAGGTCGGTCGCGATCTGCTGCTGCTCGGCGCCGGCGACGACATCCGTCCACCACAGCTGCCAGGTGACGAACAGCAGCAGCAGCAGACCGACCGTGATCAGCAGCTCCCCGAGGCCGCTCACCGCGGCCCGGATCACGGCACGGCCGCCGGGGTCGCGCCGTCGTCGGCGGGAGGTCGGGCGTACTGGAGGTCCAGGGAGCCCTCGTAGGCGGGCATCGGGATGTCGTCGCGCGCCTGCACCTCGTAGCCGAGGCCGATGCGGCGGACGAACTGCCGGTAGACGTCGATCTGGGGTGACGCGTCGAGGCCCTCCTGGAGCCGGTCCTGGTCGCCGATCGCCGTGATCACGTAGGGGGGTGAGTAGACACGGCCCTGCAGGTGCAGGGTCGCGCCCACGCACCGGACCGCACTGGTGGAGATCACCCGCTGGTCCATCAGCATCATCGCCTCGGCGCCCGCTGCCCACAGCGCGTTGACGACCGCCTGCACGTCCTGCTGGTGGACGACACGGTCATTGGGGCCGAACTCAGGCGGCAGCACCCTGTCGAAGGAGGCGTCATCGAGGCTGACGACGAGCCCGGGTCCGCGGACGGGCTGCATCTGTGCCGGGCCGGAGAGCTGGTCGGCCCGCTCCGCCAGTGACGTCGCGGCCTCGTCACCGACGGCGCCGGAGAGCTCCTCGACCTCGGTGCGCAGGCGCGCGACGGTCGCGCTGCGCTCGTCGAGGCGTGCCGACTCGCTGTGGACGAGACCCGAGAGGTCCTGCCCGTCGGCGCGCAGGTCGGTGCCGGCCGCGGTACCGGCGCTGGTGGCGAACAGGGCGCCGGCCGTGGCCAGGACGAGGCCGACCGCGAGGGTGCTGGTGACGGAGCGGCGCTGACGGTGGCGGTGGTGCTCGTGCTGGTGCTCGTGCTGCGTCACGCCTGCCTCCCCTCCGCTGCCCGACCGGGTCGACCGCTCGCCGCAGCCGCTACCCCTAGGCTAAGGGCTCACCCCAGGACAGGAGGACGGCGTGCCCGAGTCGAGGATCCGCCGCAAGCGCGCGTACACGGCCCCACCGGAGAAGTCGGGTGGCCCCAAGGTGAGCCCGCCGTGGTTCGTACCGGTGATGCTGGCCATGTTCCTGATCGGGCTGGCCTGGATCGTCGTGTTCTACATCAGCCGTACCGAGTACCCGGTCCCCGGCTGGGGCAACTGGAACCTGGTGGCCGGCTTCGGCGTGGTGCTGGTCGGCTTCGTCATGACGACGCGCTGGCGCTGAGCCACCCGATCGCCCCTCGTCAGGGTGGAATCACACGGCTGTGGTTTTCCCCAGGCGTTGTCCACAGTGTGGATAACCACCCGGACGGGCGAGGTCACGCGAACTGGAACGACAGGCCCAGCACCGCGAGGACGACCAGCCCGACGGTGAGGACCGCAAGACCCGACCACTGCACGAGGGACCGGTGCCCCCGCGGCGCGTTGACCAGGACGAGGGCTGCGAGCGCTCCGACGGCGACGCCGCCCAGGTGGGCCTGCCACGCGATGAACGGGATGAAGAACCCGTAGACGAGGTTGACCGCCAGGATCACGGCCACCTGGCCGATCTGGCGGTCGAGCCGTCGCTGCACGATGAGGAGCGCCCCGAAGAGGCCGAACACGGCGCCGGACGCGCCGACCGTCGCGGTCGCCCGTCCGGAGGAGTCGACGTTCGAGGTCAGCAGCTCGAAGCCGACCGACCCGCCGAACGCGCTGACCAGGTACAGCGCGAGGAAGCGCGCGCGACCGAACAGCCTCTCCAGGTAGGGACCGATGATGTAGAGCGCGTACATGTTGAGCCCGATGTGGAGCAGGCCGAACGGGATCGCCCCGGCGCTGTGCAGGAACGCGGCGGTGAGGAACCGCCACGGCTCCTGCTGCGCAAGACCCGGCACGAACGCGAACGCTTCGGTCACCCCGAGGCCGGGCACGCGCTGGAGCACGTTCCCCAGCACGCAGAGGCCGATCAGGGTCCAGGTGACGATCGGACGCCCGTCCGTCGGCTGCCCGCCGAAGACGGTCGTCCCGGTGCGGACGCTCCTCGCTCCCTCGCGGGCGCAGTCGACGCACTGGACCCCGACCGCAGCCTGGCGCTGGCACTCCGGGCACACCGGCCGCATGCAGCGCTGGCAGCGCACGTACGACTCGCGGTCCGGGTGCCGCGGGCACACCGGGACGGTCGACTGGTCGGGTGGGAGCGTCATGCGCGGTGCCGCTGCCTGGCCGGGGTGACGGGACGGGAGCCTGTCGGGCTCAGGCGTCCTGCTCGACGGTGACGCGCTCGATGACGACGTCCTCTCGCGGACGGTCGCCCGCACCCGTGGGGGTCGTGGCGATCTTGTCGACGACCTCACGGCTGGACGCGTCGGCCACCTCGCCGAAGATCGTGTGCTTGCCGTTGAGGTGCGGCGTCGGGCCCACGGTGATGAAGAACTGGGAACCGTTGGTGCCCTTGCCGAACCGCTTGCCGGCGTTGGCCATCGCGAGCAGGTAGGGCTTGCCGAACGTCAGGTCGACGGTCACCTCGTCGTCGAAGGTGTACCCGGGTCCGCCGGTGCCGGTCCCGAGGGGGCAGCCGCCCTGGATCATGAAGCCGTTGATCACTCGGTGGAACACCAGGCCGTCGTAGAAGGGGACGTCCTGCTTCTTCTCGTCGGTCTTCTCGTCGGTCCACTCCTGCGAGCCGTCCGCCAGGCCGGTGAAGTTCTTCACCGTGTGCGGGGCGTGGTTCGGGAAGAGCTCGATCCGGATGTCACCGGCGGTCGTGTGAAGGGTCGCGAACATGGCGCCATCCTCGCACGCAGCGTCGACGCTCGAGGCAGGGCCGGTTCGGGTGGGCAGATGACCCCCACAGTTGGCAGGATGGGGTGACGACGTGACCTGGGGCCGTCCCGGGTCCGAGGGGAGGACCCTTGTTCCGCACGAAGAGTCGGACCGAGCACGCCGCCGACACCGCCCGCCAGCAGACCGACAGCCTCAAGGGGCAGGCAGTCCTGCTGAAGGAGAAGGTCTCTCCTGCAGCGAACGCCGCGGCTGCGACCGCCGGCGAGAAGGCCGCCGAGGCCGCCGCTGCCGCCCGTGACTGGGCGTCGCCACGGTTGGAGAAGGCACGTGACCGTGGGGTCGAGAAGGCGGCGCCGCGCATCGAGCACGCCGCCGACGCTCTCGCCCCGAAGGTCGACGCAGCCCGCGACAAGGTCGTGGACGAGCTGCTGCCGCGCATCGTCGAGGCCGTCGCCGCCGCCGCCGCGGCCGCCGCCGCCAAGACGGACGAGGCCCGCGACAAGAGCCAGGCGACGCTCAAGGACGTGAGCAAGGGCGCCAAGCGCGCGCCGGCGAAGAAGCGGCGCGGCCGCAAGGTCGTGCTCGTGGTCGGCGTGCTCGCGGCCGCCGGTGGCGCCGGGTACGCGGCGTGGCGCGCGACCCAGCCGACCGACGACCCGTGGGCCAGCACGGCACCGCCTGCGCGTCCGACCACCACCCCGGCACCGAAGCCGGCGTCCTCGACGACGGCGTCGGCCACTGGAACCAGCTCGGGACCGACGACGGCCACGAAGAAGACCGCGTCGCCGGCGCCGGCCTCAGGATCCGGCGCCAAGGACCTCAAGAGCGGTGCGGCCGACGAGGCGCTCGAGAAGGACAGCAAGGCCGAGGTCGGTGGCGCCGGCACGACCGGCGCGAAGAAGGAGGCGGCCGCGCCGAAGCCGGCGCCTGCCAAGAGCACGGCGCCCAAGCCGAGCGACGTGGCCGAGAAGACGGGAAACACCAACGGCGACAAGGGGTCCGGCTCGAGCTGAGTCCCGCTCCGCGCGACAGGACGGCGGACGCCCGGCTCCCACTGAGGAGTCGGTCGTCCGCCGTCCTCGTCCTAGCCCGTTCCGGGCAGCAGGCGCTCGACCGCCTCGTCGACGAGGCTCGACCACCGCGACCCGCCCGGGTCGTTGCTGACCTGCTGCGACGCGAGCCCGGTCAGCACGGCCGTCCAGAGATCGACGTCGGCCCGGTCGTCGACGCCGGCGGACGCGAGCAGCTCGGTGAACGCAGCGAGAGCGCGCTGGGCCAGGGCGTACGACTCGGGAGAGGGCTCGAAGCCCGGCACCGTCCGGAGGAAGAGCAGGTGGAAGCGGGCGGCGTCCTCGACGGCGAAGTCGACGTAGCGGTGTGCGGCCAGCCGGACACGCTCCCGCGCAGACCCGGCGTCATTGTCCGGCTCCTCCTCGCGCTCGATCAGCCGGGCGTAGCCGTCCGCGAACAGCGCGTCGTAGAGCGCGTTCTTGCTGTCGACGTAGCCGTAGAGGGAGGGGGCGCGCACCCCGACCACGGCAGCCAGGTCCCGCAGGGTCCATCCGGTCAGACCGCGCTCGCGGGACAGGTCCCACGCAGCCTCCAGGATGCGGCGGATGGTCGCGTCCCGACGGGCCTGGCGGCCTCCGGGCTCGGTCCGGGTCGTCGTCATCCGGACAGGCTACCTAACAAAGTTCGGGAAACCCTTGACGTCACCGGACGACCGACTGCAGACTTCCCTAACAATGTTAGGAAACGGAGGCGTGATGACCGGCACCCAGATCGACACCGTCAACCCGTACGCGACCGGGGAGTCGCCCGTCGTCCCCGACGGCACGGGCCGCACGCTCATCGAGGGACCCCTCGGAGCCATCCTGCTGGCCGGCGCGGACCGTACCGGCGGCGCCGTCTCGTTCGTGATCCACCCGCTGGCGCCCCACGCGCTCGGCTCGCCGCTGCACACGCACACCCGTGAGGACGAGTGGTCCTTCGTGCTGGAGGGGCAGATGGGTCTCGAGCTCGACGGACGGACGAGCATCGCCAGTGCAGGCGACCTGGTGCTGAAACCCCGCGGCATCCCGCACGCGTTCTGGAACCCCGGCGACGAGCCCGCGCGCATCCTCGAGGTGATCACACCGAGCGGCTTCGAGGACTTCTTCGAGGCGATCGGCGACGTCTTCGCCGTACCCGGACAGCCCGACCTCGAGGGGGCCGCCAGGGTCTCGGAAGGCTTCGGCCTGCACCTGGACCTCGAGTCGGTGCCACGCTTGACGCAGGCGCACGGCCTGAGGATGGGGTGAGCCCGATGGCGGAGGTGACGACCACGACGACCTACGACGAGATCCGCTACGACGAGTGGCTCGACCTCGCTGCCGAGGAGTACCGGCTGCTGACCGATCTGCTCTCGACGTTCGCGCCGCAGGACTGGCGCCGTCCGACCGACTGCAGCGAGTGGGACGTCCACGCGATGGTGGCCCACCTCGTCGGGGGAGCCCTCAGCGCGGGCTCCCCGCGCGAGACGGTCCGCCAGCTGCTCGTGGGCCGCCGGCTGCGTGACCACGGGATGGTGGTCGACAAGATCAACGCCGCCCAGGTGCACGAGCGGACCGACGTCCCGCCGGAGCGGCTCGTCGAGCACCTGGCCCGGGTCGGCCGCGAGAGCGTGGCCTCCCGCCGGCGCATCCCGGCGTGGATCCGCGCAGTGCGCGTGCCGTTCGGTCCGCCGCTGGGCCACCAGCCGGCCGGCTACCTCCTGGGGAGGATCTACACGCGGGACGAGTGGATGCACCGCATCGACCTGTCCCGGGCCGTCGGTCGTGAGCTCGTGCTCACCCCCGAGCACGACGGACGCATCGTCGCGGACGTGGTGCAGGAGTGGGCGCGGATCCACGGGGAGGCGTTCGAGCTGAGACTGACCGGGCCGGCGGGTGGTGTGTTCCGCTCCGGGTCCGGCGGTCCGGAGCTCGAGCTGGACGCCGTCGAGTTCGCACGACTGACGGCGGGCCGGGTGGAGGGGGAGGGGCTGCTGGCCACCCAGGTCCCCTTCTGATCAGCAGATCGTCCACTCTCTGCGACGTTTCCGGCCCTCGGAACCTCCGAAAGTGGACGATCTGCGATCGGGGCGACCGTCGGCAGACTGGTTGACTGGGGCCATGCGTCCACGGGGGATCCTGGAGTTCCCGGGGTTCGTCCGCCTCTGGGTCGCCGACTCCGTCTCCCAGCTGGGCACTTTCGCGTCCGGGCTGGCCCTGCAGCTGCTGCTCATCCAGACGCTGGACGCCGACCAGACCGCGTTGGGAGTCGTGAGGGCGGCGCAGTGGTTGCCGTACCTGCTGTTCGGGCTGCTGGCCGGGGTGCTGGTGGACCGGATGCGACGCCGACCGGTGCTGATCGCCGCCGAGACGGTGTCGGCGGTCCTCTTCGGGACGATCGGCGCGCTGGCTCTGACAGGGCTGCTGACCGTCCCGCTCGTCGTCGTGGCCGTGTTCGGCGCGGGTGCGGCGTCGCTGTTCTTCAGAGCGGCGCACCAGTCCTTCCTGCCGCGGCTCGTCCCCACGTCGATGCTGCCGGTGGCCAACGCACGTCTCGAGCAGACGATGTCGGCCGCACAGTCGCTGGGTCCGCTGGTGGCGGGCGCGCTGGTCCGGTTCTTCTCGGCACCGATCGCGATCCTCGTCGACGCCGCGAGCTACGCCGTCTCGGCGGTGGTGCTGTGGACGGTCCGCGTCGAGGAGCCGAGCCCGGAACGCCGTCCGGACCGGCAGCTCTGGCGTGAGCTGAAGGAGGGAGCGCGGTGGGTCTACGCCCACCCCACCCTGCGGCCGTACGCGGTGTCCCTGCACCTGTGGTTCTTCTTCAACTCGGCGATCATGACGATCCTGGTGTTCTTCGCCGTCACGGACCTCGGCCTGGGCGCGCTGGTCGTCGGCCTGGTGCTGGCCTGCGCGGGGGTCGGCGGCGTGGTCGGCGCCGGGCTGGCTCCGCGGGCGGCCGCGCGGTTCGGCCTGGGGAGGGTCTGCGTGGCCGGCGACTGGCTGACGCCGGTCGCGTACCTGCTGGCCCTGCTCGCTGTGCCCGGCGTCTGGGGGGCGGTGATGCTGGCGGTGGGGCAGCTGGTCCACGGGCTGGGCGGCGGCATCAAGGGCCCGCTCGACATGAGCTACCGCAACGCCGTGACCCCCGACCGTCTCCGCGCGCGGATGAACGCCACGATCCGCTCGGCCAACTGGGGGTCCATCGCCGTGTCGGCCCCCCTGGCCGGGTGGGCGGCCACGAGCTGGGGCAACCGGCCGGTCATCGCGGTCGGCATCGGTGGTCTCGTGCTCGCCGCCGCGGTGCTGACGCTCTCACCGTTCCGGACAGAGACCATGCCCGACGTCGACGTGGACGCCACCCCGGCCTGACAGTACGTGGCGCTCGGCGTCGAACTCTTCGAGGGACGGAACCGGGCGCAACTACGACGCCGAGCCGACGACGACTCGTGGCAACGAGTTCTCGCGTTCTTCGGCGAGCACGTCCGCCGCGACGGCGGCCGGGCCGGCTCCTGACCCCATCCTCGGGCAATGGGTCTTCGCGCGACCGCCCATGCGGACGCGCGTCACGGGACGCTGGTCGGCGCCTTCTGACCCGGCGTCGATCCGTCCCGCTGGCGCGAGGCGAGGACCAGGAACCCTGCGCCGCCGACGGTGCTGGCGATCCCCCACCACACGCCCAAGGACGATGCGGCGTCCGACCAGATCACAGAGGTCACCCCGATGATCACGGCCATTCCTGCAGCACACCAGGTGGCGATCCGCCATCCCGCGAGACGGGAGGCCGAGACGAACCCGACCACGGGGATGGCGAAGGCGAGGCCGGCCATGGTGAACCAGTGGGCGTTGTGGTGGGGGTCGGACTTCGGCGGCCAGCTGTTGCGCTGGATCAGCGCCTGGTCGACCCCGTAGACGACGAGTGGGATGCACACGGCTGCCACGGCGACGACCAGCATGACGTCGGGACGACCCCCGCGGATCAGACCGCTAGGGGACGGGTGGAGCGCAAAGACCAGCAGTAGCGGCACCAGGAAGATGAGGTAGGCCAGGTCGAACGGTCCGGCCTGTCCACCATAGTTGTCCGGGTCCCCGACGATCCCTCCAGCGATCAAGAAGGCGACGATCCCCGCAGCGGTCACCCAGAGCCCGGCCGGCCAGCGGCGCGGCGCCGCCACCTGGCTGACCAGCCCCGCCACCAGCGTTCCGGCGAAACCCAGGGCAGCGGCGACATGGACGGCCTCGTCGGCCGAGATCCCGGCGTCGGTGATGACGACGAAGCCGAAGAAGAATCCGTACAACACGATGAGCGGCACGACCATGGCGACGAACGCGATGCTGCTCCGAGCGCGAGCCGGCTCGTCTTCCGTCATCAGATCGCTCCCCGCTCAGCGCTGAGCGGCAGGAGCCCGCCTGCCGTCACCGCGAGCAAAGTATCTCCCGACCTCCGCCGGACGGAAAGAGGCCAGGAGCCCTTCGTGGCGAGACGAGAGGGCTCCTGGCCCGGGTGGAGGCGATCGGACTCGAACCGACAACCCCCTGCTTGCAAAGCAGGTGCGCTACCAATTGCGCCACGCCCCCGGGGCGTCATGCGGGTGGTGCTAGTGCCTCAGGCGGTCAGCGCACCGTGTCGGTGGCCTCGGCCCACAGGTCCTGCTCGGACTGGTCGGCCTGCACCTTGCGCCAGGCCAGCAGCCCCACGACTGTGGCGACAGCGACGACGAGCAGCTTCTTCATCAGCGGGCCTCCGACGTGGTCGCGAGTCAGTTCCTGGTGGGCCTAAGAGGACTTGAACCTCTGACCTCTTCCTTATCAGGGAAGCGCTCTAACCGACTGAGCTATAGGCCCGGGGGTGGGGCGCCGGCCGGCGGACCCAGGTCCGTCGCACGACGTCGCCGAGGGTACCCCAGCGCGAGCACGCGTCCCAAACCGGAACGGAGACCCGCCGCAGGGGTGGCTGTCAGTCGTCGGTCAGGGTCAGGTGCAGGCCCCCGACCAGGGACGACGCGATGTTGTAGAGGAAGGCGCCGAGGGTCGCGAGTGCGGTCAGCAGGACCACGTTGACCACGGCCAGCACCGTCCCGATCGACAGCACCTTGCCGAAGCCGACGAAGTCGTTGATGTCGAACGCGGACGAGGTGCCCATGACCTGGGCCACGAGGTCGTTGATGTCGGTGAAGACACCCATCCCGTCCAGGACGGTCCACAGCACTCCCGACGCGACGACCACGGCGATGCCGATCGCCACCGACAGCAGGAACGACAGCTTCATCACCGACCACGGGTCGACCCGCGAGACGGTCAGCCGCACCTTGCGCGGAGCCCCGGGCGCGGGTCGCTTCGCCGGACCACCGGTCCGCGGTGCGCTGCCGGGCCGCTGCGCGGTCTTCTTCGCCGCCGCCTGGCCCCCCGTGCGGGGGCCCGCGCTGGTGCGGGCGGCTCCACCGGACGACGAGGAGCTACGGGCCGAGGTCGCGGTCGCCACAGGTCCAGTCCGCGCGCTGTCAGACGTGCTCATGCCTCACCCCTGGTGGAATCGTCCTGCGACGACGGTACCCCGTCGGCGGCGGGCGCGTCGTCACCCGGCGTCCCGGTCTCGGGGGCGCCGGCGGGGACGTCCACCGGGCCGTCCTCGTCGAGCGCGTCGACGGTGGTCTCGTCGTTGCGCGTGATCGCGATGATCGCGTCGCCCGCATCGGGCTTGGCGAAGCGGACGCCCTGCGTGTTGCGTCCCTTGACGCCCACGTCGTCGACCGTGGAGCGGACGATCTTGCCCTTCTCCATCACGACCAGGACCTCGTCACCGTCGCGCACCATCAGGGCGCCCACCAGGTTGCCGAGCTTCTCGGCGCTGGCAGCGACCTTGATGCCGAGGCCGCCACGGCCCTGCACGCGGTACTCCGAGATGTGCGTGCGCTTGGCGTTGCCCCCCTCGAACACCACGAACACGTGCTGACGGCCGTTGTCCGCGACGACCGCGTCGTCGTCCGCCGCACCGTCCACGTGGTGGACCACGGCCATCGCCATCAGCTCGTCCCCGTCGCGGAAGCTCATCCCGCGGACACCGGACGTCGCCCGGCCCATCGGCCGCAGTGCCGCGTCCGTCGCGGTGAACCGCAGCGACTGGCCCTTGCGAGAGACCAGCAGGAGGTCGTCGTCCGCGCCCAGCAGACCGGCGCCGACGAGCTCGTCGCGGCCGCCGAGCACCACTGGTGCGTCGTCGTCCGCCTCGAAGCCAGCACCTGCGTCGGAGTCACCGTCGGTCGCCCGCAGGTTGATGGCGATCAGGCCACCGCTGCGGTTCGAGTCGTACTCGGTCAGGCGGGTCTTCTTCACCCGTCCCTCGCGGGTGGCCAGCACCAGGTAGTCGGCCTGCTCGTAGTCCTTCAGCGTCAGCACCTGCGCGATCTGCTCGCCGGGCTGGAACGCCAGCAGGTTCGCCACGTGCTGCCCCTTGGCGTCGCGCGCGGCCTCCGGCAGCTCGTACGCCTTGGCGCGGTAGACCCGACCGAGGTTGGTGAAGAACAGCAGCCAGTGGTGCGTGCTCGTCGTGAAGAAGTGCTCCACGACGTCGTCCTGCCGCAGGTTCGCACCACGGACGCCCTTGCCGCCCCGCTTCTGCGAGCGGTACTGGTCGACGCGGGTGCGCTTGGCGTAGCCGCCGCGGGTGATCGTGACGACCACGTCCTCGACCGGGATCAGGTCCTCCATCGACATGTCGCCGTCGAAGGGGATCACCTGGGTGCGCCGCTCGTCGCCGTACTTGTCGACGATCTCGGTCAGCTCGGTGCCGACGATCTGCCGCTGCCGCTCGGGCGACGCCAGGATGTCCTCGTAGTCGAGGATCTTCGCCTCGAGCTCGGCGTGCTCGTCCACGAGCTTCTGCCGCTCGAGGGCCGCGAGGCGCCGCAGCTGCATGTCGAGGATGGCCCCGGCCTGCAGCTCGTCGATCTCCAGCAGCTCCATCAGGCCGACGCGCGCGTCGTCCACGGTCGCGGAGGCGCGGATCAGGGCGATGACCTCGTCCAGCGCGTCGAGCGCCTTGAGGAGCGCCGCGACGATGTGCATCCGCTCCTGCGCCTTGCGGAGGCGGTACGTCGTGCGGCGGACGATCACGTCGAGCTGGTGGTCGACCCACAGCCGCACGAACGCGTCGATGCTCAGGGTGCGGGGCACGTAGTCGACCAGCGCCAGCATGTTGGCGCCGAACGTCTCCTGCAGCTGGGTGTGCTTGTAGAGGTTGTTCAGCACCACCTTCGCGACGGCGTCGCGCTTCAGCACGATCACGAGGCGCTGACCCGTCCGTCCGGACGTCTCGTCGCGGATGTCGGCGATGCCCGCCAGCCGGCCGTCCTTGACCAGCTCGGCGATCTTCAGCGCCAGGTTGTCGGGGTTCACCTGGTACGGCAGCTCGGTGACCACCAGGCACGTGCGGTTCTGGATCTCCTCGACGTTCACGACCGCGCGCATGATGATGCTGCCGCGACCGGTGCGGTAGGCGTCCTCGATACCGCGACGGCCGAGAACCAGTGCGCCGGTGGGGAAGTCGGGTCCGTGGATCCGTGCGAGGAGGGCGTCGAGCAGCTCCTCCTTGGACGCCTCCGGGTGCTCGAGCAGCCAGTGCACGCCGTCGGCGACCTCGCGCAGGTTGTGCGGCGGGATCGACGTCGCCATGCCGACCGCGATGCCGGAGGACCCGTTGACCAGCAGGTTCGGGAACCGGCTGGGCAGGATCGTCGGCTCCTGCGTGCGGCCGTCGTAGTTGTCCCCGAAGTCGACGGTCTCCTCGTCGATGTCGCGGACCATCTCCATCGCCAGCGGCGCCATCCGGCACTCGGTGTACCGGGGCGCGGCGGCGGGGTCGTTGCCGGGGGAGCCGAAGTTGCCCTGTCCGGCGACCAGCGGGTACCGCAGCGACCACCCCTGCGCGAGGCGGACGAGGGCGTCGTAGATCGCCGTGTCACCGTGCGGGTGGTACTGGCCCATCACGTCGCCGACGACGCGGCTGCACTTGGAGAACTGCCGGTCGGGCCGGTAGCCCCCGTCGTACATCGCGTAGAGGATGCGGCGGTGCACGGGCTTGAGGCCGTCGCGCACGTCCGGCAGGGCCCGGCCGACGATGACGCTCATCGCGTAGTCGAGGTACGACCGCTGCATCTCCAGCTTGAGGTCGACGTCCTCGAGCCGGTCGGTGATCGGGGGCTGCTCGGTCACAGGTGGTGTCCTTCGTCAGGTCGGGCTGGACGGTCTCGCCGGGGCGTCGGGACCTCAGATGTCGAGGAAGCGGACGTCCTTGGCGTGCGTCTGGATGAAGTGGCGGCGCTGCTCGACGTCCTCGCCCATCAGGATGGAGAACGTCAGGTCGGCGTCGGCCGCGTCCGCGATGGTGACCCGCTTGAGGGTGCGGTGCTCGGGGTCCATCGTCGTGTCCCACAGCTCGCGGTAGTCCATCTCGCCCAGACCCTTGTAGCGCTGGATCGAGCTGTCCTTGGGCAGGCGCCGGCCCGCCGCGCGGCCCTCGGCGATCATCGCCTCGCGCTCGCGGTCGGAGTACACGTAGTCGTGCGGGGCGTTCGACCACTTGATCCGGTACAGCGGGGGCGCCGCCAGGAACACGTGGTTGTTCTCGATCAGCTGCGGCATGTACCGGAACAGCAGCGTCAGCAGCAGGGTGCAGATGTGCTGGCCGTCGACGTCGGCATCGGCCATCAGCACGATCTTGTGGTAGCGGAGCTTCGTGAGGTCGAAGTCCTCGCCGAAGCCGGTACCGAAGGCCGTGATCAGCGCCTGGACCTCGTTGTTGCCCAGCGCCTTGTCGATGCGCGCCTTCTCGACGTTGAGGATCTTGCCGCGGATCGGGAGGATCGCCTGCGTCTCGGGGTTGCGGCCCTGCACGGCGGAGCCGCCGGCCGAGTCGCCCTCGACGATGAAGACCTCGCACTTGCTGGGGTCGTTCGACTGGCAGTCGCGCAGCTTGCCCGGCATGCCGCCCGACTCGAGCAGGCCCTTGCGCCGCGTGGCCTCGCGGGCCTTGCGGGCCGCCATGCGCGCGGCGGCGGCCTGGATCGACTTGCGGATGACGTCGCGGGCCTGCGTGGGGTTGCGCTCCAGCCAGGCTCCCAGCTGGTCGTTGACCACGCGCTGCACGAAGGTCTTCGCCTCGGTGTTGCCGAGCTTCGTCTTGGTCTGGCCCTCGAACTGCGGCTCGCCGAGCTTGATCGAGATGACCGCGGTCAGGCCCTCGCGGATGTCGTCGCCGGTGAGGTTGTCGTCCTTGTCCCGCAGCAGCTTCTGGTCCTTGGCGTACCGGTTGATGAGCGAGGTCATGGCCGCCCGGAAGCCCTCCTCGTGCGTGCCGCCCTCGTGGGTGTTGATGGTGTTCGCGTAGGTGTGCACCGACTCCGAGTACGCCGTCGTCCACTGCAGCGCGACCTCGAGCGACAGACGGCGCTCGGTGTCCTCCGCCTCGAAGGCGATGACCTCCGGGTGGATCACGTCGACCTTCTTGGACGACGTCAGGTAGTGCACGTAGTCCACCAACCCGCCGTCGTAGCGGTACGTCACCGTGGGCTGGTGGGTCGCCGCCGTGTCGTCGCCGATCGCGGCGTCGTCGGTCTCCGCGTGGTTCGGGCGCTCGTCGGTGAGCGTGATCTGCAGGCCCTTGTTGAGGAAGGCCATCTGCTGGAACCGCGCCCGCAGCGTCTCGAAGTCGAAGTCGGTGGTCTCGAAGATGTCCCCGTTGGGCCAGAACGTCACCGTCGTCCCGGACTCGTCGGTCGCCTCCCCCTTCGCGAGCGGCGCCTCCGGCACCCCCATCGCGAAGCCCTGGCGCCACGTCGTGCCGTCGCGGCGCACCTCGACCTCGAGCCGGTGGCTCAGCGCGTTGACGACCGAGACGCCGACGCCGTGGAGCCCGCCGGAGACCGCGTAGCCGCTGCCCCCGAACTTGCCGCCGGCGTGCAGCACGGTGAGCACGACCTCCACGGCCGGCCGGCCCTCTGACGGGACGATGTCGACCGGGATGCCGCGACCGTCGTCGCGCACACGCACGGCACCGTCAGCCGTCAGCGCCACGTCGATCTGGGTGCAGTACCCCGCGAGCGCCTCGTCGACGGAGTTGTCGACCACCTCGCTGACGAGGTGGTGCAGACCGCGCTCGCCGGTGGAGCCGATGTACATGCCGGGGCGCTTGCGGACGGCCTCGAGGCCCTCGAGGACGGTGATCGCGCTCGCGTCGTAGGAGCCGTCGCGGTCGGCGCCGGCCAGGGACGCGGCCTGCTCGGGGTGCTCGGTGTGCTGGAGGGAGCTCATGTCGACCGGGTCGGCGCCGGTCTCACCGGCTGGGGCGTCGGGCTGTGCGTTCGTGTCGTCCGCCACGGAGGTCGGCGCTCCCTGCTGTCGTCGGCGCACCTCTGCGCTGTGCTGAGGGCGGCTCTGGCTCGGGGTGTCGCAGCCGGCAGGTACCGGCATGACGGACGGTCACCCACTGGGCGACCGTCTGCCGTCCAGTGTACGCCTGCGCGACCCCGGAAGGGGCCCATGGGGGCCTCTGTGGACGGATTTCCGCCCGGATCGAGGATGAGGACGACTCCCCCCACACGCTCGGGGGGTCCGACGGCTCAGACACGGCATCGCCGATGCCCCGCGCGCTGCCCCCCGCGAGCCCGGACGACCGAGGTCAGCCGTACGTGTCGCGGGGGCCCCGGCCACCCTGGACGGTCCGCAGACCCCGCTTCCACGACGGGCCGGACGGGCCCTTGACCACCAGCTTCGCCACGACCCCCGCGCCGAGCTCGGTGGCCAGCCTCCCCAGGATGGTCGGGGCCAGCAGGCGCATCTGGGTCGCCCAGGCGGTGGAGTCGGTGCGCACGGTCAGCACGCCGTCCTCGAAGGTCTCCGGCTCGCAGTGGGCCGCCACGTCCTCGCCGACCACCTGGTCCCAGCGACCGATCGCTCCGCCGACGGCGACCGGGGTGTCCCAGCCGCGCTCGGCGACCAGCCGCGAGATCGTCGTCCCGAAGGCCTGGGGGTCGCGGCCGTCCGGTCGCGACCCCGACCGGCGGTCACCGGCGACCCGGCGGGACGGGCGCGGCTGACGACCGGGGCGCCGGGCCGGCGTCAGGCCCTTGGACGCCGCTGCCGCGCGGGCACGGTTCAGCGCGGCCTTCGCGGCGTCTGCGCCCTGAGGTCCGTCGGGTGCGGGCCCGCCGTCGGTCGACGCGTCGTCAGTCACGTGAGACCGTCCCCGCCCTGACCCGCACGACGTCGCCGACCAGCTCGGCGGGTACGTCCGCCTCGACCGCCGCGGTCACCAGCACCTGCTCGGCATCGGCGACCATCGCCGCGAGCCGGGCACGCCGGCCCGTGTCGAGCTCGGCGAACACGTCGTCCAGGATCAGCACCGGCTCACCGTCCTCGGTCGAGCCCTCCGAGCGCAAGAGCTCGTACGACGCCAACCGCAGCGCCAGGGCGTACGACCACGACTCGCCGTGGCTCGCGTACCCCTTGGCCGGGAGGTCGCCGAGGTCGAGCACCAGGTCGTCCCGGTGCGGACCGACAAGGGACTGGCCCCGGTCGAGCTCCCTCGGCCGCAGCTCGCCCATCCGCGCCACGAGGGCACCCGCGAGCTCCTGGCGAGAGGGCAGCTCGCCGCCGGGTTCCAGGGCGGCGGTGAGGTCACCGACCGCGTCCTCCAGCGAGCACCTGTAGCCGACGCGTGCCTCGCCCGGGGCGTCCGACACCGACTGGTACGCGGTGCGCACGTGCGGCGCGAGCCGCTGGACGAGGAACAGCCGCGCCGCCAGGAGCTCCGCACCGAGGGCCGCGAGGTGGCCGTCCCATACGTCGAGGCTGGAGTCGACGTTCGCACCGCCCGGCGGTGGGGCCGACTCGCGACGACGACGCCCAGGCGTCCGGACGGGCCCCGCCTGCTTGAGCAGGCTGTTGCGCTGCTTGAGCACCCGGTCGTAGTCGGCCCGCACGCCGGCGTACCGGGGGGCGAGCGCGACCAGCAGGTCGTCGAGGAACCGCCGCCGCCCCTCGGGGTCGCCCTTGACCAGGGACAGGTCCTCGGGCGCGAACATCACGGTGCGCAGCGACCCCAGCACCTCACGGGCGCGTGGGAGGGGAGATCGGTTCAGCCGTGCGCGGTTGGCCTTGCCCGGCGTGATCTCCAGCTCGACCAGCGTGGACCGACCACCGCGCTGCACGGCCACCCGCACCACGGCGCGGTCAGCCCCGGCCCGCACGAGAGGGGCGTCCGCGGCGACCCTGTGGCTCGACAGGGTCGCCACGTAGGCGATCGCCTCGACGAGGTTCGTCTTGCCCTGGCCGTTGGGCCCGACCAGCGCGGTGACGCCGGGGCGCAGCGCGAGCTCGACCTCCGGGTAGCTGCGGAAGTCGCCGAGCGACAGGTGGGTGACGTGCACCGTTCAGCCGGGAGCCTCAGCAGCAGGTCAGTCGACGTCGCCCGCGCCGGACGACGGGCCCGCCGCGGTGACGGCGTGACCACCGAACTGGTTGCGGAGGGCGGCGACGGCCTTCATGGCGGGGGAGTCGTCCTGCCGGGACGTGAAGCGGGCGAACAGCGCCGCCGTGATGACGGGCATGGGCACCGCGTTGGCGATGGCCTCCTCGACCGTCCACCGGCCCTCGCCGGAGTCGTCGACGTATCCCTTGATGGCCTCGAGCTCGGAGTCCTCCTCGAGGGCCTTGACCAGCAGGTCGAGCAGCCAGGACCGCACCACGGTGCCCCGCGTCCACGCCTTGAAGGTCCCGGGGACGTCGGTGACGATGTCCTTGGCGGCCAGCAGCTCGTAGCCCTCGGCGTACGCCTGCATCAGGCCGTACTCGATGCCGTTGTGCGCCATCTTCGCGTAGTGACCCGCGCCCACGCCGCCCGCGTGGACGAAGCCCTCCTCGCGGGGGCCCTCGGGGCGCAGCGCGTCGAAGACCGGCATCGCCCGCTCGACGTGGTCCGCGTCGCCGCCGACCATCAGGCCGTACCCGTTCTCCAGCCCCCACACGCCACCGGACACCCCGCAGTCGAGGTAGCCGATGCCGTGCTCGGCGAGCCGGTCGGCGTGCACCGCGTCCTCGCTGAAGCGCGAGTTGCCGCCCTCGATCACGAGGTCGCCCTCGTCGAGCAGCGCGGCCAGCTCGTCGACGACGGTCGGGACGACCCCCGCCGGCACCATGATCCACACCGTCCGGGGCGCCGGGAGCGCTCCGACCATCTCGGCCAGGCTCCCCGCGTCGCTGATCTCCGGGTCTCGGTCGTACCCGGTGACCTCGAGTCCCGCACGGCGCAGGCGCTCGCGCATGTTGTGGCCCATCTTGCCCAGGCCGACGAGTCCGATGTGCATGTGTCCGAGCTCCCTCGCTCCGTGACCGTGAACCGGCCGGGTGGTCCCGCGGACGCCGCGCGGCGCGGTCAGCCCGCGAGGCGGACCGGCATCAGCAGGTAGCGGTACGTGTCGTCGTGGTCGCCGGTCGCCTCGGCCTGCCCGGTGAGCACGGCCGGCTTCGTGGCCTGCGTGAACGACAGCCGGACGTACCGGGTGGTGAGCGCCTGCAGCCCGTCCAGGAGGAACCCGGGGTTGAAGGCGATCGAGATCTCCTCGCCCTCCAGCGTCGACTCGACGGCCTCGGACGCCTGGGCGTCGTCGCCCTGACCGGCCTCGAGGGTGACCTGGCCGTCCGAGAAGGACAGTCGCACCGGGGTGTTGCGCTCGGCGACGAGCGCGACGCGGCGGACGGACTCCACCAGAGGCGCCGTCTCTACCACGGCGTACGTCGCCGCCTCCGCGGGGAACAGCGAACGCACCTTGGGGTAGTCGCCGTCCACGAGCAGCGAGGTCGTGCGGCGGCCGGCGGCCGCGAAGCCGATCAGCTCCTGGCCGCCCTCACCGGAGAGTGCGAGGGTCACGTCCCCGCCGCTGCCGAGCGTCTTGGCGACCTCGGACAGCGTGCGAGCGCGCACGAGGGCCACGGCGGAGGCGTCTGTGCCGCTCTGCCGCCACGGGAGCTCGCGCATCGCCAGCCGGTAGCGGTCCGTCGCCAGCAGGGTGACCGTGTCGCCCTCGATCTCCATCCGCACGCCGGTGAGGATCGGCAGGGTCTCGTCGCGACTCGCCGCGACGGTGACCTGGGCGACGGCCTCGGTGAACACGTCGGACGCGAGCGTGCCGGCCTCGGCTGGCATGTCCGGACGGGCCGGGTACTCGTCGACCGGCATGGTCATCAGCGTGAAACGGCTGCTGCCGCAGGTGAGGACGATCTTGTTGCCGTCCTGCGCCAGGTCGACGGGCTTGTCCGGCAGGCTGCGGGAGATGTCCGCGAGCAGGCGGCCCGAGATCAGCGCCTGGCCGGGCTCGGCGACGTCGGCCGACACCTCGACGCGTGCGGAGACCTCGTAGTCGAAGCCGGACAGCACGAGCGTTCCGTCGGCACCCGCCTCGAGCAGCAGACCGGCCAGGACCGGGACGGGGGGCCTGGTCGGCAGCGAGCGCGCCGTCCAGGTCACCGCGTCGGCGAGGACGTCGCGCTCCACCCGCAGTTTCACAGCCATCGACCCCTTCAAGTCCCACGAACACGCACAGACATGGGCGTGTTGCACCCCCGGCACGGGACGTGCGGGCCCGACAGTACGGCAGAGCGGTGACGGCGGAGAACCTGGATCACCGAAACGGCTCGGTCCGGCGGACGTCCGGTCCGGTCGTGGTCGTCGAGGTCTGTCGTTCGTCCCCAGGTCCAGAGATGCGTGGGGTTCACCTTCTCCAGATCGAGAGGATCTTCGTTGTCATAGCGGCTGTGGAACCTGTTGATGGACAGCTCCGTCGCAGGTCGCAGACGCGACCGGTGGTGTGGACGGCGTGTGGACGGCAACCACGCTGTGCAGGGACGCCTGTGGACGGCCCCGGTGGGCAGCCGGTACGTCGTCCGTCGTCCACCTGCTGTCCACCGCCGCCCCCCGTCCCGTCCACAGATCCACAGAGTTGTCCACAGGTGTGGGAAAGCCGCTAGCAAGGTCGCAGCGGATGTCAAGACCGCCACCGGGTGATCCTGCGGGATGGTCACGCCCACGTCGCGCGGCGTCATGCCCGGGAGGATGCAGGTCCCGGGGGCCCGGCGGGGCCGTCAGCTGCGTGGCTGCTGCCGGATCCGGTTCGTCAGCTCGGTGACCTGGTTGTAGATCGACCGGCGCTCGGTCATCAGTTCGCGCACCTTGCGATTCGCGTGCATCACCGTCGTGTGGTCGCGGCCGCCGAAGGCCTGGCCGATCTTGGGCAGGGAGAGGTCGGTCATCTCCCTGCACAGGTACATCGCGATCTGCCGGGCGGTGACGAGGACGCGTGAGCGGGAGGTGCCGGTGAGGTCCTCCAGGCTCAGCCCGAAGTAGTCGGCGGTCTGGGCCATGATCGTCGCGGCGGTGATCTCGTGGCCGCCGTCGTCGCTGATCAGGTCCTTGAGCACGACCTCGGCCAGCTGGAGGTCGACGGGCTGCCGGTTGAGGTTCGCGAAGGCGGTGACGCGGATCAGCGCACCCTCGAGCTCGCGGATGTTCGTCGAGATCTTGCTGGCGATGTACTCGAGCACGTCGTCCGGCGCCTGGAGCCCCTCGCCGATGGCCTTCTTGCGCAGGATCGCGATCCGGGTCTCGAGGTCCGGGGGCTGGACGTCCGTGATGAGACCCCACTCGAACCGGGACCGCATGCGCTCCTCGAAGCCGGACAGCTGCTTGGGCGGCAGGTCGGACGTGATCACGACCTGCTTGTTCGCGTTGTGCAGCGTGTTGAACGTGTGGAAGAACTCCTCCTGCGTCTGCACCTTGCCCTGCAGGAACTGGATGTCGTCGATGAGCAGCACGTCGACGTCGCGGTAGCGGCGCTGGAACGTGCTCGCCTTGTCGTCGCGGATCGAGTTGATGAACTCGTTGGTGAACTCCTCCGAGTTCACGTACCGCACGCGGACGCCGGCGTAGAGGTGCTGGGCGTAGTCACCGATCGCGTGCAGCAGGTGCGTCTTGCCCAGCCCGGACTCGCCGTAGACGAAGAGCGGGTTGTAGGCCTTGGCCGGTGCCTCGGCCACGGCGACCGACGCGGCGTGCGCGAAGCGGTTCGAGGCGCCGATCACGAAGGTGTCGAACGTGTACTTGGGGTTCAGCCGCGCGGGCTCGACCTGCCGGTGGGCGTCACGGGCCCGGCGCGTGCCGGCGGACGACAGCGTGACGACGGCGTCGTCGAACGGGTCGAGGACGTGGTCGTCGACGTCGGGGGCGTCGCCGTGCTCGGCCTCGTCGCGCTCCTGGGCCGTGAGTCCCTCGACGACGTCGGGGTCGACGGTGATCGCGATCCGGACCGGCTGGGCGAACGCGAGGCTGAGCGCGTTGTCGAGGTGGTCGCGCAGCCGCTGCTCGACCATGTCGCGGGTCAGGTCGTTCGGTACCGCGAGGAAGGCCGTGCCATCGAGGAGACCGACGGGCTTGGTGAGCCGGAGGAAGGCGAGTGACTGCGCGGAGACGATGCCGTCGCGTCGGAGCTCGGTGGTGATCCGTCGCCACACCTGGGGCAGGTCGGCTGGTTCCGCCACCGAGCCCCCTTCGAGTCATCTACGCCATGAGCGATGGATCTGGTATGTCCACAGCGTTGTCCACACCTTGTGGGGAAACGGCAGTAGGAGCGGCATGTCCGGCCGCATGCAGGTGTCGCCCCCACCGGCGGAGGACGCTAACAACTCCGGGAGCGGGTCACAACCCGGTCGGGAGAACTCGTGCGACGGGAAGTCGGCGCCCACCGGCGTGTCGTCCCGGATGCCGGGTGCGGACCGGTGGATGGTGGAGGGTTCTCGTCGGGCAGCCACGATCCGGACCGCTCACGTGCCGTCATTTGACCGGTTCGGAGCCCACGCCGTACCGTGAGGCGGCCTGTTGATGCCGGCCACTGTCGCATGCCTGCGCTCTCGCGTCGGCGTCCGGTGGTGGCCGTCGCCTCCGGGCAGACCTTCCCCGAGCGGGCGCGCGCGAGCGCGGCCGCCTCCGATCCATGTGTGGAGTCGTCGTGAGCAAGCGCACCTTCCAGCCCAACAACCGCCGCCGTGCCAAGACCCATGGCTTCCGGCTGCGGATGCGGACCCGTGCGGGTCGCGCCATCCTCGCCGCCCGTCGCCGCAAGGGTCGCGTCGAGCTGTCGGCCTGACGGTCCGGTGCTGCCCCCCGGACAACGCCTCCGCCGCCCTCGTGACTTCCAGGTGGCAGTGCGCTCCGGGGTGCGCTCCGCTCGACCCCGCCTCGTCGTCCACCTCGCCCTCGGGCAGGACGGACCGGCGTCGGCGGGGTTCGTGGTGTCGCGGCAGGTCGGGAACGCCGTGGTCCGCAACCGGGTCACGCGCCGCCTGCGGCACCTGATGGCCGCTCGGATCACCGCGTGTCCCGAGGGTTCACGGGTGGTCGTGCGCGCACTGCCGGCATCCGCCGACGCGACGAGCGTCGATCTCGGTGCCGATCTCGACCAGGCTCTTGCAGGCGCGCTGCGCCGGGCGGAGCGCCGCTCCACGGGGACCCGCCAGGAGGTGACCACGTGACCGTCTCGGTCCTGACCGTGGTGCGTCGTGTCCCTGCTCTGGTGCTGATGGGCCTGGTGCGCACGTACCAGCTGTTCATCTCGCCCCTTTTCGCCGGTTCGTGCCGGTTCTACCCGTCCTGCTCGGCGTACGGGCTGGAGGCGCTGCGCGTCCACGGAGCGATCCGGGGGACCTGGCTGACCGGCCGCCGGCTCCTGCGGTGCCATCCGTGGAACCCGGGCGGCGTGGACGAAGTTCCTCCCAGGCGCACGCACTCCCACCCACACCCTCACACCGACGACCACGAGGCGCGGACCGACGACGTCCGCGCCGCCTGACCCCCCGGGGAGCTCATGTTCGACTGGTTCTTCGCCCTACTGCGACCCATCGAGTGGGTGGTGGCCTGGATCATGGTCCAGTTCCACTCCCTGCTGACGGCCGCAGGCCTCCCGGAGGACTCCGGATGGACGTGGGCCCTGTCGATCGTCGGCCTCGTGGTCGTGATCCGCATCGTGCTCATCCCGCTCTTCGTGAAGCAGATCAACGCGTCCCGTGGCCTGCAGCTCATCCAGCCCGAGATGCGCAAGATCCAGGACAAGTACAAGGGCAAGAAGGACGAGGCGTCGCGTCAGGCGATGACCAAGGAGACGATGGATCTCTACAAGCGGACGGGGACCAACCCGTTCGCCTCGTGCCTGCCGATCCTGCTGCAGTCGCCGATCTTCTTCGCCCTGTTCCGCGTCCTCAACTACAACGTGGTGCAGCAGCGGCCGATCGGCGTCCTGACCAGTGATCTGGCCAAGCAGGCGGATGAGGCCACGGTCTTCGGCGCTGCGCTCTCCTCCACGTTCCTGGGCTCGACCGACATCACGGTGAAGATCGTCACCGTCGTCCTGATCATCCTGATGTCGCTGACGACGTTCACGACGCAGAAGCAGCTGATGACCAAGAACATGCCGGCGGCGGCCATGGAGGGCAACCCCTTCATGCAGCAGCAGAAGATGCTGCTCTACGCCCTGCCCCTCGTGTTCGCCGTGTCCGGAGTGAACTTCCCGATCGGGGTCCTCCTCTACTGGCTCACCACCAACCTGTGGTCGATGGGTCAGCAGTTCTACGTGATCCGGCGCCGGCCGGCGCCGGGGTCCCTCGCGGAGAAGGCCCTGATCGAGCGTCGAGCCAAGCGAGGCAAGGCGCTGCCCACGTCGCTGACGAAGCGCCCGAAGGGCACCGACGCCGTCGAGGAGCCCGAGCCGACGGCACCGCCCAAGGGCCAGCGCCAGCAGCCCAAGCGCAAGGACCGTCGGAAGCGGCCGGCCGCAGGTCCCGGTCCCGCGCCCGACACCGGTGACACCAGTGGGTCCGCGGCCGACTGAGCCGCGCGTCCCCACCCCTGAACCGCAGCAACCCGCCCAGTACCAGGAGATCCCGTGACCGAGACCCCCACCGACTCCGCCCGCGCCGAGGCCCAGGACGCGCCGGCCCCGCAGGAGAGCTCGACGCCGACGCAGGCGGCCGCGCCTGACGCACCCGCCGCGGAGCGGACGACCGAGCAGCCCAGCGAGACCTCGACCGAGACCGCGACCGAGACCGCGACGGAGAGCTCGACCGAGACGTCGACGGAGCAGGGCAGCGCCGACCGGACGCGTCGCTCCGCGCCGTCCCCCGAGCGTCTCGAGGAGGAGGGTGACGTGGCGGCGGACTACCTCGAGGAGCTGCTCGACATCGTCGACCTCGACGGCGACATCGACATCGACGTGGAGAACGGTCGGGCGTCGGTGTCCGTCGTCGCGGACGCCGGCTCGGAGCGTTCGCTGCGCCGCCTCGTCGGCGACGAGGGCGTGGTGCTGGAGGCGCTGCAGGAGCTGACGCGCCTCGCGGTGCAGGCCCGCACCGGTGAGCGCACCCGGCTCATGCTCGACGTCGCGGGGTTCCGCGCCGCGCGCCGTGTCGAGCTGGAGAAGCTCGCCGGCGAGGCGGTCGAGCGCGTGCGTGCGGACGGCGGGTCCGTCAGCCTCGACCCGATGTCGCCCTTCGAGCGCAAGGTCGTCCACGATGCGGTCGCGGCGGCCGGCCTGCGCAGCGAGTCCGAGGGTGAGGACACCCGGCGGCACGTGGTCGTCCTGCCCGCCGACGCGTGAGCGACTCCCCTCCCCCAGGGACGGCCGGCCCCTCGGGGCCGGCCGTTTCACGTGAAACACCGGAGGCCGCAGCCACGGCAGAGTGTCAGCCCGCCGCCGCTGTTTCACGTGAAACCGGAGCCGCTGTCTCACGTGAGACCGGAGCCACCGGTTCCGCGATGACGGACGTCGAGGTACCCCCGACCGGCGCGGTGGACGCCGTGTTCGGCGACCGGGCGACGCTGGCCGAGCGCTACGTGCGGCACCTCGCGACCAGCGGCGTCGAACGTGGGCTGATCGGCCCCCGTGAGACCGGGCGCCTCTGGACGCGTCACGTGCTCAACTGCGCCGTCCTGAGCGAGCTCCTCCCGCAGAACTCCACCGTGATCGACGTGGGGAGCGGAGCCGGCCTCCCGGGGATCGCCGTCGCGATCGCTCGACCCGACCTCCGCGTCACGCTGGTTGAGCCTCTCGAGCGTCGAACCCGGTGGCTCGAGGAGGTCGTCGACGACCTCGGTCTGGCGACCCGTGTGGTCCGTGCGCGCGCCGAGGAGCTGGCGGGTCACGAGCAGGCCGACGTCGTCACCGCGCGCGCCGTCGCCGCGCTCGGCAAGCTCGCCCGCTGGTGCCTGCCGCTGGTCGCCCCCGGCGGCGACCTCCTCGCCCTCAAGGGACGCAGCGCCCGGGACGAGGTGGACGCGGCGTCTGCGGCGCTGGTGCGACAGGGCGCCGTCACGATCGAGGTGGTGACCTGTGGAGCGGCGTCCCTTCCGGAGCCCACCACAGTCGTTAGGGTGGCCCTCGGTCCAGGCGGTTACCGCGGTGGCCGCCCGCGCCCCCGCAATCGGGGTTGAGCCCGGGGACCGATGCCGTCACCCGATCGTCGACCCGCACCACCGAGAAGAGGATGTCGTGCCGAGGAACACCGCCCCCGCTGTCGTCGAGGGACTGGGATGGCCTCGCGTGCCCGAGGACGCCAGCCCGACGCCCCCCGGGTGGCCGCTGACGGGCTCGGCCCTGGCCGACGTTTCACGTGGAACCGTCCCGGACTCCGACGTCACCGACGTCTCACGTGAAGCGGTCCCGGGCTCCCTCCCGGGCGACGTTTCACGTGAAACGGGGAGCTCGAGCGGACCCGTGTCCTCGCACCCGGCGCACGAGGTTTCACGTGAAACAGGGATGACGAGCGGGCCCGTGTCCAGGCACACGACGCACGAGGTTTCACGTGGAACAGGGATCGAGGCGCAGCCCGCTCTCACTGCCGCCACGGCCCTCGCGGACGCGGAGCGGGCCGCCGTGGCCGACTCCATCCCGGAGGCCGACGACACGACGCCCCTGGCGCAGGAGATCGCCGAGAACGCGCGGCGACGCATCCAGCTACGCGGTGCGGCGTTCCCCCCGCCCACCCACACCCGCGTGATGACGGTCGCCAACCAGAAGGGCGGCGTGGGCAAGACCACGACGACGGTGAACGTCGCAGCTGCCCTGGCGCAGGCCGGCCTGACCGTCCTCGTCCTCGACAACGACCCGCAGGGCAACGCGTCCACGGCCCTGGGTGTCGACCACCACTCCGAGGTGCCGGGCCTCTACGAGGTCCTCGTCGAGGGCCTCCCGCTCGCGGATGTCGTGCAGGAGTGCCCAGACGTCCCGAACCTGCTCGTGGCACCCGCCACCATCGACCTCGCCGGGGCGGAGATCGAGCTGGTGCCGATGGTCGCCCGGGAGACCCGGCTGAGGATCGCACTGGACGCCTTCCTGGCGCAGCGTGAGGCGGCCGGCGACCGCCGGATCGACTACGTGCTGGTGGACTGCCCGCCGAGCCTCGGGCTGTTGACCGTCAACGCGTTCGCGGCGGCGAAGGAGGTCTTCATCCCGATCCAGTGCGAGTACTACGCGCTGGAGGGCCTGTCCCAGCTGCTCAAGAACATCGAGCTGATCCGTGCGCACCTCAACCCGACGCTCGAGGTGACGACCATCCTGCTGACGATGTTCGACGGCCGGACGCGACTGGCGGCGGAGGTCGCCGAGGAGGTCCGTTCCCACTTCACGGACATCGTGCTGCGGACGAGCGTCCCGCGGTCGGTGAGGATCTCCGAGGCGCCCAGCCACGGTCAGACGGTCATGACCTACGACCCCGGCTCGAGCGGGGCGTTGTCATACCTGTCGGCCGCGCAGGAGATCGCCGAGCGCGGAGCAGGTACCCCGGACGGCACGACCCAGCAGACCCCGCCTGTCGGGGCCACCACGGAGGAGCAGCGGTGAGCGACAAGAAGCGCGGACTGGGGAGGGGCCTCGGAGCCCTCATCCCGAGCACAGGGTCGTCGACCGGGACGCAGGAGCGACCGGTGGACGTGTTCTTCCCCGGCGCGCCCGCCTCCGTGACGCCGACGGCCTCGGAGCCTGGGCCGAGCGACGGCAACGGCGCTGCCGCCCCGACGGTGGACGACCTGGCCGGCGACTCGACCGGCGACAGGAACGGCCGCACGGACGACGGCAGCCTCTCCGGGCGGGACTCCGGTCTCGTGCCTGTCCCTGGTGCCTCCTTCGCCGAGATCCCGCTGGCCCAGATCATCCCCAACCCGCGACAGCCTCGGACCGTCTTCGACGATGACGCCCTCGCGGAGCTGACCCACTCCGTGCGGGAGATCGGCGTGCTGCAGCCCGTCGTGGTGCGTCCACTGTCCGCCGAGGGGCAGGACGTCGGTGCCGTCGGAGCCGAGGTCCGCTACGAGCTGGTGATGGGGGAGCGCCGCTGGCGGGCCAGCCAGCAGGCTGGCCTGGAGAGCATCCCCGCCATCATCCGCGAGACCGCGGACGACGACCTGTTGCGGGACGCGCTGCTCGAGAACCTGCATCGCAGCGAGCTCAACCCGCTGGAGGAGGCGGCCGCGTACTCACAGCTGCTGGAGGACTTCGGCTGCACGCACGACGAGCTCGCCGGGCGGATCGGCCGCAGCCGTCCCCAGATCTCGAACACCCTGCGCCTGCTGAACCTCCCGCCCCTGGTGCAGCGGCGTGTCGCCGCGGGCGTCCTGTCGGCCGGCCACGCCCGTGCGCTCCTCGGTCTGCCCGACGCCGCCGCGATGGAGCGCCTCGCCCAGCGGATCGTCGCCGAGGGCCTGTCGGTGCGGGCGACCGAGGAGGTCGTCGCCATGGGCGGGGACGACGAGCCGGCCCCGAAGCGGCGGTCCGCGAAGGCCGGCCAGCGCCATGACGCACTGGACGAGCTCGCGGAGCGGCTCTCCGACCGGCTCGACACGCGCGTGAAGGTGGTCCTGGGCAGCCGCCGCGGGAAGGTCACCGTCGACTTCGCCTCCGTCGAGGACCTCAACCGCATCCTGGGGCTGCTGGCTCCGGACGTGAAGGGCCTCTTCCGCACCTGACAGTGACATCATCCAACGCGAAAAACGTTGGGAGACAGGCGGTTTCGCCGGAGCGAGCGCTGGTTCAGTGACGCGTCAGCGCCACGTCGACCATGGCCCGGTAGACGTCGGGCAGCCGCTCACCGGCGGCGACGACCGCCTGTGGCAGCAGCGACGTCTCGGTCATCCCGGGCGCCACGTTGGCCTCCAGGAACCACACGTCCGATCCGTCGACGATCAGGTCGGTGCGTGACACGTCGCGCAGCCCGAGTGCCTCGTGCACCGTGAGCGCGGCCCGCGCGACGGCTGCGGCGATCCCGGCCTCCAGCCGTGCGGGCGCGAAGTACTCGGTGCCACCTGCGGTGTACCGGGCGGCGTAGTCGTAGGCCACCCCGGCCGGCACGATCTCGACGGCCGGCAGCGCCCGCGGTCCCGAACCGGTGTCGACGACGCTGACCGCCACCTCGACGCCCGACACGGCCCGCTGCAGCAGGGCCACCTCGTCGTAGGCGAAGCAGTCCACCATGGCTCGGGGGAGCCGGTCGCGGTCGTCGACGACGGTCACCCCGAGCGCGGAGCCGCCGCGTGCCGGCTTGACGACCAGGGGGAGCCCGAGGCGCGACACCACGGACTCGAGCACGGCACCGGCGCCCAGCTCACGGAACACGCTGTGCGGCAGTGAGAACGACTGCGGCACGAGCACGCCGGCGCCCTCGACCGCTGACCCCGCGACCGGCTTGTCGTACGTCCGGCGGCACGCGGCCGGGGTCGACCCCAGGTAGCGGACGCCCAGCACCTCCAGCACGTCACGGACCGAGCCGTCCTCGCCGCTCGCGCCGTGGAGCAGGGGCCACACCAGGTCCGGCGGGTCGTCGCGGAGCGCCGGCAGCAGCGCGGCGTCGAGGTCGGCCACCCTCACCTCGCAGCCGGCCTCACGCAGGGCGTCCGCGACCCGCCGACCCGATCGGAGGGAGACCTCGCGCTCGTGGCTCAGCCCGCCGGCGACGACGAGAACGGAAGGGGTGCTCATGTCAGATCCGGTGCGGGAGACAAGGTTTCGGACTCCTCGTCTGAGCGTCTCGTCGCCGCTCGGGGCCCGAAGGTGTCGATGAGCTCGAGCTCGGCGTCGACGACGCCCGCGAGGCGGCGGACGCCCTCCGTGATGCGCTCCGGCGTGGGGTAGCAGTAGGAGAGCCTGAGGTGGTGTCGCCCCTGGGACGCCGCGTGGTCGGCGTAGAACGCCGTGCCCGGTACGTAGGCGACCCGGGCAGTCACCGCGCGGGGCAGCATGGCCTGGGCGTCGAGGGGCTCGGGGAGCCGCGCCCAGACGTAGAAGCCGCCACCCGGGACGGTCCAGGTCGCCTGCGGCAGAAGCGACTCCAGCGCTGCGACCAGCGTGTCGCGCCGTTCCCGGTAGACCTCGCGGTACAGCTTGACCTGGTGGCGCCAGTCGTGGGTGGCGAGGTACCGGGAGACGACGAGCTGGCTGAACGAGGAGGGGCACAGGATCGCCGACTCGCTCGCCAGCACGAGCTTCTCGCGCACCCCGTGCGGCGCGAGCGCCCACCCGACCCGCAGTCCTGGGGCGAAAGTCTTGGAGAACGACCCGAGGTAGACGACGCCCTCCTCGTCGAGGCTGCGGATCGCCGGCAGCGGCTCCGCGTCGAACCCGAGCAGGCCGTACGGGTCGTCCTCGAGGACGAGGACCCCGTGACGACGGGCGACCTCCAGCACCTGGGCCCGGCGGCCCGCGGAGAGGGTGACGCCTGCGGGGTTGTGGTGGTTGGGCACCGTGTAGAGGAGCTTGACCGTCCGGCCGGAGGTGCGCAGCCGGGTCAGGGTCTCGTCCAGGGCCACCGGGTCCAGGCCCTCGTCGTCGAGGGGCGTGTGGACGACCTCGGCCTGGTACGCGCGGAACACGCCGAGAGCGCCCACGTAGCTGGGTGCCTCGGCGACGACCGTGTCGCCGGGGTCGCAGAACACGCGGGTGACGAGGTCCAGCGCCTGCTGCGACCCGGTCGTCACGACCACGTCGTCCGCGTGGGCGGAGATGCCCTGCTCGGCCATCACCGTGCAGATGGCCTCACGCAGGCCCGGATCGCCCTGACCCGAGCCGTACTGGAGTGCGGTCGAGCCGTTCTCGGCCACCAGGTCGGCCGCGACCTTCGCCACCGCGTCCATCGGGAGGGCCGCCAGGTTGGGCATGCCCCCGGCGAGCGAGACGACCTCCGGCCGGCTCGCCACGGCGAACAGCGCGCGGATCTGCGAGGCGGCCATGCCGTGCGCCCGGGCGGCGTAGGTGTCGGCCCACGGGTCCAGGCGGGTGCCCCGCGGCGGGGGGGCCGTGCGCTCGGGACCCTCCGCTGACACAGCCGCTCCTTCAGCTCGCTCCGGACGCGTCCTACGATGGGCCCGCAGGTCGAGGTCCCGACGCCGTGGGGAGTCTGACATGAAGCTCGCCCGCTCCGTGGTCATGGGGGTGCTCCTCGGCGCGGCGGCGGCCTTCCTCGGCGCCCTGCTGCGACCCCGACGCTGGCCGCCCCTCGAGGGGTACGACCCCACGGCCGCCACGGGCTCGGCGACCCGGTGAGCCCCCGTGAGCGGCACGGACCGGTGAACCGGTGAGCCGCAGGCTCGGAGCCCTGACCCTCGACACCGTGGGCGACCTTCCCCGCCCCTGCCGGCGCTGCGTGGCCTGGGAGCTGGCTCCGACGGCTGCGCGGGACGCCCAGAAGGCGGGGGACGTGGAGTTCGAGAAGGAGGCCTGGCTGTCGTCCGTGCTCCTGGAGTGGGGCAGCTGCGGACGGATCGCCTACGTGGACGAGGAGCCGATCGGCTTCGTCACCTACGCCCCACCCGCCTTCGTGCCGCGGTCGATCGGCTTCGCCACGTCCCCGGTCAGCGCCGACGCGGTGCTGCTGATGACCGGGGCGGTGCAGCCGGTGCACCGGGGTGGCGGCATCGGCCGGATGCTCGTGCAGGGCGCCGCCAAGGACCTGACGCGACGCGGTGTCCGCGCGATCGAGGCGTTCGGGACCACCGACAGCTCCGAGGTGGGCATCGGCCCGGCGAACGGGTGCGTCGTCCCGGCCGACTTCCTGCTCGCCGTCGGGTTCAAGACCGTCCGGCCGCACCCGAGGTACCCGCGGCTGCGTCTCGACCTGCGGACCGCCCTGTCGTGGCGCGAGGACGTCGAGCAGGCGCTGGAGAAGATCCTCGGCACGGTGCGGGTGCCAGCGCTCACGAGCTGAGGGCTACTCGCCCCTCAGCCGTGAGAGGGCTCGGACGTCGTCCACGCTCAGGGTGCCGGTCGTCCAGTCCTCGGGCTCGCTGAAGTAGAGGCGCTGGATCCCGGCGAGCAGGGCCTCCGCGCAGGTGTCCCGGAACGCCGGGTCGGCGAGCCGCTCCGCGTCCCGCGGGCTGGTCAGGTACCCGAGCTCGACCCGGACGGCCGGCATCTGGGTCAGCCGCAGCAGGTCCCACGTGCGCGGATGGGTGCGGCAGTCGACGAGGCCCGTGCGCGTGACGACCTCGCGCTGGACCAGGGCGGCCAGACGCTGCCCCGGACCGGAGAACGAGGTCGAGTCGTACCCGCCCCAGTAGAAGCACGCCACGCCCTCGGCCAGCGTCGAAGGCGGCGTGGCACCCGAGTCGCAGTGCAGCGAGAGGAAGACGTCGGCGCCGACCTGCTGCGCCAGCGCCGCCCGCTCGCCGTCCGTCGGGTTCTGGCCGGCGTCGCGCGTGAGCACCGCGGTCACGCCGGACGTCGTCAGCCGACCCTCGAGCCGGCGCGCCAGGTCGAGCACCACCACCGACTCCTCGAGGCCGGGACCGGTGGCCCCGGGGTCGTCGCCGCCGTGGCCCGGGTCGATGACCACGACCTTGCCGACCAGGCGCGACCCGGTCGACGCGACGCGGTCCTGCTCGTGCAGGGCGGCGAGGTCACCGCCGGAGACCGTCCGGCTGAGGTGTGAGAGAGCGCGCAGCGTGTCGGGGCCGCACGTCCCGTCCGGCTGGAGGCCGACGCCGCGCTGGAGCTCGCGCAGCCCGCGCTCGGTCTGCGGCCCGAACAACCCGTCGACCCGCCCGGTGAAGACACCGAGCCGCTGGAGCTGGCGCTGGAGCGCCACCACGTCGTCGCCCTGCAGCAGGTGACCCGGCACGTGCAGGAGGATGCGGTCGCCGAGGCGCCAGCGCGCCGACTGCAGGGCCAGCGCGGTCTCCGGGCCCACCAGACCGTCGGCGGTCAGACCCCGCTGCTGCTGGAACGCCCGCACGGCACGCGTGAGCTCGGTGTCGAAGACGGGCTCCTGTGGGTCCCGCGGTGCGTCGAGGTGGCCGAGCGCGACCAGCTGGTCGCGGACCGCCTGCACCCGCGGACCGAGATCACCTGCCCGGAGGATCATCGCCGTCCCGTCCGGGACCGTCGGGCGCGCGCGGCGTCGTGGTCATGATCAACCGATGAAGTCGCCCAGCTCGCGCACGAGGATCGGCTTCGGCATGGCGCCCTTGAGGGACTTCACGAGCTCGCCGCCGGAGTAGACGTTCATGGTCGGGATGGACACGATCCCGTACTTCGCGGAGACCTTGGGGTTCTCGTCGGTGTTGACCTTGACGACGGTGATCTTGTCGCTGTGCTCGGCCGCCAGCTCCTCGAGGATCGGCGACACGCGGCGGCACGGGCCGCACCAGGGCGCCCAGAAGTCGACCAGGACGGGCTTGTCGGCCTGCAGCACCTCCGCCTCGAAGGTGTCGTCCGTGACGTTCTTGGTGTCGCCCATCGAGCTGGTTCCTCTCGGTCGGTGTGTGGGATGTCGTGCGTCGTGACGTGCGTGGAGCCTAGGCGGAGGCGCCGACGGTCTGCTCGACCGGAGCGTCCTCGAGTGCGGCCAGGAAGCGCTCGGCGTCGAGCGCGGCCACGCAGCCGGAGCCGGCGGCCGTCACGGCCTGCATGTACTCGTGGTCCACGACGTCGCCGCAGGCGAAGACCCCCGGGAGCGAGGTGCGCGACGAGCGGCCCCCGACCGCGGCGAAGCCCTGGGGGGTCAGGTCGATCTGTCCCTTGAAGAGCTCGACGCGGGGGTCGTGCCCGATCGCGACGAACATCCCGGTGACGGGCAGCTCGCGCTCGTCGCCGGTCACGGTGTCGCGCAGGCGGATGCCGCTGACCTTGGTGTCACCGAGCACGTCCACGACCTCGCTGTTCCAGGCGAAGGAGATCTTCGGGTCGTTGAAGGCGCGGTCCTGCATGATCTTGGACGCCCGCAGCTCGTCCCGGCGGTGCACGAGCGTGACGGACCGGGCGAAGCGGGTCAGGAAGGTGGCCTCCTCGATCGCGGAGTCACCACCGCCGACCACGGCGATGTCCTGGTCCTTGAAGAAGAACCCGTCGCACGTCGCGCACCAGGAGACGCCGTAGCCGGAGAGGCGCTTCTCGTTCTCCAGGCCGATCTCGCGGTAGGCCGACCCTGTCGCCAGGATCAGGGTGCGCGCCCGGTAGGTCTCGCCCCGACCGGTGACGACCGTCTTGACCGGGCCGGCGAGGTCCAGCTCCACCGCGTCGGCGAACTCGACCTGGGCGCCGAACCGCTCGGCCTGCGCCTGCATGGCCTCCATCAGCTCAGGGCCCATCAGCCCCTGCGGGAAGCCCGGGTAGTTCTCGACCTCGGTCGTGTTCATCAGGGCGCCGCCGGAGGTGACCTCGCCCGCGATCACGAGAGGGCTGAGGTTCGCGCGGGCCGCGTAGAGCGCCGCGGTGTACCCGGCCGGGCCGGAGCCCACGATGATCACGTTGCGGACGTCGTCGTTCTCTGTGCTCACGCTGGGCTGCCTGCCTGTCAGTGGTGATCGGGTACCGCGGTCAGCGGCCTGCGATGTCGTCAACCGATGGTACGGGTGCGGTGTTCCCGCGGGGTCCGGCGTCGGGTCGGGGCCGCCCCCGTCCTCACGGGTCGAGGTGGGTGAACTGCTGGAGCCCGTCGTCACCCGGGGCGCACGTGCGGGTGACCACCCACACGTCGACGCCCTCCCGGTCCGACGGGAGCACGATGACCGCCGCGGGTTCGCCCTGGTACGTCGCCAGGTCGACGGCGAGGGGGACCTCGCCCTGCGCGCCGAGCGCCTCCAGGCAGCCACCGACCCCCGCGGGCGTGCTCAGGGGTCCCAGGTCGGCGCCGGAGCCCGACTGACCCTGGGTGTCCTCCTCGGCGCCGTCGCTGTCCCGACCCGGCGGGGCCGACATCACGGACGGGCCGGACTCGGCCGGCGCCGACTGCGCGTCGGCCAGCAGGTCGTCCACCTGGTCGGCCAGCGTGATCGGGGAGTAGTCACGTCCGGTCGCCAGGGCATCCAGGCCGGAGCGGGCTTCCGCGAGCGAGCCGGGGACTCGGCCGCGGACTCGGCCGCGGACTCGTCGGCCGCCCCGCCGGCCGTGGTCGCGTCCACACCGGTCGAGCCCCCGAAGAGCTGTGCGGTGACGAGCGCGACCCCACCCAGCACCGCGACGCCGGCGGCGGCGCCGAGCCAGCGGGGGGCACGGCGGCGTCGGGAGTCGAGGGGGACGACGTCGCCACCCGGCGCCGCGTCCGGCCGGTCCGGCTCCTGGGCCGACGCCTGGGACGCGTCGGATGCGGCACGGAGCACCGGGCCGGCGCCGGCGAGGGCGGTGGCGATCCGGGCGTCGAGGCCGGCGGGTGGGTCGGGGACGCGCAGCGCCTCGTCGTGCAGCAGGTCCCGCACCCGCGACAACGCCGCCCGGACCTCGAGGCAGGTCGGGCACCCGAGCACGTGCTCGGAGACCGACGGGTCGCCCCCGGTGCCGTCGCCGTCGAGCAGGGCGTCGACCTCCTCCGCTGAGGGGTGCGCGCCGGCTGGTGTGCTCACGTCGGATCTCCGTGCGTGGTCGGGTGCTGGCTCCGGCTCCGTGGGCCGGGTCTTGTGGTCGGGTCATCAGGTCGGACGTCTGCGAGCCCGTCGTGGTTCCCGCCGTCCGTCCCGTCGGTCGCGCCGAGCAGCTCGGCGAGTGCGGCTCGTCCGCGGGAGAGACGCGACTTCACCGTCCCCTCCGCGACCCCGAGCACCTCGGCGGCCTCGGCGACGGGCAGGTCCTGGAGGTGCACCAGCACGACGGCGAGGCGCTGGTGCTCCGGCAGCCGCGCGAGGGCTGCCCCGATGTCCAGCCGCGCCTCGGTCTGGGCGTGCGCGTCCCCTCGCTGCGGGACGTCGTGCTCCGGCAGGGGAACCGCCGGGCGGGCCTTCTGACGTCGCACCCGGTCGAGGCAGGCATTCACGACGACCCGGTGCAGCCACGTGGTGACGGCCGCGTCGCCGCGGTAGGACGCCGCGTTGCGGTACGCGGAGACCAGTCCGTCCTGGAGCGCATCGGCGGCCTCCTCGGGGTCGCGGAGGGTGCGGACGGCGACCGCCCACAGCCGGCCCTGGTGGCGCCGGACGATCTCGGAGAACGCGTCCGGGTCCCCGGAGACGTGTGCCGCCATCAGCTCCCGGTCCGTGGGCTGCTGGGGTCCGGGTCCCGGTGTGGCGGCGTCCGGGGTCACCGGACGTCGACCTGCGCGAGCTCGATGCGGAACTCGCCACCGACCTCGGGCAGCTCGGTGAACCACACCACCAGGTACTGGGTCTCGACGGGGGCCTCGAGGGTGAGCTCGACGGGCTCGTCGGTCACGGGCGCGCTGGCCACGACCGTCGATCCCTCGAAGTCCGGACCGGGGGCGGTGCGCAGCTCCACGGTGCCACCCGTCCCGTTCACCACCAGCGTGGCGCCGGAGACGGTCGTCGGCTCGCTGAGGGTGACGGCCATCCCCAGGCCGTCCTTGAGCCCGCCGAACGCCGCGTTGTTGTAGGTCTCGGAGCGCCAGAACGTCGACGGGTCGGTGTCGATCGCGCTCGCGGCCGTCTCGTCGTTCTCACTGCCGTCGCCGCCCGGGTCGAGGGCCGCGGCGCCCGCGAGCTGGATGGTCGCTGCCGGCGGCGTCGTCGCGGCCGGCTCGCCCGACGGGGGTGCGCTCGTCTCGCCCGTCGCTGTCGGCTCCGTCGTCGGGTCGGCCACCTGCTGGCCGTCGTCGCCCGTGAGGGCACCGATCGCGAGCCACAGCAGCACGACGAGGGCGACGGCCCCCGCGACCAGGCCGGCGACGAGCCGAGGGTCGCGCCGGGGGCCGCGCTCCGCGAGGACCGTCTCGCGCTCGGCGAAGGGGTCCTCGTCCTGGTCGTCGTCGAGGTCGTCCCGACCGCTGGTCGCCTCCTGGTCGAACGGTTCGGGCGTCGTCACCGCGCCCGCCGTGCCCGCCGCGCCCGCCGCCCCCGTCGGCCCCGTCGCGTCGGTGTCGGTGCTGGCCGCCGGATCGTGGGTCTCGTCGTCGCGGAAGGGGTCGAACCGCTCGGTCGACCCACCGCCGGCCGCCTGCGCGGCGACTTCAGGCGTGACGTCCGCCGGCGTGGCGTCGGCCGCGTGGGCAGCACCCACCGACGCGGCACCCGCACCGAGCCGGACCGGGAACCGCGCCGGGGGTCGCATCGCCCGCGCGGTGGAGCGCGCGTCGTCCTGGTCGTGGCCCCCGGGCGTCCCCGCTGCGGGGAGTCCACCACCCTGCCCGGCCCACGGACGCAGCTCCTCCGCCACCTCGGCCGGCGTGCGGGGTCCGTCGTCGTGCGGCCCGAACGTGACGGAGCAGAGCGTGTCGAGGTCGTTGGGTACGCCGGAGACCAGGTCTGCGGGGGGGACGGGGACGCCGGAGACGACGGGCGCCGGCTCGAGACCTGAGGCGGTGGGCTGGTCCTCGGCGAGGGGCCAGCGTCCGGTCAGGCCGGCGTAGACGAGGGCGACCAGCGCGCGGGCGTCCGCGCGGGCGTCGGCGTCGGACGGGACCGTGCCCTCCGCGGCCGACTCGATGGCCAGGCCGGCGACCTTGACCGACCCGTCGGACGTGCGCAGCACGCTGGAGGGGCGCAGCCGGCCGTGGTGCAGGCCGTTCTCCGCGGCGTGGGCGAGGGCCTGCGCCGTCTCGCCGACCATCGCTCGCACCGTGTCGGCCCCGAGCGTGCCGGCCTGCAGGAGGAGGGTCTCCATCGAGAGCCCGTCGACGTACTCGCAGACGATGTAGGAGGCGGGGTGTCCGTGCACGTCCTCGCCACCGGCGTCGAGCACGCGCAGCAGGCGGGGGTCCTCGACCAGCGCGGACCGGCGCGCGGCGTCCAGGGCGTCCTCGGCGGTCGACGGATCGAGCACCATCAGGCCGACGGACCGCTCGAGGGTGGTGTCGACGGCACGCCAGAACTGCCAGGTCGAGGTGGTCAGGAGCCGCTCCTCGAGGCGGTAGCGCTCGGCGAGCTCCGTCCCGTGCCCAACGCCTTCCACCCTGTGTGCCCGCCTCTCCCGTGGTTGCGTGCGGCACATCCTAGGTGCGTCACGCGAGTCCGCCGCTCAGAACGGCAGGGGGCACCTCAGCGCGGCGGGTGCGTCGTGGTGGTGGCGGCGCGCTCGGTCCAGGGCACGAGCGGCCCGATGCGGTGCAGCAGCAGCGTCACGGCGGTGCGGTGGACCGTGACGGTGACGCTGCCGTCGCGGTGGACGAGCACGTCGGTGGGCTCCACGACGTTGGAGACGTTCTGCTCCCGGCGCGGTCGACTCCGCGGCCGGGTAGGCCCGTCGGTACTCGCCGCCGCCCCGCTCGACGGCGTCGACGGCGGCTCGGGCGGAGCCGGCGGCCTGGTCGGCGAGGCCGATCTCGGTGGTGAGCAGGCTGAGGCCGTCGTAGGCGACGAGTCCGACGGCGGCGAGCGTGACGGTGAGCTTGATCAGCCAACCCGAGATGATGTCGCCGCGCTCACGGTCGCGCGGCGCCGACGCGCGGGCGGAGCAGCGACGGGCTGACAGGAGGGGCACGCTGCCTCATCGGCGTGTGCCTCACCCACCTTGAGCACACGTCGACGTCACTCGAGGGTCCTCGAGGAAGGCCTCAGCCGCCGATCAGGCGACCGACCCGACCCAGTCGGTCGGTCAGGAACCGCAGCTCCCGCACGTGCAGCAGTCGCAGGCCGACCAGGTAGACCGTGGCCATGGCGGCTCCGCCCGCCGCGCACGTGAGCAGGGCCCCGAGGCGTCCGGACTCGGTGACGTCCCGCATGGCGACGACGACGAGCACCCCGGCCACGGCCGTCAGGGCCCCGGCGGTCACGAGGCGCACGTGGGTCCGCACCACGCGCGCACCGTCCAGGTCGCCGTGGGTGCGGCGCAGCCACCAGGCCGCGAGCCCGACCGACACCAGGGCGGACAGGCTCATGCCGGCCCCGACGCCGACCACGACGAAACGAGGCGGCAGGAGGAGCAGGGACAGCACGTCGGCCACGACGACCACCGCGATCGTCGGCACCTGCACGAGGAACGGGGACCGTGCGTCCTCGTAGGCGTAGTACACGCGCTGGAAGAGGTAGGTGGCGCTGAAGGCGGTGAGGCCCAGCGACATGGCGGCGACCACGGAGCCGAGGGCGCGGCCCTGCACCTCGTCGCCCACCATCGCGATGCCGACCGGCGTCGACAGCACCACCAGTCCGATCGTCGCGAGCACCGAGAAGACCCCGACCGTGCGCAGCCCGAGCGACAGGTCGTCCCGCACCGTCGCCCAGTCGTCGTCGCCGGCGGCGCGGCTCATCCGCGTGAACAGGGCGGTGACCAGGGAGACCGCCACGAGCGAGTGGGGCAGCATGAACAGCAGGAAGGCGTAGCTGTACGTGGCGATCCCGGGGGTGCCGGCGGCCTCGGCCGTGCCCCGCACGCGCTCCTCGGCGGTCGTCGCCACGATCGTCGTCACCAGCAGGCCGAGCTGGCCCACGAGGACGGCGGCGAACGTCCACCCGGCCACGCGGCGGGCGCTGCCCAGCCCGACCCCCCGGAAGCCCCACGCCGGTGTGAACCGGAACCCGGCCCGGCGCAGGGGCCAGATCAGCACGAGCGCCTGGGTCGTCACGCCGAGGGTCGCGGAGCCGGCGACCAGCGCGATCATTCCCGGTGACCAGTCGGCGATGGCGTGCTGGCCGTCCTTCCCCGTGCCGTACAGGCCCAGGAAGGCCAGGAGGCAGACGATCGCGACGACGTTGTTGAGCACCGGCGCCCACATGTAGGCGCCGAACCGTCCGCGGGCGTTGAGCACCTGGCCGAGCACCGTGTACAGGCCGTAGAAGAACACCTGCGGCACGCACCAGAACGCGAACGCGGTGGCAAGCCAGAGCCAGTCGTCGCGCTGGGTGGGCGCGTACAGCAGCACGAGCAGCGGCGCCGCCGCGGTCAGCAGGACCGTGACGCCCGCGAGCAGCACCAGCGACAGCGTCACCAGGCGGTTGACGAAGTCCTCCCCGCGGTCCGGTGCCTTGGACGCGCGGACGATCTGGGGCACGAGCACGGCGTTGAGGACGCCGCCGGCCAGCAGCATGTAGAGGACGTTCGGGATCTTGTTGGCGACGTCGAACGTGTTCGCGGCCGTCGTCGTGGCCCCGAGGGCGGCGATCAGCACGATCGTCCGGCCGAACCCCAGCACCCGCGACACCGCGGTGCCCGCGGCCATCACGGCGCTGGACCGCAGCAGCCCGCCGTCGCCCACCGGCTCGTCCTCGCTCACGTGCTCCTCCTGCCCGGGTGTCGTCACGTGCCGGCCTGTCTGGTCGGTGGTGGTCGTCGGTGTCGTCCCCGGATCCGGGGTGGACGTCGTGCTCCCGGGGCGGAGCGGGTCGCGTCCGCGGCGCCGCGGACCACGACGGAAGGTCCGCACCAGGCCCACGATCAGGACGAGTGCCGCGCCACCGGCCAGCATGAAGGTGCCACGCGTCTCCCAGTCGGCGCGCACCAGCACACGCGTGCGGACCGGCTCACCGAGCACGACGCCGTCGGCGGTCAGCAGCCGGATCCGGACGGAGGTGTCGCCGTTGCCGACGCCGCGGACCGGCACGCGGACGGTGGTCAGGTCCCGGGCCGGCAACGTCGCGGTGATCTGACGGGTCGACGACCAGCCGGTTCGACTCCGGCTGGACGTCGACGACCACGGTCACCGGCTGGTCGAGCGAGTTCTCGACCGTGACCGGCAGCTCGACGTTGCGGGACACCTGGGTGACGGTGCTCCCCGGCACGACGCGGACCGCCCCGTGCAGGGCGGTCAGCTGCGCCCCGAAGGCGTCCACGGCCCGTCGCCAGGCGTCGAGGTCGGTCCGCCACGAGACCGACGACAGGGCCACCGCGGTGGTCTGGGCCGCGTCGACCAGCAGTGACGGGTCGTCGAGCGCCCCGGCCAGCTCGGTGATGCCGTCGAGGCTCGTGCCGACGGTGGCCAGCGCGCCCGCGGGCAGCTCGGCCGTGCGCTGATCGGCGCTCAGGTCGACCGCTGCCCGCTCGTCGTCGCCGGCCGGGGCGTCGAGCATCTGCTGCAGTGAGCCCACCTCGACCCACGGGCTTGAGGTCAGGGCCGTGACGGCAGCCACCGCCTGGGCGGCGTCCGGGTCCCAGTCGCGCGGGGCGGTCACGAGGAGGTGCCGGTCGTCGCCGGGCTGCTCGAGCGCGATCGCCGCGGTCTCGGCCACCAGGCGCGCCACGGCCCGCACGCCGGCGTCGGGGTCACCCTCCCGACCGACCTGGGCCAGCACGTCGGAGAGCGGGCCGTCGTCGACCAGGCCGTCGGCCGGGATCGGGCCCGCGTCCACCGTGGTGTGGCCGCTGACCGTGTCACGTGGAGGGTCGAGCAGTGGCTGGGAGGTGCTGTCGAGCAGGACGGCACGCCGTCCGAGGTCCGAGAGCAGTGCCAGGGTCGCCGCGTCGACGTCGCCTCCCGGTACCCACGCGATGTCGGTGCGGGCGTTCTCGCCGAGCAGGCGCTGGGTGGTCGACCGGCCGAGCTCCTCGCTGAGCCGAGCGATCTCGGTCTGGTCCGCGTGGGCGAGGGCCGCCAGGTCGGGATCCCCGTACGGGAGCATCACGACGTCGTGGTCGGCGGCGACTTCGCGGACGCGCTCGCGCCACTGCTCGACGGGGCCCAGGGGGTCCCCGTCGCCGCTGCCGGTGCCGGTCGAGGGCGCCGGCTGCGTCCCCGGCCCGTCCGTCGTTCCTGCCGTGAGCACCGAGGGGTCGAGGGCGATCGTCACGCCCGGTACGTCGGCGGCCCGGAGCACGGCGTCGAGCCGGCCGCCGTCCCGGGTCAGCTCGGTGAGCAGCCCGGCGTCCGTCACACCGGATCCCGGCTGCGGCCCGGTACCGGTCACCGGGACGACGACGCTGACGCGCGGAGGGCGCAGCACGTCCGTCCCGGGGAACCACGTCAGGTGGGTCCGTGCCGTGGCCAGGTACACCGTCTCCGACCCGTCCCGGACGGTGACGGTCAGGCCGCGCGGTCCCCAGGCGTCGGGTCGCTCGCTCAGCCCCAGAGCCGTCCCCGGCACCGAGAACGTGACCGGCAGCTCGGACCCGGCCGGCAGGTCGGTGGTCAGCCGCTGGCTGGTGAGCAGGGAGCCGACGGCCCCGTTGGTGGGGTCGACCCACCCCTCGACCGCCTCACGGGTGGACAGCAGGCTGCGCTGCAGACGCACCTGCACGATGCTGCCTGCGGGTACTGCGGCGTCGGCTCCGGCCCGGAGGGTCCCGGTGACGGTGAGGGTGGCTGACGGCGTCATCACGGCCGGCGTCAGGGCGGTGAGCTCGAACCGGGGCGTGGCCGGCGCGTCCGGCGACGGCGTCGGTGCCGCGGAGGACGTGGCGACCGTCTGGCTCGCGCCCGGGGCCGCCGTCGCGCCGGACGACGCGGCCGGCCCGAGCAGGAGGGTCAGTCCGCATGCCGCCAGGGCGACCAGCCGGCTCGTCCGGGAGCCGGTCGGGTGGGTCATGCGGAGTCCGCCAGCAGCTCACCGGCCGTGCGCGCGATCCGGCGCTCGTTGACGAAGGACAGCCGCGTGGCGAGCTCGTCCACCGGTACCCAGGCGACGTCGACCGCCTCCGCGTCGGGGTCGCCGTCGATCGTCAGGTGCCCGCCGGTCGCCTCGAGCAGGAAGTGGTGCACCGTCTTGTGGATCCGTCGCCCGTCCACGGCGAACCAGTAGTCGATGGCCCCGAGGCTGCGCAGCACGCGACCCTCGATGCCGGTCTCCTCGGCGATCTCACGGACGGCCGCCTGCTCCGGGGTCTCGGCGCCCTCCAGATGGCCCTTGGGCAGGCACCACTCCAGGCGCCCCGCGCGGTTCAGGCGGGCGATGACGGCAGCCCGCGCGACCCCGTCCGCCACGTCGACGACGATGCCGCCGGCGGAGGTCTCCTCCACCGTGCGTGCTGCGCGCGCCGTGGGCCTCGCGGAGCCCGGCCCTCGCGCGGACCGGCGGACGCCGGGCGGCGCAGGTCGGTGCGGCTGGTCGGGCATGTGGTCACTGTAGGCGTCCGGCAGGTGCCCGTCGGGCACGTGCCGGACGTCGCCCGTCGCGGGCCGGTGTCGGCGTCTGGCAGGCTTGCCCGTCGTGCCGACCTCCGATCCACGTGCCCTCTCCGCGGCCCAGCGCCGCGCGGCGGAGGTCCTGCTGCGGTACTCGTCCGTGCTCGACGAGCTGTCGCAACGCTTCGCCGCCGCCGGGCACGAGCTCGCTCTCGTCGGCGGCCCGGTCCGCGACGCGCTGCTTGGCCGGATGGCCGACGACGCGGACCTCGACCTCACGACGGACGCCGACCCCGACCGGGTCGAGTCGCTGGTGCGGGGGTGGGCGGACGCGCACTGGGACATCGGCCGGGAGTTCGGCACGATCGGCGCCCGCAAGGGCGACTACACGATCGAGATCACCACCTACCGGAGCGACGTCTACGCCTCCCACTCACGCAAGCCGCAGGTGGCCTTCGGTGACTCGCTGGAGGGCGACCTGTCCCGGCGGGACTTCACGGTCAACGCGATGGCCGTCCGGTGGCCCGACCTGTCGTTCGTCGACCCGTTCGGCGGGCTCGCCGACCTGGCGGCCGGTGTGCTGCGCACCCCTGTGACGCCCGAGCAGTCCTTCGGGGACGATCCGCTGCGGATGATGCGGGCCGCGCGCTTCGCGGCCCAGCTCGGCTTCGCGGTGGCGCCGGAGGTGCGCGACGCCATGGCCGGGATGGCGAGCCGGATCGAGATCGTGTCGGCGGAGCGGGTCCAGGCCGAGCTGCGCAAGACCGTGATGTCGAAGGACCCTCGCCGGGGCCTTGAGCTGCTCACCGAGACGGGACTCGCCGAGATCGTGCTGCCCGAGCTGCCGGGGCTGCGGCTCACCATCGACGAGCACCACCGGCACAAGGACGTCTACGAGCACAGCCTCACGGTGCTCGACCAGGCCGTCGCGCTCGAGACCGGTCCGGACGGGCCCGTGCCGGGACCGGACTTCGTGCTGCGCTTCGCGGCGCTGATGCACGACGTGGGCAAGCCCGCCACGCGGCGCTTCGAGTCGGCCGGGGGCGTCAGCTTCCACCACCACGAGGTCGTCGGAGCCAAGATGACCGCGCGCCGGATGAAGGCGCTGAAGTTCGACTCGGCCACCACCAAGGCCGTCGCGCGGCTCGTCGAGCTGCACCTGCGCTTCCACGGCTACGGCACGGGTGAGTGGACCGACTCCGCGGTGCGTCGCTACGTCACCGACGCCGGCCCGCTGCTCGAGCGCTTGCACCGGCTGACGCGCGCGGACTGCACGACGCGCAACCGGCGCAAGGCCGCGCGGCTCGCCGCCAGCTACGACGACCTCGAGCGGCGCATCACCGTCCTGCTGGAGGCGGAGGAGCTCGCCGCGGTCCGGCCCGACCTCGACGGCCAGGCGATCATGGCGGCGCTGGGCATCGCACCCGGTCCCGTGGTCGGACGCGCCTACCGTCACCTGCTCGACCTGCGGATGGAGCACGGGCCGCTCGGCGAGGACCGGGCCCGCGCCGAGCTGTCGACGTGGTGGGCCGACCAGCCGGAGTCGCAGGCCTAGGTCCAGTCGGGGCGCAGCGGCTGGCGGGAGCCTCCCTCGTCGTCCGTCCGGACGGACAGCACCTGGTGCACCTGCAGGGTCCCCTCCTCGAACGACATCCGGGAGCCGGCGATGTAGAGACCCCAGACCCGGGCCCGCGCCTCTCCGACCTCCGAGACCGCCGCCTCCCAGTGACGTGCCAGGTTGCCGTTCCAGGCCTTCAGCGTCAGCGCGTAGTGCTCACGCAGGGTCTCGCTGTGCCGCACCTCCAGACCGGCGTCGTGGGTGGCGGTGACGATCCTCCCGAGGGAGGGAAGCTCGCCGTCCGGGAAGACGTAGCGGTCGACGAAGGCGCCGGGGAAGGCCGAGGCGCGGGAGTCGGAACGCGTGATGCCGTGGTTGAGGAGCCGCGCTCCCGGCACCAGCAGGTCGTGCAGCGAACGGAAGTAGCGCGGGTACCGTCGGATGCCGACGTGCTCCACCATGCCGATCGAGCTGATCGCGTCGTACGGTCCGCGGGGCGCTGTGCGGTAGTCGGTCTCGACGATCGTCACCCGGTCGGACAGGCCGTCCTCCTCGGCCGCCGCCCGGGCCCAGGCCGCCTGCTGGGGCGACAGGGTGATGCCCACCGCGGTCACGCCGTAGTGACGGGCTGCATGGCGCACCATCCCGCCCCATCCGCACCCCACGTCGAGCAGGCGCATGCCGGGACGCAGACCGAGCTTGCGTGCCACCAGGTCGTGCTTCGCGGTCTGGGCGTCGGCCAGCTCGGCGTCGGGCCGCAGGAAGACGGCGCACGAGTAGGTCATCGACGGTCCGAGCACCAGCTCGTAGAACCGGTTGGACACGTCGTAGTGGTGGCGCACGGCCAGCGCGTCTGCGCCGGGGGTGTGGCGCACGAGGGAGCGGCGCCACCTCGGGGGCGACTCCACCGTGGGGGGCGTGGCACCGATGACGTCCCGATGGAGGCCGACCTGCCGCAGGGTGCCCAGGAGCGTCGCGGCCGTGTGGGGGGTGGGAGTGCGCAGGCGCCACTGCTGCAGGAGCTTCAGCGCCTCGTAGGGGTCACCAGGGTGCACGCCGCCGATCTCGAGGCCGCCGTCGGTGTACGCCCTCACCAGGCCGAGCTGCCCGGGTGCGCGCAGCATGTGGGCCAGGCCCCGGGGGCTGACGATGCGGATCTCGACGGACCCCTGTCCGGTGGCGCTGCCGTCGTACGCCGTCACGCGCACCGGCACCTCCCCGCGGGTCAACCCTCGGACGACCTCGGCGATGGCCATCGGGACTCCTTCACGGGTTGCCTCCGTCAACTACCCGTGACGGCTCGGTATGCCCGTCGGCTCCTGGTCAGGTAGGCGGCAGCGCTGGCGGCGTAGAGGACGGCGACGCCCGCGTAGGCCACGGCGGACTGGCCGTCGTCGGGCAGCACCAGCACGGCGACGAGGCCGGCGAGGATGGCCGCGGCGTTGAACACGACGTCGTAGAAGGAGAAGACGCGGCCGCGGTACCGGTCGTCGACGGTGGTCTGCACGATCGAGTCGACACTGATCTTCACGGCCTGCGCGGCCAGGCCCAGCACGCCCGCCCCCAGGTACAGCGTGGGCAACGTGACGCCGGTGGACCAGACCGACAGGGCGGCACCGCCGGCCAGGAGCCACCCGACGATCCACGCCGTGGTCCCCGTCCGCGGCACGAAGACCGGTGTGATGACGGCCGCGAGCCCCGCGCCGAGCCCGGCCACCACCAGCACGCCCGCGACCAGGGCCAGCCCGGTGTCCCCGGGTGTCGGGTCGTCCGGGGGCACGAGGGCGTTGCGGCACAGCAGCACCACAGCGATCGTGAACAGCCCGAACCCGAGCCGCAGGGCCCCGATCACGGCCAGCGCACGCAGCGGCTCGCGACGTTCGCGCACGTGACGAGCGCCGGCGACCATGCCCGCCGCCACGGTGCGCAGCTGGTGCCAGACCGGGACCCCGACCGTCCGTCCGGTCGGCCCCAGCCGCTGGCGGCCCAGGAGCGCGACGACCGCCGAGGACAGCGCGTAGGCCGCGGCTCCGGTGAGCAGCACGATCGCGTCGGTGGTGTCGCCGGAGCCCAGCGACGTGCGCAGCACCACCGCCGCCGCGGCGCCGACGATCGTGGCCACGGTGCCCGCGGTCGGGGTGATCGAGTTGGCCATCACCAGGCGGTGCCTGGCCACCACGTGCGGCAAGGACGCGGACAGCCCGGCGAGGAAGAAGCGGTTCACGCTCAGACATGCCAGCGCGACGACGTAGAGGGCGACGCCGACTCCGCCGAGGGCGACCAGACCTGCTGCGCCGCAGACCAGCACGGCACGGACGAGATTCGCCACCAGCAGCACCTGACGCCGTGGCCAGCGGTCGAGCAGCACCCCCGCGAAGGGTCCGACCAGCGTGTACGGCAACAGCGCCGCCGAGAGGACCCAGGCGACCGCCGTCGTGGTGGTGGCTCGCTCGGGCGAGAAGAAGAACAGGCCGGCCAGCCCCACCTGGAAGGCGCCGTCACCGGCCTGCGACACCACGCGCGTCGTGAGCAGGCGTCGGTAGTCGCGCTCCCCGAGCACCCCGCGCAGATCGCCCCAGGTGCTCACCGCGCCCAGACTAGGTGCGGTGAGCACCACGTCGTCCGTGCCGCTCAGCGCGACGGGTCAGCGGATCCGCGTCAGCTGGGCGCCGAGCAGGTGCTCGTTCGACACGTAGACCGCGCCCCACGGCATGACGGCCGCCGACCCGGGCACCGTGAGGGCCGTCCGCCCGACCGTGCTCGACGTGCCGTGCTGGACCTTCGTGACGCGGCCCTTGCCGACAAGGGTGGAGGGGTCCTCGAAGCCCAGCTCGACCGACCAGATGCCGTCGACGCTGAGCTCGGTGACGTACAGGGCGCCCTTGCGGTCGACCGTGACGTCGTTGATCCCGCTGAAGCCGCCGGCCGCGATCGTGCCGGGTGGCACCGGGTTGTCGGGATCGCCGCTGCAGCCCGCGTCGGTCGCGTCCGGGTCGACGCGCCACACGTTCGAGGCGTGCAGGGGGAACGGGAAGCCCTTGCAGCTCGCTGACGTAGGCGTACCCGTCAGGGCCGAGCGAGACGCCGGTCGGCACGCTCTCCGCCGGCAGCAGGGGCGGCAGCGGGCCGGTCTGCTCCAGGACGGGAGGGGGCACGTCGGCGGTCGACACCAGCCTCGTCGGGGAAGCACGCGACGGTCACCGCGCGACCGTCCGGCCAGACCCGCAGCAGGTCGTTGCCCGCCGCGTCGGCGATCAGGGCGCTACCGTCCGAGAGCGCTTCCACGTCATAGGGGTTCGATTCACCCGGCGCGCCCTCGAGGTCGTACGGGTCGGGAGAGGACTCCTCCTGGAACCGAGCGACGTCCAGCACCTCGGTGGCGTTCCCACGCCGGTCGAGGATCCACGCGCTCGGGCCCTGGACGCCCGGAGTCGGAGGCTCCTCCGGACCACCCGCAGCCCCGTACACGACCCACGTCGTCCCGCGGGAGCTCTGCGACGCCTGCGCGCTGCCGGCCGGCATCGTTGCCAGCGTGCGCGTGAGGACCTTGCGCCCGGCGGGGATCATGCGGCGGATGGTGACCGCGTCCTCACCGCTGTCGGCGGCGACGAGCGTGCCCGGGATCCCGACGTCGAGGTTCTTCACGCCGCCGATCGCCGCCGGCAGGTCGTCGACCCGCAGCGGGGGCACGTGGCGATGGATCTCCTCGGCGGAGGGGGTTGCGGCGGGTCCCGCTGCCGATGCTGGTGCGACCGAGAGGGCCAGGCCGGCCAGGACGAGAGGCGTGCAGGCGAGCGCGAGGCTGCTGCGCCGTCGCGGCGAGGTGACGTGGTTGGGTGACATCGACCGTTGCCTTCCGTGAGGGTCCCAGGGCCCCCGTGTGAGTGCCCCCGAATGGTGAGGGTCCTCTCACGCCGGGTGACCCGGTAGCCCCCGTTCGGGTCAAGTAGGCAACTCGAACGGGCTAGTCGCGGGACGGAGGAGGGCCCGGTACCTGGCGGTACCGGGCCCTCCTGGTCACGAGTGGTCGGTCAGCGCTCGACCTCGCCGCGGATGAACTGCTCGACCTTCTCCTTGGCCAGCGAGTCCTCGAACTGCTCCGGGGGCGACTTCATGAAGTACGAGGAGGCCGACAGCAGCGGGCCGCCGACGCCGCGGTCCATCGCGATCTTCGCTGCCCGCACCGCGTCGATGATGACGCCCGCCGAGTTGGGCGAGTCCCACACCTCGAGCTTGTACTCCAGGTTCAACGGGACGTCGCCGAAGGCCCGGCCCTCGAGCCGCACGTAGGCCCACTTGCGGTCGTCGAGCCACTGCACGTAGTCCGACGGGCCGATGTGGACGTTGCGGCGCCCCATGTCGTGGTCGACGTTCGACGTGACGGCCTGGGTCTTGGAGATCTTCTTCGACTCGAGACGGTCACGCTCGAGCATGTTCTTGAAGTCCATGTTGCCGCCGACGTTCAGCTGGTACGTGCGGTCGAGCACGACGCCGCGGTCCTCGAAGAGCCTGGCCATCACACGGTGGGTGATCGTCGCGCCGACCTGGGACTTGATGTCGTCCCCGACGATCGGCAGACCGGCCGCGGTGAACTTGTCGGCCCACTCCTTGGTGCCGGCGATGAACACCGGGAGGGCGTTGACGAAGCCGACGCCCGCGTCGATGGCGCACTGCGCGTAGAACTTCGCGGCCGCCTCGGAGCCGACCGGCAGGTAGCAGACCAGCACGTCCGCCTCGGCCTCGCGCAGCGTGGCGACGACGTCGACCGGGTCCGCGTCCGACTGCTCGATGGTCTCGAGGTAGTACTTGCCGAGACCGTCCAGGGTGTGACCGCGCTGGACGGTGACGCCGAGCGGCGGCACGTCGCAGATCTTGATCGTGTTGTTCTCGCTGGCGCTGATGGCCTCGCTGAGGTCGAAGCCGACCTTCTTGGCGTCGACGTCGAACGCGGCGACGAACTCGACGTCCTTGACGTGGTACTCGCCGAACTCGACGTGCATGAGGCCGGGCACGGAGCCGGACGGGTCGGCGTCGGCGTAGTACTGCACGCCCTGCACGAGCGAGGCGGCACAGTTGCCGACGCCGACGATGGCGACGCGGACGGATCCCATCAGGTGTCTCCTAGTGTGTGCTGTTCGGTGAGTCGTTCATCGGGGTTCGGGCGTCTCGGGCGGTGCCGAGCCCCGTCGTTCTGAGTCGATCAGCCCGTCGAGCCAACGGACCTCGCGCTCGGCCGACTCGAGGCCGTGGCGCTGGAGCTCGAGGGTGTAGTCGTCCCAGCGCTCGCGGCTGCGGGCGTACGACCGGCGGACACCGTCGAGCCGCTCCTGCAGCCGGGTGCGCCGCCCCTCGAGGATGCGGAGCCGGGTGTCGGCGTCGAGCCGGGAGAAGAAGGCGAAGCGGACGTCGAAGTCGCCGTCCTCCCACGTGTTCGGCCCGGACTCCGCGAGGACCTGGGCGAAGTGCTCCTTGCCCTCGGCGGTCAGCTGGTAGACGATCCGGCCGCGCTTGCCCGTCAGCGGGTGGCCGACGGCCGGTGCCGCGGACGGGGTGGGCGCCTGCTCGCTGACCCAGCCGTTCGCCAGGAGCGACTTGAGGCAGGGGTAGAGGCTGCCGTACGACAGGGCCCTGAAGACTCCGAGAGTGGCCGAGAGCCGCTTGCGCAGCTCATAGCCGTGCAGCGGGCTCTCGTGCAGGAGGCCGAGGACGGCGAGGGTGAGGACGTCGCCACGTCGTGCCACGGTGCCCACCGCCCTCCGTCTCGAACCTCTGACTCGTCACATCGATCCGGCACATCGCCGTGATGTATCGAATCGATATAGCGACGACACTATGTCGAGGTGAACGGCGTGGCAACTCCCGGTGGCCGGCGGCCGTGAGAGGTGGCGCGCTCGCGGGACCCGCGCGGGAGGCCCGGAACGGCGGGGTGGCGGCAGGTCAGACGGCGGTCGGTCCTTCGGTCGCACGTCCACTCGCGGTGGCCTCGCCCGAGGTCCCGGCGTACCGGGCCACCAGCTGCTGCAGGTCGAAGCCGGTGGTGTTCCTCAGCATCTCCATGGTCTGCACGAGGTTGTTCGTCACCTGCTGCGGCAGGGCACCGGCGCCGTCGGTGGACACCACGGTGAGCTTGTCGATCGACGCCATCGGCGCCGCCAGCTCGCGCGCGACCTTCGGGAGCACCTCGACGAGCATCTGCAGGACGGCCGCCTCGTTGTACTTCGCGAACGCGGCGGCTCGCTTCTCCATCGCCTCGGCCTCGGCCTGGCCCGTCGCGAGGATGGCGGCCGCCTGGGACTCGCCCTCCACCCGCAGCGCCTCCGCCTCGGCGACGCGGCGGGCCTTCTCGGCCTCTCCCCGCTTGGCGCCCTCGATCGCCTCGGCCTCGGCCAGGGCGGTGCGCCGCGACTTGTCACCCTCACCGGTGAGGCGCGCCTTCTCGGCGTCGGCCTGCGCGGCGGCGATCGAGGCCTGGCGGCGGGCGTCGGCCTGGAAGACCTCGGCGTTCCGGCTGGCCTCTGCCTCCTGCTCGACCTGGTACCTCGCCGCGTCGGCCGGCTTGCGCACCTCGGTGTCGAGCTGGCGCTCCTTGAGCGCGGCCTGCCGGACCGCGACCTTCTCCTGCTCGGTGAGGATCGCCTGGTCGCGGTCGGCCTGCGCGAGCGGGCCCGACGCCGCCGCCCTTGCCTGCGCCGCGTCGGTCTCGGCCTTGATCTCGGCCTGCTTGAGCGCCAGCTGCCGCTGGGCGATGGCGATCTCCTCCTCCGCCCTGATGCGGGCCTGCTCCGCCGCCCGGCGCGCCTCGGCCTCCGCGATCGACGCGGTCTGCTGGACGCGAGCAGCCTCCGGTCGTCCGAGGTCCGACAGGTAGCTGCCGTCGTCGGTGATGTCCTGGATCTGGAAGGTGTCGAGCACGAGCCCCTGGCCGGTGAGGGAGGTCTCCGACTCGTCGGCGACCCGCTGGGCGAAGGCCGCGCGGTCGCGGATGATCTGCTCGACCGTGAGCCCGCCGACGATCGACCGCAGCGACCCCGCGAGGGTCTCCTGGGTGAAGGTCTCGATCTCGTGCTGCTGGGTGAGGAAGCGCTGGGCCGCCGCGCGGATCGAGTCCTCGTTGCCGCCGACCTTGACCAGGGCCACGCCCTCGACGTTCAGCTTCACGCCCTGACCCGACACCGCTCCCCGGATCTGCACCGACAGGCGACGGCTCGACAGCTGCATGATGTGCAGGCGCTGCACGAAGGGCAGCACGAAGACACCGCCGCCCATCACCACCTTCTGGCCGGACAGGTCGGTCGAGATCTCACCGGTCTCGGTGTTGCGCACCTCCCGGCCCTTGCGGCCGGTGACGATGAACGCCTCGTTCGGGCCGGCGACCTTGTAGCGCTGGGTGATCGCGAGGGCGACCAGCAGGAGCAGGACGACGAGGCCCACGACGCTCACGAGCGTGGACGAGAACGGACCGATCATGTGTCCCCCTTGGACAGCGTGCGTGGTTCGACCTGCACGGACGTCGGTGACAGGACGGCGGTGATCACGACCGGTGTACCCGCGGAGAGCGCCGCGGCCGACCGCGCGTTGAGCTTCGTGATGTGGCCCGCCGCGACGATGGAGACCTCGCCGTAGCCGTCAGCCGGCACCGCGCTCACCACGGAGGCCTCCCGACCCACGAGCGAGCCCGACCGCACGGTGGAGTCGTCCCCTCCGCGCGTCAGCGACACGGTCAGCCAGCCGGCAAGGGCGCCGACGGCGACGCCCGCAGCGAGACCGGCGACGATCGCCCACCCGGTCCGTCCGGTGGCGTCGAGCACGAGGGCCCCGACGAAACCCAGCGTCCCGAGGAACGCCGCGACGGACGCTCCGGAGATCAGGTCGCCGCCCAGGGCGTCGAACAGGCCCTCGAAGATCTCGCCCACGACGAGGGAGACGACGAGCAGCACCACACCCAGGGCGCCGATCACGAGGAAGGCGGTCACCGACCGATCCTAGGGGCGCCCCCGACGCGGAGGGCCCGGTTCGTTCACATCCCCTGCACCGGTCACCTCGCGGCTCTCCACGGTTGACCGCATACTCTGTCCGGGTTCCTCACCGGGGCTCGGCACGGGTCGCGCGGCGCACACGTCGCGGTGCCGGTGCCGGTGCCGGGTCCGACACAGGTCCCCCCGCCGTACCGCACGAGGGCTCGACGGATGTCCGTCGTGCCGAGACATCCGACCAGGAGAAGCCGAGACGTGGCGAACCGCTCACCGTCCCCCCGACCCCCGGGTCGCCGGTCCGCCGGCACACGACCCCGGACGCAGCCGCGTTCCGCCGCCACGGGTGGCGGCGGTCGTCGGCTGATCGACTACCCCCGCCGGGGCAAGCGCGGCTTCCGTCGCTGGCTCCCCTCGTGGAAGCTCGTGTCGGGGGTGTTCCTGCTCGGTCTGCTGGCCGGCGTCGGCCTGTTCGCGTGGGCGTACGCCAACACGGAGATCCCGGAGGCCGCCGAGTTCGCCGAGGCGCAGAGCACGGTCGTGTTCTACGCGGACGGCAAGAGCGAGATGGGCCGCTTCGCGGCACTGAACCGCACGAGCGTCCCGCTGGCCACGCTCCCCGCGCACGTGGGCGACGCGGTCATCGCCGCCGAGGACCGCAGCTTCTACGAGAACCGGGGCGTGTCGCCGCTGGCGATCGTCCGGTCGATCTGGGGCAACGTCCGCGGCGAGGGCACCCAGGGCGGCTCGACCATCACCCAGCAGTACGTCAAGAACTACACCGGCGACGACGACCCGACGTTCCGCCGCAAGATCCGTGAGGCCTTCGTCGCGCTGAAGATGGACGAGGAGAAGACGAAGGACGAGATCCTCGAGGACTACCTCAACACCATCTACTTCGGACGGGGCGCGTACGGCATCCAGTCCGCCGCGAAGGCCTACTACGACGTGGACGCGGCGGCGCTCACCCCGGAGCAGGCCGCGACGCTGGCGGGCATCATCCCGAACCCGACCAACTGGGACCCCGCCGTCGACCCCGAGAAGGCGCAGGACCGCTTCCGGTACGTCGTCGACGGCATGGTCGAGATGGGCACGCTGACGACGGCCGACCCGGCCGCGCTCGTGATGCCGGAGACGATCGTGCAGGTCAAGCGCGACACCTACGGCGGGCCGAACGGCTACATCCTCGCCACCGTGCGCAGCGAGCTGCTGGAGCGCAGCGAGTTCACCGAGCAGCAGATCGACACCGGCGGCCTGCGGATCACGACCACGATCAGCAAGACCGCGCAGACGGCCGCGCTGGCCGCGATGGCCGACGAGGACGCGTTCCCGTCCGAGGACCGTCCTGAGACGCTGCACGCCGCGCTGACCGCGATCGACCCCGCGACCGGCGGGATCGTCGCGATGTACGGCGGTCCGGACTTCCTGACCCGGCAGTCCAACGGCGCGACGCAGGACCAGGCGCAGGCGGGTTCGACGTTCAAGCCGTTCACGCTGGTCGCGGCCCTGGAGGAGGGCATCTCCCTCAAGAGCCGTTACAACGGCAGGAACAACCAGACCTTCGACGCCTACGTCGACGAGGCGGGTGACGAGCGGCCGGTCAAGAACTTCGGCGGGTCCAGCTTCGGCGACATCGACCTCGAGAGGGCGACCGAGAACTCCGTCAACACGGTCTACGTGGCGCTCAACGAGGAGGTCGGACCGGACAAGACCCGTGAGGTCGCCGTCAGGGCCGGCCTGCCGGAGGACACCCCGGGCCTGAACGACTTCCTCTCCAACGTGCTCGGCACGGCGTCCCCGCACCCGATCGACATGGCGGCGGCGTACTCGACCTTCGCGGCGCGGGGTGAGCGGCACACGCCGCACATCGTGGCGTCGGTGACGGCGCCGGACCAGACCGAGCCGAGCTACCTCGGCCCCACGGAGGGCAGCCGCGTCTTCGAAGAGGACGTCATGGACGACACGAACTTCGCCCTGCAGCAGGTGATCGAGTCCGGCTCCGGCGAGTACGCGTCGCGCCTGGACCGTCCGGCCGCGGGGAAGACGGGCACGTCGAGCGACAACCGCTCGGCCTGGTTCGTCGGCTTCACGCCGCAGCTGGCGGCGTCGGTCGCGCTGTACAACGTCGAGGAGGACGGCAGCCCGTCCCCGATCCCCGCCTTCGGCGGACGTCGCGAGATCACGGGTGGCTCCTTCCCCGTGCGCATCTGGACGGCCTTCATGCAGGGCGCGCTCGAGGGCGCGGAGGTCGTGGAGTTCGCTCCGCGCGCCGACGTCGGCAAGGCGAACACGCCGACGCAGACGCCGACGAGGTCCACGCCCAGCCCGACCACGACGACGCCGACCCCGACCGAGACGACGCCGACCGAGACCGAGCCGCCGGCGACCACGGAGCCGCCGCTGCCCGATCCCACCGTCACCCTGCCGATACCGACCGAGCCGCCGCCGGAGCCCCCACCCGGTGACGGTGGTGGCGGAGGCGGCGCGCCTCCGGGCGCCGGCGCTCCGCCCGGTGGTGGACCCGGCGGTGGCGGTGCCGCGCCCGGTGGCTGACGGGGCCGGGCCTCCGCCCGCCCCGCAGCACGCCCTGGACCACGCCCTGGACCACGGCACGGAATCGGGGCCGGAGTCCGGCCCGGACCACGGCCCGTCCTGGCGGGAGCTCCCCGACCCTCTCGGCCGGACCACCCCCTCGAGCGTGGTCGTCGTCTCGCCGACCGTGGACGACCCCGTCGTCCGCGCCCTCAGCGATGTCGTCGGCGGGCCGGTCGGCCGGCACGCCGGACGCCGCCGGCCAGTGGCCGGCCCGGGCCTGTTCCCCACCGCCGCGTCCGTGCTCGTCCTCGTCTCGACGGCGGTTCTCGCCCTGGCCGCCCTGCTGCGGGGCCACTGCCGTGCGACGGGGTGGGCGTCACCCGACCAGTTCACGCACGCCTGCTACAGCGACATCCCCACGACCGCGGCCTCGTCCGGACTGACCACAGGGACCCTGCCGTTCCTGGAGCCGGTGGCGGGGCAGTACCTGGCCCAGCCGCTCGGGACGGGCTTCACGCTCTGGGGGCTCGCCGCCCTCTCGCCGGACGGCGGCGACCGCGCGCGGTGGGTCTTCGACCTGGCGGTGCTGCTGCTGGTGCTGGCGACGGCGGTCGTCGTGGTGTGCGTGGCATTGCTGTCGCGGCACCGCCCCTGGGACGCGGCACTGGTGGCGGCCTCGCCCGTCCTGCTCACCAGCGCGCTCATCTCGCTCGACCTGCTCGCCGTGGCCCTCGCCATGCTCGGGCTGCTCGCGTTCTCGCGACGCCACCCCGCCCTCGCGGGGGCCCTGCTGGCGCTCGCCGTCCTCGTCCGGCCGCTCGCCCTGGTCGTCCTCGTCGCGTTGGCCCTCGTCGGGGCCCGGACCGGTCACCGCTCGACCGTCGCGACCACGTGGGTAGCCGCCGTCGTCGCCTGGGTCGGCCTCAACCTGCCCGTCGCCGTGCTGTACCCGGACGGGTGGGGCGCCTACTGGGGCTCCCTGTGGAACGCCCCCGCCGGCTACGGGTCGGTGTGGCTCCTGCCGCAGCTGCTCGCCGCCGAGCTCGGCGGACAGGCCTCCGTCCCGCGCGCTCCCGCCTGGACCGCGCTGGTCGGCCTGGTGCTGGTCGCCGGTGCCGCGGTGGTGCTCGCGGCGGCGCCAGCGACCACCCGACGGCTGTGGGTGCCCCGCTCGTGGCGCGCCACGGCCGCGGTGGTGGTCGCCGTCGTCGTGCTGCCGGCGCTGGTGGTGCGCTTCGCCCCGGCGGGGCTGCAGTGGGTCGCCACGCACCAGCTCGGCCCGGCGGCCATGCGGTGGGTGACCGCCGCCGGGCTCGTCGTGGTCGTCACCGCGGTCGCGTTGTTCACGCTCGGGACACGGCGCCGCCCACGGCTTCCCGCCGTCGTGCTGGTGCTGCTGGTCGGCTCCTTGCTCGTCCTGCCGTCCATCCCCGTGCAGGCCGCGGTGTGGGTGCTGCCGTTCGCCGCGCTCGCCGTGCCGCGGTGGCGTGACCTGCTCGTGTGGGGAGCGGTCGAGTCGGTGTACGCGACGTGCACCTGGCTCTACCTCTACGGCTTGTCCGTCCCCGAACGCGGGCTGCCCGCGTGGCTGTACGTGGTCGTCACCGTCGCGCGCGCGGGGATGCTGGTCTACCTGGCGGCCCGGGCGGTCCAGCTCTCGCGTCGGCCCGAGCTCGACCCCGTCCGGGCGCACGATCTGGAGACGGACGACCCGGCGGCCGGTGAGATGGAGGACGCGCCCGACGCCCTGGTGGTCACGTTCGCCTGAGGGACGCCCGGGCCGGTACCGCGGCCCCCTCCAATGTCCTCGGAGGTTCCCGGTGCTCTCTCGGTGCTCTCGGTGCTCTCGGTGTTCGCGGTGTTCTCTGGTGTTCTCTGGGACCGGCGTGAGGCGGTACCCTGCCTGCAGGGCATCCCCCGGGGTGCCCTCTTCGACGCGTCCGACCGAATCGCGACTGGACGCCGAGATGGACGCTCAACCCTCCTGCCACGGAGAGACCGTGGCCGCCCGAGTCCAGAGGAGGTGGGTTCTGTGACGCGTCACTACGAGATGATGATCATCCTCGACCCCGAGCTGGAGGAGCGCACCGTCGCCCCGTCGCTCGACAAGTTCCTGGACGTCGTCCGCAAGGGCGGCGGCTCCGTCGACAAGGTCGACATCTGGGGCAAGCGCCGCCTGGCCTACGAGATCACGAAGAAGTCCGAGGGCATCTACGCGGTCGTCGACATGCAGGCGTCGCCCGACCTGGCGAAGGAGCTCGACCGCCAGCTCAACCTGAACGAGTCGGTGCTCCGGACCAAGGTCATCCGTCCCGAGGTCCGCTGACCATGGCCGGCGACACCCTCATCACCATCGTCGGCAACCTGACCGCCGACCCCGAGCTGCGCTTCACCCCGTCGGGTGCTGCCGTGGCCAGCTTCACCATCGCGTCGACCCCTCGCTCGTTCGATCGCCAGACGAACGAGTGGAAGGACGGCGAGACCCTCTTCATGCGGTGCTCCGCATGGCGTGAGGCCGCCGAGAACGTCGCGGAGTCGCTGACCAAGGGCACCGCTGTGATCGCGCAGGGTCGCCTGCAGCAGCGGTCGTTCGAGACCCGCGAGGGCGAGAAGCGCACCGTCGTCGAGATGCAGGTCGACGAGATCGGCCCGTCACTGCGACGCGCCACGGCCAAGGTCACCCGCGCCTCCCGTGGGGGCGGCGGTGGCGGCTTCGGCGGTGGTGGCGGTGGCCAGCAGGGCGGTTGGGGCCAGCAGTCCGGCTCCCAGCAGTCCGACGACCCGTGGGCCACCGGCCCGTCCGGTGGCCAGTCGGCTGGTCAGCAGAGCGGCGGCTTCGGCGGCGGCTCGAACGACGAGCCCCCGTTCTGACCTCGACGCACCTCGGCTGACGCGCCGTCGTCGAAAGCCTCGGCACCGTCAGCACCCGCACGACACCGATCCAGATCCAACCCCCATCCCGGGTCCTTCGGCAGGACCCGGGCTCCCGAAGGAGGAGCCCCACGATGGCCAAGCCGGCTGTGCGAAAGCCCAAGAAGAAGCAGAACCCGCTCAAGGCGGCCAAGATCGACTACATCGACTACAAGGACACCTCGCTGCTGCGCAAGTTCGTGTCCGACCGCGGCAAGATCCGCGCCCGCCGCGTGACCGGTGTGTCGGTGCAGCAGCAGCGTCAGCTCGCCAAGGCGATCAAGAACGCCCGCGAGATGGCCCTGCTGCCCTACTCGAGCTCCGCTCGCTGAGAAGGGACCAGACGATGAAGCTCATCCTGACGCAGGAGGTCACCGGCCTCGGCACCCCCGGCGACGTGGTCGAGGTCAAGGACGGCTACGGCCGCAACTTCCTGATGCCCCGTGGCCTGGCCACGCCGTGGACCAAGGGCGGCGAGAAGCAGGTCGCGTCGATCCGCAAGGCCCGCCAGTCCCGCGAGATCGCGGACGTCGAGGTCGCCCAGCGCATGAAGCAGGCGCTGGAGGCCGCCACCGTGCGGCTGCCGGTGAACGCCGGTGCCGCAGGTCGCCTGTTCGGTGCGGTCACCCCCGCCGACGTGGCGTCGGCCGTGAAGGACGCCACCGGCACCGAGGTCGACCGCCGCAAGGTCGAGATCGCTCAGCCGATCAAGGCGCTCGGCGCGCACCAGGTGACCGTGCGCCTGCACGCCGACGTCCAGGCGACGATCGACGTCGAGGTCGTCCCGGCGTCCTGAGGCGACGAACCCTCGAAGGGTCCGGCCCCCCTGGGGGTCGGGCCCTTCGTCGTCCCGGGCCGGCTTCTCGGGGACGGGACGTGAGAAGTGGGGCACGCCGACGCCGCGCCTGCCCCACTTGTCACCTCTCGCCGCGTCCGGGTCGTCGGGCGTCTCAGGCTCAGTCCGAGCTGGACGCAGGGAGGGCGCCGAGCCAGCCGACCAGCGCCGCAGCGATGTGGCCCGGTCGGTCCTCGGGCAGGAAGTGCTGGCCCGGGCCGACATCGACGACGGTCAGCGACCGGCCGTGCTCGCGGCACCAGGCGACCTCGTCGGCACCGATGACCGCCCCCGGGTCGCCGTGCATCAACAGCGTCTCGACGGCGGGATCCGCGATCACGTGCTGGTTGGCCGCCACCTGCTCCACCATGTCGGCCGGAGATCCCTCGATCGGGATCTCCCGCACCCAGGCCAGCACGGGACGGCGGCTCGCCGGGTCCGGGAACGGCGCGCGGTAGCCGTCCATCTCGGACGGTGTCAGGGCACGCTCCATGCCACCCGGGAGCACCTGCTCGACGAAGAAGTTCTCCTCCAGCACCAGGGCCTCACCGGTGCCGGGCGCTCGCAACCGCTGGAACATCTCGGCACCGCCACCCAGGTCCTCCCACGTGTCGACGGGGTGGATGTGGCCCTCGCAGAACGCGACCGCCCGCACCCGGGAGGGTCGGCGCCCAGCCAGGTGGAGTGCCAGCACCGCTCCCCAGTCGTGCCCCACCAGCACCGGGGGGACGTCCGTGCCGAGGACGTCGAGCAGGGCGTCGAGGTACTCGGCGTGGTCGGCGAACCGGTAGGCGATGTCGGGCTTGCCCGAACCCCCCATCCCGATCAGGTCGACGGCGAGGCAGCGGTGTCCCGCCGCCGCGACGGCCGGCAGGACCTCGCGCCACAGGAACGAGGAGGTGGGGTTGCCGTGCAGGAAGACCACGGGGTCCCCGGAGCCGAGCTCGAGGACGCGCATGGTCGAGCCGAGGACCGGCAGGTCGCGGGACCGGCCGACGGGAGGTGGTGTGCTCACGAGGCCATCCTCGTCCGCCCACCCCGGCAGCGCGCCCGGGGACGTCGGCCACCCGCCGTCCGGACCGGCGGTCAGCGGACGGCGCCCGTCACCATCCACGCGTCGCCACGCGCCCGAGCCCAGAGCGTGAGCGTCCGGATCCCCATGAACCCGAACCCGAACGCGACCCAGAGCCAGACCAGCCCTTCCACGCCGTCCGGTCCCCACACCTGGACGGCGAACGCGATCGGCACGTACACCGCCAGGGTCAGGGTCGAGGCCACGGCGAGGTAGCGACCGTCCCCGGCACCGATGAGCACCCCGTCGAGCACGAACACGTACCCCGACAGGGGCTGGCTGAGGGCGGCGGGCACCAGGGCCACCGCGATGGCTGCCTGCACGCGCGCGTCCGGGCTGAAGAGGGCGCCCACGAAGGGGGCGACGACCAGCAGGAGCAGCCCGATCAGGGCGCCCCCGGCCAGTCCCCAGCCGACCATCCGGCGGGTGGCGGAACGGGCGCCGCGGGGGTCCGCGGCACCGAGGAAGCGACCGGTCAGCGCCTGCCCGGCGATGGCGAGGGCGTCGAGCGCGAAGGACGTGAAGACCCACAGGGTGAAGACCACCTGGTGGCCGGCCAGCTCGACGTCGCCCATCGAGGCGGCGACCGCCGTCGTGACGAGCAGCGTGGCCCGCAGGGCGAGGGTGCGCACCACCAGGGGCGCACCGGCGCGTGCCGCCGTGCCGATGCCCGGCAGGTCGGGCCGTAGTGGGGCGCCGTGCCGCCGTGCCGCGCGGACGACGACGACGGTGAGCACGCAGGCCATCCCCGTCTGGGCCAGGGACGTGCCGAGCCCGGAACCGGCGATCCCCATGCCGAGGGGGTAGACCAGCAGCCAGTTCAGGGCGCCGTTGGCGGCCGCGCCGCTGACCGCGACGGCCAGGGGCGTACGGGTGTCCTGCAGGCCGCGCAGCACGCCGGTGGCGGCGAGCACGACGAGCATCGCGGGGACGCCGGGCAGCGACCAGCGCAGGTAGGTGACGGCGAACGGGACCACGTCGGCGGAGGCGCCGAGCGCCCCGGCGAGCCGGGGCGCGGCCACCGCGGCCGCCACCCACATGACGACACCGAGGCCGGCGGCGAGCCACATGCCGTCCACGCCGACCCGCAGGGCGCCGCGGAGGTCCCCGGCGCCGAGGAGGCGGGCGACACCGGCGGTCGTGCCGTAGGCCAGGAAGACGCACAGGCCCACGGCGGTGGCCAGCAGCGCGCCGGCGATGCCCAGGCCCGCCAGCGGCAGGGTCCCGAGGTGCCCGACGATCGCGGAGTCGGTGAGCAGGAACAGGGGCTCGGCGACGAGGGCCGCGAAGGCCGGCACGGCGAGGGCCAGGATCTGCCGGTCCTGCGTCGTGAGCCTCGCTCCCACCCCGGCCCCCCTTCGCGTCGCGCCACCTGTCGCGGGTCATCCTGCCGTGCCTCCCCGTGCGTCCCGTGCGCACCCGTGCGCACCCGTCCGGACGTCCGTTCATGGACATCTCCCGTTCACGTGCCGGACCATCGCAAACTTCTTTTCCTCCACAGGGGGTGGACGACGTCCGCGCAGGTCAGAGGGCTCTGAAGGGGGCTGTCCCCAGACAATCCACAGGCCGTGCACCGGGTCGTGCACCGATGCACGGCGGTTACGCACAGGGCCGTCAACACCTTGTGCACAGGCTGCTTTGCCACTGTTGCCCCGGGCGCCCTACCGTGCTCGCCGGACCTGATCGCGGTCCCGAGCAGACCAGGGTCCGCGACCGGTTGTCGGTGGTGACACGTACACCTGTTCGACATGAGTTCTGACATGGGTGCGGGTCGTGACCGTCGAGCCGCTGCGCCTCCGGCGCCGCCCGCCACGACGGATCGGAAGGGGAGTCGGGGTTGTCGCTGACCGAGACCGGACCCTTCGACCCGACCAGCTACTCCTCGGGTCCGAGCGAGGACCTCGGGCGCACCCCACCGCAGGACGTCGCGGCGGAGCAGTCCGTCCTCGGCGGCATGATGCTCTCGAAGGACGCGATCGCCGACGCCATCGAGGTGCTGCGCGGCACGGACTTCTACCGCCCCTCGCACGAGCTCGTGTACGAGGCCGTCCTCGATCTGTACGGCCGGGGTGAGCCCGCCGACGCGGTCACCGTCGCCGACGAGCTGACCAAGCGCGGCGAGCTCGGTCGCGTCGGTGGCGCCGCCTACCTGCACACGCTGATCTCGTCGGTGCCGACCGCGGCCAACGCCGGGTACTACGCGGAGATCGTCCGCGAGCGGGCCGTGCTCCGCCGGCTGGTCGAGGCCGGCACGAAGATCGTCCAGCTCGGCTACGCGTCCGGCGGCGGCGACGTCGACGACCTGGTCAACGCCGCACAGGCCGAGGTCTACCAGGTCACCGAGCGCCGAACGACCGAGGACTACCTGCCGCTCTCGGAGATCATCGAGGGCACGATCAACGAGATCGAGGCGTCCGAGGGTCGCGGCGACGAGATGGTCGGCATCCCGACCGGTTTCGCGGACCTCGACCAGCTGACCAACGGTCTGCACCCTGGCCAGATGATCGTCCTGGCGGCGAGGCCGGCAATGGGAAAGGCCTTGGCGCTCGACACGCCGCTGCCGACGCCGACCGGGTGGACGACCATGGGTGAGGTGGCGGTCGGGGACCTGTTGGTGACCGCGGACGGAACGCCCACGACCGTGGTCGACTCCACCGGGGTCATGCAGGGGCGCCCGTGCTACCGCGTCACCTTCGACGACGGCACCAGCCTGGTGGCCGATGCCCAGCACCTCTGGCTCACGGACACGCGCGCCTCCCGTCGCAGCACGCGCATCCCCGCCGCAGTGCGCACCACTGAGGAGATCGCTGCGACCCTGCGCTGTCCCACCGCGGACCGGCGACTGAACCACTCGGTGCGCAACACCCGGCCGCTCCAGCTGCCCGAGACCGACCTGCTCGTCCCTCCCTACGTACTGGGTGCCTGGCTGGGGGACGGCGCGACGCACGGCACGCGGTTCACCACGGCCGACGACGAGATGGTGATGCGGCTCGAGGGCGAGGGGTTGCGGCTGCAGCCGGTCGGTCGCTGCGCGTACGACATGCGGCTTCCGGCCGAGCCCGAGACTGCGCCGCGCCCGTGTGTCGTGTGCGGGGCGGAGTTCGTCCCGCACACGTCCCAGGTCAAGACCTGCGGTCGGTCGTGCGGCGGACGTGCGCGCCTGGTCTCCGCCCCCACGCCGCCGACGTGCGGGGACTGCGGTGGACCGTCGGCAGGCACGCGCCGGTGCATGGACTGCTACCGGCACCACGGCACGCTGACTGCCCGTCTGCGGACGGTCGGCGTGCTCGGCGACAAGCACATCCCTGCGGCCTACCTGCGAGCCAGTGAGCCGCAGCGGCGCGCGCTGCTGGCCGGCCTGCTCGACACGGACGGCACCGTGAGCCGCACGGGCGCAGTGCAGTTCGCGATCACGCACGAGCGGCTCGCGGACGACTTCTGCGAGCTGCTGTCGAGCCTCGGCTACCGGTACGGCCGCTTCGCCAAGCAGGTGCGTGGCCGGAGCGAGGCGTCGTCGACCTGCTGGACCATCACGTTCACCACGTCGGACGAGGTCTTCCGCCTCGGACGCAAGCAGATCGCCCACAAGGAGCGGTCCCCGCGCCCTCACCCGCGCGTCGGGCACCGCTTCATCACGTCGGTGGAGCCGATCGAGAGCGTGCCCGTGCGGTGCATCCAGGTCGACCATCCCTCGCACCTGTTCCTCGCCACGCGACGCATGGTCCCGACCCACAACTCCACGGCCGCCCTCGACATCGCCCGGTCGGCCTCGATCCGACACGGGCACGCGTCGGTGATCTTCTCGCTCGAGATGAGCCGCAACGAGATCACGATGCGCCTGCTGTCGGCCGAGGCGTCGGTGTCCCTGCAGCACATGCGCAAGGGCACGATGCGCGAGGAGGACTGGACGAAGCTCGCGCGCACGATGGGCCGGGTCAGCGAGGCTCCGCTGTTCATCGACGACAGCCCGAACATGTCGCTGATGGAGATCCGGGCGAAGTGCCGTCGCCTCAAGCAGCAGCACAACCTCAAGCTCGTGGTGATCGACTACCTGCAGCTGATGAGCTCGGGCAAGCGCGTCGAGAGCCGTCAGCAGGAGGTCTCGGAGTTCTCCCGGGCCCTCAAGCTGCTCGCCAAGGAGATCGAGGTGCCGGTGATCGCGGTCTCGCAGCTGAACCGTGGTCCGGAGCAGCGCACCGACAAGAAGCCGGCGATGAGCGACCTGCGCGAGTCCGGCTCGATCGAGCAGGACGCCGACATGGTCATCCTGCTGCACCGCGAGGACGCGTACGAGAAGGAGTCACCGCGTGCTGGGGAGGCCGACTTCATCGTGGCCAAGCACCGCAACGGCCCGACCGACACGATCGTCGTCGCCTTCCAGGGGCACTACTCGCGGTTCGTCGACATGGCGCAGGACAGCTAGGGCCCGTCTGCCCGCTGCGCGACCAGGCGCCGGACCAGCCGCGAGACGAGGTCGAACGGCACCGGCTCGCCCAGCGGGAACCGCACGGTGCCCTTGTCGCCCGCGTACGGGGCGAGGTCGCGCTCGAGGTCCGCATCCCCCGTAGCCATCGGGTAGACGCTGACGTGGTTCTTCCACGCGGCGAAGTGCACCAGCGAGCGACCGTCCAGGGTGACCGTGGGCATCTGGTACCGGATCGTCTCGCCGGCGCCGGGCACGGCGGCGTGGATCGTCCGCCGCAGCTCCCGCAGCACGACCTGCACGTCGTTCGGGTAGGTGCTGATGTAGTCGTCGACGGTCGCCGGCGTCCGAGCCATGGTCAGCCCTCCTGTGCCGGGAACAGGATGCCACCGGCAGAGCTCGCAGGCAGGCTGATGCCAGCCCGCTCGTTGAGGTAGCGCTGCTCCGGGATGCTCGCGGTCAGCCGGGCGGCGAGCGCGTAGGACTCGCACGCCTCATCCGGCCGCCCGGCCATCTCGAGTAGGTGAGCCCGTACGGCGTGCAGGCGGTGGTGCCGCCGCATCCCGGCTGCGCAGAGCAGCGGTTCCAGGAGGTCGAGCCCGGCCTCGGCGCCGTGAGCCATTCCGACGGCGACGGCCGCGTTGAGCGTGACGGTCGCGCTCGGTGCGACCTGGTCGAGCATCCGGTAGAGCATCGTGATCTGCAGCCAGTCGGTGTCGGCCCACGTCGGCGCCTCGTCGTGGACGGCCGCGATCGCCGCCTGCAGCTGGAACGGGCCCACCTGTCCGCGCGTCAGCACCTGCTCCAGCAGGGACACCCCCTCGGCGATGGCTCCGGCGTCCCAGCGGCTCCGGTCCTGGTCGGCCAGCCGCACCAGGCCCCCGTCCGCGTCGGTGCGCGCGGCGCGGCGGGCGTCGGTGAGCAGCATCAGCGCCAGCAGCCCCGCCACCTCGTCGTCCTCCGGGCGTGCTCGGCGCAGCTCACGGGCGAGGCGGATCGCCTCATGCGTGAGGGACACGTCGACGAGGTGGTCACCACCGCTGGTGGCGTAGCCCTCGTTGAACACGAGGTACAGCACCTGCAGCACGGAGGCGATGCGGTCCTGCAGGCCCTCCCCGGTCTCGGCGAACCGGGCGCCCACCGACCGGAGGGTGGCCTTGGCCCGGCTGATCCGCTGGGCCATCGACGACGGCGGCACGACGTACGCCGCGGCGATCTGTGCGGTCGTCAGCCCACCGACGGCTCGAAGCGTCAGCGCGACCTGCGAGGGTCGGGTCAGGGCCGGATGGCAGCACATCAGCAGCAGGTGGAGCGTGTCGTCCCGTCCGCCCGCCTCGCCGTCCGCCACCAGGTCGGCCGGCGGCGCGGTGAAGGAGTCGGAAGGCTGCCGGGTGGCCACCGCCACCTCGCGCAGCGCACGGGCCCGCTCGCTGCGCAGCTGGTCGACGACGCGCCGTGACGCGACGCGCACCAGCCAACCCCGTGGGTTGTCCGGTATGCCCTCCACCGGCCACTGCGTGGCGGCCGCCTGCAAGGCCTCCTGCACCGCGTCCTCGCAGCCGTCGAAGTCGCCGTAGCGGCGTACCAGCGCCCCGAGGACGTGCGGCGCCTCGCGGCGCCACACGTCCTCGAGGTCGTCGGGGGTCACTGCTCGTCGCCACCCGGCCACATCACCGGCCGCAGCTCGACCGTCTCGCCCGGCCCTGCGAACCGGGCCGCGACCTCGTCGGCGCGCTCCGGGCTCTCGAGGTCGAGCAGGAAGAAGCCGGCGAGGTGCTCCTTGGACTCCGAGTACGGTCCGTCCGTCGACACCGACCGACCCTGCCGCCAGGTGTAGAGCCGGGCACCGGCCGGGTCGCCCAGCGGCTCGCAGCCCACGATCTCGCCGCGCGAGGACATCTCCTTCATCAGCGCGTCGAACTCGGTGCTCAGCTGGTCGCGCTGCTCCGGCGGCAGGGCCTGGTGCTCCCCGACGAAGTCGCTGGTCGGGTGCCCCCAGGGCTGCGGGTTCGAGTGGATCAGGACGACGTACTTCATGGCTGCGCTCCTCGTGCTGTCGGTCGGCCGTGCGGCCCTTTCACGGTGACGTCGGCGCCGAGGTGTCGATCTCGACATCGCCCGTCGCGGGTCCGCACCGTCCCACCGCGATGGTGCCCGATCTGCCGGTCTCGTGTGCATCCGGCACACTCCTGCGGATGGGACAGACCCTGCTGTTCGCCGTGGGCGCCTCGCTGCCGTTGCTGCTGGGGGCCGTGGTCGGCGTGCGGTGGCAGCCACCGCGGGCCGTGCTGGCGGTCTCGCTCGCGTACGCGACCGGGGCGCTGATCAGCGCCGTGTCGTTCGAGCTGTTCGAGGAGAGCTACCGCGGCGGCGGTGCCGTCCGGTCCGGCCTGGCCTTCGCCGTCGGCGCCCTCGTCTTCGTCGTGGTCGACTCGTTCCTCGAGTCCCGGTCGAAGCGGTCCGCCGCCGGCTGGGCGCTGCTGGCGGGCGTCACCCTCGACGGGGTGCCCGAGAACACCGCACTGGGGGTGTCCCTCGTCGACGGGGGGAGCCTCGCGTTGCTGGTGGCGGTGTTCGCCTCCAACTTCCCGGAGGCCCTGGCCGGGGCGGCGTCCATGCGGGAGCAGGGCCGCTCGGGGAGGTCCGTGGTGCTGCTGTGGGCCGGGGCGACCGTGCTGCTGGCGAGTGCGGTCGTGCTGGGGCGGCTGGCGTTCTCCGGGTCTTCGCCCGAGCAGCTCTCCCTGCCGCTCGCGTTCGCCGGAGGTGCCGTGCTCGCGTCGGTGGTGGACACGCTCGCTCCCGAGGCGTTCAAGGACGGAGGCCCCTACATCGCCCTCGCCAGCGCTGCAGGCTTCTTCACGGCGTTCGTGCTCAGCGCCTGACCAGCACCACCCGGCGCCCTCGGCCATCTCGGCGGGCCTCGCGATCACGACGGCCATCGCCCGGGACCGCAGCACGATCGAGTCGTTGTTCGCCAGCTACCTGGTACGGCCCCGCCGGGGTGATGGCGATGTCCGGGGCAGGCACCATGATCGACGGATGTCGATCTCGATACCGGTGACCGAACGCCGGGTCCGGCTCGCGCGCCGGCACCACCTCGGGCCCGGACTGCGCACCGACGACCTGGCCCTGCTCGCCGACGACCTCGTCGCCCTGCACTCCACCGACCCCGTGACCGTCTACCTGTCGGCGATGGTGCGCATGGTCACCCCGTCCGTTGAGGCGGTGGAGAAGGCGCTCTACGACGACCGCGTCGTCGTGCGGCACCACGCGATGCGGCGCACGCTGTGGGTCGCGACCCCCGACACCGCGAGACGGATGCACGCTGCTGCCACGGTGAAGGTCGCGCGGGCCGAGCACCTGCGCCTCGTGGGGATCCTGGAGGAGAACGGCGTCGACGACGGAGAGCGGTGGCTGGCCGATGCCAAGCGGCAGGTGCTTGCGGTGCTGCACGCCGACGGTCCCACGACCGCGCGTGAGCTCGGGCTTCGCGTGCCGTCGCTCACGCGGCCGCTGGAGGTGGGCCAGGGCACGCGGTGGGCGGTGACGCTCGCCGCCCACACGCGCGTGCTCCTGGGTCTCGGCTTCGACGGGGTGCTCGTGCGAACCCGACCGACGGGGACGTGGGTGAACGGCCAGTACCGGTGGGCGGCGATGGACGACTGGTTGCCCGGCGGGGTCGACGGGTTCGACGAACGGGAGGCCGCTCGCGACCTGGCCGACCACTGGCTGCGCCGGTTCGGGCCGGGCACCACGTCCGACCTCCAGTGGTGGATGGGCTGGACGCTGCGGCTGACCCGGACCGCGCTCGCCGACTGCGGAGCCGTCGAGGTCGACCTGGACGGGGAGCCGGGCTGGGTCGCGGCCGACGACACCGCCCCCGACGAGCCGGTCGAGCCGTGGGTCGCCCTGCTGCCGTCACTCGACCCGACGACGATGGGCTGGAAGGAGCGCGGCTGGTACCTGCCGCAGGAGGCCGCCGACGCGTTCGACCGCAACGGCAACGCCGGCCCGACCATCTGGGTCGACGGCCGCGTGGTCGGTGCCTGGGCGCAGCGTCCCGACGGTGAGATCCGCACGCACTACTTCGTCCCGGTGGCTGCCGGCCGCCGTGACGAGGTCAGGCAGCGTGCGGAGGACCTGCGGGCCTGGCTGGGGGAGACGCGCGTCTCCGTCCGGTTCCCGGGCCGGGTGAACGCCGGCCTGATGGCCTGACACCTCGCCGGGTCACCCCATCAGACGCCGCGCGAGGGGCAGCGGGAGGTGACGCAGCGCCGTCCCGAGGGGCACCCAGGGCCACGCCGGGACCCGCGCCCGCGCCTTCTCCTTCTCGATCGCCGCGACCATGGACCGCACACCCCGCTCGGTGCTCGTCATGAAGGGGGCGTTCTTCACCCGCTCGTTCATCTCCGAGCGGATGAAGCCGGGGTAGATCACCGAGACCTTCACGCGGGAGCCGAGCATCTCGGCCCGGACGCCCTCGGCCAGGTGCGCGACGCCCGCCTTCGTCGCCGCGTACGTGGTGACCGCCCCGGGCATCCCGCGCATCGCGGAGATCGACGAGATCATCACCAGGTGCCCGGAGCCCTGCTGCGCGGAAGATCTCGACCGCCGCCTCGGTCTGCGCGAGAGCAGCCACGAAGTTCGTCATCGCCGTCTGCCGGTTCGGCTCGAAACCGCCGGTTCCCAGCGGCACCCCCTTTCCCAGACCGGCGTTCACCACGATGCGGTCGAGGCGTCCGAAGTCGGCGTGGAACGATCGGAACACCTCGAACACGGCGTCGTGGTCGTTCACGTCCAGGGCCCGTGTCTCGAAGCGTCCGTCCGGGTGCCGCTCCTGCAGCTCGCTGCGGAGTGCCTCCAGCCTCTCGACGCGCCGGGCGCACAGGGCCAGGTCGTGGCCGAGGGCCGCGAACTGGCGGGCCATCTCCGCGCCGAGGCCGGAGCTGGCACCCGTGATCAGGATCGTGCGGTTCATGAGTTCCTCTCGCGTGCAAGCCGTTCGGCCGTCCGGACGAGGGTGCATCCGTCGACCCTACGGCGGGGGCGCTGGGCAGACGCGGTGCGGCTGGGCGGTCAGAGGAACGCCGTGCCCTCGCCGCGGTACGTCGGCGCCGAGGAGATCGTCGTGCCGTCCACCAGGTGGAGCTCGGAGACCCTCTCGCTCAGCTCCCCGGCCTTGGCGTGGCGGAACCACACGCGGTCGCCGACCGTCAGCGCGGCGGCACCGCGTCCGTGCAGAGGGGTCTGGACCTCCCCCGCGCCCTCGGTCGAGGTGAGGCGCAGCCCCCGCGGCCACACAGGTACGGGCAGGCGGTCCCGACCGGCCGCGCCGGAGGCCGGCCAGCCTCCGCCCAGCACGGTGACGACACCCGGCGCCGGGCGTCGGACGACGTCGAGCACGAAGAAGGTCGCCGGCTCCGGGGTCCAGGCCCGGTAGCCGTCGAACAGGGCCGGACCGTAGAGCCCCGAGCCGGCCGCGACCTCGGTCACGGAGGGGTCGGACGCGGTCGACGCGACGCTGCCGGTGCCTCCGGCGTTGACGAACCGCAGCGGGGCGACCTGCCGGACCGCCTCGACGACCGCGGCCCGGCGGTGCACCAGCTCGGCGGCGGAGCGGCGCTGGACGGCGCGGACGGCCCAGCGCCGTGGGCGTGGACCGGTGTCGTCACCCACGCCGGCGATCTGCGCCTCGTAGGCCATCAGGCCGGTCAGCTCGAGCTCCGGGCGCCCGGCCACGGCGCGGGCCAGGGCGGCGGCCTGGTCGGGGGTGCGTACCGGTGATCGGCGGACGCCCAGGTGCACCCGTCCCCCGAGCGCCTCGAGGGAGGCGTCCACGTCCAGGCAGACCCTGATCCTGGCGGTGGACCCAGGCCCGCGCAGAATCTCCTCGATCAGGTCGAGGTGCTGCACGGAGTCGACCATCAGCGTCACCCGGGACGCGAGGCGCTCGTCATGCGCCAGCCGGCCCAGTGCGACGCGGTCGACGGTCGGGTAGGCGACGAGAACGTCGTCCACCTCGTCGGCCAGCCAGAGCGCCTCGGGCAGCGTGAACGCCAGGGCGCCGGCGAAACCCGGTACGGCCAGGGCCCGGCGTTGGAGGGCCCGGCAGCGCAGGGACTTCGTCGCCAGGCGGATCGGGGTCCCGGCGGCGCGACGCACCAGTGCCCGGGCGTTGGCGTCGAACGCGTCGACGTCCACGACCCCGAGCGGCGTGGGCAGGTGGGCGGTGGCCGCCTGCAGCTCGCCGAAGCGGGCGTCCGTCCCCGCGCTGCTCATGGGTCGAGTCAACCAGGGCACCTCCCCCCACCCGACTGGTCACGCCTGGCGCGACTCGCCGAGCGTGTCGCGCCAGATGCGACCACTTGAGAGTTCAGCCAACTCACAGCAGCGTCACGCACCCCTCCCAGGAGACGACCCGAGACTCAGGCGACGAGCAGATCGGGGAGAGGCATGAGCGACGATCCGTTGACCGGGCAGGTGGCGACGGCGACTCCGCGCGTCGTCGGCCTCACCTCCAAGCCCTCCGAGCCGGACGTGGGACGGCGCGCGCGAACGGATGCCGTCGTCCGCGGGCTCGCCGTGGGCACGCTGTGGTCGAGCCTGCTGCTCGTGACGTACTGGTGGGTGGCCGACCGGGGCCTGCAGGACCTGACCGGCTGGGCCACGGGGCTGACGTCGGTAGGACGCCTGACCGGGCTGGTGGCCTCCGTGCTCCTCCTGGCCCAGGTGGTCCTGATGGCGCGTGTTCCGTTGCTCGAGAGGGCGTTCGGGCAGGACCACCTGGCGCGGGCGCACCGTCTCGTCGGGCTGACGTCGTTCGACCTCATGGTCGCGCACGTCGTGACGATCACCTGGGGGTACGCGGACGGCGAGCTCGCCGGGACGCCCGCCACGTTCTGGGACCTGACCGTCCACTACCCCGGCATGCTCCTCGCGGCCGCCGGAACCGCCTGCCTCTTCCTCGTCGTCTTCACCAGCATCAGGGCGGCGCGGCGGCGCCTGCGGTACGAGTCGTGGCACCTGCTGCACCTGTACGCCTACCTGGGTGTCGGGCTCGCCCTTCCGCACCAGCTGTGGACCGGCCAGCAGTTCACCGCGTCCGTCGCCACCACGGTCTTCTGGTGGACGGCCTGGGCCCTGGCAGCCGCCGCGGTCGTCGGTTGGCGGGTGGTGCGGCCGCTGCGGCTGAACCTGCGCCACCGGCTGCGCGTCGCCGGCGTGACCGAGGAGGTGCCGGGCACGTGGTCGGTCCACCTCACCGGCAGGCGGCTGGACAGGCTGCCGGCCGAGGCGGGGCAGTTCTTCGGCTGGCGGTTCCTGCGCGGGGCGGGGTGGACCCGCGCCAACCCGTACTCGCTGTCGGCGGCACCGGACGGTCGCAGCCTGCGGATCACCGTCCAGGCCGACGGTGACGGCAGTGCTGCGACCGGGACCCTCCTTCCCGGTACCCGCGCCCTGATCGAGGGCCCCTACGGGCGACTCAGCGCCCGCGCGCGGACACGACGGAAGGTCGCGTTGATCGGGGCCGGTGTCGGGGTCACCCCGCTGAGAGCCCTGGCCGAGGGGCTCGCGTACGCGCCCGGGGACGCGGTCTACGTCGAGCGCTTCACGTCCCGGCCGCTCTTCGAGCACGAGGTCGACGCGCTGGCCCTCGAGCGGGGCCTGCAGGTCCTGCGGCTCCCCGGCCACCGACGTCACGCGTCCTCGTGGCTCGGTGACGGCATCGGTCCCGTGGACGACCTCCGGGCTCTGCTCCGGTGGGTCCCGGACCTCGCCGAACGCGACGTCTACGTCTGCGGCCCCGCACCCTGGACGGAGCTCGTCCGGCGCACCGTCACGGCCGCCGGGCTGCCGTCCGACCAGCTCCACCTCGAGAACTTCGCGTGGTGACCCGATGAGGCGTATCTCGCTCTGGGTGCTCAGCACCCTGTCCGCGCTCGTGATGCTGCTCGGCTACAGCACGTCAACGTCAGGCCCGGTGTCCTCGACCACTGCGTACTCCGTCCACTCGGGTGGCAGCGGATCGTCGACGTCGAGCTCGGCGGCGGCTGCCAGCACGACCGTCACCGGACCGGTGGTGCAGACCCGGTGGGGGCCGGTGCAGGTCCAGCTGAACGTGAGCGACGGCCGGATCGACGACGTCACGGTGCTCCAGTACCCGGACGGCAACGGCAAGGACCAGCAGATCAACGGCTATGCGCTTCCGATCCTCACGCAGGAGACCCTCGATACCCAGAGCGCCGGCATCGACATGGTCAGCGGCGCGACCGTGACCAGCACCGGCTACATCCAGTCGCTGCAGAGCGCCTTGGACCAGGCGGGACTGTGATTACCGAGGTGGTCGTCGCTCCGGCGGAGTCCGGGCAGCTCCGCCGGTACGTCGCGCAGGCCATGGGCATGCCGATCAGCCTCGTCCTGCGCGGGCGTCACACCGGCGACGACCGAGCCGCCGCCGCATGGCAGGGGGCGCTGGACGTCCTGCACACGGCTGACCGGGTCTTCAGCACGTACCGCGCCGACTCGGTGATCTCGCGCCTCGGTCGCGGCGAGCTGCCGCCGGCCGAGTGCCCACCCGACGTGCTGGAGGTGCTCGACCTCGGCGAGCGCGCCCGGCAGGAGTCGGACGGCGCCTTCGACGTGCGCCGGCCCGGGCCGGAGGGACGGGTGGTCCTGGACCCCAGCGGCGTGGTCAAGGGCTGGGCCGTCGATCGCGCCGCGCGGGTGCTCGAGACGCTGCCGGCGACCGACTTCTGCCTCTCCGCGGGAGGCGACATGCTGTGCCGCACCCAGCGTCCGAGCTCGGCTGCCTGGCGCATCGGCATCGAGGACCCCCACGACCCCCTGCGCGTCATCGCGGTCGTACCGGTCCGCGACGGGGCCGTCGCCACGTCCGGCATCGCCCACCGCGGCGCGCATGTCGTCGACGCCCGCACCGGGCGCGCGCCGACCGGCCTCGCCTCGGTCACGGTCGTCGGGCCCGACCTCGTGTGGGCCGACATCGACGCGACCGCGGCCTTCGCACTGGGTGACCTGGCCCTGCCGTGGCTGCGTCGCCGCGAGGGGCGCTGCGGTCTTGTCGTCCGCGCGGACGGGTCGTCCCAGCTCTACGGACGGGGCGCGCCGCGGGGGTGACCCCGGGACCGACGTCCGGGTTACGGTCGGACCATGAGGTGGCTGCTCGCGGGACTGCTCGCGCTGTGCCTGACGCTGTCCGGTTGCGGCTCGTCGACCGGGAGCACCGGGAGCACCGAGACCTCCCCGGGCGACGCGGCCAGCAGCGACACGGCCACCAGCGACGCCTCGGGCACGCAGACCCACCCGGACGTCGTCGAGGTCGCCGTGGAGCGCGCGCCCGACGGGACGTTCACCTTCGACGTGACGATGTCGTCGCCCTACGACTCGCCCGAGCGCTATGCGGACGGGTGGCGCGTGGTCGGAGCGGACGGTGAGGTCTATGGCGAGATGACGCTGACCCACGACCACGCCGGCGAACAGCCGTTCACGCGCACCCAGACCGGGGTCGAGGTCCCGGATGGCGTCACGAGCGTCGTCGTCGAGGGGCGTGACACGGCGAACGGGTACGGCGGTGGCACGCGGACGGTCGAGCTGCCGACCACCTGACCCCCCACCTCGACTGGTCACGAATGGCGCGACACGCTCGGCGAGTCGCGCCATTCGTGACCAGTCGAGGTGGGGGGTCAGCCGGCACCCCATGCGCTCAGGAGGTCCTCGATGTCCACGGGCTCGCTCGGTGCGGTACTCAGCCAGGCCGCAGTCCGGGAGAAGCGTGGCGCCGGCGCGGGCTGCACGACGCCGTCGCGCTCGACGTAGGTGCCGCGCCCGACCAGGTGCGGGTGTGACGCGGCGGCCGACATCGGCAGGACGGGTGTCACGCAGGCGTCGGTCGTGGCGAAGCGCGCCGTCCACTCCTGCTGGGTGCGCTGCGAGAACCTTTCTGCCAGTAGGGCGCGCAGCCGTGGCCACTGCGCCGGGTCGTCGCGGTCCGGTACGTCGACGGTCAGCTCCAGGCCGTCGAGCAGCGCCGCGTAGAACTGCGGCTCGAGCGCGCCGACGGCCATGTGCTCGCCGTCCGAGGTCTCGTAGACGCCGTAGAAGGGCGCCCCCGAGTCGAGCAGGTTCGTTCCACGTCGTTCGGTCTGGAGGCCGCCGGCGAGCAGGCCGGCGAGCATCGTGCCGAGATGGGCGACGCCGTCGATGACGGCCGCGTCGACGACCTGACCGACCCCACTGCCGCGTGCCTCGAGCAGCGCCGCCAGCACTCCGATCACCAGGTACGTCGAGCCGCCACCGAAGTCGCCCAGCAGGTTCTGCGGGAACTGCGGCGGGCCGCCCGCGCGCCCGAGCCCGTGCAGCACACCGCTGAGGGCGAGGTAGTTGATGTCGTGCCCCGCGCGGTCGGCGAGGGGACCGTCCTGACCCCACCCGGTCATGCGGCCGTAGACGAGGGCGGGGTTGCGGTCGTGGCACTCGTCCGGGCCGAGGCCCAGACGTTCGGCGACGCCTGGACGCATGCCCTCCAGCAGCACGTCGGCGCGCTCGACGAGGTCGAGCACCATGGTGACCGACCCGGGGTCCTTCAGGTCGAGGGCGACGGACGGGCGCCCTCGCGTGAGCAGGTCGGTCCGTCGCGGACCCACGGTGGTGCCGCCCCCTGGCCGCTCGACGCGGACCACGTCGGCGCCCAGGTCGGCGAGGATCATGGCCGCGTGCGGTACAGGGCCGATGCCGGCCAGCTCGACCACGCGCACGCCGGTCAGGGGTCCGGTGCGCTGGTCCACCCGCACAGGGTGGCACCCGGCACGCGGGGTGGGGTGGTAGGAACGCCGGATGGACCCCGCGCCCGCGAGTGACACCCTTCCCGCGAGTGGCGCCGTCCACGTGGTCGGCGCCGGGCCGGGTGGTCTCGCGGTCGCCGCGGCGCTGTCCCGACGCGGGGTCCCCGCCGTGGTCCTCGAGAGATCCGACGCGGTCGGTGCGTCCTGGCGCCGGCACTACAACCGCCTCCACCTGCACACCACCCGCCGCCTCTCGGGGCTGCCGGGGCTGGCGATCCCGCGCCGTGCCGGACGGTGGGTCGCCCGCGACGACGTGGTGCGCTACCTGGAGCAGTACGTGCGGCACCACGACCTTCACGTGTGGACCGGGACCGAGGTGCAGCGGGTCGACCGCAGCGACGACGGCTGGGTCCTGACGACGGCGGACGGCGACGCGCTGCCGGCCCGGCAGGTGGTGGTGGCCACCGGCTACAACCACACGCCGGTGCCCCTCGACTGGCCCGGGGTCGGCACCTTCACCGGCGACCTCTCCCATGCTGCGGACTACCGCGACGCGACCGCGTACGCGGGTCGTGACGTGCTGGTCGTCGGCGTCGGCAACACCGGCGCCGAGATCGCGGTCGATCTCGTGGAGGGCGGCGCGCGGCGCGTCCGCGTGGCGGTGCGGACGGTGCCGCACATCGTCCGCCGCACCAGCGCGGGCTGGCCGGCCCAGGCGACGGGCATCCTCGTCCGGCACCTGCCGCCCCCCGTCGTGGACCGTGCGGCCCGTGTGATCGCGAGGGTGCAGGTGCCCGACCTGACGCCGCACGGGCTGCCGCGGCCCGGCACCGGCCTGTACTCACGCGTCCTGCAGGGGTCCGTCCCCGTCCAGGACGTGGGGTTCATCGCGGCGGTGCAGGCCGGTTCCGTCGAGCCTGTCGCCGCGGTCGTGTCGTTCGACGGTGACACGGTGGTGCTGGCGGACGGTTCCCGCATCAACCCCGACGCCGTCGTCGCGGCCACCGGTTACCGGCGCGGCCTCGAGCCGCTGGTGGGGCACCTCGGTGTGCTGGACGGGCATGGCCGACCCCTGGTCCACGGCGGCCGCACGGCACCGGAGGCTCCTGGCCTGTACTTCACGGGGTTCACCAACCCCATCAGCGGCATGCTGCGCGAGCTCCGCATCGACGCGGTGCGCATCGCCCGCGCCGTCACCGCCGAGCGCCGCCTGCCGCGGCTCGGGTCGCCGAAGCCCGGCGTCTGGAACAGGTCGCGCGCGTAGGCCCTCAGCGCCGGCATCTCGGTGAGCCGCTGCCGGTTGCACGTGAAGTGACCGTGGTAGACGGGGTCGAACCGGACCAGCGTCGTGAACAGCCGGGGTGCGCCGTCGCGGTGGTGGTCGGTCCACTCCGTCGACAGGTCGAGGGTGATCTGCGCGAAGTCGTTGGTCACGACGTGGCCGGTGGGCACGTCCACGATCGCGGGGACGGTGATGCCGCGCGGGTAGTCGGGGTACCGCGCGAGGTACGCCTGCTGCAGCCGCTCGATGCCCAGCACGGGGTCGACGCCGCCCGGATCGAGGTCGAACGTCCACGAGCGCTCGTCGTGGACCGGTCCGGCGAGCCCCATCGACAGCACGTCCTCCAGCGCCAGGAGGCGTCGGACGATGATGGCCCGGTTCGCCCACGGGCAGGCGCGGGCGGCGACGAGCCGGTAGCGGCCAGGCTCCACCGGCCAGCCGTCGGCACCGCTCCTTGTCACGCGCTCGGTGATGTGTTCGTGTCGCGCTCGAAGGAGCCAGCCATCGTCCGATCCTCACACGGGAGGACACCCGTGGCGCGCCGGGCGGCGCCGTCGACCGATGACTCCGCACGCCGGCCGCAGTCCCTACGACGACGGCCGGGGAACGACGAAGGGAGCTCACATGACAGGCACGATCGTGGTCGCGGGGTGGTTGCGGGTCGACGCCGCGCACCGGGACGAGTACGTGGCCGGCTGCCGCGACGTGGTCGCGTCGGCGCGTGCACGCCAGGGCTGTCTGGACTTCTCGGTCACGGCCGACTCGGTGGACCCGACGCGCGTCGTGGTGGCGGAGCGGTGGACCGCCCGGGACGCGCTGGAGGCGTTCCGCGGCTCGGGGCCGGACGACGACCGGCTGGCGGCGATCCTCGAGGCCGACGTCCGGGAGTACGAGACGTCGTCAGAGCAGCGTCTCTGACGTCTCAGCCCTTCCGGCGGGCGTCCCGCCACTGCAGCCAGCGCGTCAGCCGGGACAGGTCGAAGTCGGGTCCACCCACGCCGACGGTGAAGAGCGTGACGCCCAGGTCGAGCAGGCGCTGCGCGTCGTCACCCGGGTCGCTGTCGACTCCGACGGACCGCTCGATCTCGCGCGGGTCGCGTCCGATGTCCGCACAGTGCCCGTCGAGCACGCCCACCTTCCGTTGCACCACCTCGGGGTCGCCGAAGCCGTGCCAGATGTCGGCGTGGCGGGCGACCAGCTTCAGGGTCTTCTTCTCGCCCCCACCGCCCACCAGCACCGGGATGTGGCGGGTGGGCGCCGGGTTGAGCTTGCCGAGTCGCGCCTCGATACGGGGAAGGGACTCCGCGAGGGCGTCGAGACGTCCTCCGGCAGTGCCGAACTCGTAGCCGTACTCGTCGTAGTCCTTCTCGAACCAGCCAGACCCGACCCCGAGGATCAGCCGTCCGTCGCTGATGTGGTCGACGGTGCGGGCCATGTCGGCCAGCAGCTCGGGGTTGCGGTAGCTGTTGCAGGTCACGAGTGCGCCGATCTGCACCCGCGAGGTCGCCTCGGCCCAGGCGCCGAGCATCGTCCAGCACTCGAAGTGCTTGCCGTCGGGCTCGCCGTACAGCGGGTAGAAGTGGTCCCAGTTGAAGATGACGTCCACGCCCAGCTCCTCCGCCTCGGCCGCAGCCCGACGGATGTCGGAGTAGTCGGCGTGCTGCGGGTGCAGCTGGACGGCAACACGGAGCGGGAGGTCAGGGATCGTGGTCATGTCGTCCAACGTAACCCGCGGTCGGCCCCCGCGACCCGGCCCTGTGGTCCCGGAAGGTGGCCCTCCGGGACCACAGGGTCATGGTGTTCGCGCGTCGGTCAGAGGTCGATCGGCCTCAGCACGAAGGAGATCCCGTGAGCGATCTGCTGGTTGCCCTTGTTGATGTCGAGCTGCCGACGGATCAGGAAGGGGTCGAGGTCGTTCGGGTCGTTGTCGATCAGACGGACGAACGCACCGCGCTTCGACAGCACGTCGACGGTCACGGTGCCCCCCTGCGCGGTCGGGAGCGCGGCGCCGTCAGAGCTCACCGCGGCGGCCGAGTCGATCGTCAGGCCCGGGACCACGTGGTACAGCAGGACGGTCTCGACGGCGTCGATGCCGACGCCGTTCGCGATGCCCGTGAGCACGGCCTCCTCGCTGCGCGGCCACTGCTTGGTCAGGTCGTAGAGCAGGAAGCGGAACGCGAGGTCGTTCGGGGCGAAGACGGTCAGGGGGACGGTCCCGTCGGCGAGCACGGCGACGTCGCTGCCCGGCTTCGCGTCGAGGACGGCGAGCACGGCCTGGTGGAGGATGTCGTAGTCGTACGGGTTCCGATCGAAGGTGTCGCCGTCTGCGGCGAGCACGCTGGCGATGCTGGTGGTGCCGGTGGGCGCGGCCTTGGCGGAGGCGGGCTGACCGACGGCGACCATCGCGGTCGCGGCGAGAGCCGCTCCGACGGCCAGGGAGGTGAGGCGACGCAATGACATGGGAACGCTCCTCCTGCAGGGTGAGGTGGATGACGCCCGCTCTTCCGTGCGGAGACCGCCGATGGATGCAGCTCGACGGAGAAATCTGCATCCGGATCCTCCCGTGGTTCCGAAGTGGTGGTGATCGACGACCACGAGGAGGACCTCGCCGTGCTGCCGCGCCGCGTCGTGCCTCCCCACGGGACGGAGTCACTAACCCGCGAGATGTCGTCCGGGGACGTCGGCGTGGTTGAGCCGGTCGACGCCGCCGACGCGGAGCGCGACGACCGCGACCTCGGCCGTCGACTGGTGGCGGGCGAGGAGTCCGCGCTCGAAGAGGTCTACCGGCGCTGGTCGCCGGCCGTGCACGGTCGCGCACTGCGACAGCTGCGGGACGACGGCGAGGCGCAGGACGTCACCCAGGCGGTGTTCGTCGCCGTGTGGCGTGGCTGTGCCGGGTACCGTCCGGAGCACGGGGCCCTCGGCGCCTGGATCTCGGGGATAGCCCGGCACAAGATCGCGGACGCCTGGGCGCAGCGGGAACGCGGACGCCGCGAGCTGGAGGCGGCTGGGATCGTGTCGCTGCGGGCCGGCCGGGCACGCACCGAGGACGACGTCGCCGGACGGCTCGCCGTCCTCGACCAGCTCGACGCGTTCGACGAGCCGCAGCGCACGATCATGGGACTGGCCCTGTTCGCCGACCTGACGCACCGCCAGATCGCGGCACGACTCGATCTGCCACTGGGAACTGTGAAGAGCCACCTCCGGCGCAGCCTGCTCCGGATGAGACAGCGATGGGAGGTCGTCGATGGAGCACTCTGAGGCCGAGGCCCTGGCCCTCGCCGCTCTCGGCGAGCCCTCCCTGCATGCCCGCGACGCCCGGCACCTGCGGGAGTGCGCGGCGTGCGCGGACGAGCTGGAGCGCCTCACCTCGACCGTAGGGCTGGCTCGCGGTACCGACGTGGACGCCGGCTCGCCCCAGGAGGTGGTCCCGCCCGACAGCGTCTGGGACGCGGTCGCGGCCGAGCTCGGCTTCTCCGCCACACCCCAGTACGCCCAGGCAGCGGCGCCTGCACGTCCGCCGCACCGTCCCACGGCCTCCTGGGTGCGCTGGGCCGGCGCGGCGGCGGGTGTCGCCGTGCTGGCCGGGGCCTCGGGCGTGGTCGGTGCCCTCGTCGCCGGCGGGGACCGGGTCGTCGTCGCCCCCACGACCACGGTGACCGAGACCGCGCCACCCGACGTCGGGCGGGTGGTCGCTCGGGCCGCCCTCGCTCCGCTCGAGGACGGCGGCTCGGCGGGCGCCGCCCGCGTGCTCGACACCGGGACCGGCACGGTCCTGGAGGTGGACCTGACCGACCGACCGTCGACCGACGGCTACCTCGAGGTGTGGCTGATCGACCCGGACACGTTCCAGATGGTGTCGGTGGGCACGCTGCCCGTCTGACGGGTCGGGTTCCGCGGTCCTGCGCGTCCCCCGTGGGCTCGACCTGGACCAGTACGCCCTCGTCGACGTCTCGGACGAGCCGCTCGACGGTGTCCCCACCCACAGCTCCGTGAGCATCGCCAGGGGTGAGCTGGTCGCTGCGACCTGACGCCCCGCGGGCGGCGGCCGTCGGTGCTCCGGGGCAGACTGGCCCGGTGCTGCTCGCTGACGTCGTCGCCACCTCGGGTGCGGTCGCCGCCACGCGCTCGCGGACCCAGAAGACGACCGCGCTGGCAGAGCTGCTGGGGCGCCTCGACGACGACGAGCTGCCGGTCGTGCTGGGCCTGCTCGTCGCGAGCCCGGTGCAGGGACGGATGGGCGTCGGCTGGAGCACGCTCCAGCAGGTGGCCACCGAGCACGCGGCCCGTCCTACGCTCACGGTGACCGACGTCGACGAGGCGTTCACCGAGCTGGCACGGCCGGGAGCCACGCCCGCCGAGCGCCGCGCGACCCTGGCCCGGCTGCTCGCGCGGGCGACCGAGGCCGAGCAGCGCTTCCTCGGCGCGGTGCTCGTCGGTGAGGTCCGGCAGGGTGCCCTGGAGTCGCAGCTCGCCGAGGCGGTCGCCGCCGCCTCGGGTCTGCCGTCCGACCTGGTGCGCCGGGCCTGGATGCTGACCGGGTCGCTGGCCGTGACGGCGCGCCTGGCCCGCGGAGCCGGCGCCTCCGCGCTCGAGGACGTCCATATGCAGGTCGGCCGTCCCGTGCGCCCGATGCTCGCGTCCCCCGCGAAGTCGGTACGAGAAGCACTCGCGGACAAGGCGTTCGCGGACTCACCCGAGGTCGTCGTCGACCACAAGCTCGACGGGGCGCGGATCCAGGTGCACCGGGATGGTGACGAGGTGAGGATCTTCACGCGCACGCTCAAGGAGGTCACGCACCGCCTCCCCGAGGTCGTCGAGGTGGTCCGCTCGCTGCCCGCCAGCAGCCTCGTCCTCGACGGGGAGTCGCTCGTGCTCGACGACGGCGAGCGGCCGCGTGCCTTCGCCGACACCATGAGCCGGTTCAGCGCCGACGCCCCGCGCGAGCAGGTCGTCAGGCCCTACTTCTTCGACCTGCTGCACGTGGACGGCCGGGACCTCCTCGACGCACCCCTCTCCGCGCGCCTGGCCGAGCTCGAACGGGTGGCGTCGTCGTGGCGCGTCCCGTCCACCGTCACCGGCGACCCCGACGTCGCCGACGGCGTGATCGCGCAGGCGCTCGCCGCCGGGCACGAGGGCGTGGTGGTCAAGTCGCTGACCGCCCCGTACCAGGCCGGGCGCCGCGGCAGCACCTGGCAGAAGGTCAAGCCGGTGCGCACCCTCGACCTCGTCGTGCTCGCCGCCGAGTGGGGTCACGGTCGCCGGCACGGGTGGCTGTCGAACCTGCACCTGGGGGCTCGTGACCCCGACGGCACGTTCGCCGAGGCCGGCGCCTTCGTCATGGTCGGCAAGACCTTCAAGGGCCTCACGGACGCGCTGCTGCAGTGGCAGACCGACCGCCTCCAGCAGCTGGAGGAGCGGAGGACCCGTGGCACGGTCTGGGTCCGCCCCGAGCTCGTGGTCGAGATCGCCCTCGACGGCGCGCAGGTGTCCCGCCGCTACCCGGGTGGCGCCGCGCTGCGCTTCGCCCGCGTGCTGCGCTACCGGGACGACAAGACAGCTGCCGAGGCCGACACGATCGCTGCCGTCCGGAAGCACCTGCCCGGCGGTGGCTGACTGCCGTCAGTCGTCGTCGCGGCGCCTCGACTGCTTGAGCTGTGACCGGCGGCGCTTGTCGTCCAGGCGCCGGCGTCTGGATCCGGCGGTCGGACGGGTGGGGCGCCGACGCGGACCTGGCGGTGCGGTGCCCTCACGCAGCAGGGCGGCCATCCGCATCCGGGCGACCTGGCGGTTGCGGAGCTGCTGACGGTGCTCCGAGGCGGCCACCGTCAGGGTGTCGTCGACCAGGCGCTCGGCGAGCCGGCGTCGCAGCGTCTCGACGAGCCCCTCGGCCCAGCCGTCCGGCGCCGACGCCAGGGCGCCGAGGTCGAGGGTCACCTCGACCCGGGAGTCGGCCGTGTTCACGCCCTGGCCGCCGGGGCCCGACGACCGCGAGAAGCGCCACCGCAGCAGCCGTGCCGGGACGACGAGCCGCGGGGTGACCTCCAGGTCGCCGTACGGGCCGTCGGTGCTCATGCCCCGAGAGTGCCAGGCCCCGCCTCGGCCACGACGCGGCCCCGTGTCCCGATCACGAGGGCCGCGAGGTCGGCGGCGAACCCTGCGGGCGCCCGGCCGTCGAGGCGGCTGCTGGTCTCCACGGTGCAGCCGCCGGAGCGCACGACACGGGCCGCCAGCGGTTGCAGGGCCCGCACCAGCAGCACGTCCTCGTGAGCGGCGACGGGCGGGAAACCACCTGCTGCGACGTAGACGTCGCCCCGCACGGCGAGGTTGGCGCCGTGCACGTGCGGGTGGCCGTCCGACTGCTGGTAGGCGCGCGACCAGGCGCGCAGTGCCGCGGTCGGCAGGCCGTCCAGGTCCGGCTGCACCGTGCCCAGCACGGCATCGGCGCCGTCCAGCACGAGGCGGTGGAGATGGCTGAGCCAGTGCGGCGGCACGACCGAGTCGGCGTCGGTGCTGGCCAGCAGGAGGCGCTCGGGCTCGACACCGGTCCGTGCGAGGACGTGGTCGACTCCGATCCGACGCGCCGCGCCGACGAGACCGGCTGTGCTGTGCACGATCTCGACGCCTGGCCGAGAGCGGGCCACGTTCTCGGACCCGTCGGTGCACCGGTCAAGCACCACCACGACCTGCACCTGGACGGGAACGTGCCGGGAGGCCGTCGTGAGCCCGTCCAGGCAGCGCGCCAGCAGCGTCTCCTCGTCGCGCACCGGCACGACCACCACGATCCGGTCCACCTCGCGTCCCGGGCTCATGCCAGACCACCGGCGCGGGCGACGGACACGGCGGGCGGCCGCACCAGGACGTCGAGCACGAAGTCGTCCTCCAGGTGCTGCACGAGCGGCACCAGCCCTGTCCGCTCCCGCAGGACGGCGTGCACCTCGTCCCCGGTCACCGGGTACTCCGGCACGGGGTGCCGCCAGTGGCAGGCCACCAGCACGCCGTCGCCCGAGAGCGACGCGCCGGCACGGTCGGCGAGGAGGTCGAGGTCGTCCGGGCCGCAGTAGTAGCCCACCTCCGACAGCACCACGAGGTCGAACGGGCCGGCCGGCCACTCCTGCGGCACGCGGCGCGACTCGATGGTCACGTGCGGCGCCCCGGCGAGCCGCTCTCGCGCGGCGGCGAGGGCGACCTCGGCGACGTCGGTGGCCAGCAGGCGCTCGCACCGCTTGGCGAGGTCGGCCGTCAGCACCCCGATCGAGCAGCCCGGCTCGAAGGCGGACACGAAGCGCTCCCGCGGCAGGCTCGCCAGCGTGACCTCACGTTTGCGCCTTTCGTACCAACGGGTCTCGAAGCCCCACGGGTCGTTCCCTGCGCGGTAGAAGTCGGCGAAGAACGGCGGGTCGAGGCTCTCCCGTCGGTGAGCGGACCTGGTGACCGCGAAGGTCTCGTGCGCCCGCGCGAAGTGCTCCCGGAAGCCCGCGGGCACGACGGGCTCGTCGCCGGGCAGGTCCGACAGCGCTTCCACCTGGCTGCGGTGCTCGGCGACGGCACGGGCCTTGGCTGCTCGCGCGTGGGCGCTGAGCGGCAACCGCTGGAGCACCTGCCACGGCAGGCCGGGATCGTCCGGTGTGGCCCAGTGCCAGGCCCACACCGGGTACTCCAGGAGCACCCCTGCGACGTCCTCGGCGGCTGCCGCAGCGGCTCGGCCGACCGCTTCGTGATCGGGGTGGGCGTCTCCTCGCCAGGGCGCCGCGACCCACGTGCCGGGGGCAAGGTCGCGTCGCAGCGCCTGCCGGACCACCTCCTCGTGCGCGGCCACCTGACCGTCCGGCACCTCGAGGACCTGGAGCGTCGCGGACGGGGCCACGTGCCGGATCGCCCGGCGGAGCTCGGCGCGCCGGCGCTCGCCCATCTCGCGACGGCTGGTCGTGGGCGAGCCGGGGTGGGAGCCGTCGCCCGTCGTGGCGACGACGACCCTGACCGGGACGCCCGCCGCGTCCGCCAGCGCCATCAGCCCACCGGCGCCCAGCGACTCGTCGTCCGGGTGGGCCGCCGCGACCACCAGGCGCTGCAGGCCGGACAGGTCGAGGGGTGGCAGCGCGGCGAACCGCGGGTCGGCGTCCCACGTCTGCGGGGCCGTCCCGGCCTCGCGGTGGTCGAACGTCACCACGGACGGTGGCCCTGCAGGAGGGCCGATCCCAGGGCCGCCTCGTCCCGCTCCGCGTGGTGCTGGCGGAGGTAGACGGTCAGGTCGGCCACGCGTCGCGCGTGGTCCTCGTCCAGGGTGAGCGGGGCCGGCCCCCAGCCGTGCCCTGCGCGCTCCAGCACCTGCTCGGCGGCCGCCGCCACGACCCCGCGGACGCGAGCCGCCAGCCGAGCCCCGTCGGCGCCCTGGACAGCCCCGGTGTCGACGGCTGCCGCCGCCTCGGCGAGGCACGCCCGTGCCGCGGTGAGGACCAGGTCGACCGCGCCCAGGTGCATCAGGGCGACCTGGTCGGGCTCTCGTGCCGACGACGCGCTCCACAGGCGGCGGGCGACGCCGACCGCACCGCCGTACCAGCAGGCCGCGACACCGATGCCGCCCCACGCGAACCCGGGTCGGTCGAGGTACCAGCCGCTCGCGCCCACCGGGACGGCTGCCACGTCCTCGAAGTCCACCGGTCCGCTCGGTACGGCGACGAGGCCTCGGGAGACCCACGGGGCGTCGCGGACGGTGACTCCGCGCCGGTCGGCCAGGTGCACGGCGAAGAGGCGCCGTCCGTCGCCGACGTTCGCCGTGACGAGGGCGTGGCTGACCGTTCCGGCCAGAGAGCACCACGGCTTGGTCCCGGTGAGGCGCCACCGTCCGCCGGGGGCGTCGGGAGCCGTCGCGTCGAGCCGGACCCCCGGTCCCTCTGCCGCGTAGACCCCCCAGGTGCTCCCGTCCGGGACCTCCGCGTCGGCCTCCCGCAGGATCGAGAGGGCGTCGAGGTGCGCCTCCAGGGCGCGGGCCCAGGTGAGGTCGACGGCACCGAGGGTCGCGAGCACCTCCCAGCGGGTGCGGGTGCTGCCGGCGCCGGGCTGCGGCGCCAGTGACCCGACGTCGGGGGCCGCGGCGAACGCCGCGCCGGGGTCACCGGGGGAGCCGGCCGCCCTCCGCGCGATCGCGTCCAGCTCCGGTCGGGACGTCGGCTCCGGGTCGAGACCCACCGCGGTCGGCGGGGCCGAGGCCGTCACGTCGTCCCCCCCTCGTCCATACGCACATGCTGCACGCGGACGAGTGGGTCGGCACGTCGAGCGATCCTCAGCCGGCCAGGTCGGACGGGTCGGTGTTGGCGCCGCACAGCACGACCAGCACGCGCTCGCCCTCCGACGGCCGGTACGCGCCGGCCGTCAGAGCCGCCAGGGCGGTCGCGGCGCCGTGCTCGACCGCCACACGGCACTCGGCCCACAGGGCGCGCCGGGCGGCGACGAGCTGGGGGTCCGTGACGGCCACCGGCACCACGTCCTGGCGCACCGCCGCCTCGTACGCCATCGACGAGCACCGTCGGGCCCCGAGGGAGTCGGCGGCCACCGAGTCGACCGGTGAGTCGACGGGACCGCCTGCCTCGATCGCCGCCCCCAGCGCCCGGCACCCCTCGGGCTCGGCGGCGACGACGCGCAGACCGTGCTCGAGTGACGCGACCGCCGTCCCGGTGAACAGACCCCCACCGCCGACGGCGACGACGACCGTGTCCGGCTTCTCAGGCAGGCCCTCCAGCGCCTCCATCAGCAGGGTCCCCGCCCCGGCGGCGATGAGTGGGTGGTCGTACGCGTGCGAGCGCACGGCCCCGGTGGAGGCGGCGAAGTCGGCCGCCGCCGTGGAGGCCTCGTGGTAGTCGCGTCCCACCTGCCGCACGTCGGCCCCGAGGCGGTGCAGGCGTTCCACCTTCACGGCAGGTGCAGTCGTCGGGACGAAGACCGTTGCGGTGGTGCCGTTCTCGCGGGCCGCCCAGGCGCAGGCGAGCCCCGCGTTCCCACCCGAGGCGATCACGACCCCTCGGTCGAGGGCACCGCGTGCGGCCGCGTCGGCGGTGAAGTTCTGAGCGCCTCGCGCCTTGAACGAGCCGGTGTGCTGCAGGTACTCGTGGGCGAGCCAGACGTCGCCGGCCGCCAGGGTGCCGGGTTCGACGTGGGACACGACGACGCGGCGCGTCACCCCGTCGACCCGTCGACGGGCCCGCTCGACGTCGGCGTAGGTGGGGACGGGCACGCACCGACCGTACCTGCGCGCCCCGATTCTCCCCGTGACCACGTCGGACCTCGCCGCCGCCGCCCTCACACGCCGGACTGTCGGACCGTTGAGTCACCATGAGCATCGTGAGAGACCCCTCAGCGGGTTCCGACCTCGCCGCCCCCGCCCCCGGATCGGCGTCCGTGGTCCCCGCCGTCGGCGACTCGGTCGCAGGTCCTGCCGCCGACGAGACGCAGGACGGCCACCGTGTGCTGCCCGTCCTCGCGATCGGGACCAGCGTCGTCCTCTGGGCCTCGGCATTCATCGCGATCCGGTACCTGGGTGACCAGGTCTCGCCGGGTCCACTCACGCTCGGCCGGCTCGCCGTGGCCAGCGTGCTGCTCGGGGGTCTGCTGCTGCTCCGCCGGGAGCCCTGGCCCGAGCGCCGGCACTGGCCACGGCTGGTGGTCTGCGGGGTCGCGTGGTTCGGCGTCTACAACGTGGCACTCAACGCCGCCGAGCAGCGCCTCGACGCCGGCACCGCGGCGATGCTGGTCAACACGGGTCCGCTCCTGATCGCGTTGCTGGCCGGCTTCATGCTCGGCGAGGGGTTCCCGCGACCGCTGGTGGTCGGCAGCGGCGTAGCGTTCGCCGGCGTCGCCCTGATCGGCGTCGCGACCTCGACCGGTGAGGCCGACCTGCTGGGCGTCGTGCTCTGCCTTGTGGCGGCCGCGTCCTACGCGGTCGGCGTGGTCGCGCAGAAGCCGCTGCTGGGCCCGATGTCCGCGCTGCAGGTCACCTGGGTGGCCTGCACCGTCGGAGCCGTCTGCACGCTCCCCACCGCTCCCGACCTGGTCGCAGACCTGTCCCGGGCGGGTCCGTCGGCCACGGCCTGGGTGGTCTACCTCGGCGCGCTGCCGACGGCGGTCGCGTTCACCACCTGGGCGTACGCGCTGGCGCGCAGCAGCGCGGGGCGTCTCGGGGCGTCGACGTACCTGGTGCCGCCGATCACCGTGCTCGGTGGGTGGGTGCTGCTGGCCGAGATCCCCGCGGCCCTGGCGGTCGTCGGAGGGCTGGTCTGCCTGGTCGGAGTCGCGATCTCGCGGCGCCGATCGCTGACGGCGCCGTCGCGGCGACCCGGCTCCGTCAGACCTCGAGGTGGTCCGGCAGGCCGAAGAGCCCGAAGAGGCGCGTGTCGAGGAAGTTCGTGATCCCGATGATCCGGCCGTCCGCGACCTGCAGCCAGTGGATGGCCCACGGCTCGAGCCGCCCCGCGGTGTCGCCCGGCTTGTACTGGGCGAAGGCCGGTGACCCGTTCGCCGAGACCGGGACCAGGCGGGAGCCGCGGCACGCGCCACCGGGGCCGAGGTGCCACTGGCCGATGTCGGCCGGGCCGCTGATCCAGAGGCCGTAGGGCGGCATCGACTGCGTCGCGTCGTCGTGCAGCAGGGACACCAGCGCGTCGATGTCGTAGGACTCGAAGGCCGTCACGTAGCGCGCCAGCAACGCCGTGTGCTCCTCGTCGAGCGGGTCAGGGGCGGTGCCGGCCAGGGCCAGGTCGTCCGACGACAGCGTCGCCCTGGCCCGCTGCAGTGCGCTGTTCACCGAGGGCACGGACGTCTCCAGCAGCGTTGCGACCTCACGCGCCGTGAACCGCAGCACCTCCCGGAGGATGAGGACCGCGCGCTGACGCGGGGGCAGGTGCTGCAGCGCCGCGACGAACGCCAGCCGGATCGTGTCCCGTCCGACGGCGACGTCGGCCGGGTCCGCGACCTCGGGGACGAGGTGTGCATCGGGAGCCGGCTCGATCCACGTCCGCTCGGACAAGGGGGCGCCGAGCGACTCGGCCACCGGAGGGAAGGGACTGGCGGAGAGGTCCATCGGCAGGGCCCTGCGCTTCGCGCCGTTGAGGGAGTCGAAGCAGACGTTCGTCGCGATGCGGTACAGCCACGAGCGCAACGTCGAGCGGCCGTCGAAACCGTCGAGGGCACGCCACGCGCGCACCATGGTCTCCTGGACGGCGTCGTCGGCGTCGAACCCCGACCCGAGCATCCGGTAGCAGTACCCGGTGAGCTCGCGCCGGTGCTGCTCGAGCTGCGCCTCGTGCTGGCGCCGCCGCTCGGGCACCGCCGCCTCGGTCGCCAGACCAGTCACCCCGTCGCCCCTCTCGCTGCAGCCCTCGCCCTTGCTGGCGCCACGGTACACAGCCCGGCTGACCCCACGACCACGCGTTCGACGGGCAGACTGCGGTCGTGCGGCAGGACAACGAGGTCTACCTCACCACCGAGCGGCTGGTGCTGCGCTGGTTCACCGCCGACGACGTCGACCTGCTCGTCGACCTCGACGCCGACCCGGACGTGATGCGCTACGTCACCGGCGGGGAGCCGACCCCGAGAGCCGAGATCACCGACGACGTGCTGCCGGCCTTCCTGCGCTACCGGGAGCAGGGGAGCGGATGGGGCTTCTGGGCGGTCGAGGAGCGGGCGACCGGCGAGTTCGTCGGGTGGTTCCACCTGCGCCCGCACCGTGGTGGTCCGTCCGTCGATCCCGAGCTCGGCTACCGGCTGAGGACGAGGTACTGGGGCCTCGGCTACGCGACGGAGGGGTCACGAGCCCTCGTGGACACGGCCTTCCGGGACCTCGGGGCACGACGCGTGTACGCGGAGACGATGGCCGTCCACGAGGCGTCGCGCCGGGTGATGGAGAAGGCGGGCCTGCGGCACGTGCGCACGTTCCACCAGGAATGGCCGGTGCGCCATCCCCGGTGACGAGCACGGCGACGTCGAGTACGCCGTCACGCGCGCAGCAGTGGGGGCAGCACGGGCGCTGAGTCGCGCGCCCGGGGTCAGACCAGCGGGATCAGGTCGGCGACCGAGTCGCAGATCCTGGTCGGCCGGTACGGGAAGCGGTCGACCTCGTCCCGCCGGGTCGAGCCGGTCAGCACGAGCGTGGTCTCCAGCCCGGCCTCGATGCCGGCGACCACGTCCGTGTCCATGCGGTCGCCCGACCATCGCGGTGGTCTCCGAGTGGGCGTCGATGCGGTTCATGGCGCTGCGGAACATCATCGGGTTGGGCTTGCCCACCACGTAGGGCACGGCCCCGGTGGCCCGGGTGATCAGCGCGGCCACGGCGCCGGTCGCCGGCAGGGGACCGTCCGCGGACGGGCCGGTCGGGTCGGGGTTGGTGGCGATGAAGCGCGCGCCCGCGTCGATCAGCCGGATCGCGCGCGTGATGGCCTCGAAGGAGTAGGTGCGGGTCTCGCCGAGCACGACGAAGTCCGGGTCGGTGTCGGTCAGCACGTACCCGACCTCGTGCAGTGCCGTGGTGAGACCCGCCTCACCGATCACGTAGGCGGTGCCGCCCGGCATCTGGTCGGCCAGGAACTGGGCGGTCGCGAGCGCCGACGTCCAGATCGACTCCTCGGGCACGTTGAGACCTCCGGCGGCGAGCCGCGCCGTCAGGTCCCGCGGCGTGAAGATCGAGTTGTTGGTGAGGACGAGGAAACGCCGCTCACGGTCGACCAGGCGCTGCAGGAACTCCGCCGCACCGGGCAGGGCGTTGTTCCTCGTGGACGAGCACGCCGTCCATGTCGGTCAGCCAGCACTCGATCTCGCCTCGGGTCACGCCGCCAGGCTAGGGCTGCGGCGGCGTGACCCGGGCCGTCCGTCCGGGACCTCGGCGACCGTTCCCGACCTCAGTCGTCGTCGAGCTTGCCCTCGCGCTCGGCCTCGCGGACGATCCGGCGCACGGTCTCGATGCTGCCGCAGTCGTCGTCGAGGTGCCTGCTCCGCGCGGCCAGGAACTTCGCGCCGAGGTCGCGTCGCGTCTCCTCCGAGACCTCGGTGCGGGCTGGGCTGAGGATCGACTGCTCCTCCTCGCCGATGTGGTGGTTCAGCGCGGTCGCGAGCTCCTCGACGGCGTCGTCGAACTTCTGGGTGTCCGTGCCGACGCACTCCAGCAGGGCGAGCAGCTTCTCGTTGCCCTCGGCGTGCTCCTCCTCGCCGTGCTCGGCGTCGTGGTCGTCGATCGCGTCCTTCGTCACGAGCTTCGGGTAGACCTCGGCCTCCTCCGCCTCGCCGTGCGCGATCAGCACGGCGGAGAGGGCGGCGCGGGCGGCCTCGCGGTCGGCGGTGGTGTCGCGCAGGTCGCGGAGCAGGGACTCGAACAGGCGGTGGTCCTCGATGATCACCTCGACGACGTCGCCGGAGGTCGGGCGGGGGACGTGGATGTCGGTCATGCGCGCAGCCTGTCGCGGGATCGGTTCGCCCGCACGCCGAGTGGGGCGCTCACGCTCCGGCGACGACCCAGTCGCGCCGGGCCACCGCGTCCCAGCGACGCACCGCGACGGCCGTCCCCACCAGGTCGTCGAGGTGCCCGAGCGCGTGCACGGCGTCACCGACCTGCTCCGGCCGCAGGCCGCGGGCGAGGGTGACGTGCGGTGTCCACCGTCCGGGCACGAGGTGGTGGTGGCGCCGCCGGGAGGCCGGGTCACCGAGCTCCGGCAGCACGTCGTGCACGCGGGACTGGAGCGAGAGCAGGTCGGCGGACGGGACGACGGCCTGGGCGAGGACGCAGCGACGCCGCGCGAAGACGAGCAGGCCGCCCAGAACCAGTGGGAGGGGCAGGTCGCCGACGGCGCCGGCGATCTCCGGGTCGAGGTCGTCGGCGATCTCGTGCCGCACCGACAGCGTCACGTGCGGTCTGTTGCTCGGGCCGGCGTGCGTCGCCTGGCTCGGCAGACCTGCGTCCGCGAGCGTCGCCCAGCGTGTCCGGACCGCGGAGTCGGTGGTGTCGTCGAGCAGCAGCTCGACCGACTGGACGCTCAGCCGGCGGCCTTCGCAGCGGCCTTCTTCTCCTTCTTGTACGCCCGCACCTTGAGACGCGACTCGTCGTCGACGACGTCCGCGATCGACCGGTAGCCGTCCAGGCCGTAGTCGCCCGTCGCCTCCCGCCACCCCGGCCGGCTGCACGCCGAGCTGCTTGGCCAGCAGGGCCGCGAAGATCCTGGCCTTCTGGTCGCCGAACCCGGGCAGGGCGGCGACGCGACCACCAGCTCCGTGCCCGAGCGTGGCGCCGGCCCAGACCTGCTCGGCGTCACCGTCGTGGTGGTCGACGAGCGCCTGGCACATCTCCTGGGTGCGCTTGGCCATCGACCCGGGGAAGCGGTGCAGCGCCGGCGGCGTCCTGAAGATCTCGACCAGGGCCTCGGGGTCGTGGGCCGCGATCGCCTGCGCGTCGAGCCGGTCGGTCCCCATCCGCTCGGCGAGCACCTGCGGCGAGGTGAACGCCTTCTCCATCGGGATCTGCTGGTCGAGCAGCATCCCGGTCAGGAGCGCCAGCGGGTCGCGCGCGAGCAGCGCGTTGGCCTCGTCCGTGGTTCCCAGGTGCATCGCCATCGCACCATCCTGCACCCCCGACCCGCGAGGAGGGGGTGGCGCGTCAGGAGGGCAGGAGCGCGACGGGGTCGTCCACCCGGAGGGTGCCGCCGCGGAGCACGTCGGCCAGGACGCCGAGGTCCCCGCCGTGCAGGTCGGTGACGTCGCGCAGCATGGTCGCGTCGGCGGGCAGGTCGGCGGTGGCGTGCGTGGTCATCACGCAGCGGGGCATCGGCTGGACCACCCGCAGCCGCACGTCGTCGCCGACCGCCAGCGTGCGGCCGAGCCAGCCGTCCTCGGGGTAGCCGTCGGTGTCGCCGGTGTCGACCACGAGGTTCGGGCGGCAGCGGCGCTCGTCGACTCCAGCGCCACGGGCGCTCGCCAGCGAGCCGAGGGACGACGTCGTCACCAGGTGCACCGGCCCGTCGTCGAAGTGCGACACCTCGCCCTCGCGGGCCAGCGTCACCGGACGGCCGACGTGGCCGGTGAGCAGGTCGGCGACCCGGTCGGCGTCTCCGCCGCGCACGATGGTGCCGTCGGGCATCTCGAGCACGACCTCCCCGCCGTCGTACCGCGCGCGCAGCAGCTGCAGCCCGTCCATCCGCCGGAAGCGCCGGCGTGCTCTTGCCGCTGCCGAGCTTGCCGTCGGTGTCGCGGACGGCGTACAGCCGGTCACCGACCAGCCCGCGCGGTCGACCTCGACGCGAGTCGAGTCGTTCTCCCAGAACGGACTTCACCGGGTAGCGGTAGACCGTCGCGACGTGGCCGAGGTGCATCGGCCACAGGCTGTCACACCGCGCAGGCACCGGGCGGCTCAGTGTCCGTCGTCGAACGCGCTCGGGACCGACAGGGTCGTCCGCTCGCTCGCGCAGCCAGGTCGTGAGCGCCGCGGCGGGTACGGGCCTGCACAGGTGGTAGCCCTGCGCCGCCTCGCACCCCCACAGGCGCAGCAGCCCGAGCGAGGCCGCGTCCTCGACGCCCTCGGCGACGACCGTCAGCCCCAGCTCGTGGGCCAGCCCGATCGTCGACCGGACGATCACCGCGTCGCCCTCGTCGTCGGCCAGGTGCTGGACGAAGGAGCGGTCGATCTTCAGCTCGTCGACCGGCAGCTGCCGCAGGTAGGCGAGCGAGGAGTAGCCGGTGCCGTAGTCGTCGACCGACAGGTGGACGCCGAGGGCGTCCAGGCCCTCGCAGCACCGCCATGGCGCGCTCGGGGTCGGCGATGACGGCCGACTCCGTGATCTCGAGCGTCAACGCCTCGGCGGGGACGTCGAACTCGCGGAGCAGCGATGCGACCAGTCCCGGGCAGCTCGAGGTCGTGCAGCACGCGCGGCGACAGGTTCACGGCGACGCGCGGCAGGAGCGCCTCGGCGCGCCAGTCCCGCAGCCGCGCGAGCGCACGGCGCAGCACCAGGTGGGTCAACGCGTTGATGAGTCCGCTCCGCTCGGCGAGCGGGATGAACGTGTCAGGGGCGACGGCGCCGCGGACGGGGTGCTGCCACCGCGCGAGAGCCTCCGCCGACAGCACGCGCCCCGTCACCGGGTCGAGCGACGGCTGGAAGTGGACGTCGATCAGCTCGTCGGCGACCGCGTGCCGCAGCTCGGTGTAGAGGGCCAGCCGCTCGGACCCGGACCCGTCCAGCCGGGCGTCGTACGGCTCGTAGCCGGTGCGCCCCTTCTTCGCGCGGTACATCGCCACGTCGGCGCGCTGCAGGAGCTGCTCGGCCGTGCTGCCGTCGGTGGGGGCCACCGCGCTGCCGATGCTGACGTCGAGGTTGAGGCGGACGTCCCCGCACGTCCACGTCGGACCGCAGGGCACGGCCGATCGCCTCCACCGCCTTCAGGACGGCGTCCGGCACCTCGGCGTCACCTGTGGCCGGCACCATCACGGCGAACTCGTCGCCGCCGAGCCGTGCGAGCGTCGTCTCCGGCCCCAGGTCCTCGCGCAGCCGTCGGGCGACCACGCGCAGCAGCTCGTCGCCGACCGAGTGGCCCAGGGCGTCGTTGACGTCCTTGAAACGATCCAGGTCGAGCAGGAGGACCCCCACACCGGGCAGCGCCTCGACGGCGCCGGTGACGAGCTCGACGAAGTGCGCGCGGTTCGGCAGACCGGTCAGCTGGTCGTGCCGGGCCTCGCGCGCCCTGTCGTCGGCCTCCAGGCGGAGACGGTCGACCAGGCGTCCGCGGTCCATCGCCACGCTGGTCTGGTGGGCGAGGGTCTCCAGGGCGCGCAGGTCGTCGCCGGTGAACGACGTCACCTCACCGAGGCGGTCGAGAGCCACGAGCGCCCCGCGGAGCTCGGAGCCGTGGACGACGGGAGCCATCGCCGCCTCGTGGGCGCCGCTGAGCCGCAGGATCGTCCGCTCGGCCGGCACGGCTGTGCCGTGCGGCAGGAGGGCCGAGCACCCGGCGCGGGCCAGGCCGAGCCAGTAGTCGGAGGAGGCACGTGCTTCCTGTGGGCTCCTCGACGCCGGAGGCTGTGCACCGGTGCACGCGGCCGTCGACGTGGGCCTCGACGACCTCGACCTGCATCATCGTGCGGGTCTGCTCCAGCACCTCGTCGATGAGGCTGCCGGACCCGTGGACGCGCGCGAGGGCCTGCGCGAAGTCGTGCTGCCGCTCCACCTGCTGGTGCGTCCGGTGGAGCTGCTCGTAGGCCCGGTAGGAGAGGCCGAGCATGCCGAGCATCACCAGGAGCAGGGGGACGGCGAAGGGCTGTTCCGCCACGAGGACGACCACCAGGAGCCCGACGCTGGTGTTGCACACGGCGACCAGCAGGCCCCACGTGAGGGCCTCACGGATCGACTCCCGCTCGAGCTCACCCTCGTGGAGTGAGATGACCGCCGTCACCGCCAGCGCGGTCAGCTGGTCCGTCACGAGGATCGTGGCGAGGACGGCGAGCAGGCTGAGGAGCGACGCCGGCGGTGCGTCCCCGGCGATGAGGCGGTAGAGCGTGAGGGCGAGGGCCGCCTCGAACGCCCAGAGCCCGACGTTGAACAGCAGCTTGAGGCCCCACTGGCGTCGGTGGACGACCAGGGTGAAGGCCGACCCGAGCACGCTCACCGTCAGCAGCTGGACGGGGTCGAGCAGGACCACCCCGAGCACGAGCGGGATGTGTCCGAAGGAGACGGTGAAGGCGCTGCGGCCCACGCGCAGGTGCACGGTGAACAGCTCGCTGAGTGCGAACGCCGGTAGGAGCAGCACCCACCACGGGGGCAGGCTCGGGAGATCGCGAGTCGGCAGCTGCGGGAGCACCACGAGCACGAGCAGGGCCGCGACGGCGACGAGCCCGACGGACAGCGCGTAGATCGCCGGGACGGGGGACCGGTCCCCTGGTTCCTGGACCGGATCCGACCCGACCGGGACAGCCCTGACCGACGTGTCGTCAGTGCTCACGGTCGACTCCGTCCCCTGGACCTCGGCTGTACCCCTGCCACCTCATCGGCCTCCGGCTGGCGCGCCTTGAGGCGGACCGGAGTCACCAGGTGCCGGACAGCACCCAGTCACCGGTGGACCACGACCGTCGCGAGAAGTTGTCGGAGGACCAGCTGCGGCGCGCCCAGTCGTCGCCCGACCAGCTGCGGCGCAGGAACGACATCGTGCTCCAGCTGCGGCGGGACCAGTCGACACCGCTCCAGCTCCGCCGGCTCCATGCGGTCGAGGCCCAGGTCGTGCCGGCCCAGGACGTGCCGCTCCACGCGGAGCCGGCCCACTCGGAACCCCGCCAGGTGCCGCCGCTCCACGACCGGCGCTGCGCGGACGCCTCGGCCCACGTCGTCGCGTCCCACGTCTCGCCGAAGATGTCCTGCTCCCCGGTCAGGAGCGCCCCGGTGTCGGGGTCGGCCACGTGGCTTCCGCCGCGGGAGGCCTCGAGCGAGCCGCGTCCGGTGGACGTCGCCCAGGCCTGGCGGTAGGCGCCAGGCCTCTGCGCCTCGAGCAGCTCCACCGCGCCCTTCACGTCGAGGAGTCCGGCCCCCTGGGTGAGGTCCCTGTCGACCATCAGCCGGTCCGCGCTCGCCCGCAGCAGGCCCTTGACCTGGTCGGGTGTCAGCTCCGGGTTGCGCTGGAGGATCAGGGCCGCGGCGCCCGACACCACGGCCGCGGACTGCGAGGTCCCGGTGCCCCGGAAGAGGCGGCCCGAGGCGTCGCCGTACACCTTGCCCTCCGGATGCTGGGTCCACGCGAGCGAGCCGGGCACGCCGAGCCCGACGACCGACTTGCCCGGCGCGATCAGGTCGGGACGACGCTCGGTCGTCCCGTCGTTGGTCCAGGTACCCACTGTCGTGTCCCGCGGGCTGTCGCTGCCGTGGTGGTCGGACGACCCGACGGCCAGGACGTACGGGTCGACGGCGGGCATCGTCAGGCGGGTGGCACCGGACTCCCCGTCGTTGCCTGCGGCCACGACGACGACGATCCCTGCGCGCCAGGCGTTCTCGACGGCGTGGGCGAGCGGGTCGGTCGTGGACGGCTGCGCGGAGTCGGTGCCGTAGGAGAGGTTCAGCACCCGGATGTTGTGGTCGGCGCGGTGGGCGACGACCCAGTCCACGGCGGCGACCACCTGGGAGACGTCGGTGCCGCCGTCAGCGGCACCGACCTTCACGTTGATGATCCTGGCGTCCGGCGCCATCCCCACGAAGTACTTGTCGTCCTTCTCGTTGCCCCGGACGACTGCGCCGTCCCGGCCGGCGATGATGCCGGCCATGTGCGTGCCGTGGCCGTACCCGTCGAGGTAGCGCGTGTTGTCCGACTGCGACTCGAACGACAGGTCGGGCCCGTTGACGACCTTGCCCGGGGTCACCAGCCCGTTGACGGGAGCCACGCCCGTGTCGATCAGGGCGACGCCGACGCCGTGACCGGTGAGCTTGCGCCGACCGTCCCGGGGATCCTGCTTTCCCCAGACGACCTGGGCCCCGGTCTGCTTGGTGATGTACCAGAGCGACCCGTGGTCGCGCTGTGCCACCCACGAGCCCGTGAGCCTCGACGCCTTCCTGCCCTCGTGGGTGTCGTCGTCGCCCCACTCCGAGTCGAGCGGCTCGGCCGCGGCGTGGCCGGCCGGTCCGTGCCCGGGCGGTGCCGCGGCCAGGGCCGGGCCGGTGAGCGGGACCGACAAGGTGGCGGCGAGCGCGCACGCCATCCCCGTCGCCAGAGCACGGTGTGTCATCGTCACGCCCCCCTTCGTCCGCGCGTACGGCACCCCGTCGCGCTGTTCATCGTGACAGCCGCTGGTGATCCGCCCTGTGCGGTCGCGTGGTGCTCACCTGTACGTCCCAACCACGAGCCCCGGCATCGACGTCGGTGTCCACGGAGGGTGACGGCTGCCCGGTCCGTGCACCGTACGGGTGACGGCATGGGGGGCCGGCCCCGTCCAGACCGGACGCCCGTCATGGGGAGGGTCAGGCGTGGACGGCCTCGTCCTCGCGCGGGGGCGGTGCGCTCGTGGCACGGGGGAGGTAGGTCGCGCCGCCGGCGACGCGCAGCGCGTACGGGCCGCGGCGCAGGCAGGCCATCAGCCCGGTGCTCGACAGGGGCCGTGAGGCGAGGTACCCCTGCATGGAGTGGACGCCGAGACCCTTCAGGTGGTGCATCTGGAGCGGGTTCTCGACGCCTTCGGCGACCAGCTTGAGGCCGAGGTCCTGCCCCATCTGCACGACGGTCGAGACCAACGACGTGAGCTGGGGCACGCGGCCCAGACCGCTGACGAACGATCGGTCGATCTTGAGCTCGTGCACCGGCAGGCGGTGCAGGTACGCCAGCCCGGAGTAGCCCGTGCCGAAGTCGTCGATCGCGAGCCGGACGCCGAGCGTCCGCAGCGTGGCGAGGACCTCGATCGCGGCCTCGGTGTCCTCCAGGAGGACCGTCTCGGTGACCTCGAGCGTCAGCATCCCGGGGTCGACGCCGTGCTCCTCGAGCAGCGAGCCGACCAGCGACGGGAGGTCGGCGTCCTGGAACTGCCGCGACGAGACGTTGACCGCCATCCGCACCGGGAACCCCGCACGGGCGCACTCGGCCGCCTGGGTGATCGCCCGGGCCAGGACGAGCTCGCCGAGCTGCCCGATCAGGCCGAGCGACTCCGCCAGCGCCACGAGCTCGCCCGGGTCGAGCACGACACGCTCGCCGTCGAACCAGCGCAGCAGCGCCTCGACGCCCTCGATGCTTCCCGTCGTGAGGTCCACGACCGGTTGGTAGACCAGCCGCAGCCCGTCGCCCGACAGCGCCCGGCGGAGGTGGCTCTCCAGCTGCACCCTCCGCGCTGCCTCGTCGTGCATCTGCTGCTCGAAGATGCGGACGGACGAGCCGGTGTCCGACTTGGCCGCGTACATGGCGAGGTCGGCGTTGTGCACGAGCGCCGCCGGGTCGGAGCCCTGCATCCCGAAGGCGACCCCGACGGTGGCACCGAGGCTCACCTCCCGGCCGTCGACCTCGTACCCGCCCCTGACCGCGTCGCGCACCTGCTCCGCGAGGTCGCGCGCCAGCTCGGGGTCCAGCCCCGGGCGCAGCAGCACCGTGAACTCGTCGCCTCCGAAGCGGGCAAGCAGGTCTCCGGGGTGCAGGGCCGACGCGATCCGTCGCACCACCTCGATGAGCACCGCGTCGCCGGCGGCGTGACCGGTGGAGTCGTTGATGCGCTTGAAGCCGTCCAGGTCGACGAACATGACCGTGGCGCCGCCGGGTTCCGCGATGCGGTCCGCCAGGGCGGCTTCGAAGCTGGCGCGGTTCGGGATGCGGGTGAGGCCGTCGTGGTGGGCCGCGTGGTGCAGGCGACGCTGCAGCTCGACCCGTTCGGTGACGTCTCGGATCGAGACCACGAAACCGTCGGGCACCTGGGTGCCGATGGCCTCGACGTGCAGCAGCTCGCCGTCGGGTGTGGTCACGTCGGTCTCGATGCGCTCGGACGTGCCGGGGGTGCGCAGGCGCCGCATGACGGTCGCGACCTCCTCGCGCCGGTCGTGCGCGACGAGGTCGATCAGGCGCGTGCCGAGGATCTCGTCCGCGTCAAGGCCGAAGAGGCGGCGGCAGGCGGGTGAGGCGTAGCTGATCGTGCCGTGGTCGTCGACGCGCATGATCACGTCACGCGTGTCCTGCACCAGCGTCCTGAAGTGCTCCTCGCTGGCACGCAGCGACAGCGCGAGCCGAGCGCGCTCGGTCGTGACGCGGACCTGTCGCGCGAGCAGCAGCAGGACCACCGCGCAGAGGACCACCTCCGCCACACGGTCGAGCGGCCCACCGGCCAGCACCAGCAGCACGGTGGCGGACAGGCTGACGGTGGCGGCGTCCATCGACCGGTCCCGACCGATCCACCGCACCGGCTCCGAGTCGGGGAGGGCGTAGGTGGCGCCGACGCCCATGATGATCGACGACCACACCCACGCGTCGGGAGCCAGGTCCGCCAGCTCGGTGGGGACCGTCGTCACGACGAGCGTGTCGCCCACGGTCGCGACGACGAGGGACGCCCAGGCCAGCCGGACGCCCGCGGCCTCGCCACGGGTGCGTGACCGCATCAGCACCAGTCCGACGAGGAGCCCGATGAGGTTGAGCACCAGGGCGGTGGAGCCCATCAGGCCCAGCGCGCTGGCGTCACGCTGCTCGCCCATCAGCGCCGGCAGGTTCCAGTGCCAGCCCACGACGAACGCGCTGCCGGCGACGATCAGCAGGTCGACCAGCGTCCGCAGGAGCCGCTGCTGCTGCGCGGGCGGCAGCACGAAGGCGATCAGCCCGAGCGCCGTGAGCAGCGATGCCAGGTTGAACGCGATGCTGGCGGCCCAGGTCGGCGCGTCGAGCCACGTCGCGTCGGAGGCGATCGTCACGTTGCCGATGCCGTTGGCGAGCTGGGCGCTGCCGAGCAGGAACCAGGCCCACCTGTCGGCGGAGCCCGCGCGGGCACCGGCCACACCGCACAGCACGGCGGCTGCGAGCGCCGAGACCACGAGCAGGGGACCTGACGACATCGGGACGACCAGGGGTGCGGCGGCCGTCAGCAGCGCGACGACCAGCACAGGGCCCCGGGCGGACGAACGCCACGGCGTCGTCCGCGTCGTCGGCGTCGTCGCCGTGTCGCGCGCGTTCGGCACCGGTCGCTCCATCCGCCACGTCGCCCCGTGCCCGTCGTCGGGCAGTGCGAGCCAGGCTAGGGGTCGTCGCGTCGCGCACGTGCCGATTCCGCTGATACGTCAGGGCGAGTCGCGACAGGTGCGGCGCACGCGGGCCGGGTGCAGGATGGGCACCACCCCGCCGACCCTCCCCGGGAGCCACGCCATGGCCACCTGCACGCACCTCGACACGATCGACCCGGAGGTCAGGCCGTCGGCCGCCGGGTGCGAGGACTGCCTCGCCACCGGCTCCACGTGGGTCCACCTGCGGATGTGCCAGCAGTGCGGTCACGTGGGGTGCTGCGACTCCTCACCCAACCGGCACGCGACGGCGCACCACCACGGCACCGGCCATCCACTGATCAGGTCGTTCGAGCCGGGGGAGACGTGGTTGTGGTGCTACCCCGAGAAGCTCACCTTCGAGCTGGACGGGCCTCCGCGAGCAGGGGGGTCTGCCTGACGGCCCACGGGCTGAACGCCCAGGGTGCCGAGGCCACGGCCTGACACCAGCCCTCCCAGTCGACCCACGCCCACTGGGACACCTCGTCGGCCCGGGGCGAGGGGTCGCGGTCGGCCCTCGCGACCAGGACCGGGCAGAACTCGTTCTCCATCAACCCTTCCGACGAGACGGCCTGGTAGGCGAAGTCGGGAAGCACCACCTCGAGAGACGCGACCCCCAGGCCCAGCTCGTCGTCGAGACGGCGGCGAGCGGCGTCCTCGAGCGACTCGTCCGGCGCGGGGTGGCCGCAGCACGAGTTCGTCCAGACGCCGGGCCACGTCTGCTTGCCGAGGGCCCGACGCGTGACGAGGAAACGCCCAGCCGGGTCGAAGACGTAGACCGAGAAGGCCAGGTGCAAGGGGGTGGTCTCGCCGTGCACCAGGCGCTTGGGCATCGAGCCGACCGGGCGGTTCTCGTCGTCGAGGAGCACGACGAGCTCGTCCGCCCGCGTCCCGTCGACCGACGACTCGTCCACGCTCACCGGCGCAGCCTATGCGCCGCCCGCAACCCGTGCTGCGGTCAGGCGCGGACGACGAGCATCGCCACGCCGAGCCCGGCCACGGCGACGGCGGCCCAGAACGGCGTCCTGCCGGTGCCGCGGACGGTGGCGCCCGCGAGCGCCACGGCCGCCGCCAGCCCGGCCCACGCCCAGACCGGGACGGGGCCGGGGGGCCCGACGACGGCGATCAGCGACGCCCCGGCGAGCACCGTGGCGGCCAGCAGCCGGGAGACGCGCTCTCCCACGCGGTGGGGCATCCCCTGCACGCCGGTGGCGGCGTCGTCGGCCAGGTCGGGCAGCACGTTGACGAGGTGCGCCCCGACACCGAGCAGCGCGCCGCAGGCGACCAGCCACGCCGCGGGTGCCTCGGGTGGGCGACCGGCCAGGGTCACGACCGCCGGGAGCGTCCCGAAGGCCACGGCGTACGGCGCCCACGACCACCAGGTGCGCTTGAGCCCGGCGTTGTACGCCCAGCCCATCGCCACCCCGAGCAGGAGGTGCACGAGCGCGGCGGCGACACCGCAGAGCACAGAGAGCACGACGCAGGCGAGCAGGGTCAGGGCGGTCGCCGTCCGGACCGTCGAGGCGGCCAGGACCCCCCTCGCGAGCGGCTTGTCGCGGCGTCCGGCCGCGCGGTCGCGACCGGCGTCCAGCAGGTCGTTCGTCCACCCGATCGTGGCCTGGCCGGTGAGGAACGCCAGACCTACGAGGACCGTCCGCGGCGCTGCGTTGCCGAGGGCCACCGAGAGGAGCACGGCCAGCGAGGTGACCGCCACCGTGGGGCCGGGGTGGGTGGCGCGCACGAGGTGACCGGCTGTCGCCAGCGCGCCCACCGGGCCGGAGCCGATGGCGGGTGCGCCGTCGGGTCCGAGGGTGGGCACGACACGAGCCTAGGCCGCACCTAGGCTCGTCAGGTGACCCACATCGTGGCCGTCGAGGGCGTGCTGCCCCCCAACCGGTACCCCCAGGCCGAGGTCACCGAGGCGTTCGCGGACGTGATCACCGGCACCGAGGCCGAGCGCGGTCTCCTGCGTCGCTTCCACGCCAACGCCGGCGTCGACTTCCGCCACCTCGCACTGCCGCTCGACCACTACGAGAAGCTCACCGACTTCGGGGCCGCGAACGACGCGTTCATCGAGGCCGCGGTCGACCTCGGCACCCAGGCCCTCGCGCAGGCCCTCGACGCCGCCCGTCTGCGTCCCGAGGACGTGGACCTGCTGGTGTCGACGACGATCACGGGGCTGGCGGTGCCCTCCCTCGAGGCGCGCGTCGCCGCCCGGCTCGGGCTGCGGCCCGACGTGAAGCGCGTCCCCATCGTCGGCCTGGGGTGCGTGGCCGGCGCGGCCGGAGTCGCCCGGCTGCACGACTACCTGGTCGGGCACCCCGCCGAGGTCGCCGTCCTGCTGTCGGTCGAGCTGTGCTCGCTGACGGTGCAGCGTCAGGACGTCTCGACGGCCAACCTGGTCGCCAGCGGTCTGTTCGGGGACGGCGGTGCGGTGGTCGTCGCGGTGGGCCCGGACCACCCCGCCGCCTCGCAGCCCGGTCCGGTCCCGCGACCCACGGTGCTGGCGAGCCGCAGCCGCCTCTACACGGGGACCGAGCGGGCGATGGGGTGGGACGTCGGGTCGACCGGTCTGCGGATCGTCCTGGGGGCCGAGGTGCCGGACCTGGTGCGCGAGCACGTCCGCGGCGACGTCGACGGGTTCCTCGCCGACCACGGCCTGACGCGCGACGACATCGCCTGGTGGGTCTGCCATCCCGGTGGACCGAAGGTCCTGGAGGCCATGCAGGAGGCCCTGGAGGTCGACCGCGACGCGCTCGGCCTCACGTGGGACTCGCTGCGCCGGATCGGCAACCTGTCCTCGGCCTCGGTGCTGCACGTGCTGGTGGACACGCTGGCCGTACGGCCACCGGTCCCGGGCAGCTACGGCGTGCTGATGGCGATGGGTCCGGGGTTCTGCCTCGAGCTCGTCCTGCTGAGGGCGTAGGACGGACGTGTCCTCCGCCGTGGCCTTCACCGCACTCGTCGCACTCGTCGGCCTCGAACGGGTCGCCGAGCTGGTCGTCTCGACGCGCAACGCGGCGTGGAGCCTGGCCCGTGGCGGCGTCGAGACGGGGCAGCGCCACTACCTGGTGATGGTCGTCCTCCACACCGCGCTGCTGGTCGGTGCCGTGGTCGAGGTCTGGGTGCTCGACCGCCCGTTCGTGCCATGGCTCGGCTGGCCGATGGTCGCCATGGTGCTGGTCTCGCAGGCCCTGCGCTGGTGGTGCATCGCGTCGCTGGGACGGCTGTGGAACACGCGGGTGATCGTCGTCCCGGGTCTCGACAGGGTGGTGCGCGGGCCCTACCGGTGGCTGACGCACCCGAACTACCTGGCCGTCGTCGTCGAGGGCCTCGCGCTGCCCCTGGTGCACACCGCCTGGGTCACCGCGGTCGCCTTCACCGTGGCGAACCTGCTCCTCCTGCGACACCGGATCCGGGTGGAGGACGTGGCACTCACCGCGCTGGCGGCCGCACCTGCGGGACGGACGCCGTCCCCGCCGGTCGGCGGCTGACGTGCACGACCTCGTCGTCGTCGGTGGCGGCCCGGTGGGCCTGGGCACCGCCCTGTACGCGCATCGCGCGGGGCTCGACGTCGCGGTGCTGGAGCCGCGGACCGGCACGATCGACAAGGCTTGTGGCGAGGGGCTGATGCCTTCGGCGGTGCGCGCTCTCGCCGAGCTGGGCGTCGACCCGAGCGGGCACACCCTGCGCGGCATCAGGTACGTGGCGGGCGACAGGGCCGTGGAGGCGTCGTTCCGCGCCGGTCCCGGACGGGGTGTGCGCCGCACCGTCCTGCACGACGCGCTCACCGAGGCCGTCCACGACGCGGGGATACCGGTCCGACCCCACCGGGTCGCGTCCCTCCAGCAGGACGACCACGCCGTGGTCCTCGACGGAGGCCTGCGGGCGCGGTACGTCGTGGCCGCCGACGGGCTGCGCTCGCCCCTGCGTCGGCTGCTGGGTCTTGAGGCCCGCGGCCACGGGCCGACCCGCTACGGGCTGCGGCGCCACGTCGCCGTCCGGCCCTGGACCGAGTTCGTCGAGGTGCACTGGGGGCCGGGGGTGGAGGCCTACGTGACGCCGGTGGCCGACGACCTCGTCGGTGTCGCGGTCCTGACCGACCGGCGTGGGCCCTTCGACGAGCAGGTCGCACACTTCCCTGACCTGCTGACGAGGCTCCGTGGTGGGACGGCGAAGGGGGTCCGTGGGGCCGGACCCCTCCGCCAGCGGACGCGTCGTCGCGTGGCGGGCCGGGTGCTGCTCGTGGGCGACTCCGCCGGGTACGTGGACGCGGTCACGGGGGAGGGGATCGCCCTCGGCCTGGCACAGGCACGGGCGGCGGTCGCGGCCCTCGCGGCGGACGACCCCGAGCGGTACGAACGCGACTGGCGCCGCCTGACGCGGGTCCACTCGGCCCTGACCCACGGGCTGCTCGAGGCGACCCGCGTCCCGGTGGTCCGCCGGGCGCTCGTGCCGGCCGCCGTGCGCCTCCCTGGGGTGTTCGAGGCGGCCGTGAACCGGCTGGCCGGCTGAGCGACACCGCGAACCGGGAACTATCGGGCACTCAAGACCATTGACCTCAACCGGTCGACGGAGGTAATTTCCCAGGGAACCCACGGCTTGGTAAATGAGTGCCGAGTCGGTGTCCACCTCGGAGGCTCCGCGTGCACGCTCAAGACCCCCGCTCCCTCGCCCTCAGCCGCCGGGGGGTGCTCGGCGGAGCGGTCGCCCTCGCCGGTGCCGTCGCCACCGCCGGCCCCGCGGGCGCCGCCGGTGGTCGCGGCGGGGGGTCGGAGCGCTCGTACGCCCGGCACGTGGTCAAGCGCATGACGTTGGAGCAGAAGGTCGGCCAGCTCATCACGGGCTACGCCTACGGCGCCACGGCCGACACCGCCGACCCCCGCAACGTCGCCCTCTACGGCGTCTCGACGCCGGCGGAGGTCGTCAGCAGTCTGAACCTCGGCGGGGTCATCTACTTCGCCTGGACCGACAGCGTGAAGAACCCGGAGCAGATCGCGGGGCTGTCGAACGGGCTGCAGCGGGCCGCGCTCGAGAGCGGCGCGGGCGTCCCGCTGATGATCTCGACCGACCAGGAGCAGGGCGTGGTGACCCGCTTCGGTCCGCCGGCCACCCCGTTCCCGGGTTCGATGGCGCTCGGCGCCGGCCGCAGCTCCGCCGACGCACGCACGGCAGCGGGCATCACCGGCCAGGAGCTCGCCGCCGTGGGCATCAACCAGAACTTCGCTCCCGTCGCGGACGTGAACGTGAACCCCCTCAACCCCGTGATCGGCGTGCGCTCGTTCTCGTCCGATCCCGACCTCGTCGCCGAGATGGTCCGCGCGCAGGTGCGGGGCTACCAGGAGGACGGCGCGATCGCCGCCTGCGCCAAGCACTTCCCCGGTCACGGCGACACGGCGACGGACAGCCACTACGCCCTGCCGACGATCGACCACACGCGCGAGGAGTGGGAGGCGCTCGACGCGCCGCCGTTCGAGGCGGCGATCAGGGCGAGGACCGACGTGATCATGACGGCACACATCCTCGTGCCGTCGCTCGACCCGGCCGACGACCCGGCCACCCTGTCGCGGCCGATCATGACCGGGATCCTGCGCGACCGGCTCAAGTACCGCGGCGTGATCATCACCGACAGCCTCGAGATGGCCGGTGTGCGCGAGAAGTACGGGGACGACGAGGTGGCGGTCCGGGCGATCGAGGCCGGTGCCGACGTCCTGCTGATGCCGGCCAAGCCCCTCGTCGCGCGCCAGGCGCTCCTCGACGCCGTCGCGTCGGGCCGGCTGACCGAGAAGCGGATCGACGAGAGCATCGAGCGGATCCTGGCCCTGAAGTTCCGTCGCGACGTCGTCCGGCGGCCGTTCGTCGACGAGCGGCGGATTCCCCGGGTCGTCGGCACCGACGAGCACATGGCCACGGCCCAGGAGGTGACCGACCGCACCACGACGGTGCTGCGCAACGAGGCCGGCCTCCTCCCGCTGACCGGCGGCGCCCGCAGGGTGCTCGTGACCGGTTGGGGGGTCTCGACCACCGCGGCCATGGGCCAGGCGATGGGCCGGCGCGGGCACACCCTGGCCGTCCGCGAGACGGGCAGCCGGCCGAGCGACTCGGCGATCGCTGCGGCGGTGGCCGACGCGAGGGTCAACGACCTGGTGGTCGTGCTGACGCAGCGTGCCTGGGACGCCAAGGTCACCGACCCCGAGAAGCGTCAGCAGCGGTTGGTGCGCGAGCTCGAGGCGACGGGCACGCCGGTGGTGCACGTGGCCGTCCGCGACCCCTACGACGTGGCGTACCTGCCCGACACGACGACCTCGCTCGCGACGTACTCGTACACGGCGGTGTCGGTCGAGTCGGCGGCGAAGGTCGTCCACGGCGAGATCACGCCCGAGGGGACGCTGCCGGTGGACGTGCCGACGGCCGGTGATCCCGAGACGGTCCTGTACCCCTTCGGCTACGGAAAGAGCTGGTGAGTCACGCCATGGCACAGCAGGTTCCAGACTCCGGAGGCGGACGGCCCGTCGGTCGGCGCGGCTTCCTCGGCGCTCTCGGCGCAGGCGCCGGCCTCGTCGTCGCCCCGGCCGTCGCCCCGGCCGTCGTGCCGGCCGCCGCGGCCGACGGGCGCTCCGACGGGCGGGGCGGCTCTCGACCCGGTGGCCGCCGGGTCGTCACCGGCGTCGAGGCGCTCGCCGCCCGCGGGTGGCGCGACATCGCGGGCCAGCGGGTCGGCGTGATCACCAACCCCACGGGCGTGCTGTCGGACCTGCGGCACGAGGTCGACGTGATGGCGGCCGACGAGCGGGTCGACCTGGTCGCGGTGTTCGGTCCCGAGCACGGCTTCCGGGGCACCGCGCAGAACGGTGGCTCAGAGGGGACGTACGTCGACGAGCGCACGGGCGTCACCGTCTACGACGCCTACGGCGCCAGCTCGACGAAGCTCGCGCAGATGTACGAGGCGGCCGGCGTCGAGACCGTCGTCTTCGACATCCAGGACGTCGGAGCCCGCTTCTACACCTACATCTGGACGATGTACGACGCGATGGTCGCGGCCGCACGGACCGGTGCGCGCTTCGTCGTCCTCGATCGACCGAACCCGTTGGGCGGCAAGGCACGCGGGCCGATGATGACCCCCGAGTACGCGACGTTCGTCGGCAAGAAGCAGATCGTCCAGCAGCACGGCATGACCGTGGGAGAGCTGGCTCGCCTGTTCGACGCCGAGTTCCTGGCCGACGACGCCGGTGCCCGCCTCAGCGAGCTGCACGTCGTCGAGATGACGGGGTGGCGGCCGGACAGCACGTTCGCCGACACGGGGCTCCCGTGGGTCGCGCCCAGCCCGAACATGCCGACCCCCGACACGGCGCTGGTCTACCCCGGCACGTGCCTCTTCGAGGGCGTCCTCAGCTCGGAGGGACGCGGGACCACGCGGCCCTTCGAGTGGGTGGGCGACCCGGCGTTCGACCACCGCTGGGCCCAGGCCGTCGCGGAGCACGACATCCCGGGCGTCACCGTGCGGGAGTCGTACTTCACCCCCGGCTTCAACAAGCACGCGGGCAAGGTCTGCGCCGGGATGCAGGTGCACGTCACCGACCCCGGCCGCGCCGAGGCGATCAGGACCGCCGTCGCGATGCTCGTCGAGGCGAAGCGGCTGTACCCGCAGTTCGCGTGGCGGAAGGACAGCTGGGACACGGCACGGCCGTACTGGGTCGACAAGCTGAGCGGGTCCCCGCGGCTGCGGGAGATGGTCGACGCGGGAGCCTCGGTCGCCGACGTCGAGGACGCCTGGTCCGGCGAGCTGCGCGACTTCGACGAGCGCAGGCAGGCGTACCTGCTCTACCCGGGGAAGCGCAGGTGAGGTCCCCGCTGCCCCTCACCGCCGTCCTGGCCACCGCCCTGGTGGCCACGCTCACGGTGGCCACGGCCCCGGCACAGGCAGGAGACCACCGCGTGGCGCGGTACGACCACCCGCAGCAGGGCTTCGCCGCCGCGTCGACCCGCCTGAGGGACGCCGACCCGGCAGAGGCCGGGCTCGCCGCCGAACCGGTCGACGAGGCGCTCGCCGCGGTGTCGGCCTGGACGGAGCCGGGCGAGGGACCGAACGGTCCCACACGCCCGCTCCTGTCCGGCGCCGTCACCGTGATGGGCCACGACGGGTCCGTCGTCGCGCGGGAGGCGACGGGCTGGGCGCTGCGCTACGCGGACGGCGCCGGTACCGAGCTCCCGCGGGACCAGTGGGTCCCGACCGCCGAGGACACCGTCTACGACATGGCCTCGGTCTCCAAGCTCTTCACCTCGATCGTGCTGATGCAGCAGGTCGAGGCCGGCAGGGTCGACCTCGACGAGGCCGTCGCCACGTACGTCCCCGAGTTCGCTGAGAACGGCAAGGAGACCGTGACCGTCCGTCACCTGCTGACCCACACGGGCGGGCTGCCGGCGTGGCTGCCGCTGTGGAGGTCCTACCCGGACGAGGAGTCACGGTTGCGGGCCGCCCTCACGGCGAAGCCGACCGCACCGCCCGGCACGAGGTACGTCTACAGCGACCTCGGCATGATCACCGTCGGCGTGGTCGCGGAGCGGGTCAGCGGGAGGTCGCTGGACGAGCTCGTGGCCGACGGGATCACCGAGCCACTCGGCATGGTCGACACCGGCTACAACCCCCAGGGCGACCAGAAGGATCGCGCCGCCGCCACCGAGTACCAGTCCACCCCCGCGCGGGGCATGGTCCGCGGCGAGGTGCACGACGAGAACGCCTGGTCCCTGGGCGGTGTCGCCGGTCACGCAGGTGTGTTCTCGACCGCCGCGGACATGTCGGTGCTCGCGCAGACGATGCTGAACGGCGGGGCCTACGCCGGAGACCGCATCCTCTCCGAGGAGTCCGTCGAGGCGATGACCCGCAACGAGAACGAGGCCTTCCCGGGCAACGAGCACGGGCTCGGCTTCGAGCTCGACCAGCGCTGGTACATGGCCGGCCTGTCCGGACCGCGCACCGCCGGTCACACCGGGTACACGGGCACCTCGCTGGTGCTCGACCACGCCTCACGCTCCTTCGCGATCGTGCTGAGCAACCGCGTGCACCCCTCGCGCAGCTGGGGGTCGGTCAACCCCGTGCGTCGGGCCGTGGCGCAGGGGCTCGCGCTGGCGCTGGCCGTGCAGCCGCGACGTGGACGCACCGCGTGGTCGGCCCCGTCGCTCGACGGGACCACGTCGACGCTCGAGGCCACGGTCGACCTGCCCGAGCACGGCGGACGCCTGTCGTTCGACCTCTTCGTCGACACCGACTCGAGCGACGTGGTGGCGCTGGAGTCGTCCTCCGACGGCGGCGCGACCTGGGCGCCGGTGGCCTTCAGCACCCGTGACCGCGGTGAGGTCGTCCAGCGGGACGGCACCGTGGCCGCCAGCGGCCACCGTCGCTGGTGGCAGGCCGACGCGTCCCTGGTCCGGTCGGACGGTGAGGCCGGTGAGCTGCTGGTCCGCTGGCGGTACACGACGGACGCGACGGAGCTGGGACGCGGTGTGCTCGTCGACGGCGTCAAGGTGGTCGCGAAGGGCCACGGTGTGGTGCTGGACGGCGAGCGCCGACCCGAGGACCTGCGGGCGGACGGCTGGCAGGAGGTCCAGCGCTGAGGGGCGGGTGCTCGAGAGCGTTCCAGGACCTCCGCGGGGGAAGGATCGCGCGTCCGGGCGGGTTGTCCGCACCATGACGACGACCTCCTGGCAGGACCCCGAGAACGTCCGCTTCATGCTCGACGACTGCCACACGTGGGCGGTCGTCGGCCTCTCGGGCAACCCCGACCGCACGGCCTACCGCATCGCCCAGCTGCTGCAGGAACGCGGCAAGAGGATCGTGCCGATCCACCCCGGCGCCGCGACCGTGCTCGGGGAGCAGGGCTACGCCGCGCCTGTCCGACGTGCCCTTCGACATCGACGTCGTGGACGTGTTCCGTCGGTCCGACGCGGCGGGGGTGTTCGCCGACGAGGCGGTCGCAGTCGGGGCCAAGGCGGTCTGGTTCCAGCTCGGCGTGGTCGACGCCGCGGCGTTCGAGCGCACGACGGCCGCCGGCGTGCCGATGGTGATGGACACCTGCCCCGCGATCGAGTGGAGCCGCGCCGGAGCGCGCTGACCTCCTCGGCCCGTCCCCCGGTCGCGGCCGGATCCCGGGCACGAGTCAGACGCGAGGCGCCACCACCCGCTGGCCCTTGCCCGCTGCCTTCGCCAGGTACATGGACCGGTCAGCCGCCTTGAGCAGCTCCTCGGACGGGTTGTGGTCCGTGCTGCGCCGCAGAGGGCCGGGCGGCAGGGCCGGGCCGATGCGACGGTCCGGACGGGTCGCGACGCCGACGCTGACACCCACCTGTGTCTCCACTGCGACGGGCGCATGGTGGTCGCCGCTCGGGAGCTCGACGGGCAGCGTGAGTGCCTCCACCACGAGATCGGCCAGGGTCTCGGCGGACCGGTCGACGCCGCACACGAGCACGGCGAACTCGTCACCACCCAGACGCGCCACCACGTCGTCGTCGGAGACCAGGCGGCGGAGCCGTCGTCCGACCTCGACCAGCAGGGCATCCCCGGCGGCGTGGCCGTGCAGGTCGTTGACGACCTTGAAGTCGTCGAGGTCGCAGTAGAGCAGTCCGTACCCCTCGCCGAACTCGTCGTGCCGCGCGGCGGCGAGCTCGAGGCTGTCGAGGAACTGCGTGCGGTTGGCCAGACCGGTCAGCGGGTCGTGGAAGGCCTGGTGCGCGAGCTCGGCCTCGCGGCGGCGCAGCTGCGTCAGCAGCACGTGGTTGTCGGTGAGCACGAGGAACTGCCGGACCAGCACGAGGGCGAACAGGCCGTACGCCAGCGAGGTCTCGACGCCGGAGACCTGCGCCCCCTCCGCGACGCGCACCGCGAAGAACGTCTCGGCCACGACCAGCGGCGCGTAGGGGAGCACGGTGCGCACCCTCGAGGCCCGTTCGGCGGAGAGCTGGCTGCCCTCGCGCCGGTCGGCGACCCTCCCATGCTGGGCGGCGGCGGCGATCAGCAGGAAGCCGGTGACCCACCCCGCGCTGACGAGGTTGCCCGAGCTGTAGGCGTCGGAGGACGCGAGGTAGAGGTAGAGGCCGTCCGAGACGGCGAGCCCGGCCGTGCCCGCGGCCAGCACCGCCAGGGTGACCCGGTGTCCTCCGGCGCGGGTGACGGTGAGCAGCGCCAGGCTGAGCAGCACCACGTCGGCCAGGGCGTAGGTCACCGACACGAGGTACCCGAGGTCCTTGCCGGCCGGAGGCCCGGTGATGACCCCGGCCCCTACCGCGATCACGAGGAGCGCCCCGGCGATCAGCAGCCCGTCGATCGTGTCGCGCGCCGCCCGGACGGTTGAGTGGTGGGCGCGCAGCCACGTCAGCAGCCCGATGATCGCCAGGGCGGAGAAGGCCAGGAACCCCGCGTCGGCGAAGGACAGCAGCGGCACGTCCCCGAGGACGATCTCGTACCAGGACCACACGACCTGCCCGGCGGCCCAGCTGCCGGTGCCGGCGGCAAGCAGGGACCACACGAGGCGCTGCCGGCCCCGCGTCGCGCGGGCGGCGCGCAGGCACAGCACCGCACCGGTGGCCGCGGCGAGGAGCTGGACGGCGTTGTCGAAGACGAGTGCGGCCGTGGAGCCCGAGGGCAGCACGACCACACCCAGAGCGAAGACCCCGCCTGCGAGCACGGCGAAGGCCGCGCCCGCCCACGGGCGCGGGGCTGCACCGCTGACCCCGCGGGTCACCGCCTCACGTCTCACCTTGTGCCTATCGGCACGTGGCGCGTCGAACCGAAGCGCTTGCCGGTCCCCGTACGGTGGGCCCGTGAGCCACGACCCGGACCCGGCCGCCGCGACACCGCTGCGGGAGACGGCGCCGCTGCTCGTGCGCCTGCGGGCGCTGATGCCGTCCCTGGCCCCTGCCGGGCAGCGGGTCGCGCGACGCGTGCTGGACGACCCGGTCGGGGCCTCGGCGCTGACCATCTCCGAGCTGGCGGTCGCGGCCGACACCTCGGAGACCACCGTCAACCGCTTCTGCAAGGCACTCGGCCTGCCCGGGTACCCCCAGCTGCGGCTCTCCCTCGCGGCGGAGACCGGTGGGCCCGCGCCGCGCGAGCAGGTGGGTGGCGAGATCGGGCCGGACGACACCCTGGACGACGTGGTCGCGAAGGTGGCGTACGCCGACGCCCGCGCCGTCGAGGAGACAGCACAGCAGCTGGACACGGCGGTGCTGGCCGACGTGGTGACGGCCCTCGCCGACGCGGGGCGGGTCGACCTCTACGGCATGGGCGCCTCGGCCTTCGTCGCCCTGGACCTGCAGCAGAAGCTGCACCGCATCCGGCGGGTGTCCTTCGCGTGGTCGGACCCCCACATCGCGTTGACGAGCGCCGCCCTGCTCGTGCCGGGGGACGTCGCGATCGCCTTCTCCCACACCGGCACCACGTCCGAGACCGTCGAAGCGCTCCAGCAGGCGGGGGTGCGGGGAGCGACGACCGTGGCGATCACGAACTTCCCGGGCTCGCCGCTCGCAGCCGCCGCCGACCACGTGCTGACGACGGCGGCGCGGGAGACCACGTACCGCTCCGGCGCGATGGCCAGCCGGATCGCCCAGCTCACCCTGGTCGACTGCCTCTTCATCGGGCTGGCCCAGCGCGACCTCGACCGGACGCGGTCCGCCCTCGAGGTCACGTACGCCGCGGTGCGCGGCCATCACCTCGGCCCGCAGCGCCGTCGACCCTGACCCACCCACCACGCGAACTCGCAGGACGTTGACGCGCGCCCGGTGTGGAAACTAACCTCCACCTATGACGACTTCGGCGGAACAAATGTCCGCCACTGCTCCTGCTGAGGTCCGGACAGAGGACGACACGTTGCCCGCACTCGACGGCCTGCCGACCGAGGGACGCAACCCGCGGACGCACGCGATCGACGAGGCCACGACCGTGGAGCTGCTCACGCTGCTCAACGCGGAGGACGCGATGGTGCCCGCAGCCGTCGCCGCCGTGCTCCCGCAGCTGGCCCTCGCCGTCGACCTGGCGGTCGAGCGGGTGTCCGCCGGGGGTCGCGTCCACTACTTCGGTGCCGGCACGTCGGGACGCCTCGGAGTCCTCGACGCGGCCGAGCTCGTGCCGACCTTCAACGCCCCGCCCGGTCTCGTCGTGGCCCACCACGCCGGGGGGCCGGAGGCCATGCTCCAAGCTGTCGAGAACGTCGAGGACTCCCCGCAGCTGGGTGCCGCCGACGCGGAGGCGCTGACCGCGGACGACATCGCGATCGGGCTCACGGCCTCGGGGCGCACCCCGTACGTCGCGGGCGCCCTGGCCCGCGCCCGTGAGCTCGGCGCCGCGACCGTCCTCGTCTCGGCCGACCCCGACGCGGCGCTCGCCCCTCTGGCCGACGTGCTGGTGGCCCCCGCCACCGGCCCCGAAGCGGTCAGCGGCTCGACGCGCCTGAAGGCCGGGTCGGCTCAGAAGCTCGTGCTCAACAGCTTCTCCACCGCGCTGATGATCCGGCTGGGCCGGACATGGTCGAACCTCATGGTCGACGTGGTCGCGACGAACGCGAAGCTGCGCGCGCGCACCGTCCGCATCCTCGAGCAGGCCACCGGTCGCGACACGCAGGACTGCGTGGCCGCCCTCGACGCGTCCTCGGGCGAGCTCAAGACCGCGCTCGTGCACCTGCTGACCGGTGCCGAGCCGAGGCAGGCCCGCGAGCTCTTGCACCGCCACGACGGCCGGGTCGCGGCCGCTGCCGCCGCCCACGGGGTGTCGCGTGCCGAGCCGCAGGCGGCACACTCGCCTGATACGTCCCCTTCGCCCCTTGAGTCACCCGTCACCGACACGTTCACCCGGAGGACCTGATGCGTACCCGATCCCTCACCACCGTGGCGGCACGTCGCCGTCACGGCGATGCTCGCCGCCTGCGCGCCGTCGAGCAGCAGCGTCGGCGCGGACGGCGACGCACCCGCCGGGGAGCCGGGCGAGGAGGCGACCGTCACCGTCTGGTCGTGGCGCACCGAGGACGTCGCGGCCTACAACCGCATCTTCGACGCCTTCACCGAGGAGCACCCGAACATCACGGTGGAGTTCGAGGCGTTCAAGAACACCGAGTACAACCAGCTGCTCTCCACGGGCCTCGCCGGCCAGGGCGGTCCCGATGTCGCGCAGCTGCGGGCGTACGGCCAGCTCCAGCCGCTCGTCGAGGGGGGCAACCTCATGCCGCTCGATGACGTCGAGGGCCTGGACGAGTTCGACCCGAACGTCCTGACGGGCGCCACCGGCAAGTCGGACGGCAAGGTCTACGGCGTCCCGTTCGCCGTCCAGACGCTGCAGGTCTACTACAACAAGCACATCTTCTCCGAGCACGACGTCGAGCCGCCCACCACGTGGGAGGAGATGCTCGATGTCGCGCAGACGCTGAAGGACGCCGGCGTCACGCCCTTCTCGGTCGGCGCCAAGGACGCGTGGACCCTGCCGATGCTGGCCGACACCGTCGGCTCCGCCCGCTACGGAGGCGCCGAGTTCGAGCAGGCGGTGCTCTCGGGCGAGAAGCAGTTCACCGACCCCGACTACGTGGCCAGCCTGGCCCTGCTGCCCCAGCTGCAGCCGTACATGCCGGACGACGTGGTCGGCGTGCCGTACACCGACGCGCAGGTGCTGTTCACGTCCGGCCAGGCCGCGATGTTCCCGGGCGGCTCCTTCGAGCTGGGCTTCTTCCAGAAGCAGAACCCCGACCTGGACCTCGGCGTCTTCCAGGTGCCCCCGCCGCCCGGTGCCGTCGTGACCGAGCCGGTGACCCCGGGATGGGCCGACGGCTCGTTCGGCGTCTCCGCGAAGACCGACGTCCCGGACGCGGCCAAGGAGCTCGTGGCCTGGATGGCGACCGAGGAGTTCGGCCAGATGTTCACCGACGAGCTGGTCCAGCTCTCGGCGGTGCCGGGCGTCACGCCGTCCGACCCGCTGCTGGAGGAGATGGCCGCGAACTACGAGGCCAACCCGGCGCCGTACATGATGCTCGTCGACTTCCGGTACGGGCAGCCGCTCGGCACCGACCTGGTGGGGACGGGCGTCCAGGAGATGCTCCTGGGCTCGAAGGACCCGCAGACCGTCGCGGCCGACGTGCAGACCGGGCTGTCGGCCTGGTTCTCGCCCACCGGGTGACCGCGCGGTGACGACCACGACCACGTCCGCCGCCGCTGCTCCGGCGACCGGACCGGTGAGCACGGGGACGGCGGGGCCGCGCGGGCGGTGGCCCCGCCGTCCCGGGGCCCGTCGCGCCTCCGGCGGCGGACTGGGGCTGGGCACGGCCCTGCTGTTCGTCACGCCTGCGCTCCTGCTCTTCGGTGTGTTCGTGCTGTACCCGATGGCCACCGCCTTCAGCTACTCGGTCTTCGACTGGAAGGGCACGACGCGCGGCGCCTTCGTGGGCGTCGAGAACTTCGTGACCCTGGTCAGCAGACCGCCGTACGCGGAGCAGTTCCCCCGGGCCTTCGGCCACAACCTGCTGTTCTTCGCCGGCACGATGCTGGTGCAGAACACGCTCGGACTCGGGTTCGCGGTGCTGCTGCACCGCGGTCGCCGGTCGAAGCGACTGCTCCAGACCCTGTACGCGATGCCGTACCTGGTCAGCCCGCTGGTCATCGGGTACCTGTGGACCTTGCTGCTGTCGCCCACGTTCGGACCTGTCAACGCGCTGCTGCGGGCCGTCGGGCTGGACGCGCTGGCGCTGCCGTGGCTGGGTGAGCCGCGAACCGCCCTCGGCGTCGTCGTGCTGGTCAGCGCGTGGCAGTGGGTCGGGTTCCCGGTGCTGCTGTACGGCGCGGCGCTCGGGGGGGTGCCGGACGAGTACACCGAGGCCGCTCGCATCGACGGGGCAGGCCCCTGGCAGGTGCTCCGTCACATCACCCTGCCGCTGCTGCTGCCGGCGATCGGCACGGTCAGCGTCCTGACGTTCATCATGGCGATGGAGGCCTTCGCGCTGCCCTACGCCCTCGGCGGCTCGACCGGAAGCCCCGCCGGTGCCACCGACTTCCTGTCACTCCTCTTCTACCGCACCGCCTTCGACTCCGGTGCCACCAACGCGATCGGCATCTCGTCAGCCCTCGCGCTCGTGCTCTTCGTGGTGATCTTCGGTGTCGCCGTCATCGCGACCCGGCTCCTGCGCCGCGCCGAGGAGGCGATGACGCGATGAGCACCGTCGCCACGCCGCCCGTCGCGGTCGACCCCGGACCTGCTCAGCCACCGGCGAGCCGACCCACCGGCCCGCCGGCGCGTCGCGGACGCGGCCCGCGGTCGGGTCCGGTCGCGCGCACACTGACCGGGCTGGTCCTGTGGGGGTACGCCGCGGTGGCGGTGGTCCCGCTGCTCGTCATGGTCGTGAACTCGCTGCGGCCCAACCAGGACCTGTTCACCGAGCCGCTGGCGGTGCCGTGGCCCCTGACGTTCGACGCGTACGGACGGGCGTGGACCGAGGGCTCCTTCGGCACGTACTTCGGGAACTCGCTCGCCATCACCGTCGGGGCGGTGCTCCTGTCGACGGCGGTCTCGACGCTGGCCGCCTACGGGCTGGCGCGAGGAAGGTCTCGCGTCCTCCAGGGCATCGAGGCCCTGTTCCTGTCGGGGCTGATGCTCCCCATCCACCTGGCGATCCTGCCGATCTTCTTCCTGCTCGAGGGCTTCGGGCTGGTGGACAGCAGGCTCGGCCTCACGCTGGTGTACGCGGCCGCGGGAGTTCCCTTCTCGACGTTCGTCCTCACCGTCTTCTTCCGCCAGCTGCCGGTCGAGCTGGAGGAGGCGGCGCGTATCGACGGCGCCGGTGCCTTCGCCACGTTCTGGCGGGTGATGCTGCCTCTCGTGCGCCCCGCGATGGCGACCGTGGTCGTCTTCAGGTTCGTGCCGGTGTGGAACGACTTCCTGTTCCCCCTGGTGCTGCTGCGGGACAACGACAAGTACACGCTCCCCGTCGGTCTCACCACGTTCTTCGGGGAGTACCAGACCGACTGGTCGACGCTGTTCGCCGGGCTCGTGATCGCGACCCTTCCGCTCATCGCGCTCTTCCTGGTCGCGACGAAGCAGATCGTGGCCGGCCTCACCGCGGGGATGAGCAAGTAGTCGCTACGGTCGCGCCCGTGACCTCTGAGGACGTGACCATTGAGGCCCCCGTCGTGGGAGTCGACGTCGGCGGGTCAGGCTGCCGTGTCGCGCTGGTGTGGCCGGGTGGCCGCGCGGACGGCTCCGGCCGCGGCGTCGAGGTAGGCGGCGGCGGTATCGACGTCGACCTGGTCGCCCGGCGGGTCGGGGAGGTCGTCGACGGCTTGGTCTCCCAGGGGGCGCCTCGTCCGGGAGTCGCGGCCCTGGGGATGACCGGTCTGCTCACGCTCGCCGACCGTCCGGGGGCCCTGCACGCTGCCCTGCGCTCACGCCTGGGCGTGCGCGTGACCGCTGTGGTGTCCGACACCGTCACCGCACTGGTCGGCGGCATCGGCCTGCGCGCAGGGGCCGTCGTCGCCGCGGGCACGGGTGCCGTCGCGCTGGGGACCGACCTGTCGACGCGTTGGAACCGGGTCGACGGGTGGGGGCATCTGTACGGGGACGACGGTGGCGGCGCGTGGGTGGGCGCTGCGGGGCTGCGGGCCGCGGCCCGTGCCCACGACGGGCGGCCGGGCGGGTCGCCCGAGCTGCTCCGCGCCGCGATCGATCAGCTGGGGGACCCCGACGAGTGGCCCCGCGCCCTGTATCCGCACGCCGACCGGGCCGGACGCCTCGCGGCGCTGGTCCCGGCAGTCGCCGCTGCGGCGCGTGCGGGAGATGCTGTCGCACAGGCGATCTGGACCTCGGCGGGCCGCGAGCTGGCGGCGAGCCTGGTCGCTGCGGCGCGGGGTCTCGACCCGACGTCCGGTGCGGGCGACCTACACCGGTGGGCTGTTCGCCGTCGGCGCGCTGCTGCTCGACCCCTTCACGGCCACGGTCGAGGAGCTGGCCCTGGACGTCGAGCTGGTCGCCCCCGGAGGGTCGGGGGTGGACGGCGCCGTGGCCATCGCCTCTGACCTGGCCCACCGGGGCTCCGCCCGCTGGCGCGATGCGGGGCGGTACCTCACGGTGGAGCCGGCCGAAGCGACCGCCTGAACCCTCAGGCCGGCGGGTAGCCGAAGGTCGGGTTCCACTCCCGCAGGCTGACGCGGGACACGGCGTCGGCGCGCACGTAGGGGTCGCCGGCGACGAGCGCCTCGGCCGCCGACTCGTCGGGTGCCTCGTAGACGAGCAGGGCGCCGGTGTCCCCCGCGAGGGGGCCCGACATCACGAGCGAGCCGTCGGCCAGCAGGCTCTGGAGGTACTCGCGGTGCTGCGGACGGACGGCCAGCCGGGCCTCCTCGTCACGGTCGAACGCCAGCTCGAGCACGAACACGGCCATCGGGGGTCTCCACTTCGTCGGACTGGGTCGGTTCAGGCGGTGAGCTTGTCGAGGATCGCCGCGACCGTGCGCCTGTTGCGGGCGGTCGCCCCGACGCCGAGCGCCTTCTCGACGCGGGCCAGGTCGATCTTCGAGCGTCCCGCACCGTTGACGTAGTGGATGTAGACCTCGCGGCCGGCGAGGACCGCCTCCTCGGGCTGGTCGTCGAGGAGCGCGCTGAAGGCGTCGGCCGCCTCCGGTGAAGGTTCTGACGCGAGGAAGGCGATGTGCAGACGGCTGGGGTCGGCGTCGGGGTACGGATCGCCGGCCAGCACGGCTCGCAGGTCGTCCGCGGCGCGCAACAGCACCGGGATGTCACGGCCGACGGCGTCGGCGAGGGCGATCCGGATGCTCTCGGCGACTGCACCGGGGTCGCTCTCGGTGGTGCTGAACAGGACGTTGCCGCTGGCGAGGTGGGTGCGCACGTCGTCGTGGCCGAGGTCGGAGACGACGCGTCGGACCTGCTCCATCGGCAACGTGCTGCGGCCGCCGACGTTGACTCCGCGCAGGAGGGCGACACAGGCGGGCATGCGGGCATCCTGTCAAAGCGCGACACCATCCGCGCAGGACAGCCTGGCGTGGGTACCGTCGACGGCATGGCTGACGGACGGACCGAGCGCCTCGACCTGCGCGACGCGACGCTGCGCGAGTGGGACGCGGTCGTGCTGGCCTCCGACCGCGAGACCGGGGTCGTGCTCGACCGCTCGGCGTTCTACCCCGGCGGGGGTGGGCAGCCGCCCGACCACGGCGTGCTGCTGTGGGGTGGCGTGCAGTCGCGCGTGGTGGGGACGCGCAAGGGCGACGAGCTGTACCTGCTGGTCCACGACGACGACCCGCTGCCCCCGGTGGGAACGTCCGTGCGGGGCGCGGTCGAGGACGAGCGCCGCACGTCGCTGATGCGCACCCACTCCGGGCTGCACCTGCTCTCGGGTGTGGTCTTCCGGGACTTCGGTGCGCTGGTGACCGGCGGCAACATGGAGCCGGGGACGGCGCGGATGGACTTCAACCTCCCCGAGGTGCCGCCCGACTTCAAGGCCGCGGTCGAGGAGGCCTGCAACGTGGAGGTCCTGGCCGACCGCGCCATCGTCGTGAGTGAGCTGCCTCGCGCGGAAGCGTTCGCGATCCCGGACATCATCCGCACCGCGACCAACCTCGTCCCGGACGACGTGGAGATCGTGCGGCTGGTCGACATCACGGGACTCGACGTGCAGGCGGACGGCGGGACGCACGTGGCCTCGACCCGGCAGATCGGCCGCATCGAGGTGGCCAAGGTGGAGAACAAGGGCAAGGGCTTCCGGCGCGTGCGCATCCGGGTCGTCGACTGACGGCGCCGCGTTGGGGAACAGGCAGGAGCGGACCGGGCCTGGGATCACTCCGTCGTTGAGCGCTCCAGCACGAACACGCGCAGGCGCCGGCCGGTGATCCGGGGCTGGTACTTCCGGTAGCCGGGGTAGAGCTTCTCAGAGCGGGCCAGCACCGTGGCCTGCTCAGCGTCGCTGGCCGCACGGGCACGGACGGGCACGGTGACACCCCGGTAGGTGAGCGTCGCCGCTGGCTGGGCCTTGAGGTTGTGGACCCAGGCCGGCGTCGACTGCTGCCCGAAGTTGCTGCCGATCAGGGCGAGGCGGCCGTCGTAGGGGATGGCGACCAGGTGCCTGGTCCGGGCCAGGCCACCGCCTGGAGTGCGCGCTGGACGGGACCGGCGGGCGCGAAGCGGTAGTCGAGTTCCTCAGCCAGGCTCATGGGCGGATCGTAGGGGGCCCGAGCGGCGCGTCCTCGGACGCTTGGTAGTGCCCTTCTCCCCGTCAGGCGGCCCCGCCGCCTAGCATCGGCGCCATGGCCGAGACCGTCACGCCCAGGGAGCTCGCGAAAGAGTTGGCCGTCAGTGACCGCGCGATCAGGCGGTGGCTGCGCCAGCAGGGGTGGCAGACAACGCCCTATGCACGGTGGAATCTCACGCCGGATCAGGCTGCCCAGGTGAGGGCTCGCTTCCGCCGCTGACGGCGTGGCGGGCATCCGGAAAACCGTCCGGCATCCTCTCTGGCAAGGCACGCCCCGGAAGACAGCGACCACGGTGACCCGACCAGGACAGGGGCGAGACGTGACAGCGGACTGGCTGAGGGACGCGGTGCTCTACGAGATCTACCCGCAGTCCTTCGCGGACTCGAACGGGGACGGGATCGGCGACCTGCGCGGGGTGATCGAGCACCTCGACCACGTCGCCTCGCTCGGGGTCGACGCGATCTGGTTCAACCCGTGCTTCGAGTCGCCGTTCGTCGACGCCGGCTACGACGTGTCGGACTACCTGCGGATCGCGCCGCGCTACGGCACCAACGACGACCTGGTCGAGCTCGTCGAGGCGGCGCGCGAGCGCGGCATCCGGGTGATCCTCGACCTGGTCGCCGGGCACACCTCCGACCAGCACGCGTGGTTCCGGCGCGAGCTCGCCGCGGACGGTCCGGACCCGGACGGCGACCGGTACGTCTGGTGCGACGAGCCGCCGCCGCACGGCTGGGGCAGCGACATCCCGGGCACGCCGGCGTGGGTGGCCTCGCCCGGTCCGCGCAAGGGCTACTACCTGAAGAACTTCTACGACGAGCAGCCCGCGCTGAACTTCGGCTGGACCTCGCTGCGCGACGACGAGCCGTGGCGCGACCCGGTCGACGCACCGGGGCCGCGCCGCAACCGCGAGGCGCTGCGCCAGATCATCGACTTCTGGCTGTCCAAGGGTGTGTCCGGCTTCCGGGTCGACATGGCCTTCTCGCTGGTGAAGAGCTACGACGCCGAGGAGGGCCACGCCGCCTCGACCGAGGTGTGGCGGGAGATCCGTGACTGGATGGAGCAGGCCCACCCCGACGCCGTCCTGATCCCGGAAGGCACCGAGCCCCGGACCGGGCCGCTGGCGTTCGACGCCGACTTCGCGCTGGTCATCCACGAGGCGCACGGCAGCCTCTTCGACAACCGGGGCGCCGGCGTGCTGCCGTTCCACCCGCCGCACGAGCCGTTCTTCGAGGAGTCGGGCAAGGGCAGCACGCAGGTCTTCCTCGACGCGTGGCGCGAGGCCCGGGAGGCCGACCCGGACCGTCCGGTCGTGCTGGCGACCGCCGACCACGACTACACCCGGCTGCGCAGCGGCACCCGCACCACCGAACAGCTCGGCGCCGCCCTGACCTTCCTGTTCACGTGGGGCAGCATCCCGTGCCTCTACTACGGCGACGAGATCGCGCATGCGCTACCTGCCCGACATGCCCGACGTCGAGGGCGCGGTGTGCAACCCGTCCTACAACCGGGCCGGCTGTCGCACCCCGATGCAGTGGGACGACGGCCCGAACGCCGGCTTCTCCACCGCCGACCCCGACCGGCTCTACCTCCCGGTCGACCCCGACCCCGACCGGCCGACCGTCGCCGCGCAGGAGGACGACCCGGGCTCGACCCTGCACCTGGTCCGCGAGCTGATCGCGCTGCGCCGGCGGACGCCTGCGCTGCAGGGGCGGGCGTCCATCCGGGTGCTCCACGAGGGCTACCCGTTCGCCTACGTGCGCGACGAGACCCACCTGGTCGTGGTCAACCCGCGGCGCGAGCCGGCCGACCTGGACGCCGCCGAGGCGGTCGGGGCCGCGCTGGTCTGGGGCTCGGGGGTCACCGCGACGGACGCGCGGGCTGGCGGTGGCCGGGTTCGGGTACGGCGTGCTGGAGCTGCGGGGCCGCCGAGCCTGAGGTTGCGCCCGGGCGTGGCGGCCACGGCCGCCTCGTCAAGCGGCTCGCTCGAACCAGTCGAGCGCGAGGTCGGCGACCGCCGCGGGGGCGTCGTCGGTGATGAAGTGCGCCGCGTCGTCGACGTAGGCGAACTCGATGTGATCGGCGTACCGCTCCGGATTCCGGCAGGCGCGCCCGAGGATCTCCTCGGTCCAGGGGCGGTCGCGGCGGCCGAACACGTAGAGGGTCGGCACCGTGAGCCGCTGGCGGCGGTATGCACCCCGACTCACGCGCATGGCTTCGGGCAGGATCATGCCGCGGGTCAGCGCACGGACTGCGCCATCGATGTCGGGCCGGTCGCATCGGGGCGAGGTGGGCGTCCTTGGTTGCCTGCGACATCGGGTGGGCGACGTACGCCTCGGAGAAGATCCCGCGCAGCGAGGCGCCCGGGCGGTGCCAGATGAACCGGGGCAGGTGCCGGAAGCCTGGGGCGAGCTTCGCGCTGAACGTCATGAAGCCCGGCGGCACGGAGAGCTCCACTGCCGTGCGAACCCGCTCGGGGTTGGCAGTAGGTCAGCTGCATCGCGTTGATCGCGCCCATGTCGTGGGAGACGAGGTGGGCGCGCTCGATGTCGAGGACGTCGAAGAGCGCGAGCAGGTCGCGGAGCCGGGTCTCGCGGTCGATCCGCGGGTCGTCGGCCACGGTCCAGCCGGCCCCGCGCAGGTCGGGGCAGATGGCGCGGTAGCCGCGGGCGGCGATGACCGGAGCGACCGCGCGCCACTGCCACCAGTGCTGCGGGAATCCGTGGAGCAGCACGACCGGCTCACCCTCGCCGATGGTGGCGACGTGGGTGCGAAGGCCTGGTGTCTCGACGACGAGATGGTCGAAGCCGGGGGCCTCGGGTAGCGGCGGAGACCAGGCCGAGTCGTCGACGGAACGGGTGATGCGGGGCTCGGGGGTGGACATGGCGGACCTCCTGCGTGCGGTGGAGATACTATGTTCATAGTAGACCTCGCGGAAGGGGGTGTCCATGCCGGCGGCCACCCGGGATCGTGGACTCGAGGCGGCCGTGGAGCTGCTCGGCGCGGAGGGCGTGCGCGCGTTGACCCACGCGCGGGTCGATGAACGCGCGGGCCTGCCGCCCGGGTCGACCTCGAACTGGTTCCGCACCCGTCGGGCGCTGCTCGGCGGCGTGGTCGACTGGATCGCGGAGCGCGAGCGCGCCGACTTCGACCCGGCGGCGATGACCGGGATCACCGGAGTCGACGGGCTGATCGAGGGCTTGTGCGCCATGACGGAGCTGCAGACCGGGCCGTTCGCCTCGCGCACCCGCGCCCGCTACGCCCTGTTCCTCGAGCTCGCAGGCGACCCCGAGCTCGCCGAGCCGCTACGGCGGCAGCGCCGTGAGTTCGAGCGGTGGGCCGAGCAGATGGTGATCGCGGTCGGCATCGCCGACCCCGTGCCGGCGACCCGGGCCCTCATGGCGCTCGGCGACGGACTGCTCCTGCACCGGCTCACCGTCGACCCCGAGCTCGACATGCGTCCCGCCATCGAACGCGCGGTGCGCGCCTTCGCGGAGTCCTAGAGGTCACGTCGAATCTGCCGCACCCGCAGGCGAGTCGACCCGCAAGGCGTGGGAAGCGTCCTGTCTTCGAGATGTCTCGCAGCACAAGCACTGCCAAAGCCGCGTACGCCTCCGGGTCCTCGATCCCCCGCGCGTGCACTCGCGCTGCTCGATGCGCATCAACTGAGCCGGCACGAGGTCAGCGACGAGGCCCGTCGACGCGCGTCACTGCGCCCAGATGGACGCTCGACGATAAGCGGCCCACGCACCGCCAGCGTCGGAAATCTGGCGATGCAGAGCCGGAACTCGCTTGGGTGCGGATCGCGGCAGGAACGCCAACTTGCCATCTCTCTCATGTTCGGATGGCGCTCGCCCGTAGGGTTGCCCTGCACTGCGCACCTCGGGAGGGACGGCATGGCAGATCAGGACGGCACGGCAGACGACGCCCCGGGCTACGCGGCGTTTGAGAGCCGCGACGATCTGGACGCGTACGGCGACAACGCGCTGCTGCTCTTCGTGGCGCAGATGCGCCTGGGCTTCGACGACGTGGACACCTTCGCGTCGAACAGCCTCACGGACGGCAGCAACGACAAGAAGTGTGACCTCGTCGCAGTCTCGGCGGACAAGCAGCGCATCGTTCTCGCGCAGGGCTACATGTCCGGGAAGACGGCCGCGGGGCAAGCCCCCGCGAACAAGGCCAGCGACCTGAACACTGCGGTGAGTTGGCTCTTGGCCGGAGACCTCGACGGCCTGCCCGAGACGCTGCGCGGGGCCGCGGAGGAGGTCCGTGACGCGCTCGCTGGCGGGGAGATTCGCGAACTGCAGCTCTGGTACGTCCACAATCGCGACGAGTCCAAGAACGTGGACGACGAGTTGAAGCAGGCCGTGAAAACCGCGAACGGCATTCTCAAGAGTCACTACCCGGACCTCGACGTTGACGTGTCCTGTGTGGAGATCGGCCTTAGCGTCCTGGAGGACGAGTACAAGCGGATGCAGGCCCCGATCCTCGTGGCCGACGAGTACACGTTCGAGGTCCCGGGTGGCTTTGAGATGCAGGAGGACGACTGGAGCGCCTTCTCCACCGCCGTCGAGGTCGCGGACCTGCGCGCACTTTGGGCGACACACAAGACCAAACTCATGTCACCAAACATCCGCGACTACCTCGGCGTGGTCCGGTCGAGCGGCAACATCAACTTCGGCATCAAGGAGACGGCGAAGAGTCAGCCCGACAACTTCGCGATCTTCAACAACGGCATCACGGTGCTGGTGAACAAGTACGAGCACAAGGTCGCCGACGATGGCACCCACACTCTCGACGTTGAGGGCATGGGCATCGTCAACGGTGGGCAGACGACTGGCGCGCTGGGCAGTCTCGACGCGACGGAGGCGAAGGCGACGGCCGGCGCTCGCGTCATGGCCCGTTTCGTAAGGTGCACCAACACCGCCGTCCTCGGCGACATCGTCAAGTACAACAACACGCAGAACAAGGTTGAGGCCACCGACTTCCGCAGCAAGGACGCCGTGCAGGACCGTCTGCGGACGGAGTTCGAGGCGATGCCGGAAGCCGACTACCGCGGGGGCCGACGCGGTGGCACGACCGACGCGATCCAGCGGGTCAAGACGCTGCTCCCGGACTCCTCGGTCGCGCAGTCTCTCGCCGCGTTCCACGGCGAGCCGAACCTCGCCTACAACGAGACGCGAAGCATCTGGGACAACGACGCGGTCTACTCCCGGGTCTTCCGCGACACAGTCACGGCCGAGCACATCCTCTACGCCTACGGGCTCCTGAAGGCGATCGAACAGGTGAAAGCCAAGATCCTCGCGATCCCCGAGGCGTCCCGGACGGACGCGCAGAAGCGCCACGCCACGTTCGTCAGCGCCCGAGGCTCGAACTATCTGCTGGTGGCTGCCCTCGGTGCCTGCATCGAGACGATCCTCGACGTGGCGGTTGCGGACCGGCACAACCTACGGTTTAAGACGAGCAAGACCCCCGCGCAGGCAATCGCGGCTTGGCTGCCGGTCGTCGAGGTGGCTATGGCCTTCTCGGGCCAGTTGGCACCGGCGACCGACCGCGGCCTGAAGGCGCAGGATCGCGTCAAGAAGGCGATTGAGGACTTCGGCTCGATGCTGGAAGCCACGCGGTCTGCAAACCCGACCCCGTTCGACGATCTGGCTGCCGCCACCGAGACCGACTCCTGATCCGCGGCGCGCCACTGCCACATCTCGGTCGGGTCGCCCACGCGCCCCGCCCTCCATTGCCGGCATCAGCAATGCGATCCCTCCCCCGGTGCCCCGTAGTACTCCTGGACATCCCGCAGCGTCCCCCTGCCTGTGGCCGCTGACACGGCCCTTCGCCAGCGCGCCTACCCGCTGGCTGCGCGCTGGCGGCAGTCGCGGAACGGACCATCTTCGAACCACCGGTGCTAGATCTCACCGCCATCGTGCCACTTACAACGCCTGCAACGCGCGCCCGCGTAGACGTCATCTCGGACGTAGTCGGTCTCGGACCAGCCCTCGATCTGGTCCAATCCAGCGCCGCATCGAGGACAGCCGACGATCGGGCCGTAGCCAGGTATGTATTCGACTTCGATCCCACTTTCCTCAAGAAACTTCTGTATCGCTTTCACGCGGTCGCCTGGACCCCGTAGGCCTACGATCGCGTCGACCGCAGCCCCGATGTCTTGGTCGCTGAAGTCGAAGTACTTCGAGGTCTGCGACCAAGTCGGGAATTGGCGTATTGTCGAGTTTCAAGAGTCGGAATTGCCGACTAGGATCTTCTATAACCTTCTTGATCGCAGTTCGATATTCGCGACGGGTCCATAGCGACTTCTTCGCGTCCTCCGACCAAACTAGAACGAAGACGTCGAACGACGTGATGGCGTCTTCGATAGCGCCCGAAATAGATTCGCCGAAGGCAATGCTCCATTCATCGAAGAACACCTCCACGCCGACTAACTGCAACTGCACTCCCAGTTTGCGAACTATCGGCTTGTCGGGGCCCGCATGGGACAGGAAGACTGGTTCATCCGCGCATTGTTGCACCGAGTGTCCGACGTGGGGAGATGGCGGCCGCGCGGCGTTCGAGCGACGCACGCGCGCATAGCCGTGACGCCGAGCCGCGCGGCTGAAGTTGTGTCCCATCGCCTCCCTCATGCATGCCGCAGCCCCGTCGGCTGCCGGACGATCGGCCCAGTGGGCTGCAGTGCGCCGACCGGTCGGGCATGGTGCTTGGACGCGCACGTGTGATCAGACGGGAACGCCGTACTCCACCGCCAGGCCGAGAACGTGGGGGCACGACTGCACGTTGCCACAGGTCGATGTCGTGGGGGGATTCTCGGCGGCCAATCCTGCGACTCCAGGAGTGATTCGCCAGTGCTGCTTGAGAATGGCCAAGTCGTTGTGGCACTTCGCCAACGCTCGGTCGACCTCATCCTGGCTCCATGCGCTGCCGTCCGGATGCGCCGCGAGAGCGCCGCTCTCAAGCGTCTTGATCTGCGTCGAGATCCCTTCGTACACACGGTCGTGAAGGTCGGAGGTCATGTAAGCGAGTGTGGCATCTGGCGCCACAGGAAAGTCCCCGAGTCCCCGAGCGCGCGGTCTGGCCGACGCCTTGCTGTGCGTACTGGCCCCGATCCTCTGGCCGCCTAAACCACCTCGGGCGCTCGCGACCTTCCGCCGCGACCGTCCTGCATCGCCACTTCGGCCCTCACCGCGGCGGTGTCCTGTGGGTGGAGGATGGTGTGCATGGTCGAACCCACCTGCACTGCGAACCTGGACATCTTCTGTAGGCAGGTGAGGGCGCGGTCGTCGGAGACGCGCGAGGCCATGTCACTCATCGCCCCTCATGGCTTGACGTCCGTCATGGTGGGTCTGCTCCGTCAGGAACTTGACTCCATGGTGCGCGTCATGTTCCTCCTGCGACAGCGAGACCGTGCCCTGCGACTGCGCCTTGTGGCGGACTCCGTTGGTGGACATCGATGGAGAGTGGCGAGCCCCAACGGGAAGATGAGTTTTGCGACTGACGCGCAACTCATCCATCTTGCCGAGAGCCTCGAAGGGTGGGCCAAGAACGTCTACGTCTTTGGGTGCGGCTTCATTCATTCTTGTCGAACTTGCACGATCACGCGGCGCGAGACCCGTTCCAGGCGCTGCCGATTGAAGAGCGTGTGGCGATCGCAAACCAGTTGAACTATTACCACGGTGCTGAGTTGTCGCCGGAGTCAAACTTTGGCGAGGTCGCGCGATGGGCGCCTCGAGTACTAGACAAGATCTCCCGCACACTTGCTATCCGAACTCACGCAACTCGAAGCGACGGACGGGCTTGGGAACTAGAACCATTCGCTGTCTGCGGCGTGGCCCGTACCGGGTCCTAGGCCGCCCCCGGCGAGGGGTGCGTCGCCGGCTTGCGTCCTACCGCCGCCGTGAGAGGTGCCTATCGCGCACTCGGCAAGCGGCGGCGAAACAGTTGAACATCTCGAACGCGGTGTTGGTAGGAATTGAGCTGACTAACCTGTGCAGCGTTGACTTCGACCACTTCGGAGGCATCGTGGATGCCAACATAGACGCGCGGTCCTAACGGCATACCTGCGGCCACGGCGTCTCCCAAGGCGACGCCTTGTGCAGGATTGAGACCGGGGCCGCGACGCTTTGGGGCGACAACCGGGCAGTCGGACATGACCAGGTCTGTGAGGTCCTCGGCGCAGATCAGAACCTGGATCCGCTTGTCGGCGAACTTGTCCTTTGCGAACTCGAAGAAGTAGGGCAGGCGGGAAGCGAAGTGACGCCCGTCAAGGATTTCGGGCGGGCCGACATGCAACTCCCCATTGAGGGTCTCGAGTTCCTCGTCCGTGCCGGGACGGCCGAAGCGAGCGGCGTAGACCGCCTCAAGCAGAGGTCGCCGCCGCGTGCGCAAGTCCTCTGCATGCGCAGCCTGAACCTTCAGCCATGAACGGTCAGTCTGGGTTTTTACGGCCTTGCTACGCGCCCAATGCAATGCGATGCAGTCGCGCAGGATGGACTCGTTGACGAAGCCTGGCGTCGGCGCAGTGCCGCTGCGGACCTCGCGGATCGCTGAAGGGAGTCGGGTCTCCACGGTCTGCCAGAGCGCCTCGGTAGACGCCGAGTCGTGCTGCACGAAGTGCTTGATGTACCCCACGGCGGCAGGCGACTTGGGTCGCCATCGACCCGGCTGTCGTACGTCTTCAACCTCGAGTTGGCCGTCGACGGCGAACTCGGAGAGCACAACTTGCGAGACAACGTGTTGCTTCGTGACCATGTCGCCATTCAACGTGGACCATCTCCTACGGCGTACACCACTGTTGGTCTCTTGCGTTCGTTGGGGTCATCATGCCCCACGCTCACAGGCCCCGTGATTCACGGTGGCCGCGCTCGCTTGTCTTTCCGACCGAACGCCGTGACCGTGAGGCAAGCGTCACTGCGCCGCGTCAACACCGGCAGCAGGTAACCTGTAGGCAATCCCGCTCTCAAATGGGAATCTACGTCTGCTTCTACGGTCACTCTGGCTTCGTATAGGTCACCTTTCCAGTGCAAGGATCGACGTCGCAGGTGTCGTTACATATCGCAATCCAGCACTCCAGCGGCGACGAGCTCGCTCAACCGCACCTCAGCCGCCGCATCGGCATCAACCCGAGAGCCGGACGTCAGGTCCAGAACAGTCACATTCGAGAACTGGCCCTAGCAGGACGATGTGGGAGGTCCACGCAGGACTGCTCTCATCGGGAGGGAGGAGCTCGAGACAAATCCAATCACCTCGTTGTTGCCGTCGAGCACTGCTCCCCCTGACATGCCAGAGAAGGCCGGGGCATCGGTACTGAAGGCGGGGCCGGGGTGAAACCAGCCAGGATGGCGGTCGGGGTGCTGCTCCAGCACAACCCCCACGGAAGCCCGGAGGGTTCGCTCCCACGTGACCGTGGCGGGTCCGGCCTCAGAGGCAGAAGGCCCCCGCCCGCATCACTGGGTACCCCGCCGCAGCCACCGGCTCTCCGACCGACGGCATACGGAGACTGAAGCTTCAGCCTTCGGATCTCCGGCACGGCCGAGGCTGGAAGTTCAGCAGTAAGCGTGGCGAGGTCCGTTTCCGCGTGTTGACTGTAGCCGCGCACGGGCAGCATCCCGCCAAAGAAGTCGCTTGTGCCGGACGCGAGGGCGGTATCCGTCTCGAACACCACATACATCAGTTCGGACCTAGTTACTGCATGGACCACGTCGAAAGGCTCGATGACGTGCTTTGCGGTCAAGAACCAGCCAGCGCCGATGCTGACTGCGGTCCCCATGCCGTACAACGTCTTGCGCCCGACCCGGAACGCGCCTCCCGAACGGTCATCGCCCGGGTTGACGGTGCTCACGACTGGCAGAAGGGTGCGCTGGAGGTGGTGGTACGCGGGAAAGTCATGGTGCTCGCCGTGACGTACCACTGTCCCGTCGCCATCGTCAATTTCGCTGGCACGATGCCCACCCGTCCCTTCGTTGCTTCAGGTGACGCCGCTGTCCGTCCACCTGACACACGAGCCTAGTTCGCCATGCGCGGATGCATTTGCATGAGCTGATCCCTGACTTGCTTCTCGACGGTCATGCCGCCGTGTAGAGGCCTGCCCAGGCGCGTAGACCGCACACTCAGAGAGCTGGCTCTCATGCAACTCGACACGTGCGTCACAGCGCCGCGTGTTGGAGCACCTAGCGCTCACTTCACCAGCCGTCGACACCGTTGAAGGCATAAGCCCGGGTCTCGAAACGTCGCACTACCGATCTGACGAGGGCCGCCCTAGAGTCGTGTCATGGATGCGACAGTGGCAATCGCAGCGATGGGCTTCATCGCCACTCTGGGTGGGGCCTGGGTAGTCGCGAATGCTCAGCGACAGGCAGTACGCGACGAGCGGGTGCTCGATGCCAAAGTTCGTTGCTTTGGGGAGTGCTCGGCAAACTTGTACGAGTACCAGAGGGCCAGCTTCAACCGAGTGCGTGCGCGGCTCCAGGATCTGCCAGATCAGGAGCGTCAGTCGCTTCGACAAGAGGCCTACCGTGCCAACACCTTCGCACGCTCCGCTATCGGGCAGGTCGCGATCCTCAGCGGCGACGAAGAATTGCAGCGCCAGCTCGAGCGCGCGCGAGCCATGGTCGGCGATCTGAACGACTCGACGAGCGAGAAGGACCTTCGAAGGCGCTCGAAGGAGGTCATGGAGGCGATTCGCCGAGCCCTGGAACTGGCGCGATTGGACTTGATGGAGCGCCCACGGAGTGGGCGGAGGTGGCTGCCGACTCAGCGTCGTGCGTGATGGGTCCACCCGCAGCCAGCCACGTCACCACCCACGCGCATCACCGCGGCCGACCAGACCGGTCTGAGTGCGTCACAGCGCCGCCTGTCGACCGAGCCGCACTCACGAAGGAGGCAGCGGGACAGTCACCGGGCGAGTGTCACTGACGGTTCGCCTGAACCATCGAGATGCAGAGGCGTGAAGGACGACAGTCCGCCCGCCGGGCTCCGTCGGAAGTCGCTCGCCCTCCACGTAGATGCTCCATCTCTCCGGCCCATCGAAGGACCAACCCAGATCCGCGGCATCGTCGAAGCGAGCCGGCAACACTTCCTCGACCAACTGGCGCGCCACCTCATCCAGCGCAAGCCGGAGGGCCTCTCTACCGTTCTCTCGTTCGGCCACACACAATGTCTAGCCGCCACTGCCACCGCACGCGCGTCCTTTCGCCGCTTGCCGGCGCTGCGCAGACCCGACCGAGGCGGGCCCGCCGGACCGCTTGCGACGAGTACAGGGTCAAGGAGCAATCTGGCCGAACGCTGCCTCGTAGGCGGCAGCCTCGGAGGGCTTGATGGCTCCAGCCACTCGCAGCACCACGGTGTCGGACACGTAGTCGTACTCGGTGACCACGCCGCCCATGGACTCGATCGACCCGGCGATGTAGTCGCGCGGGCCTGAGCTGCCTCTGCGGTTTCGAACACCTCGACCTTGGCTCCACAATCGATCTCGATCTCGACTGGCTCTGGGCACTGGACCCGGGAGTCGTAGAGGGTGGCGCGGTCACGTAAGAACCCGGCCGCCCGATCGTGTCGTTGGGGTCGTTGTCTTCGGTGATCTCGACCACCTGGCTCACCTCCGGCACAGCCGTTCTGATCTGTTCCGCGATGGTCACGGCGTCCGCTGCCGCGGTCGTGGTAGCAGCAGTCGTCGGCGGCGCCGTCGAGGTGATGGGCGTCGAAGAAGACGCGGCACTCGGTTCGGGGTCGAACCTGAGGTCCCCGCTTCGCCACCTCCGCACGCCGTGAGGGCGAGCAGGGAGATGACGGCCAGTGCGACGGAAGCGTGCTTCATCGAATGAGTCCTCGGTTGCATGGGATGCGCGGCAGAATAGTGAGTTGGTCCTTCTGACCTTGAGACCCTCACGCGCCCCGCTGACCTGTTTACACATGTTTGCCTCGCAGGGATTGACCCGGGGGCGGCAGGCGCTGGGCGCGTTCAGCCACAACTCGGCCGTGCGGCTTTCCGCCGCGATTCGCGCAGCGGATCACAGGAACGATAGGAGCCAGCGTCCGATCGTCAAGACGCCAACGCCGACGACGCCGGCTAGCACCACGGCGGCGCATCCCAGCAGTGCGCCGGCCTTTCGCTCAGACCCAGCGAATTGTGGAGTCGGCTCTGGTGGGTCCATCGGCGCCTTGAGCCAAAGTGCCGCGTGCTCCTGCGAGCAGAAGACCTCGCCGCGATACTCGACGTCGTCATCGTTGCTCGGGTTGGGTACTGGCCTCTGTATCTCAAGCCCAAACCATCCGAGATCCGGGACCTCGGCTCCGCAGTAGGAGCACTCAGAAGCCGACATAGATCCCTCGTCGTCGTGCTCGACCTCCCGCATTCGGACAGCGTCGCACGCTGGATGGGCCGAGGCAGCCCGTGATCCCAGCAAAGGCTCGAGTCGCGAGGCCCTGCTGCGTTCCCTCGCCATGACCTACGTGTGTCCTACCGCCGCGACACGGTCTGGCAGTCCGAGTGTCGACTCCGACCAGGGCGAGGGCGTCCGGGTGTGACGGCGCGGTCCCAGCCATTGGTGTGGGCGTCGAGAAAGTCAATGAACCCCAAGGATGCCACCGCCGCACAGCGCCCGGTCAGACCTCTCCCGAGTGCTCTACCTCCCACAACCAGCTGTCGCTGCGCGTTCTGCCGATGACGTCCATCTGGGCGTCGAGTTCCCTGATGTACCGGGCGGCCTCCCGGGGCCCGCTGTCGAGCAGGCGGTCAACTTCCTCAGCGGTCTGGTCACGCAGTTGCTGCATGCCGATGGCGGCCTGCGGATTGTAGTGCGCACGCGACGGAGAAGAAGGCCGTGCCGATCTTGTACAGGCTCGGAACGTTTGTGTGCACGGAACTTTTGCTCCACCTCGTGGCCCGGTGACCGAGCAGTCGGTGCGGATCGTCGTCGGTGTCCTCTGGCATCCACCAGTCGTGGGCCACGCGGTTTCGCTTTTGCACGAGGGCGTCCATGTGCTTGATGCCATCAAGGGCCACCTGTCGCATCGCTGGATCGACCTAGGGTGCTCGATGAACTCGTTCACGTTGGTGCGTTGCACCATTGCCCGGACTTGCTTGATCTGCTGTCCGAGCGTCGCGTCAGCGAGTGTGAAATAGATGAGGTCCGAGCCGGTCACAGTGGACGCCAGTTCCTGCAGCGCCATCGACGCGTAAGCGCTGTTCGTAACGACGCTACCGATTGCAGCCAGCATGCGCGCGTTCGCGTCGAGCTGCGTGCTGCCACCCCGTCATCATGCCGCGACCAGGGCACGCGGCGCGACGAGTTGCGGAGCGGATGCGGCACGACGCCGGCGCGAGATTCGTCGCCAGCTGCATGCGCCGATGGGCCCCGCACGCGCTCGCCCGCATCCGGTGAGTCATTCGGCCGCGAAGTGGCATCGCCCGCGAGCAGCCGAGGCGACCTCCGGTGGAGGGCGCGGATCGTCAAGGTCGCGATGAGTCCTCCGCGGTAAGCATCGCTAGTTCGCGAATGCCTTCTAGACCCCACGGGACCGGCGATTGCGCGCGTCGCCGGGTTGTCCGCTAGGGATGAATCCCCGGAAGTTGGTGTCGTCGGTCGGGGCCAAGCTTGCCGTGGAGACTGCCTCGCCTCTGCGCAGCCGCGCGGCGATGAGTTCGCGGTCGTCGAGCTCGGCCGTGGGGTGCCAGAAGCAGATCGCCGACAGCTCGATCTCGTGACCGGCTGTAGGTCGGGTCCAGCCGCTCGCGGTGAGCCAGACCGCGGCGGGGCCCTCGAGGGCCACGGCCAGGCCTGGGTCGTCAGGGTCCGGTTCGAAGGTCGGGTTGAGCTTGGCGGACGTCCGGCAGGATCACCGTGTGCCCCTCGAGCATCAGTCGGATGCAGCGGAGCCAGATCCTGTCGAGGGTGGACACGGTGGCAGGGACCGGCATGTCGTCGCCGGTGGCACGGTTGATGTCGTCGATGTCGCTGGCAAGGTCGAGGCCGCCGCATGTCGGCGGTGTCCTGGTGGGCGAGCTGGGCAATCCCACCAGGCGTGCCTCCTTCGAGCATCTTGTTGCCATCGATGTCGATGCGCAGGCTCGTGGCGTCTGCCAGGTCGAAGGGGAGCTGCACCGCCCGTCGGATGAGTGCGGCGGCGCCGTCGGTGCCGGCACTGTCGAAGGCAAGGTCGACGTTGCAGCGTTCGGCCTGGTCATAGGGCAGCCGCATTGTCATGGTGGTGGCGTGGTGGAACCGCATTTGCAGCGACATGCCCTCGGTCCCGGGTGAGCCATGTAGGACGTGACCACGTCGAGTTGCGATGCGGCGGCCGCCGTCATCGGTCAGGGTGAGGGTGCATGGCTTGCCTGCGATCTTCGCGTTGGGCGGGATGGTCCAGGAAACGTTGACCCCGGCCTTATGGCGCTGCTGGACCAGCGGGGGGCCTTCGATCACGAAGTTCTTGACGACGGTGTCGGGCAGGGTGACTGAACCGGTCAGGCCGAAGCCAAGAGTGCGGCGCACGTCGTCGGCCAAGGCGTCATGGCCGACGAGGTCAGCTGTAAAGGAAACGGTGATCGGGCTGCGTGTGGCTGATTCGGGGTGCTTAGCCCGCAGCGTCTGTGTGACGTGGTTGCCTTCGCGACTAAGCAATACGTAATGTAGTCAGTAGATGAGACATA
>CAWJSX010000004.1:0-9465 GCA_963845675.1 uncultured Actinomycetota bacterium | reverse complement strand
CCGTGCTGGCCGAGCTCTACGAGCACCTGCTCGACGCGATCGCGGACAACGTGCGCTTCAACCTCACCCAGGTGCTCCCCGACCACGACGACGACCACGCCGACCTGGTCGCCGCGATCGAGGCCGGCGACCCGGACCGTGCAGCCAGAACCGCAGCGGGGTTCTTCGACTCGCTGCTCTGCCACCCCAGCGACCAGGTGCTCTAGGTAAGCGGCTCCACCGGACGGGGCCGTCGGACCAGGTCCTCGACGAGGTCGACCACCGTCTGAGGGTCGAACGGCTTGGAGACGAAGGCGTCAACGCCGACCCGCTCGGCACGCTGCTGGTGGTGGGCCTGGACCGACGCGGTGATCATCAGCAGCCGCAGGTGCCTCAGGCGGGGGTCACGGCGGATGGCGGCCACGGTCGTCCACCCGTCCACCGGTTCCATCACGGCGTCCAGGGTGACGACGTCGGGCAGGCGCCCGTGCTCGGACCACTCGTGCAGGAGACCTATCGCCACGGCGCCGTCGTCGGCCTCGACGACCTCGAAGCCCTCCAGCTCGAGGTTGAGACGCAGGAGCATGCGGATCTGGGCCGTGTCGTCAACGACGAGCACCCGTCCAGCGGTCACCGCGCAGCCTCCACGCGGTCAACCTACGCGAACGGCGCCCGACCACTGGGGTCCGACGCCGATCCGTGGTGTGACGTGCCCCCGGCAGGATTCGAACCTGCGCTTCCGCCTCCGGAGGGCGGCGCTCTATCCCCTGAGCTACGGGGGCTCTCACCGCTCCTGCGGCCCGGCGAGCCTAGCAGCCGGTCAGGAGCCGTCCTCGTCCTGTCCGGCCACGTACTCCCAGTGCCAGGGCTCGAAGGGACCGCTCCCGCCGCGGCGTGCCCACTCGGGGTTGTCCCAGCCGAAGTCCGGTGCGTTCTCGCGCATCCAGTCGTGACGCGCACCACTGGGGCTCGCCTCGCCCTCGCAGAGGTCGACCGCCAGTGCCCAGCCGTGCTGGCTGGTCCCGGGCCGTGCCGCCAGCCCCGGCTTGCGCCACCGGACGCTGACCTGCGCGCTGTAGGAGCGGTACGCGTCGGTGACGCAGAGGTCCTCGCCGAACTTCGTGGCGAACTCGGCGTTGAGACGTGCGAGCGCGAGAGCCGCGTCGGCGCGGAGCAGCCGCCCGTCGACCCAGATCTCGCACAGGTCGTCGGTGTCCAGCCGGCCGTTGGCGGCGCCAGGGTCGGAGACCTTGCCGTCACAGCCCGGCAGGGCGGCGCGCTCCTGGTTGCGGCTGGCCTGCTCGGCCTGCGTGCGGATGGCGGCGAGCTCGTCAGCAGTCAGCACCTGGCCGACCGTGGACACCATGCTGGCCGGCGGGTCGACGACCGGGACCGGCTCCTTGACGGGGATCACCGAGAAGTCGGCGGACACCGTCGGAGCGGCAGCGAGCACCTGCGCGGCCCGCGAGGGCGCTGCGGACGAGGTGGCCGACATCGCGGTGGCGGCGTCGGCCGTCTGGGACGCGTCCACCGCGCTCAGACCGACGACGGGTGTGACGATCGTCGCGACACCCAGAGCCGCCACGATGCCCACGCGAGGCAGGTGGGTCACGAGGGTCGTGCGCTGCGGCTTGCGTGTCGTCCGGGCCCGCAGCTCGCGACGTGTCAGCGGCAGGTCGTCCGCGGTGGTCAGGGCGACGGCCGCCGGCTCGACCACGGGCTCGACCACGGGCTGCGTCGCGACCCGGGGCTCCGGGGCGAGCGGCTGCGGCGCGACGGGGCTGACTGCCGCTACCGGTGCGGCGACGGTGGGCAGCGAACGCGTGGCTGCGGGGGTCACCGGCGGGACGACCGCGGTGAGGGACGCGGTCGCCGTCAGGGCCTCCCGCGCGAGGCGGGCTCGCAGCTCCGCGCGGCTCTCCCACGCCTCGGCCGCTGCTGCACGGGCCTGCTCGGCCTGCTCAGCCTGCAGAGCCTCACGGGACGCCTGGGCCGCCAACGCGGCGCGGTAGGCGCGGCGCGGGCTGGAGACGGGCTGGTCGGACGGGGCATCGGGCCGCGGGGGCGGGGACGCCGGCGCGTCAGGGGTCACCACTGTCACCACGTGGTCCACGAGGGGACCGGCAGCACGATGCTGACCCACGAACAAACCTCCGGGCGCGACAGACGACAGTTCCACCAGGCTGTGCGCCCTCTCACCCCGTCTTCGGGGGCGGACGCAGGACTCACCCAGACGCCAGCGGGTGATCACGGGACTATAACGGGCCTCAGGGGGTCGAGGGCAAATTGGCTCGCCGGTTCAGGTCCCGGATCTCCCCCACCAGCTCCTCGAGGACGTCCTCGAGGAACACCACGCCGACCGTCGTGCCGTCCGCCCCGAGTACGTGGCCGAGGTGCAGGCCGCTGCGCTGCATGGCCCCGAGCACGTCCTCCACCTCGTCCTCGGCGCGCACGACCTCGAACGGACGGATCGTCTGCGGCGGAACGGGTTGCTCGTACCGCTCGTCCTCTTCGTAGAGCACGTCCTTGAGGTGCAGGTAGCCACTCAGCCCGCCGGTCGCGTCCAGGACCGGGAACCGGCTGAACCCGGTCTGCACGACCTGCTTCTCCAGCTGCGCGGGGGTGCACCGGGCGGGGACTGTGACAAGGCTCTCAGCCGCCACCATGACGTCCGAGGCCTTCCGGTCACTGAACTCCAGCGCGCCGACGAGCACGCCACCGTGCTCGATCAGCCCCTCGCGTCGCGACTCGTGCACGATCGACTGGACCTGCTCGACGGTGAACGTCGACGTGACCTCGTCCTTGGGGTCGACGCCGAACGCACGCAGCGTGCGGTTGGCGGCACCGTTCAGGACCGTGATCACCGGCTTGACGAGCCTGGCCACCCACACCAGCGGAGTGGCCAGCAGGAGGGCGGACCGCTCCGGCGCCGCGATCGCGATGTTCTTGGGCACCATCTCGCCCACCACGACGTGCAGGTAGACGACGATCGTCAGCGCGATCGCGAAGGCGAGCGGGTGCAGCAGGGTCTCGGGCATGCCGACGGCCTCGAACGGGACCTCGAGGAGGTGCGCGAGGGCGGGCTCCGCGATGGCGCCGAGCCCGAGCGAGCAGACCGTGATCCCCAGCTGGCAGCACGCCAGCATCAGCGACACGTTCTCCATCGCCGTCAGCGTGGTCTTGGCGGCGCGGTGTCCCTCGTGGGCCCGCGGCTCGATCTGCGAGCGGCGGGCCGACATCACGGCGAACTCCGCGCCGACGAAGAAGGCGTTGCCGAGCAGCAGCAGCAGACCCAGCAGCAGGGCGGTCGAGGTGCTCACCGCGCACCTCCCCCGGTCGTGGCCCGGTCATTGGCGACGGTGTGCTGGCCCGCGAGGAGCGGCGCCGGCGTGAAGCGGATCCGCTCGATCCGCCGGCCCTCGAGCCGGTCGACGCGCAGCCGGCCCTCCTCGAGCAGCACCTCGTCGCCGACCTTGGCGAGCCGGCCGAGATGGGAGACGACGAAGCCCGCCACGGTCTCGTAGGCGTGGTCGTCCGGGACCTGCACGGCGAGTCGGTCGCGGATCTCGTCCGGACGCATGTCGCCCGGCAGCAGGTAGGACCCCTCACGCGTGCGGGTGACCCCGGTCCGGTCGGTGTCGTGCTCGTCGGCCACCTCGCCGACCAGCTCCTCGACCACGTCCTCGAGCGTGACCACGCCTGCGGTGCCCCCGTACTCGTCGGTCACGACCGCCAGCTGGAGCCCGTGGCTGCGCAGCTCGGCGAGCAGGGGGTCGAGCCGGACGGTCTCGGGGACGTGCAGGGCGTCGTTCATGAGCGCGGCGGCAGGCACGTCGGCGCGCTTCTCCCGCGGGACGGCCACGGCGCGCTTCACGTGGACCACGCCGACGACGTCGTCGGGGGACTCGTCCGTCACCGGGAAGCGCGACATGCCGGTCGCCCGGGCGAGCGCGATGACCTGCGCCGCACTGTCCTCGCGGCGCACGGACTGCATCCGCGTGCGGTCGGTCATGACGTCGGCCGCCGTGCGCTGGCTGAAGCCGAGCGTCCGGGTGAGCAGGGTCGCCGTCCCCGCGTCCAGGGTGCCCGCCTCGGCGGACCGCCGGACGAGGAAGACGAGCTCCTGCGGGGAGCGCCCGCTCGACAGCTCCTCGGTGGGCTCGATGCCCATCGCGAGCAGGATGCGGTTGGCGCTCCCGTTGAGCACGTAGATCAGCGGGCTCGTCGCCCACGTGAAGGCCCGCTGCAGCGGAACGGCCCAGCGCGCCGTCGCCATCGGCACCGACAGCGCGAGGTTCTTCGGGACCAGCTCGCCGAGGAGCATGGACGCGACGGTGGCGAGGAACATCCCGAGACCGACGGACAGGGGAGAGACCCATCCCTGGGAGACCCCGACGGAGGTCAACGGGCTCTCGAGCAGCCGCGCCAGGGAGGGCTCGACGAGGTAGCCGACCAGCAGCGTGGTCACGGTGATGCCCACCTGTGCCCCGGAGAGCTGCGTCGACAGGGTCCGGAGCCCGACCAGCACCCTCGCCGCCGAACGGCTTCCGGACGCGGCCTCGCGCTCGACCTCGGGGCGGTCGAGCGTGATCAGTGAGAACTCGGCGGCCACGAAGACACCGGTCGCGGCCGTCAGCAGCACGCCGGCTCCCAGGAGGAGCCACTCGGTCAGCACCGCTCATCCTTCCCGGGGGACGGGCGGTGCCAGGTTCGTGACGGGAGGGGGTCGGCTGGTGAGGATCTGCTTCGTCTCATCGCTCTCGCATCGTACGGCAGGCGGTGGGGGCGCACGACGTGCCGCCCGTGCTCACCACCCACCGGGGAGCGGTCGCCCCTCCTCGTAGCCGGCCCCGGTCTGGACGCCCACGACGGCGCGCTCGTGCAGCTCCGGCAGCGTCGTCGCGCCGGCGTACGTGCATGCGCTGCGGACGCCGGAGGTGATCTGGTCGATGAGGTCCTCGACGCCGGGACGTGCCGGGTCGACGAGCATCCGCGAGCTCGAGATCCCTTCCTCGAAGAGGCCCTTGCGCGCGCGGTCGAAGGCGTCGTCGCCGCTCGTGCGTGCGGCGACGGCCCGCGCGGAGGCCATCCCGAAGCTCTCCTTGTAGCCCCGCCCGGACGCGTCGAGCATGAGGTCACCCGGGCTCTCGTGCGTACCTGCGAACCACGAGCCGACCATCACCTGGCTGGCGCCCGCGGCCAGCGCGAGGGCCACGTCGCGCGGGTGACGGACCCCGCCGTCGGCCCAGACGTGGGCGCCCAGACCGCGTGCGGCCTCGGCGCACTCGAGCACCGCCGAGAACTGGGGGCGGCCGACCGCGGTCATCATCCGCGTCGTGCACATGGCTCCCGGTCCCACCCCGACCTTGACGACGTCGGCGCCGGCCTCGACCAGGTCGCGCACGCCGTCGGCGGTCACGACGTTCCCGGCGACCACCGGGACCTGCGGGCCGACGGAGCGCACCGCGGCCAGGGCCGAGACCATCCGCTCCTGGTGCCCGTGCGCCGTGTCGACGACGAGCGTGTCCGCACCGGCCTCCAGCACCGCCTCGGCGACCGACTTCACGTCGCCGTTGATGCCGATGGCGACGGCGACGCGCAGTCGCCCGTCCACGTCCAGCGCCGGTGAGTACAACGTCGACCGGAGCGCTCCCGTGCGCGTCAGGACCCCCACGAGCACACCGTCCCGCACGACGGGGGCCATCGAGCGGCGGGCACCGTGCAGGCGACCGAAGGCCGCGTGCAGGCCACCGGGTGCCTCCACCTGCGGGGCGTCAAGGACCAGCAGGTCCGAGCCCATCACCTTGCCCACCTGCGTGAAGCGGTCGACGTCGCGGCAGTCCGACTCCGTGACGACCCCGACCGGGGCACCCGTCTCGTCCACCACGACCACCGCCCCGTGGGATCGCTTGGGGATCAGGTGCATCGCGTCGGTCACGGTGTCGTGGGGGGTCACCGTCAACGCCGTCTCGAACACCGGGTGGCGCGACTTCACCCAGGCGACCACCTCCGCCACCACGTCGAGCGGGAGGTCCTGAGGCAGTACGGCCATCGCGCCGCGACGCGCGACGGTCTCCGCCATCCGCCGTCCGCTGACGGCCGTCATGTTCGCGACGACCAGGGGCACGCTCGTGCCGGTGCCGTCACCGGAGGAGAGGTCGACGTCCAGCCTCGAGGTCACGTCGGAGCGTGAGGGCACGAGGAAGACGTCGGCGTACGTGAGGTCGTGGGTCGGCCGCTGGCCGTCGAGGAAGCGCACGGACGTCAACTGTACGGCCGATCGGCTCGCCCTACCCTGGCGCGATGAGCACTCCCCCTTCCCCTGCCGAGACGCACGCCCCGGTGACCGTGCTGGTCGTGGAGGACGAGCCGGCGATCGCGCAGGCGGTCGTGACCCGGCTGCAGAGCGAGGGATGGCGGGCGGAGGCGGTGCACGACGGGCCGTCGGGCGTCGCCGCAGCGGCCCGTCTCGAGCCCGACCTCGTCGTGCTCGACGTGATGCTGCCCGGCCTCGACGGCCACGAGGTGTGCCGTCGCATCCAGGCCCACCGGCCGGTGCCGGTGCTGATGCTGACGGCCCGTGACGACGAGACCGACCTGCTCGTCGGGCTCGGCGTGGGCGCCGACGACTACATGACCAAGCCCTTCTCCATGCGGGAGCTCGTGGCGCGGTCGAGGGCCCTGCTGCGTCGGGTCGAACGCGCCGCGACCCTCGCCGGGTCCGCCACCGTGCACGAGGGCACCGGCGCACCCCTGCGGCTCGGCGACCTCGAGGTCGACCGTCGCGAGCGCCGCGTGCGACGAGCGGGCGACCTGGTGCACCTGACCCCCACGGAGTTCGACCTGCTGCTGTGCCTGGCCGCCGAACCGAGGGTCGTCCTCACCCGTGAGCGCCTTCTCGCCGAGGTGTGGGACTGGGTCGACGCGTCCGGCACGCGCACGGTCGACAGCCACATCAAGGCGCTGCGCCGCAAGCTCGGCCCGGGCCTGATCCGCACCGTGCACGGTGTCGGGTACGCCCTCGAACCCGTGGACGTCGAGGCGACGGGCCGACCGTGAGGCACCGCCGGCAGCTGCCTGACCTGCGCCCCCTCGACCCGGTCCGGTCCCTCAAGGTCAAGCTCGGTCTGCTCGTCGGTGCCAGCGTCACCGTCGCGGCGCTCCTGGTCTGGGCCGGGTTGCAGACCGGCGTCGGGACGCGGTTCACCCTGCCCACGGCGATCGTCCTGTCCCTCGTCGTCACCCAGGTGCTCGCCCGCGGGATGACCTCCCCGCTGCGTGAGATGACCGCCGCCGCGCGGGCGATGGCGACCGGCGACTACTCCCGGAGGGTGCGGGCCACGAGTCACGACGAGGTCGGCGAGCTCGCGCAGGCCTTCAACCGGATGGCGGACGACCTCTCGTCGGTCGACCGCCAGCGGCGCGAGCTCGTCGCGAACGTGAGCCACGAGCTGCGCACCCCGGTGACGGCGCTGCGTGCCCAGCTGGAGAACCTCGTCGACGGCGTCACCCCGACCGACCCTGCCACCCTGAGGATCGCGCTCGGGCAGACGGAGCGGCTGGGGACGCTCGTGACCCAGCTCCTCGACCTGAGCCGCCTCGAGGCCGGGGCCGTTCCCTTCGACGCCGCCCACCTCCCCGTCCGCCCCTTCCTCTCCGAGGCCGTCGCCGCCGCCGGGATGGTCGACGCGGCGGTCGACCGTGACGTGCGCTGGGAGCTGGACGTGCGGCCCGACGACCTGGCAGTCGTCGCCGACCCCGGGCGCCTGCACCAGGTCATCGCCAACCTGCTCGACAACGCGGCACGCCACAGTCCACGCGGTGGCACGGTCCGCGTCACCGCCCACCAGGCGCGCGACGGTCGCGGCGCCGTCGTGCTCGAGGTCGCCGACGAGGGTCCGGGCATCGCGGCCGAGGACCGCGAGCGCGTCTTCGAACGCTTCCACCGGGGCAGCGGCTCCGGTCGCGACCCCTCCCCCACCGGCGGAACAGGTCTGGGCCTCGCCATCGCCCGGTGGGCGGTCGGGCTGCACGGCGGCAGCATCGAGGTCGGGGACTCCGACGCCGGGGCCGTGATCCGCGTGGAGCTGCCCGGCGCCCCCGAGACCCCCGGCACCCCGCCGCCGTGGCTGCGACGGCGTCCCTCGCAGGGCTGAGCTGACGGACCCGCCGGGGGGCTGACGACGTCACCGCACCCGGCCCGACAGGATGGGCCCCGTCGGCCCGTGGAACGATCCCGGGCCGGGTGCCGACCCGGGGTGGACCGGGGACCGGCATCTCGCACGAGCTGGGGGTTCGCATGAGCACAACCGCTTCGACCAGGGTCCCGTCGCCGGGCCCGCCGTCGGCGGGACGGATCGAGGTCTCCGGGCTGACCAAGCGCTTCGGCGACGTGACCGCGGTCCAGGACCTGACGTTCAACGTCGAGCCGGGACGCATCACCGGCTTCCTCGGACCGAACGGCGCCGGCAAGACCACCACGCTGCGCATGCTCCTGGGGCTGGTGGCGCCCACCGCGGGCGCAGCCACGATCGGGGGGCGGCGCTACGCCGACCTCGAGTCACCCCAGCGCACCGTCGGGGCAGCGCTCGAAGCGAGCAGCTTCCACCCCGGCCGCACGGCGCGCGACCACCTCCGGGTGCTGGGTCGCACCTGTGGGGCGGAGGGGCGCCGCGCCGACGAGCTGCTCGAGCTCGTCGGCCTGCAGGCCGCCGCCAAGCGGCGCGTCGGTGGCTTCTCGATGGGCATGCGCCAGCGTCTCGGGCTGGCCGCAGCCCTCGTGGGCGACCCCCAGGTGCTCGTCCTGGACGAGCCCGCCAACGGCCTCGACCCCGAGGGCATCCGGTGGCTGCGGGGGCTCCTGCGGGCGATGGCGGCCGAGGGCCGCACCATCCTCGTGTCGAGCCACATGCTCTCGGAGGTCCAGCAGACCGTCGACGACGTCGTGATCATCAGCCGGGGACGCGCCGTGAGGCAGTCGACCCTCGCCGAGCTCGAGGCCGAGGCCCGAGCCGGGATCCGCGTCGTGGCCGCGGACCCGTCCGCGCTGGCACGGCTGGCACAGGAGCAGCAGTGGGAGGCCGAGGCCGGTGAGGACGGCGCGCTGCTGGTGCACGAGCGCAGCGCCGCCGACGTCGGCCACGCCGCCTTCACGTCGCGGGTCGAGCTGCACGAGCTGGTCCGTGTCGGCTCCGACCTCGAGTCGATGTTCTTCTCCCTGGTCGCCAGCGACTACTCGGGCCAGGTACCCGGCCAGGGCCAGGTGCCGGCCCCGGGCCAGCACGGCGCCGGCATCACCGATACCGGCTCCCCGACCCAGGAGGTGGCGCGATGAGCGCGCTCGTGGCGACCGAGATGCTCAAGGTCCGCACCACCCGTTCGTGGTGGGGCATGCTCATCGGCCTCGCGGTGTGGGCCGTCCTGTGGTCCCTGCCGGGGGCCTTCACCGCCGGGCTGGAGTTCGCTCCCGGGCAGGTGGCGCCGGGG
>CAWJSX010000003.1:0-461375 GCA_963845675.1 uncultured Actinomycetota bacterium | reverse complement strand
GCGGCGTGCTCCCGGGCAGGTGGCGCCGGGGCCGGAGGACGACGGCGTGGCCCGGTCCCTCTACACGTCGGCGCTCACGTCGTTCGGCTACGTCTTCACCCTGGTGCTCGGCATCCTCATCATCAGCGGCGAGTACCGGCACCTGACCGTCACGCCGACCTTCCTCGCGACGCCCCGCCGGCCCCGTGTGGTGGTCGCGAAGTGGGTCTCGAGCTCGGTGTACTCCCTGCTCTACGGCGTGGTGGCGCTCGCGCTCGGCATCGCGGCGACGTACGTGATCCTCTCGGCGCGGGGCCTCGACACGAACCTGGGCGCGGAGGGCCTGCCGCGGTCGCTGGCGCTCGCCCTGCTCGGCTTCGTGCTCTGGGGGCTGATCGGGATCGGCGTGGGGACGCTGATCGGCAACCAGATCGTCGCGATCCTCGTCGGCATCGGCTTCGTCTTCGTCGAGTTCGTCGCGACGATCGCCCTGTCGTTCATCTCGTGGGGCCCGGACGTGCTCAAGTGGTTCCCCAGCAACGCCACGACCGCGATGCTCAACCCCTCGACGCAGCAGCCGGACGGGACGAGTCTGGAGATCCTCCCCTGGTGGCTGGGGCTCGTGGTCCTCCTCGGGTACGCGCTGGTCTCGGCGGGCGTCGGTGCGGCGCTGACGCTGCGTCGCGACGTGACCTGACCTGGGCCGAACCCGGCTCCACCCGACGGGACGCAGGGACTAGGGTTTGACCCGGGTCGAGGACGGCTCGAACACGCCGCCCACGGCCCGGGTCGAGCCATCCCTGGCCCGGCTCTCGCAGGTGCGGCCTTCGAACGCGGAAGTGGGCGGTTTTCGCCGTGTCAGTGTCACAGTCCCCTCAGACTCCGGGCGGTTCCGGACCGGCAGCGGGGTTCGGGCCCAACGAGTGGCTCGTCGACGAGCTCTACCAGCAGTACCAGGAGGACAAGGAGTCCGTTGACCCCGCCTGGTGGGAGTTCTTCGCCGACTTCACCCCTGAGGAGGACAAGCGCGTCGCCCGCAAGGACGCGGTCGCGACCGAGGCCGTCGGCAGGGAGACCTCCGCGGCCGCACCTCCGGCGGCCCCCAGCCCGACCCGCGAGAAGCCTTCCGAGTCGTCGGCGGGCGCGCGCGAGGAGACCCCCGCCGACAAGCTCTCGACCGTGCCCGCCCCGTCGGCGCCCACCACGGCCGCCACCGGGACCCCCGAGAAGACCGGCACCCCGCCCGTGGCCGTCGGCGGTACCAGCACGACGACCACCGGCTCACCCACTCCGCGCAAGCTCGCGCCGGCGAGCGAGCGACCGGCCCCCGCGGCCGAGCCCGCAGCCCCCGAGCAGGTGCGCATCAAGGGCGCTGCCGCCCGTGTCGTCACCAACATGGAGACCAGCCTCGGCGTCCCCACCGCCACGAGCGTGCGAGCCGTCCCCGCGAAGCTGCTGGTCGACAACCGCATCGTCATCAACTCGAACCTCGCCCGGGCGCGGGGCGGCAAGGTCTCGTTCACGCACCTGATCGGCTTCGCCGTCGTCGAGGCGCTGGCGCACATGCCGGAGATGAACAACGGCTACACCGAGGTCGACGGCAAGCCCGCCCTGGTCAAGAACCACTCGGTCAACCTCGGCATCGCGATCGACCTGCCGAAGGACGACGGCACCCGGCAGCTGCTCGTCCCCTCGGTCAAGAACGCCGACCGGATGGACTTCGCGCAGTTCTGGGCCGCCTACGAGGACGTCATCAGGCGTGCCCGCGGGGGCAAGCTCACGGTCGACGACTTCCAGGGCACCACGATCAGCCTGACCAACCCCGGCACGATCGGCACCGTGCACTCGGTACCGCGTCTGATGCAGGGTCAGGGGACGATCATCGGCGTCGGTGCGATGGACTACCCGGCCGAGTACGCCGGAGCCAGCGAGGAGACCCTCGCCCGGCTGGCCGTCAGCAAGGTGATGACGCTGACGTCGACGTACGACCACCGCATCATCCAGGGCGCCCAGTCCGGAGACTTCCTGCGCATCGTCCACTCGAAGCTGCTCGGCGAGGACGGCTTCTACGACCGCATCTTCCGGTCGCTGCGGATCCCCTACGAGCCGGTCCGCTGGATCCGCGACATCTCGGTGTCCGAGGACGACGAGATCAACAAGACCGCCCGCGTGGTCGAGCTGATCCACGCCTACCGGGTGCGCGGCCACCTGATGGCCGACACCGACCCGCTCGAGTACCGGCAGCGCCGGCACCCGGACCTCGACGTGCAGACGCACGGCCTGACGCTCTGGGACCTCGAGCGCGAGTTCCCGACCGGCGGCTTCGGCGGCAAGCCCGTGATGAAGCTGCGACACATCCTTGGCGTGCTGCGTGACTCGTACTGCCGCACCAGCGGCATCGAGTACATGCACATCCAGGACCCCGAGCAGCGCGCCTGGATCCAGAACCGCGTCGAGAAGCCGTACCTCAAGCCGAACCGCGAGGACCAGCTGCGGATCCTGCGCCGGCTCAACGCCGCCGAGGCGTTCGAGACCTTCCTGCAGACGAAGTTCGTCGGGCAGAAGCGGTTCAGCCTGGAGGGCGGCGAGTCCGCGATCCCGCTGATGGACGCACTGCTCTCGGCCGCCGCCGAGGAGGGCCTGGACGAGGTCTGCGTCGGCATGCCGCACCGTGGCCGCCTGAACGTGCTCGCCAACATCGCGGGCAAGAGCTACGGCCAGATCTTCCGCGAGTTCGAGGGCACCTCGGACCCGCGCTCGGTCCAGGGTTCCGGCGACGTGAAGTACCACCTCGGCACCGAGGGGACGTTCACGTCCGAGTCCGGCGCGACGACGAAGGTGTACCTGGCGGCCAACCCGTCCCACCTCGAGGCGGTCAACCCCGTCCTCGAGGGCGTGGTGCGCGCGAAGCAGGACCGCCTCAACCGCGCCGGCGAGTCCTTCCCCGTGCTCCCCGTCCTGATGCACGGTGACGCGGCCTTCGCCGGTCAGGGCGTCGTCGCCGAGACCCTGAACCTGTCGCAGCTGCGCGGCTACCGCACCGGCGGCACCGTGCACATCGTCGTGAACAACCAGGTCGGCTTCACCACCGCGCCCGCCTGCGAGCCGCTCGTCGTTCTACTGCACCGACGTCGGCAAGATGATCCAGGCGCCGATCTTCCACGTGAACGGCGACGACCCCGAGGCCTGCGCCCGGGTGGCCAAGCTGGCCTTCGACTTCCGCCAGGAGTTCGACAAGGACGTCGTCATCGACCTCGTGTGCTACCGCCGCCGCGGTCACAACGAGGGCGACGACCCGTCCATGACCCAGCCGCTGATGTACTCCCTGATCGAGGGCAAGCGCAGCGTCCGCAAGCTGTACACCGAGTCGCTGATCGGGCGCGGCGACATCACGGTGGAGGAGGCCGAGGCCGCGCTGAAGGACTATCAGCAGCAGCTCGAGCGGGTGTTCGCCGAGACCCGGGAGACGACCAAGGGAGACGACCGCGCGCGCGACGACTCCGGCGACCTCCACGAGCTGCCGGCCGGGCTGGAGCAGCCTGTCGCGCAGCAGGAGGACGCGCTGGCGAGCCAGCACCCTGCGCCGCGGGCGACGGCGGTCTCGCTCGAGGTGATGAAGCGGATCGGCGACGCCCACGTCTCACCACCGTCGACGTTCACCGTGCACCCGAAGCTGCGCCAGCTGCTGGAGAAGCGGTCGCAGATGTCGCGCGAGGGGGCCATCGACTGGGGCTACGGCGAGCTGCTGGCCTTCGGGTCGCTGCTGCTCGAGGGCGTGCCCGTCCGGTTGGCCGGTCAGGACTCGCGGCGCGGCACCTTCGTGCAGCGGCACGCCGTCCTCACCGACAAGAACTCCGGCGAGGAGTGGACGCCCCTGCTGTACCTCTCCGAGGACCAGGCGCGCTTCTGGGTCTACGACTCCCTGCTGAGCGAGTACGCGGCGATGGGCTTCGAGTACGGCTACTCGGTCGAGCGGCCCGACGCCCTCGTGCTGTGGGAGGCGCAGTTCGGCGACTTCGGCAACGGAGCGCAGACCATCGTCGACGAGTTCATCTCCAGCTCCGAGCAGAAGTGGGGCCAGAACTCGTCGGTGACCCTCCTGCTGCCGCACGGCTACGAGGGTCAGGGCCCCGACCACTCCTCCGCGCGCATCGAGCGGTTCCTGCAGATGTGCGCCGAGGACAACATGACCGTCGCGATGCCCTCGACACCCGCGTCGCACTTCCACCTGCTGCGCCGCCAGGCGTTCGCGCGTCCGCGGCGTCCGCTGGTGGTGTTCACGCCGAAGTCGATGCTGCGTCTGAAGGCGGCGTCGTCGTCGGTCGAGGACTTCACCAGCGGCGACTTCCGCCCGGTGATCGGCGAGCAGTTCGCGTCGCCGGACGAGGCCAAGGGCGTCGACCGCGTGCTGATGTGCACCGGCAAGGTGTACTAGGACCTGCTCGCCCACCGCGCCAAGACCGGTGACACCAGGACGGCGATCGTGCGGGCCGAGCAGCTCTACCCGGTCGACCAGGCGTCGTGGGACGAGGCGTTGGCGCCGTTCGGTGACGCCGAGCTGGTCTGGGTCCAGGAGGAGCCGGCCAACCAGGGCGCGTGGCCGTTCATCGCGCTCGGTCTGTCCGAGCACGTGACCCGGCCCATCAGAAGGTCACGCGCCGCGCCTCCGCGTCGCCGGCGACGGGGTCGAGCAAGAAGCACGCGGCGGAGCAGCAGGCCCTGATCGAGCAGGCCTTCGCCCGCTGATGTACTTCACCGACAGGGGCATCGAGGAGCTCGAGGCACGGCGAGGCGACGACGAGGTCACGATGGCCTGGGTGGCCGAGCAGCTCCGGGCGTTCGTCGACCTCAACCCGGACTTCGAGACGCCGATCGAACGGCTGGCCACGTGGCTGGCGCGTCTCGATGACGTCGACGACGACTGACTGGTAGACAAGGGTTTTCACCCTGCATCCCAGGTCGTTCCGGACCTGGGAGCCCGGCCAACCCAGGAGCGCCACGACGTGACGGACGAGACGGCACCCGCAGGTCTGCGGATCTGCGTGGTCGGCGACGACCTGGTCTCCGGTCTCGGCGACCCCAAGGCCCTCGGCTGGACGGGTCGGGTCGGCGCACGCACGCCTCACCCTGCCGGCGGGATCGCGATCTTCCCTCTCGGCGTGCCCGGAGAGGGGACCGCCGGGCTGCTCGAGCGCTGGCGGGAGGAGACCACGCGCCGGTTCTCGCCTGCCGCGGACAACCGGCTGGTCGTGGGGCTGGGCGCTGCGGACCTCGACGAGGGCACGACCCTGGCACGCAGCCGACTCAACCTCGCGAACGTGCTCGACGACGCGGCGGCCGACTCGATCTCGACCTTCGTGGTCGGGCCTCCCCCGACCCAGGACCCCGGACGCGACGGACGTGTCGCCGAGCTCTCCGCGGCCTTCGCCGACGTGTGCGACCGGCGTGGCGTCCCCTACGTCGACTGCCACGGTCCGCTGAGCGGGCACGACCAGTGGTTCGCCGACCTGGGTGCCGCGCGCGGGCCGACTCGGCACACCCGGGCAGGCCGGCTACGGCTTGATCGCCTGGCTGGTGCTGCACGGCGGCTGGCACGCGTGGCTCGGCCTGCCGCAGAGCTGAACCGCCCGCGTCGCGACGAACTCGCGATATATCTTGACTCGTCCTCCGGTCACCGGGATAGCGTCCTCGCCAACGCGATATATCTCGACCTCGGGAGGCAGTTGTGGACGAGGACAACGAGCGGTGGACCGTGTCGGGCCCCCGCGTGATCGAGGTCGGCGGGGACGGTGACGCGATCCGGCAGGTGCGGGTCAGGCTGATCGGCGGCCGCGCCGACGTGGTCGCCCACGACGAGCAGGACGGCGTGCGCGTCGAGGTATCCGAGGTCCGTGGACGCGACCTGACCGTCACGTGGCACGACGGGGTCCTGGAGATGGCACACCCCACGCTGCGGTGGGACAACCTGCTGGAGAACCTCCGGATCGTCGACAGCGCGCGAGGACCGCGCGGAGATCAGCATCGCCGTGCCCCGCGGCGTGGCCGTCCACCTCGGCACCGTCACCGCCGACGGGCTCGTCAGCGGCACGTCCGAGCCGGCCCAGGTGCGGACGGTCTCGGGGACCATCGTCGTCGACGGTGTGCACGCCGACGTCGACGCGAAGACGGTCTCCGGCTCGATCGAGGTCGTCGACCAGCACGGCTCGTTCACCGGCGACACGGTGTCGGGGTCCCTCACCGTCCAGGCCGCCTCGATGCCCCGGCTCCGCGGGAAGAGCGTCTCCGGCTCGCTCGCCGTCGACCTCGCCAGCACCCCGTCGACGATCGGCGCGACCACCGTCAGCGGGGACGTCACCATCCGGATCCCGGCCGACGCGGGGTTCGACCTCACCGCCTCCTCGGTATCGGGGCGGGTCGTGGCCGGCGGTGAACGGTTGAGCGAGAAGCCGGGACGCAGCGGCGGACGCCTGTCGCGCGGTGACGGCGCGGTCCAGCTGGTCGCCAAGACGGTGTCCGGCGACGTCACGCTCCTGCAGGCAGGCGCACAGGGACGACCCACGATGGAGAAGCACGCGTGAGCCCCGTCTTCGGCCACGGACAGCTGCGCCTCTACCTGCTCAGCCTGCTCGACGAGGCGCCGCGGCACGGGTACGAGGTGATCCGCGCTCTGGAGGACCGGTTCGACGGCATGTACTCGCCCAGCGCCGGCACGGTCTACCCGCGCCTCTCACGCCTCGAGGAGGAGGGGCTCGTCGAGCGCGAGGACTCCGGACGCAAGGCCGTCTACCGGATCACCGAGGCGGGCCGCGCCGAGCTGCAGGCCCGCCAGGACGACCTCGCGGACCTCGACGCGGACCTCGCGGAGTCGGTGCGCCGGCTCGCCGAGGAGGTCCGGCACCAGGTTCGCGCCGCGAGCCGTGACCTGCGCGGCGAGCTCGCGGACGCGGCCAAGGCCGCTCGGGCCGCCTCCAAGGTCACCTCTCGCGACCGGCGGGAGCGCGAGGGGGTCCTGACCCCTTCCCGGGACGCGGCCGCTATGCCCCACCCCCGCCGCCTCCCCCTCCCCCGGGGCCGGACTTCACCGGGTCGCACAGTGCCCTCGCGAGGGCCGACGCGATGCTCCAGCGCTTCCAGCGCACCGTCAGCGACGAGCTGCGCTCCAGCGGGCTGGCCGACCACGACGTGGACGACATCGAGCAGGTGATCGACAGTGCCCTCGGCACCGTCCGAAAGCTCCTGCGGCCCAACGACAACTGAACCAACAGCACATCTGGCACCACGGAGGACACCATGAGCATCATCGACGGACAGGTGGCCGCGCTGCGTCACCTGGACCAGCTCGACGCCGCGCACCACGCGCGACTCGTCCGAGCCCTCAGGGCCCAGCGACGGGCGGGTCGCCTGGCGGACCATGCCGCCTCAGCCCTCACCCGCGCGTCGGCCACGCACCTGGCCGACTGAGGCTCCGCCCGGCGTCAGGGACGGGTCAGCACGACCTTGCCGAAGACGTCGCCGTCGGCGACGGCCTGCAGACCCTCACGCGCCTGCTCCATCGGCAGCACGCGGTCGATCACGGGCCGCACGCCGGTGGTCTCGCAGAAGCGGATCAGCCGCGAGAGCTCGTCCCGCGTCCCCATCGTGGAGCCGAGCACCTGCAGCTGCAGGAAGAACACCCGGCTCAGGTCGGCGGCCGGGTCGGACCCCGAGGTGGCTCCCGACACCACGAGGCGCCCACCGGGACGCAACGACTTGAGGGAGTGCGACCACGTCGCCCTGCCGACCGTCTCCATCACGGCGTCGACACGCTCTGGAAGTCGCTCACCCGAGGCGAACACCCCATGCGCGCCGAGATCCGTTGCGCGCGCGCCTTTCTCCGGGTCCCTGCTGGTCGCCCAGACCCGCAGCCCGGCCGCCGATCCCAGCGCGATGAGGGCCGTCGCCACGCCCCCACCAACCCCCTGCACCAGGACGGTCTGGCCCGGGACGAGGCCACCCTTCGTGAAGAGCATCCGGTACGCGGTCAGCCACGCCGTCGGCAGGCACGACGCCTCTTCGAAGGAGAGGCCGGCCGGCTTCGGGACGAGGTTGCGCCGTCGGCACCACCACCTCGTCGGCGAACGTGCCCGGATGGACCTCGGACAGCAGCGACCTCCGCGGGTCCTCGGTCTCGTCGCCCGACCAGTCCGGCGAGGACACCACGGCGTGCACGACGACCTCGTTGCCGTCCTCGTCGACTCCGGCGCCGTCGCAGCCCAGGACCATCGGGAGCCGCTCCGCCGGCAGGCCGACACCTCGCAGGCTCCACACGTCGTGGTGGTTGATGCTCGCCGCCCTCAACCGGACGCGCGCCCAGCCCTCGGGCGCCTCGGGGGTCGGGAGCTCCCCGGTCTCCAGCCCGCTCAGCGGGTCGTCGGCGGACTGGCGGGCGGCGTAGACGGCGAACATGGGGTCACCGTAGCCGCAGCCGTTCGGCTCCCCGCGGGCCCGCTGCGCACTAGCCTGCCCTCGTGACCGGCTCCGACGACGCACCCGCGCTGCTGCTCGGGCCGTTGCTCCGCTACGTCGACGACCATCGCGCGACGATCTGGGTGGAGACCGACCGGCCGTGCCGTGTCGAGGTGCTCGGCGTGGACGAACCCACGTGGACCGTGCACGGTCACCACTACGCGCTGGTGTCCCTCACCGGGCTGGCGCCCGGGACGGAGCACGAGTACGGCGTCGACCTGGACGGCGCGCGCGTGTGGCCGCCGGAGGCCTCTGCCTTTCCCCCGAGCGTGATCCGCACCTTCTCAGACGGCGACACCTTCCGCCTCGCGTTCGGCTCCTGCCGTCGTGCGGCCCCGATGGACCCGGCGAGCCTGCGCCGCTTCGGGGCCGACGCGCTGGTCGGGCTGGCCCGCCGGATGGCCACGACCGACACGACGACCTGGCCCGACGCGCTCTTCCTCGCCGGCGACCAGGTGTACGCGGACGTCCCCTCGCCGCCGCTGAAGGCCCGCCTGCGCGAGGCCCACGGCGACGTGGCCGAGGACGACCCGATGGCCGAGGTCGTCGAGGAGATCCAGAACTTCGAGGAGTACACCTGGCTGTACCACGAGAGCTGGGCGGAGGAGGCCGTGCGCTGGCTCCTCTCGACCGTGCCGAGCTGCATGATGCTCGACGACCACGACCTCCGTGACGACTGGAACACCTCGTACGACGTGGCGCGAGTGGGTGACCGGGCAGCCGTGGTGGCGGGACCGCGTCGTCGGCGCGTACGCGTCCTACTGGGTGTACCAGCACCTCGGGAACCTCTCCCCCGACGAGCTGGCGGACGACCGCACGTTCGCGATGGTGCGCAACACGGTCGACGACGACGAGCGCACGCGTCTGCTGGACGAGTTCGCCTGGCACGCGGACGACGAGCCGACCAGCACGCGCTGGAGCTTCCGCCGCGACTTCGGCAACCAGGACCTGGTGATCCGTCTGGTCGCCGTCGACTCACGCTGCTCCCGCGTCCTGGAGCCCGGCCGGCGTTCGATGGTGGACGACAAGGAGTGGAACTGGTTCACCGAGCAGCTCGCACCGGTCGACGGTGAGCGCATCGACCACGTGATGATCGGGACCACCCTGCCGTTCCTGCTCCTCAAGGGCATCCACCACCTGGAGGGGTGGGACGAGGCGGTCGCCGCCGGGGCGTGGGGACGCCGAGCCGCCCGGCTCGCCGAGAGGGTCCGGCAGGGAGTCGACCTCGAGCACTGGGCGTCCTTCCGCCAGACCTTCCACCGGATGGTCGAGCTGATCGACCGGCTCGGCCGCGGCGACCGGCCGCCGGCCAGCATCCTGCTGCTGTCGGGTGACGTGCACTGCTCGTACACCGCCAGGGCCACGACTCCGGGGATCGACCCGAGCCGGACCGGCCTGCACCAGCTGACGATGTCGCCGTTCCGCAACCCTCTCGAGCCTCCGATCCGCGTCGCCAACCACGTGCTGAAGACGCGCCTCGCCCGGAACGTCATGCACTGGCTCGCGCGTCGCGCCGGGGTCGACGACGTCCCCATCGAGTGGGACATCGACAACGGCCTGTGGTTCGACAACGGTGTGATGACCGTCGTGTTCACCGGTCGCCGGGCGTGCGTCGAGGTCGACCACGCGGCCGTGACGGGCCGACCCTCTCCGGACGCCCAGGAGCTGCGGCGCACACTGACGCTCGAGCTGACCCCCTAGCCCGCCCGGCCGTCGCCCGGCTCGCGCGTGACGCCCTCCCGGCGGGCGGCGGCGGCCACCGCCGCGGCGACCGCCGGCACGACAGCGGGGTCGAAGACGCTGGGCACGATCCGCTCCGCGACCGGGTCGGGCACGCAGCCGGCGATGGCGTGGGCCGCCGCCACCTTCATCGACTCCGTGACCCTCGTGGCCCGTGCGGTGAACGCTCCGCGGAAGACCCCGGGGAACGCCAGCACGTTGTTGATCTGGTTGGGGAAGTCGCTGCGCCCTGTCGCGACGACCGCGGCGTGCCGGGCCGCCACGTCCGGGTGGACCTCGGGGTCGGGGTTGGCGAGCGCGAACACCATCGAGCCGGGCGCCATCCGGGCCACGGCCTCCTCGGGCACGGTACCCCCGGAGACGCCGACGAAAAGGTCCGCACGGTCGAGGGCGGTCTCGATGCCGCCCGTCAGCCCACGCGGGTTCGTGGTGGCTGCCAGGCGGCGCTTGTGCTCGGGCAGGTCGGGCCGGCCGGGGGCGATCACCCCGCGCGAGTCGCAGACGACGACGTCCACCACGCCCGCCCGGCGCAGGATCCCGGCGACGGCGACGCCGGCCGCACCGGCGCCGCTCACCACGACCCTGAGGTCCGCGAGCCGCTTGCCCACGACGCGAGCGCCGTTGACGGCCGCGGCCAGGGTGACCACCGCGGTGCCGTGCTGGTCGTCGTGGAAGACCGGGATGTCGAGCCGTTCGACGAGGCGGCGCTCCACCTCGAAGCACCGCGGGGCGCTGATGTCCTCGAGGTTGACGCCGCCGAACGTGGGCGCGAGAGCGGCCACGATCTCCACCAGGGTGTCCACGTCGGTGGTGTCGAGGCAGATCGGCACGGCGTCGATCCCGGCGAAGTGCTTGAACAGCACTGCCTTTCCCTCCATCACGGGCATCGCCGCCCGCGGCCCGATGTCGCCGAGGCCGAGCACGGCCGTTCCGTCCGAGACGACCGCGACGGTGTTGGCGCGGCCGGTGTAGGTGTCGACCAGGTCAGGGTGGACGGCGATCGCGCGGGAGACCTCGGCGACCCCCGGCGTGTACGCGAGCGCGAGGTCCTGCCGGTCACGCAGAGGGCGCCGCAGGCCCGTCTCGAGCTTGCCGCCCCAGTGCGCGGCGAAGACGGGATCGGCGGGATCGGGCCGCTGCCGCGGCTCGGGCTTGGGCGCGCCGCGCGGCGAGGGGGACGGGCGGACGGTCTGTGCTGACATGGCTGACCCCTGGTCTCCGGGACGTGCATCGAGACGGTCTCGGTACCGGCTGCCGTGCGGAGGCTGCTCACGACCGGGTGCGGTCGTCGGGTACCGGACGCGGGGGTCACCCGCGGCTGCCGTCCACGATGCCAGACCTGGTGCCGGACGTCACGGACGTGGGCGTGGATGTGACGATCGCGACGTCACCGCCGGCGGCCCGGGGTCCGCAGGTCCCCGGGTGGGAAGCGTCTCGGCCGGGGCCAGAGGCGCGCGACGACCACTCCGAGCAGCCCTTCGGGTGGCACCGCTCCCAGGGACCAGGAGTCCGCACCCTCCTCGGCGTTGTCGCGCTCGACCCACCACCCCTCGGCGTCGAGGGCCACCAGCCGCTTCACGGCGACGGGGCGCTCGCCCGGCCACCGGACCACGACCAGCCCTCCTGGAGCAGCCGTCGCCGTGCGTCGGGCCAGCAGCACGTCGCCGTCGCGGAGCGTCGGGAGCATCGACCGCCCCCGGACACGGCACAGCGACAGCACCCCGATCAGGGACGGGAGCGCCGCGGACCCGGGAAGCGGCTGTGATGGCACGGGAGTAGTGTCCCAGCGACGACCACGCACCCCTCGAGAGGACGGCTCAGCAGATGCGTCAGCAGCTTCTCACCGCAGTCAGCGCCCATTGCGACCTACCTTGCGGTGTCTACGACCCGGCCCAGGCGAAGATCGAGGCCGAGTCCGTGAAGGCGATCATCCAGAAGCACAACGACTCCGACGACGACGTCTTCAAGGCGCGCGCGCTCGTGATCAAGGAGGAGCGGTCCGAGCTCGTCAAGCACCACCTGTGGGTGCTGTGGACGGACTACTTCAAGCCCCCGCACTTCGAGAAGTACCCGCAGCTGAACCAGCTGTTCAACGAGGCGACCAAGCTCGCGGGCGGTGGCGGCGGCACGAAGGCCAGCGTCGACGTGGCCGTGGCCGACCAGCTCCTCGCGAAGATCGACGAGATCGCGGAGATCTTCTGGGAGACCAAGAAGGCCGCCTGACCTCGCACGACCAGCACCCGGTCCGCAGGAGCGCCGTCGCGCTCGTCGCGGGCCGGGTGTCGTCGTCCGTGGCACCCGCTGCGAGACTGCGCGCGTGGACAGAGCCGGGACGGCAGCCTTCACCGCGCTGGGTCTGATCTGGGGCAGCAACTTCCTCTTCATGAAGTGGGCCTCGGAGACCATCACCGCCGGCCAGATCACCCTGCTGCGAGTGCTCTTCGGCTTCCTCCCCGTCGTCGTGTACGCGGCGGCTCGAGGTGCCCTGCGTCGCACGCACCTGCGGTACACGCACCACTTCCTGGTGATGTCGCTGCTGGCCACGAGCATCTACTTCTTCGCCTTCGCCGCGGGCACGTCGCTCCTGCCGTCCGGGATCGCGGGAGCGCTGAGCGGGGCGATCCCGCTGTTCACGGCCCTCGGTGCGACGGTCCTCCTGCGCAGCGAGCGGCCGACGCCGCTGCGCGTTCTCGGTGTGCTGGTGGGGTTCTCCGGCGTCCTGGTCATCGCGCGCCCCTGGGACACGGACAGCCAGATCGATCCCGTCGGGGTCCTGTACATGCTGCTCGGCGCCGCCAGCGTCGGCCTGTCGTTCGTCTACGCCCGACGCTTCCTCGTGGACCTGCGGATCCCCGCGGCCGCTCTGACGACGTACCAGATGGGCCTGGCGCTCCTGACCCTCGTCCTGGTCACCGACCTCGACGGGATCGGCGCGATCACCGGCGACGTGCGGGCGTCCGTGGCGCTGGTCGCCGGACTGGGACTGCTCGGGACCGGGATGGCCTACATCCTCTACTACGTGGTCGTCGACCGGCTCGGAGCGGTGACGGCCTCAGGCGCCACCTACATCCCCCCGGTCGTTGCCCTGGGCATCGGCTGGCTGCTCGTCGACGAGCCGATCGGGGTCCTCGACGGCGTCGGGGTCATCGTGATCCTCCTCGGCGTCGTCGTGCTGCGTGTGCGCGGGGGCTCACCCGTGCCGCCCGTCCCGCGCATGCCAGGCGCCGGCGGCTGACCCGCGTCCGGTTGCGGCCCGACCGGATGCACCAGAGGGTGGCGGCATGTCCTCCCAGAGCGAGACCACGCCCACTCCCCTCACGGCGGTCGCCCTCGTCTGCAGCCTCAAGCCGTCTCCCGCCGCGTCGTCCAGTGAGCTCCTCGCGCGTCAGCTCCTGGACGCCCTCGGCGGGCAGGGCGTCTCGGGCGAGATCGTGCGCGTCGTCGACCACGACGTGCGTCCCGGCGTCGAGATCGACATGGGCGGCGGTGACGCGTGGCCGTCCCTGCGGGAGAAGGTGATGGCCGCCGACATCCTCGTGGTGGCCACCCCGATCTGGATGGGCCACGCCTCGAGCATCGCCCACCGGGTGCTCGAGCGTCTCGACGCGGAGCTGGCCGAGACCGACGACGAGGGCCGCCTGAAGACGTTCGGCAAGGTGGGCCTGGTCGCCGTCGTCGGCAACGAGGACGGTGCCCACCACGTGACGGCGACGGTGATGCAGGGGCTCAACGACGTCGGCTTCACGCTGCCGGCCAACGGCATCACGTACTGGGTCGGCGAGGCCATGAGCGCCGTCGACTACAACGACCTCGACGAGACGCCGGAGAAGGTCGCGTCGGCGACCACGACCGCTGCCGTCAACGCCGCCCACCTGGCACGACGCCTCAAGGAGTCGTCGTACCCGCCCGCCTCCTCGTAAGGACCCGACACCCATGAGCACCGTCTCGCGCACCAGCGACGTCAGCCCGGAGCAGGTCTGGTCCGTCCTCGCCGACGGCTGGCACTACGGCAGCTGGGTGGTCGGTGCCGCCCGCATCCGCGACGTCGACGAGGGCTGGCCGGCCGTGGGCACCCGCATCCACCACTCCGTCGGCACGTGGCCGCTCCTGCTCGACGACCACACCGAGGTCCTCGAGTGCGACCCGCTGCGACGCCTGGTCCTGAAGGCTCGCGCCTGGCCGGCCGGGGAGGCCAAGGTCTCGCTGACGCTGACACCGTCGACCCCGTCCGGCGGGGTCGACGTCGAGATGTGGGAGGACGCCACGTCGGGCCCGGGGGCCCTCGTGCCCCGTCCGGTGCGGGAGCCCCTGATCAGCGCACGCAACACCGAGGCCCTGCGCAGGCTGCTGCTGCTCGCGACGGGCCGCTGACCTCCTGCGTCGCACGGGAACGTCCGTAGCGCCGGAGATGGGAGTACTGTCCCGCTCGGCCCGTTGGGACCCGGTTCGACGGCGAGCGACGCACAGGAGGCACCCATGTCCACACCACCGCGCGACGACGGTCGCGACATGTCACCGGGCGGTCCCGCCAGGGCGTCCGACAACCGGGCGATGAACTGGCTGCTGCTGGTCCCGATCCTCATCTGCCTGGCGGTGCCGTTCTACAACCGCACCGAGCCCCGCCTCTTCGACATCCCGTTCTTCTACTGGTTCCAGCTCGCGATCATCCCGATCGGCGTGGTGTGCACGGTGCTCGTCTACCGCGCCGGCGGCACCACCCGGAACGGCCGGGAGGCCCGGCGATGAACGTCAACGTCGTCGAGATGACCGTCTTCGTCATCCTGTTCGCGCTCGTCACCGTCCTCGGCTTCATGGCGGCGAACTGGCGCAAGGCCGAGAGCATGGAGCACCTGGACGAGTGGGGGCTGGGGGGACGCAACTTCGGTGGGTGGATCACCTGGTTCCTGCTCGGCGGTGACCTCTACACGGCGTACACGTTCGTCGCCGTGCCCGCCCTCGTGTTCGGCGCCGGCGCGGCCGGCTTCTTCGCGGTCCCGTACACGATCATCGTCTACCCCCTCGTGCTGCTGTTCCTCGTCCGGCTCTGGTCGGTGAGCCACGTGCACGGCTTCGTGACTCCCGCGGACTTCGTGCGGGCGCGGTTCGACTCCCCGACGCTGGCCCTGCTGGTCGCGATCACCGGCATCGTCGCGACGATGCCGTACATCGCCCTGCAGCTCGTGGGCATCGAGGCGGTTCTCAAGACGATGGGCGTACGCGGCACCGGCTTCGTCAGCCACCTGCCGATCCTCATCGCGTTCGCGATCCTCGCCGCCTACACGTACAACTCGGGGCTGCGGGCGCCGGCGCTGATCGCGTTCGTCAAGGACACGCTGATCTACCTGGTGATCATCGTCGCCGTCATCTACATCCCGAGCCGCGTGGGCGGGTGGGAGGGCATCTTCTCCGCCGCGGAGTCGAAGTTCGCGGCGACACCCAACCCAGGCGACGGCATCGTCCTCGCCGGCCCGGCCCAGCTGCAGTACGCGACGCTCGCACTCGGGTCGGCCATGGCGCTCTTCCTGTACCCGCACTCACTCACCAGCGTGCTGGCCGCACGCAACCGCACCACGATCAAGCGCAACATGGCGGCACTGCCGGCCTACTCGTTCGTGCTCGGCCTGCTGGCCCTGCTCGGGTACATGGCGATCGCCGCGGGAGTCACGCCCATCGTCAACGAGGAGACCGGCAAGGCGGACGGCAACACGGTGGTGCCGCTGCTGTTCGACCAGATGTTCCCCGACTGGTTCGCCGGTGTCGCCTTCGCGGCGGTGGCGATCGGCGCTCTCGTGCCGGCCGCGATCATGTCGATCGCCGCGGCCAACCTGTGGACGCGCAACGTCTACAAGGAGTATCTGCACAAGGACGCGACGCCCGCCCAGGAGGCCAAGCAGTCGAAGCTGGCGTCGCTCGTCGTGAAGCTCGGCGCGCTGGCCGCGATCGTCCTGCTCGACCCCCAGTTCTCGATCGACCTCCAGCTGATCGGCGGCGTGATCATCCTGCAGACCCTGCCCGCCCTGGCGATCGGCCTGTACTCCAGCTGGTTCCACCGTGGCGGGCTGATCGCCGGGTGGGTCGCCGGAATGGCGTCCGGCTTCTGGATGCTCTGGACGATCAAGCAGGTGGCGTTCGCCGAGGACGGCACGAAGACGATCGTGCGTGAGCACTTCGGCGGCTCGGCGTTCCCGCTGGCGAACCTCGGGATCGAGAGCACGTCCATCGTGTACGTCGGCTTCCTCGCGGTCGCCGTCAACATCGCCGTCGCGGTCGCGGCGACCCTGGTCCTGCGCGCCGCCAAGGTGGCCGAGGGCACTGACCGGACGACGGACGACCAGTACGTCGCCGACGAGGGCGACCCGCGGGTGCACGACCTCCCGGAGGTCGTGCACTGACCTGACTCCGCTGTCCCCTCGACCCGCTACCGTGCCGACGCATGACGGACGAGCGGGTCGAGGGACACGGTGGTCAGCAGGTCACGCGCGTCGCAGCGGCGCACGGCGTGGAGACGGTCTTCACGCTCTCCGGCGCCCACGTCTTCCCGGTCTACGACGCCGCCGTGAAGCACGAGCCCGCGCTGCGTCTTCTCGACGTGCGGCACGAGCAGACGGCCGTGTTCGCTGCGGAGGGGACGGCGAAGCTCACCCGCCGTCCCGGCTTCGCGGTCGCCACGGCGGGCCCTGGCGTCACGAACACCGTGTCGGCGATGACGACGGCGCACTTCAACGGGTCGCCCGTGGTGCTGCTCGGTGGCCGGGCGCCGGCGATGCGCTGGGGCACCGGCAGCCTCCAGGAGATGGACCACGTGCCGCTGCTGGCCCCTGTCACCAAGCACGCGGTGACGATCGACCGCGTCGAGGCCATCACCGACGGTCTGCACGCCGCCTTCACTGCCGCGCGATCCCCGCACGCCGGACCGGCCTTCGTCGACGTGCCGATGGACGTGCTGTTCTCCCGCTGCCCCCTGCCCGAGGTCCCGACCCCTTCCGTCACGCCGGCGTCGCGCCCGTCCGACCTGGACCTCGGGCCCGTCGAGGCGGCCGCGAGCGCGCTGGGGCGCGCACGGCGCCCGGTCGTGGTGCTCGGGTCCGACGTCTGGACGGCCGGCGCCGAGGACGTGGCCGTCGCGCTGGCCGAGGCCACCGGCGCACCGGTCATCACGAACGGCATGGGCCGCGGCGTGCTGCCCGCAGGTCACGCCCAGCTCGTCACGCGAGCCCGAGGCGCGGCCTTCGGTGGCGCCGACGTCGTGGTCGTGGTCGGCACGCCGCTGGACTTCCGGCTCGGCTACGGCACGTTCGGGGGCCGGGACGGTGCCGCACCCGCCGAGGTCGTGCACGTCGTGGACGCCCCGGACCAGGTCGCGAAGCACGTCACCCTGGCCGCGGCGGTGGCCGGCGACCTGCGCGCGACGCTCCGCCTGCTGGCCGAGCGCGTGCCCTCCCTGCAGCAGCACCGCGCCGACGTCGTGGCGTGGACGACGTCGCTGCGTGAGGCGGCCGCTGCCGCGGTCGACGCCGACGGCGCGCTGCTCACCGCCGGCACCGACCCGATCCACCCCGCCCGGATCTACGGGGAGCTGGCCGGGCGCCTGGCGGACGACGCGGTCGTGATCGGGGACGGGGGCGACTTCGTCTCCTTCGCCGGACGCTTCGTCGAGCCGAGGCGGCCGGGCCGGTGGCTGGACCCGGGTCCCTTCGGCTGCCTGGGCACGGGTCTCGGCTACGCGGTGGCGGCTCGACTCGCCCACCCCTCGTCCCAGGTCGTGCTGCTGCTCGGCGACGGCGCGTCCGGCTTCTCCCTGATGGACGTCGACACGCTCGTGCGCCACCGGCTGCCCGTCGTGATGGTGATGGGCAACAACGGCGCGTGGGGCCTCGAGAAGCACCCGATGCAGATGCTGTACGGGTACGACGTCGTCGCCGACCTGGCACCCGGCACCCGGTACGACCAGGTGGTGACGGCCCTCGGAGGCGCCGGCGAGATGGTGACGCGACCGCAGGACGTCGGGCCTGCGCTCGACCGTGCCTTCGCGGCGGGCGTCCCCTACCTCGTCAACGTGGTCACCGACCCCGCTGTCGCCTACCCCCGCACCACGACAGGGGTCTGAGTCGTGTCGGGGTCGGGGCGTGTGGTGCCGCCGATCTCGGTGAGGCAGGCACGCCCGGACGAGCTGGACCAGGCGGGGCGCGTCGTGGCGGCCGCCTACCGGGCCGTCGGGGACATGCCACCGGACTACGTCGCCGAGGTCGGCGACGCACGGGCGCGGGCTGCCCAGGGAACGGTGCTCGTGGCGGTCGATCCCGAGGGCACGGTGCTGGGCAGCGTGACGTTCGCCCTCCCCGGCTCGCCGCTCGCGGAGCTGAGCGGCGAGGGCGAGGCGGAGTTCCGGATGCTCGGCGTCGACCCGGAGGCGCAGGGGCGTGGCGTGGGCGGGGCGCTGATGCGCGCGTGCGTCGAACGCGCCCGGGAGGCGCGTGCGACGCGCCTGGTGCTGTGCAGCGCCACGAGCATGACGGCCGCCCACCGCATGTACGAGCAGGAGGGCTTCGTCCGGGAGCCCCGTCTCGACTGGGAGCCCGAACCGGGGGTCTGTCTCGTCGCCTACGCGCTGCCGCTGGGCTGACCGGGCTGCTGGGCGTCCGGCACCCGGGCCAGGAAGCGCTCCGCGTCGACGAGGACGCGGGTGACCTCACCAGTGGCGAGCAGGCGGTCGGCGGCGTCGTGGGCGACCACCGCGAAGTGCAGCAGCCGTCCGTCCGTGCGCTCGAGGGTGGCGGCGACCACCAGCTCGGCGCCGACGCCGCTGGCCAGCAGGTGCTCCAGCTGGACCCGGGTGCCCACGGTCGTGCGTCCGGGCCCCGCGGCGCTGCCGAGGTCCACGGCGCAGGTGGCCGCCTCGCACCACGCGAGCAGCCTGGGGGTGGCCAGGACCTGCAGGTCACCGCTGCCCAGGGCCACAGCCGTGTCGTCGTCGCCGACCGTGAACATCAGGGTCGCGCGGCGGGTGTCGCCGGGGGTGGAGCTCACGGACGAAGGCTAGGACCGATCCGCACCACGGCGCTCTCCAGGGTCCTCAGGTCGACCACGTGGCCGGGCCCGGCCGGGCAGGCCGTGGCCGCCGGCGCCGAGACGGGAACGGGGCTGACGGCGGGGAACGAGCAGGCCATCAGGCGACCAGGCCCAGTCGCCGCAGCTCCACGGTGAGGTCGTGGGGGCTGGACGACGCGGCCAGGGCGTCCTCGAAGGAGACGACACCGTCACGGAACAGGGTGACCAGGTGCTGGTCGAACGTCTGCATCCCGTAGAACGAGCCCTCCGTGATCAGCTCGGTGATCGTCGAGGTCTTGTCGGCGTCGGCGATCGCGTCGGCGACGCGTCCGGTGTTGATGCAGACCTCCATCACCACGGTCCGGCCCTGGCCGTCGGCGCGGGGCACGAGACGCTGGCAGATGATGCCGCGCAGCGAGGCGGCCAGCGACAGCCGCACCTGCTTCTGCTCGTGGGGCGGGAAGAAGTCGATGATCCGGGTGATGGTCTCGGCCGCGTCGGTCGTGTGCAGCGTCGACATCACGAAGTGGCCTGTCTCAGCGGCCGCGAGCGCCGCCCCGACCGTCTCCGAGTCGCGCATCTCCCCGACGAGGACGACGTCGGGGTCCTGGCGCATCGCGGCGCGGAGCGCCACGGCGAAGTTGTCCGTGTCGATCCGCACCTCGCGCTGGTTGATCATGGCGAGCTTGTCCTGGTGCAGGACCTCGATGGGGTCCTCGATGGTCACCACGTGCACCTCGCGGTGCGAGTTGATGTGGTCGACCATGCCGGCGAGCGTCGTGGTCTTGCCCGACCCGGTCGGGCCCGTCACCAGCACGAGGCCGCGGGGCTCGAGCGCCAGGGCGGAGATCGCGGGCGGCATGCCCAGGTCGTCCAGTGCGACGGCACCGACGGCCACCCGACGGAACACGAGCCCGACGGAGCCACGCGAGCGGAAGGCGTTCACGCGGAAGCGCCCCACCCCGGCGATCGAGAACCCGAAGTCGGCCTCGTTGGTGCGGTCGAACTCCTCGACGAGGTCGTGACGGATGACCTCGGCGAGCATGGCCTCGGTGTCTGCCGGCGTCAGGTCGCGCGAGCGCAGCTTGCGCAGGCGCCCGTCGATCCGGATGCGCGGCGCGGAGCCGACCTTGCAGTGCAGGTCCGACCCGACCAGCTCCGCCAGGGCGCGCAGGAACGGCAGGACGGACAAGGTCTCGTTGCTCGCGGGCGCCGCCGCTGTGCTCGTGGAGGTCACCTAGAACGTGTCGGCTCCTCCCGCTACCGACTTGAGGACCCCGCGAAGGTTCGCCGGTAGGCCAAAGGGGTGGTTCCCAGGCGGCCGAAGTGGGCTCGTAGCACGGCGGCCGAACCGAACCCCACGCGTCGGGCCACCTCCTCCACGCCGAGGTCGGTGCGCTCGAGCAGCTCCCGGGCCCGGTCCAGCCGCTGGGCGTTGACCCAGGCCGCGGGGCTGGCGCCGGTCGCGGCCCGGAACCTGCGGGCGAACGTCCGCGTCGACATCTGGGCCCGCCGGGCGAGCTGCTCGACGCCGAGCTCGGTGTCCAGGTGCTCCAGCGCCCACTCGACCAGTGGCGCGAACCCGTCGTCCGCACACTCCGGCACAGGGGTGTCGATGAACTGCGCCTGACCACCGTCGCGGTGCGGGGGGACGACCATCCGCCGGGCGATGACCGACGCGACGGACGCACCGAACTCGGTGCGGACCACGTGCAGGCACGCGTCGATCCCCGCCGCCGTCCCCGCGCTCGTGACGACCGTGCCGTCCTGCACGTAGAGGACGTCGGCGTCGACCTGCGCCTTCGGGTACTCGGACGCGAGCAGCGCGGAGTAGCGCCAGTGGGTCGTGCACGCACGCCCGTCCAGCACGCCCGCCTCGGCGAGGGCGAAGGCGCCGGAGCACACGCTGAGCACCCAGGCGCCGCGGTCGACTGCGCGGCGGAGCACCTCGAGAACGCGAGGGTCGACCGGTTCGCCCTCCGGGTACGCCGGGACGGCGACCAGGTCGGCCTTGTCCGCGACATCGAGGCCGTGCTCGACGACGACGTCGAACCCGGTGCTGGCCGGCATCCTGCCGGGTTCGGCGGCGACGACGGAGAAGTCGATCAGGGGGACGCCCGAGTCGGTGCGGTCGATGCCGAAGACCTCGCACAGCACGCCGAGCTCGAACGGCGCCACCTGGGGCAGGGCGATGACGGCCACGGAGCGGAGCATGCTCGAAGCATCCCACAAAGTTGGCTGAAAATCGATGGAGAGTGTCAGACCTGCCACTGGTGGCCGGATCGAGATGAGCGCATGATTTGAGCCATGAACGAGATCCTGCTCCTGGCCCTGATCCTCCTCCTCGGCATCGGTTGGGCCGTCGCCATGTGGCGCACGGTCACGACCGGTGGCTCCTACCCCGCACGCACGTCGCGGTCGGCACGGCACTGGTCGACCGACCTGCCGGACGAGCCGTACCGCGACCGCATCCGCATCAGCTGACCGGACAGGCGGCGGGCGGCGTCGGGGCTCGGGCTCAGTGGTCCCCCGAAGGTCACTCCAGGACGACCAGCAGGTCACCCTCCTGGACGACGTCGCCCACCGTCACGCCGATCCTGGTCACCCGTCCCCCGATCTCGGGTACCACCGGGATCTCCATCTTCATGGACTCCAGCAACATCATCGCCTGACCGGGCTCCACCTGGTCGCCCTCCTCGACGAGGACGCTCAGAACGTTGGCCACCATCTCGGCCATCACCTGCTCGGCCACCATGACTCCTTCTCGTGTCGTCCCGTCAGCAGCCGATCCCGTCGGGTGGCCGCGCCGATTCCATCACGTGCGCGGGGGTTACCGTCGGGTCCGCGGCGCGGTGGCGCCGGTTCGGTCGCCACGACGGGGTGTGGGACGATGACGGTCGACCCCTGAGCAAGGAGTGACCACATGAGCAAGCGCGCGCGCAAGCGTCGGTCCCGCAAGGGCAACGCCGCCAACCACGGCAAGCGTCCCAACGCCTGAGGCTCGCCGAGCCACCGCCGCGGGAGACCGCACGGACAGCAGAACGGCCCCGACCATGCTGGTCGGGGCCGTTCCGCGTCGACGCATGCCGGTCGTCGGCGGCGTCAGGAGTCCATCTGGACGCGGATCGTGGTGATCTGGCTCATGATCCGCAGCCTGAGCTGAGCAGGGGCCGGATCCGCACCGCACGACCTCTTCACCAGCGCCTTGAGCGCGCTCTCGAGGTCGTACTCCTGCAGGCACGGCCCGCACTCGTCGAGGTGATGGCGGATCTTGGCGACGTCGTCCGCCGTGACCTCGCTGTCGAGGTAGGAGTACACCTTGTCGAGGACGTCCCGGCAGTCTTCGTCGTGCGGGTTGCCACAGCTCATTCGAGGCCCTCCCCACCGGTCGTGGCGACGAGCCCGCGCTCTCGGGCGTAGTCCTCGAGCAGCGTGCGCAGCTGGCGACGCCCGCGGTGCAGGCGGGACATCACCGTCCCGATCGGGGTGCCCATGATCTCCGCGATCTCCTTGTAGGCGAAGCCCTCGACGTCGGCGTAGTAGACGGCCATCCGGAACTCCTCCGGCAGCTGCTGGAGGGCGTCCTTGACGTCGGAGTCGGGCAGGTGGTCCAGCGCCTCGGCCTCCGCCGACCGCAGCCCGGTCGAGGTGTGGGACTCGGCCCGCGCGAGCTGCCAGTCCTCGATGTCCTCGGCTCCGGACTGCAGCGGCTGGCGCTGCTTCTTGCGGTACGAGTTGATGTACGTGTTCGTGAGGATGCGGTAGAGCCAGGCCTTGAGGTTCGTGCCCGGCCGGTACTGGTGGAACGAGGCGAACGCCTTCGTGAAGGCCTCCTGCACCAGGTCCTCGGCGTCCGCGGGGTTGCGGGTCATCCGCATCGCGGCCGAGTACAGCTGGTCCAGGTACTGGAGCGCCTCCGACTCGAAGCGCGAGACCCGCGCCGCCGTCGACTCGTCGTCGGGCGCGCGGTTGCTGTCCTCACCGATCTCCACGTCGTCGACAGGGGTCTCGAGTGGGCTCACGGGGTGGGTGTTCGCCGAACTGGTTGCGTCGCTCATCGCCCACCAGTCTAGTGCCGCGGAGCGGTGACCCCCCACTCGGCACGGACCGGCGACCCTCTCGGCCCCGTGGGGCCTGACCACGCGCAGCGCGCGCGTCGCCCATTCGATGTCGACCGGCATGCCCGCACAACGCCCAGGGGGTGGCTGCCATTCCGTCGGGGTCCGTCAGTCGAGCGCGCGCAGCCAGCGACGCACGGCGGGCCCGACCGCCCCGTGGGCCGCCTTCATGCCGTGGTCGCCGGGGACGGCCACGACACGGGTGCCCCGCCGCCGCGCGAGGACGACCCGGATCTCGTCGGGACCGCCGAACGGGTCCGTCTGCCCCTGGACGACGAGCAGCGGTAGTGCGACCCCCAGCTCGGAGGCGCGCGACCTCTCCGGTCGTCCCGGTGGGTGCAGCGGGAACGCCAGTGCGAGGACGCCGACGGCCCCGACGTCGCGCGCCGTGCGGCATGCGACGCGGGCCCCGGCGCTGCGGCCACCCGCGACGACCGGGCCGACCAGGTCCCCCCTACGCCGCAGTGCGTCCACGACCTCGAGCCACGCCTCGTCGAGGCGCGGTGGCGCGACGGCGACCCGGCGGCCGGCCACCTTCCACGGCTGCTCGACCCGCAGCACCCGCCAACCGGCACCGGCGGCGGCGTCGGCCGCCGCGAGCAGGTCGACCGCGTCCACACCGCCGCCGGCACCGTGCCCGAGCAGCAGCGTCCCCCCCTTGCCGCCCCCGTCACCGCCTCCTGCAGGGACCCGCCGGTGGACGCGCGCCGGTCCCTGGCCGGTCGCGATGGTGAGCACCGTTCCGTCGACGGTCATGTCGGGTCGCCCAGCACCTCGCCGGTCAGCGGGTCGACCACGCCGACGAGGTCGTCGACCGGCAGAGGTCGGACCAGCTCGGGACCGTCGTTGCGCACGGAGCTGACGAGCGTCGACACCGGGACCGCCAGGAACCGGCCCGGGGGTGGCGGATCGAGGAGCGGGACGATGTCGCCGGGGTCCGTGCGCGCCGGGTCGAGCCATGCGGCCCAGCGCTCCCGGTCGAGGACGACGGGCATGCGGTCGTGCACGCGGTCGAGACCGGCCTCGGCCCCGGTGGTGAGGACGGCGAACGTGGTCAGCCAGGCCGCCGGGTCGTCCGGGTCGACGCTCGGGTCCTTCCAGAACTCGTACACACCGGCGAACGCCACGCGGTCGCCGTCACGGCGGGTCATGAAGAACGGCTGCTTGCGCGGCCTGCCCTTCTGGTCACGGGCGACAGGACTCGCCTGCCACTCGTACCAGCCGTCCGCCGGGACCAGGGCGCGCCGTGCCGTGGCGGCCCGACGGAAGCCCGGCTTGTCGAAGACGGACTCCGCACGGGCGTTGATCATCCGCGCACCCGACGACCGGTCCTTCGACCACGACGGGACCAGTCCCCAGACCAGCCGTCGCAGCTGGCGCACGGGCGCCGCGTCGGTGTCTCCACGGGGCGCCCGCTCGAGCACGACCGGGGCCGTGTCGGTGGGCGCGGTGTTCCACCTCGGCTCCAGCTCGCCGTGGGTCTCGTCGGCCTCGACCTCGAACTCCTCGACGAGCTCGTCGGGGTGGGCGCTGGCTGCGTACCGTCCGCACATGGCGCCAGCCTGCCAGCCGGCCCCGACCGTCGCGCTGCCGACGTCGCCGGGACCCCGGCCGGTCGGTGCGAGGACTCGCCCCCGCGGTCGGGATGCGCTACGAAAGACCCATGAGTCTCCTGCGCCGTGTCGCCCGCCCGCTGCTGGCCGCCGTCTTCGTCGTCGAGGGCCTCGACCTGGTGCGCCATCCCGGTCCGCGCGTCGACGCGGCCCGTCCGCTGGTCGACAAGCTCGCCGAGCCGCTGCGGCTGCCCGACGACCCCGAGCTCCTGCTGCGTGCGAACGGCGCGGCGATGGCCGGTGCGGGCGCGCTGCTCGGCATCGGGCGCTTCCCGCGGCTGTCGGCGCTCGTCCTGGCCGCGAGCCTCGTCCCCACCACCTACGTCGAGCACCCCTTCTGGGTCGAGAAGGACGACGAGGTGAAGAAGCAGCAGAGGCAGGCGTTCCTGAAGAACGCCGCGCTGCTGGGTGGTCTGCTGATCGCGAGCGCCGACACCGAGGGCCGCCCGGGACTGGCCTGGCGTTCACAGCGCGCCGGCCAAGGACGCGAAGCGCGCCGCCTCGTCGGCGAAGAAGGACGCGAAGCGCGCCGCCTCGTCGGCGAAGAAGGACACCAAGCGGGCAGCCCAGGACGCCCGCCACGAGGCACGGCACGCCGCCCACAAGGTCGAGCACGCGGTCCGCTGACTACTCTCGCGGCATGACCGAGCCGCACTGGGACGCCCCGACGGCCGCTGCGCCGGTGCACGCCACCGTGCGGCTACCCGGCTCGAAGTCGCTGACCAACCGCTACCTCGTCCTGGCCGCGCTGGCCGACGGGCCGTCACGTCTGCGGGCACCGCTGCGCTCCCGTGACACGCTCCTGATGGTGGACGCCCTGGAGTCGCTCGGCGCCGCCGTCGAGGACGACACCGACGGCGTCGACTGGGTCGTCATCCCCGGTCCTGTCGCCGGTGACCGCGAGATCGACTGCGGGCTGGCCGGAACCGTCATGCGGTTCCTGCCTCCGCTGGCCGCACTGGCCGACGCCCCCGTGCACTTCGACGGTGACGACCAGGCCCGCCTGCGTCCGATGGGGCCGGTGCTCGCTGCCCTCCGCGACCTGGGTGTCGCCGTCGACGACGGAGGTCGCGGCACCCTGCCGTTCACGGTGCAGGGCACGGGGTCGGTGGCCGGCGGGACGACGTCCATCGACGCGTCGGCGTCGAGCCAGTTCGTCTCCGGTCTCCTGCTCTCGGGTGCGCGCTACCGGCGCGGCGACCACGGTCGTCAACGTCGGGCCGCCGGTGCCCAGCGAGCCGCACCTGCTCATGACGGTCGAGACCCTGCGCGACTGCGGCGTGGTGGTCGACGACAGCGTCGAGAACACGTGGAGGGTCGAGCCGGGCGGGATCGCGCCGCTCGACGTGCAGGTGGAGCCGGACCTGTCCAACGCCGCCCCGTTCGTCGCAGCCGCCCTCGCCGTCGGAGGGCGCGTGACGGTTCCGGACTGGCCGCAGCGCACGACGCAGGCCGGCGACCTGATGCGTGACCTGCTCGACGGGATGGGCGCCGAGGTCTCGCTCGACCGGGACGGCCTCACGGTCACGGGGACCGGTGAGGTCTACGGCATCGACGCCGACCTGCACGATGCGGGCGAGCTCACCCCGGTGGTGGCAGCCCTTGCGGCACTTGCCGACTCGCCGTCGCACCTGCGCGGCATCGCGCACCTGCGCGGACACGAGACGGACCGGCTTGCCGCCCTCGCGACGCAGATCAACGCCCTCGGGCGGCGACGTCACCGAGCACGAGGACGGACTGACGATCCGGCCCCGTCCTCTGCACGGCGGCGTGTTCCACACGTACCACGACCACCGTCTCGCGACCGCCGGCGCGCTCCTCGGGCTGTGCGTGCCGGGCGTGCAGGTGGAGAACGTCGGCACGACGGCCAAGACGCTCCCCGGGTTCACCGAGCTCTGGGCGGGGATGCTCGGCGACGTCGCGGTCGCGAGCGTCGCGGACGCTCGACGGTGAGCGCCATCTGATGCCGACGAGGCGTCGACGCTACGACGAGTCGGACGCGCGAGTCCGTCCGAACCCCAAGGGTTCTCGTCCGCGCACCAAGGACCGCCCGGCACACGCCGACGCCGTCCCGGGGCGCGTGCTGACCGTCGACCGCGGCCGCTACACGACCCTCGTGCGGGAGGGCCTGCCCGACGAGCGCGTGGTCCAGGCCATGAAGGCGCGGGAGCTGGGCAAGTCGTCCGTCATCGTCGGTGACCGGGTGCACCTCGTGGGCGACGTCTCGGGCGAGGTCGACACGTTGGCTCGAGTGGTGCGCGTGGAGCCCCGGCACGGCCTGCTGCGTCGTACCGCCGACGACACCGACCCCGTGGAGCGCGTGATCGTCACCGGCGTCGACCAGCTCGTCGTCGTCACCGCCCTGGCGGACCCGGAGCCGCGTCCTCGCATGGTCGACAGGTGCCTGGTGGCGGCGTACGACGCCGGCCTGGAGGCGCTGCTCTGCCTGACGAAGGCGGACCTCACCGACCCCGAACCGTTCCTGGCGCTCTACGCCGACCTGGACGTGGCCATCGTGGTGACGCGGCGCGAGGGCGACCGGATCCTCGGCCTCGACGACGTGCGCGCCCGGCTGGAGGGCAGGGACAGCGTGCTGGTCGGGCACTCGGGAGTCGGCAAGTCGACGCTCGTCAACGCCCTCGTCCCCGACGCCGACCGAGCCGTCGGCCACGTCAACGTGGTGACCGGCCGAGGTCGGCACACCTCGTCCTCGGCCGTCGCACTGCGGCTGCGGGACGACGAGGGCCACGCGGCAGGCTGGGTCACGGACACCCCGGGCGTGCGGTCCTTCGGCCTGGCGCACGTGAAGCCGTCCGGCCTGCTGGCTGCGTTCCCCGACCTGGTGCCCGGCGAAGCCGGCTGCCCCCGCGGCTGCACCCACGACGAGCCCGAGTGCGGCCTCGACCCGTTCGTCGCGTCAGGCGGCGCCGGTCCTGCCGGCCCCGCCCGCCTCGAGTCCCTGCGCCGCCTGCTGCGCGCCCGCACGTCCGAGGACTGACGCCACGCCCCGGGGGCTTGTCAGGGGGCTTGTCAGGGGGCTTGTCAGGGGGCGGGTCGAAGCGTGGGCCCCAGGGCGTCGAGCACCGAGGCGTCCTCGATCGTGGAGGGCACGGTGGGGGTGACCCCGTCGGCGATCTCCCGCATCGTCTTGCGCAGCACCTTCCCGGATCGCGTCTTCGGAAGCGCCGCGACGACGTCGACCTGCCGCAGGGCGGCCACCGCGCCGACCTCGTCGCGTACGCGCCGGACCAGCTCGGCACGCAGGGTCTCCACGTCGGGGACGTCGTCGCCGGACCCCTTGAGCACCACCAGCGCACGCGGGACCTGCCCCTTGAGCTCGTCGTGCACGCCGATCACGGCGCACTCGGCCACGGCCGGGTGACCGGCCAGCGCCGCCTCGAGCGTGCCGGTCGACAGGCGGTGGCCGGCGACGTTGATGACGTCGTCGGTGCGACCCAGCACGAAGAGGTAGCCGTCCTCGTCGAGGTAGCCGCCGTCGCCGGTCAGGTAGTAGCCCTCGAAGGCCGAGAGGTACCCCGACACGTAGCGGTCGTCGTCACCCCAGAGGGTGGGCAGCGTTCCGGGCGGCAGCGGCAGCCTCAGGCACACCGCACCCTCGACACCCGCCGGCACAGGCGCGCCGTCCGGGCCGAGAACCTGCACGTCGTACCCCGGCACGGGCACGGTGGGAGACCCTGGCTTGATCGGGAGCGCTTCCAGGCCGAGGCAGTTCGCGGCGATCGGCCACCCGGTCTCGGTCTGCCACCAGTTGTCGACGACCGGTACCCCGAGGGTCTGCGTCGCCCACTGGTAGGTGTCGGGGTCGAGGCGCTCCCCCGCGAGGAACAGGGTGCGCAGCCGCGACAGGTCGTGTCCGACGACGAGCGTCGCCGTCGGGGTCGGCCTTGCGCACGGCGCGGATCGCCGTCGGCGCGGTGAAGACGACGGAGGCGCCGTGCTCGGCGGCCACGCGCCAGAGGGTCCCCGCGTCGGGCGTCCCGACGGGCTTGCCCTCGAACAGGACGGTGGTGCAGCCGGCGAGCAGCGGCCCGTAGACGATGTAGGAGTGCCCGACGACCCAGCCCACGTCGCTGGCCGTGAACATGGTGTCGCCGGCATCGAGCCCGAACACGTGGCGCATCGACCACGTGAGAGCCACCGCGTGGCCCCCGTTGTCGCGCAATATCCCCTTCGGACGACCGGTCGTGCCGGACGTGTACAGCACGTACAGCGGGTCCGTCGCGGCGACCGGCACGCACTCGGCGGGGCCGACCGCGCCGGGTCGCATGAGCACGTCCCAGTCGACGTCGCGACCGTCGACCATCGAGGCCCGCGCCGCCGGACGCTGCAGCACCACGACCTGCGACGGCTTGTGCTCCGCCCGCTCGATGGCGGCGTCGAGCATCGGCTTGTACTCGACCACGCGGGTGGGCTCGATGCCGCAGGAGGCGGTCACGACGACGACCGGGCGGGCGTCGTCGATGCGCGCCGCGAGCTCGGCGGGCGCGAACCCCCCGAAGACCACCGAGTGGACGGCCCCGATGCGGGCGCACGCCAACATGGCGATGGCCGCCTGGGGCACCATCGGCATGTAGATCACGACCCGGTCGCCCTGCTCGACGCCCAGCACGCGCAGCACCCCGCCGAAGCGCGCGACCTCGTCCAGGAGCTGCGCGTACGTGTACGACCGCTGCGAGCCGGTGACCGGAGAGTCGTGGATGAGCGCGACCTGGTCGCCGCGACCAGCGATCACGTGCCGGTCGAGAGCGTTGTAGCAGGTGTTCAGCACCCCGCCGCTGAACCACCGGTAGAACGGGGCGCGGTCGTCGTCGAGGACGCTGGCCGGGGCGGTGATCCAGTCCACCAGGCCCGCTGCCTCGCCCCAGAACCCCTCGGGGTCCTCGAGCGACCGCCGGTGCGCGCGGGCCCAGGTGCCAGTGGTCGTCCGGTCGTCCGCCATGGGTGCATCCTGCCGCGACGAGGATGCGGGCGCACTCCCCCTCGGCGCGATGACCGTCGACTGACAGGCTGTGCCCATGCGGATGGACCCCCACGACCTCCCCGTCGGCGCGGTGCAGTTCCTCCGCGACCGGCACCTGTGCACCCTCACGACCCTGCGCGCGGACGGCTCCCCGCACGTCGTCCCCGTCGGTTTCACCTGGGACGGCGACGGTTGTGTCGTCCGGGTCATCACGAGCGGGTCGTCCACGAAGGCCCGCAACGCCGCACGAGGGGGACGGGCCGCCGTGAGCCAGTTCGAGGGCCGACGGTGGCTGACCCTCGAGGGGGTCGCGCGCGTGCTCACGGAGAAGGGCGAGGTCGTGGAGGCCGAGCGCAGGTACGCCGAGCGCTACCGCGTGCCGCGCGAGAACCCCAGCAGGGTGGTCGTCGTGATCGACGTGGACCGGGTGATGGGCGACAGCACCCTGGGCGACGGCACCTGACGTCGTCACGTCGTGACCGGCCCGACCGTCGGCGGGGGACGCTAGCGTCCTCCAGGCACTGACGAGCGACGGGAGGACGTCATGGCCAGGCAGCTCCAGATCAGCTTCGACGCGGCCGACCCGGCCCGCCTCGCCCGGTTCTGGGCGACGGCGCTGGGCTACGTCGAGCAGCCACCGCCACCGGGCTTCGACAGCTGGGAGGCCTTTCTCGAGTCCGTGGGCGTCCCGCCCGGCGACCGCGACCGAGCTGCGGCGATCATCGACCCGGACGGCGTCGGCCCGCGCGTGTTCTTCCAGCGGGTGCCCGAGGGCAAGACCGCGAAGAACCGGATGCACCTCGACGTCGCCGCCGGCGGCAGCGAGCGAGAGCCGGGAGGCCATCCAGGCCCTCGTGCGGACGCTCGTCGAGGCCGGCGGCGCGAAGGTCGACGAGCGGCACGACCAGTTCAGCCGCTGGGTGGTGATGACCGACCCGGAGGGCAACGAGTTCTGCGTGCAGTGAGCGACGGCGCCCGTGAGAGGGTCGCCGCGTGGAGATCGAGAGCCTTGACCACCTCGACCGGGTCCTCGCGTCGGGACGCGGCCTGCGGGGTGCCAGGCTCCAGAACCTCGACCTGACCCGCCGCGAGGACGTGTTGCTGCAGACGGACCCTCGCGGGGCCGTGGTGCTCGGTGGCGTGCTGTCGCCGGCACTCGACGAGCACCTGCGCGAGCACGGCGCCGTCATCTTCCCGGTCGTCCCGGGGTGCCCGGTGGACGTCTACCGCGCCCACCTGTACGACCCGGAGGAGCTCTACCGAGGGCCTCGAGGACGGCTACGGGTCGACCGTCGACGCCCGCGCGTACATGTGGAGCCGTGACGGGTCGGCCGCCCACGACGCCCTCACGACGCTGCTGCGGGCGATGCACGACGACGCGGTCGCCGACGCCCTCGACGAGGCCGTCCGGGGACGGCGCTGCGTCGGGGTGATGGGTGGGCACGCCGTGGCGAGGGGAAGCGACGGCTACCGGGAGGCAGCCCTGCTGGGACGCGCCCTCGCGCGGGCCGGACACCTCGTGCTCACCGGAGGCGGACCGGGAGCGATGGAGGCTGCCAACCTCGGGGCACGGCTGCACGAGGTGGACGAGGACACGCTCGAGGCTCGCGGTCCAGGATCTCGCGGCCACCCCTGACTTCGCCGACGACGTCGCCGCCTGGGCGCGCACCGGGCTGGCCGTCAGGCGCCGTCACCGCGCACCCTCGGCTCCGGCCAGCCTGGGCGTGCCCACGTGGTTCTACGGGCACGAGCCGCCCAACCCGTTCGCGTGCCTGCAGGCCAAGTTCTTCTCCAACGCCGTGCGTGAGGACGCCCTGCTGGCGCGGTCATCGGCCGGTCTCGTCTACCTCCCGGGCGCCGCGGGCACCGTCCAGGAGCTCTTCCAGGCGGTCACGCCGGGCTACTACGGCGCCGACGGCGGCGTGCCCCTGGTGCTCGTCGGGCGGGAGCACTGGACGTCCGACCTGCCGGTCTGGCCGCTGGTGGGGTCACTGGCCTCCGGGCGGGCCCTCGCCCGACGGGTCCACCTCGTCGACGACGCCTCCACGCCGCAGGACGTGCTGGCTGCCCTCGACGACGGCGCCGGGACCCGTCCCGCACCGGGCGTCAGTCCACCGCCACCATGATCTCGACCGCCCGGTCCAGGAACGCGTCGACCTCGGACTCGCGGTAGCCGCGCCGCCCCCATCGTGTGCGGAACACGGCATGACGCACCTCGTCCGCGGACATCTCCTCGCCGTCGGAGAAGTAGTGGGCCAGCTTCTCGCACACGGAGTCGACGTCTTCGACGTCGTACGTCATCTCCAGCCGCTTCTCGCCCCGCGAGAAGCGCTCCCCCGCAGGGCGGTTCAGACGCCCCTGCAGGGTGGAGGCTCGCCGCGTCAGCTCGTTGACGAGGGCCTGGTTGCCGCCCTCCTCGATCAGGCGCTCCCGCTCACGCGCGGCGACGGCGTCCTCGAGCCGGTCGAGCGCGGCATCGACCTCGTGCACGTCGTACCCGCCACGCTGCAGCCCGAAGGCGACACGGCGGACCTCGGCGGCGGTCAGACGCCGTCCGGACGGACCGGGTGCCCCTCGCTGGTAGGCCTCGCGCGCGACGTGGAAGAAGGCGTCGACCTCGTCGACCTCGTACCCCTTGGCGGTGCGGGACACCCGCGGGAACGTCGTCACGGTCGTCATCCTTCCTCCTCGTCAGCCGCCGCCAGCTGGCCACAGGCCCCGTCGATGTCGCGGCCCCTCGTGTCGCGCACCGTGGTGGGCACGCCGTGCGCGCGCAGACGCTCGACGAACGTGCGCTCCACGTCGGGGTCGGACGCCGTCCACTTCGAGCCCGGCGTCGGGTTGAGCGGGATCGGGTTCACGTGCACCCATCCGCGTCCGCGCCGGTTGAGCTCGGTCCCCAGCATGTCCGCGCGCCAGGCCTGGTCGTTGATGTCACGGATCAGTGCGTACTCGATGCTGACCCGGCGCCCGGTGGCGTCGAAGTAGCGCCGCGCCGCGTCGAGCGACTCCCCCACCTTCCACCGCGTGTTGATCGGGACCAGCTCGTCGCGCAGCTCGTCGTCCGGGGCGTGCAGGCTCAGCGCCAGCGTCACGGGGATGCCCTCGGCGGCCAGCTTGTCGATCGCCGGGACGAGCCCGACCGTCGACATCGTGATGCCGCGCGCCGACATGCCCAGCCCCGAGGGCGGGGCCTCGGTCAGGCGCCGGATGGCGCCGATCGCGGCCTTGTAGTTGGCGAGCGCCTCGCCCATGCCCATGAAGACGACGTTGCTCACGCGCAGCGGTGCCTCGACCGCGCCGCCCGCCACGTCGCCGTGGGCCAGCGACCGCGCGGCACGCACGACCTGCTCCACGATCTCGCCCGTCGACATGTTGCGCGTCAGGCCCGCCTGCCCGGTGGCGCAGAACGGGCAGTTCATCCCGCAGCCGGCCTGGCTCGAGACGCAGAGGGTGACCCGGCCCGGGTAGCGCATCAGCACGGACTCGACGAGCGCCCCGTCGTGCAGGCGCCACAGCGTCTTCACGGTCGCGCCGCGGTCGGCCTCCAGGGAGCGGACCTCCGTCAGCAGGGACGGGAGCAGGTCGGCGACGAGCCCGCCGCGGTCGGCGGCCGGCAGGTCGGTCATCTGCGCGGGGTCGTCGACCAGCCGCTCGAAGTAGTGGGTCGACAGCTGGCGCGCGCGGTACCCCGGCATCCCGAGGTCGTGGACGGCGGCGACGCGCTCTTCGAGCGCGAGGTCGGCGAGGTGGCGCGGCGGCTTCCCCCGGCGCGGCGCGGAGAACACCAGCTGGCCGGGTGCGGGCGGCGTGGTCAGCGGTTCGGAGGAGGTCATGGCGGGGCCCATCCTCCCACTGACGGCACGGTGCTCGCTCCAGCCGGTCAGGCCGCGACCGGGACGAGGAGCGTCAGGAGCAGGTACATGACGGGTGCGCTGGGCAGCAGGGAGTCGAGCCGGTCCATCATCCCGCCGTGGCCGGGCAGGATCGAGCCCATGTCCTTGATGCCGAGGTCGCGCTTGAGCAGCGACTCGGACAGGTCCCCCACCGTGGCCGTCGTCACGGCCGCGACACCCACCAGCAGCCCGACCCACCACGCACCGTCGAGCGTGACGGTGACCGCGACCACGCCGCCCACCATGCTGAAGAGGGCCGACCCGGCCAGTCCCTCCCACGACTTCTTCGGGCTGACGGACGGCGCCAGGGGATGCCGCCCCCACAGCACACCGAACACGTAGCCGCCGACATCGCTGCAGATCGCCACGATGAGGAAGGTGAAGATGCGCCACTGCCCGTCGGGCTCGGCGAGCATCAGGATGGCGAAACCTGCCAGGAACGGCCCGTAGGCGGACGTGAACACGCCGGCCGCGACGTCGCGCACGGCCCCTTCGACTCCTTCGAGCACCCGCCACAGCAGGAGTCCCAGCGACGTCAGCACGAAGGCGACCAGCAGCGCCTCCTGCCCTCCGGCGAAGGCACTGACCTGCATGCCCACGGTGCCGACCAGCACCGGCACGACCGGCACCGTGATGCGACGGGCCGTGAACGCCTGGGTCAGCTCCCACACGGCCAGGCACAGGGCCGCGACCACGAGGACGAGGAACGCCTCCTTGCGGATGAACAGGGACAGGGCGACGAGCGCGCCGAGTCCCAGGCCGACACCGACGGCGGCAGGCAGGTTGCGACCCGCGCGGGACGCCTTCGGTTCCGCCGTCTGCGCCGTCCGGTGGGCGCGCCTGCCCGACTCGCCGGGCCGGGCACCGGTCGGCACCGGCATCGCCGACGCGGCGACGACGGCGGTGTCGAGCCCGGGACCTGGCGCCTCGGCCGCGGGCGACTGCGGGGTGGGAGCCGCGGGTACCTCGGCGGGCACCTCGGCGGGCACGTCGGCGGGCATAGGGGCTGGCACCTCGGCGGGCACAGGGGCTGGCACCAACGCGGCAGGCGTCGTCCCCTCGCCCGCGGGAGGCGGAACCTGCCAGCCGGTGTGCCCGCTCCCGGGCTCAGCGACCGGCTCCGGCGATCGTGGCAGGTCGGGCGCAGCCTCGGAGGGCACCACAGCGGGCACGTCACCGGGCACGTCACCGGGCACGTCACCTGGCACGTCAGCGGGCACGTCAGCGGGCACGTCAGCGGGCACGTCAGCGGGCACAGGGGCTGGCACGTCGGCGCCCGGCGGAGTCTCCTCGCCCGCGGGAGGCGGAACCTGCCAGCCGGTGTGCCCGCTGCCGGTGTCGTCGTCAGGGTCAGGCTCCGGAGATGGCTCGGGCTCCGTCTGCCAGCCGGTCGCCGGCACGTAGGCGCGGCCGGCCGAGGCGGACCCGGGGTCGGGTGAGGCCCCGAGGTCGTCGTCCTCCTCGGCGGCCTCGTGGTCGCGACGCTGGCGCTCGATCAGCGACTGCAGCGCCGCCGCCTCGCGCTCGATCGCCTCGCGCTCCGCGGCGCGTCGCTCGCGTCGTGAGCCGTACGAGACCTGGACCTCGAAGTCGTCGTCCGCGGGGCCTGCGGCGCCGCCTGGGCCGTCGCTCGGTCCGGGCACGGAGTCCTCCCTCGGGGGGTCGTCGGTCGGTGGTGGAGCCACCGATCAGACCTCCAGCAGCTCGGCTTCCTTGCCCTTCAGCACCTCGTCGATCGTGTCGACGTGCTTCTTGGTCACGGCCTCGAGCTCCTTCTCGGCGCGACCGACCTCGTCCTCGCCGGCCTCGCCGTCCTTGCTGATCCGGTCCAGCTCCTCCTTGGCCTTGCGGCGGATGTTCCGGATCGAGATCTTCGCGTCCTCACCCTTGGTGCGGGCGAGCTTGATGTAGTCCTTGCGGCGCTCCTCCGTCAGGGAGGGCAGCACGACGCGGATGGTGTTGCCGTCGTTCGAGGGGTTGACGCCCAGGTCGGACTCGCGCAGCGCCTTCTCCACCTCGCTCAGCGACGACTTGTCGAAGGGGGTGACCAGCACGGTGCGTGCCTCCGGGACCTGGAACGACGCCAGCTGCTGCAGCGGGGTCGGGGCGCCGTAGTAGTCGACCATGATCTTCGCGAACATCCCGGCGTTGGCCCGGCCGGTGCGGATCGCCGCGAAGTCCTCCTTGGCGACCTCGACCGCCTTGTCCATCTTCTCCTCGGCCTCGAAGAGGGTCTCGTCGATCACGGCGTGCTCCTTCGTTCTCCGGACGCGACGACCCGTGGTCGGCGTCCACTCATGGACCGGTCTCGCCGCGCCTGCGGCGGAGGATCGAGGACTGGTTCGCCGACGTCAGTCGGCGGTGACCAGCGTGCCGATCCTCTCACCCCGCACCGCGGCCGCGACGTTGCCCTCGCCCTCCATGGGAAAGACGATCATGGTCAGTCGGTTGTCCATGCACAGGCTGAAGGCCGTCGCGTCGACGACCTTGAGTCCCTGCTGCAGCGCCTGCTCGTAGGTCAGCTCGTCCAGCTTCTTCGCATCGGGGTCGATCTGGGGGTCGGCCGTGTACACCCCGTCGACACCGTTCTTGGCCATCAGAACGACGTCCGCCTTGACCTCCAGCGCCCGCTGGGCCGCAACCGTGTCGGTCGAGAAGTAGGGCAGACCCGCGCCGGCGCCGAAGATCACCACCCGGCCCTTCTCGAGGTGACGGATGGCGCGACGCGGGATGTAGGGCTCGGCGACCTGCCCCATGGTGATGGCGGTCTGCACGCGCGTGTCGATCCCGGCCTGCTCGAGGAAGTCCTGGAGTGCCAGGCAGTTCATCACCGTGCCGAGCATGCCCATGTAGTCGGCGCGGGAGCGGTCCATGCCCCGCTGCGAGAGCTCGGCGCCGCGGAAGAAGTTGCCACCACCGACCACGACGGCTACCTGCGTGCCCTCGGACACCGCCTGCGCGATCTCCCGGGCGATGTGCGAGACGACGTCGGGGTCGACCCCCACCTTCCCGCCTCCGAACGACTCGCCGGAGAGCTTGAGGACCACCCGGCGGAAGCGCTGCTCGGGAACCTCCGCCAGATCGTCAGCCGACGGGCTGGTGTGGACGGAGATCGTGTCGGCGGCTGTCGCCTCACTGGTTGACACGCGGTGTGCTCCTCTCGTCGGCCTGGTGGGCCGCCACGAGTCTGCCGTACTCGAGGGCCTTCCGTCGCCGGGCACCACTCGCACTGCTCCGAAACGGACCGCCCGAGGCGCGCGATACCGCCCGCGTCGCACATCGCGTCACCCGTTCGCGCTACGAGTCTGTTCACGCAGCGTCGCCGGGAGCACACTCCTCGCCATGAGCCTCGACCCCGCGGTGAGCAACCCCGACCACTACACGGTGGTCTTCGAGAACGACCAGGTGCGGGTGCTGGAGTACCGGGACGTCCCCGGTGACCGGACGACACCGCACGAGCACCCGGACAGCGTGATGTACACGCTCAGCTCGTTCCGTCGTCGACTGCACTCGGGTGACAGGACACGGGACGTCGAGATGGCCGCGGGCACGACCAACTGGCTGGCGGGGCAGCAGCACTACGGCGAGAACATCGGCGACACCCCGACCCACGTGATCTTCGTCGAGCTGAAGAACGGCGACGCACCGCCCCGGCAGGACGCGACTCTCGGGCCGTCCACGTGACCCCGTGACAGGGGTCCGGACGCACGGACGCCCCGCCGCCCACCAAGGGGCTGCGGGGCGCCGTGCGATGGAGCGTGTCGGCCTCTCGGGCTAGCTGCCGACGCGGAACCGCGCGAACTGCGTGATCGAGGTGCCGGCCTCGTCGAGCACCTTCGCGACGTTCTTCTTCGGGTCCTTCGCGAAGGGCTGGTCGAGCAGCACGTTGTCCTTGAAGTAGGAGTTCACGCGTCCCTCGACGATCTTGACCAGAGCCTGCTCCGGCTTGCCCTCCTCGCGGGCGGTCTCCTCCGCGATACGACGCTCGCTCTCGACCGTCTCGGCCGGCACGTCGTCCCGGCTCAGGAAGATCGGGGACATGGCCGCGGCGTGCATGGCGATGTCCTTGCCCACCTCGCCGGCGTCGCTGCTGGTGGCCACGAGCACGCCGATCTGGGCGGGCAGGTCGGGGTTCGTGCGGTGCAGGTAGGACGACACCTTGGCGCCCTCGACCCGCGCCACCCGGCGCACCTCGATCTTCTCGCCCAGCGTCGCGGCGGCGTCGGTCACCACGTCCGCGAGCGTCTCGTCACCGACCTTCGAGGCCAGCAGGTCGGACACGTCGGACGCACCCGTTGCCACGGCTTGGTCGAGCACCCGCTGGGCCAGGTCGCCGAACTTGCCGCTCTTGGCGACGAAGTCCGTCTCGCAGTTGACCTCGACCAGGGTGCCGACGCCGCCGTCGACGTGAGCGGCGACGAGACCGTCGGAGGCGCTGCGGCCCTCACGCTTGGTGACGCCCTTGAGGCCCTTGACGCGAAGGATCTCGACGGCCTTGGCGCGGTCGCCATCGGCGTCGTCGAGCGCCTTCTTGACGTCGAGCATGCCGGCGCCGGTCTGCTCGCGCAGCGCCTTGATGTCAGCGGCGGTGAAGTTCGCCATCTCTCGCTCTCTTCTCAGGGGGAGGCGCCGGCGCGGGGGTCACCCGCGCCGGCGGGGAAAAGCTGTGCCGTTCAGGCCTTCTCGGTCGACTCGGCCTTGGCCTCAGCAGCAGGGACGTCGGTGACCGCGGCCTCAGCGACCGGCGCGTCCGCGACCGGACCCGTGGCGACCGGCACCTCGGCGTCGGCAGCCGGAGCAGCGTCAGCAGCCTCGGCGGCCGGAGCAGCGTCGGCGTCGGCGGCCGGAGCAGCGTCGGCGCCTCGGCGGCGGGAGCAGCCTCAGCAGCCGGAGCAGCCGCGTCGGCGTCGGCGTCGGCCGCCGGAGCAGCCTCAGCCGCCGGAGCAGCCTCAGCCGCCGGAGCAGCCTCAGCCGCCGGGGCAGCCTCAGCGGCCGGGGCAGCAGCAGCCTCGGGGGTCTTGCCGCCCTCGAGAAGCTCGCGCTCCCAGTCAGCCAGCGGCTCGTCGGCCGCGACGTCATCGCTCGAGCGGGCGTCGCCAGCACCGTGGCGGGCCATCAGCCCTTCGGCGACGGCGTCGGCGATCACGCGGGTCAGCAGCGTGACCGAGCGGATGGCGTCGTCGTTGCCGGGGATCCGGTAGTCGACCTCGTCGGGGTCGCAGTTCGTGTCGAGGATCGCGACGATCGGGATGCCCAGCTTCTTGGCCTCGTCGACCGCCAGGTGCTCCTTCTTCGTGTCCACGATCCACACGGCCGAGGGGACCTTGGCCATATCGCGGATGCCGCCGAGGGTGCGGAGCAGCTTGTCGTGCTCGCGGCGCATGATCAGCAGCTCCTTCTTGGTGCGGCCGCTCGCGGCCACGTCCTCGAAGTCGACCTGCTCGAGCTCCTTGAGGCGCTGGAGCCGCTTGTTCACGGTCTGGAAGTTCGTGAGCATGCCGCCCAGCCAGCGCTGGTTCACGTAGGGCATGCCGACCCGGGTGGCCTGCTCCTGGACGGGCTCCTGCGCCTGCTTCTTCGTACCGACGAACAGGATCGAGCCGCCGTGGGCGACGGTCTCCTTGACGAACTCGTAGGCGCTGTCGATGTAGGACAGCGACTGCTGGAGGTCGATGATGTAGATGCCATTGCGCTCGGTGAAGATGAAGCGCTTCATCTTGGGGTTCCAGCGACGGGTCTGGTGCCCGAAGTGGACGCCGCTCTCCAGCAGCTGACGCATCGTGACGACGGCCATGCCGACGTTCTCCTCTCGCACCGCAGGCCTCTCGGCGGGCGGTGCTGCTCGGTTCCGGGCACCCGCTCTGGGTGACCGCCTGGTGCTCGCGACGGGCTCCACCGGACGGGGTCCGGACCGGGAGCCTGCCCCGTCGACTGGCGACGGCCTGCGGGCACGCGAATTCGACCGACAGGTGCCGGTCGTCCCGCCATGATACGGCCTCCGGGGCAGTGCTCCGGAACTGTGGCAGCCTGCGGGGATGGATCTCGTGCAGCCCGTGGCAGGCGTACGCCGGATGCGCGACTTCGGCACCACCATCTTCGCCGAGATGTCGGCGCTCGCGCAGGCCACCGGATCGGTCAACCTGGGTCAGGGCTTCCCCGACACGGACGGACCGCAGGAGCTGCTCGAGGACGCCGTGGAGGCCATCCGCGGTGGCGCCAACCAGTACCCGCCCGGCCGGGGCGTCCCCGCGCTGCGCGAGGCGATCGCGCGGCACCAGCAGCACTGGTACGGCCTGGCCCTCGACCCCGACCAGCAGGTCATGGTCACCACGGGCGCCACGGAGGCGATCGCCACCGCGGTGCTCGGCCTGTGCGAACCGGGCGACGAGGTGGTGGTGATCGAGCCGTACTACGACTCCTACGCGGCCACCATCGCCCTCGCCGGGGCGCAGCGGAGGTCGGTGGCGCTGCGACCGCCCCACTTCCTGCTCGACTCCGAGCAGCTCGAGGCGGCCTTCAGCGACCGCACCGTCATGGTGCTGCTCAACACCCCTCACAACCCGACCGGCCGCGTGCTCACCGTGCCCGAGCTCCAGCTGGTGGCCGACCTGGCCGTGCGGCACGACGCGGTCGTGGTGGCGGACGAGGTCTACGAGCACCTCGTCTTCGGTGACGGACGGCACGTGCCGATCGCCACCCTGCCCGGCATGGCGGAGCGGACGCTGACGATCGGCTCGGCGGGCAAGACGTTCTCGGTGACCGGCTGGAAGATCGGCTGGATGACCGGGCCGGCGACGCTCATCGACGCGGCCCTGCGCGTGAAGCAGTTCCTCACCTTCGTGAGCGGATCGCCCTTCCAGCCCGCCGTGGCCCGCGCGCTCGGCTCGCCCGATGCGACGTTCACCGCCCGCGCGAGCGACCTGGGCCGTCGCAAGGACCTGCTGCGGACAGGTCTTCAGGACGCCGGGTTCGGCGTGCTGGACGCGGAGGCCGGGTACTTCCTGCTGGCCGACGCCGCACCGCTGGGCGGCACGGACTCCGTCGAGTTCTGCCGCGAGCTCCCGCACCGTGCGGGTGTCGTCGCGATCCCGGTGCAGGTGTTCTGCGACGAGCCGGAGCCGGTGCGCTCGCTCGTCCGGTTCGCCTTCTGCAAGCAGGACCACGTGCTGGTCGAAGCGGTCGAGCGCCTCCAGCGCCTCCAGCGCCTCGGCTGACCTCTCCGTCCACAACCCGTCCTGACCGGGGCCTCCGTCCACAGGAGGCAGGCGGACGCTGACACCGGCAGGTCGTTCGGCGACAGTGGCGGCATGCACTCCGCACGACGGGTCCGGGACCGCGCCATCGCCCTCCTGGCGGTCGCCGGTGTGCTCGCCGCGGCGCTCGCCCTCGCCGGACAGCCCACCCCGGCCTCCGCCTCGCGACACACGACGTCGTCGGCCACGAACGCCTGGCGGTGGCCGCTGACCCCCGAGCCTCAGGTGGTGCGGGGCTTCGTCCGACCGCCCCGCCCCTGGCTCGCCGGTCACCGCGGCGCGGACCTGGTCGCGCGCCCCGGTCAGCCCGTGCTCGCTCCGGCCCTCGGACGCGTCGCCTTCTCGGGCACGGTGGTCGACCGTGGTGTCCTGACGATCCAGCACGTGGGCGGTCTCGTGACGAGCCTGGAACCGGTCGTGGCCGGCGTCGCCCGCGGCGACGTCGTGGTCGCCGGCCAGCAGGTCGCGGTCATCGGCACGGGTCGCAGCCACTGCCCGCCTGAGCCCTGTCTGCACTGGGGGGTCCGCCGTCACAACGTCTACCTCGACCCGTTGCTGATGCTCCGCCCGCCGCCACCGCCTGTGCTGCTGCCGTGGTCGGGCCGTCCGGTCGGCCCCGAGAGCTACCCGGCTCGAGAGGCGCCACCGTCGCCGCACAGGCCCTACGCCACCAGCGCCGAGCCGAGGGCGAGCCCCACGACCACGAGCGCCACCCCACCGACCAGCGACCCCACCGCGTTGGCCGCCGCCGCGACGTGGCGACCGTGACCGAGCAGCCTGAGGACGTCCACCGTCCACGTCGAGAAGGTCGTGTACGACCCGAGCAGCCCGACCTGCGCGGCGAGGACGAGGTCGGCGGACACACCGGAGTCGAGCGCTCGACCCGTGGCTCCGGCCAGGATCCCGACGAGGAGGCACCCCGAGAGATTGACCAGCGCGATGCCCCAGGGGAGCTCGAGGTCCCGGCCGGGCCGACTCGCCCGTGCGTGCACAGCGCGGTCGACTCCGAAGCGGGCGAGGGCCCCGGCCGCGGACGCGGCGGCGATGAGCAGCCACAGCTCCGGCGACGTGCTCATCGCGGGTCCTCCGGGTCCGGTTCGACGACCCCGGCGCGCGGAAGGCGGCGTCCTACGACGGTGCCGGCCCACGCTGCGAGGAGCCCCAGGACGAGACTCGTTGCCACGTAAGCGGTTGCGGCCACGACGCGCCCCTCGTCGACCATCCGCACCAGCAGCAGGGCGAGTGTCCCGAACGTGGTGAAGGAGCCGAGGAGCCCCGTTCCGAGCAGCAGGAGGATGCGACGGTGGTGCCCTGCCCAGGTGACCAGCAGCCCCAGCAGCAGCGCGCCCACGACGTTCACCACGAGAGTCGCTGCGACGCCGTCGGCGTCCGCCCCGAGCGCGTCGACCGTCGTCCCACTGGAGATCCACACGTCGACGACGTGCCGGCCGGTGCCGCCGACGGCGGCCCCTGCGGCGACCAGCAGGAGCCCTCTGCCTCCGGGTCGCGCGGTGCTCACGGACGGAGGGGCGGCAGCCAGGTCACGAGACGGCGGCGAGCTTCGTCCTCAGCTGGAGGACGGCCTTGGTGTGCATCTGGCAGATCCGTGACTCGGTCACCCCGAGCACCCGACCGATCTCAGCCAGCGTGAGGCCCTCGTAGTAGTAGAGGGTGACGACGATCTTCTCGCGTTCGGTCAGCTGGTCGATGGCACGCGCCAGCAGGTACTTCGTCTCCTCGCCCTCGAACGCGAGGACCGGGTCCTCGGCCTTCGAGTCGGCGAGCGTGTCCCCCAGCGACATGCCCTCGGCCTTCTCGGCGCCGGCGCCGCCGCCGAGGAGCTCGTCCAGCGCCACCACGTTCACGTACGAGACCTGGCTGAAGATCTGGTGGAGCTCGCGCAGGGGGATGCCCATCCGGTCGGCGACCTCGGGCTCCGTCGGCGTCCGGTGCAGCTCGGTCTCGAGCTCGGCGTACGTGCGCTCCACCTCGCGGGCCTTCGACCGGACCGAGCGCGGGATCCAGTCCATCGATCGCAGCTCGTCGATGATGGCGCCGCGGATCCGGGAGATCGCGTAGGTCTCGAACTTGATGGCACGCTCGAGGTCGAACTTGTCGATGGCGTCGATGAGACCGAAGATCCCGTAGGAGACGAGATCCGCCTGCTCGACGTTCGGCGGCAGTCCGACCCCGACCCGCCCGGCGACGTACCGCACCAGCGGGGAGTACTTGAGGATCAGGTCGTCACGGGCCGCGTTGCTGCCGGTCGCCTTGTAGTCCTCCCACAGCGCACGGACCCGTCCGTCCTCGATGGCGGCGTCTGTCGCCTTGTCGAGGGCCAGGTCGTGCTCGTCCAGCGGAGCTGTCGTGTCGGTCTGCACGTCGCCCGGGGACTGGTTACCCCGGTCAGCGGATGCCGACGACATTGACTCTCCTCACGGTGTCACGCACGTGGATGGGCCTGCTGGTACGAGCGGCGCAGGCGGTCCACGGAAACGTGCGTGTAGACCTGCGTCGTGGCGAGACTAGCGTGACCCAACAGCTCCTGGACGGTCCTTAGGTCAGCTCCGCCGTCCAAAAGATCGGTCGCCGCGCTGTGACGGAGAGCGTGTGGACCTGCGGTGACGTCGACGCCGGCCTCGCTGAGCAACCGGTGCACCAGGGTCCTGACCTGGCGCTGGTCCCACCTTCCGCCGCGCTGGCCGAGCAGCAAGCGCCGGTCCGGAGCGGCCGATCGTCAGGCGCGGGCGACCGTGGTCCAACCAGTCCCGCACGGCCCGGGCAGCCGGCAGCCCGAAGGGCACCGTCCTCTCCTTCGCCCCCTTGCCCAGCACACGCAGGACGTTGCGCCCCAGGTCGACGTCGTCGACGTCCAGGCCCACCAGCTCGGCGACCCGGATGCCGGTGCCGTACAGGAGCTCCAGCGCCGCGCGGTCACGAAGGTGCGTGGGGTCGCGGTCGTCGGCGCGCACGGTAGCCAGGTCGAGCAGCGCGGCCGACTGGTCCTTCCGCAGGACAGTCGGCAGGTACCGGTCGCGCTTGGGGGCGACCAGGCGAACCGCCGGGTCGGTCGACGTCCTCCCCGTCCGCACGCACCAGGCGGTGAACGCGCGCGCCGACGAGGCACGGCGGGCCATCGTCGCCCGGGCCAGGCCGGACGCGGTCATCTGCGCCAGCCACCCCCGAAGCAGGGTCAGGTCGAGCTCGTCGAGCCGCTCGATCCCCTCCGCAGCGGCGCGCGCCAGCAACAGGGTGACGTCGGCGGTGTAGGCGCGGACGGTGTGGCGGGACCGCCCGACCTCGGCCGCGAGGTGGGTCTCGAAGTCCGCGAGCGCCGAGGCCAGGTCCGCCGGCAGACCGGGCTCCGCGGCGCGGACGAGCGCGTCGTGGTCCTCGGTCGTGGCCACGGCGCCCGGCTCGCCGGGACCGCGACCTGGCAGGTCGCGCACCCGCTCACCGTCGCCCCCTGGGGACCGAAGGGCAAGCACCTGGCGACCGGCGTGGCGCGGTGCCGGCCAGGGGGCCAGCAGCGTCGTCCGGACGACGGCGGTCCCGAGCCGACCGACGGACAGCCAGACACCCACCTCGTCCCTCCACTCGACGCCTCGTCAGGTCCTGGACGGGGTGATCCGCTTCCAGAGCCTGGCGCCGTCGCCGCCCGCCGTCCCGCCGGCGACACCGAGCAGCGACAGCCGCCCCAGCGCGGCGCGGACCTGGCGCTCGGTCACCCCGGCTGCGTGTGCCAGCTGCGGGACCGACCTGGCCGCACGCGGTGCCAGGGCCTCGAACACCAGGAGGTCGTCGCCCTCGAGCCCGTCGTGCTCGCGGGGGGCCGCCGCGGCGCGGCCCCGCGGCTCGAGGGGCGCGCCGACACCGCCCCCACTGCCGATCGCGGACGCCAGCTCGACCACCTCGTCGGCGTCCGTGACGCATACCGCCCCGCGGTCACGCAGCAGCCGGTGACACCCGGCCGACACGGCGGACGTGACCGGACCGGGGACGGCGCCGAGCGGCCGTCCCAGATCGACGGCGTGCCCAGCGGTACTGAGGGCACCGGAACGCCACGCCGCCTCGATCACCGTGGTCGCGCAGGAGACGGCCGCGATCAGGCGGTTCCGCTCGAGGAAGCGCCACCTGCTCGGTGTGGCCCCCGGTGGCGTCTCCGCCATCACGGCCCCGCCGTCCGCGACGGCGTCCAGGAGCCGCTCGTTCGCGCGGGGGTAGGCCCGGTCCACACCGCACGCCAGCACCGCCAGGGTCGGGCCACCGACGGCCAGCGCGCCACGGTGCGCGGCGGCGTCGATCCCGAAGGCTCCACCCGACACGACGGTCCACTGCCTGCCGGCGAGCCCGGCAGCCAGGTCCGAGGCGATGCGCTCGCCGTACGCGCTGCAGGCCCGGGCACCGACCAGCGCGACCGAGCGCTCGGCGAGGGCGGCCAGGTCGCCCGTGCCCCGCACCCAGAGGCACGAGGGGGCTGCGAGTCCGAGATCGTCCAGACGAGAGGGCCATTCGCTGTCGCCGGGCACCACCACTCTGCCGAGCACGTGCTCCAGGGCGGCGGCGTCTCGTGCGGGGTCGAGGTGGCCGAGCCGGACGCGCCACCGCTCGAGTCCCTCGTCGAGCCATGCCCGGGCTCGCGCGGACGACACACCTCCCTCGGCCGGGTCCTGGTCCGGGGGGACGAGGACATCGACCGGCACGGGCTCGCCAGTGAGCACGTGCACGAGCCCCCGCACATGTCCCAGTCGGTGGCGCACCACACGAGCCAGCCGGTCCCCCGGCTCCGCGAGACGGCTCCACGCCATCCGCGCCGAGCGGTCGTCGGCCGCCCAGGCGGGAACCTCAGTCGTCGTCGCGGCGGTCACGCCGCCACCCGCCCGACGTGCCGCATCATCAGCGCCTCCCCGAGATGGTCACGGGTCGGGACCGGCGACCCCTCGAGGTCGGCGAGGGTCCACCCGACGCGCAGGATGCGGTCGTACCCGCGCACGGTCACGAGCCCGCGGTCGAGGGCCCGGTCGAGGTCGGCGGTCGTCGCGGGGTCGAGTCGCCAGGCCTGGCGCAGGTGGGGCCCGGGCACCTCGCTGTTCGTCCGCCATCCGCCGCGCTCCCAGCGCTCGGCCTGGGCGCCGCGGGCCTGCGCCACCCGACGAGCCACCGTCGCCGAGCTCTCCCGCGCCGGCGCGTCCGGCCCGGTCATCTGACCGCGTGACAGCGGCAGCACCTCGATCTGCAGGTCGATGCGGTCCCGGATCGGACCGGAGAGCCGAGCCGCGTACTGGCGGTGGGCCTGCGGTGTGCACGTGCACTCGGATCCCTTGCCGACCGCGCGACCGCACGGGCAGGGGTTCGCCGCCATCACGAGCTGGAACCGGGCCGGGAAGCACGCGGACATCTGGCGTCGGGCGATGACGAGCCGACCCTCCTCCAGGGGTTGGCGCAGGGCGTCGAGGACAGGCCTGGCGAACTCCAACGCCTCGTCGAGGAAGAGGACGCCCCGATGTGCCCGTGTGGCTGACCCGGGGCGCGGAACCCCCTGTCCTCCGCCGATGACCGCAGCCGTCGACGCCGTGTGGTGCGGATCCTCGTACGGAGGGCGGCGCATCAGACCCTGCGCCGGGTCGAAGGTGCCCAGGACGGAGTGCACCGCCGTGACCTCGACCGCGTCCTGGTCGTCAAGGTCCGGCAGCAGCCCCGGCAGGCGTGACGCCAGCATCGTCTTCCCGGCCCCCGGCGGACCGACCATCAGCAGGTGGTGGGCGCCGGCCGCCGCCACCTCGAGGGCGCGGCGTGCCTCGTCCTGACCGGCCACGTCCTCGAGGTCCCGGAGGGGTGCCGACCGGAACTGCGTGTGCACCGGAGTGAAGGGAACGGCCTCCGGTGGGTCCGCGTCGCCGTCCTGGAGGTCACCGCCGTGGGAACGGACGACGTCCCGCAGGCTGACGGCCCCCACCACCCGCGCCCCCGGCACCAGGGCGGCCTCCTCGGCGTTGGACGCCGGGACGACCACCCGCGGCCGCCCCATGCGGACCGCCGCCAGCACGGCCGGCAGCACACCGGTCACGGGTCGCAGCCTCCCGTCCAGACCCAGCTCGCCGATGTGCACCGTCTCGGCGGCCGACCGCGGGTCGAGCCGTCGCGCCGCCGCCAGCACCGCGACGGCGATCGCCACGTCGAAGCTGGAACCCTGCTTCGGCAACGACGCCGGTGTGAGGCTGACCGTGACCTTCCGGTGGGGCACCGGGACCCCGGCGTTCGTGGCGGCTGCGACCACCCGGTCCCGTGCCTCCTGGAGTGCTTTGTCCAGCGAGCCCACCATGTGCAGCTTCGGCACCCCGTTGGAGATGTCGGCCTCGACCTCGACCGGCACCGTCTGCAGCCCGAGGAGGCCGATCGCGGTGGTGCGTCCCAGCGGCATCAGCACACCCCGCGCAGGTGCTCGAGCCGAGGGGGGCCCTGGCGCGGCCAGAACACGGCGACCACGTCGATGCGCACCTCGTCGAACCGGCCCGCGCTCCCCTGCAGCCACTCGGCGGCGAGCCGCCTCAGGCGCGCCTGCTTCGACCAGCCGACGGCCTCGGCCGGGTGACCGAAGTCCAGCGACCGTCGGGTCTTGACCTCGACGACGACGAGACAGCGGTCCTCGCGGGCGACGATGTCCAGCTCACCCCGCGGGCACCGCCAGTTGCGGGCCAGCACCTCGAGCCCGATGCGCTCCAGGTGCACAGCGGCCAGGTCCTCGCCGAAGCGGCCCACCGCGTCCTTCGTCGGCACCGTCGGCACCAGCACCACCCCCTCGCAGCGAGGATGGGTGACGAGCGCCGCGAGAGGGCCGTCCGATCTCGCGCCTGTGGACAGCGAGGGCCTTCCGGCTGCCTGTGGACGGAGAGGCCGGGGACTCGGTCGGCCGGGTCGGCCGGGGTCAGCCGGAGAAGCCCTCCGACTTCGGCAGCTGCAGCTCCGACTTCGCGAGCTCCTCGACGTTGACGTCCTTGAACGTCACCACGCGCACCGTCTTCACGAACCGCGCGGAGCGGTACACGTCCCACACCCAGGCGTCGTTCAGGGTGAGCTCGAAGTACACCTCGCCGTCCGCGCTGCGCGGCACGACGTCGACGGAGTTGGCGAGGTAGAAGCGCCGCTCGGTCTCGACCACGTAGGCGAACAGCCCGACGACGTCGCGGTACTCGCGGTAGAGCGCGAGCTCCATCTCGGTCTCGTAGTTGTCCAGGTCCTCAGCGCTCATCGTCGGTCATCAGCTCCGGGTAGGGCTCGGGGTAGAGGTCGGTGTCGTCCGGGTCGACCTGCTGCAGGTCGTCCTCGGAGTCCATCATGCCGGGCAGCCTCCAGCTGAGCCGGTGCTGCGGGCACGCTCCCGCGGACGCGATGGCCTGGACGTGGGAGGGCGCGCTGTACCCCTTGTTGATCTCCCACCCGTAGCCCGGGTGGTCGACGGCCCGACGCACCATCAGCGCGTCGCGCGTGGTCTTGGCGAGGACGGACGCCGCGGCGACCGACGCGCACCGGCGGTCGGCCTTGACCATCGTCCGGACGACGGTGGGGTCCGGCAGCCCGGGGTCCCCCGCCTCGCCGGGCTCCCCGAAGCCGACCCCGCGGGGGCCGAGCGGGACCGAGACCAGCTCGTCGGACGCGGACGCGTCCTGTTCACCGGCCAGGTCCGTCGCACGCAGGTCCGCAGCCCACACGTCGAACAGCGTGGGCTGCGGCGCGCTGAGCCAGTCGTGGGAGCCGTCGAGGAGCACCAGCGACGGCGCCGTGACCTGGGCGAGGGCCCGGCGTCCGGCGAGCCGGAGTCCGCCGATGATGCCCAGCCGGTCGATCTCCTCGGGCTCCGCGTGGCCGACCGCCCACTGCGGGGCCCAGCGGCGCAGCCGCGGCACGAGGGCGGTGCGTGCCGCGGGGGTGAGCAGCTTGGAGTCCCGGAGCCCGGTCGGCGCGGAGCGGGTGGCCAGGTCGACGAGTACGACGCCCACGCTGACGGGACCGGCGAGGGCGCCACGACCGACCTCGTCCATGCCCGCGACCCACCGGTGCCCCTCGCGCAGCAACGCACGCTCGTGCCGCAGGCTCGGTGCCGGCGAGGTCGTGGCAGGGGTGCGGGTGGTCGTGCTCATGGGGACGCTGGCAGTCCCTGGGCCGCGCCCGGATCGGGCACGCCGGAGAACACGGCCGGGAAGTTCGACAGCGACCCGAAGCGGTCAAGCGGCCAGAACAGCAGCACCGCGCGTCCGACGACGAGGTCCTCCGACACGGTCCCACCGCCCTCGAGGTCCTGGTGGTAGCGCGAGTCCTGCGAGAAGCCCCGGTTGTCACCCATCACCCACACGCGACCCTCCGGCACGGTGACGTCGAAGTTGATGGTGCTGGGGTCGGTGCCCCCCGGCAGGTAGGCCTCGTCGAGCGGCTCGCCGTTGACCGTGACCCGTCCCTCGTCGTCGCAGCACACCACGCGGTCGCCGGGCATGCCGATGACGCGCTTGATCAGGTGCTCGCCCGCGTCCTGCGGCAGGACGCCCACGAACGTCAGCACGTCGACGACCCCCTGGCCCAACGGTGTCCGCTGGGGCGCGACGGCCGGGTCGAGCCAGCCACCGGGGTCCTTGAAGACCACCACGTCACCGCGCTCGAGCTCCAGCGGTCCCGGCTCCAGGAGGTTCACCAGCACCCGGTCGTCCTTGATGAGCGTGAGCTCCATCGACTCGGACGGGATGTAGAACGCCTGGGCCAGGAACGTCTTGATCAGCAGGGACAGCACGAGGGCGGTGCCGACGACGATCGCGGTCTCGCGGACCGCCGAGACGAACCCGCCACGGTGCGGCCCCGTCTCGCGCGGCGTGTGCGCGACCTCGCGCTCCGCCGGGTGCCGTGACCCCCGGTCCGCAGCAGCGGCACGGTCGGCCTCGAGCCCGCCTCTGGCCTCACCCATCATCCGCCGCTGCTCCTCGTCCTCGCTCACGGAGTCCCTTCGCCACTTCCGGCGGCCGGAGCCGGCTCGGCCCGTCCGATCGTCGCTGCCTGGCCCGGGGGCCAGGCCACGGCGACGACCCGCCCCACCACGCGCTCCAACGGGACCATCCCACCACCCGGATCGCCCAGGTGGGAACGGGAGTCGGCCGAGTCGGAGCGGTGGTCGCCCATCACCCACAGGCGACCCTCGGGGACCTCCACGTCGAACGTCATCTCGCTCGGCTCGTCGCCGGGCATGACGTACGGCTCGTCCAGCGGTTCCCCGTCGACGGCCAGTCGACCCTGGGCGTCGCAGCAGACCACGCGGTCACCCGCGACGCCCACCACGCGCTTGACGAAGTCGTGCTGGCCGGACGGCACACCCAGCCAGCCGCCGACGGTGTCGACGGCGACGCGCCCCGGGCTCGCGGGGGCCCCGAAGGCGAACAGGCCGGAGCCGTCGAAGACCACGACGTCACCCCGCCGGACCTCCCCGTCGAGCCGGGTCACCAGCACACGGTCACCCGGATCCAGCAGCGGCTGCATCGAGCCCGACGGGATCGAGTACACCTGCGCGACGTGGTGGCGCACCACCGACACGATGACGGTGGCGACCAGCACCAGGACCAGGACCTCGGCGACGGCCCGGCGACGGGCCCCCAGCAGCCCGCTCAGCGACCGGTCGGCAGCGCCCGGACGAGCCGGGTCCGGGGACGACGAAGGGGCCGCGGTGGTCTGGGCAGAAGCCACCTCGGCCCCTCTCGGTCGTCCCGGGCGCGCGGCCGGGAGGAAGGTCAGCGGGCGACGCGGGCGTCGCGCTTCTCCTTGATCTTGGCAGCCTTGCCGCGGAGGTTGCGCAGGTAGTAGAGCTTGGCGCGCCGCACGTCACCGCGGGTGACGACCTCGATCTTGTCCAGCACCGGGGAGTGCACCGGGAAGGTGCGCTCGACGCCGACGCCGAAGCTGACCTTGCGAACGGAGAACGTCTCGCGGACACCGCCACCCTGGCGGCGGATCACGACGCCCTGGAAGACCTGGACGCGGGAGCGGGTGCCCTCCACGACCTTGACGTGGACCTTGACGGTGTCGCCGGCACGGAAGGCGGGGACGTCGTCCCGCAGGGATCCGGAGTCGAGCTGGTCGAGGGTGTGCATGGTTCGTCGCTCTCCCGCAGGTGCCACAGGTCACGTGCGCGCTGGTGGCGGCAGCAGTGCTGCCTGCCGGTCTGGTCAGGGTGTCGACCCGTACGGCTTCGGACGCTGCGCTCCCCCTGTGGCAGGGGCGGCGACGGCCGTGGGACGACGCCTCAGTCTGCCACAGGGCCAGGGGCGCCGAGAAATCGTCCGTCGCCCGCCTGATCCTCGGCGACCCCTCCCCCGACTGGTCGCATCTGGCGCGACACACCGGGCGTGTCGCGCCAGATGCGACCAGTCGGTGGGGGTGGGGGTGGGGACTCAGCCCGGTGGGTCGTCGAGGACCTCGACGTCGCGGGCGTCCAGCGCCGCACGGTCCAGGCGCGCGAGCAGGTCGGGACGGCGGACCGCGGTGCGGCGGAGCTGCTCGTCGCGGCGCCACCGCGCGATCCGTCCGTGATGGCCCGACAGCAGCACGTCGGGGACGTCGAGCCCGTGCCATGTCTCCGGCTTCGTGTAGACCGGGTACTCCAGCAGACCGTCGACGTGGGACTCCTCGTCGAGGGACCGGGGGTTGCCGATCACGCCGGGCAGCAGGCGCGCCACCGCCTCGACGATCACCAGCACCGCGGCCTCACCGCCGTTCAGCACGTAGTCGCCGATGCTCACCGGGGTCACCCGCATCGAGCGGGAGGCGTGCTCGGTGACACGCTCGTCGACGCCCTCGTACCGCCCGCAGCCGAAGACCAGCCACGGCTCGGCGGCCAGCTCGTGCGCCATCTCCTGGTCGAAGACGCGACCCGACGGGCTGGGCAGCAGCAGGTGCGGCTCGGGCGAGTCGTCCGGTGTCGGCGGGAGGGTCTGCCGGCCCGCGGCCACCACGTGCTCGAGAGCCTCACCCCAGGGCTCCGGACGCATGACCATCCCGGCGCCACCGCCATAGGGGGTGTCGTCGACGGTGCGGTGCCGGTCGTGGGTGAAGTCGCGCAGGTCGTGCACGGCGAGGTCGAGCAGCCCCTTCTCCGCCGCGCGCCCCAGCAGCGAGAGCCCCAGCGGAGCCAGGTACTCGGGAAAGATCGTGACGACGTCGACGCGCACGGCTCAGCCGTCCTCGTCCAGCAGGCCACCCGGCGGGTCGAGCAGCACGCGGCCGCCCTCGACGTCCACCTCGGGGACCAGCGCGGTGACGAAGGGGACCCGCACGGTGCGGCCCGTGGGCAGGCGCAGCACCAGCAGGTCCTGCGCGGCGCCGTGCTCGACCCCGGTGACGACACCGGCGTCGGCGCCCTCCACGGTGCGGGCGGCGAGGCCGACCAGCTGGTGGTCGTACCAGGCGTCCGGCTCGTCGGCCTCGTCCTCGTCGACGTCCAGCAGCAGCAGCGTCCCCCGCAGCCCCTCGGCGGCGGTGCGGTCGGGCACCTCGCCGAACGTCATCAGCAGCCGCCCGTTGTGGTCGCGCACCGTCGCGAGCGTCAACGGCCCCGCGGGCACCGGGTCGGTCGAGAACACTGCGCCGACGACGAACCGGCGCTCGGGGTCGTCGGTGCGGACCTCGACGCTCACCTCGCCGTGGATTCCGTGCGGGCGTCCGACCCGCGCGACCACCAGCTCCATCTCATCGCCTCCTCTGGCGGGACGTCATGTGCAGGACGCCGACGGCCCCGGCCACCTGTGCGGTGTCCGGGGCCGTCGTGCAGCAGTTCGGCTGCTCGTCCAGCGTCGGTGCGGGCTCAGCGCCCGCGGTCGACGTCCACGACGTCGACCCGCACCGGTCCTCCGCTGGCCAGCGCGCCGACGACGGTGCGCAGTGCCTTGGCGGTGCGCCCGGCGCGGCCGATCACCCGACCGAGGTCGTCGGGGTGGACCCGGACCTCGAGCAGGGTGCCCCGGCGCAGCGTCTTCTCCTTGATCCGCACGTCGTCCGGATGGTCGACGATGCCGCGGACCAGGTGCTCCAGGGCGTCAGCGAGCACGGTCAGCCCTCGTTCGCGGCGTCGGCCTTCTCGGCCTTGGCCTCGTCCACCGGCGCGTCGTCGGCCTTGGCGTCGGCCTTCGCGTCGTCGGCCTTGGCGTCGGCCTTCGCGTCGTCGGCCTTGGCGTCGGCCTTCGCGTCGTCGGCCTTCGCGTCCGGCTTCTTCGCGTCGTCGGCCTTCGCGTCCGACTTCTTCGCGTCGTCGGCCTTCGTGTCGCCGGCCTTCGCGTCGTCGGCCTTGGCCTCGGACTTCTTGGCCGCCTTCTTCTTCGGCGTCGTGGCGTCCTTGGTCGGCTCGTCGAGGGACTCCTTGGAAGCGGCCTCGAAGGTCTCCTTCTTGGACACGCCCACCTCCTTGACGCGCAGCGTGCCCTCGGTGCCCGGCAGGCCCTTGAACTTCTGCCAGTCGCCGGTGATCTTGAGCAGCACCATGACCTGCTCGGACGGCTGCGCGCCGACCCCGAGCCAGTACAGCGCACGCTCCGAGTCGACCTCGATCACCGAGGGCTCCTCGGTGGGGTGGTACTTGCCGATCTCCTCGATCGCGCGACCGTCACGCTTGGTGCGCGAGTCGGCGACGACGATGCGGTAGTACGGGGCCCGGATCTTGCCCAGGCGCTTCAGTCTGATCTTGACGGCCACGAGTGTGGTGTCTCCTGTTTCTGGTTTCGGGTGAACACGTCCGGCGGCGCGGTGGGTCACGGGCCGAGGTGCTCGGATGGACACGTCCCAGGGTGGAGAGAGGGGCCTCCCCGGACGGGTTCAGCCGCTCATTGTGCCAGACCTCGCGGGCCCGTCCGAACGCCGAGCCGCGCCGGGCCCCGTAGCGTGACGGCGTGCGCAGCGCCGAGGTCGAGATCACCACCGGGACGGACGAGGTCGTGCACGACCTCACCACCACGATCGAGGAGTTCCTCACCGACGAGCGTGGTGACGGGCTGCTGCACGTGTGGGTCCCGCACGCGACCGCCGGCCTCGCGGTGCTGGAGACCGGCGCGGGCAGCGACCACGACCTGCTCGTTGCGCTCCGCGACATCCTCCCGGCGGACGGACGCTGGCGGCACCGCCACGGAAGCGCCGGCCACGGGCGCGACCACGTGCTGCCGGCCCTCGTCCCGCCGTACGCGACGGTCCCCGTGATCGGCGGCGCGATGGCCCTCGGCACCTGGCAGTCGGTGTGCCTCGTCGATACCAACGTCGACAACCCGGTGCGCCGCGTGCGCCTGAGCTTCCTGAAGGGCTAGACCCGACGGCCGGCGACCGCGGCACCACCCACCGCGTGGCCCCGCAGCACCACGGCCACGGGATGCGCCAGGACACCGACGTCGGCCCGCGGGTCGTCGGAGCACACCACCAGGTCCGCGGACTCCCCTTCGGCGAGGCCGGGGCGGCCGAGCCAGCGGCGTGCCGCCCAGCACCCGGCGCTCAGGGCCTCGACAGGGCTCAGACCGGCGGTGACGAGCTCGGCCACCTCGTCCGCCACGAGCCCGTGCGGCAGCGACCCACCCGCGTCGGTGCCCACGTACACCGGCACCCCGGCCTCGTGAGCGGCGGCGACCGTCGCGTACCGGCGCGCGTGCAGGGCGAGCATGTGGTCGCTGTAGCGCTCGAACTTGTCCCTGGCCGCCTCGGCGATCTGGGGGAACGTCGCGATGTTCACCAGCGTCGGGACGACCGCGACCCCGCGCGCGGCCGCCACCTCGGTCGTCTCGGCCGTCAACCCGGTGGCATGCTCGATGCCGTCGATCCCGGCCGCCAGGAGGTCGGGCAGGCAGTCCTCGCCGAAGCAGTGGGCCGTCACGCGGGCGCCCTCCGCGTGGGCTGCGGCCATGCCCGCGGCGAGCGCGTCGGCGGGCCAGCAGGGGGCGAGGTCGCCGGTACCCCGGTCGATCCAGTCGCCGACGATCTTGACCCAGCCGTCCCCCCGCCGGGCCTCCTGCGCCATGTACTGCGGCAACAGCTCGGGCTCGATCTCGTGGGCGTAGTTGCGGATGTACCGCCGGGTGCGGGCGATGTGACGGCCCGCCCGGATGATACGGGGCAGGTCCTCGCGCTCGTCGACCCAGCGCGTGTCCGCGGGCGACCCCGCGTCGCGGATGAGCAGGGTGCCGGCGTCACGGTCCGCGAGCGCCTGCGCCTCGCTGGTCGCCTCGTCGACGGCGCCGTGCGCGTCCAGCCCCACGTGGCAGTGCGCGTCCACGAGCCCGGGCAGCGCCCACCCGGTCAGCGTGCTCACGTCGTGCGCACCGGTCGGCCGCTCGAACGTGACCCGTCCCCCCACCACCCAGAGCCCGTCCACGACCTCGTCCGGACCGACGAGCACGGGACCGTCGACGTGCAGCACCTCAGCCATGGGGCGAACCTACCCAGGTCGTCCCGGGCGGCGGCTACACCACCGGACGGCCGTCGCGGACGACGTCGCGGTCCTCGGCGTCGACGACGCGGGCCAGCCGGTCACCCTCGACGACCGCCTGCCACCCGTGGGGCAGCGCCAGCGCCGGCAGCAGCACGGGGCGGTGCGCCAGCAGCTCGAAGACCATCCGGGCTTGCGGGGAGCCGACCTCGAAGCCGGGTCGCGAGCCCAGGTACCAGCCCGAGTCCCCGGTCGCCGACGGCCGGTTGCGCTGCGCCATCAGGACCGGGGCGGACAGGACGTCGCCCGCCACGACGACGAGGTCGTCGTAGAGCACCGGCTCGGGCGTCGTCCGGCAGAGGGACAGCAGCTCGCGCGTGGCCGCCTGCACCCGCAGTGTCGCGGTCGCGTCGGGCCTCACGTTCTCGAGCGGGTCGTCGGCGAAGTCGGGCTCGTGCGCCTGCAGCCTGCCGTCCTCGATCCGCACCAGCACCAGCGCCGACCAGCCCCACCGAAGGGTCAGGCCCTCCACGATCGGCTGACCACGCTCGTGCAGCGAGGTGAGCACGTTGAGCACGGGCGGCACGAGGTGGGCGGAGTCGTCCTCGCACTGCACGCAGACCTGCTCGTCACCGAGCCGGGCTGTCCACCGTCCCATCGCGTCCGACCGACCCGCAGGACGGTCAGCGACCGAACAGCTTGTCGAAGCCCGCGGGCAGCTCGACGGAGGCGGGGTCGACGTCCGCCGGCTCCTGCGGGGTGCCGAAGGCGGCTCCGGTCTGCTGCACCGACTTCTGTGCGGCGGCGCGCTCCTCGGCGGCGCGCTTGGCCGGGTTGCCCGACCGCGACTTGCCCTTGCGACCCTTCGCGGCCTGCTGCTTGGCGCGCTGCTTCTTGCTGCCGCCGAAGCCACCCATGCCCGGCATGCCACCGCCCATGCCCGGCATCCCCGGGATGCCGCCGCCGTTGCGGAGCTGCCGCATCATCTTCTGGGCGTCGGCGAACCGCTCCAGCAGCTGGTTCACGTCGGTCACCGTGACGCCGGACCCCTTGGCGATGCGCTGCCGGCGGGACCCGTCGATGACCTTGGGCTGGTAGCGCTCGCGCGGCGTCATCGAGCGGACGATGGCCTCGATGCGGTCGATCTCGCGCTCGTCGAAGTTCTCGAGCTGCTCGCGCATCTCGCCCATGCCCGGCAGCATGCCGAGCATCTTCTTCATCGAGCCCATCTTGCGCAGACCCTGCATCTGCGTGAGGAAGTCGTCGAGGTTGAAGTCCTCCCCCGCACCGAACTTGCGGGCCATCTCCTCGGCCTCGTCGACCTCGAAGGCCTTCTCGGCCTGCTCGATCAGGGTGAGCACGTCACCCATGTCGAGGATGCGCGACGCCATCCGGTCCGGGTGGAAGGGCTCGAACTCGGTGAGCTTCTCACCGGTGGAGGCGAACATCACCGGGCGGCCCGTCACCGACGCCACCGACAGGGCTGCGCCTCCGCGCGCGTCGCCGTCGAGCTTGGTGAGGACGACACCGGTGACGTCGACCGCGTCCAGGAAGGCGTGCGCCGTCGTGACGGCGTCCTGGCCGATCATCGCGTCGACGACGAACAGCACCTCGTCCGGCTGGACGGCGGCCTTGATGTCCGCGGCCTGCTGCATCATCTCGGCGTCGATGCCGAGCCGGCCGGCCGTGTCCACGACGACGACGTCGTACTGCTTGGTGCGGGCCTCGACCATCGCGCGGCGCGCGACGTCGACGGGGTCACCGACGCCGTTGCCCGGCTCCGGCGCGTACACGGTCACCCCGGCGCGCTCTCCGACGACCTGGAGCTGGGTGACGGCGTTCGGACGCTGCAGGTCCGCGGCGACCAGGAGGGGCGCGTGCCCCTGCTCGCGCAGCCAGTGGCCGAGCTTGCCGGCGAGCGTGGTCTTGCCGGAGCCCTGGAGGCCGGCCAGCATGATCACCGTCGGCGGGGTCTTGGCGAAGCGCAGGCGGCGCGCCTCGCCGCCGAGGATGCCCACCAGCTCCTCGTTGACGATCTTCACGACCTGCTGGGCCGGGTTCAGCGCCCCGGAGACCTCCGACGACAGCGCCCGCTCGCGCACGGCGGCGGTGAACTCCCGCACGACGGTCAGCGCCACGTCGGCGTCGAGGAGCGCCCGGCGGATCTCCCGGACGGTGGCGTCGACGTCGGCCTCGGAGAGCCTGCCCTTGCCGCGCAGGTTCTTGAAGGTCGCGGTGAGGCGGTCGGAGAGGGTCGAGAACACGGTGTCTGTGGTCCTTCGGGTGGCGGTCGGGAGGGTGCCAGCGTAGTTGGTGGGCCGCGTCGGCCCGGTCGGACCTGTCCCGCTGCGAGTCGCGGACCGCAAGGAGGCCGCTGATACTGCAGGAATGGTCATCGACACGCTGGGCGGGGCGGCCCTCGGGCAGATCCGGACCGCCCTCGCCCGCACCGTCCGCGCCCGGGTGGCGGGAGACGACGCCGCCGAGCGGGCCCGGCTGATCTGGGGTGCGCCCGGGCGGCGCTGGTTCACGGCGGAGGACCCGGTCTGGCGCGTGCACGCAGATGCCTCGATGTTCGTCGGCGGCATCAGGGCCCTGCTCCTGCAGTCGCTGCACCCGCTGGCGATGGCCGGCGTCGCAGGTCACTCGGGGTACCGCAGCGACCCCTGGGGCCGGCTCCAGCGCACCAGCACCTTCCTGGCGACGACGACCTTCGGGACGGTGGACGCGGCGGAGGACGTGATCGCCACGGTCCGCGCCATCCACGAACGCGTGCGGGGGCGGGCGGAGGACGGGCGCCCGTACGCGGCGTCCGACCCGCACCTGCTGGCGTGGGTGCACGTGGCCGAGGCCGACAGCTTCCTCACCGCCTTCCAGCGGTACGCGCCGACGCCCCTCACCCCGGACGAGGCGGACCTGTACGTCGCACAGACCGGCCTGGTGGCCGGCCGGCTCGGCGTGGTCGACCCGCCGACCGACGTGATCGGCCTGCGGGCGGCCCTGGACGCCTTCCGCCCCGAGCTCGAGAGCACGGCCGCCGCCCGGGATGCGGCCCGTTTCCTGCTGCGCCGGCCCCCGCTCCCGCTGGCCGCCCGGCCCGGCTACGCCGCGCTGGCGGGCGGAGCGGTGGCGCTGCTGCCCGGATGGGCCCGTGCACCCCTGGGGCTGATGCACCTGCCGGTCACGGAACGACTGGTCACCGGCAGGGTCGGTGACCTGGCGACCGGGGTGCTGCGATGGGCGATGACCGGTCCGGAGATCGCCGCGGAGCGCCGCGCCGCCTGACGAGCCGGCTCGGAGCCTGGTTGCTCAAGCCGGCGCGGTCAGGGGGCTCGTCTGCGCCGCCGCCCCGAGCGCGGCGATCACCTCGGCCGTCCGTGCGGGCGAGAGCCGCCCCGACCCGTCTGCGCGGTCGCCGGCCTCCGTCAGGTACAGGACGTCGACGGCCCGCCCCGCGTGGGTGGCCACGTGGGCGCTGCGCAGGTCGGCGCCGACGTCACGCACGGCGGCGCCCAGCGCGTGCAGCAGGCCGGGCCTGTCCGCCGCCCTCACCTCGAGCACCGTCGCGTTCTCCGAGGCACCGGCCAGCACCAGCACCCGGGGCTCGGTGTCGGTCGAGCTCGCGGGACGCCAGGACGCGTCACGGCGCGCCAGACGGTCAAGGACAGAGAGGTCGCCACCCTCGAGACGTTGCAGGCCGGTCCGCAGCACGCCGGGGTCGGGCAGGTCCCGCGCTGACACCGACCAGGTGTCGACGGCGATGCCGCCGACCGTCCGGACCAGGGCGGAGCGCACGGAAAGGCCCTGTGCGGCAAGCAGCCCCGCGATATCGGCGAAGAGGCCGATCCTGTCCAGGGCGACGACGGTGACGGCGTGCAGACCGTCGAGGGAGGTGATCTCGATCTGTGGACGACGATCCGCGCCGACGGAGCGCACCAGAGCCTCCTCCGCGCCGGAGAGCGGACCGGGCCCCACCAGCGGTGCTCCTCGCAGGGAGCTGCGGGTGCGCTCCACCAGGTCGTCGACGAGACGACGTCGCCACGGCGTCCAGGCGGCGGGCCCGGCCGCTCGGGCGTCGGCCTCGGTCAGCGCGCGCAGGAGGTCCAGCAGGTCCTCGCGCCCGTCGACGGCGGCGACGACCGCGTCGATCGTCCGGGGGTCGTCGGGGTCGCGGCGTGTGGCCAGGTCGACCAGGGTCAGGTGCTCGCGCACGAGCCTCTCGACGACGGCGCAGTCCGCCGCCGGGCACCCCAGCCGTTCGGCGACGCGGTACGCGATCGGGGCGCCCACGGCCGAGTGGTCGCGCGCGCCGGGCAGCTTGCCGATGTCGTGGAGCAGCGCGGAGAGCACCAGCAGGTCGGGACGGGAGACGCGGTCGAGCAGGGTCGAGGCCACCACGCAGGTCTCGACGAGGTGCCGGTCGACGGTGTGCCGGTGCACCACCGTGCGCTGGGGACGGTTGCGCACCCCCGCCCACTCCGGCAGCCACTGCACGACGAGGCCCGCCTGGTCGAGCGTCTCCCAGACCCCGGCCAGCGGCTCGCCCGAGGCGAGCAGGGCGTCGAAGGCCTCCCGGGCCTCGACGGGCCATGGCGCGCCGAGCGGCGCGGACCCCGTCGCCAGGTGGACGGCCGTGACCGGTGAGAGCGGGAGCCGCTCACGGGCGGCCGCCGCCGCGGCACGCACGGCGAGCGCGGGATCGGCGTGGGGCAGGGCCGCGGAGCCGAGGCACAGCTCGCCGTCGTGCTCGACCAGCCCCGGCTCGACCGGGCGGAGCCGGGGCCGTTGGCGCCGCAGCCCGCGGCGGGTGGTCGCGGCACCGCGCGCCCGTCGGGCGGTCAGGTCGAGCGTGTAGGACAGGGTCCGGGCCGCACCCGCGACCTCCGCGACCAGGGCGTCGGCGTCCGGGAGGCCGAGGGCCACGGCCACGGCGTCCTGGTCCGCCAGCAGCAGCCGCTCACCCGCGCGACCGGTGATGGTGTGCAGACCGTCCCGGATGTCGAGCAGGCGACGGTGGGCGGGCTCGACGAGGGCGTGCGGGGCGTCCGCCAACCACGACGCGACGAGCGCGTGCAGGACCACCGCGTCCCGCAGGCCGCCTCGCGCCTCCTTGAGGTCCCCCTCGATCAGGTAGGCGAGCTCGCCGTGCTGGCGCGTCCGCTCGGTCAGCGACTCCGAGAGCTCCGGCAGCCGCTTGCGGGCCTGACGCCGCCAGTCCTCGCGCAGCACCTCCCGCGCCCGCAGCGCCAAGCCCCCGTCGCCCGCCACGGGGCGCAGGTCGAGCAGCCCGATCGCCGCCGCGACGTCGCCGGCGGCGACGTCGCGGCACTGGGCGACCGACCGCACCGAGTGGTCGAGCCGCAGACCGGCGTCCCACACGGGGTACCAGACCTGGTCGGCCAGCTCCCCGACCTGTGAGGCGCTCAGCGAGCGCCCGTCGTGCAGGAGGACCAGGTCGAGGTCGCTCGCCGGCCCGGCGTCGCGGCGCGCGTGGCCGCCGACCGCGACGAGCGCCACCCCCGTCCCGGCCCCGGAGGTCTGTCCGGGGCCAGTCCGGGAGCGACCGCGCCCACCGCGTCGGTCCAGACGTCGGTCAGCCACGCGTCGACCAGCCCCGCCAGGCGCTCCCGACGCTGCGGCCCCGCCGTCGGGTCGTCCAGACCGGAGCGCACCGCGAGAGCGAGCCGCTCGCCCCTCAGGTCCCGGCGGGGGACGGCTGAGGGGCGAGCGGCTTCTCGGTAGCGGTCGGTGCTCAGAGTGCGTCCAGACCGTGCTCCCCGGTCCTGACGCGGGCGACGTCCTCGACCGGGAGGGTCCACACCTTGCCGTCCCCGATCCGGCCGGTCTGGGCCGCCTTGACGATCACCTCGACGACGTCTGGCGCGTCCGGGTCGTCGACGAGCACCTCGAGCCGCACCTTGGGCACCAGGTCGACCGTGTACTCCGCCCCCCGGTACACCTCGGTGTGCCCACGCTGGCGCCCGTAGCCGTTCGCCTCGCTGACGGTCATGCCCTGGACGCCGAACGCCTCCAGGGCGGTCTTGACGTCGTCGAGCTTGTGCGGCTTGATCACCGCGGTGACGAGCTTCATGCCGAAACCTCCTCTGAGTCGGTCGACTTCGTGGTGACCGATGAACGACCGCCCGCCGGGCGGAAGCCTGCGGCGCTGGCCAGCGTGCCGAAGTCGTAGCCCGACTCAGCGTGGGCGAACGCGTCCACACCGGACACCTCGTCCTCCTCGTCGATCCTGAAGCCCATCGTCTTCTGGATCGCGAGGCCGATGACGTAGGTGAGGACGAACGACGTCACCAGCACGGCGACGGCACCGACGGCCTGACGCCAGAGCTGGTCGACACCGCCACCGTAGAACAGACCGGCCACACCCGACGGGGACGCCTCGTCGGCCAGCAGACCGATCGCGAGCGTGCCCCAGAGGCCGCCCACGAGGTGGACGCCGACGACGTCCAGCGAGTCGTCGTAGCCGAACCGGTACTTGAGCCCGATGGCCAGCGCGCAGAGCACGCCGGCGAGCAGGCCGATCACGATCGCGCCGATCGGCGACACCGCGGCGCAGGCAGGGGTGATGGCCACCAGGCCGGCCACGACGCCCGAGGCCCCGCCGAGGGATGTCGAGTGACCGTCGCGGATCTTCTCCGTGACCAGCCAGCCCAGCACGGCGGCACCTGTCGCGACCAGGGTGTTGACCCAGGCGACGGCGGCCGTGTTGTTGGCGGCGAGCGCCGAGCCGGCGTTGAAGCCGAACCAGCCGAACCACAGCAGACCGGCGCCGATCATCACGAGCGGCAGGTTGTGGGGGCGCATGAGGTCCTTGCCGAACCCCTTGCGCCTGCCGAGCACGAGGGCGAGCGCGAGGCCGGCGGCACCGGCGTTGATGTGCACCGCCGTCCCACCGGCGAAGTCGAGGGCGGCCAGGTTGTTCGCGACCCAGCCACCGACGTGCGTGATGTCCCCCGTCGCCTCGTCGGTCAGGGTGAAGTCGAACACCCAGTGGGCGATCGGGAAGTAGACGATCGTCGCCCACACGCCGGCGAAGACCATCCAGGCGCCGAACTTGGCGCGGTCCGCGATGGCTCCCGAGATCAGGGCCACGGTGATGATCGCGAACACGGCCTGGAAGCCGACGAACGCCATCACCGGCAGGCCGCCGCCCTCAGAGGTGACGTCCTCCATCAGCCCGGCCAGGCCGAAGAACTCGGTCGGGTCGCCGACCAGCCCGAAGGCCACGTCGTTTCCGAACGCGATCGAGTACCCGTACAGCACCCACAGGACGCTGATCAGGGCCATCGCGCCGAAGCTCATCATCATCATGTTCAGGACGCTCTTGGCGCGCACCATGCCGCCGTAGAAGAGCGCGAGCCCGGGGGTCATCAGCAGCACCAGGGCGGCGCTGGTGAGGATCCAGGCGGTGTCGCCGGTGTTCACGGGGTCCACGGCAACCTCCAGATCTGTCGGACGGGACGACGGCCCCCGGGGTGGGGCCGGCGCATGCCGACGACGATCCAGGCGGTGTGTTTCCTGCGGCGGCTGTTCGTGTTACGGCCGTGTATCCGACGGCCGCGTGCGGTGAAACCTACGTGTCGTCCGCCCTGCGGGACCCTCGTCTCGACAAGTGGACGTCAGCGTCGCCGGTGTCGAAGGTGTGGGCGAGACGCTGCGCGTCGATCAGTCGCTGTGCATGGCCCACCGCGCAGCGCGGGCGCCGCCGCGGGCGGGATCCTGCCGCCTCTGCATCAGGGCGGATGAGGATCGTCCGTGCCGAGGACCATGCACCCTCCGTAGGCTGGTGGCGTGACGGTCGCTCCAGAGAGCGCCCCCGCCCCGCGGCCGACGACGTGGCTGCGGTCGCTGACGATTGCCGCCGAGGGCGCCCCGACGCATCCGATCGCTGTCGTGCCTGCGGCGCTCGTCTCGCTCGGCGCGGTGCTGCTGTTCTGGGTGCTGACCGACTGGGGCTACCTGCCGCTCGTCGCGGGCGTCGGTGTCGGCATCCTCACCGACCGCGCGGGACGATCGCGCAAGCTGGGGCAGGACCTCTCGCTCGTCGCCATCGCGCTCACCTCGATCAGCTTCATCTCGCTGCACGCCGACATCACGAACGAGGGCGTCGCGCGCTTCACGATCGCCCTCGGCGGCGCCGTGCTGCTGCCCTACGTCATCGCACGCTGGGGCTTCAAGGACCACGCGATCCGCTTTCCATGGGCGGGCGGGCGCTGGACGCGCCGCATGTGGACCTACCTGGTCGCGGTCATCTTCCTCGCCTACGTGATCCTGCCGTTCTACTTCCTCACCAGCGGCGTCTACCGCAACTGGCCCGCCGTCGAGGAGCCGCACGAGATGGCGCGGCTGTTCGTGGGCGTCAACGCGGTGGGCCTGTGGGACGAGCTGTTCTTCATCTGCACCGTCTACACGCTGCTCATGCGCCACTTCCGGCCGTGGCTCGCCAACCTGCTGCAGGCGGCGATCTTCGTATCGTTCCTGTGGGAGCTCGGCTACCAGTCGTGGGGTCCGCTGCTGACGATCCCGTTCGCGCTCGTGCAGGGCGCGATCTTCTCCTGGACGAAGAACCTCTTCTACGTGGTCACAGTGCACCTGCTGTTCGACGCGGTCGTGTGGCTCGTGATCGTGCACGCTTACCACGAGGAGGCGCTGCCGATCTTCCCGCTCGTCCACGGGTTCTGACAACGGCCCCCGGCCCGCTCCACACGCCTCCTCCTACTGCTCGACTGCGACGGCCTCCCGCACGACGGGCACTGGGTCACGGTCAGGGGCCGGGCAGCCGTGTGCGGTGGCACCTTCGTATCGCCCGGCGTCGGGACCCGCATCCCGACATGTGGACGTCAGCGCGTGAGCTGGAGCGCCTCGCGCCAGCTGGTTCGCCGGTCCGTCCGCAGCAGCGAGTTCTCGTACATGCGCGCACCGAGCCGCACGAGTCCGGCCGCGGCCACGAGGACGATGACGCCTGAGACCACCGGCTGCCACCAGGGCACGTCGCCGCCGAGCATCCGGATCGGCATCGCGACCGAGCTGACCAGGGGCACGAACGAGGCGACGGCGAGCACCTTGCCCTGGGCGAACAGGCCCACGAACAGCGCGGCCATCACCGAGACCGTGACGGGGGTGGTGGTCGCCTGCAGGTCCTCGGACCGCGTGGCCACCGAACCGGCGACGGCCCACACGCACGCGACGGCGGCGAAGCCGAGCAGGAAGAACACGACGAACCAGGTACCAGCGGCCAGCACCGGGGCGAGGAACTCCGACTGGCCCGTGAGCGACAGCGCCACCATCCCCACGCCGACCAGGGTGACCACCTGTGCGAGCGCCAGGGCGGAGTTGCCCACGACCTTGCCGAGCAGGAGCTGCCTGATCGGGATGGCTGCCGCGAGGATCTCGACGACGCGGCTCTGCTTCTCCTCGACCACGGACTGGGCGATGGCCAGGCCGAACGTGAGCGCGGTGACGTAGAACAGGAGGGCGAAGGCGAACCCGACCCCGTATCTGACCTCCGGAGCGAGGGTGCTGCCCTCCAGCACCCGTGCGTCCAGGGTCGATCCCGCGAGGAGCTCGTCCTGGTTGGTACCGAGCCGCTGGGCGTTGCGCTCCAGCGACTGGGACGACACGGCCGTCGCGAGGAGCTCCTGGAGGCCGGGGTCGACCTCGCGCTCGGCCACCACCTCCCACCCGTCCCCTGCCGGGAGAAGGGCCACGTCCACATCGGCGGAGGCGACGAGCGCCTCGGCGGCTGCGTCGTCGGGCGCCACCTCGGTGGTGAGCTCGACCTTGCGTCCCTGCTCGTCGGCGACCGAGCGGGCCGTGTCGACGAGGGCACCGCCGGCCCGGTCGACGACAGCGACCGTGTAGCTGTCGGTCCAGTTGCTCAGGAAGGCGCTCAGGCCGACGGAGACGACGACGGCCGCCACCACGAACAGCGTCGAGCCGATGAACACCTTGTCGCGCAGCTTGACCCAGATCTCGCGCACGGCGACGACCTGCCAGTCGCCTCCACGGCCGTTCATGCGATGACCTCCTTGAAGACCTCGGAGAGGGCGGGGACCTGGGGGGCGAACGAGTGGACGGCGCCGCGCCGGACCGCCTGGCGGAGCACCTCCTGCTCGGCACCTGCTTCGACCACCTCGAAGAGCGCGCGCGGTCCGTCCACGTCCTGGACGGACACGCCGGGCACGTCACGTACCCAGCCGGCGTCCGCGTCGAGCTCGAGGCGGTGGAGCACACCGGCCGCCGAGCGCAGCTTCTCGACCGAGCCTGCGGCGACCACCCGTCCGCCCGCGAGGATCACGAGGTCGTCGCACACCTTCTCGACGAGGTCGAGCTGGTGGCTGGAGAAGAGCACCGGCACCCCGTCGCGCACCTGCTCGCTCAGGATGTCGACCATCGACTCGACCGCCAGGGGGTCGAGCCCGCTGAACGGCTCGTCCAGGACCAGGGCGACCGGCTCGTGCACGAGGGCGGCGGCGATCTGGACGCGCTGCTGGTTGCCGAGCGACAGCGACTCCAGCTTGTCGCCGGCACGGTGCGCGAGGTCGAGCCGCTCGAGCAGGCGGGTGACCCGCCGGCGGGACTCGGCCTGGTCGAGGCCGTGCAGCCGTCCGAAGAACACGAGCTGCTCGAGCACCGGCTGCTTGGGGTACAGCCCCCGCTCCTCCGGCATGTAGCCGAAGCGGCGGCGGTCCTCGCGCGTGATCGGGATGTCCTTCCACAGCACCCGGCCGTGCGTGGCCGCGAGCACGCCGAGGATGATCCGCATCGTCGTCGTCTTGCCCGCGCCGTTGGCGCCGACGAAGCCGGTCAGCCGGCCGGGTTCCACGGTGAACGACACGTCATCGAGCACGGTGGCATCACCGAACCGGCGCGTCACCTCGTCGACCTGGAGCACGGCGACCCCCTCCGTCCGTGACGGGCGCTCTGCGCACCCGTCGATGAGTCCCACCGTAAGGACGCCGGCACCGCCGTCGCGTCAGGCGAGCGGACCATCCGGCGGGTCCACCCGCAGGTGGATCGCCCTCACGCGCCGGGCGCCACGACCCCGGACTCGTAGGCGAACACCACGGCCTGGACGCGGTCGCGCAGGTCCAGCTTGGTCAGCACACGGGAGACGTGCGTCTTCACCGTCGCCTCGCCGAGGTAGAGCCGGGCGGCGATCTCGCTGTTGCTGAGCCCGGCGGCCACGAGCTCGAGCACCTCCCGCTCGCGGCCGGTGAGCGTCAGCAGCAGGTCGGGACGGTAGGTACCCACGCGCGAACCCGCGAAGCGGGCGATGACCCGGCGAGTGACCTCGGGAGCGAGCAGCGCGTGGCCGCGCCCCACCGCACGCACGCCGTCGACGAGGTCGTCGGGGTCGGCGTTCTTCAGCAGGAACCCGCTGGCCCCGGCCGCGAGGGCGTCGAAGAGGTAGTCGTCTCGGTCGAAGGTCGTCAGCACCAGCACCTTCCCGTGCCCGGCGGACACGATGCGCTGGGTGGCGGCCAGCCCGTCCAGGACCGGCATCTGCACGTCCATCAGCACGACGTCGGGGCGCAGGCGCTCGGCAGCCTCCACCGCCTCCTGACCGTCGGCCGCCTCGCCGACCACCTCCACGTCCGGCTCGACCGAGAGGATCATCGCGAACCCGGAGCGGACCATCGCCTGGTCGTCGACCAGCAGCACCCTCAGGCGGTCGGACGGGGGCGGCGCGGGATCCTCGCTCACTCAGACCACCTCCGCGTCGTCGGGACGCGCCGGCGCACGCGCTGCCTGCCAGGTCTCGCGGTCCAGCGGGTAGCGCACACGCACGCGGTAGCCGCCGAAGGGGCGGCGCCCGATCTCGGCCTCTCCGCCGTGCATGGCCGCTCGCTCCCGCATGCCCAGGTGGCCGAGCCCGGACCCCCCGGTCACCGCCGCACGCGGCCGTCCGTCGTCCACGATCTCGACCTCGACCCACGCCGGCGCCGGGTCGGGGTCGGAGAACCGGACGGTGACGCTCGCCGAGGAGGCGGTGCTGTGCCGGCGGACGTTGGCCAGCGCCTCCTGCACCGTCCGGTACAGCGACAGCGCGACGGTGCTCGACACCGGGCGCGGCGCGCCGACGCGGTGGAGGTCGACCGCCAGTCCCGCGGCGCCCACCTGCTCGACCAACGCCTCGAGGTCGTCCAGCCCGGGCTGGGGAGAACGGCCTCCGCCGGGCGTCGCCTCGTCCTCCGCCGGTCCGTACTCGCCGTCGGACCGCAGCACGCCGAGCAGCTGGCGCATCTCACCGACCGCCGACCGGCTCGACTGCTCGACCGCGGTGAGTGCGCGCCCGGCCGCCTCGCCGTCCACGCCGAGGACCCGTCGTGCGGCCGCCGCCTGCACGCCGATCACGCTGACGTGGTGCGCCGCGACGTCGTGCAGCTCCCGCGCGATCCGCAGTCGTTCGGCCAGGACGGCGCGCCGCGCCTCCGCGTGCTGCTGCTCGCGGAGGGCGGTCGCCTGCTGGCGCAGCTGCTCCCGTTGCCGTGCACTCCGCCAGATCGCTTCGCCGGCAACCCATGCACCGACGAAGTACAGCAGGTTGACCACGACGTTGAAGGCGGCGGCCGCCGTGTACGACGGAAGGAACGTGTCCTCGACCGCGGGCTGGTCCGCCAGCATCTCGTCGATCAGGCCGCCGGTCCCGATGACGAGGGCGAGCCAGGCGAACATGACCACCAGGACCCCCCCGAGCGCCAGACGTGTCACCCGCCGGTCGCGACCCCAGGCAGCCGCCGCGAACAGGCTGACGAAGAGGAACAGCTGCACGCTGAGCTGTCCCGAGAGGGCCGGCTCGCGCACGCCCATCCCCAGGAACACCGCCGACGCGGCGACCATCTGGGCGACCGGGTAGCGCCGCCTCACGCACAGCGGCAGCGCGAGCCCCGCCGTCCAGGCGATCTGCTCGGCGCTGGAGGTGTCGGTGCCCTCGAAGAAGCCGACGTCCCGCGACAGCTGCCACCCGACGACCGCGACCGCTGCCAGAACGAGCCCGATGACGACGTCGCGGCGCTGCTGGACGCGGTCCGGGCCGGGCCGCTCCCAGTCGTCACCGAGCTCGACGCGTTCGGCGTCGGTCGGCTGCGGGTCCGGGTCGGTGCGCACCGGACGAGCGTAGGGAGCGGCTGCGGTCGTGTCGTCCCCCTCGGGACGGACCGCGCCGTCCCCCTCGACGGTGGAGCCCACGATCAGGCGAGCAGGGCGTCCACGAACGCCTCGGGGTCGAACGGTGCGAGGTCGTCCGCCCCCTCGCCCAGGCCGACGAGCTTGACGGGGACCCCGAGCTCACGCTGGACCGCGACCACGATCCCGCCCTTGGCCGTGCCGTCGAGCTTGGTGAGGACGATGCCGGTCACGTTGACGACCTCCGCGAAGACCTGTGCCTGGCGCATGCCGTTCTGCCCGGTGGTGGCGTCGAGGACGAGCAGCACCTCGCCGATCGTGCCCCCGGGGCCGAGGGCCTTCTCGGCGACCCGCTTCACCTTGCCGAGCTCGTCCATCAGGCCGACCTTGTTCTGCAGGCGCCCGGCGGTGTCGACGAGGACGACGTCCGCCTCCATCTCGATGCCGGCCGCGACGGCGTCGAAGGCCACGGCGGCCGGGTCGGCGCCCTCCCGGTCCGCGCGGACAGTGGGCACGCCCACCCTCTCCCCCCAGGTCGTCAGCTGGTCGGCGGCGGCCGCACGGAAGGTGTCGGCCGCGCCGAGGACGACGTCCTTGTCCTGGGCCACGAGCACCCGCGCGAGCTTGCCGACGGTGGTGGTCTTGCCGGTGCCGTTGACCCCGACCACGAGCACGACGGCGGGCAGCGGGCCGGTGCGGTCGACGGCGAGGGATCGGTCCATGCTCGGGTCGACGAGGGCCACCAGCTCCTCCCGGAGCATGGCCGCCACGGCCTGCGGGTCCGCGCTGCCCTCGACGGCGACCCGCTCGCGGAGCCGGTCGACCAGCTCGGTCGTTGGCCCGACGCCCAGGTCGGCCAGCAGGAGGGTCTCCTCGACCTCGTCCCAGGTGGCCTCGTCGATCCGGTCACGGGTCAGCAGCGTCAGCAGGCCGCGACCGAGCGCCGTGTTCGAGCGGGCCAGACGGGCGCGCAGGCGCACCATCCGTCCGGCCACCGGGTCCGGGCGCTCGATGACCGCCACGTCGGACGGCGGGACGTCCGCGAAGTCGTCGGGGCCCGGGACCGTCTCGATGGTGCGGGTCGGGCTGTCGCGCGGCGTCTCCGCGTCGTCACCGACGCCCGGCTGGTAGTCGACGCCGGGTTGCGGTCGGGTCGGTGCGCTCGCACCCGCGTCCCGACGGCCACGGCGCAGGAAGGCGACCAGCCCCCCGCCGAGGGCGAGCAGGATGACGACGGCGAGGCCGATGAACAGCTCGAGGGACTCCACGGTCGGCAAGTCTCCCAGGTGGCGCGGGGTGGCCGCGTCAGGGGCGGCTCAGGGACGGCTCGCAGGGGCGTGCAGGGGCGCTCAGCGTGCGTGGCGCGCGCCAGGCTCCGAGGGGTTCCACAGGCTCATCCGGTGGGCGGATCGCGGGCTGACCCCGGGGATCACGCCGGGGACCTCGCGCTGTCCGCCCGCTCCCGCCGTGGCAGCGACCGCGGGCCTCTCGGACGGTCCGGACGACTCGGCCGCCGTGGGCGGCCCCGTGGTCCGGGGCGGCACGGTGACCTCGGACTTCACGGGGATCTCGGGCGTCACGGGGACCGGCTGCGCCGCCACAGCCGGCTGCTGCGTGCCGGACGGCGACGCAGCGGGGTCGTCCGCAGCCGCCGACCGTGCGGGCACCGTGCTCGCCTGTGCCTGCGGGGAGCCCTTCGCCATCGCCGACTCGATCGCCCGGACGTCGATCACGGTCTCCTCCGCCGACCTCGCGGACAGGCTCGCCGTCACGCTGGCGGGCCGAGGCGTGGTCTTCCGGGCGGGCCTACCTGTCGCCGTCGACGACGTCGTGGGTGTCGCCGTCGAGCTCACGTCGTCCGTCACGGCGACCTCGGCAGGCGGGGGCGTCGGGGTCCGGCTGGACCGCTCCCCCCGCGAGCGGGCCTGTTCGGAGGCCGTCACCGCACGCTCTCGCCCCTGCTTGGCCAGCGACACGGCGCGGCGTCGGGCGTCCTTGACCTGCTCGCGTCCGGACGGTGTCAGGACGCGAGCGCCCTGTCGCATCCTGGGCCACGCCACCGCCGCCATGACGATGCCGGCGGCGAGGACGCAGACCAGCATGGCGATGATGGTGGCTTGCACACCACTACGGTGCCCGACGCCGGGCACGGCCACAAACCGGCGCGCCTCCACGTCTCGATTCGTGGGATGACTCACACGGTCCCGGCGCCGACCCCGTCCTGCATTCTCCCGAGAATGGGGGTCCAGATGCCGCCAGAGCCTGCATTCTCCCGAGAATGACGCCCGGAGCTCAGGCGTCGGCGGTCTCCTTGAGCCGCTGGCTGATCACGGTGCTGACACCGTCGCCGCGCATCGTCACGCCGTAGAGCGCGTCCGCGCCCTCCATCGTGCGCTTCTGGTGGGTGATCACGATGAGCTGGGACGACTCGCGCAGCTCGTCGAAGATCGTGATCAGGCGGCCGAGGTTGGCGTCGTCGAGCGCGGCCTCCACCTCGTCCATGACGTAGAAGGGGCTCGGGCGCGCCTTGAAGATCGCCACCAGGAGCGCGACCGCCGTCAGCGACCGCTCGCCCCCGGACAGCAGGGAGAGCCGCTTGACCTTCTTTCCGGCCGGCCGCGCCTCGACGTCGATCCCGGTCGTCAGCATGTCCTCGGGGTCGGTCAGCACGAGCCGTCCCTCGCCGCCGGGGAACAGGCGCGAGAAGACCCCTTCGAACTGGACGGCCGTGTCGGCGAAGGCCTCGCTGAACACCTGCTGCACGCGAGCGTCGATCTCGGCCACGATGTCGAGCAGGTCCTTGCGCGAGCGCTTGAGGTCCTCCAGCTGCTCGGTGAGGAACTTGTGCCGCTCCTCGAGAGCCGAGAACTCTTCCAGCGCAAGCGGGTTCACGCGCCCGAGTGCGTTGAGCGCACGCTCGGCCTTCTTCAGCCGCCGCTCCTGCTCCTCGCGGACGTAGGGCACGGGCTCGGGAGCCACCTCGGGCTCCGGGTCGCCCGCAGCGGGTGGGGAGGGCGGGACGAGGTGGTGCGGGCCGAACTCCTCGACGAGCACCTCGGGATCCGTGCCGAGCTCCTCGACCGCGCGGGACTGGAGGTGCTCGATCCGCAGCCGCTGCTGGGTGCGGGCCACTTCGTCGCGGTGCACGGAGTCGGTCAGGCGCGCCATCTCCGCGACGAGCTCCTCGATCGCGGAACGCTGTGCGGCAGTCGACGTGTCACGCTCGGACCGCTCCCGCTCCGCGTCGTCGCGGTGTCGCGCGGCCGTCTGCAGGGCCGTCTCCAGCGCCTCCAGCGTGCGGTCCGCGGCGACACGCACCGCGGCCGCGACCTCGACCTGCCGACGCCGCTGCTCGGCGCGACGGGCCGCCCGCTCGCGGGCCTCCAGCTCCCGCGCCGCCGCACGCTCAAGGGACTCGGCGCGCCCCGCCAGACCGCGTAGGCGCTCCTCGCCGGTGCGCAACGCCAGCCGCGCGTCCATCTCGGCGGACCTGGCGTCGGCGGCGGCCGCGCCCAGGCGGTCCCGCTCGGTGGTGTCCGGCTCGTCGGGCTCGTCGCCCTCGGCACCGGCCTCGGCCGCCTCCCACCGCTCGGCGAGCTCGGCCAGGCGGGCCTGGTCGGTGGCCAGCCCCTCCTCGGCGCGGGTGAGCTGCCCGCGGATGCGGTCCGACTCCGCCCGAGCCGAGCGCGCGGCCGACCCCAGCTGCCCGAGCTGCTCGGCGACGGCGGCGAACCGGGCGTCGTTGTCGTGCAGCCGCTCGAGGGCGGCGGCGACGCGCTCCGTCGCCTCCGCGGCCCGGGACGTGGCCGTCTGCAGTGCGAACCGTGCCTGCTCGCCGCGGCGGGCGGCGTCGGCGACCCTGTCACCGGCCTCGTCGACCGCCGCCTGCACCTGCAGGAGGCTCGGCTGCGCCGACGACCCTCCACGGACGAGGGCCGAGCCGAGCACGTCCCCGTCGGCGGTGACCGCGGTGAGGTCAGGCCGCGCGGACACGACGGCGCGGGCCTCGGCCAGGCCGGGGACGACGACCGTCCCGGCCAGGAGCCGTGCCACCGCGGGCCGCAGCGCTGCGGAGGCGCGCACGAGGTCCACCGCGGCACGCGTGCCGGCGGGCAGGCCGCTGAGGTCCGGCACCGGCGGGGTCTCCCCTGCGTCGGCCACGACGAGCCCCGCCCGTCCGCCGTCGTCCTGCTTGAGCCAGCGCAGCGCGTCGACGGCCGCGTCGACCGACTCGACCGCCACGGCGTCCGCCGCACCGGCGAGGGCCGCGGCCACGGCGTCCTCGTAGCCGGACTCGACCTGCAGCAGTGCGGCGACCGACCCGAGCACGCCGCTGACCCGGCTGCCCGCCGCGAGCAGCGCGCCGGCGCCGTCCTTGCGGGCGAGCCCCATCTCGAGGGCCTCCTTCCGCGCGGTCCAGGTGGCGCGGTCGCGCTCCGCGGTCCGCTCGACCTCTCGGAGCCGGTCGACCTCCGCCGCAGCCTCCTGCGCAGCCTCCTCGGCCGCCGTGTGCTCGGCGTCGAGGTCCTCCTCGCCCTCCTGCACCCCGGCGACCTGCTGCTCGAGCGTCGCGAACTGCTGCTGCGCCTCGCGTCCACGCACCTCGGCCTCGGTGAGGGAGGCACGCAGTCGCTCGAGCCCGTCCTGACCCGCCTCGACACGGCTGCGACCCGCCGCGACCTGGCCGGCGAGGCGAGCCAGCCCCTCGCGCCGGTCGGCGGCGGCGCGCAGCAGGGCGGCCACCTGGCGCTCGGCCGCACCGTGTGCGCCCTCGACCTCGGCGCGCGCCTGCACGCTCGCCTCCAGCGCCGTGCGTGCCGCCTCCACCTCGGTCGCGAGCTCGGCCTCCTCGCCCCGCACGCGCTCGGCCTGGGCCCGCAGGCCGGCGGGGTCGCGGCCCGGCTCGTCCGGCGGGGCCGCTGAGGAGTCGGCCTCCTCGTGGCCCAGCAGGCGCATGCGCTCCGACGCCAGGGTGCCGGTGCCGCGCAGCCGCTCGCGCAGGCTGGACAGGCCGTACCAGGTCTGGGCGGCCTGGCCGAGCCGAGGTGCCGCCTCGGACGCCTCACGCTCCAGTGCGGCCAGACGGTCCCGGCGCCCGGCGAGGGAGGCCTCCACCTCGGCGCGCCGCGACCGCAGCGCCGTCTCGTCGGCGACCTCCTGCTCCAGGGTCGCGGTCAGCTGCACGAGCTCGTCGGCCAGCAGCCGGGCGCGGGCGTCGCGCACGTCGGACTGGACGGTGGCGGCGCGGCGGGCGACCTCGGCCTGCCGCCCGAGGGGGCCGAGCTGGCGGCGGATCTCGCCGGTGAGGTCGCTGACGCGCGTGAGGTTGGCCTGCATCGCGTCGAGCTTGCGAAGGGCCTTCTCCTTGCGCTTGCGGTGCTTGAGGACGCCCGCGGCCTCCTCGATGAACCCGCGCCGGTCCTCCGGCGTGGCGCGGAGCACGGCGTCGAGCTGGCCCTGGCCGACGATGACGTGCATCTCGCGGCCGATGCCGGAGTCGGAGAGCAGGTCCTGCACGTCGAGCAGGCGGGAGGGCGTCCCGTTGATGGCGTACTCGGAGCCGCCCGAGCGGAACATCGTCCGGGTGACGGTGACCTCGGTGTAGTCGATCGGCAGGGCGCCGTCGGTGTTGTCGATCGTGAGGGACACCTCGGCGCGACCCAGCGGGGGCCGGCCCGACGTCCCGGCGAAGATGACGTCCTCCATCTTGCCGCCGCGCAGGCTCTTGGCCCCCTGCTCGCCCATCACCCAGGCGAGCGCGTCGACCACGTTCGACTTGCCGGACCCGTTGGGCCCGACGACGGCGGTGATCCCCGGCTCGAAGCGCAGGGTGGTCGCCGACGCGAACGACTTGAAGCCCTTCAGGGTGAGGGTCTTGAGATACACCTGCGCTCGCTCCTGCTGGCCGGTCGACGACGGGCCACCTTAGCCCGGCACGCGGCCAGCAGGAGGAGCAGGTCAGCCCGCGGCGACCAGGTCGGCGTCGCGGGCCGAGTCGTGCACGTCGCGCTCGAGCGCTCGGAGCACCAGCCTGGGCGGGCACCGCGCGGTCGCTGGAGTTCCAGCGGACCAGCCCGCCGCACCAGCACTCGACGAGGACGTGGACGCCGTCGCCGTCGTTGGCGATGTCGCGGACCTGGCCCGCGAAGATGAGGCGGCGGGTCGAGCAGTGCGGGCAGAAGAGGTCGAACATGGGGCCACCTCCAGGGGGCTGGACAGTCGGTCGCTGTCGAGTGCCCCCACCGTACAAGAGATGGGATGTATCGAGATAGCCTTGCTTTCCTCTCGATGACATAGGCTATGCCTATGCTCTCCCTGCACCAGCTGCGCTGCTTCCTCGCCGCCTACGAGCACTCCTCCTTCACCGCGGCCGCGGCCGACCTCGGCGTGGCCCAGCCGTCGGTCTCCGAGCAGATCCGGCTGCTCGAGCGCGCGGTGGGCGCGTCCCTGTTCGGCCGCGCGGGTCGAGGCGTCCTCCCCACCGAGGCCGGTCACGCGTTGCGGCCGCACGCCGAGCGCACGCTGGCCGCGGCCGACGCCGCGCGCGAGGCCGTGGCGTCGGTCAGCTCGGTCGAGTCGGGCACGATCCGCTTCGGGATGTTCGGCACCTCGCGCCTCTACCTCGGCGCCGCGCTCGTCGCCGACGTGCTCGAACGCCACCCGGGCGTGCGGGTGGAGCTGATCGGGCAGAACTCCGCCGAGGTGCAGTCCGAGCTGCGGCGGGGCCGGCTGGAGGCGGCGATGATCGCCCTGCCCGTCGACGACCCGGCGATGACCGTCAGACCCGTGGCACGCGAGGAGCTGGTCTACGTCTCCGCCGACCCGGCGCGGCTCACCACCCCCGTCACGGGCGAGCAGCTCGCCGACGCGCCTCCCTCGTGCTCGCGGAGACCACCTGGCGTACCGAGGACTCTTCCCGCAGGGCACTGACGAGCTGGGTGCAGAGCATCGGGCCGCACGCTCGAGACCCGCGTCGAGGTCGAGGACGTGGAGACCGCGATCGAGCTGGTCGGCCTGGGTCTCGTGGACTCGGTCGTGCCCCGCGGGGCGCTCGAGTCGCTGCGCCGGATGATGCCGCACGACCTCGGCTGCGTGAGCCTGGAGCCGCGCATGTACGACACGCTGGCGATCGTCCACCGACGCGGGGCGGTGCTCTCACCGGCGACGCGGCTCATGATCCAGCTCGCGACGGAGCGGGTCAGGACCGTGGCGGAGCCGCTCTGACGGCTGGCGGGTCCCCGGCCGGCCGGCTCGACGAGCAGCAGGGGCGCGCGACTCGGGCGGCCGACGTCAGCGCTCGGAGAACCCGGCTCCGTGCACGACCTCCGGCAGCCAGTGGTGGGTGACGCCTTCGACGCGTCCGGGACGGCCCTGGAGGTCGTCGGCCGAGAGCGCCGCGAGCAGCCGCTCGACCCGGTCACGCGGGCCCTGGGCCTGCACCTCGACCCGGCCGTCCGGCAGGTTCTTGGCGTAGCCCGTCAGCCCGAGGGTGAGTGCCTGGGAACGTGTCCACCACCGGAAGCCGACGCCCTGGACGTCGCCCCGGACGAACGCGACGAGACGGTCCTTCGCCATGCTCACCAGCGTGCCCGACGCGGCCGGGGCTGGCACCGGGGGCACGTGTACGAGGACCTGTTCATGAAGGCGTCGCGTCGCACCGGTGCACCGCAGCGCGGGCACGGCCGATCGGCCTGGCCGTAGACCGCCAGCGAGCGGTCGAAGTACCCCGACTCCCCGTTGACGTTGACGTAGAGCGCGTCGAAGCTCGTGCCGCCCTGCGCCAGGGCCTCGTGCATGACCGTTCGCACGTCACCGAGAAGGCGCTGCACCGCAGGCCGCGTGAGCGTCTCCGTCGGCCTGGCGAAGTGGAGCCGGGAGCGCCACAGCGCCTCGTCCGCGTAGATGTTGCCGACACCCGAGAGCAGCGTCTGGTCGAGGAGGGCCCGCTTCACCCCGGTCCGGCGCCGACGCAGGCGCTCGACGAGCGCGGGGACGTCGAGGTGCGGGTCGAGCGGGTCGCGTGCGATGTGCGCGACCCAGGTCGGGAGCCAGTGCGAGCTGGGCTGCCCGGCGTCGGCGCCCGACAGGCCGGCCGGGAGGCCGTCCGGCGTGGGAACGAGGTCGACGACCGTCACGCCGCCGAACATCCGCTGGTCGACGAAGCGGAGCTGGTGGCCACCGTCGGTGAAGTCCACACCGACGCGCAGGTGCCGCTCCGCGGGGGCGTCGCGGGGTTGCACGACCATCTGCCCGCTCATCCCCAGGTGGGCCAGCAGGGCCTGCTGGTCGTCCAGCTCCAGCCAGAGGAACTTGCCCCGCCGGACGACGTCCACAACGGTGCGGCCGCGCAGTCGGGCCACCAGCTCCGCGGCCCCACCCACCTGCCGGCGGACGGGTCGCGGATGGTGGACGACGACCTCGGTGACGGTGCGACCCACCACCCAGCGCTGGAGGCCGCGACGGACGACCTCGACCTCGGGCAGCTCAGGCACGGGTCAGCTGGACCCGCCGGCGTCGGCGTACCGGGTGGGCGCTGCGGGCGCCGGTGGGGGCGCGGACGTCGCGGCCGACTCCAGGCTGCCCTCGACGTCGACGGCGACCCCCTGGCCGGCGAGCTCGTCGTGGACGGCGCGCCAGGCGAGAGCTGCGGCCCGCTGCTCGGCGGCCTTCTTGCTCCGACCGGTGCCGGTCCCGCGGGAGACGCCGGAGACCACCGCCTGCGCCTCGAACGACTTGGCGTGGTCCGGTCCGTCCTCGGCGATCTCGTACGCGGGGACGCCTAGGCCGTGGGTCGCCGTGAGCTCCTGCAGGCTCGTCTTCCAGTCCAGGCCCGCGCCGAGGGTCACGGACGAGTCCATCAGCGGGTCGATCAGCCGGTGGACGAGTTCACGCGCCGCGTCGATGCCGTGGCTGAGGTACGCGGCGCCGATCACCGCCTCGAGGGTGTCGGCGAGGATCGACGACTTGTCACGCCCCCCGGTGGCCTCCTCGCCCCGGCCGAGCATCACGTGCTCGCCGAGCCCGAGCCCGCGCGCGACCCCCGCAAGGGCCCGCATGTTGACCACGGCGGCGCGCAGCTTGGCCAGCTGCCCCTCGGGCAGCTCCGGGTGCCGGGTGTAGAGGGCATCGGTGACGACGAGGCCGAGCACCGAGTCCCCGAGGAACTCGAGCCGCTCGTTGGTCGGCAGCCCGCCGTTCTCGTACGCGAAGGAGCGGTGCGTCAGGGCACGCTGGAGCAGCCCGGGGTCGACGACCAGTCCGAGCTGCTCCTGCAGATCGTGCGTGGACGCCGGCACGCCGGCCTCGTCGGCCGGTCGGTCGGCGTCCAGGGTCACGGCTATCTCAGGGTCCTGAGGCCTCTCGAGCCTCGGCTCAGAGATCCTTGACCTTGCGGCCCTTGTACTCGAGGTACAGGGGGGTGCCGTTCGAGTCGGTGACCACGTGGGCGTGGTGGGGGCGCGAGTGGACCTCCTGGCCGCCCTCGACCGTCGTGGTCAGGGTGGTCGGGGTGGTCTTCCACTGCGACCGGCGGTGCCGGGTGTTGCTGCGGGACATCTTCCGCTTCGGGACGGCCACGGCTAGCTCTCCTTCTGATCCGGCGCGTCGGACGCCGGGGGTACCAGGGACTGCAACGCCGCCCACCGGGGGTCGACGATGTCGTGCGCGTGCTGAGGGTCGTCCGCGAGCCGGGCCCCGCACTCGGAGCACAACCCGGGGCAGTCCTGCGAGCACACCGGTTGGAAGGGCAGTGCGAGCACCACCGCATCCCTGAGGACGGGCTGCAGGTCGACCAGGTCGTCCGTCAGCTCGTACTCGTCCTCGTCGTCGGGGTCGACCTTCTCGCGGTGACGGGCCTTGTCGGGATAGACGAACAGCTCCTGGAAGGAGACCTCGAGCGGCTGCTCCAGGTCGTCCAGGCAGCGCACGCACTGTCCCGAGGCCTGTCCCCGCGCCGTCCCCGACACGAGCACACCCTCCATCACCGCCTCGAGCCGCACGTCCAGCTCGATGTCGGATCCGGCGGTCACGCCGATCACCTCGGTGCCGAGATCGTCCGGAGCCTCGATGGTGCGCTGGAGCCGTCGCATGGATCCGGGACGTCGCCCCAGCTCGAGGGTGTCGAGCACGAGCGGCGAGCGCGGATCCAGGCTGGTCACGGACTCCTCCCGGACGACGGCGGCACACACAGGGGCCGGACACGACCCCGGCCCCGACGCGGACGCGACGAGACCGTCAGGCGAGCGTATCGCAGCAGGTCAGGCCCGCCCAAACGCAGGCGGGACGGGCTCAGGTGCCGCGCAGCGCCGCGAGGCGGTCGGCGACCAGGTCGGGGACCAGACCGTGCACGTCGCCGCCATGGGCCGCCACCTCCTTGACGAGCGATGAGGACACGTGGCCGTACGCGGGGTCGCCCGGCACGAACACGGTCTCCAGGCCGGAGAGGTGCCTGTTCATCAACGCCATCGGCAGCTCGAACCCGAAGTCCGAGGGACCACGCAGCCCCTTGACCACCGCGACGGCACCCACCGTGGTGCAGAAGTCGACGAGCAGCCCGCCGTGGACCGCTTCCACGGTGACCCGGCCGGAGGAGCGCACCTCGCCGGCGAGGGCCCTGTTGACCATCTCCACGCGCTCCTCGACCGGGAACACCCCCCGCTTGGCCGGGTTGTTCATCACTGCGACGACGACCTCGTCGAAGAGCGCCGCCGCACGGGCGATGACGTCGAGGTGGCCGTTGGTGATCGGGTCGTACGAGCCGGGGCACACGCAGCGTCGCGGGGTGCTGGTCCGCCGGTCGCCCTGGCGCCGCTCGTGGGACACCCCGGCCGGCACGTGGTCGGCGCCGCTGTCGTCCGGCTCGCCGGACGACGGAGCCCTGTCAGAGGTGTCGGAGGTGTCGGAGCTGTCGGCCATGACACGAATCTAACGACTCAGGCGGGCCCGGGTGCGGTGATCGGCTCAGCGAGCCACAGGCGGGTCTCGCCGTAGCGGCGCTCGTCGAAGCGCACGAGCCCGACCGGCCACGTCGGCTCCGGGCCGCGCGCGCTGCGCTCGACCACGACGACGGCATCCGCTGCGAGCCAGTCGTTGTCGACCAACCGCCGCAGCGCCTCCGCGAGCTCGTGCTCGGGCAACGGGTACGGCGGGTCGGCCAGCACCAGGTCGTACGGACGGTCGGGCGCGTCGTCGAGCACGGCCGAGACCGTCGCCTGCCTGATCTGCACCCCCTCGACGGCCACAGCCGCGAGGTTCCGTCGGGCTGCGGCGACCGCAGGCTTGGCGCTCTCGACGAGCAGCACGTGCCCGGCCCCGCGGCTGGCGGCCTCGAGCCCCAGCCCGCCCGAGCCGGCGTAGAGGTCGAGCACACGCGTCCCGTCCACCAGCCCCTCGTGCTGGAGGCGGGAGAACAACGCCTCGCGGACGCGGTCGGAGGTGGGACGCGTCGCGTCGCCCGCAGGGACCTCGAGCCGGCGTCCCCGTGCGCTCCCGGCGATGATGCGCGTCACGCCGGGGAGGGTAGTGCCCCCGCCGTGCGGTCAGCCGCGTTCGAGGTACACCTCACGCTCCGGGTCCAGCAGCCGGGCGATGTGACGCGACAGCACCTGGTGCTCGGCCAGGTCGGGGTCCTGCGCGACCAGGGCGGCCGCCTCCCGGCGGGCGTCGACGATCACGTCCTCGTCGGTGGTCACCCGCAGCAGCCGCAGGGAGGACCGCCACCCCGACTGCGCCGAGCCCAGCACGTCGCCCTCGCGCCGGTTCTCGAGGTCGAGCCGTGACAGCTCGAACCCGTCGCGCGTGGCGGCGACCTGAGCCAGCCGGTCGCGGGCCGGCTCGCGGGCGTCCTCGCCGCACACGAGCAGGCAGACGCCGGGGTGGGCTCCGCGGCCGATGCGCCCGCGGAGCTGGTGGAGCTGGGAGACCCCGAAGCGGTCCGCATCCACCACGACCATCACCGAAGCGTTCGGCACGTCGACACCGACCTCGATCACGGTCGTGGCCACGAGCACGTCGACCTCGCCGTCGGTGACCCGCCGCATCACGGCGTCCTTCTCGTCGGACGGCATCCGGCCGTGCAGCACCTCGATGCGCAGCCCGGCGAGCGCCGGTACCTCTGCCAGCTCCTCGACCACGTCGAGCACCGCGCGCGGTGGCCGTCGAGCCGGTGGCTCCACCGGGCCCCGTCGTTCGATCGCGTCGAGGACCTCCAGGACGTCCACCGTGCCGTCCACCTCCGAGCCGTCGCCCCCGATGCGGGGGCAGACGACGAACGCCTGCCGACCGGCGTCGACCTCCTCGCGCACCCGTGCCCAGGCACGCTGGACCCACGCCGGGTTGTCCTCGGGCACCACGTGCGTCACCACCGGCTGCCGGCCGGCGGGGACCTCCGTCAGGGTCGAGGTCTCCAGGTCGCCGAAGACGGTCATCGCGACGGTGCGCGGGATGGGGGTGGCCGTCATGACGAGCAGGTGCGGCGTCCGCAGGGACTTGGCTCGCAGGGCGTCCCGCTGCTCGACCCCGAACCGGTGCTGCTCGTCGACGACGACGAGTCCGAGGTCGTCGAAGTCGACGGCCTCCTGCAGCAGGGCGTGGGTGCCGACGACGATCCCGGCCTCGCCGCTGGCGGTGTCGGTGAGGGCCTGACGTCGGGCGGCCGCCGACAGCGACCCGGTCAGCAGGGCGACCCGCGTCGCCACGGCGGCGGTCGTGTCGTCGTCGGGCCCCCCACCGTCCAGGGGAAGCATGCCGGCGTCCGCGAGCCCGCCGAGCATCGCCGTGATCGAGCGGTGGTGCTGGACGGCGAGCACCTCGGTGGGTGCCAGCAGGGCCGCCTGGCCGCCCGCGTCGACGACCGTGAGCATCGCCCGCAGCGCCACCACGGTCTTGCCCGACCCCACCTCGCCCTGCAGGAGGCGGTGCATCGGGTGCTCGCGCGCGAGGTCTGCCGCGACCGCGGCGCCCACCGCCACCTGGCCTGCCGTCAGCTCGAACGGCAACCGCTCGTCGAAGGCGGCGAGCAGCCCGGCGTGCCGACCGGTGCGCGGCGTGGCCGGCATCGCGGCCGACTGCGCCCGACGGCGGGCCAGCGCGACCTGGAGCACGAACGCCTCCTCGAAGCGGTAGCGGTCCTGGGCGCGGCGGACCTCGTCACGGTCGGTGGGCCGGTGGATCAGGACCAGGGCCTCCGCCGCGGACGGCCAGCCGCGTCCGGAGAGCAGCTCCTCCGGGAGGGGGTCGGGCACGCCGTCCGAGACCACCATCGGCAGCAGGGTCGCGACGGCCTTGGCGATCTTCCAGGAGGGCAGCTTCGCGCTCGCGGGGTAGATCGGCATCAGCCTCTCGGCGCGTGCCTGCGCATCCGCCTCGGTCGCGTCCTCCGGCAGCCGCTCGTACCGCGGGTGCGCGAGCTGCGGCTGCTGGTTGTACCGGCCGACCTTGCCGTCGAACAGGGCGAGGCTGCCGACCGGGAGCTGCGCAAGGACGTGCTGGGCCATGTACTCGCGCTTGGCGAAGAAGGCCAGCTGCAGGTCGTCCCGGCCGTCCGTCACGGTGACCTGCACGACGAAGCTGCCGCTGCGTGCGCGTCGTGCGGTGCCCGACTTCACGCGGGCGACCACGGTCACGTGCTCGCCCTCGGGCAGGCGACCGAGTGGCGTCGGCTCGCGGAACGACTCGTAGCGGCGCGGCAGGTGGTGCATGAGGTCGGCGACGGTGACCAGGCCCAGGCCGTCGGCGAAGGGCTTGCCGCTGCGGGTGCTGAGCACCCGCTCGATCGGACGGTCGAGCAGCGGTGGGGGCGTGACGGCCTGGCCGTCACCACCCCAGGGGGCGTCGGTGCTCATCCCACGCTCACTCCACGCTCATTCCACGCCGACCAGGACGGGGTAGCGCGACTGCCCCCCGTCGACGACCTGCACCTCCACCTCACCGTGCGCCGTCCGGAGGGCGGCGCGCACGGTGTCCGCCAGGCCCGCGGGGCAGCCTGCGCCGAGGACGAGCGTGACGAGCTCGCCGCCGCCCCCCAGCAGCCTCTGCGTCACCTCGGCGGCCATCGCCGGGACGTCGTCGCCGATCAGCGCGAAGTCGCCGTCGACGACGCCCAGCACGTCTCCCGGCACGCACCGTCCGGCCATCGTGATGGCCTCCCGCGCCGCGACGGTGACCGCCCCGTGGCGGGTCGCCCCGGCTGCTGCGGACATCAGGGCCACGTCCTGCTCGAGGCCGGCACCCGGGTCGTGCACGGCTGCGGCGGCCAGGCCCTGGACCTGCGCTCGCGTCGGCACGACCGTGACCCTGATCCCCTCGTCGCGTGCTGCCCGCGCCGCGGCGCGTGCCACGGCGAGGGTGTCGGTGTCGTTCGGGAGCACGACGACCGCCGTCGTCCCGGCCCCACGCACCGCCGCGAGCACTTCCTCGGTCGAGGCACGGTGGCCTGCCCGACCGATGACCGGGACGACGCCCGCGTCCGAGAAGACCTGCGCGAGACCGGGTCCCGCAGCCCAGGCGACCACCCCGATGCTGGTCTCGTCCCGCTCGAAGCCGTCCGACGGTGCCCCGTCGACCGTCGTGGGCCCCTGGGTCTGGGGAGAGCCCTGGCGCTCGCCCGTGGCCAGGTGCGTGATGCGGATCCGGTGAGGGCGGCCGCAGCGCACGCCGGCCTCGACGGCGGCGCCCGGGTCGTCCACGTGCACGTGGACGTTCCACAGCCCCGCCCCCCCGACCACCACGAGCGAGTCGCCGAGCTGGGCCAGCTCGGCACGGAGCGCCGCGACAGCGGCGTCCCCCGGCGACGTCCCCGCGCTGCCGGACCCGCCCGGCTCGACGTCCAGGAGGTACATCACCTCGAAGGCCGGCCCACCGGGTGACAGGTCGGGACACGACTGGTCGCGAGGCACCGGGCCCGCTCCGGCCACCGCGAGCGGTCGCGGCGCCTCCCCGGTGACCACCGCGACGAGCGCCTCGATGATCACCACCAGGCCCGCTCCGCCGGCGTCCACGACACCGGCCTCGGCGAGGACGTCGAGCTGGCCGGTCGTCTCCTCGAGCGCCTGGTGCGCCGCGTCCGCCACGGCCTTCAGCAGGCCCGGCAGGTCGTCGCCCGCGTCGCGGGCCGAGGCCGCCGCCAGGGCCGCGGCGCGTGAGAGGGAGAGGATCGTGCCCTCGACCGGCCTCTCCACGGCCGCCCAGGCCTGCTCGTCGGCGCGCCGGAAGGCCTCGACCACGGTGTCGACACCGGCGCTGTCCTCGCCGGACTCCCCGGTGGCGTCCGCCCAGCCCCGGAGGAGCTGGCTCGTGATGATGCCCGAGTTGCCGCGCGCCCCCAGGAGCGCGCCCGTGGCCGCCGCGTCGGCGACGGCGGGCAGGCCGGCGTCCCCGTCAAGCTCGGCGAGGGCAGCGCAGGCACGCTGCAGGGTGAGGTGGAGGTTCGTGCCCGTGTCGCCGTCCGGCACCGGGTAGACGTTGAGCGAGTCGATCGCCTCACGGTCGCGCTCGAGACCCTCGAGGGCGAGGCCGAGCCAGCGTCGCGCGAGGTCGGCGTCGAGCACGTGGCTGCCCATCCTCTCCTCGCCTTCGCGGTCACCGGTGTCGGGGGTCACAGGCACCTGGGCCTCATCCCATCACGCGGGCGGACCCCGCGTCCCGCACCCTGCACAGGGCAGGCCGGCCGTCATTTGGGTGCGCGCCGCAGGCTCGGCTAGTCTGTTCCGGTTGCCCGGCGTGTCCGGGCGACCCCACGAACCACCAGACCCGGCTCCCGCCGGGGTCACCGCTGCAACATGTCAGGAGAACTCCCGTGGCTGCCAACTGCGACGTCTGCGGCAAGAAGCCGAGCTTCGGCAACTCCATCTCGCACTCGCACCGCCGCACCTCGCGCCGCTGGAACCCGAACATCCAGCGTGTCCGCGCGATGGTGGGCGGCACCCCGAAGCGCCTGGACGTCTGCACCTCGTGCATCAAGGCGGGCAAGGTCACTCGCTGACCCCCGAGCCTGCCGAGGCGCTGAGCGCCTGAGCCACGCAGGGCCGGATCCCGACAGGGGCCGGCCCTTCGTGCTGTCCGCGCGTGGCCCAGCGACCCCCGCGACCCCGACGACCCCGACGACCCCGACGACCCCGACGACCCACCGGGCCTAGCCGGCCGGAGCCTCGAAGTGGTCCCATCCACCGGGCCCCTCGGGCCGGTCCTCGACCCGCACGCGCTCCTGTCCCGGCACGGGGGCCGGCCCGACCGTCCCGATCCGTACGAAGGGCTCCGGCAGGGGCGTCCCGGCAGGGAAGCACGCCAGCAGGGCATGGTCCTCCCCGCCCGTGAGCACCCACTCCCAGGCCGAGCCACGGACGGCGGACGCCGCCGGCTCGAGCAGCGACCGGAGGTCGCCGAGCGGGCCGCCGTGGTCGAGGTCCGCGGAGACGTCGCTGGCGGTGGCGACCCGCCCGAGGTCGCGCAGCAGGCCGTCGCTGACGTCGATCATCGCCGTGGCCCCGGCGACCGCGGCAGCAGGACCGGCGGCCAGCGGCGGCTCGGGGCTCACGTGTGCGGCGACGAGCCCGGCGTCCACGTCGGGCAGACCGGCCTCCAGCAGTGCCAGGCCCGCGGCCGACCTGCCCACCCTGCCGGCGAGCGCGACCACGTCACCAGGACGGGCACCGGACCTCAGCACCGGGGCACGGCCCTGCAGGTCGCCCAGGGCCGTCACCGAGACGACGATCTCGCTGCCGGACGACAGGTCACCGCCCACAACGCCCGTCGCGGTGCTGCGGCAGCCGTCCGCGAGGCCTCGGGCGAGGCCGAGGACCCACTCGACCTCGGTGTCCGTCGGGGCGACGAGCGAGACCACCAGCCCGGTCGGCGCGGCCCCCATCGCGGCGACGTCGGCCAGGTTCTGGGCGGCGGCCTTCCGCCCCACGTCCTCCGCCGACGACCAGCCGCGCCGGAAGTCGCGGCCCTCGACCAGCACGTCGGTCGTCACGACCACGCGACCGTCAGGGGCGCCGAGGACGGCGGCGTCGTCGCCGGGCCCCACCGTCGTCGAGTCCCCCGCCGGGAGCAGCGGGAAGATGCGCGAGAGCAGGCCTGTCTCGCCGACGTCGGCGAGCGTCGACGCCGCGCCCGCTCCGCTCGTCGCCATCGCCCCACCCGTTCTCTCGTCCCGCACACCGCCGCGTCACCGCCGGTGTGCCGTCGTCGCGCCGCGACACGGTAGCGTGACGGCGCGGCGGGCCCACGGGCCTGCCGGACACAGACGATGCCGTCGACACACAGGAGGTCCAAGTGGTGGTGCAGGCCTACGTACTGGTCCAGACCGAGGTCGGGAAGGCGGCGCCCGTGGCCGAGGCCATCGGCGGGCTCCAGGGAGTCGTCATGGCCGAGGACGTGACCGGTCCGTACGACGTGATCGTCCGCGTCGAGGCCTCCAGCGTCGAGGAGCTCGGCCCACTGGTGATGTCGAAGATCCAGGGCGTTCCGGGGATCACCCGCACCGTGACGTGCACCGTGGTGCACGCCTGAGGCGAGAGCTGCTCTCCCGCAACGCCGACAGCGCCAGGGCCCGACGTCTTCCGTCGGCCCTGGCGCTCTCGTCTGTTCTGGTGCTCACGCTGGCCGGGTGCGCGGTGTGCCGTGCCGGTCCCACCCGGTCCGGGCGCGGCCGACCCGGCGTGCGCGCAGGTGCTGGTGCAGCTGCCCAGCGAGCTGCGCGGTGACGCGCGCCGCGAGACCACCGGCCAGTCGACGGCGGCCTGGGGCGATCCCCCCGTCGAGCTCCGGTGCGGCGTGGAGCCTCTCGGTCCCACGACCGACCCGTGCGTGCCGATCGGAGAGGTCGACTGGGTGCTGCGCGAGGAGGCCGGCGACACCGTCTACACGACCTACGGCCGTGTCCCCGCGGTCGAGCTGCGCCTTCCCGGGTCGGACCCCCCGGGCACGGACGTCGTGCTGGCCGCGGTCAGCAGCGCGGTCTCGTTCGTCCCCGCCGAGCGTCGTTGCCTCTAGGCGCGGGCAGCGTCCGGCGTGCCGCTCAGCGCAGACCGACCGGCCGGGCCAGCGCCAGCTGCACCAACGTGTCCACGAGCTCGGGGTAGGAGCGGCCCGACTGCTCCCACATCCGCGGGTACATCGACCGCGGGGTGAAACCGGGCATCGTGTTGAGCTCGTTGACGACCACGCGGTGGTCCCGGGTGACGAAGACGTCGACGCGCGCCAGCCCCTCGCATGCCATCACGGTGAACGTGAGGGCCGAGACCCGGCGCACCTCGTCGGCCACGCCGTCCGGCAGGTCGGCGGGGCACACCAGGTTCACGCCGCTCTCGTCGAGGTACTTGGCCTCGAAGTCGTAGAAGTCGTGGCCGGACCCGGCCACCACCTCGATCTCGCCAGGCAGCGAGGTGAGCGGCTCTCCCCCGGCCGGGTCCTGCATGACGCCGCACTCGATCTCTCGACCCACGATCGCGGCCTCCACGACCACCTTGGGGTCGTGCTTGCGGGCCGCCTCGACGGCGGCGTCGAGGTGCTCGGGCCCGGTCACGCGCGAGATCCCGATGGACGACCCGGCACGCGCGGGCTTGACGAACACCGGGTAGCCGAGGGCCGCCACCGCGTCGCGTGCAGCCGCCGGGTCCCGCTCCCAGTCCTGCGGCAGCACGACGACGTGCGACCCCACGGGCAGGCCGTGGGCTGCCAGGACCGCCTTCATGTAGTGCTTGTCCATGCTCAGCGCCGAGGACAGCACGCCGGCGCCGACGTAGCGCGTGTCGGACAGCTCGAGGAGCCCCTGGATGGTGCCGTCCTCGCCGTAGGGCCCGTGCAGCAGCGGGAAGACGACGTCGACGGCACCGAGCGGGCGGGGCACCTCGCCGTCGGGCACCACCAGCAGCCCGTTCTGCCCGGCGCCCTGGGGGAGCACCACCGGCTCGCCGTCGTCGTCGTCGACGTGCGGGAGCCGACCACCCGACATGGACCAGCGCTCGGGGTCGGCCGACGTGAGCAGCCACCGTCCCGTCGGCGTGATGCCGATCGGCACCACCTCGTACCGGTCGGCATCGAGGGCTGCCATCACGCCGGCTGCGGTCACGCACGAGATCGCGTGCTCGCTGGACCGCCCGCCGAACACGACGGCGACGCGGGTGCGCGTGGGGGTGGACCCTGCACGGGTCAGGGGGTTCTGGCTCATCGGACGCCGACCCTACCGGCCACCGGCCACGCCCCTACGCTGCACCCGTGGCCGCCGACGAGCACCTGGACCCTCAGACGACAGCCGTCACCGCCGGGCGGCCCGAGCGAGCTCCGGGTGCCGAGGTGGGACCCGGGGTGTCGATGACCTCCACCTACGTCGGCTCCGGCCCGGACGTGGTCGGACAGCCGGTGTACGGCCGGGTCGACAACGCCACCTGGACCGCGTGCGAGGAGGTCGTCGGCCGGCTCGAGGGTGTATCGGAGGGCCCGGGCGGGGCGCTGCTCTTCGCGTCGGGCATGGCGGCGATCTCCGCGGTCCTCGCGCGCGTCCCCGCGGGCGGCCTTCTCCTCGTCCCCGACTCGGCCTACAACACGACGCTCGAGCTGGCCGACGAGCTGGCGGGCCGGGGCCACCTCCGCACGCGTCGCGTCGACATCACCGACACCGCGGCCGTCCGCGCCGCCCTCGCCGGGGGCCGGCCCGACGGCGCGACCCTGCTCTGGCTCGAGTCCCCCACCAACCCCCTGCTGCAGGTCGCGGACCTGCCGGCCTGCCTCGCCGCGGCGCGAGAGCACCGTGCGGTCTCGGTGGTGGACAACACGTTCGCCACACCGCTCGTCCAGCGTCCGCTCGACCTCGGCGCCGACGTGGTGGTCCACTCCGTCACCAAGTACCTCGCCGGGCACTCCGACGTCGTCCTGGGTGCCACCGTCACGTCGGATCCACACCTGTACGAGGCACTCTCGCGACACCGGCGCCTGCACGGCGCGATCCCCGGCCCCTGGGAGGCCTGGCTCGCCCTCCGGGGGATACGCACCCTGGGGGTCCGGCTGGAGCGCGCCCAGGCGTCCGGCCGCCGTGCTGGCCGCCCGGCTCCGGCGACCATCCGGTGGTCGAGCGCGTGCGCCACCCGTCGCTGCCGGACGACCCCGGGCACGAGCGCGCGGCAGCCCAGATGCGCGGCTTCGGTGCGGTCGTCGCCATCGAGGTGCGCCGGGGGCCGCGGCGGTTGCGGACGCGGTCGTCGACGCGGTCAGGCTCTGGCTCCCCGCCACGAGCCTCGGAGGCGTCGAGTCGATGGTCGAGAGGCGACGCCGGCACGCCAACGAGCCGACCACCGTGCCGGAGTCGCTGTTGCGGCTCTCCGTCGGGATCGAGGACGTCGAGGACCTGTGGCGCGACCTGGACTCGGCGCTGAGGGCGGTCGCGCGCACCGCGTGAGGCTCAGGTCCTCTCGTGCTTCCGGGCTCGGGAGAGCAGCACCTTCACCATCTCGTGGGCCGGCAGGTTCTCGTGCACCACACGCACCACGCTGTCGACGATCGGCATGTCCACGCCCACCGACAGCGCGAGGTCGTGGATCGACTGGCACGACTTGACGCCCTCGGCCGTGCGGCGCGTCGCGGCGACCACCTCGTCGACTGTCTGACCCTTGCCGAGGTTCACCCCGAACGTCCGGTTGCGGGACAGCGGCGACGCGCAGGTGGCGACGAGGTCGCCCATGCCGGCGAGACCGGCCGTCGTCGTCGGGTCGGCACCGAGTGCCGTCGCCAGGCGCGCCGTCTCGGCCAGTCCGCGGGTGATGATCGACGCCTGGGTGTTGTCGCCGAACCCGAGGCCCTCGGCCATGCCCACGGCGAGCGCGATCACGTTCTTCACCGCCCCGCCGAGCTCGACGCCGACGACGTCCGTCTGCGGTGTAGGGCCGGAAGTACGACGTCGAGCACTGCTGCGCGAGTCGCTCGGCGCACGCGTGGTCCGCGCACGCGACGACCGTCGCCGTCGGCTGCCGGTCCGCGATCTCCCGCGCGAGGTTCGGTCCCGGAGACGACCGCGACCCGCTCGCGGCCGGCACCCGTCACCTCCAGATCACCTCGCTCATGCGCAGGTGCGTGCCCAGCTCGACGCCCTTCATCAGGCTCACGAGCAGCGCGTCGTCGGGGATGTGCGCGCGCCACGCGGTGAGGTTCTCCCGCAGGCTCTGCGACGGGACGGCCAGCACGACGGTCCCCACGCCCTCGAGGACGGCGGCGGGGTCGGTCGAGGCCGTCACCGTGTCGGGCAGGTCCACGTCCGAGAGGTACTCGCTGTTGCGATGCCGGTCGCGGATGTCAGCCACCACCTCCTCCCGGCGTCCCCACATACGCACCGGCACACCGGCGTCCGCCATCACCATGGCGAAGGTCGTCCCCCAGCTGCCGGTCCCGAAGACCGCTGCCGGCCTGTGCTCCGGCGTCTCGTCCGTCCCGGACGGGTCGTCGCTCACCGTCGCCTCCTGTCGCGCGGGTCTCCCGTGACGGGCTGGTCGTGCTCGCGGGGGTCCCACCGCGTCGTCGGGGCCCGCTCGCCGCGCAGCTGCTCGACGATGCGGTCAGGGCGTCCATGATCGCGTCCGTCGCCCTCGAGCAGCGTCGCGGTGTCGAGCTCCTTGCCCTCGAAGGCAGACAGGTCGACCGGCGGTCCTGCGCAGACGTGGAGGACCGGACGTGGCAGGAGCCTGCGGCCTCCTGCCGTAGGGCGACAGGATGCGGTGCGCGCCCCACTGCGCGACCGGGATCACCGGACACCCCGTCTCGAGCGCGACACGGGCGGCACCGGTCTTGCCGCGCATCGGCCACAGGTCAGGGTCACGGGTCAGCGTGCCTTCGGGGTAGATGACCACGCACTCCCCGGCCTGCACCGCCTTCACCGCCTCGCTGTACGACTGCGAGGCGTCGGCGGTCTCGCGGTAGACGGGGATCTGCCCGGCTCCCGCTGAGGATGCGGCCGGCGACGGGGATCCGGAACACCGACTCCTTGCCCAGGTAGCCGCGGCAGCCTCCCGTGGTTGACCAGGTAGTGGGCGACCGGGAACGGGTCGGCGTGCGAGGTGTGGTTGGACGACCACGACGATGCCGCCCTCTCGCGGCACGTGCTCGCCACCACGCCAGTCGCGACGAGTCAGCAGGGCGAGCAGCGGACGCAGGAGTCCCCTCGGCCAACCGGTAGCTGCCGGACTTCGTCGGGCGACCCACCGCACCTCCAGGCTCAGTCGGGGCGTGGTCCGCTGCGGACCGACTCCCGCGCGGCACCGGAGCCTGACCCATCCTGTCTGGCGGGAGACCACCGTGTCGAGCAACGATGGCCGGTGCGGCAGGATCGGAGGCATGAAGAGGTCGAGCACAGGGCAGCCGACTGGGTCGTCGTGCTACCCGTCAAGGGCGGCGACGCCGCCAAGTCCCGCCTGGCCCTCGGCCCGCAGCTCGCCTCGGCGATGGCGGCCGACTGCCTCGACGCCGTGCTGGCGACGCCCTCCGTGCACCGCGTCCTCGTCGTGACGTCGGACGCCGACGACCGCCGGGACGGCCTCCGCCGCCGGCGCCGAGGTGGTGGCGCAGCCCGCCGACCGTCCGGGCCTCGGCGCGGCCGTCGGCGCGGGCTGCGGGTCACGGCGACGAGGCCAGGCGGTCGCCGTCCTGCTGGCCGACCTGCCGTCGCTGCGCCCGGAGCACCTCGAGACCGCGCTGGCGCGCCTCGGCGCGGACGCCTGCACGCCGGGTCGACTCCGGCTTCGTCCCGGACCTCGACGAGCGAGGGCACGGTCCTGCTGGCCGGGCGGACGACCGGCGTGCTGCAGCCGCGGTTCGGCGCCGGCTCGGCGCCGCGCACGAGGGAGCCGGTGCGCGGCGTCTGCCGCTCGACCTGCCCGGGCTGCGCCGCGACGTCGACACGCTGGACGACCTGGCCGCGGCCGTCCGGCTCGGGGTCGGTCCGCGCACCGCGCGTACGCTCTGCGCCATGCAGGCCACCGTCCTCCGCTACGACGCCGACGCGGCACCGGCGAGGTGGTGACCGACGAGGGTGTCCGGCTGCCCGATGGTCCGAGGGCGCCACGACGGCAGCGGGCTGCGGCACCTGCGTCCGGGGCAGCGCGTCAGCTGCGCCAGGCCGTGAGCGAGACCGGAGGCGACCCGGACTGGCCGCCGAGACCGTCGCCGTCACCCGCGTCCGCCTGCGCGGCATCGGTGACTGAGCCGGGCGCGTGAGGGACGGCGTCAGCGAGCGGGACGTGGCTCCTCGTCGCCCCACTGCACGTCGGCGCCGAGCCCCTCGAGCTTCGCTCCGAAGAACTCGTAGCCCGCGGTCGATGAGGTCGATGCCGTGGACGTTCGACTCGCCCTCCGCGGCGAGCGCTGCGATCAGGTGCGAGAAGCCGCCGCGCAGGTCCGGCACCACGATGTCGGCGCCGCGCAGCTTCGTCGGACCGCTGATCACCGCCGAGTGCCGGAAGTTGCGCTGACCGAAGCGGCACGGGGTGGAACCGAGGCACTCGCGGTAGACCTGGATGTGCGCCCCCATGCCCGCCAGCGCGTCGACGAAGCCGAACCGGTTCTCGTACACGGTCTCGTGCACGATCGACAGGCCCTGCGCCTGGGTCAGCGCGACGACGAGCGGCTGCTGCCAGTCCGTCATGAAGCCCGGGTGCACGTCCGTCTCCAGCGCGAGCGAGCGCAGAGGTCCGCCGGGGTGGAAGAAGCGGATGCCGTCGTCGTCGACCTCGAACTGGCCCCCCACCTTGCGGAACGTGTTGAGGAACGTCATCAGGTCGGGCTGACGGGCGCCCTCGCACGTAGACGTCGCCGCCGGTCGCCAGCGCCGCGCTGGCCCAGGAGGCCGCCTCGATGCGGTCGGGCAGCGAGCGGTGGGTGTAGCCCGACAGCGAGGACACGCCCTCGATCAGGATCACGCGGTTGGGCTCGACCGAGATGATCGCGCCCATCTTCTGCAGCACCGCGATCAGGTCCATGATCTCGGGCTCGATCGCGGCGTTCCGCAGCTCGGTGATGCCCTCGGCCCGGACGGCCGTCAGGAGCACCTGCTCGGTCGCGCCGACGCTCGGGAAGTCCAGCTCGAACTTGGTTCCCCGCAGCGGCTCGGGGGCGCTGATCCGGATGCCCTGGTCGCGCTTGTCGACCACGGCGCCGAACTTGCGCAGCGCCTCCAGGTGGTAGTTGATCGGGCGGTCGCCGATCACGCACCCCCCGAGGTCGGGGATGAAGGCCTCGCCGAGCCGGTGCACGAGCGGGCCGCAGAAGAGGATCGGGATGCGGCTGGAGCCGGCGTGCGCGTCGATGTCGGCCACGTGGGCGCGCTCGACGTTGCTGGGGTCGAGCACGAGCTCGCCGCTCTCGTCGCCCACGGCGCACGGTGACGCCGTGCAGCTCGAGCAGTCCCGTGACCACGGAGACGTCGCGAACCTCGCGGCACGTTGCGCAGTCGTGAGGGGCTGTCGCCCAGGAGTGCGGCGACCATCGCCTTGGAGACGAAGTTCTTCGCGCCTCGCACGCCGATGGCGCCCTTGAGCGGCCTGCCTCCACGCACGGTGAGGACGTTGGTCATGTGCTCTCTCTCGCTGACGACGGTGGTGGACGTGCTGCCCTGCGACGCGGCCGATCCGACCGCGGCCGCCCGCCCCCGCAGGCCATCCCATGGTGGACCACGGCGGCCCGATCACCCAACCGGGCGCACGACCCGAGCTCGAGCACCCGGCCCCGACGCGGCACGGGCCGGCGCCCCGGTGGGGAGCCGGCCCGTGCCGGGTGAACCGGACGCGCTAGGCCTTCTTCGCAGCAGCCTCTTGGCAGGCGACTTCTTCGCCGGTGCCTTCTTCGCGGGTGCCTTCTTCGCCGCGGTCTTCTTCGCGGGCGCCTTCTTCGCCGGTGCCTTCTTCGCCGGTGCCTTCTTCGCAGCGGACTTCTTGGCCGGTGCCTTCTTGGCGGCGGTCTTCTTCGCCGGTGCCTTCTTCGCCGGAGCCTTCTTCGCGGTGGTCTTCTTCGCGGTGGTCTTCTTCGCGGCTCCGGTCGCGCGGTGGTCTTCTTCGCCGGTGCCTTCTTCGCCGGTGCCTTCTTCGCCGTGGTCTTCGCCGCGCTCTTCGTCGCGGTGGCCTTCTTGGCGGTCGTCTGCTTCTTCGCGGTCGTCTTCTTCGCGGTCGTCTTCTTGGCCGTCGTCTTCTTGGCCGTCGACTTCTTGACGCCCGTGGCGGACGCCGCCGCCTTTCCGGCCGATGAGACCCGAGACGTCACGGCTGCCGCGGCGGCTGGCGGGCAGGCTGCGCGGTGCGGCGACGTAGCCCTTGAACGCGGTGCCGGGCTTGAACTTCGGCACCGAGGTCTTCTTGATCTTCACGGTCTGGCCGGTGCGCGGGTTGCGTCCGGTGCGAGCGGCGCGAGCGGCGCGCTCGAACGTGCCGAATCCGCTGATGGCGACTCGCTCACCCCGCGAGACGGCGCGGACGATCGTGTCGATGACGGCCTCGACGGCGTCACTGGCCAGCTTCTTGCTGCCCAGCCTTGCCTCCAGGGCCTCGACGAGCTCTCCCTTGTTCACGGAAATTCCCCTCCAGTGCCAGTGTCGGGCGGGGTGCCTGACTCGGGACGACGGTAGGCCCCCAGGCAGCGGAGTCCACCACATCTGGCACGCGACACGCTGTGGCGCAAGGGATATCCGTGCTGCGACCGGTGCCCGGCAGCCTGGACGTGGCCGTCGACCCAGGGGCCCGCGAGCCGACGCTCCGGCGACGTGTGCAGCCGCCTCGATCCATCGGACCCGTGCGTTGCACGAGACGCGTTGTCGAGCGAACGACTCTGGGCACCCGAACCGACAGGCTCGAGACCCCGACGAGCCCGACCACGTCCTGCTCCGACGACGGACGGACGATCTCAGCGGGCCGGCAGCGTGGTCGGCAGGTAGGACGGCCTCGTCTCGTTCGAACTTCTTCTACGTCGTCGGCGTGCTGGAGGGTCAGACCGATGTCATCGAGGCCCTCGATAAGCCGCCAGCGCGTGTAGTCGTCGACGTGGAGCGGGGCCACGACGTCGTCGCACCGCACCTGCCGTCCCTCGAGGTCGACGGTGACCTCGGTGCCCGGCGCGTTCTCCAGCACCTTCCAGATCAGCTCGATGTCGTCCTGCGACAGCTGTCCCGCCACGAGTCCCTGCTTGCCCGCATTGCCCCGGAAGATGTCGCCGAACCGCGCCGACAGGACGGCGCGGAACCCGTAGTCCTTCAACGCCCAGACCGCGTGCTCGCGTGACGAACCGGTTCCGAAGTCAGGTCCCGCCACGAGCACCGAGCCCGTGGCGAAGGCCGGCTGGTTGAGGACGAAGGACTCGTCCCCACGCCAGGCCGCGAAGAGCGCGTCCTCGAACCCGGTCCGGGTCACGCGCTTGAGGTAGACCGCAGGGATGATCTGGTCGGTGTCGACGTTGCCCCGGCGCAGAGGGACTCCGACGCCCGTGTGGGTCGTGAACTTCTCCATGGCTCAGGCTCCCTGGGCAGCGGACGAGGACGGCTCGAGGTCGGACGGGGACGAGAGCGTGCCGCGCACGGCCGTGGCCGCGGCGACGACCGGGCTGACGAGGTGGGTGCGACCACCCTTGCCCTGCCGCCCCTCGAAGTTCCGGTTCGACGTGGAGGCACTGCGCTCCCCCGGTGCGAGCTGGTCGGGGTTCATGCCCAGACACATCGAGCATCCGGCGTTGCGCCACTCGGCCCCGAAGTCCGTGAAGACGGCGTCCAGCCCCTCGGCCTCGGCCTGCAGACGCACTCGCGCCGAACCAGGGACGACGAGAACCCGCAACGTGTCGGCCTTGTGGCGTCCCTTGACGACCTCCGCGGCCGCCCGCAGGTCCTCGATCCTCCCGTTCGTGCACGAGCCGATGAAGACGGTGTCGACGGCGATGTCCTTGAGTGGTGTTCCGGGCGTCAGCGCCATGTACTCCAGCGCGCGCTCGGCCGCGTGCTTCTGCTCGTCACCGAGGCTCCGCGGGGTCCGGGACCCGACCCGACAGCGGCAGACCCTGACCCGGGTTCGTGCCCCAGGTGACGAAGGGCTCGAGCTCGCCCGCATCGAGCCGGATCTCGTGGTCGAAGGTCGCGCCCGTCGTCGGTGCGGAGCTCGCTCCACGCGGCGACGGCCGCGTCCCAGTCCGCACCCTCCGGCGCGTGCGGGCGGCCCTTCAGGTAGTCGAAGGTGGTCTGGTCCGGCGCGATCATGCCGGCGCGCGCACCGGCCTCGATCGACATGTTGCAGATGGTCATCCGCGCCTCCATCGACATCCCCTCGATGGCCTCGCCGCGGTACTCGAGCACGTACCCCTGACCTCCGCCGGTGCCGATCTGGGCGATCACGGCGAGGATGACGTCCTTGGCACCGACGCCCTCGCGCAGAGTGCCCTCGACGGTGACGGCCATCGTCTTGAAGGGCTGCAGCGGCAGCGTCTGCGTCGCGAGCACGTGCTCGACCTCGGAGGTCCCGATACCGAACGCCAGCGCACCGAAGGCTCCGTGGGTGGACGTGTGCGAGTCGCCGCACACGACGGTCATACCGGGCTGCGTGAGGCCCAGCTGCGGGCCGACGACGTGCACGATGCCCTGCTCGACGTCACCGAGGGAGTGCAGCCTGACGCCGAACTCCCCGCAGTTGCGTCGCAGCGTGTCGACCTGCGTGCGGCTCGTCGGGTCCGCGATCGGCAGGTGGATGTTCTGCGTCGGGGTGTTGTGGTCCTCGGTCGCGATCGTCAGGTCGGGTCGCCGCACCGGCCGCCCGGCGAGACGAAGGCCCTCGAACGCCTGCGGGCTCGTCACCTCGTGGACGAGGTGCAGGTCGATGTAGAGCAGGTCGGGCTCGCCGGGTCCGCCCTGGCGCACCCGGTGCTCCTCCCAGACCTTCTCGGCCAACGTGCGCGTCATCGCGTTCCCATCTCGTGTCGTCCCCGGCGGCTGGTGGAGCCGCGGTCCGTGCCGTCCCCGATGCTCTTGCGTCTCACGTGATAAGACGGCAGTATCGCAGCATGGACAAGTCTAGCGGAGTCGGCGTCCTCGACAAGGCTGCCGTCGTACTCGCCGCCCTGGAGGCCGGGCCGGCCACGCTCGCGCAGCTGGTGCAAGCCACCGGTCTGGCGCGGCCCACCGCACACCGTCTCGCCGTGGCTCTGGAGCATCACCGCCTCGTCGCTCGGGACATGCAGGGGCGTTTCGTCCTCGGGCCGCGACTGGCGGAGCTCGCCTCCGCTGCCGGCGAGGACCGCCTCCTGGCCGCCGCCGGGCCGGTGCTCGCCCAGCTGCGCGACCTGACCGGGGAGAGTGCCCAGCTGTACCGGCGACAGGGCAGCTCACGCGTGTGCGTCGCCGCCGCCGAGCGCCCGGTCGGGCTGCGGGACTCCATCCCCGTCGGGTCGACGCTCACCATGCTGGCGGGTTCGGCGGCGCAGATCCTGCTGGCGTGGGAGGAGCCCGACCGCCTGCACCGCGGGCTCCAGGGAGCCCGCTTCACCGCCACCGTGCTGTCGGGCGTCCGGCGACGAGGCTGGGCCCAGAGCGTCGGCGAGCGCGAGCCCGGTGTCGTCTCCGTCTCCGCGCCCGTGCGCGGACCGTCGGGTCGGGTTGTCGCGGCCGTGTCGGTGTCCGGTCCGCTGCAGCGCCTGACGCGTCAGCCGGGGCGCCTCCATGCCGTCTCCGTCTCGCAGGCGGCCAACCGGCTCACCGAGGTGCTGCGGCGCGCCAGCTGACGCCGGGCCCGGGTGCCGGGTCAGGCGGCACGACCCAGTCGCTCGCGCGCGCTCGCTCCTCGACGTGCGACGGGCACGGTCGACGTCGCCGCCCCCAACCCGAAGGGCGGCATCGCGACGTAGATCGTCTCGTGCGCGGCGGCGGCGACCTGGTAGGTCTCGTGCCAGATCCCGACCACGCCTGCGGCCGCTCGGGCACGTTCGTTGTATGCCCGCCAGGCCGGCCGGTGCGCGGCCCCGCCGTCGTGGGCGTAGGCCAGCAGCTCGTCCGTCCCCCGCCAGTACTGGACCAGCACGGGCCCGTGCCGTCCGATCGTCATCTGGTAGCCCAGGAGGCCGCGCTCCCGCTCGGCCGTCAGCTCCCGGAGCATGCCCGGCATCGCGGAGAAGGCCGGCCACCAGGTGCGCACGCGCCACCAGCGGTTGACCCGCATCCCGATGAGGAACACCACGAGCGGCCCGTCGTGGCCGTCGGTCATCCTGCCCTGCTCGATCCTGGCCATGGCCCTCTCCTCTATGGATAGTGCAACACTCCAATATTGGAGAGTGATACTGTCCAATGTCAAGGAGGTATGCATGAGGATCTCGGGACTCTCGGCTGCGAGCGGCGTCTCGGTGGCCACGATCAAGTACTACCTGCGCGAGGGGCTGCTGCCACCGGGTGAGCGCACGTCCGCCACGCAGGCCAGCTACGACGAGACGCACCTCGCCCGGCTTCGGCTGGTGCGGGCCCTCATCGACGTCGCCGGGCTGAGCGTCGCCGCCACGCGCCAGGTGATCGACTGCCTCGACGCGCCGGGGCTGCACGACGCGCTGGGTGCGGCCCAGCACGTGCTGCCGCCGGCCGTCGACGCCGATGCGGACCTCGACCTGGCGGCGGCGCGCGAGGTCGTGGCCTCCCGCGGGTGGGCGGTGCACGAGAAGTCGGCTGCCTTCCGTCAGCTCGCGAGCGCTCTGCGCGCGACCCACGAGGTCGGGCTGGACATGACCCCGGAACGCCTCGACGCCTACGGGCGTGCCGCGGAGGTCGCCGCCGAGTTCGATGTGGCGTCGGTGCCGACCGGGTCCCGCGAGGACGCTGTGGCCCACGCGGTCATCGGCACGGTGCTGTTCGAGCCCGTCCTGCTCGCGATGCGGCGCCTCGCCCAGCAGTCGGCGTCCGCACGACGCTTCTCCGGCGCCGGACGCACGAGAGCCCGGTCACCGCGAGGGTGACCGGGCTCTCGGACGATGTAGCCCCGACGGGATTCGAACCCGCGCTACCGCCTTGAGAGGGCGGCGTGCTAGGCCGCTACACAACGGGGCCTTCGTCTCCGGCGAACCGGAAGCGGTTGGAACTGTAGCCGCCGTGGCGGCCATCGGACCAATCGCGCTGGGGTACCAGGACTCGAACCTAGACTAACTGAACCAGAATCAGTCGTGCTGCCAATTACACCATACCCCATGGGGGTATAACGCCATTGTTGCCGCGAGACCGCGGCGGGCGTCGTACCGAGGGGCGATGCTACCCGAGCGGACCAGGCGGCACCAAAACCGGGCGGTACTCGCGCTGCACGCCCATCCGGTCGGCCAGGCGCACCAGCACCACGCCCGTCACGACCATCGCCGCGACGTCGGCGCCCACCATCCACGCCGGCACGTCCGTGACGGCCAGCGCCGCTGCCATTCCCCCGGTCAGGATCGTCGGGATGAAGACCACGATGTTGTTGATCGCGTGCGTGCCGATCGCCGCCTCGAGCCCTCCCGTGCGCCACGTGAGGTACGAGGCGAGGACGCCGAACGCGAACCGGTCGAGGAACAGCCAGATGTTCTGGCTGCCGTGGGCCATCGCGAACAGCGTGCTCGCCAGGGCCCCCGTCAACAGGGCGGAGACCAGCGCGGCCGGGATCCAGGACCCGATCGTCTGGGTCAGCCAGCCTCGGAAGACGTACTCCTCCCCCGCGGCCTGCAGCGGTGTCGTGAGGAACACGACGACGAGCAGCCACACCACGTTGGTGCCGACACCCGACGGCACGCCGTCCAGCGCGAAGAAGACCGCCGTGGCCACCAGCTGCACCGCGAGGGCGACCGCCGAGGCGACGACCAGCCACCTCCACCGCATCCCGCCGGCGACGGACGCCACCCAGCGCGGCCGCCAGCCGTGGCCGATCCAGATCGCCAGCATCCCCAGCGGGATCCCCGCCGCGATCAGCAGGTTGTTGGCCAGCAGGAAGAGCGGCTCGTCGGCCAGGGCCTGCATCATCTCGTCGTCGGTGCCGAAGGAGTCCGGGGACGCGCCCGTCACGAGGAAGACGACGACCGCGACGACGACGAGCAGCAGCATGGTGACCAGCGCCAGGCCGAGCATCGCCGCGATGCTGACGAGCGGACGCCACCACCTGTGCTTGGGGCCGCGCAGGAGCTGCGGGTACGACCGCGGTTCGTCGGGGCGTGCGGGCTTCACCAGGGCCGGCGCCGCACCAGAGACCGCGTACGGCTGCGGCGGATACCCACCCGGCGCGACCTGGGACGGGTACGCCGGCGAGGGCGGCGCCGGCGGGAACGCCGGGGCCGCGCCCCCAGGAGGCGCGAACGGGTCCGGGGGACCCGGCTGCGGTGCTCCAGGGTGCGGGCCGGACGGCGGTCCGCCCGGATGCTGGTACGTCATCGAACTCCCTGCTCGCTCGCCTCGATCGGCCCCGTCAGCTCCATCGCGACCGTAGCCGCGCGAGTCGCGAGAGGCTCTCCGCCGCACCGAGGATCTCCATCGACTCGAACAGCGGCGGCGAGATCCGGCGACCGGTGACGGCGACGCGCACGGGGCCGAAGGCCACCTTGGGCTTGATGCCGAGACCGTCGACCACGGCAGACCTCAAGGACGCCTCGATCGCCGACGTCTCCCAGTGCGGCAGGTCGCGCAGCGCCGTCACGGCCGCGTCCAGGACCTGTGGCGCCTGGTCGGAGAGTGCGGTGAACGACTCCTCCTGCACCACGAGCGCCTCCGCGTCGACGAGGAGGAAGCCGAGCATGCCCTCGGTCTCGGCGAGGGTCTGCATCCGCGTCTGCACGAGCGGCGTGGCCGCGGCCACGCGCTCCAGCTGCTCGGGACGGGGGGCCGCGCCGAGCAGGCCGACCCGGGTCAGGTGCTGGACCATCCGCGCGGTCAGGTCTGCCGGCTCGAGGGCACGGATGTACTCGCCGTTGAGCCAGTTGAGCTTGTCGACGTCGAACACCCCACCCGTCGCGCTGACGCGGGACCAGTCGAAGGACTCGACCATCTCGTCGAAGGTGAAGACCTCACGGAGGTCGGGCATCGAGTAGCCGACGAGAGCCAGGAAGTTGCGCAGGGCCTCGGGCAGGTACCCCTGCTCGACGAACCACGTGAGCCGCGCGGCGGGGTTCTTGCGCTTGCTGATCTTCGACTTCGCCTTGTCGGCGTTGCGCAGCAGCGGCATGTGCGCGAAGGCAGGCATCGGCAGGCCGAGCCACTGGTGCAGCAGCACGTGCTTGGGCGTCGAGCTGATCCACTCCTCGCCGCGCACGACGTGGGTGATGCCCATCTCATGGTCGTCGACGACGACGGCCAGGTGGTACGTCGGGAAGCCGTCCGCCTTGAGGATGACCTGGTCGTCGGGGCGAGGTGCGCGCACCTCGCCCCGGATGATGTCGGTGAACGTCAGCGGGGCGTCGTGCGGGATGAGCATGCGGACGACGGGCGTCTCACTGAAACCGGGCAGCTGCGAACGCTCCTCGGCGGTCTTGCCGTGGCAGAGGCGGTCGTAGCCGGTTGCCTGCTTGCGAGCCTGCTGGTCGGCCCGCATCTGCGAGAGACGCTCCGTGCTGCACCAGCAGTGGTAGGCGTGCCCGGCGTCCAGCAGCCGCTTGACGTACGGCTGGTACGTCTCCAGGCGCTCGGACTGGCGGTACGGGGCGAAGGGGCCGCCCTTGTCGGGACCCTCGTCCCAGTCGAGGCCCAGCCAGCTGAGGGTGTCGTAGATCTGCTGCTCGGACCCCTCCTGGTAGCGCGCGCGGTCGGTGTCCTCGATGCGGAGGACGAACTGGCCGCCCTGCTGACGGACGAATGCCAGGTTGAACAAGGACATGTACGCGGTGCCGACGTGCGGGTCGCCGGTCGGCGACGGGGCGACGCGCAGGCGCACCGGGCGGGAGGAGTCAGTCATGGTGCCGTCCAGCGTAGGGCCGCGTCCGGCCACCGCTGGGCCCGGGCGGCGGGCGCCATCCCGGGAGGCGGGGTCAGCGACGCACGACGGGGTTGCCCAGCGTGCCGATCCCCTCGATCTCGACCTCCACGCGCTGGCCGGGGGCCATCGGCCCGACGCCCGCCGGGGTGCCCGTGAGGATCACGTCGCCCGGCAGCAGGGTGAACGCCGACGAGACGTACGCCACGATCTCGGGGACGTCGAAGACCATCTGCGAGGTCCGGCCGTCCTGCACCACCTCGCCGTCCAGACGGGTGGTGACCTGCAGGTCGTCGACCTCCAGCTCGGTCTCGATCCAGGGTCCTAGCGGGCAGGACGAGTCGAAGCCCTTGGCGCGGGCCCACTGGTCGTCCGTCCTCTGCACGTCGCGGGCGGTGACGTCGTTGGCCACGGTGTAGCCGAGCACGACGTCCTTGACACGGTCGTGGGGGACGTCCTTGCAGAGACGGCCGATCACGATGGCCAGCTCACCCTCGTAGTGCACGTCCTGGCTGAAGTCGGGCAGCACGACCGGGTCGCCCGGCCCGACCACCGAGGTGTTGGGCATGAGGAAGAGCAGCGGCTGCGACGGCAGGTCGTGGTCCAGCTCGGCGGCGTGGTCGGCGTAGTTGCGACCCACGCCGACGACCTTGGACCTGGGGATGACAGGCGCCAGCAGGCGCACGTCCTCGAGCAGGACCTCCCTGCCGGTCGGCCTGACCGGCGTGTACAGCGGGTCGCCGGCCAGCACCAGGAGCTTCTCGCTGCCCGGGTCGCCGCCGACCAGTCCGTAGGTGGGTTCGTCGTCCAGGGAGAACCTCGCGATGCGCACGCGGGCAACCTACCGCCCGACAGAAGTAGGGCCATGTGGGCGATCCCCCAAGCGGACGGTCCCGGCGTAGAGTGCAGCCGCGCCGACGACGGCGGTGGGGACGGCATCCGGGACGACATGGGGGACGACATGACGGGACGACTTCGGGGCGGACTGGCGGCAGCCGCCTGCGCGGTGGCGCTGCTGACGGTTCCGGTGGCACCGGGGGCTGCGGCCACGATCGAGTGCATCAACGAGAACACCTCCGACGACAACGCGACGCCCTACTACGACAACCGGTTCAACCGCAGTCACGCACTCAGCTCCACGACGCTGGAGACCTTCGTCCCGCAGGGCCTGGCCACGTGGCCCGGTTACTACGGGGCGGGCCACGACCTGCTCCTGATCTCGGGCTACTACGCCGACGACGACAGCAAGCGCGGCTTCCTGCAGGGGATCGACCAGCGTGACGGCTCCCTCACCCACCGGGTGCGCATCGGACCCGGGCACGCCGGCGGGGTCGCCGTGCACGGGGGCTACGTCTACGTGTCGGGCCAGAGCAACACGGTGCGCAAGTACGACGCCGACGCGGTGGCGAGCCGCCTGGCCACGGGCAACGGTGGCGCGCTCGACGGCACGAAGGCCGGCGACGTCTACGGCGCGTCCTTCCTCGCCGTCCGCGACGGCACGCTGTTCGCGGGAAGGTTCTCCGACGACAGCCGTGAGTCGATGGGCAAGTACACGATCAAGGCGGACGGCAACCTCTCCGACCGGGTCGGGGCGCTGATCCAGGTGCCCGATGAAGACGCAGGGGCTGGCCGTCCTGGAGGACTACTTCGTCTACAGCACCAGCTACGGCCGCACGAACCGGAGCAACCTCTACGTCGTCCGTCGGGGGTACACCCAGCTCGACGAGGCGAACAAGGACGACATGCTGAAGTGCTTCCGCGCGCCGACGATGTCCGAGGGCGTGACGCTGAGCCAGGGCAAGATCTACGTCGTGTACGAGTCCGGCGCCGCGAAGTACGCGAACGGCACCCCCAAGCCGGACCGGATCATCAAGCACCTGCACGTGGCGTCGAAGTCGGACCTCCCACTGATCCCCTGACCCTCGCCCGGCCCGAGCCGGGCGAGGGTCAGGGCCGGGCCGTCACACCGTGATGAGGACCTTGCCGCGCGCCCGTCCCTCGGCGACGTACCGCAGGGCCTCGACGGCATCGGGAAGGCCGAAGGTCCGGTCGACGACGGGCCTCAGCGTGCCGTCCTCCACGAGGTCGACCAGCCGGCCGATGTCCTCCTGCTTCTCGCGCGCGATGAACCAGCGCAGTCGTTGACCGACGAACGGCACATGGCCGTCGCCCGCAGCGGGCGCTCCGTGCCTCCCAGCCACGGTCCGCCCTGCTCACCACCGACGATCACGAGGGTGCCCTTCGGGGTCAGGGCGCGGCGCACACGGGACAGCGGTGCGTTGCCGCCGATGTCGAGCACGACGTCGTCGCTCCGTGCGTCGCGCTGCTCGAGGACGTCCACCGAGCCGTAGCGGTCCTGGATCATCGCCTTCACGTCAACCAGGCCCTTACGTTGTATGCTTACGACGTAAAGTAGACTGGGTGCGCGATCGTGTACACCCCCGGTGCCGACGTGCACCGGAGCCACCGGGACGAGGAGGCCGCATGCCGGCGCGGGCCGAGCCGAAGAGCCGACGCACTCCCCTGACGCGTGACCGGGTGCTGCTGGCGGCGATCGCGCTCGCCGACGAGGGCGGCCTCGAGTCGGTGACGATGCGCCGGCTCGGTCAGGAGCTCGGCGTGGAGGCCATGTCGCTGTACCACCACGTGGCCAACAAGGACGAGGTGCTCGACGGCATCGTCGACCTCGTGGTGGGCGACATCCACGTCCCCCCAGCGGGCACCCACTGGCGGGAGGCCATGCGGACGCGGGCGCTGTCTGCGCACCAGGTCCTGCTGTCCCACCCCTGGGCCGCCCTGCTCGTGATGTCCCGCTTCACCATCGGCCCCGGGATGACGCGCTACCTGGACGCCACCCTCGGGCGGCTGCGCGAGGGCGGGTTCTCGGTCACGGGCGCCCTCGACGCCTGGCACGCGCTCGACAGCCACATCTACGGGTTCACCCTCCAGCAGATCGGCCTGCCGTTCGAGGTGGAGCAGTCGCAGCAGGTGTCGGCCGACGTCCTGACCCATCTGCCCGCCGACGAGTTCCCGCACGTTGCCGAGGTGGTGTCCGAGATCATGCGGACCGGACGCGTGGAGGACTTCACGTTCGGGCTCGATCTCGTCCTCGACGGGCTGGAGCGCACGCTCGACGCCGCGCGGGGGCGCTAGGTGGCCGACGTGAGGATCCTGCCGGCCGACGAGTGGACCTCGCTCGTCGAGGCCCACGAGCGCGCCGTCGACCAGCGCGTCACCGCGCACCTTGGCCGTCGCTCCCGCGCGGAGAAGCACCCGGTCGAGGACTTCCTGTTCACGTACTACCGGCTGCGCCCGGCTGCCCTGCGCCGCTGGCACGCAGGGGTCGGCACGGGTCTCGGCCCCGACCCCCACGGGCGGTGGCGAGAGCGTCTCGACTGGCGGTGGCACACCGAGCACGAGGGGACGGTCCGCCTCGACATCACCGGGTACCTGCGCGACCGTGGTCCCGTCGTGCGCTTCGTGCACGATCTCCTGACCAGGACCGCTTCCCGCACAGCCCAGTTCGGATGCTTCGGGCTGCACGAGTGGGCGATGGTCTACCGGGTGCCCGAGGGCGGACAACGGCACGAGGACTGGCCGCTGCGCCTCGGGTCCGCGGGAACCGACGAGGTCGTGGAGTCCCACCGGCTGGCGTGCTCGCACTTCGACGCCTTCCGCTTCTTCACGGAGGACGCGAAGCCACGGAACGCCTTGCAGCCCAGCAGGTCCCGCGTCCTCGATCTCGAGCAGCCCGGGTGCCTGCACGCCACGATGGACCTGTACAAGTGGTGTGGCCAGCTCGGACCGGTTGTGCCGTCCGACCTGCTGCTGGCCTGCTTCGACCTGGCCCGCGACGTGCGTGAGCTCGATATGCGGGCCTCGCCGTACGACCTGGAGGACCTCGGGTACGCGCCCGTGCAGATCGAGACCGCGGACGGCAAGGCCGAGTACGCACGGCGGCAGCGGGTGCTCAGCGAGCAGGCGGCGCCGCTGCGGGCACGTCTGGTCGACGTGTGCGACCGGCTGCTCGCCTCCGGCCAGGCGACCTGAGATCCCCCCTTCACATGTGACCATCTGGTCACCTATCCTGCTGACGTGACCGATGTCTTCCGGGCCCTGGCTGACCCGACCCGACGCGCCCTCCTTGACGCCCTCTTCGACCGGGACGGCCAGACTCTGGGCGAGCTGTGCGAGCGGTTCCCCCAGATGACGCGCTTCGGCGTGATGAAGCACATCCAGGTTCTCGAGCAGGCCGACCTGGTGGTCCGTGTGCCGGACGGTCGGTCCCGACGGCACTACCTCAACCCCGTTCCGATCGAGCAGATCGCCAACCGGTGGATCAGCCGCTACTCCGGCCGGTTCACCTCTGCCCTCGTCGATCTCGAGCACGAGGTCCGGCGGCGCACCCCACCGCAGGCACAACCCTCGGAGTGAGTCATGGCCATCACCGCGCACGTCTACCAGATCTACATCTCGGCCTCGCCCCAGCAGGTGTGGGAGGCGATCACGGACTCGGACTGGACCCGGCGGTACCTCCACGGCACCGCCTTCGTCGAGCCCCCGCAGCAGGGGCGCCCGTACCGGACGGTCCGGGCCGACGACCGGCCGGCCGTCGAGGGCGAGGTCGAGGTGATGGAACCGCCGACGGCGCACGGCCCGGGGCGCTTCGTGCAGACGTGGCGGGTGCTCTACGACGCCGCGATGGCGCAGGAGCCCCCGAGCCGCGTCGAGTGGACCGTCGAGGACGCCGGCCCCGGCCTGACCCGGGTGCGGCTCGCGCACGGTGACCTCGCCTTCAGCCCGATCACCTGGGCGGACGTCAAGGACGGCTGGGTCTGGGTCCTCGACGCGATGAAGACCGTGCTGGAGACGGGACGGGAGCTCCCGGCGACGCGCGAGGACCAGGATACGGAGGTTCCCTCGGACGGCGACTGGCACCGCCGGCAGGCCGTGGAGGCGAACAACGCGGTCTGGGAGCTCGTCGGCGCCCCCGAGCGCTCCCCCGACCAGGACGAGGACCTGCTGCGTCGCGCGTACGCGGCCGCGTACCACTGGCAGCGCGCGACGGGCGCCGGCCCCGAGAACGAGGCGCGGGCGAGCTACCTGGTCGCCAAGGCACTCCTCCTCACCGGCCAGCCCGAGGCGTCCCTGCGGTCGGCCGACCGGTGCCTGGACGTGTGCACCCGGAACGGGTTGGAGGACTTCGACCTGGCCTACGCCCACGAGGCTCGGGCGCGGGCGCTGCAGGCCCTCGGCCGGCCGGATGAGGCGTCGCCCGCGTGGGACCTCGCCGTCGCCGTCCCGATCGCTGACGACGAGGACCGGGAGATACTCCAGAAGGACCTCGCCGACCGCCCCGGCGCGGCGGTCGCCTGACGCGTCAGCGGGGGGCGACGCCGGCGCGGAGCAGGCCGTACGTGAGGCCGTCGACCAGTGCCTCCCACGACGCCTCGAGGATGTTGCCCGCGACACCGACGGTCTCCCAGGACGTACCCGGGTCCGCCGTCTCGATGAGGACCCTGGTGACGGCGTCGGTGCCGTGGGCGGCGTCGAGGATGCGGACGCGGTAGTCGATCAGCTCGAGGTGCTCGAGCTCCGGGTAGGCGGGCAGGAGGGCCTGGCGCAGGGCGTGGTCCAGGGCGTTGACCGGTCCGTTGCCCTCCCCCGTGGCGACCTTGCGTACACCACCGGCGACGAGCTTCACGGTCGCCTCCGAGAGGGCCGTGGAGCCGGGGCGCGAGTCCGTGATGACCCGCCAGCTCTCGGCCACGAAGAAGGCGGGGCGCTTCCCGGAGACCTCCTCGTGCAGCAGCAGCTCGAAGGACGCGTCGGCGGCCTCGAAGGTGTAGCCGGCGGCCTCCATCGCCTTCACCCGGGCGACGACCCGTCCGACCACCTCGGGCTGGTCCGTGAGGTCGAACCCCAGCTCGCGGCCCTTCAGCTCGATGCTCGCGCGGCCGGCCATCTCGGAGACGAGCAGGCGCATGTCGTTGCCGACGCCGACCGGGTCGATGTGCTGGTAGAGGTTGGGGTCGACCTTGATGGCGCTGGCATGCAGACCCGCCTTGTGGGCGAACGCGCTCGCGCCGACGTACGGCTGTCGCGAGTACGCCGGCACGTTGGTGATCTCGCTGACCAGGTGCGCCACCCGCGTCCCCTCGCGGAGCATGCCGTCGGGCAGCACCTTCGTGCCGCGCTTCAGCTCGAGGTTGGCGACCACCGTCAGCAGGTCGGCGTTACCCGTCCGCTCGCCGTACCCGTTGAGGGTGCCCTGGACGTGCGCCGCACCGGCGTCGACCGCGGCGAGCGAGTTCGCGACTGCACATCCGGTGTCGTTGTGGCAGTGGATCCCCAGACGGACACCCGACGACCCGTTGGACGAGACACCGCTGGCGGCGAGCACGGCGTTGCACGACGTCGGCGACCTCGTCGGGCAGCATGCCGCCGTTGGTGTCGCACAGTGCCAGGACCTCGGCGCCCGCCGCGGCGGCCGTGCGCAGCACCTCCAGCGCGTACGTCGGCGTCGTCGCGGTACCCGTCGAAGAAGTGCTCGGCGTCGAGGAAGACCTGGCGGCCCTCGCCGCCGCAGGAACGACACGGTGTCCGCCACCATCGCCAGGTTCTCCTCCGGCGTCGTCCGCAGGGCCAGCTCGACGTGACGCGAGTGCGACTTGGCGACCAGCGTCACCACCGGGGTCCTCGCGTCGAGCAGTGCCCGGACCTGCGGGTCGTCGGCGGCCATCGTGCCCGGCCGGCGGGTGGCACCGAACGCCGCCAGGCGGGCGTGCTGGAGGTCGAGCTCGGTGGAGGCGCGTCGGAAGAACTCGGTGTCCTTCGGGTTGGCCCCCGGCCAGCCGCCCTCGATGAACCCCACGCCGAGCGAGTCCAGAGAGGCGGCGATGGCGAGCTTGTCGCCCACGGAGAGGTTCAGCCCCTCCTGCTGGGCACCGTCGCGCAAGGTCGTGTCGTAGACGTGCAGCTCGCTCATCGCCGTCCGCTCCGGTCGGTCGTGTCCGTCGTCGTGCTCCTACCCTGTCCGATCCTCATCGAGGGGTCTCCTCCAACGAAAAAGACCCCCCGTGGGCACGGGAGGTCTGCGCGGGCCGGGGCTCGTGGCCCGGGTCCGCGCTCAGTCGATAATGACCGTGGTGGTGTTCATCCCGGTCATCGTCGCACACCGTCCACCACCTGGGCGCTCTGTCTCACCGTGCGGGCTGCGACTCCAGCAGGCGCTTGAGGCGGGCCAGGTCCTTGGTGTTGGCGCGACGCATCGCCGTGGCCATGACCGGACCCGCGACCCTCGAGAAGCCCTCGGGCTCACCGCGGTTGCGCAGCGTCATGCGCGTGCTCCCCGGCCCGTCCGGCTCCCAGGTGTAGGTCGTCTCCATCGGGAAGGGTCCCTGCGCCGTTCGCATCACCATCCGGCGCAGGGGAACGAGCTCGGTCACCTCGTAGGTGTACGCGAGCGTGCGGCCCAGGAACCGCGCGACGAAGTCCATCCGCGAGCCGACCTGTACCGGAGGTCGGGTCAGCCACCGCACCGACGTGATGTTCACGTACCACTCGGGCGCGTGGCCGGGGTCCCCCACGAACTCCGCCACGACCTCGACGGGACGGTCGATGACCGTCTCGGTGACCACGTCGACCGCCATGTCAGGCCAGACGGTGGAGCCAGCAGCGGGTGTCCTCGGCGCGGCCGTACTGGAGGTCGAGCAGCGCCTGCCGCACCCGGCTCGTCACCCGGCCCGGCTCGCCCGACCCCGTGACGTGCTCCGCGCCGGGCTCGACGAGCCGCCCGACCGGGGTGATCACCGCCGCGGTGCCGCAGGCGAACACCTCTGTCAGCCGACCCGACGCGGCTCCCTCACGCCACTCGGCGACGTCGACCTGGCGCTCGGTCACGTCGTGCCCCATGTCGCGCAGCAGCGTGATGACCGAGTCGCGGGTGATCCCCTCGAGGATCGTGCCGGTGAGCCGCGGCGTGACCACCGAGCCGTCGTCCTGGACGAAGAAGAGGTTCATGCCGCCGAGCTCCTCGACCCACCGGTGCTCGACCGCGTCGAGGAAGCAGACCTGGTCGCAGCCGTGAGCCGTCGCCTCCGACTGTGCCAGCAGGCTGGACGCGTAGTTGCCGCCGCACTTGGCAGCCCCCGTGCCGCCGGGCGCTGCGCGCGTGTACTCCTGCGACAACCAGATCGACACCGGCTTCACGCCGCCGGGGAAGTAGGCACCGGCCGGCGACGCGATCACCATGTAGGTCACCTGCGCTGCAGGACGAACCCCGAGGAAGGCCTCCGACGCGAACATGAACGGCCGCAGGTACAGGCTGGTCTCGCCGCCCGTCGGCACCCAGTCGACGTCCGTCTGCACGAGCGCCTCGAGCGACGCCGAGGAACAGGTCCTCCGGCAGCTCGGGCAGCGCGAGACGCCGGGCCGAGCGCGCGAAACGCGCCGCGTTCGAGGTCGGGCGGAAGGCCCACACCGAGCCGTCCGCGTGCCGGTACGCCTTCATGCCCTCGAAGATCTCCTGGGCGTAGTGCAGCACAGCGGCAGACGGGCTCGAGGGTGATCGGCGCGTACTCTTCGACCCTCGTCGCGTGCCAGCCGTCAGCCTGTGTCCAGGTGGCGCGCGCGAGGTGGTCGGTGAAGAACTTGCCGAAACCGGGTGCGGCGAGGATCTCCTCGCGCCTGGCCGCGGGCGCGGGAGACGCACTGCTGCGGACCTCGAAGGTCGTCGGGCCGGCGGAGCTGGTCGAGGTGGCGCTCATGGTCGAACGTTAGCCCAGCCGCGCGGCCAGTGCGTCGCCCACCTCGCTGGTTCTCCGGGACCCGAGGGTGGACCGTTCGGCGAGGTCGGCGGCGACCGCCGCCTGCACCGATCCGGCCGCCTCGACCAGGCCGAGGTGCTCCAGCAGCATGGCGACGGAGAGCACGGTGGCGGTCGGGTCGGCCGTGCCCGTCCCGGCGATGTCGGGCGCGGAACCGTGCACGGGCTCGAACATGGACGGCGTGGTGCGCTCGGGGTTGACGTTGCCGGACGCGGCCAGGCCGATGCCCCCTGTCACCGCCGCGGCGAGGTCGGTGATGATGTCGCCGAACAGGTTGTCGGTCACGATGACGTCGAAGCGGGACGGGTCCGTCACGAGGAAGATCATCGCGGCGTCCACGTGCAGGTAGTCCGTCGTGACGGTCGGGAACTCCGCGGCGACGGCGTCGACGGTGCGCCGCCAGAGGTGCCCCGCGTACGTGAGCACGTTGTGCTTGTGCACCAGCGTCAGGTGGCGTCGCGGTCGCGCTGCGGCGCGCGTGAACGCGTCACGGACGACGCGCTCGACCCCGAAGGCGGTGTTGACGCTCACCTCGGTGGCGACCTCGGCCGGCGTGCCCACGCGCAGGGCCCCACCGTTGCCGGTGTACGGACCCTCAGTGCCTTCCCGCACGACGACGAAGTCGATGGTCCCGGGGTCGGCGAGGGGGCTCTGCACGCCGGGGAAGAGACGGCTGGGGCGCAGGTTGACGTACTGGTCGAGCTCGAAGCGCAGCCGCAGCAGCAGACCCCGTTCGAGCACGCCGCTCGGCACCTGGGGGTCGCCGATGGCGCCGAGCAGGATCGCGTCGTGAGCGGCGATCTCGGCGAGCGCCCCGCTCGGGCAGCGTCTCGCCGGTCGCGTGCCAGCGACGGGCACCCAGGTCGAACTCGGTGGTGTGGATCTTCGTGCCGGTCACCGCCGCGGCGGCCTCGAGGACCTTGAGCCCCTCGGCGACGACCTCAGGGCCGATGCCGTCACCCGCGACGACGGCCAGGTGGACGTCGGTGGGCGCGGGCGAGCCCGCGGACGTCCCGGACGATGAGGAAGGGGACGTCACCGTCAGTCGCCGTGCCGGTCCATGGACTCCTGCACAGCCTGGGCGAACGTCGTGGGCGGGCTCTGGTCGGACATCTCACTCATCCTCCTCGCGGCATCATCGGACGTCCGACGATACGCGGTCTGTCCGCGCTTCGGAACGACAATCTCGCGATACGAGACGGCTGTGGACAGTCGCCTGCGCGGTCCCTCGGTGCGAGGGTCAGTTCGTGCCGGACAGGTCGGCGGCCGCGATGCGTTCGGCGCCGATCGCCGTGCGCACCTGCTCGACCAGCGGGTGCGGGACGGGTCCGTCGAGCGCCAGCACGCCGACCGCGTGCCCGCCCTGCTCGTCGCGGCCCGACCTGCATGGCGGCGATGTTGACGTCGGCCTCACCCAGCAGCACCCCGACGGCGCCGACGACACCGGGGCGGTCGCTGTAGCGCAGCACCAGCAGGTGGTCGGCGAGTGCGATCTCGAGTGCGTAGCCGTCGATCTCGACGAGCTTGGCAACCTGCTGCGGGCCGGTCAGGGTCCCCCCGACGGACAACCGCGTGCCGTCCTCGAGCGCGGCCACCAGGGTGACGAGGTTGCGGAACCGGGGGCTGTCGGGCTCTGTCAGCAGGCGCACCTCGATGCCCCGCGCGTCGGCGACGACGGGGGCGTTGACGTACGTCACGGGCTCGGCAACCACGTCCCGGAGCACACCGGTGAGCGCGGCCAGGCGCAGCACCGAGACGTCGTGCGCCGTGATCTCACCGCTCACCTCGACGTCCAGACGGACGAGTCGCGGCATCGCTGAGGGCGGTGAGCAGCCGGCCGAGGCGCTCGGCGAGCGCGATGCCCGGACGGACGACCTCGGCGATCGCGCCGCCCGCGACGTTGACGGCGTCGGGGACCAGGTCTCCTCCCAGGGCCAGACGCACCGAGCGGGCCACGGCCACGCCCGCCTTCTCCTGGGCCTCGTGGGTCGACGCCCCCAGGTGAGGGGTCGCGACCACCTGGTCGAATCCGAACAGCGGTGAGTCCGTGCAGGGTTCGGTGGCGTAGACGTCCAGCCCGGCGGCCGCGACCGTGCCGTCCGCCAACGCCTTGGCGAGGGCGTGCTCGTCGACGATCCCTCCGCGTGCCGCGTTCACGAGGATCATCCCGGGCTTGGCCAGCGACAGTGCGTCGCCGTCGAGCAGACCGAGCGTCTCCGCGTTCTTGGGCAGGTGCACCGAGACGACGTCGCTCTGCGCCAGCAGCTCGTCGAGACCGACCAGCCGCACGCCCAGCTGCCCGGCGCGGGCCGCCGAGACGTAGGGGTCGTAGGCCAGCACGTCCATCTCGAAGGCCATCAGCCGCTGGGCGACCAGGACGCCGATGCGTCCCAGGCCCACGACCCCGAGGGTCTTGCCCGCCAGCTCGACGCCGGTGAAGCGCGAGCGCTGCCACTGTCCAGCCTTGAGCGAGGCACTGGCCGTCGCCACGTGCCGGGCTGCGGCCAGAACCAGCGCGACGGCGTGCTCGGCCGCGGACGTGATGTTGGACGGTCGGGGCGTTCACCACCATCACGCCCGCCTCGGTGGCGGCCTGCACGTCGACGTTGTCGAGACCGACGCCCGCGCGCGCCACGACCTTGAGCCGTCGACCGGCCCGCAGGAGCTCGGCGTCCACCGTCGTCGCCGACCGGACGAGGAGGGCCACGGCGTCCGGCACGGCCGCGAGCAGCGCGACACGGTCCGTCCCGTCGACGGTGCGGACGTGGACCCCGGGGCCCAGCGCCTCGATCGTCGCGGGCGACAGCTCCTCGGCGATGAGGACGACGGGGACGGCAGGGTCGACGGGGGCGTCGGGAGCCTCGACGGGTCGCTGTGCGGTCACGGGCGCGAGCGTAGCGCCGCACCTAGGCCGAGGTAGGCGACTCCGCTGCCGTCCTCAACCGCGCGAGGCCCCTCTCGAAGTCCGGTCCGAGCAGAGCGTCCATCGACCTGACCAGCCCCATCGCCTTGGTCAGCAGTGTCTTACGGCCAGACATCGTCCACGTGACGCGCGAGCCCGACCCCTCCGGCGTGATCGTGAACGCGGTGTCGTTCCGCGCCTTCCACGGCTTCTCGAAGAGCAGGTCGATGGCGACGCGCGAGGGCGCCGTCGCCTCGACGATCTCCATGCGGCCTTGCCCCGCCTTGCGGTTGCCAGACCAGGCGTAGACGGCGCCGGTGCCCGACGGCTCACCCGAGTACGACCTGTCGAGCTCGGGGTCGAGGTCCTCCCAGGGCGACCACGCCGTCCACGCGTGGAAGTCCGAGACCAGCTCGTAGACGCGCTGGGGAGGCGCATCGACCATGGTCGACCGCTCGACGGTGTACGTGTCGTCTGCCATGCCCCCACGCTAGCCGGGTCAGGGGCGCCCGGTGGACCGCCTGGGGGGCAGCCGGTGCAGGGTGACGTCGCCGAGCCGTCCCCCGGCGACCTCCGCGGTCATGTACGTGCAGTGGGGCTGGCGGCGTCGGTCCGTGGGCGAGCCCGGGTTGAGCAACCGTAGACCGGACGGCGTCGTCGTGTCCCAGGGGATGTGACTGTGCCCGAAGACGAGCACGTCGACGTCGGGATACGCTGCTTGACAACGCATCTCGCGTCCCTTCGCCGGTCCGGTCTCATGGACGACGGCGAGGCGCACACCGTCCACGTCCGCCCGCGCCACCTCCTCCAGCCGTCTGCGCAGCGCAGGCCCGTCGTTGTTGCCGAAGCACGCGACGAGGCGATCGGACCGGTGCTCGAGGGCGTCGAGGGTCGCCTCGTCGACCCAGTCCCCGGCGTGCACGACCAGGTCGGCCGCGTCGATCGCGTCCCAGAGCTGCGGGGGCAGGTCCCGGGCGCGACGGGGCAGGTGCGTGTCCGCCACCAGCACGAGACGCATCACTCAGGCCGGCCGGGGCACGGAAGCGAAGGGAGACAGGGCGAACCATCCGGGCAGGGCTCGGCGCACCGCCTCGGGGGCGGACACCTCGACGGAGCCGGAACGCAGGGCCTCGGCCCACGTCAGGTCTCCGCGCCAGACCTGCGTCAGGCGCAGCAGGCTCGCAGTCACCGTCGCCGTCACCTCGTGCCCCGGGTCGTCGTCGCAGACGTCCGACTCCCCCTCGGTCACCACGAGCCACCAGTCACGGCCCGACCTCGGTACGTCGGGGAACGTGAAACGCACGACGGTCCGGCCGGGCGGGAAGGACGTCGTGGACGACGTGTCGGTGCATGTCCCACATCAGGAGCTTGGGGTCGAGGTCCTTGTCACCGAGCTCGCCGACCCAGCGAGTTCCCCACACCCCCAGCGCGTCGACGATCGGCTCGAGCTCGCGGCAGGCGGGGGTGGGTACGTAGCGGACGTGCCGCCGTCGGCCACGCGTTCGACCAGACCCGCCTTCGAGAGCTGCTGCAGCCGCTTGGTGAGCAGTGTCGGCGACATCCGCGGCAGCCCGCGACGGAGGTCGTTGAAGTGCTCGGTGCCACTGACCAGCTCGCGCACGACGAGAAGCGTCCACCGCTCGTCGAGCAGCTCCATCGCCTTGGACACCGGGCAGAACTGCCCGTACGGCGACCCCATGTGCGCATCGTAGGCCGTCCTGCAGGACCGGTACAGATCTCGTACTGGTCGGGGCGCCGCGACGTTCCTAGCCTCGTCACATCGCCCCAGGGCCGGTCGGTCCGGGCACCGACACAGGAGGAATGAGCCGATGAGTGCAGTGACGCAGACCGCCGACGCGGACCGGGACCTCAAGGCCAGGCACCGCACGATGTGGGCGCTCGGCGACTACCCCGCGGTGGCTCAGACCGTCATCCCCAGCCTGGGATCGCTGCTGGTGGAGGCCAGCGGCATCCGCGTCGGGCGACCGGGTGCTCGACGTGGCGGCAGGTTCGGGCAACGTCGCCGTCCGGGCCGCCGTGGTCGGGGCCGCACGTGGTCGCCAGCGACCTCACCCCAGAGCTCTTCGACGTCGGCCGCCGCCTGGCCGCGGAGGCGGACGTCGAGCTCGAGTGGCGGGAGGCGGACGCCGAGAACCTGCCGTTCGCGGACGGGGAGTTCGACGCCGTGCTGTCCTGCGTCGGCGTGATGTTCGCCCCGCACCACCAGGCGAGTGCCGACGAGCTCGTCCGGGTGCTCCGGCCAGGCGGCACCCTCGGGCTCCTGAGCTGGACCCCGGAGGGCTTCCTCGGCCAGATGCTGGGGACGATGAGGCCGTACGCTCCGGCGCCCCCGCCCGGTGCGCAGACCCCGCCGCTGTGGGGCAGCGAGGCTCACGTGCGGTCCCTCCTGGGTGACCGGGTGGTCGACGTCGACGTCCGCCGGCAGAACCTCAGGGTGGACGTGTTCGAGCGGCCCGAGGACTTCCGCGACTTCTTCAAGCGGACGTACGGGCCGACCATCGTCACCTACCGGAACATCGCCGAGGAGCCCGAGAAGGTGGCCGCCCTCGACCGGGACCTCGTCGACCTGGCACGGCGTCACGACCGTGGGGACGGCTCCCTGGTGATGGACTGGGAGTACCTGCTGCTGACCGCGCGTCGGCAGGCCTGAGCGCTCGTCGCCCTGCGGTCAGCCGACTGCCCGCAGGGCGGCGACCTCCACCGGGCTCCAGGCCGCCAGCCAGGAGTCGAAGTCGCCTGGCGCCAGGGGCCGGCTCATCCAGAAACCCTGCGCGTTGTCGCATCCGACGTCCTGGAGCCTGCGCCAGGTCCGCTCGTCCTCGACACCCTCGGCGACGACGTCGCACCCGAGACGGTGGCCGAGGTCGACGACGGCGCCGACGATCGCGAAGGGGTCGGCGCCCTCGGCGTCCGGACGGAGGAAGGACCTGTCGATCTTCACCTCGGTGACCGGCAGCCGCTGCAGGTACGCCAACGACGAGTAGCCCGTCCCCAGATCGTCGACGGAGAGCTTGAACCCGTTGGCGCGGAGGCGGTCGAGCGCCTCGATCGCCCGCTCCGGGTCGGTCATGAGGTTCGACTCCGTGATCTCGAGCGTGACCGCGGACGTCGGCACGTCGGACTCCGGACCGTGCGCGTCACCTCGTCGACGAAGTCGCCCTCGAGGAGGCTGCGCGGCGAGATGTTGACGGCGACCCCCATGTCGCGTCCGTCTCGGCGCCAGCGCGAGCAGGCGGCCAGCGCCTGGCTCAGCACGACGAAGGTCAGGGGCGTGATCAGGCCGCTGTGCTCGGCGACCGGGATGAACTGGTCGGGACCGACGGGGCCCCGCACGGGGTGGGTCCAGCGCGCGAGGGCCTCGGCACCCGTCACCTGGCCGTCGTGCACGCGGATCTTGGGCTGGTAGTGCACCTGCAGCTCTCCGTTGCGGATCGCGCTCCGCAGGTCCGTGAGGAGCGTCAGCCGCTCGGTGCCCCCGACCTCCAGCTCAGTGCGATAGACCTCGACGCCGGTCCGGCGCTCCTTGGCCGCGAACATGGCGATGTCTGCGCGACGCAGCAGGTCGACCGGCTCGTCCCCCGCCGGGCTGTGGGCGACGCCGACGCTCGCCTCGACCGTCACCTGCAGGGCGTCGAGCTCGAACGGGGCGGCGAAGGCGTTCCGGACGACGGTCACGAAGCACCCCGTGGTCTCGTCGTCCCCGCTCATCAGCAGCACGGCGTACTCGTCGCCTCCGAGCCGGGCCACGACCGCCTCGGCAGGGGCGATCGCCCGCAGCCGGTCGGCGACGAGGCACAGCAGCACGTCACCGGTCGCGTGGCCGAGGGTGTCGTTGATGTCCTTGAAGCGATCCAGGTCCAGCGACACCGCCGTCGCGGGTCCACCTGCCTCCAACCGATCCTCGAGCCGCTGCTCGAGGAAGCGGCGGTTCGGCGCACCGGTCAGCTCGTCGTGCAGCGACCGGCGCAGCTGCTCGGCCGAGTTCTCCCGGATCAGGTCGGCGCGCCGGGCGTTGCGCAAGGTCACGCTGAGGTGGTTGCCCAGGGCCACCAGCTCGCCGAGATCGCTGTCCCCGAAGTTCTCCACGCCGCCGAGGCGGTGCCCCACGAGCAGGGTGCCCAGCTCCTCACCGTCGCCCCGCAGCGTCATGAGCATGGCGTCCGGAACCCCGGCGTCGCGCAGCGTGGGTGCCAGACCGCGGTCCCGGTCGCCGCGCCGGGCCAGCAGGCGGCCGTTGACGAGCCACGGGCGGAGGGTCGCCGCCAGACCCTCCCCGGCCGGGACCCGCACGGTGCCGTCCTCGAGCATGCGCCAGGCGCGCCGCTCGCCGGCGAACTCCGGCGTGAGCACGAGCTCGACGAACTCGGCGTTCATCGTGCGCACGATCCAGGCGAGCGCGCTCGTCACCGCGGAGTCGACGTCGAGCTGACCACCGATCTCGCCGGTGAACCGTCCGAGCCGCTCGAGGCTCTCGCTGCGTCTGCGCATGCGGTTGAAGGACTGCTGCGCGAAGACCAGGACGGCGACCACGACGGCGACGGTCCAGAGCGCCCGCCAGTCGACCATGGCGACGTACACGATGACGAGAGCAGCGCTCGCGTTGACGAGTGCGGCGGCCGGGTTGCTCTCGGCGAGCAACCTGGTCACTGCGGGTCGGCTACCGGTGTCGACGGCGATCACGGTGGAGATCAGCACCGTGCCCAGGAGGTCGACGGCGACCGTCACCGCGCACGCCCCCAGCCAGCTCGCAGGTCGCAGCTCGCCCGCCGCGCCGACGGCGTGCCAGACGAGCAGCGCCGTGCACACCTCGATCCAGTACCAGATGACGTTGAAGACGACCTTGCGCGGGCTGTGGTGGAGACGGAAGGCCATCGGACCGAGCGGTCCGAGGACGCGAACGACCACGAGCACCGCGGGACCCAGGACGAACAGGCCCACGACCAGAGGGATGTCGCTGAGGGTCAGCGTGTAGGTGTTGCGCCCCACCGGGATGTGGACGACCACCTTCTCCGCGAGGGCGAAGGCGACCAGGAGCCCGACGACCACGACGACGAACGCCGGGCCGCTCCCCAGCATCGGCGCCCCCGGCCAGGTGATCGAGCCGACGGCGAGCTGCAGCAGGCAGCCGACGACCGCCAGGAGGACCAGGAAGGTCCAGACCTGGCGGCCGCGTGCCCGCTCCACGGTTGCGGCGTCGGCCCCGCCCCCCGCGGGCACGACGGCGACGCCGTCGGTCACGGCCCGGACCACTCCGCGGAGGACCAGGCCTTGCCCGACCACGCCTTGCCGGTCCACGAGTCGCCGGACCACGCCTTGCCGGTCCACGAGTCGCCCGACCAGGCCTTGCCCGACCACGCCTTGCCCGACCACGCCTTGCCCGACCACGCCTTGCCGGCCCACGTGTCGCCGGACCACGCCTTGCCCGACCACGCCTTGCCCGACCAGGTGTCGGTGCACCAGCACTCCGAGGTCCACGCGCTGCCGGCCCAGGTCCCGCCCTCCCAGGCGGTGAAGGACGCGCTCGCCGGGGCCCACTTCCTGGCGTTGAAGGAGCCCAGGACGTGCTTCTCGCCGGTCAGCTCCTGCCCGTCGTCGGCCACGTGCTGCGAGCCGCGGGCCTTCTCGAGGGAGCCCAGCCCGGTGGAACGGGGCCACGTCTGCGCGCCGCTCGGGGCTGCGCTCGCATACGCCCGGTACACATCCAGCTCACCCTTCCCACGGCCGGTGGGGTCGGCCTGGGGCATCGGCTCAGCGGTGTTGCGGAGCATGGCCTTGACCTGGTCGGGGCGCAGGTCGGGACGTGCGTCGAGCAGGAGGGCGACAGCCCCGGAGACGACCGCTGCGGCCTGCGACGAGCCGCTTCCCTTGAAGTACCGGTCACCGACGCGTGCCGACGGGTAGGCCTCGTCGACGTAGGAGCCGGGGACGCGCAGCGACACGATGGACTTGCCCGGCGCCACGAGGTCGACGCGTCGCGACGAGTCGCCGCGGCTGCTGAAGTCGGGGACGAGGTCGTCGTACGCGGCCGTGGTGTCCCGCGTGTCGGAGGCCCCGACCGCCAGGACGTAGGGGTCGTAGGCCGGGTTGTTGAGCTTGGGGTTCTCGGTGCCGCTGTTGCCCCCGGACACGACGACGACGATGCCCGCGCGCCAGGCGTTCTCGACCGCGTGCGTCAGCGGGTCGACCTGGTAGTCCTGGCTGCCGTCGGTGCCGTAGGACAGGTTGATCACGCGGATCGGGTTGCGGGGGTCGTCGTTGCGGTGGGTCACGACCCAGTCCACGGCGGCGACGACCTGGGAGACGTCCACTGCACCCTGGGTGGTGCCGACCTTGAGGCTGGTCAGCCGCGCCCCCGGGGCGACACCCTGGAAGCGTCCCAGCCCCAGCAGGGATGAGGGGTCGTTGCCGGCGATGATGGCGGCCATGTGCGTGCCGTGCCCGAAGGTGTCGAGGTAGCGGTGCTCGGGCGACTGGCTCTCGAACGAGAGGTCCGGCCCGTTGACGACGTTGCCGGACGTGAGGCCCGTGACCGGGGCGACACCGGTGTCGATCAGCGCGACGCCCACGCCGGACCCGTTGATGCCGCGCGCGTAGAGCCGGTCGGCGCCGATCACGGACGAGACGTGCTTCATCTCGGTCTCGCCGTCCTCGACGATCCAGCCGGTGGGCCCCAACAGGCTTCCGACGGTCCCGGTCAGAGTCGAGACGGTGCCCCCGACGACGCCACCTACCGTGTCGACGAGGCCGTCGAGCAGACCCGCCTGAGCAGGGGAAGCAGGACCGACGGTGGCCAGAACGAGAGCGGCCGCAACCGAGACCGTTGCGGCCCGTGCGACTCCCGGACGTCGCGACATGTGTGCACTCCTCTACCTCAGTGCGGTCGTCGTGACCCGCGGTCCTCCACCCCTGCGTGTTCTCATCATCGGCGTTCGCGGCCCGCCGGTTGAGCGGCCCTCACGACTTCCACCGGATGGAGCACGGGACGGATCCCGCCACTGCGCCGACCGGGGCCCGCGCCGGGCGCGCCCGACACGGAGCGGAACGGTCCGGCCCCCGAAGGGAGCCGGACCGTTGCGGGTGACGTGGAGGACTCAGCGACCCGCGGTGCCCTCGGTGTAGTCGCCGTCGCTCGTGCGGACCCACGCCATCAGCTTGCGCAGGTCGCGCCCGGTCGCCTCGATGGGGTGCGTCTCGCCCTCGGCGCGCAGGCGTGTGAAGTCGGGTGCGCCGGCGTCCTGGTCGTCGATGAAGCCCTGTGCCCAGGAGCCGTCACGGATCGCGCCCAGCACCTCCTGCATCCTCTCCTTCACCGACGGGTCGATCACCTTCGGGCCCGAGGTGTAGTCGCCGTACTCGGCGGTGTCGGAGACGCTCCACCGCTGCTTGGCGATGCCGCCCTCGTACATGAGGTCGACGATCAGCTTGAGCTCGTGCAGGCACTCGAAGTACGCGATCTCGGGCTGGTACCCGGCCTCGGTCAGGGTCTCGAAGCCGTACTGGACGAGCTTGCTCATGCCGCCGCACAGCACCGCCTGCTCACCGAACAGATCGGTCTCGGTCTCCTCGGTGAAGGTGGTCTTGATGCCTCCCGCACGCAGACCTCCGATCGCCTTGGCGTAGGACAGCGCGAGGTCCCAGGCCTTGCCGGTCGCGTCGTTCTCGACGGCGACGAGGACGGGCACCCCACGTCCGTCGACGTACTCGCGACGCACGAGGTGGCCGGGGCCCTTGGGCGCCACCATCGCCACGTCGACACCGGCGGGCGGTGTGATGTAGCCGAAGCGGATGTTGAAGCCGTGGCCGAAGAAGACCGCGTCGCCGTCGACGAGGTTGGGCTCGACCGCCTCGCGGTACAGGTGACGCTGCACGTGGTCGGGCGCGAGGATCATGACGAGGTCCGCCTCCTCGCAGGCCTCGTAGGGCGTGACGACGCGCAGTCCCTCGGCCTCGGCCTTGGCGCGGGACTTCGAGCCCTCCGGCAGGCCGACGCGCACGTCGACGCCGGAGTCACGAAGGCTCAGCGCGTGAGCGTGGCCCTGGCTGCCGTAGCCGAGCACGGCCACGTTGCGCTGCTGCACCACCGACAGGTCGGCGTCATCGTCGTAGAACATCTCAGCCACGGGGCTTCTCCTCGGTCAGGCGGTGGGCGATCGGGTTGGTGGACAACGGGGTTCAGCGGTTGGATCGGTCGGTCATCGAGCGCGAGCCGCGGCCGAGCGCCACGAGTCCGGACTGCACCAGCTCGCGGATGCCGTACGGCTCGAGCACCTTCAGCAGGGCAGAGATCTTGTCGGCATGGCCTGTCGCCTCGATGGTCAGCGCGTCCGGCGCCACGTCGACGACCTTCGCGCGGAACAGCTCGACCACCTCGAGGACCTGCGAGCGGCTGGCCCCGTCCGCGCGGACCTTGACCAGGATGAGCTCGCGCTGCACCGAGGCGACGGACTCCAGCTCGGCGACCTTCAGCACGTTCACGAGCTTGTTGAGCTGCTTGGTCACCTGCTCGAGCGGGAGGTCCGCGACGTCGACCACCACCGTGATGCGAGAGACCTCGGGGTGCTCGGTCGGGCCCACCGCCAGTGAGTGGATGTTGAAGCCGCGACGGGCGAACAGGCCCGCTGCCCGGGTCAGCACGCCGGGCCGGTTCTCGACCAGCACGGACAGGGTGTGCCGGCTCACTGCTCCTCCTCGCGGTCCCACACGGGTGTCATGCCGCGGGCGGTCTGGATGGCGTCGTTGCTGACCCCGGAGGGGACCATCGGCCAGACCATGGCGTCCCGGTGGACGACGAAGTCGACCACGACGGGCCGGTCGGTGACCGCCATCGCCGCCTCGATCGTCGCATCGAGGTCCTCGACGCGCTCGCACCGCAGCCCCACGCAGCCGTACGCCTCGGCGAGCTTGACGAAGTCGGGGATGCGCTGGCCCTGCTCGACGGCGTGACCGGTGTGGAGGTCGGTGTTGGAGTAGCGACCGTCGTAGAACAGGGTCTGCCACTGCCTCACCATCCCGAGGCTGGAGTTGTTGATCACCGCCACCTTGATCGGGATGTCGTTCAGCGCGCAGGTGGCCAGCTCCTGGTTCGTCATCTGGAAGCAGCCGTCCCCGTCGACGGCCCACACGACACGGTCCGGGGTGCCGACCTTCGCGCCCATCGCCGCCGGTACGGCGAAGCCCATCGTCCCGAGGCCGCCCGAGTTGATCCAGCTCGTCGGCCGCTCGTAGCGGATGAACTGCGCCGCCCACATCTGGTGCTGGCCGACCCCGGCGACGTAGACGGCCTCGGGGCCGGCGACCTGTCCGAGACGCTCGATCACCTGCTGCGGCGACAGCGAGCCGTCGTCGGGCGCGGTGTACCCGAGGGGGTAGGTGTCCCGCAGGCCGTCGAGGTGCTTCCACCAGACCTGGAGGTCGGCCCGATGACCCGCCGCGTGCTCGACCTGGACGGCGGACACGAGCTCGGTGATGACCTCCTTCGCGTCCCCCACGATCGGCACGTCGGCGTTGCGGTTCTTGGAGATCTCCGCGGGGTCGATGTCGGCGTGCACCACCGTCGCGTGGGGCGCGAAGGACGAGAGCTGCCCGGTCACCCGGTCGTCGAAACGTGCACCGAGAGAGACGATCAGGTCGGCCTTCTGCAGAGCCGTCACGGCGGCGACCGTCCCGTGCATGCCCGGCATGCCGAGGTGAGCAGGATGCGAGTCGGGCAGTGCGCCACGAGCCATCAGGGTCGTGACGACCGGCGCACCGGAGGCGTCGACGAGCTCGCGGAGGGCCTGGCTGGCGCCCGCCTTGATCACGCCGCCGCCGACGTAGAGCACCGGACGTGCGGCCGATGTCAGCAGACGCGCGGCCTCTCGCACCTGCTTGCTGTGCGGGCGGGTGACCGGGTGGTAGCCGGGCAGGTCGATGCGCGACGGCCACGTGAAGGTCGTCATCGCCTGCAGGGCGTCCTTGGCGATGTCGACGAGCACCGGGCCGGGTCGACCGGTCCCGGCGATGTGGAACGCCTCGGCGATCACCCGCGGGATCTCGTCAGGGTCCGTCACCAGGTAGTTGTGCTTGGTGATGGGGATCGTGATCCCGGAGATGTCCGCCTCCTGGAAGGCGTCGGTGCCGATCGAGGCGCTCGGCACCTGGCCCGTGATGGCGACGATCGGGACAGAGTCCATGTACGCGTCCGCGATCGGGGTCACCAGGTTGGTGGCCCCCGGACCCGACGTCGCCATGCAGACGCCGACGCGTCCCGTCGCCTGGGCGTAGCCCTGTGCGGCGTGGCCGGCCCCCTGCTCGTGGCGCACCAGGATGTGGCGGACCTTCGTGCTGTCGAGCAGGGGGTCGTACGCGGGCAGGATCGCCCCGCCCGGGATGCCGAAGACCACCTCGACGCCCGCCATCTCGAGCGAGCGGACGAGGCTCTGCGCCCCGGTCAGCGAGGCGGGTCGCCCCGGCGGACGAGGCACTGCCTGCGCTGCGGTGGCCATCGGCGTCTCCTGTGGTCTACGGGTGGGTCACGGGCGGTGGACGTGGGGCGGGCGATGCGGGTCCGACATGACGAAACCCCTCCGGCCGGACGGCTCGTGAGGGGTTGGCGCGCGGACGGTCCTGGCGGGGCAGGACGTCAGTCGCGCCGCCAGCGTACGAGGAGGATCCGCATGACGCCACGCTCCACCCGTCCCCCGCGGAGTGTCAACCAGGGCGTGAGGCTGTCTCGGCATGCGGACACACCGCCCACGGTGTGGACGGCTGGGGCGTGGCCGGCAGCGGCTCGTGCGCACGTCAGCCGCAGACCGCGCCGCCGGAGGCCGACCCGACCAGCTTGGCGTACTTGGCCAGGACGCCCCGGGTGTAACGCGGCGCGGGGATGACGAGGTCCTCGCGCCGGGACGCCAGCTCGGCCTCGTCCACGAGCAGGTCGAGGGTGCCCTCCCCCACGTCCAGGCGGATGGGGTCACCGTCCCTCACGAGAGCGATGGGTCCACCGTCCACCGCCTCGGGGGCGACGTGACCGACGCACAGGCCCGTCGTGCCTCCCGAGAAGCGGCCGTCGGTCAGCAGCAGCACGTCCTTGCCCAGCCCCGCGCCCTTGATCGCCCCGGTGATCGCGAGCATCTCGCGCATGCCGGGCCCGCCCTTCGGGCCCTCGTACCGGATCACGACGACGTCGCCCGCGGTGATCGTCCCGTCCTCCAGCGCGTCCATGGCCGGTCGCTCGGTGTCGAACACGCGCGCCGTGCCCGTGAAGACGTCCGAGTCGAAGCCCGCCGACTTCACCACCGCGCCCTCGGGCGCCAGAGAGCCGTGCAGCACGGTGATACCACCGGTCCGGTGGATCGGGTCGTCCATCGCCCGGAGGACCCGACCGTCCAGGTCGGGCGGTGCGATCTCGGCCAGGTTCTCGGCCATCGTGCGACCGGTCACCGTCATCACGTCGCCGTGCATGAGGCCCGCGTCGAGCAGGGCGCGCATCACGACCGGGACGCCGCCGATGCGGTCGACGTCGGTCATCACGTGGCGCCCGAACGGCTTGACGTCGGCCAGGTGAGGGCACCTTGGCGCCGATGCGCGAGAAGTCGTCGAGCGACAGCTCGACCTCCGCCTCATGGGCGATCGCGAGCAGGTGCAGCACCGCGTTGGTGGAGCCGCCGAAGGCCATCACCACCGCGATGGCGTTCTCGAAGGCCTCCCGGGTCATGATCTGGCGCGCCGTGACCCCCTTCGCCAGGAGGTTGACCACCGCTTCGCCACTGCGCCGCGCGAATCCGTCGCGGCGTCGGTCGGTTGCCGGCGGCGCAGCGCTTCCCGGGAGCGACATCCCCAGTGCCTCAGCGGCGCTCGCCATCGTATTGGCCGTGTACATGCCGCCGCAGGCGCCTTCGCCGGGGCAGATCGCGCGCTCGATCGCGTCGACGTCCTCGCGACTCATCAGTCCGCGTGCGCAGGCACCGACCGCCTCGAAGGCGTCGATGATCGTGACCTCGCGCTCAGAGCCGTCGGACATCTTCGCGATGCCCGGGAGGATCGACCCGGCGTAGAGGAAGACGCTCGCGAGGTCGAGCCGAGCGGCCGCCATCAGCATGCCCGGCAGCGACTTGTCGCAGCCGGCGAGCAGCACGGACCCGTCGAGACGCTCGGCCTGCATGACGGTCTCGACGCTGTCGGCGATGACCTCGCGCGAGACGAGGGAGAAGTGCATGCCCTCGTGCCCCATCGAGATGCCGTCGGAGACGGAGATCGTCCCGAACTCCAGCGGGTAGCCGTGCGCGGCGTGCACCCCGTCCTTCGCCGCCTTCGCGAGCCGGTCGAGCGAGAGGTTGCAGGGCGTGATCTCGTTCCACGAGGAGGCGACGCCGATCTGCGGCTTCTGCCAGTCGTCGTCCCCCATCCCGACCGCGCGGAGCATCCCGCGCGACGCGGCCTTCTCCATGCCGTCGGTGACGTCTCTGCTGCGCGGCTTGAGATCCGGGGCGGTCGGGTCGGTGGCCATGGCCGGAGTCTAGGCCGCGGGCCCGTCCCCCGACCCCGCAGCACCCGGCGTCGGCGTCGCGGCCGGGCGCACGACGTGGTCGACCGTCTGACCGGCCAGGAGGCGCTCGAGCTGGTTGCGGACGAGGGCACGCACCCGCGGGACCATGGCGTCCGTGGCGCCACCGACGTGCGGCGTGAGCACGAGACCCGTTGCGTCCCAGAGGGGATGGTCGCCCGGCAGCGGTTCGGGGTCGACGACGTCGAGCGCGGCGCGCAGTCGCCCCGTGGTCAGCTCAACCAGCAGGGCGTCGGTCACCACGACGGGGCCGCGCGCGACGTTGACCAGGAGCGCGCCGTCGGGCATCGCGGCGAGCGCCCTGGCGTCGACGAGCCCCCGGGTGGCGTCGGTGAGCGGGCAGGCCAGGACGGCGATCTCGTGCGTTGCCAGCAGGTCGCGCAGCTCGTCGACGCCGTGGACGGGCCCGAGCCGGTCGCTGAGCTCGTCCCGCCTGGCCCTCGACGCGACGCGGGTGACCGTGACCTCGAACGGCTCGAGACGCCGCGCGACGGCCGTGCCCACACCTCCTGCTCCCACGACGAGGACGCGCCGGTCAGCGAGCGACGACCTCACCTGCGGGTCCCAGGTCCGCGTCGCGAGGTCGCGGGCCGCGGCGTCGATCCCCCGCTGCGAGGCGAGGACCAGGCCGAGGGCGAGCTCGGCGGTGCTGGCGTCGTGCACACCGGACGCGTTCGCGAGAGCCACCCGCGTCGGCAGCCGCTCGGCGATGCCCTCGTAGCCTGCCGTCATCGTCTGCACGACCTCGAGTGCCGGCAGGTCGGCCAGCGCCTCGAGCGCGAGGTCGGGACGCTGGTACGGCAGGACGACGAGCCGGACGGCGGCCACGTCCTCCCCCAGACCGTCCGCCGGGCCCGCGACGTCCCAGACGCGGGCGCGCACACCGTCGGGCCACGGTCCCAGCCGGTCGAGCCACAGCTCGTCGGGGACCGTGACGACGAGCGGTGCGGTCCCGGGCGGACCGGGCTGGGCGGGCGGCACGCCGACATCGTGCCGCAGACTGAGGTGATGACCAGCCCTGGGGTGCGCCGGACGCCCCGGACCCTCGCCCTCTGCGTCGTCGCCACCTGCCTCCTCGCGTCGTGCAGCAGCACGGACCCGGCGGGCGACGTCACCGGTTCGGCCTCGCCCACCCGGTCGGCCACGAGCAGCCCCTCATCGGCCGGCCGATCACCGAGCCCCTCTGCCAGCGGGCCGGCGCCGACCGGGGAGCCCGCCGGTCTCGAGGCCCTGATCGACGGGCTGCCGCTGCCGTGGAGCGTCGTCGAGGCGCCGGGTGGCGGCTGGCTCGTCTCCCTGCGCGACGAGGCGAGGATCGCTCCACCTCAGCGAGTCGGGCGCGGTGAGCCCGGTCCCCGCACCCGGGCGGGCCGGCACCGTCCCGGGCGTCGTGCCCGGCGGCGAGGGCGGGCTCCTCGGCCTGGCGCTGCACGCCGACCAGGTCTACGCCTACGCGACCACCCGCGTCGGCGGCCGCACCGAGAACGCGGTCGTCAGGATGACCCTCGGCGGCGACGTCGCCGCGGGCGGCCTCACGCTGGGGGCGCCGGAGCCCGTGCTCAGCGGGATCCCGGGCGCGGGCACCCACAACGGCGGACGCCTCGCCTTCGGGCCCGACGACATGCTCTACGTGACCACTGGTGACGCCCGCGACACCGACTCCAGCCAGGACCCGGACAGCCTCGGCGGCAAGATCCTGCGGGTGACGCCGGACGGTGCCCCGGCGCCCGGCAACCCCGACCCCTCCTCCCCGGTCTGGACCCTCGGCCACCGCAACGTGCAGGGGATCGGGTGGGACGCACGGGGGCGCATGTTCGCCAGCGAGTTCGGGCAGAACCGCATGGACGAGCTGAACCTGATCGAGCCCGGCAACAACTACGGGTGGCCGCTCGTCGAAGGGGTCGGCGGCGGTCCCGGTCTCACCGACCCGCTCGTCACGTGGCCGACCAGCGAGGCCTCGCCGTCCGGACTCGCAGTCACCGGGGACGCCGTGTACCTCGCGGCGCTGCGCGGTCAGCGGCTGTGGCGGGTACCGCTGGCGGCCGCGGGTGACGGCGCCGTGGTGGGTGAGCCGGAGGCGTATCTCGTCGGCGAGCTGGGACGTCTGAGGGACGTCCTGGTCGAGGCGGACTCGCTGCTCCTGCTGACGAACAACACGACGGGGCCCACCTCCGGCAGCGGGGACGACCTCCTGGTCAGGGTCAGCCTGCGCTGAGCGGACGGGCGTCGTCGGCGACCCGCGGCCGGGGAGCGATCGGCGCCATCCGTGCCGGGGCCACGGGGCCGGCCAGCCGGTCCATCAACGCGGGCAGCTCGTCGGCCGGGACGGCCTTCGCGTACAGCCAGCCCTGCCCGAAGACGCCGCCCAGCTCGCGGGCCACGGTCTCGTGCTCCGCGGTCTCGATGCCCTCGACGACCGTGTCGAGACCGAGCGCGGACGCCAGCTCCGTCACGCTGCCGACGATCGCGCGGGTCCTCGGGTCGTCGAGGTGGGTCGTCAGCGAGCGGTCGATCTTGAGGATGCGGACGGGGAGCCTGGCGAGGTAGGCCAGCGAGGAGTAGCCCGTCCCGAAGTCGTCCAGGGCGATCGGCGAACCGGCCTCCGCGAGCGCGAAGACGTTCTCGGCGGCCGGTCCGTCCCCGCCCATGAACACGGACTCGGTGACCTCCACCACCACCCGCGCGGTCGGGATCTCGAGCCGGTCCAGCAGACCGGCGAAGCGGCGTGCGAAGTCGGGGGCCCGCAGCTGGAGGGTCGAGATGTTCACGCCGATGCTCAGCGACCGGTCGCGGGCACCCGCGGTGACGTAGCCGGCCAGCGCCCTCCGCAGGATCTGCCACCCCAGCTCGTCGATGAGGCCACAGCTCTCGGCGACGCCGACGAACTCCTGGGGCGGCACGGTGCCGAGCTCGTCGTCGGTCCAGCGCGCCAGCGCCTCCATGCCGACCATGCGTCCGGTGGTCAGGTCGAGGATGGGCTGGAAGTGGGTCTCGACGCCGCCGTTCGCCACCTGCTCCCGCAGGCGACGCTCCACGGCTGCTCGGCGCTCCGCCCGTGCGGCCAGCGGCGACGTGAAGGCCACCACGTGACCGCGTCCCATCTCCTTGGCGGCCTGCAGCGCCTGGGCCGACCGGACCACGACGTCGGGCGGTGCGATCGACTGCCCCCGCTCCTCCGAGGCGTGGGCGACGCCGACGCTGGCGGACAGCGCGACGGGCGCGAGGTCCGGCACGGACGAGGCGGCCGAGCGCACCAGTACTGCGAGCGAGTCGGCGAGCGCCTCGGCCTGGTCGGGCACGGACTCGTACAGGACGGCGATCTCGTCGCCGGAGAGGCGGAAGGCCGTCGCACCCCAGTTCTCGCACCGGTCGCCGACCTGACGTCCGACCTCCTGCAGCAGCCGGTCGCCCACGGCGTTGCCGAGACGGCCGTTGATGTCCTTGAAGCCGTCGAGACCGATCGTGATCACGCTGAGCCGGGGGCGGGCCGCGCCGTCCGACGTGTCGCCGTGCTGGGCGGAGAGCGCGGCCAGACGCTCGGTGAGCGACCGGCGGTTGTGCAGCTCCGTCAGGGGATCGATCAGCGCGAGACGGCTGAGCCGTTCCAGCAGCAGACCCGACTGGCTGGCGCGGACGACCTCCCGGCCGAGGAACGCCAGCAGCATGACCAGGTACATCCCGACGGTCACGGGGTCCATCGGTCCGAGCCGCGGCTGCGAGACGAGCATCACGGCGAGCAGGCTCAGCAGGACGACCGCGTGGGCGACCAGCCGTCGACGGTCCGCCCCGCTCAGGTCGCGGTCGCTCATCGGCGCTGGTCGGGCCGGGACTGACAGCGCACCGAGAGCGATCAACGGCCAGGCCAGACAGGCGATCGCCGCACTCGTCCACGGCCAGGTCTCCAGGCGCGCGACCTGGTACATCGTGACCAGGTCCGCGGCGACGAACAGGGTCGTCCCGCCGAAGAAGAGCAGCAGGGGTCGGCCGCCCTCGCGTACGACGGCGACGAAGAGCGCGGCGACGAGCGAGACCTCGGCGCCGACGAGCAGCAGACCCGACAGGCCGTCCAGCGTGCTGAGGTCGTAGACGGAGTCGAAAGCCTGTCGCCAGAGGAGGGCGAGCGCCGCCGCCGCGAGCATCGTCGTCTCGAACGCCAGACGGGCACCCTGCATCGGCTCGACGCGACGACCCGGGAGCGCCACCAGGCCCGCGACCGCGAACGGGGCGGCCAGACCGGAGACGGCGTCACCGACCGCGGGGAAGCTCGCCGTCCCGGTGGTCACCTCCCAGGCCAGGATCGTCTGGCCGACCCCCCAGACGACGCCAGCGATCGCGAACAGGGCGCGGAACGCCGACACCCGTCCCTCCCGACGGCACAGGGCGAGGATCGCGAGAGCACCGCCCACGGCGGTCAGCCCGGACGCGAGCTGCCCGACCGGCAGGGCCGCGGGGTGCCCGCCCATACCCAGGAGGACGACCGCGAGGGAGCCGCCGCCGCCGACGCAGAGCACCAGGAGCCCTGCGGAGCGAGTCGTCACAGGTCTGTGTCGGCGTCCCCGTCGGCCCACTTGAGGCGCGGCGGTCACCCCGAGAGACGCTCCAGGATCAGCTGACGGGCACGGGCGGCGTCCGCCTGACCCCGCATCTCCTTCATCACCGCGCCGATCAGGGCGCCCGCCGCAGCCTGCTTCCCCTCGCGCACCTTCGCGGCGACGTCGGGGTTCGCGGCGATGGCCCGGTCGACGGCTTCGCCGAGCGCTCCGTCGTCGCTGACGACCTCCAGGCCCCGAGCGTGGGCGACCTCCTCCGGCGAGCCCTCGCCGGCCAGTACGCCGTCCAGGACCTGACGGGCGAGCGAGTCGTTCAGGCGACCCGACGCGACCAGCCCTGCCAGCTCGGCGACCTGCCTCGGTGCGACGGGCAGCGCGTCGAGACCGACGCCTGCCGCGTTGGCACGGCGTGCGATGTCGCCCATCCACCACTTGCGCGCGGCGGCGGGCGTCGCCCCGGCCGCCACCGTCGCCTCGATCAGGTCACCGGCACCGGCGTTGACCACGTCGCGCAGCTCGAGGTCGCTCAGACCCCAGTCCGCCTGCCAGCGACCGCGCCGCACCGTCGGAGTCTCGGGCAGCGAGGCGCGCAGGTGCTCCACCCACTCGGGCGCGCAGACGACCGGCACCAGGTCGGGCTCGGGGAAGTACCTGTAGTCCTCGGCCTCCTCCTTCGAGCGTCCGGACGTGGTCACGCCCGTGTCCTCGTGCCAGTGCCGCGTCTCCTGCACGACGCGCTTCCCCGCGTCGAGACGCGCTGCGTGCCGGGTCATCTCGTACCTCACGGCCCGCTCGACACTACGCAGCGAGTTGACGTTCTTCGTCTCGCTGCGGGTTCCGAGGGGCACGGCCTTCTGAGCGGGGGACGTGGGGTCGTCGCCCACCTTGGGACGCAGCGACACGTTCGCGTCGCACCGCAGTGAGCCCTGCTCCATGCGCACGTCGGACACACCGAGCCCACGCAGGATGTCGCGCAGCGCGCCCACGAAGGCACGCGCGACCTCCGGGCGCACGGTCCCCGGTGCCCTCGATCGGTTTCGTGACGATCTCGATCAGCGGGATGCCCGCGCGGTTGTAGTCGACCAGCGAGTAGTCGGCGCCGTGGATGCGACCCGTGGCGCCTCCCACGTGGAGCGACTTGCCGGTGTCCTCCTCCATGTGGGCGCGCTCGATCGGCACGCGGAAGGTGAAGGCCTCCCCGGCGTCGGACGCGGGCACGTCGACGTCCAGCAACCCGTCGACGGCGATCGGCTCGTCGTACTGGCTGGTCTGGAAGTTCTTCGGCATGTCCGGGTAGAAGTAGTTCTTGCGCGCGAACCGGCACGTCGGCGCGATCGAGCACCCCATCGCCAGCCCGATGCGGACGGCGGACTCGATCGCGGTGCGGTTCACCACCGGAAGCGCGCCCGGCAGCGCCAGGCACACCGGGCACACCTGCGTGTTGGGGGCCGCGCCGAAGTCCGTCGCGCACCCGCAGAACATCTTCGAGACGGTGTTCAGCTCGACGTGCACCTCGAGTCCGAGCACCGGGTCGTAGCGCGCGACGACGTCGGCGTACTCCACGACGGGCTCGGGCCCGGCGGTGCCGCTCACCGCCGGACAGGGTGCTGGTCTGCGTCATGCCGACACCTCCAGGTCGGGAGCCTTCGCCAGCAGCGGACCACCCCATCGCTCGGCCAGCAGCGCCTCCGCGGCGGCACCGACGCGGTAGAGCCGCGCGTCGTACCGGGCCGGGCGCGAGCACCTGCAGGCCGGCCGGGAGGCCGTCCTCGTCGGCGAGGCCGCTGGGCAGGCTCAGCCCGGGCACGCCCGCCAGGTTCGCGGGGATGGTGGCGACGTCGTTGAGGTACATGGCCATCGGGTCGTCCAGCTTGTCGCCGAACCGGAACGCCGTCGTCGGCGCCGTCGGCGACACCAGCACGTCGACCTGCGCGAAGGCCGCGTCGAAGTCGCGCTGCACCAGCGTCCGCACCTTCTGGGCGCTGCCGTAGTAGGCGTCGTAGTAGCCGGACGACAGGGCGTACGTGCCGAGGATGATGCGGCGCTTCACCTCGTCGCCGAACCCGGCCGCACGGGTCGCCGACATCACGCGCTCGGCGGTGACGTCGCCCTCGGTCGGCGTGACCCGCAGGCCGTACCTCATCGCGTCGAACTTGGCCAGGTTGGAGCTCGCCTCGCTCGGGCAGGATCAGGTAGTAGGCGGCCAGGGCGTGCTCGAAGTTCGGGCACGAGACCTCGACGATCTCCGCCCCGGCACCGGCGAGCAGGTCGAGCGCCTCCGCGAAGCGCGCCCGCACACCGGCCTGGTAGCCCTCCCCGTCGAGCTCGCGCACCACGCCGACGCGGACACCGCGCAGGTCGGTGTACGCACCCTCGCGCGCCGCGGTCACCAGCGACGAGAGGTCACCGTCGACGAGGGGCTCGGGCAGGCTCGTGGAGTCCATCGGATCGTGGCCGCCGATGACCTCGTGCAGCAGTGCGGCGTCCAGCACCGTCCGGGAGCACGGGCCGGCCTGGTCGAGGCTGGACGCGAGGGCGACCAGCCCGTAGCGGGAGACGCCGCCGTACGTCGGCTTGACGCCGACGGTCCCGGTGACGGCCGCCGGCTGGCGGATCGACCCGCCCGTGTCGGTGCCCACCGCGATCGGCGCCTCGAAGGCGGCGACGGCAGCGGCGGAGCCGCCTCCCGAGCCGCCCGGGATGCGTCCCAGGTCCCAGGGGTTGCGGGTCGGGCCGTAGGCGGAGAACTCCGTCGACGAGCCCATCGCGAACTCGTCCATGTTCGTCTTGCCCAGGATCACCAGGCCGGCGTCGCGCAGCCGCGTGACCAGCGTCGCGTCGTACGGCGGCACCCAGCCCTCGAGGATCCGCGGACCCGCAGGTGGTGGGCATGCCGGTCGTCGCGACGACGTCCTTCACGGCGACGGGCACACCCGCCAGGGGGCCCAGCCGCTCGCCCGCGGCCGGCGCGCGTCGACGCCGCGGGCGGCCTCGAGGGCCGGCTCGCGCGCCGACGTGCAGGAACGCGTGCACTCCGGACGGGCCGCCATCGACGGCGGCGATGCGGTCGAGGTGCTCGGACGTGACCTGCTCGCTCGTGGTCTCGCCGGCCGCGATGGCGGCGCCGAGCTCCGCGGCGGTGCGACGGACGGCGCCGTCGGCGAGGTCGGTTCGGGGGGCGTCCATGCGGTCGCTCACTCCTCGTCCAGGATGCGCGGCACCCGGAAGCGGTCCTGCTCGTGCGCGGGCGACCCCGACAGGGCGGCCTCCACGCCGAGAGACGGGCGCACCTCGTCGTCGCGGAAGACGTTGGTCAGGGGCAGCGGGTGCGACGTGGCGGGGACGTCCGGCCCAGCCGCCTGCTGGACCTGGGCGACGGCGTCGAGGATGCCGTCGAGCTGGCCCGCGAGGCGGAGGCGTTCGTCGTCGGTGAGGTCGATCCTGGCCAGTCGGGCCAGGTGAGCGACCTGGTCGGCGGAGATGGCGGACATGGCGGCGAGTCTAGGGTGCCGCCCGACGACCTCAGCCCCCGGTGCCGCGGGGGTGCGGGATGCCTTCGAGGCGGTCGTGCCCCTGCTCCTCGACGTCGGCGCGGCCGGTCGCCACCGCCACGACGGGGGCCTCCTCTGGCGTGCGGGCCGTCTTGGCCGTCCGCAGACCGGACTGCCACGACAGGGACTCGACAGGCTCGTCGGTGCCGTCGGTGCCGTCGGTGTCGCCGCGGCCGTCGTTCTCGCGCAGGGCAGATCGTGCGGTGAGCCGCTCGCAGGGCCTCCGACGTGTCGCGTGTCCAGGAGACGACGTCGTCGCCGCCCATCGGCCTGCGCCACGTGCCAGCCCTGCGCCTGGTCGCACCCGAGGTCGGCGAGCCGGTTCAGCACCGGCATGGTCTCGACGCCCTCGGCCACGACGGTCAGGCCCAGCGCGTGCGCGAGCTCGGTCACCTTGGCGACGATGGCCAGGTCCATCTCGGAGTCCAGGGCACGGCTGACGAAGGACCGGTCCAGCTTGACCTCGGTGACGGGCAGCGCGCGCAGCATCAGCAGCGACGACCAGCCGGTGCCGAAGTCGTCCATCGACAGGCCGACACCCAGCTTGTGCAGGCGGACCATGCTGTTGCGGGCCTGCGCGAGGTCGCCCGCGAGCACGCGCTCGGTGACCTCGAGCGTGAGGTTCGTCGGCGGCACCTCGTACTGGCGCAGCATGTCGACGAGGCGGTCGCAGAACTCCGGCTGCAGCAGGTCGCGCAGGCTGACGTTGACGGCGACCGGCACGTCGAGCCCGATCGCACGCCACTCGTGGGCCTGCTTGAGGGCGAGGTCGAGCACGCGCTCGGTGAGGCGTGGCATCAGGCCGGAGTGCTCGGCGGCCGGGATGAACTCGTCAGGTAGCACGAGGACCCCGCTCGGGTGCCGCCAGCGGACCAGTGCCTCCACACCCACGAGCGCGCGGGTTCCCAGGTCCACCTTCGGCTGGAAGTCGAGGTACAGCTCGTCGTCGTCGAGTGCGCGTCGCAGCGACCCGAGGATGCCGAGTCGCGAGATCGAGGCGGCGGCCGGCCGTGCGGGTCGAACAGCGCCGTGCCCGCGGTTCTCCCGCTTGGCCACGTACATCGCGACGTCGGCGCGGGAGAACAGCACCTCCAGGTCGTCCCCGTGCTCGGGCGCGAGCGCGATGCCGACGCTGGCGTCGATGTCGACGAGCTGGCCGCTCTCGTGCCGGTACGGATCGCGCAGCGCGACAGCCACCTGCTCGCCGAGGGCGAGCGCGTCCTCGGGTCCCGACACGGAGTGCAGGAACGCGAACTCGTCGCCACCCAGTCGGGCGACGACGTGCGCCTCCGGGCAGCGCGGCCGCGAGGCGGTTCGCGACGTCCTGCAGGACGCGGTCGCCGGTGGGGTGGCCCAGGACGTCGTTGACCTCCTTGAAGCGGTCCAGGTCGAGCAGGAAGAGCGCCAGCCCACGGCCGGACCGACGGTCGGCGGTGAGCTGACCGACCAGCCGTGTCGTCGTCTCGTTGAAGCGGCTGCGGTTGGCGAGGCCGGTGAGGTCGTCGTGCGTGGCCGCCCACGCGCTCGACTCGGGCACCCGCCGCGCTGATGTGGATCGCGGCCACCGGGATCACCGCGAGGGGCGTGAGCAGGGGCGCGTTCACCATCACGATCGCCACCAGGGGGCCGAGGAGCAGCTGCGACCCGCTGACGGCCACCTCGAAGCCGAGCGTGTCGACGAACTCGCTGTGCAGGCTGTCGCCGGTCAGAGCGCCGATCACGCACGCTGACCAGCAGCTCGTTGACCAGGAAGAACGTGCCACCGGCCACCAGGCAGGCGACCAGGTCGACGGCTCCCGCCGGGGCCCACGGTTCCAGCAGCGACGACTCGATGCCGAAGATGCCGAGCACGGCATCGGCGGCGAGCACCGACAGCGCGTACTGGCCGGCGTTGAACGCCACGCGGTACGGCGCCTGGCGCGAGACGGCACCCGAGAAGAGGGTGGCCCCCGCGTACAGCAGCACGGCCGGTACCGCGTCCAGGGTCAGGAGGACCGCGAAGGCGAACGGCGTGGACCACGCCACGCCGGTCGGGTCCTTGGCGCGTCCGCTGAGGACCGGCAGCAGCTCGCCGCACACGACGAGCAGGACGGCGATGCAGACGAACAGGAGCGTGTCGCCCGCGACGTCGCCGACGTAGGGGAAGGGGCGAGCCCAGGTGTGGAGCGCCAGCAGCAGCGTCGCCACCAGGGGCGTCCCCCAGACCAGGGCCCAGAACACCGTCGGGTGCACCGGGTCGGGCCGGTTGCGGGCGCGGTCGAGCTCGACGAGCTCGTCAGGCGACACGACGGTCATGCGCTCCCCGGACGGTGGGCATGGCGGCGCGTTGTGCTCCGCACTGGAGACTCATCGGCGGTCCAGCGGCCGACTTGAGGCCGAACGAGGACCGCCGGAGGCTGCACGTGTTCAGCGCGTGACCGTCGCCACACCGTCCGGACCCTGCTCCAGCAACCGCGTGAACCCCTCCTCGTCGAGGACGGGCACGCCCAGGTCGGACGCCTTGTCCGCCTTGCTGCCGGGTGAGTCACCGACGACCACGAACGCCGTCTTCTTGGACACGCTGCCCGATGCCTTGCCGCCGCGGGCGAGGATCGCCTCCTTCGCCTCGTCCCGGCTGTACCCGGCCAACGACCCGGTCACGACGATCGAGAGCCCCTCGAGCGTGCGCGTCACCGACTCGTCCCGCTCGTCGGCCATCACCACGCCGGCCCGCCGCCACTTGTCGACCACGTCCGCGTGCCAGTCGACCGCGAACCAGTCCGGCACGGTCTCCGCGATCCGCGGACCGACCCCGTCCACGGCGGCGAGCTCCTCGGGTGACGCCGCGCGGATGTTCTCCATGCTGCCGAAGTGCTGTGCGAGGGCGCGGGCTGCCGTCGGCCCGACGTGCCGGATCGACAGGGCCACCAGCACGCGCCACAGCGGCTGCGACCTGGCCTGCTCCAGGTTGGCCAGCAGCTTGAGCGCGTTCGCCGACAGGTCGCCGTCCTTGCGCGTGAAGAACGGCACGCCGGCCAGCTCGAGCCGCTCAGCCTCCACCGGCGTCACGAGGCGGAACAGGTCGCCCTCGTCGGTGAAGCCGTCGATGTCGAGCAGCGCGTGCGCTCCCTCCCACCCCAGCGCCTCGATGTCGAAGGCACCACGGGCGGCCACGTGCGACAGCCGCTCCCTCAGCTGGGCCGGGCACGAGCGCGAGTTGGGGCACCGGATGTCCGCGTCGCCCTCGCGCTCGGGACGCAGCTCGGTGCCGCACGACGGGCACGCCGTCGGCATCACGAACTCGCGGGCGTCGTCGGGTCGCAGGTCGACCACGGGCCCGAGCACCTCCGGGATGACGTCTCCCGCCTTGCGCAGCACCACGGTGTCGCCGATCAGCACGCCCTTGCGCCTGACCTCGGACGCGTTGTGCAGGGTCGCCATCTCGACCGTGGACCCGGCGACCAGCACCGGCTCCATCACCGCGTACGGGGTCACCCGTCCGGTGCGACCGACGTTCACCCGGATGTCGAGGAGCGACGGTCGTCGACCTCCTCGGGCGGGTACTTGACGGCGATCGCCCAGCGCGGCGCCCGGCTCGTGCTGCCGAGTCGGCGCTGGACGTCGACCTCGTCGACCTTCACCACGATGCCGTCGATCTCGTGCTCGACCGAGTGACGGTGCTCGCCGAACCAGGCGATCCGCTCGAGCACCTCCTCCACGGTGTCGACGACCCGGTAGTGCTCGGACGTCGGGCAGCCCCCACGCCCTGAGCAGCTCGTACGCCTCCGACTGGCGACTGAGGTCGAGCCCTCGGCGGGCGCCGATGCCGTGCACGATCATCTTCAGCGACCGGCTGGCGGTGACGCGGGGGTCCTTCTGCCGCAACGAGCCCGCCGCCGTGTTGCGCGGGTTCGCGTAGGGAGGCTTGCCGGCCTCGACCAGGGCCGCGTTCAGGTCGGCGAAGACCTCGACCGGGAAGTAGACCTCGCCTCGAACCTCGACCAGCTCGGGCACCGGCGCCTCCTTCGTGCCGGTGAGCACGTGGGGGATGCCCTCGATGGTGCGGACGTTGAGCGTGACGTCCTCGCCGGTGCGCCCGTCGCCGCGGGTCAGTGCCCGGATCAGGCGGCCGTTCTCGTAGAGCAGGTTCACGGCCAGGCCGTCGATCTTCAGCTCGCACAGGTAGTGCACGTCGCTGCCCGACGTCACGGGCCACCCGGTCGGCCCAGGCGCGCAGGTCGTCGTCGATGAAGGCGTTGTCCAGGCTCAGCATCCGCTCGAGGTGGTCGTGCGTCGCGAAGTCCGTGGAGAAGGTCCCACCGACCGCCTGCGTGGGCGAGTCCGGCGTGCGCAGCCCGGGGTGCTTCGTCCTCCAGCACCTCGAGATCGCGCAGCAGCGCGTCGAACTCGCCGTCGCTGATCGTCGGGGCGTCGCGCACGTAGTAGGCGAACTGAGCGTCGCGCACCACCTGGGCCAGCTCGGTCCACTCCCGCCGGACGTCGTCCGGGACTGGGGCCTGCGCCGTCGCCTGCCCGGCGAGTCCGTCGTGCACGGTGTCGGCGTCGGCGTCGGTCGAGGTCGCTCACCCCGCCATCCTGCCGCAGGCCACCCACAGTCGCCCGGCCCGTCACGCCGCCGCGACCTCGGCGAGCTCGCGGGCGGTCTCGACCGACCGCGTCAGCGCGGCGCGGGCCCGCGCCGGGCTGCTGCCGGCCAGTCCGCACGCGGGGTGACCACCACGCCGTGACAGACCGTCGAGGGGCAGGCCGACGCGCGCCAGGGCGCGCGGACCGCCTCGGCCAGCGTCGCGCACGGCCGGCAGCGCGCCGGTGGTCGGCACCACCCCGGCCCACAGCGTCGTCCCCGCCTCGACGGCGACCGCCACCGACTCCCAGCCCGCGCGTCCGAGCAGCGACACGTCCACCGCCACGGCGTCGGCACCGACCGAGCGCAGCAGCGCCAGCGGGACGTCCGCGGCGCAGCAGTGCACGGCGGTCGACGCGGCCCCGGCCGCCGAGGCGGCGCGCAGCACCGCCGCCAGCCCCTGCTCCGACCGTCGACGCCTCGACGGCGGGCAGCCTCCCGAAGCCCGAGATGGTGGGCAGACGCCCGGCGAGGACCGCCGGGCAGCGACGGCTCGTCGACCTGGACGACGACCTCCGCCCCCGGCACGAGCCGGCGCACGTCGGCGACGTGGCGGGCGACGCCCTCGGCCAGCGAGTCGACGAGGTCGCGCGTCGCCCCGGCGTCGGTGACCGCACGCTCGCCGCGTGGCAGCCAGACCGTCGACGCCAGCGGTCCAGGGGCCGGCCACCTGCACCTTCAGCGGCCCGGCGTACCCGTCCGCCGCCTCGGCCAGGGCGTCGAGGTCCGAGCGACAGGCAGACCCCGTGCGCGCTGGAGGTCACGGCCCGGTCGGTCGACCAGCCGCCATCCGGAGGGCTGCAGGTCGACCGGCAGGTCGACCAGCAGCGCCGCGGCGCGGCCCGGTCAGGTCGGCACCGGGGCCGCGGTCCGGCAGCTCGGGCAGGTAGGGCAGCCCGGGTGCGCGAACCGAGCTCGCCGAGGACGGTCCGGGTCGGCCTCGAGCGGGTCCGTGCCCGGCCACGAGCCGATGCCGGTGGCGGTCCGGGTCTGGCTGCCGGCGTCGCTCGTCGGTGCTCACCCGGGTCACCGTAGGCCGTCCCCGCTCAGCCGCCGTGAGCCACCCGCCGCGGCAGGCCGAGACCGTGCCGCTGCCGACCACGACGGCGCCGTCGTAGAGCGCGACGGTCTGCCCGGGCGCGACCGCTCGCAGCGACTCCCTCGACCCGCACCTCGAGGCGGTCGGGCCCGGCCGCCTCGACGACCACCGGCACCGCCTCGCCGTGCGCCCGTACCTGGGCAGCCAGCCGGTCACCCGGCGACGGCACCGGGCCGAGCCAGAAGACCGGGTGCGCCGGCCTCGATCCGCTCGACCTGCAACGCACGCGCCGGCCCCACGGTCACCGTGTTGTCCGCGACGGACACGTCGAGCACGTACCGGGGCTGCCCGTCGCCCGCGGGGGTGCCCAGGCGCAGGCCGCGGCGCTGGCCGACCGTGTAGCCCTGGGCGCCGTCGTGGGTGCCGACGACGGCCCCCTCCAGGTCTCGCACCTCGCCGGGCCGTCGCTCGATGCGGGCGTCGAGCCAGGCGCGGGTGTCCCCGTCCGGGATGAAGCAGATGTCGTGGCTGTCGGGCTTGGCCGCGACGAGAGTCCCGCCGGCGTCGCCTCGTCGCGGACCGCCTGCTTCGACGGGGCGTCCCCGAGCGGGAACATCGCCCGGGCGAGCCGGTCCGGCCCGACCACGGCGAGGACGTAGGACTGGTCCTTGGCCGTGTCCGCGGCGCGGGCGAGACGCGGCGTGCCGTCGGGGGCCGGTCGTCACGCGCGCGTAGTGCCCGGTGGCGACGGCGTCGAAGCCCGAGCGCCACCGCCTTGTCGAGGAGCGCCGCGAACTTCACCTTCTCGTTGCAGCGCACGCACGGGTTCGGGGTGCGTCCCGCCGCGTACTCGGCGACGAAGTCGTCCATCACCGACGCCATGAACTGGTCGGCGAGATCCCAGACGTAGAAAGGGATCCCGATCACGTCGGCTGCGCGCCGGGCGTCGCCGGCGTCCTCGATCGTGCAGCAGCCCCTGGCGCCGGTGCGTCCGGTCGCCGGGTTCTTGGCCAACGCCAGGTGCACCCCGACGACCTCGTGGCCGGCCTCCACCGCGCGGGCGGCCGCCACGGCGGAGTCGACACCGCCGCTCATGGCAGCGAGCACCAGCACGTCAGGCTCCCCGGGCCTTCGCTGCGGTCAGCTGCGAGGCCAGCCCGGCGCTGCGTGCCCGTTCGACGACGGGACCGATGGCGTCCGCGAGCGCCTTGACGTCGACCTCGGTGGAGGTGTGTCCGAGGCTGAAGCGCAGGGCGCCGTGCAGCTCGTCCTCGCCCACACCCATCGCCTCCAGCACGTGGCTCGGTTGCGGGACGCCCGCCTGGCACGCCGATCCGGTCGAGCACTCGACGCCGCGCGCGTCCAGCAGGTAGAGCAGCGAGTCGCCCTCGCAGCCGGGGAAGGTGAGGTGCGCGTTGCCTGGCAGCCGGCCCGACGGCGACGGGTCACCTCGCAGGACGACGTCGGGGACCTCGTCACGCACCCGGCTGACGAGGTCGTCCCGGAGGGCGGCCAGCCTCGGAGCCTCGGTCGTGCGCGCGGTCACGGCCTCGTCGGCGGCGACGGAGAACGCCGCGATCGAGGGCAGGTCGAGCGTGCCGGACCGCACCCCGCGCTCCTGACCCCCACCGTGCAGCACGGGGGTGAGATCGAGGCCGCTGCGCACGATGAGCGCGCCGACCCCCATCGGACCACCGGTCTTGTGTCCCGAGATCGTCATGGCGTCGAGCCCGCTCGCTGCGAAGTCCAGCGGCACCGCACCCAGGGCCTGCACGGCGTCGCTGTGCACGGGGATGCCGAACTCCTGTGCCGCTGCGACGATCTCGTCGACGGGCTGGAGCGTGCCGACCTCGTTGTTGGCCCACATCACCGACACGAGCGCGACGGACTCGGGGTCGCGGGCGATCTCGTCGCGAAGCGCCTGCGGGTCGACGCGCCCCAGGGCGTCCACGGGCAGCCACCCGAGCTCGGCGTCCTCGTGCTGCGCAAGCCACTCGGCGGGGTCGATCACCGCGTGGTGCTCGACCGTGCTGAGGAGCACGCGGCGGCGGCGGGGGTCCGGTCCTCGGCGGTGCCAGTAGAGGCCCTTCACCGCGAGGTTGTCCGCCTCGGTGCCGCCCGCCGTGAACACGACCTCAGGCGGGGCCGCACCGACGGCCGCGGCGACTCGCTCGCGAGACTCCTCCACGACCCGGCGTGCCCGGCGGCCAGCGGTGTGCAGCGAGGACGCGTTGCCGCCCGCCCTCGTCTCGTCGACGAGCACGCGCAGCGCGGCGGACCGCACCGGGGTCGTCGCCGCGTGGTCGAGGTAGGCCGTCACCGGACGATCCTAAGTCGCCTGGGCGCCCTGTCGCGCCGGGGCGGCAGCGCGACGGCCCGCACCCCACCGGGCGCGGGCCGTCGCGGAGACGGTCAGCCCTTGGCGGCGTTGACCTTCTCGGTCGCCTGGGCCAGCACCGTGAACAGGTCGCCGACGACGCCGAAGTCGACGAGCTCGAAGATGGGCGCCTCCTCGTCCTTGTTCACGGCGACGATCGTCTTCGAGGTCTGCATGCCGGCACGGTGCTGGATCGCACCCGAGATGCCCGCGGCGACGTAGAGCTGCGGCGAGACCTGCTTGCCGGTCTGCCCGACCTGGTTCGGCGTGGGGGTACCACCCGGCGTCGACGGCAGCGCGTGAGGCGCCGACGGCCGCGTCGAGAGCGTCGGCGAACGTCTCGACGGCGCTGAAGTCGCCGTTCGTCCCGCGTCCGCCGGAGACGACGATCGCCGCCTCGTTCAGCTCGGGGCGACCGCTCTTCTCCCGGGGCTTGCGCTCGGTCACCTCGGCCGTGGTGGCCGCGTCGGTGAGCTCCACCTGCACCGTCTCCTCAACGGGAGTCGACGAGACAGCTTCCGGCGCAGCCGAGTTCGGCTTCACGGTGATGATCGGCGTGCCCTTGGTAACCGTCGCCTGGACCGTGTAGGCGCCGGCGAACACGGACTGGGTGGTCACCGGGCCGTCATCGCCGGCCTGCACGTCCACCGCGTCGGTGATGAGTCCCGACGACGTCTTGATCGACAGGCGCGCTGCGATCTCCTTGCCCTCGGCGTTCGAGGGGATCAGCACGGCGGCGGGCGAGGCGGAGCCCACCAGCTGGGCCAGGACCTCGGCCTTGGGGGCGACGAGGTACTTCTGCACCGCCGGGTCCTCCACGCGGTACACCTTGGCGGCGCCGAACTCGGCGAGCGTGGGGGCGGCACGGTCGTAGCCGTCGCCGATGAACACCGCGGCGGGCTCGCCGAGGCGGCGGGCGATCGTCAGCAGCTCGGACGTGGTCTTGCGGACGGCACCGTCGACGTGGTCGACGAGGACGAGGACTTCGGCCATCGGGCTCGGTACTCCTTCTGCGGAGGGGACGCGGACGTCGGGGCTCAGACGAACTTGCGGGACACGAGGAACTCGGCGAGCTTCGCGCCGCCGTCGCCCTCGTCGGTGACGACCTGGCCGGCCTCACGCGGCGGCCGGGCCGTGAACGACTCGACGACGGTCCACGCGGCCCCCTGGCCGACGTCGGACGGGTCGACGCCGAGGTCCGTGAGGCCCCAGGTCTCGAGCGGCTTCTTCTTCGCGGCCATGATCCCCTTGAACGAGGGGTACCGCGGCTCGTTGATCTGGTCGGTGACGCTGACCAGCGCGGGCAGGGACGCCGTGATGGTCTCGGTCGAGGCGTCGCCGTCCCGGCGGATCGTCACCGAGCCGCCGTCGACGGTCAGCTCGGACGCCATCGTCACCTGCGGCAGGCCGAGACGCTCGGCCATCATCGCCGGCACCACGCTCATCGTGCCGTCGGTCGAGGCCATGCCGGTGAGGACCAGGTCCACGTCCCCGATCTTCCGGACCGCGGCGGACAGGACGAGGGACGTGGCCGGGGCGTCGGACCCCGCGATGGCGTCGTCGAGGACGTGGACTCCGGAGTGGACACCCATCTGGAGGGCCTTGCGCACCGCGTCGGTGGCCTGCTGGGGACCCATCGTCAGCGCGACGACCTCACCCTCACCGGCCTCCACGATCTTGAGGGCCTCCTCGACCGCGTACTCGTCGAGCTCGGACAGCAGACCGTCGACGCTCGCGCGGTCGGTCGTGTTGTCGGCCTCGAAGGTCCGCTCCCCCGACGCGTCGGGGACGTACTTCACGCAGACGACGATCTTCATGTCCTGACCGATCCTCCTGAGCTGGGGTGGCCCGGCTCGTGGCGCGGGCGCTCCGGTGCGGGGCGGTTGCCCCGGGGATGCCCTCAGCCTGCCAGCCCGACGGGAGCCGCGGGGAGCCGGGTGAGGGAGCCCACGTTGGATGTTACCCGCGGGTAATGCGGGAGCAAGGTGGAGCCGCGTGACGCTCCGCACACGCCGCCGACCCCCACGCCTCTCGCGATACGGCGTGTTTCCGGTTCTGGCCTCCGGTCAGGACCAGAAACACGCCGTATCGCGAGGAGGGGGGCGGGTGGGCTGTGGAAGGCTCGGACGGTGTCGCAGCACCGCACCGCGTCACCGGCGGAGCCGGTCGGCACCTTCTGCCTCGTGCTGCACTCGCACCTGCCCTGGGTGCTGGGGCACGGGCGGACGCCGGTCGGCGAGGAGTGGCTGTACCGGGCGTGGACCGGCTCGTACCTGCCCGTCACCGCGATGCTGCGCCGCCTCGGCCGGGAGGGGCGACGCGACCTGCTCACGCTCGGCGTCACCCCCGTCCTCGCGGACCAGCTGGACTCGTCGACCGCGCTGGAGGGTGTGCACGCCTGGGCCTCGGACCAGTGGCTCCGTGCGCAGCACGACGCCGTCGGAAGCGGTCGGGCCGAGGGCGTGCGGGCGGTGGCGTCCTACGACGTCCGCTCGGCCACCCACGCCCTCGAGGAGCTGACGGGTGAGTGGCGGCACGGTGGGTCGGCGGCGCTGCGCCGCCTGGCCGACGACGGCCTGGTCGAGCTGATCGGCGGGCCCGCCACGCACCCCTTCCTCCCCGTGCTCGAGCCGGTGGTCGCGCAGTGGATGCTGCAGGTCGGCCTCGAGGACGCGCTCTGGCGGCGCGGCCAGCACCCCGCGGGACTGTGGTCGCCGGAGTGCGGCCACCGTGACGGGCTCCAGGACACCTACGCCGCAACGGGCTTCACGCACGTCGTCCTCGACGAGACGACGGTGTCGGCGGCCGGTCGGTCGGTGCACAGGGCGTGGACGATGGGTGCCACGAACGTCGTCGCGGTGGCGCTCGACCGGTCGGTGACCGAGCTGGTCAAGTCGTCCCGAACCGGGTACCCGACCTCGGCGGTCTACCGGGACCTCCATGCCGTCGACCCGGAACGGCCGAGCGGTGCCGCAGCTCGCCGACCCGGCGTCCCGCGGCTCGGCGTCGCGCGGGGGCCCTGGTACCGCCCGCTGGACGCCATGGCCCAGACGAGGCAGGACGCCGACGCGTTCGTGGTGGCGGTCCGTGAGCGCCTGGTGGACGTGGCGTCCCGCGAGGGGGAGCCGGGTCTCGTGGTCGCGGCGTTCGACACCGACCTGTTCGGCCACCGGTGGCACGAGGGGCCGGCGTTCCTCGAGCGGGTCCTGCGCGAGCTGCCGGCGGCGGGGGTCCGGGTGACCACGCTCGACCGGGCCGTCCACGGGGACGCGGGCCACGCACCGCTGGTGCGTGGCGCGGCGGACCTCGCGGACGGGTCGTGGGCCGGCGGCGACGACCGCGCGCCGTGGGCGCGGCCGGAGGTCACCGACCTGGTGGAGCTGCGGCAGGGCGTGCAGCGCCGGCTCGTCGAGGTGGTGCGGCGCTCCCGCGCGTGGAGCCTCCGCCGTCCGGAGCTCGACCAGCTGGTGCGTCAGGCGCTGCTCGCGCTCGCCAGTGACTGGGCGTCGATGGTCACGCGGGACCAGGCTGGCGACCACGCGCGCCGCCGGGCGCAGGAGCACGCCCGGGCCTTCCACCGGTTGGCTGACCTGTGCGACGGGTCGGGCGAGACGGGCCGCCACGACGCCCTGGCCGAGGCAGCGAGCCAGCGCGAGCTCGACGGGCCGTTCGCGTGGCTCGACGCCCGAGGGCTGCAGCCGACCTGACAGGTCTTCCTGCCGAACCCACCCGGTGGGGCTCAGCGCCCGTCGAAGACCGCCTTGCCCGGTCCGTCCTCCACGAACGACGCCATCCCGGTGGCCCGGTCCTTCGTGGCGAACAGCGCGGCGAACTGGATGCGCTCGAGCTCGAGCCCCGTCGCCAGGTCGGTCTCGGCCCCCCGGTCGATGGCCTCCTTGGCGGCACGCAGCGCGTAGGCGGGACCACCGACGTACCGCGAGACCCACTCTCGCGCAGCGGAGTACACGTCACCCGGCGGAACCACCCTGTCCACCAGCCCGATCTCGAGCGCCTCCTGGGCGTCGACGAAGCGTCCGGAGAAGATGAGATCCTTGGCCCTCGCGGTCCCGACCAGTCGCGGCAGCCGCTGCGTGCCGCCGGCCCCGGGGATGACGCCGAGCAGGATCTCCGGCTGACCGAGCTGGGCGTCATCGCCGCAGATCCTGAAGTCGCAGCAGAGAGCCAGCTCGCAGCCACCGCCGAGGGCGTACCGGGTGATCGCCGCGACGGTCGGCTTCGGGATGTCCGCGACCGCTGTGAGCGACGCCTGCAACGCCGAGGACCGGTCGACCATGTCGGTGTACGACATCTCCTGCATCTGCTTGATGTCCGCGCCGGCCGCGAACACCCTCTCCCCGCCGTACACGATCACCGCGCTGACGTCGCGTCGCTCGCCGGCCTCATGCGCGGCCTGCGCGATCTCGTCCTGCATCCGCGTGCTGAGGGCGTTCAGCTTCGGACGGTCGAGCCGGATGGTGCCGATGCCGTCCTCGACCTCGAGCCGTACGAACTCACCCATCGGACCACCTCGTCGCTCGCGTGCCTCGGGGCGGCGAGCCTCCCGCCGACCTCCTCCTGGTGGCAGCGACCCTAGTCGAGGCCGGGGCCGTCGGGACGGTCGCCGTCGCCCGGGGTCCCGTCGGCGTCCGGCTCGTCCTCGATGACTCCCCCGGCCTGCACGTGCCACACCTTGACCGCCGACAGCACGAGGTTGATGGCCGTCCCCAGCAGGATCTCGAGGCTCGCGCCCGGTGTCACCACGGCGTCGGCCGCCACGACGAGGATGTCGTCGTGGACGCTCACCTTGACGAGGTTCACCGTCGACGTGACGTGGCTCGCCGCCCTCAGGCGCGTCATCTCGTCGGGCGACACGGCGTCCCCGATCCGCCACTGCCCGAACACCCGCATCATCGGCACGTCGCCGTCCACGCAGCGCACGAAGAGCTTCTGCTCGTTGAGCACCACGGCGACGTCGCCGTCCGCGTCGAGGTTCGGCGCCATGCCGGCGTCTGCGAGCGCGTCGAGGACCCTGCCCCGCAGGGGGTGCTCGTCGGCGGGGGGCGGGAAGTTGGGCAGCGAGGTCGGATCGCTCATGCCTCCACCGTAACCACCGGGGTGTCCGCGACACTTCTCCGGTGACCCACGCCCCGACGTCCCGCCCCCGCAGCCGACCGTGGCCCCTGGGCGTGCACCTCGAGCCGGACGGGCAGGGCGCACGCGCGGCGGTGTTCGCGGCCCACGCCGACGCCGTCGAGGTGTGCCTGTTCTCCGGCACCGCGGACGCGCTCGGAGACGAGGAGCGCGTCCGGCTGCCGCACCTCACGGACGGCGTGTGGCACGGCACCCTGCCGCACGCCCGGGCGGGCCAGCGGTACGGCCTGCGCGTGCACGGACCCTGGGCACCCGACCAGGGTCATCGGCACAACCCGGCCAAGCTCCTCCTCGACCCGTACGCCCGTGCGGTCGACGGCGAGACCGCCTGGGGGCAGGCGGTCTTCGGACACGAGGTCGACGATGCCTGGCAGCCGGTCGACGGTCGCAGCGGTGCCCGGCTGCTGGACGACACGGACAGCGCCGGGTCGGTGCGTGTCGGCGTGCTGGTGGCCGCCCCCGGCACCGAGCGGACGGCCGCGGTGGCCGCGGCCCGCCCCACGACCCGCTGGGACCGCACGGTCGTGTACGAGGCGCACCTGCGCGGCCTGACCATGCGGCACCCGGACGTCCCCGTGGAGCTGCGCGGCACGTGGGCGGGCCTGGCGCACCCCGCCGTGGTCGGGTACCTGACCGGGCTCGGGGTGACCGCGGTCGAGCTGCTTCCGGTGTTCGCCATCGGGGACGAGCCCGCGCTCGTGCGCCGGGGGCAGACGAACTACTGGGGCTACAACTCGCTCTCGTTCTTCGCGCCGGAGCCCCGCTACGCGACGGCCGCCGCCCGCGCACAGGGGTCGACGGCCGTCCTCGACGAGGTGGCGCGCAGCATCGCCTCGCTCCACGAAGCCGGTCTCGAGGTTCTGCTCGACGTCGTCTACAACCACAGCTGCGAGGCCGGCGCGGACGGCCCGACCCTGTCGTGGCGCGGGCTCGACAACGCCTCGTACTACCGGCTCGACGAGCACGGGCGCGACGTCGACGTGACCGGCTGCGGCAACACGCTGGACTTCTCGCACCCCCGGGTCGTCGGCATGGCCCTCGACTCGCTGCGCTACTGGGTCGAGCGGTTCGGCGTCGACGGATTCCGCTTCGACCTCGCGCCCGCGCTCGCCCGGGGCGACGGGCGACGCGGCGCGGACGCCTACGACGCCGACCACCCGTTCCTGGTCGCCGCGCGCACGGACCCGGTGCTGCAGCAGACCAAGCTGGTCGCCGAGCCCTGGGACCTCGGCACCCACGGCTGGCGTACGGGGCAGTTCCCACCGCCCTTCGCGGAGTGGAACGACCGGTTCCGCGACGGGGTCCGCTCGTTCTGGCTCGCCGACGCGGCCGCGGTGCGGCACGCGCCACGGCCACGGCCACGGCCACGGCCACCACCGCGGGGGGGACGTGCGCGAGCTGGCGACGCGGATGGCCGGCTCGTCGGACTTCTTCTCGGTCGCCGCCTCCTCGGACCGGGTGAGCCGGGCCGCGTGGGCCAGCGTCAACCTCGTGACGGCCCACGACGGCTTCACGCTCGCCGACGCGGTGTCCTACGAGCACAAGCACAACCACGCGAACGGGGAGGACAACCGGGACGGTCACAGCGACAACCGCACGTGGAACCACGGGGTCGAGGGCGTCACCGAGGACCCCGAGGTCCTGAGCGCCCGGCGGGCCAGCGTGCGCGCCCTGCTCGGCACCCTGCTGCTCTCGACCGGCACACCCATGCTCGCGGCCGGCGACGAGCGCGCGCGCAGCCAGGGCGGCAACAACAACGCCTACTGCCTGGACGACGAGACCACGTGGGTCGACTGGACCCCGCGCGCGGACGCCGAGGACCTCTCCGACCACGTCCGGACGCTGCTGGCCCTCCGCCGCGAGCACCACGTCCTGCGCCGGACCGCCCGTCCCGACGGGCGGCAGGTGCACGCCGACGGGACGACCGACCTGGCCTGGTTCGGGCCGGACGGGGAGCCGATGCACCACGACCGGTGGCACGACCCCTCGGTCCGGACGCTGGCGATGTACCTGCACGGCGAACCGGTCGGCGGCGACTCGGTGCTGGTGCTGGTCCAGGGGCACCACGACCCGGTGGACGTCACCCTGCCCTCGGAGCCCTGGGCGGCCGGCTGGACGCTGATGTGGGACAGCGCGCCGGAGCGCCCGGCCCCCGGAGGTGGTGCCGCCGCCGCGCCCGGCACCTCGCACTCGGTGCCCGGACGCAGCGTGCGGCTCTACCTCGCGGTACCGGCGGCGGGCTAGGCGCTCGCGACCAGCCCGGTCTCCGCGGCGCTGACCTGCGCCTCGTGGAACGGCAGGACGCGCACCGTGTACCCGAACGCACCGGTCCGGCCGAGGGTGACGTCGCCGGCGAACTGGTGGCGACCGTCCTCGTAGCTCTCGACGTGCGCGAGCACCTGGGCACTCGTCTCGCCCATCTCGTCGCTCTCGTCCACGCGTCCGTACCGCACCTCGACCCGCACGTCGGCGGGAGAGAGGGAGCCGAGGGAGACGTAGGCACGCACGCTGAGGACCTCACCGACCTGCGGTGAGCTGCCGATCCCCACCGACTCCACGTGGTCGACGCGCACACCGTCCCAGGCGCTCCGCACCCTCGACGTCCAGTCAGCCAGGTCCTTGGCGCCCGCGTACCGCGGGCCGTTGAGCGCACGGCCGCCGTGGGCGGCCGGCACGTACAGCTGCGCGACGTAGTCGCTGACCATGCGCGACGCGAGGACCTTCGGACCGAGGGTCCCCAGCGTGTGCCGCACCATCTCCAGCCAGCGGCCCGGGAGGCCGTTCTCGTCACGGTCGTAGAAGAGGGGCGCCACCTGACGCGAGACCAGGTCGTACAGGCCCGCCGACTCGATGTCGTCCCGCCTGTCGGGGTCGTCGACGCCGTCCGCGGTCGGGATGGCCCAGCCGTTCTCGCCGTCGAACCACTCGTCCCACCAGCCGTCCAGGATCGAGAGGTTCAGGCACCCGTTGAGGGCCGCCTTCATCCCGGACGTGCCGCAGGCCTCGAGCGGGCGCAGCGGGTTGTTCAGCCAGACGTCGCAGCCCGGGTAGAGGGTCTGCGCCATCTCGATGTCGTAGTTGGGCAGGAAGACGATGCGGTGCCGGACCTCGGGGTCGTCGGCGAACTGCACCAGCTGCTGGATGAGCCGCTTGCCCTGGTCGTCGGCCGGGTGCGACTTGCCCGCGATCACCAGCTGCACCGGGTGGTCGGGGTGCAGCAGGAGCGACTTCAGCCGATCGGGGTCGCGCATCATGAGCGTGAGCCGCTTGTACGTCGGCACGCGGCGCGCGAACCCGATCGTCAGGACGTCGGGGTCGAGGACCTCGTCGACCCATCCGAGCTCGGCCCGGCTGGCGCCGCGGTCGATCCACGACGACCGCACACGGCGCCGGGCGTCGTCCACGAGCTGGGAGCGCATCTCGCGTCGCACACGCCAGATCTCGGCGGCGGGGACCTCACCCACGCGCTCCCACCCGCGGGCCTCGGCCACCATCTCGGAGCCGATGTGCTTCTCCGCGACCTCGAAGACCCGCCGGTCGACCCACGTGGGTGCGTGCACGCCGTTGGTGATGGACGCGATCGGCACCTCGTTCTCGTCGAAGCCCGGCCAGAGGCCCTCGAACATGCCGCGGCTGACCTGGCCGTGCAGCTGCGAGACGCCGTTGGCGCGCTGCGCCAGGCGCAGGCCCATCACGGCCATGTTGAACACGCCCGCGTGTCCGCCGGCGTAGTCCTCGGCGCCGAGGGAGAGCACGCGGTCCATCGGCAGGTCGCCCAGGACGCCCGAGCCACCCAGGTACAGCTCGATCTGGTCGGCGCCGAAGCGGTCGATGCCCGCGGGCACCGGCGTGTGCGTCGTGAAGACGGTCGCGGCCTTCACGGCGGTCATCGCCTCGTCGAACGTCAGGCCCTCCGCACATCACCTCGCGGATGCGTTCCAGACCGAGGAAGCCGGCGTGGCCCTCGTTGGTGTGGAACACCTCCGGCGCCGGCGAGCCGGACAGGCGAGACCACAGACGCAGGGCGCGGACCCCGCCGATGCCGAGCAGCATCTCCTGCTGCAGCCGGTGCTCGCCTCCACCGCCGTACAGCCGGTCGGTGATCGACCGTGCGGCGTCGTCGTTCTCGGGCACGTCGGAGTCGAGCAGCAGCAGCGGCACGCGTCCCACGTCCGCCTTCCACACGTGTGCCACGAGGCTGCGGCCACCGGGCAGCTCGACGACGATCTGGCAGGGCGTGCCGTCGGCCTCGCGGAGCTGGGTCAGCGGCAGCTCGTCCGGGTCCAGGACCGGGTAGTCCTCGGTCTGCCACCCGTCCGGGGAGAGCGACTGCTTGAAGTAGCCGCTCTTGTAGAGCAGGCCGACACCGGTGATGGGCACGCCGAGGTCGGACGCGCTCTTGAGGTGGTCGCCGGCGAGGATCCCGAGACCGCCCGAGTACTGCGGCAGGACCGACGTGATGCCGAACTCCGGGCTGAAGTAGGCGATGGACGCCGGCGGGTCATCGTCCAGGCCCTGGTACCAGCGGGGCTCGGTCAGGTACGTGTGCAGGTCGTCGGCCGCGGCGCGCACCCTGGTCGACGAACTCGGGGTCGGCCGCGAGGTCCGTCGAGGCGGTCGGTCGGCAGGTCGCCGAGCAGGCGCACGGGGTCGTGCCGCAGCGCGCCTCCCAGCGCTGGGGGTCCAGCGACGCGAACAGGTCGCGCGTCGGGGCGTGCCACGACCACCGCAGGTTCAGGGCCAGCTGCCCGAGGGCGCCGATCGTGCCGGGCAGGACTGTACGGACGGTGAACCGTCGAATCGCTCTCACGACGGGGGAGCGTACGGGAGGTCGCGACCCGACACGCCGGGCCGGTCGCCTCCTTGCGAAGTTCGCAAGAAGTTGCAGAGCGACGCCAGGACCAGTCTCCCTGCAGATCGTCCCCTTTCCGCGATTTCTTCCCCCCTTCGCATCCCAGATCGTCCGCGATCTGCGGGGGTGGGCGTGGTCCCACGACGTCCCAGCCACGCACGGCCACGACCTGCACGGAGGGCCGCCCGCTCGGTAGCGTTCCCCGGGTGATCCGGTCCAGCAAGAAGTCCCAGCGCCCGAGGCAGACCCCGACCACGTCCCCCAGCGCGTCACCGCGGAGTGCATCGCAGGCGACTGCCGCTGCCGCGGAGGCACCCGCTCCTGCGGTCGACACGACCGCGGCGCGCTCGTCGTCGGGCCTGGGACGGATCCCCGTGATGTCCGTCGGCCCGGCGGTCGACGGAGGGCGCTGGCCGGCCCGCGCCGTCGTGGGCGAGGCGGTGCCGATCAGCGCGACGGTGTTCCGCGAGGGGCACGACGCCGTCGCCGCCACCGCCGTGCTGCTGCGCCCGGACGGCTCCGAGCACACTCGCCAGCGCATGCTGCCGGGCGACCCCGGCACCGACCGCTACCTGGCGCAGGTCGTCCCGGACGCGGTCGGCGACTGGTCGTTCCGGGTCGAGGGCTGGGACGACCCGTACGGCACCTGGGAGCACGACGCCGTCATCAAGGTTGCGGCCGACGTCGACACCGAGCTGATGCTCGTCGAGGGCGCCCTGCTGCTGGAGCAGGCGGCCGCCGACCCGGCGCACAGCCAGGCGGACCACGCGCACCTCGTCGCCGCCGTCGCGGGACTGCGCGACACGGAGCGGCCGGCCCAGGCACGGCTCGCCGCCGGCACGTCGGCGGTGGTGCACCGCGCACTGGCCCGCAACCCCTTCCGCCGCTACGTCACGGCGACCGCGTCGTTCCCCCTGCGCGTGCAGCGCCAGCTGGCCCTGTACGGCTCCTGGTACGAGTTCTTCCCGCGGTCCGAGGGCGCCGTGCACGACGCCGCCACCGGCACCTGGACGACCGGCACCCTGCGCACCGCCGCCAAGCGCCTCGACGCGATCGCCGAGATGGGTTTCGACGTCGCCTACCTCACCCCGATCCACCCCATCGGCACGACGAACCGCAAGGGCCGCAACAACACGCTGACCGCCGACCCGGACGACCCCGGCTCGCCGTACGCCATCGGTTCGCCGGACGGTGGCCACGACGCCATCGCCCCCGAGCTGGGCACGTTCGAGGACTTCGACGCCTTCGTCGCACGCGCCAAGGAGCTCGGCCTCGAGGTCGCGATGGACATCGCCCTGCAGTGCTCGCCCGACCACCCCTGGGTCACCGAGCACCCCGAGTGGTTCACGACGCGGGCCGACGGGTCCATCGCCTACGCGGAGAACCCGCCGAAGAAGTACCAGGACATCTACCCGATGAACTTCGACAACGACCCCGAGGGGGTCTACGCCGAGGTGCTGCGCGTCATCCAGCTGTGGGTCGACCACGGCGTGACCGCGTTCCGGGTCGACAACCCGCACACCAAGCCGGTCGAGTTCTGGGAGTGGCTCATCGAGGAGGTCAACCGCGACCACCCCGAGGTCATCTTCCTGGCCGAGGCGTTCACCCGTCCGGCGATGATGCGTGGGCTGGCGAAGGTCGGCTACCACCAGTCGTACACGTACTTCACGTGGCGCAACACCAAGGCCGAGCTGACGTCGTACCTCACCGAGCTCTCGACGGGGGCGGAGGTGGTGACCGAGGGCAAGCCCGGTACCGCCGACTACATGCGTCCGAGCTTCTGGCCGACCACGCACGACATCCTCACGCCCGACCATGCAGTTCGGGGGACGGACGGCGTTCATGCTGCGCGCCGTCCTGGCCGCAACGGCGGTGCCCACCTGGGGCATCTACTCGGGCTACGAGCTGCGTCGAGAACGTCGCCCGGCCAGGCGTCGAGGAGCAGATCGACAACGAGAAGTACGAGCTCAGGCCTCGTGACTTCTCCGGCGCCCTCGAGCGGGGTGAGAGCCTCCAGCCGCTGCTCGCCACGCTGAACCGCATCCGCCGCGAGCACCCCGCACTGCAGCGCCTGCGCGACATCGTGTTCCACCAGACCTTCGACGAGTCCCTCATCGCGTACTCGCGCCGCGTGCCGGCCGAGCTGTCCCCGACGGGACGGGAGGACACCATCCTCACGATCGTGAACCTCGACCCCCACTCGACGCGCGAGGCGACGATCAAGCTCGACATGGTCGCCCTCGGGTACGACTGGCACGACTCGTTCGTCGCGCACGACCTGCTGTCCGGCGCGTCCTGGCAGTGGGGCGAGTACGTCTACGTCAGGCTCGGACCGGACGCCCCGGCCCACGTCGTCCACATCAGGAGGAACTGAACGTGCCAGCTCAGGGCCTGGAGGGCCTCAACGTCCACACGCCCGGCCTCCGGCACGATCCCGACTGGTACCGCACGGCGGTCTTCTACGAGGTCCTCGTGCGTGCCTTCTCGGACTCCAACGGCTCCGGGTCCGGCGACTTCACCGGGCTGATCAACCGTCTCGACTACCTGCAGTGGCTCGGCATCGACTGCCTCTGGCTTCCGCCGTTCTACGCCTCGCCGCTCAAGGACGGTGGCTACGACATCGCCGACTACTGCGCCGTCCTGCCCGAGTTCGGCACCCTGCCCGACGTCAACGAGCTGATCAGCCAGGCGCACGCGCGCGGCATCCGCGTCGATCACGGACCTGGTCATGAACCACACGTCGGACGCGCACCCGTGGTTCGAGGCGAGCCGCTCCGACCCGACCGGGCCGTACGGGGACTACTACGTGTGGTCCGACAGCGACGAGCTGTACGCCGACGCGCGCATCATCTTCGTCGACACCGAGCAGTCCAACTGGACGTTCGACCCGATCCGACGGCAGTTCTTCTGGCACCGCTTCTTCTCGCACCAGCCGGACCTCAACTTCGACAACCCCGCCGTGAAGGCCGAGATGTTCGACGTCGTCCGGTTCTGGCTGGACCTCGGCATCGACGGCTTCCGCCTCGACGCCGTCCCCTACCTCTTCGAGGAGGAGGGCACCAACTGCGAGAACCTGCCGCGCACCCATGACTTCCTGCGCGAGCTGCGGACGATGATCGACACCGAGTACCCGGGTCGCATCGTGCTCGCCGAGGCGAACCAGTGGCCCCAGGACGTGGTGTCCTACTACGGCACCGACGAGGAGCCGGAGTGCCACATGTGCTTCCACTTCCCCGTGATGCCGCGCATCTTCTACGCGATCCGCGAGGGCAGCGCCAAGCCGATCGTCGAGATCCTGGCCGAGACCCCGGAGATCCCCGCCTTCGGCCAGTGGGGGACGTTCCTGCGCAACCACGACGAGCTCACCCTGGAGATGGTGACCGGTGACGAACGGGCCGCGATGTACGGCTGGTACGCGCCGGACCCGCGCATGCGGGCGAACATCGGCATCAGGCGGCGCCTGGCGACCCTGCTCGACAACTCGCGCGCGGAGATCGAGCTGATCAACGCCCTCCTGCTCTCCCTCCCCGGTAGCCCGTGCCTCTACTACGGCGACGAGATCGGCATGGGCGACAACATCTGGCTCAACGACCGCGACGCGGTCCGCACGCCCATGCAGTGGACGCCCGACCGCAATGCCGGGTTCTCCACGGCAGACCCCGGCAAGCTGTACCTGCCCGTGGTGGAGTCGCTCGTCTACCACTACAACGGCGTCAACGTGGAAGCCCAGCTGGCGACCTCGTCGTCGCTGCTGCACTGGGTGCGCGGCATGCTCGCCATCCGCAAGCGGCACCCGGTCTTCGGTCTCGGACGCTACGAGCAGCGACCGGTCGACAACGACTCGGTGATGGCCTACCTGCGCGTCATCGACGAGCCGGACCAGTCGAACAACATCGACGCCGAGACGGTGCTGTGCCTCGCCAACATGTCCGGCACACCGCAGGCCTGCACCATCGACCTCTCGGACCACTCCGGGCGGGGCCTGCGAGACCTGTTCGGTGGCAGCGGTTTCCCGGCTGTCGGAGAGGACGGCAGGCTCACCGTCACCCTCGGCTCACGAGACTTCTTCTGGCTGAGGATCGAGACGCCCGGTGAGCTCCACCGAGACGCTGCCACACCTCCTGCACACCTGGCTGCCGCGCCAGCGGTGGTACCCGGCCAAGGGGCGCGGGGTCTCCCTGCACCAGGTGGGAGGGATCACCCTCGACGAGTCCGACCCCGCGGTCGTGGTGGAGGTGCACCTCGTCGGACTGGACTCGGGCGAGCGCCTCGACGTCGTGCAGGTGCCGCTCACCTTCCGTCGCGAACCCCTCGACGCGGCCGAGGGCGCTCTGGTGGGTCGCACGGAGCACGCGCGCATTGGCGAGTGCTGGGTCTACGACGGCCCGCACGACGGGGCCTACGTCGCGGCCCTGCTGACCTCGCTCGAGACGCCCGAGGGAGCACGCGTCCCCGGCCCTGCGTCGCCAGCTCGCGGGTGCTGTCGGGCGAGCAGTCGAACACCAGCGTGATCGTGGCCGAGGGCACCCTGGAGGCCTGCATCGTCAAGGTGTTCCGCACCCTGTACCCCGGCTCCAACCCCGACGTCGAGGTCGCTGCCGCGCTGACCCGGGTCGGATGCCATCGCGTCGCGGAGCCCGTCGGCTGGTCGTCGGGCGGGTGGACGGCTCGTGACGGGTCGCAGGTCGAGGGTCACCTCGCCGTCGCGGCCGAGTTCCTCGCCGGCAGCGAGGACGCCTGGCGGGAGGCCGTGGTCTCCGTCACCCACGGAGCCGACTTCACCACCAGCGCAGCCGGTCTCGGCGAGGCCACTGCACAGGTGCACGTGTCGATGGCCGAGGCGTTCGGTCATCGGGCGATGAGCGAGGACGTCCGTGGTCAGGTGATCGCCGGGTTGCGCGCCCGCGTCGCCTGGGCGCTCGACTCCGCTCCTGCCCTCGAGGCCCACGCGTCAGCGCTCCACGACCACGCCACCGGCTGGACACGCTCACGCACCTCCCTGACCTGCAGCGCGTCCACGGCGACTACCACCTGGGGCAGGTGCTCCACTCCCCCGAGCGAGGCTGGATCCTGCTGGACTTCGAGGGGGAGCCGCTGCGGCCCCTGTCCGAACGTGTCGTCCCCGACCTGGCTCTGCGCGACGTGGCGGGCATGCTCCGCTCGTTCGACTACGCGGCAGGGCTCTTGGGCGGCGATGCCGCGGAGCGGTCGCGGCAGTGGGTCGAGGCCTGCCGGGACGCGTTCTGCGCGGCCTACGCCCGGGCCGGCGGCGCCGACCCGCGGATCCATGCGGACCTCCTCGCCGCACTCGAGCTCGACAAGGCCCTGTACGAGGTGGTCTACGAGACGAGGAACCGTCCCGACTGGCTCGGCGTGCCCCTGCGCGCGGTCGAGCGTCTGCTCACCTGAGCGCTCGGGTGCCTGGTCCCGTGCCCTCCCGCCGGACGCTGGAGGACGAGCGGGCGCGCACGCTCGCTCGCATCGCCGGGCTCAGCGGTGACCTGCGGGACGTGGTCGACGCGACCGCGGGCGCCAACGCCGACGACGAGCACGACCCCGAGGGGGCGACGATCGCGTTCGAGCGGGCGCAGGTGACCGCCCTCCTCGACCAGGCGAGGCGCCGCCTGGGCGACGTGGACGCCGCGCTCGCGCGGTGGGACGAGGGCTCCTACGGACGCTGCCTGTCCTGCGGGGAGACGATCGCGTCCGCGCGCCTCGAGGCTCGGCCGACAGCCACGACCTGCATCAGGTGCGCCTCGCGAGCCTGAGTCAGACGGGGTCGTGCGGGTAGTCGGGTGACCGGTTCTGGAACGAGAGGATCGCAGGGTTCTGGACGACGCCGTCACGGATCTCGATGGCTCGGCGGACCGTGTCGTCCACGTCCCACGCCGGTCCGCCGGCGAGCACCGTCGACAGGAACGGGAGCAGCGCCTCGCTGTTCTCCCAGGTGGCGGAGTTCCACAGGTACGAGGGACTGTGGTCGACGCCGTAGTAGTGCACGTGGTCACCGACGTCGAACATCGGCTCCGTGAACGTCGTCGGACGCGCCCAGCTGAAGCCCATGGCGTCGTCGCACGACACGTCGACGATCAGCGTGCCGGGACTCAGCCTCGGGAGGTCCTCGTCGACCAGGAACATCAGCGGCGAGTCCGGGTTCTGCAGGACGCAGTTGACGATGACGTCGTACTCGGCGAGGAACCCGGCCACCGGCACGCGGCCGTCGTCGGTCGTGACGTGGCTGCGCCGTGGGTCGTCGTCGTCGTGGTCGAAGTTCAGGATGCGGGCGGAGTGGATCGGCGAGCTGACCGCCGCCACCTCGCGGCCGGTCAGGACGGTGACGTCGTGCACCCCGAGCGCGTTCAACACGGTCACCGCGCCCCGCGCCGTCGCCCCGAAGCCGATCACGACCGCTCGCAGCCGCCGCCCGTAGTCACCCGTCGAGCCGGTCAGCTGCAGCGCGTGCAGCACCGAGGCGTACCCGGCGATCTCGTTGTTCTTGTGGAAGACGTGGAGGCCGAAGGACCCGTCCCGGTTCCAGTGGTTCATCGCCTCGAAGGCGATCATCGTGAGCCGCCGGTCGATGGCGATCTGAGTCAGGTGCTCGTCCTGGACGCAGTGCGGCCAGCCCCACAGGATCTGCCCCTCCCGCAGCTCGGCCACGTCCTCGAGCACCGGCTTCGGCAGCAGCACGACATCGCACTCCGCGACGAGCTGGTCCCGCGTGCGCAGCCCCCCGACCAGCGCGGCGAGGTGGTCGTCGCTGATCCCGAACGGCTCCCCGTAGCCGTCCTCGAGGTAGATGCGCCGCCGCAGGGCCGGGTCGATCCGCTCGATGTGCGCCGGGTGGATCGGGAGCCGCCGCTCGTTCTCCTTGCGCGACCGGGACACGGCTCCCAGGCTCAGTTCCGTCACGTGCGCTCCCTCGGTTGACGCCTGTCTAGCACAAGACGCTCGCTGGACGAGGGGCCGCGAACCCGCGTGGCTCAGCCAGGGGCCGGCGGCACGCGCACCGTCGGGGGTCTGCTGCTGATGGTGCCGGGTGGGAGAGGTTCGGCGCGGTCGGCCGGGTGGTCGAGGCGCGTGGCGGCCCACAGCATCCACCAGGCGCCGACGACGATGAGCACGTCACCGACGCTGAACACGTTGGCCAGGGGCACCGACGCCGGCACCGCGAACACGTCGCCGAGCCACGGCAGCACAGGGTCGGTGACCACGCCCGAGTTGGCGAAACCGTCCTCCACCGGTAGCCCGGCCGTGCGCATGGCCTCCGGCGATGCGGGCAGGGTGCCGCCGTTGAGGGCGATCGTGACCCCGTTGCAGGCGGCTCCGAGGGCGAGCAGCCACAGCCCCGTGACGTGCCGGTTGGCGACGACCAGGGCCGCCGCGAGACCGTAGGTGAGCACGTGGACCGGCGCCGAGAACGCTTCGGGGAGACCAGGAACCTGGAGCACGAACAGCTGGCACACCAGGGCGGCCAGAGCCAGCCAGCCGTGCCGCAGCCGCAGCCGCGACAGGCCGCGCCACGTGCCGCCGGTCAGGGGCACCAGGGCGACCCCGAGCAGGAACAGGCCGAGGACGAGCATCAGAACGCGGCGCCCGTGCCGCCGACGGCGCGCAGCCTCGGTCGCACGCCGCTGCTCCCGCGCCGCCGTGGTCGCGCGCGCCGGGTGCCGTGGCCCCGGCACCGTGCCACCCCACCGCGTACTGGGCGGCGAGGAGCGCGGTGATGGCGTCCTTCGGCATCGGACGTCCGAACAGGTAGCCCTGGAGGCGGTCGCACCCCATGGCGCTCAGGTGCTCCGCCACGGTGGACGTCTCGACGCCCTCGGCGACCACGTCCAGGCCGAGGTTGTGGCCGAGGTCGATGATCGACCGCACGAGGATCTCGTCGTGGCTGCCGCGCACGAGGCCCGGCCACGAAGCTGCGGTCGACCTTCAGCTCGTCGACGTCCAGCCGCTGCAGCAGCACCAGCGAGGAGTAGCCCGTGCCGAAGTCGTCGATCGCGAGGCGGACGCCCATGTCGCGCAGGGCGCGCAGCACGGCGGCTCGCCTGTCGCGCGTCCTCCATCAGGCTGCTCTCGGTGACCTCGATCGTCAGGTGCGACGCCGGCAGCCCCCACCGGTTGCAGCAGCCCCGCGACCTCCTGGGGCAGCGACTGGTCGGTCAGCTGCCGGGCGGACAGGTTCACGGCGATCCCGACGTCCCAGCCGCGCTGACGCCACCCGCTGGCCGCCTCGACCGACACGGCGAGCACGTGGCTCGTCAGCGCGCCGATGAGGCCGGCGCTCTCCGCGAGCTCGATGAACGCGTCCGGGTCCGAGTCGGCCCGTGGGTCGGGTGGTCCCAACGGACCAGCGACTCCACCGTCATCACGCGTCCGTCGCGGACGTCGAGCTGCGGCTGGTAGACCACCTCGAGCTCGCCGCGTTCGACGGCCTCTCGCAGGCGGGGCAGCAGCACCAGCCGCTCGGCCGGACCCGGTGACGGTGCCCGGCTCGAAGACGCGGTAGCGCGCCCGCTCCCGCTTGGCCTCGTACAGGGCGATGTCGGCCTCAGACAGCAGTCCGTGCACGTCGACCTCGCGGCCGGCTCGTGGTCGTGACGCCGATGCTCCCCTGGACGGACAGCCGCTGGCCGGGGATGTCGACCGGGCGGGCCATCAGGGTCAGCAGGTTCTCCGCCAGCATGCTCCGCCTGCGCCACCGGGCGGGCGTCCGTCAGCACGATCGCGAACTCGTCGCCCCCGAGACGGGCGACGGTCGCGTGCTCCCCGTACGGCGCACGGCGGCACGCTCGATGCGGCCCGCGATCTCGCGCAGCAGCTGGTCGCCGACGTGGTGACCGAGGATGTCGTTGACGTCCTTGAAGTGGTCCATGTCGACCATCAGCACGGCGACGCCGCGGTCCTCGCCCGGGGCCGACGCCACGGCACGCTCGACGCGACGGCGGAACAGCTCCCGGTTGGCCAGGCCGGTCAGGGGGTCGTGCAGCGACTGACGCTCGCGCAGCACCGCCAGGTGCGCCGCCCGGCGCACGGCCAGGACCGGCAGGGCGAGCAGGGGCAGCATCAGCAGGGACGTGTCCGCCAGCAGGGCGGCGAGCGGCGCGAGCGCCACGAGCACGCCGGAGGTCTCCAGCTTGAACCGCACGTCCTCGCGCAGCATGGTGCTGACGCGCTGCCCCGAGGCGAGCGCGACGACGACGGCGACCAGTGAGTCGTTGGCCAGGGCGAAGACCGCGCCGGCCACGAGCGCGGGCAGCAGGTCGGCGACGTCGAACTCCGCGTAGCCGCCGAGCAACGGCGTCCCCGTCATCAGGCAGAACACGGCGCGCGCGGCGACGATGCTCAGCGCGTACTGCCCCGCGTTGAACAGGATCTGGAGCGGCCGACGACCGCCCTCGCAGGTCGTCGAGACCGACGGCGAGCGTGTGGACGAGGAGAAGCCACGACAGGGGCCCGAGGCACGATCAGGGCCACCGCGAACGTGGTGGAGATGGTGACCGGCGAGACGGTGTCGTCGCCGCGCGAGACGGGGATGGGCTTCAGCTCTCCAAGGGCGAGCGCGAGCGCCAGCACGACCAGCTGCCACGGGTGCGTGCTCAGCCACTCCAGAGGTGGGTCATGCGCGACGACCACACCACCCACGCCGAGCCCGAGCAGCCCCACACCCGCGGCGAAGGCCGTCAGCCACGCGTTGCGCGGGGCCGTCGGCGTGCCGGACGCGCTCGCGCTAGCCGCGAGTGCGCCCGGCCCCGTCTGCTCGGTCATGTGACGCGGTCCGCGTCAGATCCACTTGTAGCCGGGGACGAGCTCGTCCCCCGGCTGCGACGCGCTCGACGTCGCGGTCACGGTCTCGTGCGCACGCATCCGGATCACCACCACTTCGAGCCGGCGCCGACCACGGACACCAGCACCGCGAGCGTGGTGACGGACGCGGTCCCCTGGACCGTCCGTCGTGTGAGCCACTCGGTCATCGGCTTGTTCCCCTCGTCAGGCGGGCGGCCTGCTGCCTCCCGTTGGACACCATGAGACCCCGGTCCCTGCCCTCCAGGGCGGCTTGCCCGAGGACACCGCCGGAACGGCGCACACGGCGTGTCGCCGGGGGTGTCGTGGGCCACCCCCTCGACCCGCTACCCACCGTCAGCGTGACGGCGCAGAATGCCCGGTTATGTCACTGTTTTGCCTCGCGACGGGGACCGGACAGGTCTGACCGACCGCCACGGACAGTGAACATCCTCCACACACGCTCGGGGTGCACGCTCGGTGACGCACGACAACCGGAACGGGCTATCAAGGCGCACCGTTTGCCTGAGGTCGCCGGGGCGACAGACTGGGGGCATGACGGACCGCCCCCGGACGACCGACAGCACCCCCTCCGCGCCCTCCGAGACGCCGGCCACGCCACCGGCCGTGGCCGGCCCGACGTCCGGCAGGCAGCCCGCGCTCCGCCCCGTCGACCATCACGACCTCGAACGGCTGGGCGGCGGCGCCCACCCCGTCCCCCACGCCGTGCTCGGCGCCCACCCGCACGACGGCGGCGTGACCGTCCGGACGCTCCGGCCGCTGGCCGACGAGGTCCTGGTCCGGCTACCCGACGGGTCCCGGCACCCACTCCTCCATGAGTCGCACGGGGTCTGGGCCGGCGTGCTGCCGGTCGACTCCGTCACGGACTACCGGCTCGAGGTGGCCTACTCCGGTCACGGCACGAGCACCGTCGACGACCCCTACCGGTTCCTGCCGCACCCTCGGCGAGGTCGACCGCCACCTCGTCGCCGAGGGCCGCCACGAGGAGCTGTGGAACGCGCTGGGCGCGCGCGTCCGCCGGTACCCGGGCTGATGGGCGAGGTGACGGGCACGTCCTTCGCCGTGTGGGCCCCGCACGCCCAGGCGGTCCGCCTGCTCTGCGACGCCAACCACTGGGACGGTCGCACGCACCAGCTGCGCTCCCTCGGCGGCTCGGGCGTCTGGGAGCTGTTCGTGCCTGGCGTTGCGGCGGGCAGCCGCTACTCGTTCGAGATCCTCGGACGGGACGGCCGCTGGGTGACGAAGGCCGACCCGATGGCGCGGTGCGCCGAGGTGCCACCCGCCACCGCCTCCGTCGTCGTGGAGAGCGTCCACGAGTGGGGCGACGACGCCCACATGCAGGCGCGGGCCCAGAACGACCCGCACACCGGCCCGATGAGCGTGTACGAGGTGCACCTGGGGTCCTGGCGCCAGGGGCTCAGCTACCGCGACCTGGCCGAGCAGCTCGTCGGCCACGTCACGGCCCTCGGCTTCACGCACGTCGAGCTGCTGCCGGTCGCCGAGCACCCGTTCGGCGGGTCCTGGGGCTACCAGGTCACGTCGTACTACGCGCCGACCGCGCGGTTCGGCTCACCGGACGACTTCAAGTACCTCGTCGACCGGCTGCACCAGGCAGGCGTCGGCGTGATCCTCGACTGGGTCCCGGCCCACTTCCCCAAGGACAGCTGGGCCCTGGCCCGCTTCGACGGCGAGCCGCTCTACGAGTACCCCGACCCCCGCAAGGGCGAGCAACCCGACTGGGGGACGCTCGTCTTCGACTACGGACGCAAGGAGGTGCGGAACTTCCTGGTGGCCAACGCGATCTACTGGCTCGAGGAGTTCCACATCGACGGGCTCCGCGTCGACGCGGTCGCCTCGATGCTCTACCTCGACTACTCCCGCGAGGACGGCGAGTGGGTGCCCAACGCCCACGGCGGCCGCGAGCACCTGAGGCGATCGACTTCCTCCAGGAGGTCAACGCGACCGCGTACAAGCGGTACCGGGGATCGTGATGATCGCCGAGGAGTCGACGTCGTGGCCCGGCGTGACCCGGCCGACGCACCTGGGCGGCCTCGGGTACGGCATGAAGTGGAACATGGGCTGGATGAACGACAGCCTCGGCTACGCCGCCGAGGACCCGTTCGACCGCCAGCACCACCACCATCGGCTGACGTTCTCGCTGATGTACGCCTTCAGCGAGAACTTCGTGCTGCCCATCAGCCACGACGAGGTCGTGCACGGCAAGGGGTCGCTGCTGCGCAAGATGCCCGGCGACCGGTGGCAGCAGCTCGCGAACGTGCGTGCCTTCCTCGCCTACATGTGGGCGCACCCGGGCAAGCAGCTCTCTTCATGGGCACGGAGTTCGCCCAGGAGGCCGAGTGGGCCGAGCAGCGAGCCTCGACTGGTGGCTGCTGGACCAGCCCGTGCACCTCGGTGTGCAGCAGCTGGTCACCGACCTGAACGCCCTCTACCGCTCGACGCCCGCGCTGTGGGAGAACGACCACGACCCAGCGGGTTTCGCGTGGATCGACGCCAACGACACCTTCACAACGTCTCTCGTTCACCCGCTTCGACCGCGCCGGCAACCCGCTGGTGTGCGTCGTGAACTTCGCCGGCAGCCCTCATCGAGGGCTACCGCGTCGGCCTCCCGAGGGCGGGCCGCTGGACCGAGGTGCTGAACACCGACGCCGAGGAGTACGGCGGCTCGGGCGTCGGGAACATCGCGGACGGTCACCGCCGACAGCCACCGGCTGGCACGGCTGCCGGCGTCGGTCGTTGCGTGTCCCGCCGCTGGGCGCGCTGTACCTGAGCCCGGTCACCGCTGCCCCGAGACCGACGACCACCGGGGGCCGGGACCTCAGAAGAGCGCGCTGGCCAGGCTCGTCGGGCGGCGACGACGCCGTCGTCGTCACCACCGACGACGTCGAACAGCTCGACCAGCCGCGCGCGCGCCTGCTCGCGCTCGTCGCCCGATGTCAGCCGTACAGCGTCGACCAGGCGCGCGAACGCGTCGTCGACGTGCCCGCCGAGCAGGTCGAGGTCGGCCACGAGCAGGGCGGCCGTCGACGTCGGACGGGTCCGCGGCGGCTGCGGCACGTGCCGCGGCGGGGTCGGCCTCCTCCGTGCGGCGGTACAGCTCGACCTGGGCCAGACCGGCCGTCGCGATCGCGTCTGCGGGGTTCTCGGCGAGCGCGCGCCGGTAGGCGTCGGCGGCCGCGTCCATGTCACCGCGGTCGATCGCGTCGTACGCCTCGGCGTGGAGCGGAGGCAGACGGCTCCTCGGCGGGCTCCTGCGCGACGTCCGCACCGTCGGCCTCCTCACCCCCGGCCCCGTCGGCGCTGACCTCGATCCGGCCCGTGACCCCCTGCTGGGCGGCGACCTTGAGCAGCTCCTCGAGCACCAGCCGCACCTGGTCCTCGGGGTAGGCGCCCTGGAACAGCATCAGAGGCCGTCCGGCGACGACCGCCATCACGGTCGGCAGGGACTGCACCTGCAGCGCCGCGGCGATCTGCTGCTCGGCGTCGACGTCGACCTTGGCCAGCAGGAACCGGCCGGCGTACTCGGCGGCGAGCTTCTCCAGCACCGGGGTGAGCTGCTTGCAGGGATCGCACCACGAGGCCCACAGATCGAGCACCACGGGCACTGTCGTCGACTGCTGGACGACGTCGGGGAACGTCTGCTCGGTGACGTCCACGACGACCGACCCGGCACCGGCCGCGGAGCCGCCCGCGGGGGCCCCGGGTGGGGGCGTGGGCCTCGACAGCGCCGAGAGGTCGACGGCGCCGCGCAGGTCCATGCGGGGGCGGGGGCCGGGGGTGCTGCTCATCGGGTGTGTCCTCCAGGTGCGTCGACGTCGACGGCTCGACGTCGCGGGTGGCTCAGGATGCGCTGCCGGAGAGCGGGATCCGCTGGCCGGCGACAACCTGGATCGTGCTCTCGGCAGAGGCGGGCGGCACGTACATGGCGACGACCTCGACGTACGTGAAGAGGGCCTCCTTGGTCGCTGTGGACGTTCCCGACAGCGCCGCGTACTCCGCGTTCAGATTGGCCTTCGACCCCTTGGCGGCGACGGTGAACTTGTTGGCCCCGGTCATCGCGGCCATCACCAGCGCCCCACCGTCCTGGGTACCGAACGCCCAGACCTGGTCGGGGCGCACGGCGTGGTTCGCGGCGTAGGTGAAGCAGCCCTTGCAGGTCTCGGTGAGCGCGGCCCGCTCCGCGTCCTGCGCCGTGAGGACCTGCGTGCGGAAGGAGTCCTCGGCGAACGCGGCGGCGGAGGCGCTGGCCGGCCCCTTGGTCAGCACGTCGGCGTACGCCGTCGCCGCGTCGAGCGGGGACACGAGCAGCTCACCGGCGTCGTCGAGGGCCGGCACCGTCACCCCGGCGCGCAGCGGCTCGGTGAGCGGGAGCTCGGCCCCCGGGAGCATGGGCGCGTAGGCGCTGAGGGAGTAGCCCTCACGGGGGCCTGCCTGCGTCAGCAGCATGAGGTCGGGGAACTGGTCCTCCGGGGTCGCCCGGGTGACCGAGAGGACCGAGCGGGGCCAGCCCTGCTCGCTCGGAACGACGTCCTGCAGCCGCTCCGTGCCCAGGGGCAGGACGTAGGACGACTCGGGCACCTTCGTCTTCATCAGGTACGCACCCGTGCGCTGCTCGAGCGCGGCCTGGCCGACCGACCCGGCCAGGGCCTGCGCGTCGAGACCGGCGTCACCGGCCTCCAGGGCTCCGCTGACCGAGCCGAGCACCGTCTCGAGCAGCCCACCTCCGGCGACCGGCACGACCTCGTCGGCCGGTGCAGGTCGCGGCTCGGGCAGAGGATCTGCAGCACAGCCGGACAGGGCAAGGACCGCCGCGGCGGCGGCAGCCACCGTCGCGGTCCTCCTCAGCGGTCGGGTCACGGCGTCCTCTCCGGTTCGGTCACGGTCACGGTGGGTGTCTCCCGGTCCGCGGGCGCGTCCGCTGCTCCGTTCACGGAGCGGCGCGCGCCCCGGGGGCCTCGGGGGCCTCGGGGGCCTCGGGGGCCTCGGGGGGACCGGCGCAGCCCCCACACGCCCAGCGCCGCGGCGGCCAGCAGCAGGATCAGGCCCAGCACGATCAACGGCACGGCCCAGGGGGTGCTCACCTCAGCCGCCCACGTCATCGACAGGGTCTGCGCCGCGGGGGTGGTGCCGTCGCCTGCCACGAGCAGCGACCAGCGACCCGACGGGTGGGTCCCAGGTCATCGTCACGGACGACGTGCCCGTCTCGGACTGGACCCACATCGGCGAGGTGACGGGATCGGGGACGGAGGTCTCACCGTCGACGACCTCGGTCGAGAAGGCGGACGGTGACTCGAGCCCCGTGACGACCGTGTGCCGCGCGCCCTCGACCCACGCCGACACGTCCGCCTCCCGGCCGCGGGCGAGGAGCACAGGACCGTCGTCGGCGCTCGTCGCCGTGACGGTGACCGGGCCGTCACGCATCTCCGGCACCCCGGGGGCGGTGATCGCCACGGGACCGCCCTCGGAGATGTCGACCGAGGAGGTCACCTCGTCGTCCGGCAACCAGACCGTGCGCAGGCCGACGCCCACGACGAGTGCTGCCAGGCCCGCCAGCGCGAGCAGGGCCACGATGACGCGTCTCACCGACATGGTCCCTTTCCTCTCGTCCCCCGACGGTTCGAAGGTCCCGTCGACCGACAGGACCCGTGACCGACCAACCATAGGTGGCCGCGCTGGGTGGTTGAAATCCTGATCGGGAACCGACCCGTCCGACACCGCGTCACAGGACCATGGACGCCATGGACCCCTCGCCCGCCGCCGCCGGCCTCACACCCGCCCCAGCCCCCCGGACCTCCCGACGACGGTGGGCCGCCCGCGGCGCGGCGCTGGGCGTGGCGACGGTGGCAGGTGCCCTGGTCGTGACCGGCGCCGTCGAGCCGCCGAGCGCCACGGCGGCCGCGCTGCGTCCCTTCGACGACTGCCGGTCGGTGCACGACTGGTACGTCGAGGCCTACGAGCCATACCTGACGCAGGTGGGCACGTGGGGCGGTGGGTACGCCGTCGCCGAGGACGTGTCCGGTGGAGCGAGCGAGGAGCAGTCGGCGGTCGCGCCGCAGGGTCGGGACAGTGCGGCGGGAGCCTCTGGCGACGGGGCGGTGGGCGACGGCGCCACCGGCACCAACCTCCAGGAGGCGGGCGTCGACGAGCCCGACACGATGAAGACGAGGGACGGGCTGCTCATCACGACGGTCGGCGACCGGCTGGTGGTGGTCGACGTCTCCGGTGAGAAGCCGCGACGGCTCGGGGAGGTCGAGGTCCCTGGTCTGGGCGAGGGCTACTGGGGCGGCATCGCGTCGAGCGGCGCCGGTGTCGCGGTCCCGGAGGAGTCGGTCCCTGGCCCCTCCCCCGAGCAGGCGGGCACCGCCGAGCTGCTGCTGGCAGGCGACCGTGTCGTCGTCCTGGCCCACAGCTGGATCCCGCTGGCCGAGGACGAGGGTGCCGGGACCGGCCGCGACGCCGCTCCCGGCTGGACCATGCCGTACCAGCCGGGGACCGCGACCACTGTCGTCACGCTGGTGGACGTGAGCGACCCCGCCGACCCGACGGTGGTGTCGCGCACCGAGACCGAGGGCCAGTACGTGTCCGCGCGCCTGAGCGGCGGTAGCGACGGCACCGTGCGCCTGGTCACCACCGCAGGGATCCCGGCGATCCCCCTGCCGCACTTCACGCCCAGCCGGTGGAACCCGGACGGCACCGTCGACGACGAGTACACCCAGGGTTGGCTGGCCGAGGCCCGGGCGGCCCTGGCCGACGCGGCCGGTGAGGACTTCCTGCCCCGTCGCCTCGTGCGTGACGAGTCGGGCGAGGTGGTCTCCACGACCCCCGCGCTCGCCTGCTCCGACCTCGCCCACCCGGTGGACCAGTCGGGCCTCGGGTCGATCACCGTGACGACCCTCGACCCGGCGGCGGACGGCGACGACCCCGTCGTCGACACCACCGGCGTCTCGTCGGACGGCGACCTCGTCTACGCCGGAGCGGACCGGCTCTACGTAGCGACGACGCGTGGCGGCTGGGGGATGTGGGGCGGCGACGTGGCCGGCGGACCGTCGGACATCACGACCGCGCTGCACGGGTTCGACACGACGGTCGACGACTCGACCACCTACGTGGCCTCCGGCCAGGTCGACGGGTGGCTCCTCGGTCGCTGGGCACTCTCCGCGCAGGACGGGATGCTGCGGGTCGCGACCACCCGCGACGGAGGCCGCGGCAACCCGTTCGGCGGAGGAGACCCCGACACGGACAGCGCGGTCACCGTCCTCGCCGAGCGGTCCGGCACGCTCGAGAAGGTCGGGGAGGTGACCGGACTGGGCAAGGGTGAGCAGATCAGGGCCGTGCGCTGGTTCGGCGACATGGCGACGGTCGTGACGTTCCGCCAGACCGACCCGCTCTACGTCGTCGACCTGTCGGACCCCGCGGCCCCCACCGTCACGGGTGAGCTCAAGATCCCGGGGTACTCGGCGTACCTGCACCCCGTGGGCGGCGACCTGCTGCTCGGCGTGGGGCAGGACGCGACCGAGGACGGGCGGACCACCGGCATGCAGGTGTCGACCTTCGACATCTCCGACCGCGCAGCACCCTCGCGGGTCGACGTGCTGGCGCAGCGCGACACCTGGACGGCCGTCGAGGGTGACTCGCGGCAGTTCAGCTACCTGCCGGAGCGCCGCCTGGCGCTCCTCCCCCTGCAGGACCCCAGTGGCTCTGCGGTGCAGACGCTCTCGGTCGGCAACGGCGGCGACCTCGCGGTCGCGGCGACCCACCGCTTCGGTGCCTCCGACTGGGTGCAGCGCGCGATGGTGACCGGCGACGACGCGGTCGTGGTCCTGGTCTCCGGTGAGAAGGGACCGCGGCTCGCGCAGCTCGACATCGGGACCCTCAGCGAGAGCGGATCGCTCAGCCTCTGACCACGGTCGGCGTCCGGCGGACCAGACGCACCTCGGCCATGTCCTCGAAGGCGGTTTCCACCCTGTGGGCGCCGTCGGGACGGAAACCGTTGCGAGCGTAGAAGGCTCGGGCCCGAGGGTTGTCCTCGGCGACCCAGAGGTAGCCGTCCTCGGCACCGAGGGCCGCGTCGAGGAGCTGCTGCCCGACCCCGGTGCCGTGGTGCGCGGAGAGCAGGTAGATCAGTCGGAGCTCCAGGTCGGGCAGGCCCGGCTCATCGTCCCGACGGGGGCCGGCGGCCGCCAGGCCGACCACGTCGCCACCGAGGTCCGCCACGTGCACCGCGGCGCCGCGCGATATCGCCCTCTCCCACATCCCGGCACGATCGGCGACATCGAGGGCGTCGAGGAACTCGCCGCTCAGCAGGTGGGCGTACGCCTCACGCCAGCACTGCACGTGGCAGCGGGCAACGGCACCGGCGTCGCGCGGGCCCGCGGTGCGCAGCACCACCCCCGTCCCCATCCCCGACCGCGCTCGGCTCGGGCTCAGGGACCGTCAGGGCGCATCGGGACGTCCGACGCCCCGGCCGTCGACTCGATCGCGGCCTCCAGCCGGTCGAGCTTCGCCTGCATCTCGCCCGTCCGACCCGGCCTGATGTCGGCCTTCAGCACCAGCGAGACGCGGTCGCCGTGGCGACCGACCGCCTCGCACGCGCGCTTCACCACGTCGAGGCACTCGTCCCACTCGCCCTCGATCGTCGTGAACATGGAGTCGGTCTGGTTCGGCAGGCCCGAGTCGCGGACGATCCGGACAGCGTCGGCCACTGCGGCCGACACGGACTCACCGGAGCCGGACGGGGCGACGGAGAAGGCGATCAGCATGGGCTCACCCTGTCAGACGCGAGGCGACCGGCGAGAGGGTGCCGGTCAGTGTGCGGTGAGGCGCTCCAGCACCGTGTCGGAGGCCGTGTACGGGTCGGTCTCACCGGCCAGCACCCGTTCGGCGAGCTCCGCGAGCCCCTCCTCGGCCGCCGAGTCGTGCAGGTCGCCGATGCGGCCCCGCAGCACGGCCAGGGTGATCGCCTCGATCTCGCCGGCCACCCGGTCGCGTCGGCGTCTCCGCAGCTCACCGGTCTCGTCGGCCCACGCGCGGTGCTTGTCCAGCGCCTCGACCAGCTCGTCCACCCCCTCGCCCCGAGTCGCCACCAGCCGGACGACCGGCGGGCGCCAGTCACCGGCCTCACGCCGCTCGCCGAGCGAGATCATCCCCCGGAGGTCGCGGATCGTCGCCTCCGCGCCGTCACGGTCGGCCTTGTTCACCGCGAACACGTCGCCGATCTCGAGGATCCCGGCCTTCGCGGCCTGGATCCCGTCGCCCATGCCGGGCGCCAGCAGCACGACGGTGGTGTCGGCCGCCGCCGCGACCTCGACCTCGCTCTGCCCGACACCGACGGTCTCGACCAGGACCACGTCGCACCCGGCGGCGTCGAGGACCCGCACCGCCTGAGGCGTCGCCATCGACAGGCCGCCGAGGTGTCCCCGGCTGGCCATCGACCGGATGTAGACGTCGGGGTCGGTCGCGTGGTCGGACATGCGGATGCGGTCTCCGAGCAGCGCGCCGCCGGAGAACGGGGACGAGGGGTCCACCGCCAGCACCCCCACGCGGAGGTCACGCGCCCTCAGGGCGCTGACCAGCACCGAGGTGGTCGTCGACTTGCCGACCCCCGGAGAGCCCGTCAGGCCGACGACCCAGGCCCGGCCGGTGTGCGGCACGAGCGCGGCCATCACCTCGCGCAGCTGCGGGGAGGCGTCCTCGACCAGCGAGATCAGGCGCGCGACGGCGCGCGGGGAACCCTCACGGGCCCGGACCAGCAGGTCGGGGACGTCGAGGGTGCGCGCCATGGGGTGCCGGGTCGCCGGGTCTCGGGTCGGTCGCGCGTCAGCCGCGGGCCGGGACGCGCACGATCAGGGCGTCGCCCTGGCCGCCGCCGCCGCAGAGGGCCGCCGCGCCGATCCCGCCGCCGCGCCGACCGAGCTCTAGCGCGAGGTGCAGCACGAGCCGGGCCCCCGACATGCCGATGGGGTGGCCGACCGCTATCGCCCCGCCGTTGACGTTCACGGTGTCCGGGTCGACCCCGAGCTCCTTGGTCGACGCCAACCCGACCGCGGCGAACGCCTCGTTGATCTCCAGCAGGTCGAGGTCGGCGGGCGTGATGCCCTCCTTCTCGCAGGCCTTGAGGATCGCGCGGGCGGGCTGGCTCTGCAGGGTCGAGTCGGGACCGGCGACCATGCCGTGCGCGCCGATCTCGGCGATCCACGTCAGACCGAGCTCGGTCGCCTTCTCCTTGCTCATCACGACCACCGCGGCCGCACCGTCGCTGATCTGCGACGCGGAGCCGGCGGTGATCGTGCCGTCCTGGGAGAACGCGGGACGCAGGCGCGCGAGCGAGTCGGTCGTGGTGTCGGCTCGCACGCCCTCGTCGTCCTTGAAGACCACCGGGTCGCCCTTGCGCTGCGGGATCTCCACGGCGACGACCTCGTCGTCGAAGACCCCGTCCTTCCACGCCTTGGCGGCGAGCTGGTGGCTGCGGGCCGAGAACGCGTCCTGCTCCTCGCGCGTGAACTCCTGGTCGCCGGTGTTGGCCTTCTCGGTGAGCAGACCCATCGCCTGGTCGGTCATGGCGTCCCAGAGCCCGTCGAGCGCCATGTGGTCGCGCATCGCCACGTCCCCGTACTTGTAGCCCTCTCGGCTCTTCTCGAGCAGGTGCGGGGCGTTGGTCATCGACTCCTGCCCCCCCGCGACGACGACCTCGACCTCGCCCGCGCGGATCAGCTGGTCGGCCATCGCGATGGCGTTGAGGCCGGAGAGGCAGACCTTGTTGATCGTCAGGGCGGGGACGTCCATCGGGATGCCGGCCTTGATCGCCGCCTGGCGAGCGGGGATCTGACCGGCTCCTGCCTGGAGGACCTGTCCCATCACGACGTACTCGACCTGCTCGGGCGCGACCCCCGCCTTGTCGAGCGCGCCGGCGATGGCGAAGCCGCCGAGGTCGGCACCGGAGAAGCCCTTGAGGGAGCCGAGCAGCCGCCCCATCGGGGTGCGGGCGCCGGCGACGATGACGGACGTGCGGGTGCTGGTCACAGGTGGTTCCTCTCGCGGGCTCTGGGCTACCGACGGGCAGTGCGCACGCACTCGGGCGTGGGCGTCCTGCCGCCATTCCACACTACCCACCAGGGCGCCTCCCCGCGCCGCCGTGGCAGGCCCGCGTGACGTGCTCCACACCGCGTCCGCGACGGCGGCCGTCCGGCCTAACCTGGCAGCCATGGAGCCGCTCTTCACGCACATCGACCACGTCGGCGTCGCCGTCACGGACCTCGACCACGCCGTCGCGTTCTACCGCGACACCCTCGGCATGGAGCTGCTGCACACGGAGACGAACCCCGAGCAGGGCGTGCGCGAGGCGATGATGGGCGTGGGCGACAGCGGCTCGTGCGTGCAGCTGCTGGCGCCCCTGTCACCGGAGTCCCCGATCGCGCGGTTCCTCGACCGCAGCGGACCCGGCGTCCAGCAGGTGGCGTACCGCGTGAGCGACATCGAGGCCGTCAGCGCGACCCTGCGCGAGCGCGGTCTGCGGCTCCTCTACGACCAGCCGCGCCGCGGGACCTCGGACAGCCGGGTCAACTTCGTCCACCCGAAGGACGCCGGCGGGGTCCTGGTCGAGCTCGTGGAGCCGGCCGGTGGCGTCGGTCACACACCGTCCCGCACAGGGTGACTCCTCAGTAGCCTCCGGGACGTGGACCAGATCCGAGACGCCATCCTCGCCGGAGACCTCGACGCCGTGGGCTCCCTGGAGATCCCCGACCACTACCGCGCGGTCACCGTCCACAAGGACGAGACCGACATGTTCGACGGCGTGGACAGCCGCGACAAGGACCCGCGAAAGTCCCTGCACGTCGAGGACGTCGCCACCCCCGAGCTCGGTCCGGGCGAGGCGCTGGTCGCGGTGATGGCCTCGGCCATCAACTACAACACCGTGTGGACGTCCATCTTCGAGCCCGTCTCGACGTTCGGTTTCCTCGAGCGCTACGGCCGGTCGTCCCCGCTCGCGGCCCAGCACGACCAGCCGTACCACGTGGTCGGCTCCGACCTGGCGGGCGTGGTGCTGCGCACGGGTCCGGGCGTGCACGCGTGGAAGCCGGGAGCAGAGGTCGTCGCCCACTGCCTCTCCGTCGAGCTGGAGCACCCCGACGGCCACGACGACACGATGCTCGACCCGGAGCAGCGCATCTGGGGCTTCGAGACCAACTTCGGCGGGCTCGCCCACCTCGCGCTGGTCAAGGCGAACCAGCTGATGCCCAAGCCGGCGCACCTCACGTGGGAGGAGGCCGCCGTCCCGGGGCTCGTGAACTCCACCGCCTACCGGCAGCTGATCTCGAAGAACGGCGCCGGGGTGAAGCTCGGTGACCGGGTGCTGATCTGGGGCGCCTCAGGCGGTCTGGGCTCCTACGCGACGCAGATGGCCCTGGCCGCCGGCGCGACCCCGGTGTGTGTGGTCTCCAGCGAGGAGAAGGCGGACATCTGCCGGGCCATGGGCGCCGAGCTGATCATCGACCGCAAGGCCGAGGGCTACCGCTTCTGGAAGGACGAGACCACCCAGGACCCGAAGGAGTGGCGGCGCTTCGGGGCACGCATCCGGGAGCTGACCGGCGGCCGGGACGTCGACATCGTCTTCGAGCACCCCGGTCGGGAGACGTTCGGGGCCAGCGTGTTCGCCGCCCGTCGTGGCGGCACCGTGGTCACCTGCGCGTCCACGTCCGGCTACATGCACGAGTACGACAACCGGTACCTCTGGATGCACCTCAAGCGGGTCGTCGGCTCGCACTTCGCCAACTACCGGGAGGCCTGGGAGGCCAACGACCTCATCGCCCGGGGCATCGTGCACCCGACCCTGTCGCGCAGCTACGCCCTCGCCGACGTGGGCCAGGCCGCCCACGACGTGCACCAGAACCTGCACCAGGGAAAGGTCGGGGTCCTGGCACTCGCCCCGCAGGAGGGTCTCGGCGTCACCGACCCGGAGCGGCGCGAACGGTTCGCGACGCAGATCAACCGCTTCCGGGACGTCTGAGACCGGAGCGGTCCCGGCGACCCGGATCGGCAGCGCGCCGCGGTGCCCGCCACCTGCGCGAACACTAGGCTCGCCTCAGGGCGGCGAGAGGACAGCAGTGGCCGAGAACACAGCGCCCGGTGGCAGGACGGACGACGCCACCGAGGTGACGGGGGACGCACGAGCGCACGAGCCCGAGCAGGGGCACGGGCGCAGCTGGGGCACACGGCTGCGGGGCGCGATGACCTCCGCAGACAGCCGCCGTCAGGTGCGGGCTGCGCTGGCCGAGCGACGAGCCGTTGGTCGGGCCCAGCGCCACAGCGGCTCGTTCCCCACCCTCGACCAGATGCTCAGCCTCCGGCTGCAGCCGCCGGACGCGGACACGCCCGCCGCCGGCACGAAGCGGCTTGCCGGCGAACCGTCGGTCGAGGGTGTCGGCCCACACCCCGTCGCCGACCAGTTCCTCGGAGAGTCGCCCCGCCTCCGCACCAGCGACAGCGACAGCGACAGCGACGGGGCAGCCTCCCGCTTCGGGAAGCCCGGCCAGCAGTTCAGCCGCACGCACCCCTTCTACATCGGGTTCATCGGCGCCCTCGGCGTGTTCATGGCCTACGCCCTCGTCCAGGTGCTCGGCCAGCTCGCGCAGGTGATCACGCTGCTCGTGGTCTCCCTCTTCCTCGCGCTGGGCCTCGAGCCGGTCGTCGACTGGCTGACCCGCCACCGCGTCCCCCGCGGCTGGGCGATCACCGGGGTCTTCGGTGGCGTGGTCGCGGTCTTCGCCGGTTTCGGCGCCTCCGTGGTCCCGATCCTCGTCGACCAGGGCACCGAGCTGGTCGGCCAGATGCCCGAGTACCTCGCGCAGCTGCAGCAGGCGGACTGGTTCGTCCAGCTCGACCAGCAGTACGACCTCGTCGGGCGTGCCACGGGCGAGCTCGAGAAGCGGCTGGGCGACGGCGCGGTGATGGCGGCGGTCTTCGGTGGCGTGCTGGGGGCCGGTCAGGCCGTGCTCGGAGGCGTGTTCAGCGCGCTGACCGTGCTCATCCTCACGCTGTACTTCCTCGCCGCGATGCGCAACCTCAGGGAGGCCGGCTACGCGCTCGTGCCCGCCTCGCGGCGCACCAGGGTCGAGCTGCTGGGTGACGAGATCAGCAAGCGCATCGGCGGGTACGTGATCGGGCAGCTGGCCGTCGCCACCCTCAACGGCGTCTGCTCCTACGTGATGATGCTGATCCTCGGCATCCCCTATCCGGCCGTGCTCGCCATCGCCGTGGGTCTGATCGGACTGCTGCCCCTGGTCGGCGCGACGCTCGGCGCGGTGCTCGTGGTGGTCGTCGCCCTGTTCGTCGACCTGCAGACCGCCGTGATCGTGGTCATCTACTACATCGTCTACCAGCAGGTCGAGAACTACCTGATCGCACCGAAGATCATGGCTCGGACCGTGTCGGTCCCCGGAGCGGTCGCGCTCGTCGCCGCGCTCATCGGAGCCACCCTGATGGGGGCGATCGGGGCCCTGATCGGCATCCCCATCGCGGCCGGCATCCTGCTCGTGGTCCAGGAGGTCGTGATGCCACGGCAGGACCGCCTCTAGCGCGTCACCCGGTGGCCGGTGCCGTCGGCCGGTGGAGGTCGTCGGCGACCTCGAAGGGCCCGTCCCACGTGGTGGGCAGGGGGGTCTCCACCTCTGGGGCGACCTGCGCCACCACCTCGTCGTGCACCCGACGCACGGCGGACTCGCCGACCCACAGGTGCTTGGCGCCCTCGACCCCCACGACGCGCGCGTGCGGGATGGCGCTGAAGCGCTCGGTCGCCTCCTCCGGCCGGAGGTAGTCGTCCAGCTCCGGCACCAGAGCCAGCACGTGCTTGTCGGACCCGGCCCACACCGCCAGGTGGTCGGCGTCCGCCGACCGCAGCGGTGGCGACAGCAGGATCGCGCCCTCGATCCCGGGGTCGCAGCCGTGCATCAGAGCCAGGTCGGTGCCGAACGACCATCCCAGGAGCCAGCGACGGGGCAGGTCGTGGAACTCGGCGAACTCGATCGCGGCGGCGACGTCGAAGCGCTCCGCGTCGCCGGCGTCGAACGTGCCGTCGCTGGTGCCGCGGGGGCTCGAGACACCCCGCAGGTTGAACCGCAGCACGGCGAGGCCAGCGAGCGCGGGCAACCGCCACGCGGCCTTCCGGAAGACGTGGCTGTCCATGAACCCGCCATGGGTCGGCAGCGGATGCAGGGTCACGAGCGTCGCGACCGGGTCCCGGTCGAGCGGCAGGGCGAGCTCGCCCACCAGCGTCAGACCGTCGGCCGTGTGCAGCTCGACGTCCTCACGACGGGCCGGCAGCACGCTGCCGGACCGGATCGTGTGCGTTGCCACGTTCGTACCCCTCTCCGGGCTCCTCGGCCCGCCCGTGGTCACCCCTGGTGTCACCGACCGACCCTAGTGGCCCCTGCCGTTCCGCCGATCCCGTTGCACAATGGGAGGACTGGAGGCGCGCATGTCCGGCTCGTGGGAGTGGTTGGTCGAGCGCTGGCGCGCGCTCACGGGCAGCCCGTCCGAGCCCCCCGAGGACGTGGAGCTGCTGCTGCGAACCCTTGAGCTGCGCCGACTCGCCCTGGAGGTGCAGAAGGCGCACGCGACGATCCAGCCGGGCAAGTTCCAACGGGTGCAGGCATCGACCGGCGCCTACGACGACGTCCTGCTGGAGTGCTGCCGCGTGGCGGGAGTACCGCTACCGCGCAGCCGTGGCCCCCTGTCGTCCCACGAGCGCTTCGACGCCGAGATGGCCCTCCTGGCCCAACAGGTCGAGTGGTGACGATCTGGCACCTCGCCCTCGCCGAGCACTGGGAGCAGGCACGTCGCGACGGGGCCTACACGTGGTCGACGCTGGGGGTGACGCTGGCCGAGCAGGGTTTCGTCCACGCCAGCACCGCCGCGCAGCTGCCCGGCGTCGTGTCGGCCTTCTACGCCGACGTGAGCGACCCGCTCGTGCTGCTCGCACTCGACGTCGAGGCGCTCCAGTCGGCCGGGTCCCCCGTCCGGTGGGAGCCGGTGCCGGGGGCCGAGGAGCCGTTCCCCCACGTGTACGGGCCGGTCCCGGTCGGTGCGGTGACGGCCAGCACGCCCTTCGACCCGGCGGCGCCGGCGTGGCCTGCCGGCAACCCGTGACGAAAGGCGTCGCGGGAGGCACGATGGAGGCATGGCCACCGGAAGCGGTACCCGCGACGACCCCTGGCAGCTGACGACGGCGCCGGGGTCCTCCCCGTACACGATGTACGCCGACCCCGAGGGCGACCCTCCGGCGCTGGTCTGCCAGGTCGGCAGCACCACGCTCCGCTACCACCTCTCCGCAGTGGACGACCTGCACGCGTGGCTGGCCGAGCAGGGCGACTGGGTGCCGCTCGGCGCCGCGGACGAGAAGAAGGACGCACCCGAGGGCTCCGTCGAGGCGTGGGGACGGTCGGAGTCCAACCCGGTAGGCGGCTGGTACGGGCTGCGCAACGGCTACCGCGGTCGCTTCGGCATGTACCTGCCGCCGCTCCTGGAGTCGCTGGGCCGCGCCGAGCTCACCCACGACAAGCGCAACAACAGCGTCAGGGCTCTCTGAGCGTCACCCTTCGACGGGGGTGTCACCCGCCGGTCGCCCCGACCAGGTCGGCCCAGACGGACTCGGACCCGCTGTGCCCGGTGAGCACCGTCCACCCGATGGCGGCGACCCCGACGAGGACGGCGAGCACCAGCACGGGGAGGCGCATCGCCGTGCGGTGGCGCGTCACGGCGACCAGCACCGACACGGCCACCAGCGCGACGACGAACCAGGGCATCAGCTCTCCCCGGTCGGCGTGGCGGGCGATGCTCTCGATCTCGCCACCCGCCAGAGCCTGACGGCGGTCTCGCAGCGCCTCGCCGCTCTGCGTCGTGACGAACGTGAGCGCCAGCAGGCCGACGTTCGCGGCGACCACGACCCAGGACGCCTTGCGCCTCCATGTGGCCCGTGACGCGACGGCGATCGTGACCAGCGCCATCACAGGGATGCCCACGACGACTGCGTGGACGATGAGGGGGTGCAGCGAAGGCCGCGACCGTGTCGAACACGTTCTCCACCCGCCGAGTATGACCTCCGCCCACGGATCGCGGGAGGGGTCCTGAGGCGTAGCCTGCTCGCGGACCTCTTCCCGCTCCAGGGCCTGGGCCGCACGACCCGGCACCGGAGGCAGCACGTGGCCTTGCGTATCGAGGAGCTCGGCTGGGCCGACACCCCGATCGGGGTGATCAGCCTTCGGCGGCGACACGAGCCGGTCGTCGGCCACGACATCTACGAGGTGAAGATCGACGACCAGTTCCTGATGTCGAGCCTCTTCACCGTCGTGGAGACCGAGCTCGCGCACCTCGGTCTCGCCCGGGTCGAGGGCGAGCAGCTGCACGTGCTCGTCGGTGGCCTGGGTCTCGGCTACACGCTGCGTGCCGCGCTGGAGGACGACCGGGTCGAGCAGGTGCAGGTCGTCGAGGCGGTCGCCGCGGTCATCGACTGGCACCGCCGCGACCTGCTGCCCGACACCGTCGGCCTGGCCGCGGACGCGCGCTGCGACCTCCGCCTCGGCGACTTCTTCGCCCAGATCGCCGAAGGCGCCACCCCGCGGGAGACCTACGACGCCGTGCTGCTCGACATCGACCACTCACCGCAGCACCTCCTCCACCCCAGCCACGCGGCGTTCTACAGCGACCAGGGTCTGCGACGCCTGGCGGAACGGATCGTGCCGGGCGGCATCTTCGCCCTGTGGTCCGACGATCCGCCGGACCCGGTCTTCGAGGCCACGCTCAGCGAGGTCTTCATCGACCCCGCGACCCACGTGGTGTCGTTCGCCAACCCGCTCACCGGTGGCGAGTCGGCCAGCACGGTCTACGTCGCCCAGGCACCGAGGGCGCGCTAGGCGACCGTGCCGCCGATGCGCCAGTAGTCGCCGGCCTCGCGGTCGAGGAAGCCCTCGTCGACCAGGCTGCGGCGCAGCAGCGCCACGTCGTCGTGGAAGGCGCGCATCAGCGCGTTGACCTCCGACTCGGGGTACCGGATGCCCGGCTCGAAGACCCTGGCCAGGTGGTCGAGCACGACCAGGCGCTTGCGGTGCTTGGCGGGCATCCGCACCAGCCGCCCGTCCTCGTCGAGGTAGACCCGCAGGACCTTCGTGCGGTCGGCGAGCGCCTCGTGCAGCGGCATCCGGTCCATCCCGGTCAGTCTGACCCCCGTCCCGGGTCCCCGTCGAACCACCCCCCAGCAGGTAGCGTGCGCCCGGTGAGCGAGGAGAGCGTGCGCCGGGTGGCCAGCTACGACGACGACCTGCGACTCGCGCACGTCATCGCCGACCAGGTCGACGCGCTGACCATGTCGCGCTTCAAGGCGCGCGATCTCGACGTGACGACCAAGTCCGACCTCACGCCGGTCACCGACGCGGACTCGAGCGCGGAGGAGCTGGTTCGCACCCAGCTGCGCCGGACCAGGCCGCGCGACGCAGTGGTCGGCGAAGAGCTGGAGGACACCGGTCACGGGCCGAGGCAGTGGGTGGTCGACCCCATCGACGGCACCAAGAACTTCATGCGCGGGGTGCCGGTCTGGGCGACGCTGATCGCGCTGGTCGACCAGGGTCGTCCCGTGCTGGGGGTGGTGTCGGCACCCGCACTGAACCGCCGCTGGTGGGCCGCACTCGGCTCCGGGGCCTGGACGGGACGGTCGCTGTCGGCAGCGACCCGGCTGCACGTCTCGGGCGTCACCGACCTGTCCGACGCGTCGCTGTCGTACTCGAGCCTGTCGGGCTGGGACGCCCACCGCGCCGAGGCAGGGGGCCGGGCGGCCTTCCTCGACCTCACCGAGCAGTGCTGGCGGACGAGGGCCTACGGCGACTTCTGGTCGTACGTGCTGGTCGCCGAGGGCGCCGTGGACGTCGCGGCGGAACCGGAGGCTGGCGCTGCACGACATGGCGGCACTGGTCCCGGTGGTCACCGAGGCGGGAGGCCGCTTCACGTCGCTGGACGGCGACGACGGGCCCTTCGGGGGGAACGCCCTCGCCACCAACGGCCACCTGCACGACGCCGTCCTGAGCCGTCTCAGCCGGGACAGCAGCGGGGGCGCGAGCAGCAACGCGTAGAGGTCGAACCAGCCGTAGCCGCCGGCCGCGCCCGACGGCGGGTTGCCCTGCGTCACGATGCCGACGACCGGGTCGACCGGAGCCCACGTCCACGTCCCCCACGCGGTGCCGATCAGCTCGAGCCAGCTCACCACGACGAAGGCGCCGACATAGAGCAGCTGCGACCGGCCCCAGGCCAGGAAGCCGACGAGGCACAGGAACCAGAAGGCGCCCAGGGCGTCCGGCCTCTCGGCCAGGGTGACCCCGTACAGCGCCCAGGCCCCCCCGAGCACGAGGGTCGCCGCCACGAGCCGCCGACGGTGCGCCTCGAACAACGGCGACCGACCGAGCGACATCGCCGCCAGGTAGACGAGCCCGTGTCCAGGCGGCACGTAGAGGGGCACCGTCTCCAGACGGTAGGTGTAGGCCTCCAGCAGGGGGGAGAACGTGTACTCGACGGCGGTGGCGAGCACGACGACCACCATGGTCTGCACGCGGACGAGCGAGGTCTCACGTCGCAGGGCCAGTGCCAGCACGCCCCACGTGAGCAGGCCCGTCCCGACCTGCTCCACCATCGGCCCGCTCCGGTCGAGCAGGAGGACCAGGGCGATCCAGCCCATCACCGTGGCCGCGAGGGCCAGATCGGCTCGTGACTCGCGCAGCAGCGTCCTCACTCGCGCGCGTCCTCGGGCACCTTCTCCTGCGCCGGCCGTCCGCGGTCTGCCGTGTAGGGGTCGTCGCTGTCGTCGCCCTCCCCGGGCTCACGCTCCTTGCGGCGCAGCAGGTACGCCGTCAGGCCCAGCAGCAGCACGAGCACGCCGAGCACGCCGATCTCGGCCAGGGAGTCGTCGAAGACCTCCCCCGTGCCGACCTCCTCGGCGGCCTTGACCGACAGCACGACGATCTCCTTGATCGAGGCGATGATGCCGACCAGCAGGAAGGGCTCGGCCACGAGCTCACGCTTGGCGATGGTCATGCGGACGGCGTACAGCAGCTCGACGACGATGAAGATCAGCAGCAGCGCGTCGAGCAGCTCCAGCGCGACCTTCTCGCCCTCGCCGAGTACTCCTGGCAGCCGCCGCGCCGCGCCCACCAGCAGTCCGGCCGCCGTCAGCAGCAGCAGGACGGCGATGCCCACGTAGACCACGGTCTCGGCGCCCTCGAGCAGGCGGTTGCCTGCTCGCACGTGCATCGGCACGTCGCGGCTCGTGCTGGGGTCCGTCATACCGTGATCATGCCGGACGGCGTTTCACCGTGCGCATTGCGCGACGGGGGGCCACCATGGTGCCCGCCCTGTGCGCAGGGGAGTTGTTCGACCGTCCACCTACCCAAGGAGACTCCATGATCGTCCTGGGCATCATCCTGCTCATCCTCGGCCTCGTGCTGAACGTGAGCATCCTCACCACGATCGGCATCATCCTGATCGTCATCGGCGCCGTCCTGTTCCTGCTGGGAGCGACCGGCCGCGCCATCGGTGGGCGCAAGCACTGGTACTGATCCCGGACTGAGCTGCATCGGGCCACCTGACAGGAGCCCGCGCGGACGACCGGACACGACGGGGGGCCCGGACCACATGGTCCGGGCCCCTCGCCGTACGCCAGGTGCGTCAGGCGGTGCGGGCACCGCGCTGGGAGCTGGTCTGACCGCCTTGACGGCGGCCACTGCCACCCGGGCCCCCGCTGCGGGCGCCCGTGGAGCGTCCACCCTGGTAGCCGCCCTGGCGACCGCCACCGCGGCGCTCGCCCTGGTCCCGGCCGCCCTGACGGTACGGGCGACGGCTACGACCGGAGCCGCCCTCACGCTCCGGCAGCGGCTGGACGACGATCGGCGTCCCGGAGGTCGCCATCTGGCGGACCTCCTCGTCGCCGGGCGACACGGACGCGGTGCGCGCGCTGACGCGGGCACCCTGGTGCAGTCGGGCGACCTCGCGCAGCTGCGCCGGCTGGACGAGTGAGACCACAGTGCCGGACGTGCCCGCGCGAGCGGTGCGGCCGGAGCGGTGCAGGTAGTCCTTGTGGTCGTTCGGCGGGTCGAAGTGCACGACGAGGTCGACGTCGTCCACGTGGATGCCGCGGGCCGCGACGTCCGTGGCGACGAGCACCCGCGGGTGGCCGGCGGTGAACGCCGCGAGCGCACGCTGACGGGCGCCCTGGCGTGAGGTTCCCGTGGATCGCGCTGGCCGCCACACCCTCGCGGCCCATCTGCTCCGCGAGCCGGTCGGCGCCGTGCTTGGTACGGACGAAGAAGAGCGTGCGGCCCGGGCGCTGTGCCACCTCGGTGGCGACCGCGAGCTTGTGCTCGGCCCTCACGGTGAAGACGACGTGGTCCATCGTGTCCACCTGCGACGCGGCGGCGGCCACGGCGTGGATCGCCGGGTCGGACAGGTACCGGGTCACCAGCTGGCCGACACCACGGTCGAGCGTGGCCGAGAACAGCATCCGCTGCGAACCCTCGGGGGTGGTGTCGAGGATGGTGGTCACCGCGGGCATGAACCCGAGGTCGGCCATGTAGTCGGCCTCGTCGAGGACGGTGATGGAGACGCGGGAGAGGTCGACGCTGCGACGCTCCATCAGGTCGATGAGGCGGCCGGGCGTGGCGACGACGACGTCGACGCCCCGCTCGAGGTCGGCGATCTGGCGCCCGATCGGGGCGCCGCCGTAGACCGTGGTGACCTTGAGCGACAGGCTCCGCCCGAGCGGGACGAGCGCGGTCGCGACCTGCTGTGCGAGCTCGCGGGTCGGCACCAGCACGAGGCCGCGCGGCTGCTTGGTGGTGCGGCGGCCTCCGGCAAGGCGCGCCAGCATCGGCAGGCCGAAGCCGAGCGTCTTGCCCGAGCCGGTCTGGGCGCGGCCGAGCACGTCACGCCCGGCGACGCCGTCGGGCAGGGTGCGGGTCTGGATCGCGAACGGCCGCTCGATGCCGGCGTGGGCCAGCGCGTCGACCAGGCGGTCGGGCAGTCCCAGCTCGGCGAAGGTGTAGTCCGCCCCGGCCGGGGCCTCGGCCGCGGCGTTCAGCGCGGCGTCGAGTGCGGCGGTCGCGGGGTCGGCGACCGGACGGCGCTGGGGGCGGCCGGACCCGCGCCGGGGACCGCCGCTCGTGGGACGGCCACCGCGGCGGGGGCCCGCGTAGGCAGGACGGGACTGGGCGTGCTGAGGCATTCGACAACGACTCCGTTGCGGTAGAACGGCCGCAACCTGGACGGGGCCTGCCGGTCGGCAGGCCACCGTGGAGCGCTGTCACGCTCGAGGTGTTTCAGGGGAGCGACCTCACGGGCAGCTCGCCCGCGGAGTAGGACGGCAGGAACGCCGTCGCCTGCCCAGCCTAACAGCGCTGGGGGGTCACCGATTCCACGTCCGGCCGCGGCCCGGCGACGCCGTGTGACGCGGAGCACGGTCGATCATGTGTCGGCCGGCCTGCTGCTGTGAGGGTGCTCACGCGAACCGCCGCAGCCGGAGGCTGTTGGTGACCACGAACACCGACGAGAACGCCATCGCCGCACCGGCGACCAGCGGGTTCAGCAACCCGGCGGCGGCGAGTGGGATCGCTGCGACGTTGTAGGCGAACGCCCAGAACAGGTTGCCCTTGATCGTGCGGAGCGTGGCGCGCGACAGCCTGATCGCGTCTCCCGCCGCCCGCAGGTCACCGCGCACGAGCGTCAGGTCGCTTGCCTGGATGGCCGCATCCGTCCCCGTGCCGATGGCCAGGCCGAGGTCGGCCTGGGCCAGCGACGGCGCGTCGTTGACGCCGTCACCCACCATCGCCACGACACGGCCCTCGCCCTGGAGGCGCCGCACGACGTCGACCTTGCCCTCGGGGAGCACCTCGGCGAACACGTCGCCGGCGTCGATACCCACCTGAGCAGCGACCGCGCGAGCGGCCCGCTCGTTGTCGCCGGTGAGCAGCACCGGACGCAGCCCCAGGGCACGCAGCTCGTCGACGGCCTCTCGCGCAGTCGGTTTCACGGTGTCGGCTACCACGACGACACCTCGCACCTCGCCGTCCCAGCCCACCCAGACGGGTGTCCGGCCTGCGCTCTCCGCCTCCTCGACGGCGTCGGACAACACGCTCGGGACCTCCGCGCCCGTGTACTGACCGAGCAGCCACGCACGCCGGCCGACCGCCACGTCGTGGTCGTCGACCCGTCCGGTCACGCCACGTCCGTCGTGGTTCGAGAACCCTTCCACCGCAGGCAGGTCCGCACCGAGTCGCTCGCGCGCCGCCGTCGCGACGGCTCGTGCGATCGGGTGCTCGGACGCGTGCTCCAGCGCCCCCGCCAGCCTCAAGAGCTCGGACTCGTCGGTCCCGTCGACGGTGACGACGTCGCCGGCCGCCATGCGGCCCGTCGTGACGGTTCCGGTCTTGTCGAGCACCACCGTGTCGACGGCGCGCGTCGACTCCAGGACCTCGGGGCCCTTGATCAGCACGCCGAGCTGGGCGCCCCGACCCGTGCCGACCATCAGCGCCGTCGGCGTCGCGAGGCCGAGCGCGCAGGGGCACGCGATGATCAGGACGGCGACCGCCGCCGTGAAGGCCAGCTCCGTCCCTGCCCCCGTGCCCAGCCAGAACCCGAGGGTCGCGAGCGACAGGGCGATCACCACGGGCACGAAGACTGCCGAGACCCGGTCCGCCAACCGCTGCACCGCGGCCTTCCCGCTCTGGGCGTCCTCGACGAGGCGGGCCATCTGCGCGAGCTGGGTGTCGGCACCCACCCGGGTGGCGCGCACCACCAGCCGACCGCCCACGTTCAACGTGGCGCCCGTCACGGAGTCGCCCTCGGCGACGTCCACCGGCACGGCCTCACCGGTGAGCATGGAGGCGTCGACCGCCGAGGCGCCGCTGACGACGACGCCGTCCGTCGCCACCTTCTCCCCCGGCCGGACGACGAACTCGTCCCCGACAGCGAGCTGGTCCACGGGCACGAGCTGCTCGCGCCCGTCCCGGATGACGGCGACCTCCTTGGCCCCGAGGTCCATCAGCGCACGCAGCGCCGCCCCCGACGCGCGCTTCGCCCGGGCCTCGGCGAGGCGTCCCGCGAGCAGGAACGTCGTGACACCCGCGGCCACCTCGAGGTAGATCTCCTCACCACCGCCGCCCCGCGACGGCAGCAGGTTGAAGGCCATCGTCATGCCGGGCTCGCCGGCGCCCCCGAGGAACAGCGCGTACAGGGACCACCCGAAGGCCGCGCTGACGCCGATGCTCACGAGTGTGTCCATGGTCACGGCGGCGTGCCGCAGGTTGGTCCACGCGGCCTGGTGGAAGGGCAGGGCCCCCCACACGACGACCGGCGCGGCCAGGGTCAGCGCGAGCCACTGCCAGTAGTCGAACTGGAGCGGGGGAACCATGGACAGCAGGAGCAGGGGGACCGTCAGCGCCGCGCTCACGACGAGCCGCAGCCGCAGTGCTGCCGTCGGGTCGACCTCGCTACCGGGGCCGGGCCGTCCCCGTCGCCCGACGGGACGGGCTCCGTCGAGGGCGGGGGCGGCGCGACGGCGGTGTAGCCCGTCGCCTCGACGGTGGCCACGAGGTCCTCGACACGGACGACCGACGGGTAGCTGACGCGGGCCTTCTCGGTCGAGTAGTTGACGGTGGCGCTGACGCCGTCCATGCGGTTGAGCTTCTTCTCGACCCGGGCTGCGCACGAGGCGCAGGTCATCCCACCGATCACCAGGTCGACGGTGTTGCCGTCGACGGTGCTGTGCGCCGGGTTCGTGGTCTGCGTGCTGGTCATCAGGGGTTCCTCACGTCCAGGGTGAGCTGCGCGGTGTGGACGCTGCCACCGGAGGAGAAGTCGAGGAAGAGGCGATAGGCCCCCTCGCTCGGGAAGGTCGTCCCGAACGCGATCTCGGGTCCGCCGTCCTCGCCGGCCTCGGCCGACGTGGTCGGGTGGGTGTGCAGGTAGGCGAGGTCCCCGGTACGGAGCGAGACGAGGTGCCCGTACGAGCCGAGGTAGGGCTCGAGGTCGTCGACCGGGACGCCGTCTCGGTGCACCGTGAAGGTCAGGGTCGTCTCCTCGCCCGGCACGGGCGCGTCGGCGGACACGGTGACGTCGAACCCGTCGACCGACGTCGACGTACTGGGAGCCGGCAGGGCGACGGGCGCGAACCGGCCCGCCACCTGCACGTCGGCGCCCAGGACGAGGTCAGGTCCGCCGACCGGCTCGACGTCCGCGAAGACGCGGTAGGTCCCGGCCGCGGGCAGGTCGAGCGGGACGGTCCACCACCCGTCTGGACCGAGAGTCGGGTGCACGTGCTGGTACGCCGAGACGTCCCGACGCACGACGACGAGGTGCAGCGGCTTCTCGTGCACCACCTCGGTGTCCGTGACCGGCTCACCGTCGGGCCCGGTCACGGCGAAGCGGAACGGGACGGCGGCGCCGAGGGCCAGCTCGACGTCGTCCAGGACGAGCGTGTACCCCTCCTGCTCCACCGCCAGACCCGGGACGGGTCCTGCCGTCGCGACGCCGTCCTGCGGCTGCGCGCCGTCGGACTCGTCATGCGGGTCGGCACCCATCTCGGAGTGGTCGCCGGTCGTCGCGGCGACCCCTGGGCCGACGGCCGCGCCCACCCCGTACGCCGCGCCGGAGGCCACCGCGACGGCGAGCGCGTACGCCCCGAGCCGAGCCCACGTGGGCAGCTCGGGACGGCGCCGCCGACCGGTGGCCCCCCTCATGCGACGACCTCGTACCCCGCCTCGTCCACGGCCTCGCGGACGGCGGCCGCGTCCAGCGGCTCGGCGGAGGTGACCGTGACGGTGGAGGCGCCCCCGGCGACCAGGTCGATGGACACGTCGGTGACGCCCGGCAGCGCCGCGAGCTCCTGCGTGACGGCCGACGTGCAGTGGCCGCAGGTCATGCCGGTGACGGTGTAGGTCTCGCTGGTCATCTCGTTCTCCTCGTGATCGGTGATGGGGACTCGTCGTTGGTTCAGGGTCGTCGGGCGCGTCGCGTCAGGACCGCACGAGACGGGCGATGGCGGCGGAGGCCTCCTTGACCTTCGCCTCGGCCTCCTCGCCGCCAACCTGGATCGCGTCGGTGACGCAGTGCCGCAGGTGCTCCTCGAGCAGTGCCAGCGCGAAGGCCTCGAGCGCCTTGGTCGCCGCCGACACCTGCGTGAGCACGTCGATGCAGTACGTGTCGTTCTCGACCTGCTTCTGCAGACCTCGCACCTGCCCCTCGACGCGGCGCAGCCGCTTGAGGTGGGCATCCTTGCCGTGGGCGTATCCCGGGGTGTCCATGAGCGGCCTCGCATACTCCTAGGGGGTATGCGAGAAGATAACCCCCCAGGGGTATGCCCGTCAATCCTTCGGAGGGAGACCCACCTCGGCGCGCCAGGAGTGTTCCGGCTCGTACCCGAGCACCCGACGCGCCTTGTCGATGCAGAGCAGCGTCTCGTGCTCCCCGAGCTCGCGTCGCACCTCGACGCCGGGGTACACCTCCGCGACCAGGTCGGCGCTGGACCTGGTCATCACCGTGTCCGCGTTGGCGATGACGAACACGTCGGCCCCGGGCCGGTCGTGCTCGAGGCCCCGCCGCACCGCCTGCGCCCCGTCGCGCGCGTCGATGTAGCCCCAGAGGTTCCACCTCCGCAGCAGCGGGTCCGCGTCGAACGACGGGAACTCCGCGTAGTCCTGCGGGTCCATCACGTTGGAGAAGCGCAGTCCCACCATCACGAGCTCGGGGTCCCAGCGGCAGAAGTGCCGGGCCATCTCCTCCTCGAGGACCTTGACCATCGAGTAGGTCGACTCGGGCCGCGGTGGGTACTCCTCGTCCACCGGGACGTAGGGGGGCGGCACGTCGAAGGGCAGACCCAGCACGGTCTCGCTCGACGCCCAGACGATGCGCCTGATGCCGGCGGCCCGTGAGGCGGCGAAGACGTTCCACGTGGCGGTCGCGTTGTTCGAGAACGTCGCGGAGTTGGACCGCAGGCCGGGAGCCGGGACCGCGGCGAGGTGCACCACGGCGTCGACCGGGGCGTGCTCGTCGACGTGGCCCCCGAGCACCTCGGCCACCTGCGCGTAGTCGGTGAGGTCGACCCGGACGAACTCCCCGGGCTCCCCGTCGGGCCGGTGCTGGTCGAGGCTGAGGACCGTCCACCCGGACGCGGCGAGGTGGCGGACCACTGCCCGCCCGAGCTTGCCGGCCGCGCCGGTGACGGCGACCCGGCTCACGAGGGTTGGGTGCCCCGGCCGCGTGCGGGGCCAGGGGTGGGGCGAGGCCGGGGTGCCGGGCCGGACGGCTGTGGCGTCTCGGGGCGCTGTGCCGGGTCGGGGCGCTGTGCCGGGTCGGGGCGCTGTGCCGGGTCGGGGCGCTGTGCCGTCTCGCGGCGCTGTGCCGTGTCGGCGGGCGCCGCCGTACCGGGACCGGGGGTCTGCGGCCGCAGCGACTGCGTCAGGCGGGCGATGTCGTCGTCGGAGCTGCGGGCCGCGGCCGCGTTGGCCTCGCCGACTGCACGGTAGATCTCCTCGCGGTGGACCTTCACCTCGCGAGGGGCTTGGATGCCGAGGCGGACCACGTCGCCGCGAACCTCGACGACCGTGACCACGACCTCGTCGCCGATGATGACGCTCTCACCGGCACGACGCGTCAGGACCAGCACCCGCCGAGCATAGGGGGTGAGGTGCGCGCGGGCCGTCAGGCGTCGTCAGCGCGCCGCGTGGCAGGTCCGTCGGACAGCGCCGCGCCGGCCGGCGGGGCAGGATGCCGGGCAGGCAGCGGGCGCACAGCCAGGACGAACCGGCGCGCGATCCCCTCCGCCACCATGGCCACGACGACGGCGAGCAGCACGCGAACGCCGACCTCGTCGGGCCCCATGCGTCCGTCCGCGAAGGCCACCAGCGCCGGGCCCGCGAGGACGGCCGCGATCAGGCCGACCATCCCGACGTTCATCCCGCGTCTCCCTCGAGGGCCCGCCGCTGCACGCGGTCGATCAGCACGGCCGCCCACTCGCGGGGCGAGGCGGACCGGCCGTCGATGCTGGCCACGGGGACCCCGAGGCCCAGGACCGAGCCGGGCTCGCCGGTCGCCGCGACGCGGTGGGCCCGCACCGCCTCGACGTCGAAGCCACGCACCGCGAGGCTGCCGAGCCACGCCGAGGTGTCGGAGGGCCGGCGCGTCGCGTCGACGGCGGCGACGACCTGGTCGGGAGTGAGGGCTCGCAGCACCTGCCGGGTCCAGGCCTGGTCGGCGCCGAGGTCGGACTCGACGACCACCACGGCCGGGACCTCGCCGAGCCGCACCGTGGCCGCGCACGTGCGGGCCTGGTCGGTGGTCACGAGGCCGCCACGACCCACGAGCACGACGGCGTCCCGGCCCAGCCGCAGGTCGGCGGCGATGGACCGCGCCTCGGTGAGGGCGGCCTCCCGCTCGCCGACGACGGCGACGAGGTGGCCGGCACGCGGCGGGACGGGTTCGGCGACGGGCAGGTCCCCGAGGGCGGCGACCAGGTCGGCCGCGCTCGCGTCCCGACCGAGCCGGCCGAGCACCGTGTCCGGCAGGCCGAGGCCTTCGAAGGGCTCCAGGCCGCTCCGCTCCGGCGCGGGAGCGGACCCGGAGGCGGACCCGGGGCAGACCCGGGCGCAGACCCGGGCGCGGACCCGGGCGCGGACCCGGGCGCGGCGACAGCTCGCAGCGCACGCATCTCCCGGCGGGTCATGGGCGCCGCAGGGATCGGCCGGTTGGGTGCGTCCTGGGCGGACGTGGTCTCCGGCGGGACGGTGGCCGTCACCGGGGCGGGGGCGGAAGGCTGGGTGGCGTCGGCCAGCGAGCGCCGTCCGGCGGCCGTCCGGTCACGCCAGCGCCGACCCTCGTAGAGCGCCGGGCGGGCGTCCGGCGCGAGGGCCAGCTCCAGCCGGTCCTCGGCGTGGGCGAGCTGGGCGACGTGGGTGCGCTCGGTGGAGGCGGGCGACTGCGTCGCGAACCCCGGGACAGGAACCGGCGCCGGTGCTGCCGGGGTGACAGGCGCAGGGGTGGCAGGAGCAGGAGCAGGGGCGGGCTCGTCGAGCAGCGCCGGACCCGCGAGCGGGGGCGAGGAGGGGGTGTCGGAGGCGCTGCGCTGCAGCGACTCCAGCACGGCGGCGAACGCCGGCCCCTCCGTCGAGACGGGACGGTGCGGGACGGGCACGTCCTCGGCACGCGGGAACGTCCAGGGCACCGGCATCTCCTCGGGGTCGGCCGGCGCGAGCAGGCGGCTCGTGGCGGGCAGTTCGGCACGCAGGCCGTCGTCCTCGCGGTGCGCGACGCGCTGTGCCGGGACGAGGGCGGGTGCCTCCTCGGCGGCGGGCTGCGGCGACGTGGCCTGGGCCGTCTGGGTCGGAAGCGCCGTCCGGGTCGGCTGCGGGAGCCGGGTGGGCTCGGCGGGCACTGGGGTCATGACGGCCTCCCTGGCCTCTTCCTTCTCTGCGGCGGCGACGAGTGCGTCGATCCCGCTCCGGACGGCAGCGGGCGCGCGGCCCGCAGCGATCACCTGTACCGGTCGCGCGGCGGCGACGGCCGGCACCGGGGCGCGTTCGCCCGGCACCTCGCCGGGGTCGACCTCGACCGTGACGGCGAAGTGCTCGCGGGAGAAGAACCCCGCGACGCCTCCGCTGCGCACGCGCTCGGCGTGGACGATCCGCGCCTGCGGACCGTGCTCCTGGCGGATTCTCTCGAGCAGGGGCTCGATCGCCGCTCCCTCAAGCAACAAGCGCATCGTGGCCAGTCACCGTCCCTACGGTCTCGATCTGCAGGCCGGAGACACCGATCTCCGTGTAGGACAGCACCGGGATGCGGGGCACGCCCAGCGCGACGAGGCGCCGGACGGGGGCACGCAAGCCCGGTGCGCACGCCAGAACCGGTGTGAGGCCGTGGTTCTCGACCTCGGTCAACCGGCGCTGAAGCTGTTCGATGATGAGCTCGGCACGCTGCGGGTCGAGTGACAGGGAGGCGCCGGACTCACCGGGTCGCACCGCCTCGGCCAGCGACTGCTCGAGCAACGGGTCGAACGTGATGACGGGCAGGATCCCGTCGTGGGCGTGCTGTGCGGCGACGGCCGGTCCGAGGGCCGAGCGGGCCGCCTCGACGAGCCCGTCGAGGTCCGATCCGGCCCGGGCGCGCATCGACAGGCCCTCGAAGATGTGCGGGAGGTCGCGGATGGCGACGCCCTCGTCGAGCAGGCACTGCAGGACGCGCTGGACCTCACCGAGCGACAGCGCGCCCGGGACGAGCTCGTCCACGACGGCGGGGTGCTCGGCCTTGACGGCGTCCACGAGACCGCGGACGTCCTCACGGCTGAGGAGACGGGACGCGTGCGTGCGGATGACCTCGGCCAGGTGCGTGACCAGCACGGAGGCGCGGTCGACCACCGTCGCACCCGACAGCTCCGCCTGGTGACGCAGCTCGGCCGGCACCCAGCGTCCGGCGAGGCCGAAGACGGGCTCGGTGGTCGGGGTCCCGGGCAGGGCGTCCAGCCCCTCCCCCAGGGCGAGCACGCGACCGGGGGGCGCCTGGCCGCGCGTGACCTCGACGCCGGAGATGCGGATCGCGTAGGTCGAGGTGGGCAGGTCGATGCTGTCGCGCGTGCGCACCGGCGGGATCACGACACCCAGCTCGACCGCGACCTTCCGGCGGAGCGCACGGACCCGGTCGAGCAGGTCGCCGCCGCTGCTGGTGTCGACGAGGTCGACCAGGTCGGGGGCGAGCACGATCTCGAGCGGGTCGACGCGCATGTCCTGCATCAGCGACTCGGGGGTGTCGGGCGTGGCCGTCGGCACCACGGGCCCGTCGTCGTCGCGGGGCTGCTCCTCGTCGGCTCGTGCCCCGGCTCGCTGTGCGAGCAGCAGGACCCCGGCGCCGACGAAGATGAACGGCAGCTTGGGCATCCCCGGGATCAGCGCCAGGGCGATGGCGGCGCAGCCGGCGATCATCAGGGCCGGACGGTGCCGGCCGAGCTGCTCGGCGGCGTCGCTGCCCATGTCGCCCTGGGTGGTGGCGCGGGTCACGATCATGCCGGTGGAGACGGACATCAGCAGGGCGGGGATCTGCGTGACGAGACCGTCGCCGATCGTCAGCAGGCTGTAGGTCTCGAGGGCCTCGGCGGGGGCGAGACCCCGCTGCACCATGCCGATGACGAAGCCGCCGATGAGGTTGATGACCGTGATCACGATGCCGGCGATCGCGTCGCCCTTGACGAACTTCGAGGAGCCGTCCATCGCACCGTAGAAGTCCGCCTCGGCGGTGACGTCGGCGCGGCGGCGACGCGCGTCGTCCTCGTCGATCAGCCCGGCGTTGAGGTCGGCGTCGATCGCCATCTGCTTGCCCGGCATCGCGTCGAGGGTGAAGCGGGCGCCGACCTCGGCGACGCGGCCGGCACCGTTGGTGATGACGACGAACTGGATGACGACCAGGATCAGGAAGATCACGAGCCCGATCACCAGCGAGCCGCTGACGACGAAGTGGCCGAAGGCCTCGATCACCTTGCCCGCGTACCCGTCCGAGAGCACGAGCCGCGTGGAGGCGACGTTGAGGCCGAGCCGGAACAGCGTGAAGACCAGCAGCAGGGAGGGGAAGATCGCGAAGTCGAGCGGGCGGCGCACGTACATGCTCGTGAGCAGGATGACGAGGGCGCCGACGATGTTGATCGCGATCAGCAGGTCGAGCAGGACGGCGGGGATCGGCACCACGAGGAGCAGGACGATGCCGACGACGCCGACCGGCACGGCGAGGGCGCCGATGCTCGGCCCTCGGCGGCGCGCGGCGTTCGGGACGCCCGTGGTGACCTGCGACATGGGAGCGTTCACGGTCCTTCTTCTCGTGGCCGCTCCGTGGCCCCGCTGTCGCCGTCCTGGCTTCTAGTGCTTCGGCGCGCCGGCTCGTGACCTGTAGCGTCCGTCCGGGTGGATGATCCGGGGGTGGATGCCCCAGGTGGAGGCCCCGAGCGGACCCGTCAGGCGGCGAGGCGGTGCACGCCGGCCGCGACGCCGCGCGACCGCAGGCGCATCACGAACGCCAGCACCTGGGCCACGGCGGTGTACAGCTCGCCGGGCACCTCCTGCCCCAGCTCGCAGGCCGCGTGGAGGGCACGGGCCAGCGGGATGTCCTCGACCATCGGCACGCGGTGCTCGCCCGCCTTCTCGCGGATGCGCGCGGCGACGAGGCCCGCGCCCTTGGCGACCACGCGGGGCGCGCCCTTGGCGGGGTCGTAGCGCAGGGCGACGGCGACGTGCGTCGGGTTGACCAGCACGACGTCGGCGCTCGCCAGCTCGCTCATCATGCGGTTGCGACTCATCGAGAGCTGCTTGGACCGGATGGCGCCCTTGAGCATCGGGTCGCCCTCAGCCTGCTTGTGCTCCTCGGTGATCTCCTTGTGGCTCATGCGCAGCTGCTTCATCGTGCGTCTGCGCACGACCATGTAGTCGGCCGCGGCCACCACGAGACCAGCGATCACCGCGGTGCGGATCAGGTCGGCCACGCCGCCGCCGACGACGTCGATGGTCGCCGTCAGCGGCAGCGACCCCGAGCCCAGCAGGTAGGGGGCGATGCCCTTGACCACCTGCCAGAGGACGATGCCCAGCACGACGGTCTTGAGGGCGGCCTTCGTGCCCTCCCACCACGCCTGCGGGCCGAACACGCGTTTGAGGCCCTTGCCCGGGTTGAGCCGCGAGAACTTCGGCTTGGCGGCCTTCGTCGCGAAACGCAGGCCTCCCTGCGCGGCCGCGGCAGCGATCGCCACGACCACGGTCACGGCGGCAAGAGGCGCGACGGCCAGCCCGGCGTCCAGCAGGCCGGCGGACAGCACGGCGACGGCGATCGTCGGGTCGGGGTCCTCCGCGACGGTGCGCACGTGACCCAGCGCCGTCCGGGCGGTCTCGCTGCCCGCCCGCAGCACGAGGGGCAGGACGAGCGCCGCGGCGCCGATCCCGACCCAGGCGCCGATGTCGGCGGACCGCGGGGTCTGACCCTGCTGGCGCGACTCCTTGAGCTTCTTCGGTGTGGGCGCCTCGGTCTTCTCGCCACCGCCCGCCCCGTCAGCCACCGCTCACCCCCACGACCAGCCGGGTGGCCTGGTCGGCGAGCGCCTCGACCACGGGCGGCAGCGCCACGAAGGACAGGCCGACCAGCACCAGCGTGATGAGGATCTTCAGGGGGAAGCCGAGCGCGAAGGCGTTGAGCGCCGGGGCGACTCGCGTCAGCAGGCCGAGCCCGACGTCCGCGAGGAACAGCACCGCGATGAGCGGGCCGGCGATCTGCAGCGCCGCGAGGAACATCCCGGTGATGCCGGCCGTGACGGTGCTGGCGAGCGTGTCGAGGTCGAGGAGCTGGCCGACCGGCAGCACGTCGAAGGTCCGGAGCAGCCCTCGCATCACGAGCAGGTGCCCGTTGGTCGCGAAGAGCAGCGTGAGAGCCGTCAGCTGGTACATGCGCCCGAGCACGGACGACCCGGTCTGCATCAGGGGGTCGAAGGCGAAGGCGAGGCTGAACCCGCCGAACAGGTCGAGCATGTCACCGGCGGCCTGCACGGCGCCGAAGACGAGCAGGCAGAGGAACCCGAGGGCGCTGCCCACCACCACCTCCTGCGCGGCGGCGACGACGACCGCCCCGGTGTCCAGCCCCCCGCGGGTCAGCGCCGCCGGCACGTCGGGCAGCACGGCGAGTCCCAGGCCGAGCGCCAGCAGGGCCTTGACCCGGCCGGGGATCGCCCGGTGCGAGAACGGGGGCGCCAGCAGCAGGAAGCTCGCGATCCGGAAGGTGCCGAGCAGCAGCCCGACGAGCTGCTCCAGGGGGATGTCGAATCCCATCTGTCAGCCGCCGGACAGGAAGTCGGGGATGCGCTCGTACAGCCCCACGGTGAACGAGGTCACCTCGTGCAGCATCCAGTTGCCGCACACGAGCAGCGCCACGCCCACGGCGATCGCCTTGGGCACGAAGCTCAGCGTCACCTCCTGGATCTGCGTGACGGACTGGAACAGCGAGATCGTGAAACCGACCACCAGCGCGGTCAGCAGGATCGGCGCCGACAGCTTGGCGGCGATCGTGAGCGCGGCGATGCCGATCTCGATGACGGAGGAGTCGTCCACGGCCGCTACCTGTAGCTTCCGATGACGGACGTGATGACGAGGCCCCAGCCGTCCACGAGCACGAAGAGCAGCAGCTTGAACGGCAGCGACACGGTCACGGGCGGGAGCATCATCATGCCCATCGACATCAGCGCCGCCGCGACGACGATGTCGATCACGAGGAAGGGCACGAAGACGACGAAGCCGATGATGAACGCGGCCCTCAGCTCGGAGAGCACGAAGGCCGGGATCAGCGTCAGCAGCGGCGTCTCCTCGCGGCTGGTCGGGTTGGGGCGGTCAGCGGCCCGCATGATCAGCGCCAGGTCCTCCCCGCGCGTGTGGTCGAGCATGAAGCTCTTCAGCGGTTCGCTGCCGGTGGCGAAGGCTTCGGACTGCGTCACCGAACCCGCCAGGTAGGGCTGCACGCCAACGTCGTTGACCTCGCTGAGCACCGGTCCCATCACGAACAGGCTGAGGAAGAGGGCGAGCCCGGCGATCACCTGGTTCGGGGGGGCCGACGTGAGACCGAGGGCGTTCCGCGTGATCGTGAGGACGACGAAGATCTTGGTGAAGGACGTCGTCATCAGCAGCAGCGCCGGTGCCACCGACAGCCCCGTGATCGCGAGGATGACGACGATCGAGCTGCTGGGCTTGCCGTCGACGCCGTTGATGTCGAAGGACACCGTGGGCTTGTCGGGGTCGTCCGCCGGGGCGGGCGCGGTCGGCTCCGTCGGCGGCGTCGGGGCCACCGGTCCGGCCGGGGCCGCGGGTGAGGCGACGACGGCGACGACGGCGGGGACGGGACCGGGGGCTGCCTGGGCGGGCGCGGAGGCCAGCAGGAGCCCAGCCACCGCGGCGAGCGCGGCCACGAGCAGGGTCAACGCCGCCCGGGTGGTGGCGCGACGGGCGGGACGTCGCTCGGTCATCGGCGCGTGGTCCTGTCGCGCAGCACCTCGACCGCCTGGGACCAGGTGGCCGGCGAGAGCGCGGAGCCGGCGAGGCCCCCCGGGGTGGTGGACGCCGGGCGGCGGGGACGCCGCTGCGCGGGCACGTGGTCGGTCGCGGGGACCTTGGTGGTGTCGACGCGGGACGTGAGGACGCCCGCGACGCTCGCGGTGACGTCCTCCACCTCGTCGACGTCCTCGGCCTCCGTCACGAGCGCCGACAGGTCGGCCTCCGTCAGGAGCGTGACGTTCTGCTCCGTGACACCCACGACGAGTGCGCGGTCGCCGACCTGCACGATGGCGATGCTTCCGGTGCGGGACAGCGACTGGCGCGCGAGCACCGACACCCCGCTGACCGTGCGGCCGCGGCGTCGGGCGGCGCCTCCGGGGACGAGTCCCTTCGAGATGAGCCAGATCAGTCCCAGCACGCAGGCGAGGGACAGGCCCACGCGCAGGGCCAGGCCGAGGGCGTCCATCAGGCGGTGTTCTCCCCGGCGGGCTGGACCAGCTCGGTGATGCGCAGACCGAAGTCCTCGTCGACGACGACGACCTCGCCGCGGGCGATGAGGCGGCCGTTGACGAGCAGGTCCGCCGGGGCGCCTGCCGCTCGGTCGAGCTCGACGACCGAGCCGGGGGCGAGCGCCAGCAGGTCGCGAACCGTCATGCGGGCACGCCCGATCTCGACCGACAGGACCATCTCCACGTTCTGCAGCAGGTGGAGGCCGAGACCGCTCAGCGGCCCTCCGCCACCGGCTCCGTGCCCGGACGACTGGCCCGTGCTCGCTGCCGTGCCGGTGCCCATGCCGCTTGCCATCGCTGCTCCCGTTCCTGCGCCGCCGGCTCCCGTGCCCGGCTGGCGCGGGATCGCCGGACCGTCGTCCGCTCCGTCGCGGACGCTCATGCCGAGCCATGCGGCGGGGGCGCCGCCGCCGAGCAGGGTCACGACCGCCATCCGTCCGCCCGCGGGCGCCACGTCGTCGACCGGCGCAGTGCGCACCGGTCCGAGCACGGTGGGTCCGGTCGAGGAGGCGGCCGCCTCGAGGGCCGGGCGCACGGCATCGGCCAGCTCGAGGTCCACCGTGCCGGCGGTCAGGGCGGCGGCGACGTCGTCGTGCAGCACCAGCAGCACCTCGCCGCTCACGGAGCCCGTGAAGGTCGCGACGAAGGCGGTGGCCTCACCGGCGGGGCGCTGGCCCGGGGAGGGCGAGACCGTCAGCGGGTGCGCGGACGGGATGAGGGTGATCGCCGCGGTCGCGGCGGCCGAGGCGGCGGCGAACGTGTCGACGGTGACGGGCTCGACCTGCTGGGCGGTCATCGGGGGTCCTCCTGAGGTCGGACGATCAGACAGGCGCGGCGTGTGCCGCGAGAGGTGGTGACGGCGCGCGCGACGACGACGTCGGCGGCCATCACGTCGAGCGGACGGCCGGTGGGGTGCGGCAGCCGCAGCAGGTCGCCGACCGCCAGCCCGAGCACCTTCTCCGGGGACACCGGCATGCTGGACATGCGCACCGAGACGTCGACCGGCACGTCCGGCACGATCGTCTGCAGCGTGCGCGCGGCGTCGGCCGCTCGCTGGAGCTCCTGCGGCGTGCGGACGTCCTGCGGGGCGAGCGCGGCCAGGCGGGCCTGGATCGGCGTCAGCGGCAGCATCATCGTGATCGGCTCGACGTGGTCGCCGAGCTGCAGGGTGAAGGTGGCCACGACGACCATCTCGGTGGCCTTGGCGGCCTGCACGAGCTGGCTGTCCTGCTGCAGACCCTCGACCCTGGGGGAGATCGGGCCGACGGCTGTGAAGGCGTACGACAGGGTGGAGAGCGCGCGCTCGCACAGCCCCGTGGTCAGCGTCACCTCGATCTCGGTGAGCGTTCGCTGGGGCTGGTCGCCGCCCCGCCCGCCGAGCGCGTAGTCGACGTGCGCCAACGCCGACGACCCCGGGATCTGGAGCACGCCCGTGGCGCTCCCCGGCCCGTCGATGCTGAAGACCACCAGCGCGCTGAGCGGCGCGAGCTCCGCCACGTACGCGTCGTAGGTGGTCTGCGTGACGAAGGCCAGGGTGACCGACGACGAGCACGGCAGGCGGGAGCCGAGCTGGGTGGTCCACTGTCGTCCGAAGGTCTCGAAGGCGATCTCGAGCAGACGCGAGTGCTCACGCGACAGCCGCGCCGGGGCGCTGAAGTCGTAGTCGACGACGGAGCCGCGGCGCATCGAGCGCGCGCTCATCCTCCCGGTGAGGGCAGCGGCGATGTCGACGGTCACCTGTGCTCTATCGGCACGGATCGAGCGATCCTGAGCCGCGGAAGCAACTGCTCCCGCATTGTCGTCCCGGTGGGACCGCCCCCCGGCGGCCCCACCCGGTCACTGCGTGACGAACTCCGTGAAGTACACCTCGACCACGTCGTGGTGATAGGCCTCCTCGACCTTGTGCGTCAGCTCCACCTTGAGCTCCTCCCGCACCGCGTTGTCCGCCAGCTCGGTGACGGTGCGTCCGCTGAACGTCTGGATCGTGAGGTCGAGGGCCTCACTCCCGTCCGGCGGGTGGGCAGGACCCTCGATCACCTGGAGTGCGACGCCGATCCGCAGGTAGTGGCCGTCGGCGAGGTTGATGCTGATGGCCTCCAACGGCAGGACCTCGCCGAGCACCGGCTCGGGCTCGACCGCAGCCTCTGCCTCACCGCCGCCACGGAAGAGGAAGAACCACGCGGCCCCTCCGGCGACGAGCAGCACGATGAGCACCAGGAGGAGGACCTTCTTCTTGCCCTTCTTCTTGGGCGCGCCGTCGGCTGCCGCAGCAGCAGCGACCTTTGCGTCTTCCTTCTTCTTCGTCGCGGTGGACACAACTCTCTCCAAGGGTTCTCTGCCGTGGGCGTTCTCGTCGGCTGTCGGTGCGGACTGTGGTGTCGGCAAGGGACTCACCCTCCCTCGACTGTTTCGGCTCCTACCCCACGTGCCTGTGCGAGCTGGGGGATCAGGGCCCGGACGGCTGCCGGCTGCTGGTCGACGATCACCAGGTCGACCCGCCGGTTGCCGGCGATCGCCCTCGAGTCGTTGATCCGGTACAGGGGGCGGGCCTCGCCGAAACCGGTGGCGGACAACCGCTCCGGCGGAAGGCCCTTGTCGAGCAGGCGGCGTACGACGGTCGTCGCGCGTGCGCTCGACAGCTCCCAGTTCGTGGGGTAGCGGGAGCTGGAGATCTTGAGGTGGTTGGCGTGCCCCTCGACTGCGATCTCCTCTGGCAGCGCGGCGAGGACCGGCTCCACGGCGTCGAGCACCCGTGCGCCGGTGGGCTGCAGGTCGGCGCTCGCGCTCTCGAAGAACACGTCGTCCGCGACCACCGCCGCGACCAGCCCCCGCTCGGTGACGCGGAACCGCACCCGGTCCCCGAGGCCCTCTGCCGACAGGGCCGCCTCGAGCTCGGCCTGGATGGCGGCCAACCGGTCCACCTCGGCCTGCGCCGCGGCCAGCAGGGCCTCCGTCTTGCGGCGCTCGCGGGCCTTGCCGCCGTCAGCACCCTCGGCCGCGTCCATCAGGTTGACGGGCTCTGGCGCGGCGTCGAGCTCCAGGTTGGCCGGGTTGAGCGCCGTACCGGCGGCGTCGAGCAGACCGCTGCCACCCGGGATCGGCACCTGCGAGTTCGCGCCGTACCCGTCGGCCAGCCCGGTCTTCAGCTGGATGAACTTCTGCTGGTCGACCTGGCTGATCGCGAAGAGCACGATGAACAGGGCCATCAGCACGGTGATCATGTCGGCGTAGCTGACCAGCCACCGCTCGTGGTTCTCGTGCTCCTCCTCGTCGTGGCCCCGGGAGCGGCCACGGGCCGCGGTGCTCATGCCGCCTTCTTGTCGCCGGCCGCGTCGGCCTCACCGGGAGGCATCAGGCTCGAGAGACGCTGCTGAACCAGGCGCGGGTTGGCGCCGGCCTGGATCGACACGATGCCCTCGACGACGATGTGCATCTGCGAGACCTCCATGTCGGTCAGCCGCTTCAGCCGGTTCGCGATCGGCAGCCACATCACGTTCGCGGACAGCACTCCCCACAGCGTCGCCACGAACGCGGCGGCGATCATGTGACCCAGCTCGTCGGGGTTGCCGAGGTTCTCGAGCACGTGCACGAGGCTGATGACGGTGCCGATGATGCCGATCGTGGGCGCGAAACCGCCCATGTCGGTGAAGAACTTGGAGGCGACCTTGTCCTGCGCCTTCTTGGCGTCGATGCGGTCGAGCATGATCGCACGCAGGTCCTCGGGGTCCGTGCCGTCGATCGCCGACTGGAGCCCCTCGCGCAGGAAGTCGTTCTGGACGTTCTTGACGGCGTCCTCGAGGGACAGCAGGCCCTCGCGACGCGCCCGCTCGGCGAGCGAGACCACCTCGGCGATCGTGTCGGTCGAGGTCTTCACGCCACCGAGCAGCGCCTTCTTGACGCCCGCGATGATGGTCTTGAGGTCCCGCAGGAGGCCGCCGGCGATGCCGACGCCCAGGGTGCCGCCGAAGACGAGGATCAACGGGGCAGGCAGCAGGATGGAGGCCGGGTCAGCGCCCTCGAGGAGCATCGCCGCGATGATGGCCCCGAACGCGACGGCCAGGCCCACCAGGGTCGCCGGATCCATCACGGCCTCCGCGAACGACGCAGGGGCACGGCGGGAGCGATCGCGTCGTCGTCGAGGGCGTCCGCGACCTCCGAGGGCAGGCTCGGCGCCCGCTGAACCGCGGTGAGCACGGGCTCGTCACCGAGCATCCGTGCCGCGGCGATGACGCTGGCGCGGAAGGCGCGTACCTCGTCGATGACCGTCGTGAGCGGCTCGGCCACCATGAACTTGGTGCCGTCGAGCAGCGTGAGCACGGTGTCCGGGGTCGAGTCGACCCGTTCGAGCAGGTCGGGGTTGACCGCGAACTTCTCGCCGTTGAGGCGCGTCAGGATGATCACGTCGTCCGTCCTTGGAGCTGGTGTCGACGGTCCCTTCCGTGGGGCCGTCCACCCTTCTCATCGGCATCTGGGCCCTCGTCCTGAGGATTTCGGGTGGAAACCACGCAGGTCCCCGTCCGGCGGACGGGGGACCTGCGGGGACTGCTGCGTCAGGGTCGTGCGGTGCTCTCGGGGTGCGCCGGATCAGCGCTTGAGGTTGACCAGGTCCTGCAGCAGCTCGTCCGAGGACGTGATGACGCGTGAGTTCGCCTGGAAGCCGCGCTGGGCGATGATCAGGTTGGTGAACTCCGCCGCCAGGTCGACGTTGGACATCTCGAGCGTGCCGCTGCTCAGGGCGCCGCGGTCCTCCAGACCGGGAGCGCCCGTGCGGGCGAGCCCGGAGTTGGCGCTCGTGCGGTACATCGTGCTGCCGGCCTTCTCCAGGCCCGCGACGTTGGCGAACGTGGCCGTCGCGATCTGCGCCACGGACTGCTTGAGACCGTTGCTGAAGATGCCGGTGAGGATCCCGTCCGGACCGATGTTGAAGGCGGTCAGGCTGCCCACCGCGTAGCCGTCCTGCGAGGCCATCTTGATCGACGTGGTTCCCGAGTACCCCGTCACGGTGGTCAGGGCGAGGTCGATCCCGGCCGCCGAGGTGATCGTGGCGGGTGTCAGGGTGTGGGCGCTGCCGCCCCCCGAGAACTGGATCGTGCCCAGCGCGACACCGTTCTCGAGCAGCGACCACGTGTCGGCGGTGTCCTTGCGGAAGGTCACCGCGAGGGTGGAGCGCGTGCCCTGGTTGTCGTAGACGTCGATCGACGCAGGCAGGGTCTGCCCCACTGCGGCGTCCCCGGGCAGGTTGCCCTCGAACACCGCCTGTGCCGTGGCCGAGGGCTGCATCAGCGTGCTGATCGGCAGCTGGATGTCGCCGACGCCGGCGGTCGTGTTGATCGCGCCGGTGGCCGGGTTGGCCTGCCAGCCCTGGACCTTCGCACCTTCGGGCGTGATCAGCGTGCCGTTGATGTCGAAGGTCAGGGCGCCGGCCCGGGTGTAGAGCGTCTCGTTCACGGTCTTCGCGATGAAGAAGCCGTCGCCGTTGACCATGAGGTCGAGGCTGCGCCCGGTCTGCTGGGCCGAACCCTGGCCGAAGTTGGTGGTGACTCCGGCGACGCGCACCCCGAGGCCGACCTGCGACGGGTTGCTGCCGGCGTTCTGGCCCTGGGGCGCGCCCGCCGCCCGCAGGAGCTGGCTGAGCGTGTCCTGGAACTGGGTGTTCGAGGACTTGAAGCCGGAGGTGTTGACGTTCGCGATGTTGTTGCCGGTCACGTCCATCATCGTCTGGTGCGAGCGGAGCCCGCTGATGCCGGAGAACAGGGAACGGAGCACGGTGGTCTCTCTTTCGTGGTGACGCCGTCAGGCGCCGGAGCCGGTGGTGGATGTGGGCGCCGCGACGACCGCGGTCACCTTGTCGAGGGCGACATCCGTGTCACCGACGCGCAGTACTGGGGTGGCACCGTCGAGCTGGACCGCCGAGACGGTGCCGCCCTTCGTCGTGCCGTCGAAGTCCGTCCAGGCCACCTGGCGCCCGACGAGCGAGGCAGCGCCGATGCGCTGCTGCATGTCGTACGCCAACCGGCTCGTCGCGGCCATCTCGGTCAGCTTCTCGACAGTCGTCAGCTGCGAGGTCTGAGCCATCAGCGCGCTCGTGTCCATGGGCGCGGTGGGGTCCTGGTACCGCATCTGCGCGACCAGGAGCTTGAGGAAGGCGTCCTTGTCCAGCTCGTTCTTGGGCGTACGCACGGCATCGGCGCCGGTGCCCAGCACGGAGCTGATGGGGGTGTTCGTGACGGTGGTAGGCATGGTCCTCCTTCGGTCTACATGGTCGGCGCGGACGACCCCTGACTTGAGCGTCCGCATGGGTGGTGTCAGGACATGACGTCGACCTGACCGGGCCTGCTCGGAGGACGAGCATGCGCAGGCTCTTCCATTGTCCTCGTGGCGTTCTCGGCGCGTCGAGCCGTTGAACCGTTGAACGCGAACGGTTCCGATGGATCCGTCTGACCGCGCGCGTCCCGGCCTGCGGACGAGCCGAGGTCGAGCTCAGCCGTCGTGCCGTGTGCGAGCAGATCGCGCCGGAGGTCCGGAAGTGCCACGCGCAGAGCCTCTCTCGCGGCCTCGGTCCCACCGTGCAGCTCGATCTTCAGGCCACTCGCCGTCACCTCGGCGACGACGCGGACTGCGCCGATCGACTCCGGCTGCACACGCATCGTCAACCGGTGCACGCCCTCCCCCATGGCCCGCAGTGCGGCCAGACGGGGCGTCAGCTGAGCCGGGAGGGGAACGGGGGCTCCCGACGCCGGTGCGGGCACGGGGACCGGGGCGTCGAGCGTGCGCGGCGCCGCCGTGGCGGGGGGTGCGGCCGCAGCCGTCGGAGCGGCGCCTGCGGCGGACGCCGACGGGGCGGTCTGGGTCGCCGGAGAGGCCGTCCCCGGCTGCGTCGCGGCCGGCGTCTCTGCGACGCCCACCTCGACCGCGGCCGCCGCGAGGGCTGCCGTGCCGTCAGGAGCGGCGCCGGCCCCGGGCACCCGGACCTGAAGGCCGGTCGGCGCGCCCGTGTGGCCCGACGTCGCCGGGACGGTGGGCGAGGTCGCCGCGGGGGTGCCTGCGGGGGTGGCCGCTGTCGGGGCTGTCGGGGCTGTGGTTGCCGTCGGTGCTGTCCCGGGCGCGGTGCCCGGCACCCCCTCGGAGGCGTCACCGGGCGGCGTCGCCGGCTCCGCGTTCTCCTGACCGATCGCGACCTGCTCGGACGTGGCCGGGGCCTGCGCGACGACCGGTGCCTGCGGGACTGCGGGCAGGGCCGTGGGTGCGTCGGAGGTCTGCTCGGTCGTCACGTCGGTCCGGTCCGGCGCCGCGACGGTCCCGTCCGTCGTGGCGTCGGTCGTGGCGTCGGTCGCGGCGTCGGTCGTGGCGTCGGACGCGGCGTCGGACGTCACGTCCTTCGCCGGGTCGGTCGGCGCGGCGGACGTCGGGTCCGTCGCCACGTCGGCTCTCGAGGTGCTGTCCTGCGACGCCGACCGGGACCCGGGCGCCGACTCGCGCCATGCCGCCGACCTCCGCGTCGGCGACGCGTCGTCCTTCGCCGCCCACGTCGGCTGGTCGACGTCGCGGGACCCTCGGTCGGGTCGCCGGTCGACGGCGGGACGGCGGGACGGTGCCGTGTCGGTGTGCTCGGCCAGCGCGTCGGCGAACGCCGTCGCGGTGTCCGCGCCTGGCCCCGCCGACCCGGCACGGGCCGTTGTCGGCGTGACTCGCGCGGTGGCGACGCCCGTCGCTCCGACGGGTGTCACGAGCTCACCCGCCCGAGCAGCGCCGTCACCTTGCGGACGTAGCCCTGTGTCTCGGCGTAGGGCGGGATGCCGTCGTAGCGACGCACGGCGCCGGGTCCGGCGTTGTAGGCGGCGAGGGCGAGGTCGACCGAGCCGAAGTCACGGAGGTGGTCGCGCAGCAGCCGCGCTGCGCCGTCGACCGCCTGGGCGGGATCACGCGGGTCGACGCCGAGACCACGAGCGGTGGCCGGCATGATCTGCATCAGCCCGAGGGCACCCGCGGAGCTCACCGCCTTGGGGTTGCCACCCGACTCCGTCTGCGCCACCGCGGCCAGAAGTCCCTGCGGCAGACCGTACTTGGCGGTGGCGACCGAGAACAGCTGAGCATACGAGGCGACACGGTCGCTCACGCCGGTCGGAAGCGTCCCGGGGAGACGGAGGGCCGACGGTCGCACCGCACCCACGTCGACGCCGCCGGTCGGGGCAGCCTGGTCGGGCAGCACCCGGCGGATGCTGGTCGGCTTCTCGTAGACCTCACCGATCCGCACCCGGTCGCCGGCCTTCGGTGCGTGCAGCATCTTGCCGTCACCGACGTAGACGCCGATGTGCCGGCTGCCGCCCATCACGATGAGGTCGCCGGGGCGCGCCTGGTCGAGGCTCGGCACCTCGGTGCCGAGGTGCCGCTGCTGGGCGACCACCCGGGGCACGTCGACGCCCAGGTCCTTCATCGCGCGCTGCACGAGTGCGGAGCAGTCCAGGCCCGTGGACGGGTCGTTGCCACCCCACTTGTAGGGGACGCCGATGTACTTCTTCGCCGAGGCGACGAGGTCCGCACCGGTCGGCCCGCTCGCGCTGGGCGCCGGGTCGAGGGCCAGGGTCGAGGTCTCCGTGGCGCCGAGCGCCGATGTCTGGGTGGCTCCGAGCGCGGAGGCCAGCACCGACGAGAACTGCTGCTGTCCGGCCACGCTGCTGCCGGCGGTCCGCTGCGGCTGCGAGAGGGACTGGATCCGCCCCTGCAGCTCCGCGATCCTCGACTGCACCTCCATGACGCCGTTCACGACTCGTCCTCCCCGCGCTGCCGGCCCGTGATGGCGGCGGTGTGCTCGTCGAGGCGCAGCTGCTCGGCACGGCGCTGCTCGCGCACGACGGCCTCGGCGTGCCGGGTCTCGAGGTGCTCGAGGGCGGTGGAGCGGCGACGCGCCTCGTGCCAGGCCGACATCGCCTCCGACGCCACCACCTCGGCCTCGATCTCATCGGAACGAGCCTCGATGCTGGCGGTGCTGAGCGCGGCGCGGGCCGCGACGGACGCAGTCCAGGCGATGGACGTGCAGGAGGCCGGCGTGCGGTGCGAGCCGAGAGCGTCACGCTGCCGGACGGCGCGCTCCGAGGCGTTCAGGCGCGCGCGGGCGGCGAACGCGAGCTCCCCAGCCACCTGGTCCTCCTGGGCGCGACGCAGACGCAGGAGCGACGCCAGCCGGAACGGGGTCACGAGCCACCTCCCAGCCGGGCGGCCAGACCCTGCAGCTGCTGCCACGAGGTCCCCGCCGGAGCCGTGTCAGCCACGTCCTGGGTGAGGAAGCCGTCGATCTCCGGTGCGCAGGCGATCGCCGCGTCGACCAGGGGGTTGCTGCCGGGCGCGTACGCCCCCACGTCGAGCAGGTCCTGCACGTCCCGCCGCGCCGCGAGGGCGCGCCGCAGGACGCCGGCCTGCGCCCGCTGCTCCGGGGAGGTGACGCGGGTGGCCACGCGCGAGACCGACCCCAGGACGTCGATGCTGGGGAAGTGCCCGGCGGTGGCGAGCCTCCGGTCGAGCACGACGTGCCCGTCCAGGATCGACCGCGCCGCGTCGGCGACCGGCTCGTCGTGGTCGTCACCGTCCACGAGCACGGTGTAGATGCCGGTGATCGATCCGGTGACGCCGGGACCAGCCCGCTCGAGCAGACGCGGCAGCAGCGCGAACGTCGACGGCGGGTAGCCGCGCGTCGCCGGCGGCTCCCCCACCGACAGGCCGATCTCGCGCTGGGCCATGCAGAACCGTGTCAGCGAGTCCATCATCAGCACGACGTCGAGACCCTGGTCACGGAAGTGCTCGGCGATCCGCGTGGCGGTCGTCGCGGCGCGCAGCCGCACGAGGGCCGGCTCGTCGGAGGTGGCGATCACGACCACGCTGCGCGCCAGCCCCTCGGGGCCCAGGTCGTCCTCGAGGAACTCCCGGACCTCGCGACCGCGCTCACCCACCAGCGCCAGCACGACGACATCGGCCTCGGTGCCGCGGGCGATCATCGACAGCAGGCTGGACTTGCCGACGCCGGAGCCGGCGAAGAGGCCGAAGCGCTGTCCCCGACCGGCCGGCACCAGGGTGTCGAGAGCCCGGACACCCAGCGGCAGAGGCTGGTTGACACGTGCGCGGTCGAGCGCCGGGGGCGGGGCGGCGTGGACGCCGACCTGGCGGGCACCCTCGATGGGGCCCTGCCCGTCGATGGGCCGGCCGAGACCGTCGAGCACGCGCCCGAGGAGCGCGTCCCCCACCGACACCATGAGCTCCCCGCCCGTGCTCCGCACGGGCATGCCTGCGCGCAGACCCACCGGGTGAGCCAGTGGCATGCAGCGCACGCTCGTCGCCGAGACGGCCACGACCTCGGCCTCCACCGCGTGTGCGCCCTCCCCGACGTGCACGAGGTCACCGACCGCCGCCTCCAGGCCGACGACGTCGATCGACAGGCCGACGATGGAGCGCACGGTCCCGAGGCGCTGCGGACGGCAGGCGGCGAGGGCGTCGGCCAGGCGTACGGACGGGTCGAGAGCCAGGACGTTCACGGCAGCAGCACCGCCTTCGCCCGCGCCAGCGCGTCGGCGAGCACGACGCTGGCGCGTCCGGCGGCGTGATCGAGCACGGAGTCACCCCGCGAGAGCGAGGAGTCCGCGACCACGCGCACGCGGGACGGGATGTCGAGCGCGGAGATGGTCGCGGCATCGTCGGGGTTCAACCGCACGACGGGCTCCACGGCGCCCGGCTCGGCCGCGAGCGCGCGCTTCAGCGCGTCACGGCCGGGGTTCTCCGAGGCCAGCGGCTCGTGGCCGAGAACCGCGGCAGCGAGCTGCAGCGCGGTGTCGAGGACGGCCTGGCTCAGCTCGAGACGGGTCTGCTCGCCCACGGCTCGTGCCTGTCCGGCCGCCTGCGAAAGCGCCTCGAGCACCGAGGTCAGTCGGGCCGTGGCGGCGGCTGCCTCGGCGTCGGCCTGGCGACGCCGGTCGGCCATGTCATGCTGCGAGGCGGCCTGCGCCGCCTGCGCACCCGCGGACCAGCCGGCCGCGTAGCCCGCTGCTCGCGCAGCCGCTCGCTCGTGCTCGACGCTGGTGGTCGCGCGCATCCCGGCGGCGCCGAAAGCGGCTGGGGGCGTGACGGTCTGGATGCTCATCGACTCTCCCCCGTCAACCGACGTACTCGTCGTCGTCGTCACGACGCAGCACGATCTCGCCGGTCGCCTCGAGTGCCCTGATCACCGTGACGATGGCCGCCCGGGCCTCCTCGACCTGGCTGATCCGCACCCGCCCGAGCATCTCGATCTCGTCGACGAGGTTCTCGCGGGCACGCTCTGACACGTTGGAGAGCACCTTCTCCGAGACCTCGGCCGACACGCCCTTGAGGGCGGTCGCCAGCGCACCCGCCTCGACCTGGCGCAGCACGAGCTGCACCGCCCGGTCCTCCAGCCCCACGATGTCGTCGAAGATGAACATCTTGCTGCGGATCTGCTCGGCCAGGACCGTGTCGAGAGCGTCGATGCCCTCGAGGATGAGCTTCTCCGTCCCGGGGTCGGCGCGGTTGATGATCTCGACGAGCGGCTGCAGGCCACCGACGGCCAGCACCTCGACCGGAGCCAGCACCGACGACGTCCGCCGGTGCAGCACGTCCGCGACGACCTTGACCATGTCCGGGGACGTCCGGTCCATGACGGCGATCCGGTGCGCGACGTCCGCCTGCAGCGACGGGTCGAGCCCGGAGAGGACGGTCGACGCCTGCTCCGGCCTCAGGTAGGCCAGGACGAGCGCGATCGTCTGCGGGTGCTCCTGGCCCAGGAAGTTCTGGAGCTGACGCGGGTCGGCCTCACGCAGGAAGCCGAAGAGGGTCCGCCCGGGCGAGGTCGACACGCGCTCGAGGACGGTCTCGGCCTTCACCCGGCCGATCGAGTTCTCGAGCAGGTCACGGGCGACGCTGACGCCGCCCACCGGGCCGCCGCTCGCACCGGCCGACATCAGCCCGTAGAACTCGGCCATGACCTCCTCGGCGACGGGCGCGTCGAGCATCGTGAGCTTGACGATCTCGGAGGCCAGCAGCTCGACCTCGGCGTCCGTCATCACCGCGAGGACGCGGCTGGCGGTCTCGCGCCCCAGCTGGACCAGCAGGGCAGCGGCCTTCTGACTGCCCGTCATCTCACCGGTGCTCATCATGAGCGTCGGTCCGCCAGCCAGCCGCGCAGCAGCTCGGCCACCTCGTCGGGCTGGCGCTCGACCATGTCGCTCAGCTCGGAGCGACGGGCGGCCACGTCAGCGCCGCGCTGTGTCGGCACGACGGCGCCCAGCGCCGCCGGCTCGGCCTTGTCGAGCCAGGCCAGCTCGCGGGTCGCGGCCGGGTCGACGACCTGCATCTCGCCGAGGTCGTAGGCCTGAGCGCCGCGCTTGCCCTTCTTGCGGGAGACGATGAAGGCGACGATCGCGAGGATCAGCACGGCCAGGGCGATGGAGCCGGTGCGGATCAGGTCGCTCGTACGCTCGGCGGCCGCGCCCTCCTTGGCCTGCTCGAGGGCCGCGGTCGCGGCCTCGGCGCTGCTGGTGTCGAACGGCATCTGGTTCACCGAGAGGGTGTCGCCGCGGGTCACGTCGATCCCGGCGGCGGCGGTGACCGCGTCACGCAGGTCGGTGATGTTGACCGCACCGAGGGCCTTGGAGTCGACGACGACGGCGATCGACTGGCGACGAAGCGACCCCGGCGACTCCGTCGTGTGCTCGGTGACCTTGCCGACGGCGTTGTTGGCCGTGGTCGACGACTTCGTGTAGCTCGAGTCCGCTCCCGCGGTACCGGCGGGAACCTGGATGTTGTCCGGCCCGAGGACTCCCCCGGCCGCGGCTCCCCCACCCGTGTACTCCTCGGTGGTGGTGCTCGACGACAGCGGCGGGACGCCCTCCTCCGCGTTGAACGACTCGGTGGTGCGCTCCGTGGCGTCGAAGTCGAGGTCGGCGTTCACCGTCGCGACGGCGTTGCCCTGCCCGACCACGCGGTCGAGGACCGCCTGCAGCGAGCCGGCGACACGGGCCTCGTAGTCCGTGGTCTGCTGGTCACGCAGGCCGCCGGCGGCACCGCCACCGGCCCCAGCGGCCGACAGCAGGTTGCCCTCGCCGTCCACGACGGTGACGTCCTCGGGCGCCAGGCCCTCGACGCTGGAGGCCACCAGGTGGACGATCGACTGCACCTGGCCGCTGGGCAGGCCCTGGCCAGGACCGGTCTCGACGAGCACGGACGCCGTGGGGCTCTGGGTCTCGTCGAGGAACACGTCCTTCGCCGGGATGGCGAGGTGCACCACCGCGGCGTCGACGCCCTTGATCGAGCGGATGGTGTTGGACAGCTCGCCCTCGAGGGCGCGCTGCCAGGTGACCTGCTGCTGGAACTGCGACGCGGTGACGCCCTGCTCATCGAGCAGCGCGTAGCCGGTCTCCGAGCTCGCGGGCAGGCCCGCCGACGACATCGCCAGGCGGAGCCGGTAGACCTCCTCGCGCGGCACCATGATGCTCTGTCCGCCGTCGGTGATCTCGTAGGCGACGCCCTCCGAGTCGAGCTGGTCGACGATGGCGCTGGCGTCGCTCGAGGCCAGGTTGGTGAACAGCGGAGCCAGGGTCGGGGTGCTCGTCCAGCTCAGGAAGGCGTACCCGCCGAGCGCGAGCACGGCCACGCCGATCGCCGCGATGAGCTTCTGAGGGGTGCTGAAGGAGCCGAAGGTGTCACCGGCGCGACGGACGGACCCCATGAGTCGCTGTTGCATCAGGCCTGCATCCTCATGATCTCGGAGAAGGCCTCGACGGCCTTGTTGCGGACGGCCACCGTCAGCTCCGTGGCCACACGGGCCTGGGTCGCGGCGATCATGTAGTCGTGCACGTCGGTGAGCTCACCGGTGGCGGCCTTGACCGCCAGGGTGTCGGCGTTCCCCTGCAGCGCCTGCACGTTCTCGAGGTTCTGCGTGAGCGCGGCGGCGAACGACCCGGCCTGCGCCGCACCGGTTCCGGCGTCCGCCGGCGCCGTGGCGGATGCCCGCGCGGCAGCCATCACGCCACTCAGTGCGCCCACGCCACTCACCGGCGAGACGCCGCTGACCGGGCTCATGCGCCACGACCCAGCTGGAGCGCGGCCTGGTAGGACTCACGCGCACGGTCGACCACGGCAAGGTTCGCCTGGTAGCCGCGCTGCGCCATGATCAGCTGCGTCATCTGGCTGCCCAGGTCGATGTCGGGGTAGCGCACGTAACCGCCCTCGTCGGCGAGCGGGTGGTCGGGCTCGTAGACCATGCGGCCCTCGGCGTTGCCCAGCTGGATCCCGCCGACCTGCACGCCGCCCGTGCCCGAGCCGTAGTCCACGGCCTGGGCGATCACGTAGCGGGCCTGGAAGGCGCTCTCGTCGGTCGACCGCACCGTGCTGACGTTGGCGATGTTGTCGCTGACGGCGTCGAGCCACTTGCGGTAGACGGTCACGCCGGTGCCGGCCACGCCGATGGCGTTGAAGAGGCTCACGACTGAGTCCGCAGGGAGGACCGCAGGAGCGAGAACCGGTCGTCCATCGCCTTCAGCACCAGCTGGTAGCGCAGCCCCGTGTCGACGTTGGCGAGCACCTCGTGGTCGAGGTTGACGTTGTTGCCGTCCTCACGCGTCGGCTCGAGGGAGCGCGCGGTGGTGGCCTTGGCGACCCCGCTGCCGGACGAGACCGCTTGTGCGAGAGCGTCCTCGAACTGCACCCGGCCTGCCAGGAAGCCAGGGGTCTGGATGTTCGCGACATTGTCGGCGATGGTGCGCTGGCGAGCTGCCAGTCCCGTCATCGCTGAGTGCAGCGCGACGTTGGTGACGTCGTTGAACACGGCCGGCCCCGATCTCGAGGATGGAGTACGCAGGCCGGTCCGTGGCCGAAGGGGTGAGCTATCCGTGCTCTGGTTGATGCATCGGCGTCCGCGGTGCCACCTTGAGCGCTGAACGACGCGATCTGCGCCGACCCGGGCCGTTGACACCCGTGCGCGGGACGATGCGGCGGCCGTTCGGGTCTGCCACCCTCACCGAACGTGAGCGGCACCCCCGATCGGGGGTGCCGTCCACGGTGGATCGGGTGTCGCCGAGAGGTCAGTCGACGGTCGTGCTGACGGTCTGCAGCGCGCTCGACCAGGCCTCGAGGTAGGTCCTCGAGAGGTCGAAAGGCGTGATGCCGCAACGCTCGGCGGCATCGGGCTGGTCGAGCTCGTGGGCCTCGACGGTCCTGACGACGGCACCCACGGGTCCCGTGCCGTCGACGAGGGACGAGATGACGTCCGCACCCATGCCCGCACCGTGGGCAACCTGCCCGACGTCGGTACGCAGCACCTGCGCGACGCCCGACAGCAGGCCGGCGGTGTAGGCGGCCCCTGCGTCGGCGCCCGTCAGGCGGGCCACCGCCTCGCAGCAGGTGGCGCGCGCCAGGATCAGGACGAGGTCGTCACGTCGTCCTGCGGCGAGACCACCCATCAGCGTGAGGAGGACCCAGGCCCGCAGCGCCGGCGGACCGAGCATGACCACGGCCTGGCGCAGCGTCGCGATGTGGCGCTTCGAGCCGCTGCTCGCCGAGTTCGCGGTGCGGAGCACCCGCAGGCTCAGGCCGGGGTCCGCGGCGACGATGTTCTCGAGGTCCTCGGTCGTGGAGTCCGGGTCGTTCAGCGCGCGCAGCAGACGCAGGCACACCATCTGGGACGGCGACAGCCGGGAGGTCTCGAGCAGGGCCGGGCGCTGGAAGAAGTAGCCCTGGAACAGCTCGAAGCCGGCGTCGGACGTCCGGTGCAGGGAGTCGAGGGTCTCGACGCGCTCGGCCACGAGCTTGGCCTCGGGGGCCAGCCCCCGGCACTTGGCCACCACGTCGTCGAGCCGGGCGCCGACGAGAGGCACGTCGATCTTGACCACGTCGGCGATCTCGAGCAGACGGGCCCGCTCCTCGTCGCCGACGTAGTCGTCCACGGCGATCTGGAAGCCACGCTCGCGCAGCGTCCGCAGCCCGCCCATCAGCTCGTCGTCGACGGTGATGTTCTCGAGCACCTCGAGGACGACGCCGTCCTGTCCGAACGGGAGGGGCAGGTCCCCGATCAGGAAGGACCGTGTCACGTTGAGGAAGAGCGGCCTTCCCCCGCTGAGCTCGGCCAGGCCGAAGTCGCCGAAGGTCGCGGAGATGACCTGGGAGGTCGCCGCGTCACCGGCAGCAGCGATGTCGGCGACCGCGCTCGGGTCGTCACGGACGGCGTCCCAGCTCTCGGGCAGCGCCGACCGCGAGTGGTCGATACCGCGGAACAGCAGCTCGTTCGCGACGAGCGATCCGTTGCGGTCGTAGATGCCCTGGCGGCCGATGCGCGAGAGGCCCGACGGCGCAACCTTGCGCGCGGGGGCCTGGAAGACGCTCATGATGCGATCACCTCTCGTGTATCGACAGCCGGGACCTGGGACCTGAGCACGGAGTCAGGCGTGTTCACAGGGCCACATCCAGGTACACGGGTACGGCGGGAGCCTTCTCCCGGAGCGCGACGGCGGCGCGGGCATGGCGCCGGTTGACGTGGGTCGCCTCGACGAGGCGCAGCGACAGCTCCTGCTGGCGACGAACCAGCGCGGTGGCCCGCTCGATCAGCGGTCGCGGCACGGGGCCGAGGCCGCCCGGCGGCTCCCACCGGGCGGTCAGCACCTCGTCGGCGGACGGCAGGTCCTGGCCGGCGTGCAGGGCGACGAGCAGGGACTCCGTGGAGTCGACGTCGAGCTCCATCGCGTCGAGGGCCCGCGACCAGGCGTCGTCCCAGGTTCCCGGGACGGTGGTCGCGGGCGTCGAGGTCATCATGGTCTCAGGCTGTCTGGGCGGTGAACGGGACCGACGACGTCGCGCGTGCTGCCGTCTGGGCCGCCTCGCGCCACGCGTCGCGCAGGGGTTCGACGAGCGTGCGGCAGGAGCGGGTGCGGGCGGCGTCGCTGCTCACGTTGGCACCGACCATCTCGACCAGGAGGAACCGGTAGACCGAGGCCAGGCCGGCGGCGCCGTCCCAGACCGTCGTGTCGAGCGACGACAGCAGCTCGGCGACGATGTCCTGCGCGTGCTGCAGCTGCACGTTGGCCGTTGCGCGGTCGCCCGAGACCTGCGCCTGCTCGGCGCGCTCGAGGTCGAGCACGAGCCGGTCGTACAGCATGGTCAGCAGGGTGGCGGGGGACGCGGTGGCGACGGAGTCGCCGACGAAGCGGGCGCGCGCTGAGGCGTTGCCGTACACGGTGTCTCCTTCGGTCGAGCGTCGGGTGGAGCGGTCTGCGGGTCAGGTGGTGCGGGTCAGGTGGTGCGGGTCAGGTGGTGTGGGTCGGGTGGCGAACGGGTGGCCGGGGTCACTCCCACTTCGGGAGCGTGCTGAGCTGACCTGCGAGCCAGCTGGACTGGGACTGCAGCTTGCCGAGCGCCGTCTCGAGGGTCGCGTACTGGCGCTCGAGGCTGCTGCGACGCGACGCGAGGCGCGAGTCCCAGGCGTCCACGCGCGTCGTGAGGTCCTTCACGCTGTCCTGGCGGCGAGTGACCATCGACGTGACGGTGCCGGTGGTGGGGTCGGACGCCGACTTCGTGACGAGGTCGACCTGCGCGGCGACCGCGGCCACCAGGCCGCGGGCCTTGGCGGGGTCGGACGCCAGGAGCGCCTCGAACTTCGCCGCGTCGAACGTGTACTCGCCCGTGCGACTCGTCTCGATGCCCGCCGCGGCGGGGCTCGTGCCGCCCGCGTTGACGGCACTGAGCAGGCTCTGCTTGATGCCTCGGACGAGGGCGTCCCCGACCAGGGGGCCGGCCACGCTGGACTTGTCGGTGGCGCTCTTGGTGCGGGTCCGGCTCGTGATCTCCTGCAACGAGGTGTTGAGGCTGTCGACGAGGGCCTTCACCGCTGCGGTGGTGCTGCCTGCGTCGCCGGCCACGCTCACGGTCGCGCCGGTCTCGAGCTTGCTGACCGAGAAGGTGGTGCCGGGCAGAACGTCCGCGAAGCGGCCGTCGGCCGACTTCACCGTGAGTCCGCCGCCCAGCGAGATCTCCGCGTCCGTGCCGGCCCGGGTGATCTCGTCATAGGCCTGCAGGCCCGTCACCGTGAAGGCGCCGGCCGATCCGGTGGTCTTGGAGGTCAGCTGGAGCCGGTACTGGCCGTCGGCCACCTGCAGGGCCGTGGCACGGACACCGGTTCCGGCGGCGTTGATCGCCTTCGCCACCGACACGACGTCCTCGCCGTCCAGGGCGACGACCGTGTCCACGCCGTTCTGGCTGATGGTCAGGGAGGTGGCGCCGCCGGCGACCACGCTGTCCGTGACGCCGACGACCGATGAGGCGGTGAAGTGCGCGGACGCCAATGAGGTGACGTCGAAGGTGATCGCCCCGGTGACGGCGCCGGGGGTGGACGACGCCGTCACCGAGGGGACCGAGGCCGTGGCCCGGGTGGCGTTCCAGGTCTCGTCCTTCGCCAGCTTCTGCGCCGCCGCGAGCGCGGAGGCGAGCCGGGTGTTGATGGACTGGTACGCGCCGACCTGGGCGTTGGCCGTCGTGACCCGACCCTTGAGCTGTGTCTGCGGCTGGGCCTCGATCTGCATCAGCTGGCTGATGATCGTCGAGGTGTCGAGGCCGCTGATGAGGCCACCGATCGATGGCATCTCGGTCACCTCCAGCGGGGGTCGGGAGCTCGGGCTCCTACGGGTCCTACGGGTCCTACGGGTCCTACGGGGTCCTACGGGGTCCTACGGGGTCCTACGGGGTCCAACGAAAGGTCTGGGGTGGTGCGGGTTCGTGCCACGAGCCGGCCCCCTGGGGTGGGGACCGGCTCGTGGCGCGAGATCAGCGGAGCAGCTGCAGGACGCCCTGCGAGGACTGGTTCGCCTGGGCCAGCATCGCCGTACCGGCCTGCTGGAGGATCTGGTTCTTCGTGAAGTTGACCATCTCCGACGCCATGTCGGTGTCACGGATCCGGCTCTCCGACGCGGACAGGTTCTCCACCGCGACGTTGAGGTTGTTGATCGTGTGGTCGAACCGGTTCTGCAGCGCACCGAGGTCGGCACGGACCGTCGAGACGGTCTTGATGGCCGCGTCGATCAGGGAGATCGAGGCGGACGCGCCACTGGCCTGGACGAAGTTGACGTCCGCGTCGGCCAGCTCCTGGTTGGTCGGCGACGCACCCGGCGCCTGGCCCGTGAACGTCAGGCCCGTGGCCGACGACGCCGCGGTGACGGTGCCGGATCCGAAGGCGTTGTCCAGTGCCGTCTGCAGCTTGGCCACGCGGGCGGCTGCGTTGTCACCGGACGCGTACTGGACGCTCGCGAGGTCGAGGCTCTTGCCGGACTGGGTGATCGACCCGTTGAGCTGGGCCGGCCAGTTGGCGGCGTCGCTGTAGTCGGTAGCCGAGTCGACCGTCGCCACGCTGGCGGTGCTGGCAGCAGCCGCGGTGGTGGTGCTGCCGGCCAGGCCGGAAGTGACGGTCACGTCGACACCTGCCACACCGAGGCCCACCGTGGACGTCGCGGTGGCGACACCGACGGAGATGGTGTCACCGGCGTTGGCGCCGATCTGGAAGGTGCCGGAGTAGTTGCCGTCCAGCAGCTTCTTGCCGTTGAACTTCGTGGTGTCCGCGATGCGGCTCAGCTCGTCCTTCAGCTGACGGACCTCGGCCTGCAGGTTCGTCTTCGCGTCGGCCGACAGGCCGCCGTCGTTGGCCGCCTGCACCGACAGGTCACGCATCCGCTGGAGGATGGACGTGGTCTCGGTCAGCGCGCCCTCAGCCGTCTGGACGACGCTGATGCCGTCCTGGGCGTTACGCACGGCGACCTTGAGCCCGCCGACCTGCGAGCGCAGGCCCTCGGAGATCGCGAGGCCGGCGGCGTCGTCGGCCGCACGGTTGATCCGGAAGCCGCTGGAGAGCTTCTCGAGGCTCTTGGACAGCTGGCCCTCGGTGACGGCGAGGTTGCGGTACGAGTTCATCGCCGCGATGTTGGTGTTGATCCGCATGGACATGGTGTGTTCCTCCGTGAGAGTTGTTACGCGGCCCATCCGTGGGCTGCACCCTCCTCATCGGCCGTTGTCCAGGGCACCTGAGGTTTTCCGAGGGTCCGATCGGGTGAATGGTCAGGCGGTGCGGGAGAAGCTGGTCAGGCGTCCCTGGGACGGGATGCCGGCTGTCGTCGGGGACATCGGGGACGCCGGCTGGTGCGCGGAGTGCTGTGCGGCGTAGGGGTGCGCGACCGGCGTCCTGGGACCGAGACCCGCGGCGGCCGCGTGGGCGGCGACCTGCGCGTACAGGGCCTCGCGGCGCCGGGCGACGATCCCGTCGGGGTTCGGCTGCGCCGGGACCCGCTCCGGGTCGAGCTGGCTGTTCACGGCGTCGCGGAGCATGACGAGGGCCTCGGAGCGCAGCTGGCTGACACGCGACTCGGTGACGCCCAGCTCGGCGGCGATCTCGGCCATCGGCCGCTGCTCGAGGTACACGCCGACGGCGACCAGGCGCAGGCGCTCCGGCAGGGAGGCCAGGGCGGCGTGCAGGTAGCCGACGCGCTCCTTGGCCAGGAGCCGCTCCTGGGGGTCGGGCGCTGAGTCGGGCAGGGAGTCGGCGACGGAGCCGTCGAACGCGTCGAGGCTGAGCAGTGAACGCTCCGACTCGGCGCGGCGACGGTCCAGCTCGGAGACCTCCAGCCGCAGCTCGTCGGCGAGGTCAGCGGTGGTGGGCGTGCGGCCGAGGCGGGCGGTCACCTTCTCCTGCGCCTGCGCGAGCTCGCGTCCGCGGGAGCGGGCACCGCGGCTCGCCCAGTCCATCGAGCGGAGCTCGTCGAGGATCGCGCCCTTGATGCGCGTGGACGCGTGCCGGGTGAACGGCACGCCGTTCGACGGGTCGAAGGAGAGGGCGGCCTGCGCGAGGCCGGCCATGCCGGCGGAGACGAGGTCCTCGCGAGCCACGTGACCCGGCAGCCGTCCGGCCACCTCGTGCACGACGTAGCCCACCAGCGGCAGGTTCTCCCGCACACGCTCGTCGACGACACGGTCGTCAGGTCGGTTGCTCACGATCCATGCGTCGTCGTCGGGACAGGTCTCCTTGAGGTCCATCTCCGAACTCGTCGCAGATTCCCTCAGGTGGCCCTCCCGGCTGCCGATGAGGAGTGTGCAGGTCCCGCTCCGGTGACCCTGCGTGCACCCGAGAGGAGGACCGATGGGACTCGCCCAGCTGTCCGCCGTCCTGTGGCGCGAACGCGAGCTGCTCGAGCACCTGCTCTTCAAGCTCGAGGAGGAGCAGCTGCTGCTGTCCGCCGGTCGCACCCGCTGGCTGCCCCACGCGACCTGCGAGGTCGAGGTCGTCCTCGAGCAGATCCGCGAGGCCGAGCTCGAGCGGGCCATGCAGGTCGAGGCCGTCGCCGTCGACCTCGGCCTGCCCCCCGGCCCCAGCCTGCGCCTGCTCGGCCAGACCGCGCCCACCCCGTGGGGCGAGATGCTCGCGCTCCACCGCGACGCCTTCCTCACCCTGACGCGGGAGATCGCGGCCACGGCCGAGACCAACCGCGACGTCCTGTCGGCGGGCCAGCGGGCCGCCCACGAGACCTTGCTCAGCCTCGGCACCACCCTGCAGACCTACGACCCGCGGGGCCGCACGTCGGCCGCCACCGCGGGCGCCGGCTCGGTCGCCCACCTGGTCGACGAGGCGCTGTGAGCAGCTTCGGCGGGCTGTCCGTCGCCCTGAGCTCGCTGCAGGCGCAGCGGCGGGCGATGGACGTGACCGGCCAGAACGTCGCGAACGCCAGCACCGTGGGCTACACGCGGCAGCGCGCGACGCTCGAGGCCCTCGGCCCGCCGTCCTTGTACAGCCTCCAGGGCACCTCCTCGCTCCGCGCCGGTCACGGCGTCCACGTCACGTCGGTCTCCCGCCTCGGCGACGAGCTCGCGTCGTCGCGGCTGCGTGCCGCGACCGGCGACAGCGGCTACCTCTCGACCCGGGCGGACGCGCTGTCCCAGATCGAGTCCCGCTTCGCCGAGCCGGGCGACTACGGCCTGTCGGCGCAGCTCTCCGCGATGTGGCAGAGCTGGAGCGACCTGTCGAACTCACCGGGTGAGCCCGCTGCCCGCAGCGCCCTGGCGCAGCAGGCCAGCACCGTGGCCGGCGCCCTGCGGGCGGGACACGCGGGTGTCGCGACGCAGTGGTCCCAGACCCGTGACCAGGCCTCCGCGCTGCAGACGGAGATCAACTCGGTCGCCACGTCGGTCGCCGAGCTGAACAAGCACATCCGCGCCACCTCGGCCGTCGACGGCCACGCCAACGAGCTCACCGACCAGCGCGACCAGCTCGTGCTGCGCCTGTCCGAGCTGACCGGCGCGAGCGGACAGCTGCAGGCCGACGGCTCCATGCGCGTCCTGATCGGCGGCGTGCCGCTGGTCGACGGCGACCGGGCCAACCTCATCACGCTCGACGCCCCGCTGCGGCTCCAGGACGTGTCGGCCACGACCCCCGCTCGCTTCACCTGGGCCGACGGCAGCCCCGTGCAGCTCACCGGCGGGTCGCTCGCCAGCGTCGTCGAGTCGCTGCAGACCACGCTCCCGGGCGTGGCAGCCGGCTACGACGCCGTCGCCAACGCGCTGGCCCAGCAGGTGAACAGCCTCCACGCCTCTGGCCACTCCCCCGGTGGCGACACCGGGCTCGACTTCTTCGTCATGGTCGGGACCGGCTCGGGCGCTGCGCAGATCGCCGTGAACCCGGCACTGGTCAGCGACCCGATGAAGATCGCCGCCGCCGAGGGCACGGGCGGCGCGATGGACGGCTCCCTCGCCGACCGCATCGCCGCCACCCGGGCCCTGTCCGGGGGCGCCGACCAGATCTGGCAGGCCTTCGTGGTCGCCACCGGCGTCGAGTCGGGTGCGACCGCCTCGCGGGCGCGCGTCGTCGGCGGGGTCGTCTCCAACGCGTCGGCCCAGCTCCTCGCGACGACGGGTGTCGACCTCGACGAGGAGATGACCAACCTCCTGATGTTCCAGCGTGCCTACGAGGGCGCGTCCCGCGTCCTCACGGCGGTCGACCAGGCCCTCGACCACCTGATCAACCGGACCGGGGTGGTGGGCAGATGACCCGCGTGACGCACCGCATGATGGCCGACAGCGCCCTGCACAACCTCCAGGCCAACCTGGGCCGCGTGCAGCAGCTGAACCAGCAGCTCACCAGCGGCAAGTCCATCACCAAGCCGTCGGACGACCCGGCCGGCACCGTCAGCGCGCTGCAGGTCCGCTCGGACCTGCGGGCCCAGGCGCAGTACTCGCGCAACGCCGACGACGGCCGCGCGTGGCTGACCACGAGCGAGAACGCCCTGACGTCCGGCCTCGCGCTGATGAACCGGGCGCGTTCGCTCACGCTGCAGGGCCTCAGCACCGGCTCGACCACCCCGGAGTCCCGGCAGGCGCTCGCGGTCGAGATCCGCGGGCTGCGCCAGGAGATGGCGGGTCTCGCCAACAGCACCTACCTCGGCCGACCCGTCTTCGGCGGGACGACGGCGGGGCAGCAGGCGTTCGACCCGGTGACCGGTGCGTACGTCGGCGACGCGGGCACCGTTGACCGCCGCCTCGACGCGAGCACCACGGTCCGTGTCGACACCGGCGGCATCGCGGTCTTCGGCGGCACCGCGGCCGCGGGCACGACCCCGGCCGACCCGACCACCTCCATCTTCGCCGTGCTGGACCGGATCGAGCAGCACCTCACCGGCGACGACACCCAGCTGCAGGCGGATCTCGTCGAGCTCGACGTGGCACTGAGCCGGATGACCGGCGCGGTGGCCGACATCGGCTCCCGCTACGCGCGCACCGACCGGCTGCAGGAGATCGCGCGCGACACGTCGCTCTCGATGACCGCCCAGCTGTCGCAGATCGAGGACATCGACCTGCCCAGGACGATCCTCGAGCTGCAGACCCAGCAGGTCGCCTACCAGGCGTCCCTGGGGGCGACCGCCAAGGTCATCCAGCCGACGCTGATGGACTTCCTCCGATGAGCCCGTGGAAGGACTCCCTAGGATGCTGACCACGATGAGTGAGACCGACGCCCAGGCCGGCGCGCAGACCGAGCTGCCGGAGGTGCGGTTCGCCGCACCGATGCCCGGCCTCGACGGGCTGACCCGCTACGCGCTGGTGCAGCTGGACGAGGTCGGGGGCCTGTTCAGCCTCCGCAGCCTCGACGACCCGGACGTGCGGCTCGTGCTCGCGACGCCCTGGCTGTGCGCCCCCGGCTACACCCTGGAGCTCGACGACGAGGCCTGCGCGCTGATCGGCCTCGAGCGGGCCGAGGACGCGGTGGTGCTGCTCGTGGTCAACCCCGGCCCGACGCTGGCGCAGAGCACGGTCAACCTGCTCGCACCGATCGTGGTCGACTCGGTCACCGGGCACGCCGCCCAGGTCGTGCAGCCGGACGCCGACCTGCCTCTGCGCGCCCCGCTGCTGCCCGCCTGACCACCGGCCGCCCTCCGGCGTCAGCCGGTCGCGGACGGAGCCAACCGCCGGCTCAGTCCGGTGGCACGCAGGGCCCGCCGTCCTACGCCGGCACGCACCGCGGCCTCGGACCCGACGACGACCACCTCGCGACGCGCACGGGTCACCGCGGTGTACAGCGTCTCGCGGGTAGCGAGCGGCGAGTCGGCCGTCGGCAGAAGCAGTGTCACCGTGTCGAACTCGGATCCCTGGCTCTTGTACACGGTCATCGCGTGCAGCGGTGACGCGGCGGCGAGCCGGCCCAGCGGGATCGGCTCGGTCAGTGACGTGCCGCGCCCGATGACGACCTCCAACCGGTCCTGCCGTGCCACCACGACGCCCGTGTCGCCGTTCCACAGCTGGTTCTCGTAGTCGTTCTCCGTGACGAGCAGCGGCAGCCCGGCGTAGCGGCCGTCGCGACGCACCTGCGCCTCGGGATCGTCGTCGACCACCCAGCGCTGCACCAGCGCGTTCCAGTGCGCGACCCCTCGCGGACCCCGCCGGTGCGCGCACAGGAGGCGGTGGCGGTCGAGCGCGGCGACGGCGGTGGCCGCGTCCCCCGCCCGCGCCGCGGGCCCGGTCACGCGGGTCACCGTGAGAAGCCGTTCGCGCACGCGGTCCTGCACCGACACGGGCAGTGGCACGTCGTCGGCGACCTCGTGCCAGACCACGCCCGCCGTGCCGCTGCGCAGCACCTCGACGGCGTCGTCGGCACGGCCCGCCCGCACGGCCGCGGCGAGGGCGGTCAGGCCGGGCTGGTCACCCGAGCGGCGGTTCGTCACGAGCCGCGCGACCCCGGCCCCCACCGGGCCGCGTCCCTCGATCGCGTCGAGGTCAGACAGCACGGCGCCCGCCTCGACCGACGCCAGCTGGTCGGGGTCACCGACGAGCACGAGGCGTGCGTGCGGGCGGAGGGCGTCGAGCAGGCGCGCGAACATCGACAGCGAGACCATCGACGTCTCGTCGACCACGACCACGTCGTAGGGCAGGGGGTTGCCGGCGTGGTACCTCGACCGCGTTCCAGACGGGTAGGCCCCGATCAGCTTGTGCAGCGTGGACGCCGGGACGGTGGCGAGCAGCTCGCGGTCCGCGTCCGTCAGCTTCTCGTCGCGCGCCGCCAGTCCGACCGACTCCTCGATCCGGTTGCGCGCCTTGGCGGACGGGGCCGCCAGCGCGATCCGCGGTGGGGGGCCCGGCTCGGCCAGCTCCCTCAGGGCCGCGAGCACGCGCGCGACGGTGGTGGTCTTTCCCGTTCCGGGTCCGCCGCCGAGCACGGCCACGCCGGAGAGGAGGCAGCGGCGGGCCGCCTCGCGCTGGTCGGCGTCGACATCCGCCTCGCGGGTCCCGTCCGGCACCGGCCAGAGGCGGGTCAGCGTGGTCTCCAGCCGCTCCGCGTCGACGTCCGGGGGGTTCGCCGCCCGGCGCAGCAGGTCCGCTGCGACCTTCGCCTCCATCCGCCAGTACCGGTCGAGCCACAGGTCGTCGCCCCACATCCGCAGCGGTCGCGGACCGTGGGTGCCGTCGATGCCGCCGGGGCCGTCGGTGCCGTCGCCCGCTGCGGAGCCCACCACCCGCGTCAGCCGGCTCGACCGGACGGCCTCCAACCAGGCACCCACCTCCGGCCAGGGCAGGTCGCCGGTGAGGGCGCGCTCGGGGTCGGCGTCGTCCGCGACGACGGTCGAGGGCACGTCCGCGAGGCGCAGCATGACCGAACCGTGACGGACGCCCCGTACTGCGAGGGCCGTCGCCAGCACGACGGTCTCGTCGCGCTCCCCGCAGAGCTCGCCGAGCCGCGTCGCCACGTGGACGTCGGCGGCGTGCAGGACCCCCGCCTCGGTGAACGTGCGCAGCAGGCCCTTGGCCCTCAGTGCGACCCGGGCCGAGAGGTCGGGCTCGTCGGTGGGGAGCAAGGCGGCAGCCTCGGTCACGACCCACCTCCGGCCAGGGCGTCGGACAGGGCGAGGACGAGGGACGCCGGTGGCTGCCACGTCCAGACACCTGGTACGAAGCCGTCCGGGCGCTGGGGTACGGCGTCACCGCACATCCCCCTCAGGAAGAGGTACGCGACGCCGCCGAGGTGCTGTGCCGGGTCGTACGCGGGCTGCCGCCACCGCAGGAAGCGGTGCAGGGCGACGCAGTAGAGCATCGCCTGGAGCGGGTAGTGCGCGTGCAGCATCGCGTCGTCGAGCGCCGAGCGACGGTAGTGCCAGGCCGTCAACGGCTCGTCGGGCTCCGCCAGCCGGTTCGTCTTGTGGTCGACGACCACGTACCGGGGTGGAGCCTGCGGGTTGGCGGCTGCCCCGCCCGGCGCGCCGACACGCACGACGAGGTCCACCGACCCGGTCAGGTAGCCGCGCAGCGGCTGCTGCGCCAGGAGCGGCCCCGCCAGCAGGCCGGCGTACGCGTGCACGGGGTCCGCCGGGTCCAGGTGGTCGCGCAGGAGGTGGGCGATCTCGCCGAGGCGCGGTGGTGTCGGGCCGGTCGGCTCGTCGCCCCCTGCCAACGGCAGCTCGAAGTCCAGCTCGGCGAGCATGTCGGCCCGCGGGAAGTCGGCGAGGGACCGGCCGCCGGAGATCGGCCCCCACGACGTCGTGACCGCCGGCAATAGGGTCCCGGCGAGGGCCGCGGGCTCCAGTCCCCTTCCCCGCCAACGCATCTCGGCCTCCGCGGCCCGGGTCAAGGCGTCGAGCGGGTCACCACCCGCCAGGTCGGCGTTCTCCAGCACGGCGTGCACGAGCGTGCCGAACGCGGCCCCGCCGGCCAGGTCGGCCATCGGCGAGGGCACCGTCAGCAGTGCCGCGTCGGGGTCGTCCGCGCTCGGCGGACGCGCCTCGACCGGCACTCCTTCGAGGGCCTCGTCGTCCGTCCCCGGGTCGGGACCCTCGTCGACCGTGACGCGGACGTCCGGCTCGGACTGGACCGCGGCGACGACCTCGTGCGCTGCCCGCGTCAGACCCGAGTAGGAGGTGCGGGACCAGGCCTCGTCGAGTGGGCGGCCGAGTACCGAGACCTGCAGCCGCGGCTCGTCGTCCCCCCGCTCACCGCCGTCCTCGTCGGTCGGGTCGACGACGTCCTCCCGTACGACCTCGACCACCAGCCCCTCCCCCGCGTCGGCGAGCTCACGGAGCCTCGCGTGGGCGGCGTCGTCCTCGGGAACGGGGATCTTCAGCGGCAGCGGCGCCGACGGGTCGGCGCACCACAGGAGCCGGTGCAGGGGCGAGCGCTCGGTGTTCCACGTGGGCGCCCACCACAGCACCAGCCGCGAGATCGCCCGGGTGCAGGCGACGTAGAGAAGGCGAAGCTCCTCGCCGGCGTCGTCCTCCCCCTCGGCCGTGAGCGACTCCGCGTACCCCGGGGAACCGTCGCCGCCGACGTGCACGGTGCGCTGACCGTTCTCGTCGTGCGCCCGCGGGAACCTCTCACCCTTGCCTCCGCCACCGCCCGCGTCCCAGCCGTACGGCACGAGCACGACCGGGAACTCCAGGCCCTTGCTCGTGTGGACGGTGGCCACCTGCACCGCGGCTGCATCGGTGTCGAGCCGGCGTGACCGCTCCTGGTCCTGGTCGGTGGTGGCCTCGGCGACCTGCTCCCGCAGCCAGGTGAGCAGCCCGGGCAGCGTGAGCTGGTCGTGCAGGGCCTGTTGGTGCAGGGTCTCGGCGACGTGTCGCAGGTCGGTGAGCACGCGTTCGCCGCCCACGGTCCGCAGCAGGCGACCGGCCAGCTGCTGCTCGGAGTCGATCCGCGAGAACAGCGCCGCGACACCGTCCTCGGCCAGCACGTCGGCCCACTCCCGGAGCGTCGAACCCAGGTCGTCCGAGCCCTCGGGGCCGCGGTCGTCCACCTGCTTGGTCGTCCAGCCGACCAGTGAGGTGAGCGCCGCCCGGCGGACCGGCGTGCTGCGGTGCGGCTGCTCCAGGCCCTCGAGCAGGGCGACCCAGTCGCTCGCCGCCTCGGAGCGGAAGACGCTCGTCGTGCCGGTGAAGACGCACGGGACGCCGGCGGCGAGCAGGGCGTCCCTCACGGTCTCGGCCTGCCGCTGCGTCCGGACGAGCACGGCGACGTCGCGTGCCATCAGACGTCGAACCGGTCCGGGTGCGCGTGGCGTGACCCGGTGGCCCTCGGCCAGGAGCGTTGAGACGTAGGCGGCCACGTCCTTCGCCACCAGCCGGCGGGCGCCCGGCGCCTTCAGCTGGCTGGACCTCGTGAGGTCGTGGCCGTCGCGCCGGAGCTGGCGCAGCCGCACCGGGGTGGTGTCGGGCCCGGGGCCGAGGAGGGCCTGCGGATGACCCGCCTCGACCGGGCGGACCACGATGCGGGAGTCGCCCAGCGCGGCCCCGCGGAACAGGCTGCCCAGCCCGCGCAGGAGCGCCGGGTCGCTGCGCCAGTTCGTGCCAAGCGTCGCCCGGTGGTCCGCGGCGTCGGCCGCCTGCAGGTAGGCCCGCACGTCGGCGCCGCGGAACGCGTAGATCGCCTGCTTGGGGTCGCCGATCACCACGAGCGTGCGGTGCCCGTGGAAGGCGAGGCGCAGCACGTCCCACTGCACCGGGTCGGTGTCCTGGAACTCGTCGACCAGCACGACGCTGAAGCGGTCCCGCAGTCGCTGGCGGGCGACCGGACCCGACACCGGGTCGGCCAGCGCGTCACGCACGCGGACGAGCAGGTCGTCGAAGCCGAGAACCCGTGCGGCGCGCGTGCGGCGGTCGAGCTCGTCCCGCACCGCCTGCGCGTAGCGGCGTCTCACGTCGGCGCTCGAACCCCGTTCCACCGCAACGGGGTCCGGCAGGAGGACGGCGTGCCGGTCCTGCACGGCGACCCGGGCGATGGCCGTCGCCTCGGAGGCGGTGAGCGTGTGCCGGTCGGCGCCGTTCGACGTGACGTGGCGCAGGTACAGGTCCTCGACCACGTCGTCGACCACGTCGGAGAGGCTCTCGACGAGCCGCACGTGCGGGTCCGTGTCCGCGGCGAGCCCGAACCCGCCGAGCACCTGCTGGCAGAACTCGTGCACCGTCGCGACCGTGGCCGCGTCGAAGTCCGCGAGCGCCGTCGTCAGCCGTCCACGGCGCATCGCGACCTCGCCGGGAGCTCCCTGTGCCAGGAGGGCCACCACGGGATCGGGGTGGGTCCGCGCCGCGGCCGGGTCGGCGAGGGCGTCACGCACGAGGACGAGCCGTTCCCGAACCCGCGTACGCAGCTCGCTGGTGGCGGCGACGCCGAATGTCACGGCGAGCACCTGGTCGATCCGCGCGTGCCCCTCGGCGACGTACCGGGTCACGAGGCCGGCGATCGTGAAGGTCTTCCCGGTACCGGCGCTGGCCTCCAGCACGCTCGTGCCGCGCGGCAGCTCGGCGGTCAGGTCCATGGACGCGTAGCCGTCACGCAGGTCGGCGCTCACAGCAGCTCCTCGTGGGCGAGCAGCTCCCACCAGACGCGGCAGGCCAGGCGTCCGAAGTCGCTGGCCTCCTGCGCGTACTCGGGCACGCGCGTGGGCGCCCTCCACTCCAGGAGGTGCTGCAGAGGAACCTGGTCCCCCCACACCCGCAGGTGCTCGGGGGCGCGGTCCTCCTTGTCCCAGTCGTACTGGCTGACCCACTGCTGCTCGGCGCGAGAGCGGGCGGCGGCCAGCGGCCTGCCCTTCCACCGCTGCCCGACGTACGCCTCGCACGTCTTGAGCGGCAACGGCAACGGCACCTGCAGGCCGAGGTCGCGGATCCGCACCAGGTCGAGCAGCACCTCCGCGGCCCGCTCCGCGCTCGGGGACTGTAGGCGGCAGACCGCGAGGGCGGACCCCCGCTCGCCCCGTCCGACGACGGCCGCCTCCCAGGACGCGTCCGGCCGCGCGACGGCCAGCGCCACGAGGTCGACCCACGCCCCCAGCCGCTGCTTGGGCGAGAGCCGCGAGTAGGAGACGCGGACGAGCGCCCGACCGTGCAGGTTCGCGACGGCGCCGACGACCTGGCGTCCTCCCGGCAGCCTGACGTCGACGTCGACCGCCTCGGCGGGCACCGGGCCGTCGGCGTCGTGCAGCCACTGCGCGGCGCGCTGCACGAGCGCGTCGGCGGCGGGCCCCACCTTCTCGAGCACGCGGCGGCCGAGCGGCTCGGGCGGCAGCGTGCCGCGTCCGAGCTCGGCGGCCGTCACCGCCGAGGCTGCGAGCCCCTTCAGCCGGGCACCCAGCACCCGCTCACCGACCGCCCACTCGCCGAGGCCGTCGAGCTCGACGGGCAGGCCGTCCTGCGGCGGCTCCTCCTCCCAGGGGTCCGCGATCTCGAGCCTCTGCTGCAGGAACCCCTTGGCCGGGTTGACGAGGAAGTTCTTCAACCGGGAGAGCTCGACGACGTCCTCGGCGGGCAGGGGCGCCAGGGTCTCCGCGAGGAAGCCCGGTCCGGGGCGCCGCTCCCCACGGCTGGAGAAGGCTCCCGCCAGTGCGCCGCGGTCGAACGACAGCGGCGCCGGGCGGCCCAGCGCTCCGGCGGTGAAGTTGCGGGGGTCGAACGGCTGCAGCGGGTGCCTCACCACCACCTGCTCCCTCGCCCTGGTCCCCGCCGCGGTGCGCGCGCACCGGTCGAGGGCGTCGAGCAGCTCGCCCACCGGAACCGCAGGCGGCAGGACCGCGCCGGTGCGCTGGTGCCCGCCCTGGTACGTCACGACCAGGTGGTCCGTGGCCGCCGTGACCGCGTCGAGGAACAGCTGCCGGTCCTCGCTCCGGGCGTCGCGCTCGCCGAGGTGCGGCTCACGGGCGAGCAGGTCGTCACCGTCCGGTCGTGCGCGACGAGGGAAGCTCTGGTCGTCCATCCCGAGCAGGCACACCACCCGGTGCGGGACGGACCGCATCGGCACGAGCGTGCAGACCGTGATGCCGCCGGACCGGAAGCTGCTGCGCGTCGGGCGCCCCTGCAGCTGGGCGTCGAGCATGGTGCGCACGTCCGCGAGGGAGAGCGGTGACGTGGACGACGTCGCGGCGTCCCGGATCTCGCCGAGCTCGCTGCGAAGCTGCACCAGCTGCCAGGCGTCGTCGAACGGCACGTCGACCAGCGAGAGCGTCGTCTGCTCGACGGCGGACAGCCAGTCACCCAGCGGCTGCTCGCGCCCGAGCACGTCGACGGCCGCGTGCAGCCGGTCGAGCATCTCGGCGAACCGACCCGCGAGATCCACTGCACCTGAGTCGATCCCGTCGAGCGGCGTCACCCCGGCCAGAGGCAGGTCCGACCCGCCGAGCGCCACCCCGCTGAGGACCCGGTCGAGCGCCGAGCGCCACGTGCCGGAGGTGATGCCACCCATCTTCCAGCCACCACGGTGGGTGCCGTCGAGGCCCCAGTGCGCGCCGCTGGCGACGGTCCACGCCCGGACCTGCTCGAGGTCCTCCTCGTCGAGCCGGAACCGCCGGCGCACGGGCGGCGACCCGGCGAGACCGAGCACCTCGCTGGCGGTGACGCGCCCCGCGACGAGGTCGAGCAGCGCGCCGACCACGGCCAGCACGGGGTTGACCTGCCGGGGCGATCGGTCCGCGAGCCTCACCCGCAGCCGGGCCGCGGGATCGGTGCCGAACGCCGCGGTCACGAGCGGCGCGAAGGTCTCGACGTCAGGGCACATCACGAGCACGTCCCGCGGCTCCAGCGTCGGGTCGTCGGCGAGCAGCCCGAGCACGACGTCGCGCAGCACCTCGACCTGGCGCGCCCGACCGTGGCAGGCGTGCACCTGGACGGACCGGTCGTCGGGGGCGAGCACCATCGGCCGGCCACCCGCGCCGTCGTCGCGCAGGTCGCCCTGCAGGCGACCGAGGAGGTTCGCGCGTGGTGCCCGCACCGGTGGGTGGTGCACCGACGTGGCATCGGGGGCGACGACGGCGAGCCGCTGCTGCAGCTCCTGCACGTCACGGCTGAGGGACGCGAGCAGGGCGTTGCCCGGCACGTTCTCGACCGGTCGCCGCACCAGGTCCTGGGGCAGCGGCGCGGCCGCGACCCGCTGCCAGAGAGCCGGACTCGCGTGGTTCAGCCACAGGTGGACGTCACGGTGCTCGGCCAGCGCGACGAGGACGGAGAGCCGGGCCGCGTCGAGGCGGCTGGGGCCGTACACGCTGAAGCGCTCCGGCAGAGGCACGGCCTCCGGGCGCTCGCGCAGGAGGGTGCAGGCCTCGTCGAGGAGCTCGGCGGGGCTCGGCCCGAGGTCGGCGCGCAGGCGGCGCCACAGCGCCGGCTGCCAGAGCAGGTCGTCCGGCACCCCGCTGGCGTTCCCCCGCTGCCAGTCGGCCAGGAGGGAGGGCCGCGCCGCCGCGTACCCGTGCAGGAGACCGGCCACGCGCCGGGCGAGCGCGTAGCGACGACCCGTCGGGACGACGCCACCGAGACGGAGGTGGTGCCGCAGGAGGTCGAACGACGGGTCGTCCGCACCCCAGGAGCCGTCGGCGACCTCGTCGAGCAGTGCGACGACGGGCCACACCGTGCGGGCCGGGTCCCACGCCAGCACCGACTCGGCGTGCTCGGCGCTGACGGCAGACACCGCCTCGTCGAGCAGGGCGGACGGCCGCGGGAACCGCACGTTGGCGCAGACGCCGGCGGCGTCGGCCCCGGCGCCGAGCCGGTGGGACAACCGCTGGGCCAGCCAGCGCTCGATGCCCTGCGCAGGGACGGCCACGACGTCCGGGGCGAAGGGGTCGTCAGGGGGCGTCGCCAGCAGGTCCGCCAGTGCGGAGACGAGGGCAAGCCCCGACTCCGAGCGGTGAACCTGCAGCACCTGCGTCGTCCTCCCCGTCGATGACGCCACCCCTGTCCGAGGGGCGACGGCACGAGTCTGCCAGCGCCGTCCGACACCCGACCGGCGCCGTTCACGGGCCGATCAGGAGTAGCGGTGGTTCTTCTGCTCGTGACCGGCCTCGCGGGTGCAGGTACGGCCGTTCATCGAGCGGTGTCCGCACACGTCCTGCGACCGCTCCTCGGGTGGAGTCGACGGGTCCTCGACCTGAGGGGGCTTCGCGGTCCGGCCCGCGGAACGCGCAGGTGCAGCCTTCTCCGCCGGCGCTGCCGCATTCTCCTGCGCGGGGGGCACCGCCGGACGCCTCGACGCGTTCTGCTGCGTCCGGGCGTACTTGGCCTCGCGCATCGCCCTGAGGGCGTCGACCTTGCTCATCGTCGGCTCACGGTCCCCGATCCTACGGCCCGGCACGGACAGCCTCGGGGCTGGTCGGGTGCCGGACCCGGGCGTAGGTTGAGGTGATGGCTGACTGGAACGCACAGGTCATCGAGGAGTTCCGCGCGAACGAGGGCCGCGTGGGTGGGCCCTTCGAGGGCGCCCCCCTGCTGCTCCTGCACAACGTCGGCGCCAAGTCCGGGCAGGAACGCGTCAACCCGATGATGTACATGGCCGTGGACGACAGCTTCGCCGTGTTCGCGTCGCGTGCCGGAGACGACAGGAACCCCGACTGGTTCCACAACCTCAAGGCCCACCCTGACGTGACCGCGGAGGTCGCCCTCGCGACCGGGATCGAGACGTACGAGGTACGGGCCAGGGTGCTCGACGCCGAGGAGCGCGAGCCGATCTGGCAGGAGCAGAAGAAGCGCTACCCGGGGTTCGCCGAGTACGAGCAGAAGACGGCGCGCGTGATCCCGGTCGTCATGCTCGATCGCCGCTGACGCCCCCGGCGCGTCGTCACGCCTCCTGACGCATGCGCCAGGCGTCCGTGACCAGCTCCTCGAGCCGGTCGACGTCCACCTCCCCCAGCCGCACCATCACGAGCGACGAGTCCCCGTACCCCGGCGCGGTGAAGAACAGGTCCGGCTCCCCCCGCAGCAGGGCCTGCTTCTCCGCCTCGTCCCCGACGAAGAGCACCGCGACGTCGGTCCGGATGCGCCGCGGCCCGCCCGGGGTCCGCTCCGGGTAGGACCACACGAATCCCCTGTCGCCCACCCGGAAGTCGAACCCCTCACTGGCGATCTCCGCCACGTCGGGCAGGGCCAGGGCGATGCGGCGGACGTCGTCCGCGTCAGCCATCCCGTCGCCCTGCCGTCATGTCGCACATGCTAGGTCGCCTGCACGACACCCCCTCCACCGTCATTCTCGGGAGAATGCGCGTCGGAAGGGCACTCCGGAGCGTCATTCTCGGGAGAATGCAGCTTGGGGGGACGCTCTACAGTGACGTCCTTGTGAGCCGCCTGACCGAAGCCGTCGTCCCGGCACGCCTCGGTGCGGGGTTCCGGTGGCTGCTGGCCTCCTCGTGGTCGTCGAACCTCGGGGACGGGATCGCGCTCGCTGCCGGCCCGCTGCTCGTCGCGTCCCTGACGAAGGACGCGCTCCTGGTGGCCCTCGCCGCCACGGTGCAGTGGCTTCCCCCGCTGCTCTTCGGACTCCTCGCCGGCGCGCTGACGGACCGGCTGGACCGGAGGCGACTCGTGGTCGTCGTCGACCTCGCACGCGCGGCCGTGCTGGTCGTGCTGACGCTGGCCGTGGCCACCGACTACGTGAACATCGCCGTCGTGCTGGCCGCCCTGTTCGTGCTGAGCACGGCAGAGGTGTTCGCCGACAACGCCTCCCAGACCCTGCTGCCGATGCTCGTCGCGCGGGACGACCTCGCGCTGGCGAACTCACGCCTGCAGACGGGCTTCATCACGGTCAACCAGCTGGCCGGGCCGCCACTGGGGGCCGCCCTCTTCACGGTCGGGGCCGCGTGGGCGTTCGGCGCACAGGCCCTCGTGGTGGCCCTGGGGGCGGTGCTGGTGACGCGGGTCGTCCTCCCGCCGCACCGGCGGGACCGCTCGGCCACGACGCGGCTGCGACAGGACATCGCGGAGGGCTTCCGCTGGGTCCGTCACCACGCGGCGGTCCGCACCCTGGTCCTGACGATCCTCATCTTCAACGTCACGTTCGGCGCCGCGTGGTCTGTGCTCGTCCTGTACGCCACCGAGCGCCTGGGCCTGGGCGAGATCGGGTTCGGCCTGGTCACCACCGTCAGCGCTGTGGGTGGGCTGGCGGGCACAGCCGTCTACGGGTGGATCACGCGGCGCGTGAGCCTGGGCAACATCATGCGCATCGGCCTGGTGATCGAGACGCTGACGCACCTCGCGCTGGCGCTCACGTCCAGCCCCTGGGTGGCGATGCCGGTCTTCTTCGTCTTCGGCGCCCACGCGTTCGTGTGGGGGACGACCTCCGTCACGGTCCGGCAGCGCGCCGTGCCGCAGGCCCTGCAGGGACGCGTGGGCAGCGTGAACCTCGTGGGGGTCTTCGGAGGCCTGGTGCTGGGCTCGGGGATCGGCGGCGTGCTGGCGCAGCACTACGGCCTGACCGCGCCGTTCTGGTTCGCGTTCGCCGGGTCGGCGGTGTTCGTCGTGCTGATCTGGCGCCAGCTGCGGCACATCGCCCACGCCGACGAGCAGTCAGGGCCTCTGAGCGCCTGACGGCCCGAGGCGCTCACCGGGGCTGGCCAGGCAGACCGCCGGCCCCTCGGCGGATTCCCCGATCGACCATGAGGTCCTGCACCGCGGCCGCCGGTGCGTGCGGTGGCACCGTCCGGCCGACGAGCGTCGGCCACGGCACTGCAGGGCCCGCGATCCCGGTCGGCGGGAGGTCGTTGCGCGTCAAGGTGCCGACGAGAGTCCTGCCCTCGGTCAGCAACAGCATGTGCACGTGGTCGTTCCCCAACGCGGGACGTGCGTCGGCGATCGATGCATGGACGGGCAGCGTCTTCGGGTCCCGCAGCATGACCTCGACGACGGTCGACTCGGTCTCGTCGGTGGTCTCGCAGGCGTGGTCCACTACGAGACCCGGTCCCATCCGCGTCGGGGTCGGTGGCTGCCGAGCTGGTCGTCTCGGCTGCGGTAGACGATGTAGGGACGGGTCAGGTAGCCGAGCGGCGCGCTGAACACGTGCACGAGGCGGGTGAAGGGCCACAGGGCGAACAGCCCGAAGGCGACGAGTGCGTGCAGCTGGAAGCCGAGCGGCGCCCCGGCCATCAGGCCTGCATCGGGCTGGAAGGCCAGGAACGAGCGGTACCAGACCGAGACGCCCTCACGGTAGTTGTACTCGCCACCGATGGTCAGGATCGAGCCGGCGATCGTGTTCCACATCCCCAGCACGATCACGACCGCGAGGAAGGCGTACATCACCTTGTCCATCACGGTCGTCGCCGAGAAGACCGGACCCACCGTGCGGCGACGGTAGATGAGGATCACCATCCCGACCACGGCCATCACGCCGGCGACGAGCCCACCCGCCACCGCCACCACGTGGTAGGCCTCGTGGCTGATGCCGAGGGCGTCGGTCCAGGACTGCGGCACGAGCAGCCCGATGATGTGGCCGCCGGCGACCCCGAGCATCCCGAAGTGGAACAGCGGGGACCCGAGGCGGAGAAGCCGGTCCTCGTACAGCTGGGAGGAGCGGGTGGTCCAGCCGAACTTGTCGTAGCGATAGCGCCAGAGGTGGCCGACCACGAAGGTGGCCAGGCACAGGTAGGGGACGATCACCCAGAGGAAGGTGTCCATGCTCAGCGGCCACCTGGGAACGACGGCATCGGCAGCGCCGACCGGGGCTGACGGGCCGGGCAGCGCCGGTCCTGGGTCGAACATCGGGGTGGCGTACGGCGTGAGGCCGACCTCCTCCTCGGGCGGGCCCTCCGCGGCGAGACGACGCACGGCGTCCATGTCCTTGCCCTCGAGGGCGGGCAGGGTCGCGGTGACCGCCTCCACGGCGCCGGCCCACCGGGATCCGGCGTCTATCAGGGACAGCCGCAACAGCTCCAGGCCGGCGCGGTGGTCCAGCATGAGCTGGCGTCCCGCCTGGCGGTCGACGGTGGCGGCGAACTCCAGGACGACGCAGAGGTGGTCCGGCAGCTCGGCTCCGGCCGCGGTCGACTCGTCGAGCTGCACGCCGGCCCGCAGGTAGGTCTGCTTGAACCGCAGCAGAGCGAGGCCACGCTTGCGCGTGTCGCCGTGGGCGAAGTAGGTGAGAAAGAGGGTGTGCCGGCGTCTGCTGTCGAAGGTGTCGACGTAGTCCTCCCGGAGCTCGAGCAGCGGCACCTCGGCCAGGCGCTCTGCGCAGTGCCTCAGGGGTGTCGCCACCGCGCCCGGCAGACCGGCCGCGACCTGCTGCACCAGGTCCAGCTGACTCGGCAGATCGGCGTCCGGGTAGTCGAGCAGCAGAGACGCCGACTGCCAGGCGGCAGTGAGCTGTTCAGGGGTCAGCCGCGGCTGTCGGGAGTGGCTGCCCGTGAGGCCCGCCCTCGTGAGCCTCATCGCGGGTCCGCCCCTCCGGGCCGACCACCGGTGCCACCTGGGCCGGTCGCCCCGTCGTCGCGGTCGTCGGGCGAGGTGCCGTTCTCGACCGGCCCCGGTCCATCGGTGCGCGGTGGGAACAGGCCGCCGGGGACGCCCTTGCCGTCCCAGTTCAGCAGGTTGACCCGGGAGGCCTTGTCGGCGGGTGAGGCGATGGTGTCGGAGGTCTGCCGGTCCTGCAGCATGCGGAAGTTCTCGACCGCGATCGGCGTCAGCCCGCCCGAACCCTCGCCGAAGATCTCCGGATTGCCGCCGCCGTACTCCGAGACCGCGCACTCGGTGCCCAGCTCCTCCAGGGAGTGCGCCTGCTCGGCGTGTGCGGGCGGGATGACGTAGCGCTCGTCGTACTTCGCGATCGCGAGGAGCCGATACATGTCGTACAGCTCCTCCTCGGTCATGCCGACCGCCGCCGGGATGGCCGGGTTCGGGTCGCGGCCCAGGTTGATGTCGCGCATGTAGGACCGCATCGCGGCGAGCTTCTTCAGCACCTGGTCGACCGGTGCCACGTCACCGGCTGTGAAGAGCTCGGCCAGGTACTCGACCGGGATCCGCAGCGCGTCGATGGCCGCGAAGAGGTTGCCGTCGTCCTCCGCGTCCTCACCGGTCTCGCGAACCACGTCGATCACCGGCGACAGCGGCGGGATGTACCAGACCATCGGCATCGTGCGGTACTCCGGGTGCAGTGGCAGCGCAACCTTGTACGTGTTGATGAGGGCGTGGATCGGCGAGCGCTGGGCGGCGTCGATCCAGTCCCGCGGGATGCCCTCACGCTCGGCGGCCCGGACCACCTCCGGGTCGTGCGGGTCGAGCAGGATCGAACGCTGAGCCTCGTAGAGCGCGTGGTCGTCCTCCACCGAGGCGGCCTCCAGCACCCGGTCGGCGTCGTAGAGGACCAGGCCGATGTACCGCAGCCGCCCGACGCACGTCTCCGCGCAGACGGTCGGCAGGCCGACCTCGATACGCGGGAAGCAGAACGTGCACTTCTCCGCCTTGCCGGTGCGGTGGTTGAAGTAGACCTTCTTGTACGGGCACCCCGACACGCACATCCGCCAGCCGCGGCAGCGGTCCTGGTCGACCAGCACGATGCCGTCCTCGGCGCGCTTGTAGATCGCTCCGCTGGGACACGACGCCGCGCAGGAGGGGTTCAGGCAGTGCTCACAGATCCGCGGCAGGTAGAACATGAAGGTCTGCTCGAACTCGAACTTCACCTTGTCGGCGATCTTCGCGAGCATCGGGTCGTGCTTCTCGGTGGCCGCGGAGCCGCCGAGGTCGTCGTCCCAGTTCGATGACCACTCGATCTTCATGTCCTTGCCGGTCAGCAGCGACTTGGGCCGCGCCACCGGGGTGTGCTCCTGTGCCGGGGCATCGGTGAGGGTGGCGTAGTCGTAGGTCCAGGGCTCGTAGTAGTCGCCGATCGAGGGCATCTTGGGGTTGGAGAAGATCGTCGCGAGCTTCCGCAGTCGCCCACCGGCCTTGAGCTTGAGGCGGCCGCGGTGGTTGAGCTCCCAGCCGCCCTTCCACTCCTCCTGGTCCTCGTAGCGCCGCGGGTAGCCCTGCCCCGGGCCGGGTCTCGACGTTGTTGAACCAGACGTACTCGGTGCCGGTCCGGTTCGTCCAGGCCTGCTTGCAGGTGACCGAGCAGGTGTGGCAGCCGATGCACTTGTCGAGGTTCATCACCATCGCCATCTGGGCCATGACCTTCATGATCAGTACTCCACGTTCTGGTTGCGGCGGCGGATGACCGTCACCTCGTCGCGCTGGTTCCCCGTGGGCCCGAGGTAGTTGAACGCGAAGGACAGCTGCGCGTAGCCACCGATGAGGTGGCTGGGCTTGACCAGGATCCGGGTCAGCGAGTTGTGGATGCCGCCGCGCTTTCCCGAGGTCTCGGCGAGGGGGACGTCGATGAGCCGGTCCTGGGCGTGGTGCATGTAGACGGTGCCCTCGGGCATCCGGTGCGAGACGATCGCGCGGGCGACCACGACGCCGTTGCGGTTGACCGCCTCGATCCAGTCGTTGTCCTCGACGCCGACCTTGGCGGCGTCCAGGTCGCTCATCCAGATCGTCTGCCCGCCGCGGGACAACGAGAGCATGAACAGGTTGTCCTGGTACTCGGAGTGGATCGACCACTTGTTGTGCGGGGTCAGGTAGCGCACGGTGACGCTCAGCTCGCCCATCGCCTCACCCACAGTCCCGATGTCCGGCTCGGAGAACAGCGCACCCATGTTGAGCGGCGGTCGGTAGACCGGTAGACCCTCGCCGAGCTCCATCATCCAGTCGTGGTCGAGGTAGAAGTGCTGGCGTCCGGTCAGCGTGTGCCAGGGCTTGAGCCGCTCGACGTTGATCGTGAACGGCGAGTAGCGCCGTCCGCCGGACTCCGAGCCGGACCACTCCGGGGAGGTGATCACCGGCACCGGTGCGGCCTGGGTGTCGGCGAAGGTGATCTGCTTGCCCTCGTGCTCGGCTGCCAGGTCGTGGAGCCGCGTGCCGGTGCGCTTCTCGAGCGTCGTGAACCCCTGGGTCGCGAGGTGGCCGTTGGTGGTGCCGGACAGCGCGAGGATCGCCTCGCAGGCGTGCACGTCGCGCCTCAGCGACGGCCGGCCGGCCGCTGGTCCGCCGCGGATGGCCCCGTTCTTGGCACGCAGGTAGTCGACCGAGGCGGTGACGTCGTAGGTGACGCCCTTGGTCGTCGCGCCGAGCTTGTCCAGCAGCGGCCCCAGCGCCTGCATCTGGGCGCCGACCGCGGTGTAGTCACGTTCGACCTCGACGATCTTCGGCATGGTGACGCCAGGGACCGGGTCGCACTCGCCGTGCTTCCAGTCCCGCACCACGCCGTGCGGGTTGGCCATCGCGTCCGGGGTGTCGTGCAGCAGCGGCACCGCCACGACGTCGCGTCGGGTGTCGAGTCGGCCCGCCGCCAGCTCGCTGAACTTGGTCGCGATCGCCTGCCACGCGTCCCAGTCGGTGCGGGTCTGCCATGGCGGCGCGATCGCCGGGTTGAACGAGTGGACGAACGGGTGCATGTCCGTGGTGTTCAGGTCGTGCTTCTCGTACCAGGTCGCGGCCGGAAGCACGACGTCGGAGAAGATCGTGGTGCTGGTCTGACGGAAGTCCAGCGTCAACAGCAGGTCGAGCTTCCCCTCGGGCGCGGTCTCGTGCCAGTCCACCTCGCGCGGCCGTTGGCTCTCGGCCGCCTCGGTGGCGCGCAGCGAGTTGTCGGTTCCCAGCAGGTGCTTGAGGAAGTACTCGTTGCCCTTGCCCGAGGAGCCGAGCAGGTTGGCGCGCCAGATCGCGAGCACCCGGGGGAAGTTCTCCGGCGAGTCGGGGTCCTCGGCGGCGAACCGCAGGTCGCCGGACGTGCAGCTGGTCGACGACGTGCTCGGCGACGGGTCGTCCCGCTGCGGCGGCCTCGTCGGCGAGGTCGAGCGGGTTGCGGTTGAACGTGGGGTAGGACGGCATCCAGCCCATCCGGGCGCTCTTGGCGATCACGTCCGCGGTGCTCAGCCCGGCCAGCCTGCCGGTGCCGGTCGCGGCCGAGACGGTGTCGGCGGAGAAGGTGTCGTAGCGGAACTGGTCGGTGTGGAGGTACCAGTAGGCGGTGTGGATCATCTGCCGCGGCGGGCGCTTCCAGTCCAGGCCGAAGGCGAGCTGGGCCCAGCCGGTGATCGGGCGGCACTTCTCCTGGCCGACGTAGTGCGCCCACCCGCCGCCGTTGACGCCCTGGCAGCCGGTCAGGGTCGTCAGCCCGAGGAAGCCGCGGTAGATCGTGTCGGAGTGGAACCAGTGGTTGGTGCCCGCTCCCATCAGGATCATCGACCGGCCCTTGGACTCCTCGGCGTTGGCGGCGAACTCCCGCGCGATCCGGGCCGCGGCTGCGGCGGGGACGCCGGTGATGGCCTCCTGCCAGGCCGGTGTGTAAGGAGCCGTGGCGTCGTCGTAGGACGTGGCGTAGTCGCCGGCGAGCCCGTCGCGACCCACGCCGTACTGCGCCAGCATCAGGTCGAAGACCGTGGTGACCAGGCGGTCACCGACTCGGCGCACCGGCACCCCGCGCGGCAGCGAGCCGGGTGCCCCGTCCACGTTGTCGAAACGCGGCAGCTCGACCAGGACGGACTGCTCACCGCGCTCGTAGCAGGGACAGCAGTGGGTCGACGTCCCCAAGGTCGAGGTTCCAGCTGCCCGCTCCGGCGTCGCCGAAGCGGTGTCCGAGCGAGCCGTTGGGCACGACCGGCTTCGCCGGTCCTGGAGTCGATGAGCACGGTCTTGAAGTGGGCGTTCTCCTGACCGGCGTGACCGGGCAGGTCTGCGGCGGTGAGGAACTTCCCTGCCCGGTAGGTGGTGGAGCCGGTGCCATCGCTGGAGCCCGCCACCGGGTCCAGGGCGACGAGGTAGGGCAGGTCCGTGAACCTCTTCGTGTAGTCGGTGAAGTACGGCGTCCCCCGGTCGACGAAGAACTCCGTCAGGATCACGTGACCCATCGCCATGGCCAGCGCTCCGTCGGTACCTGGCCTGATCGCCAGCCACTCGTCGGCGAACTTCACGTTGTCGGCGTAGTCGGGTGAGACCACGACCACCTTCTGGCCGCGGTAGCGGGCCTCGGTCATCCAGTGCGCGTCCGGCGTGCGGGTGACCGGGACGTTGGAGCCCCACATGACCAGGTAGCCGGCGTCCCACCAGTCGCCGGACTCCGGGACGTCGGTCTGGTCGCCGAACACCTGCGGGGAGGCGACCGGGAGGTCGGCGTACCAGTCGTAGAACGACAGCATCGAGCCGCCGACCAGTGAGGTGAACCGCGCCCCCGACGCATGGGAGACCATCGACATCGCCGGGATCGGGGAGAAGCCCGCCACCCGGTCCGGACCCCACGTCTCGATGGTGTGCACGTAGGCGGCGGCCACCATCTCGGTCGCCTCCTCCCAGGTCGCGCGCACCAGGCCGCCCTTGCCGCGGGCGGACTTGTAGGCCCGCGCGCGCTGCGGATGGTCGACGATGTGCGCCCAGGCCTTGACCGCGTCGCCGTCGTGCTGCGACTTGGCCTCGCGGTACATCTGCAGCAGCACGCCGCGGACGTAGGGGTAGCGCACGCGAGTGGGCGAGTAGGTGTACCAGGAGAAGGCCGCACCGCGGGGGCAGCCGCGGGGCTCGTACTCCGGCTTGTCCGGCCCGACAGAGGGGTAGTCGGTCTGCTGGGTCTCCCAGGTGATGATCCCGTCCTTGACGTAGACCTTCCACGAGCAGGACCCCGTGCAGTTCACCCCGTGCGTCGAGCGCACCACCTTGTCGTGGCTCCACCGGTCCCGGTAGAAGTCGTCGGCCTGGCGGCCACCCGCCTTCGTGAGCGTCCGGAGGTCGTCGGACACGGTGCCCCTGGTGAAGTAGCGACGGGTGCGCACCAGGGCCTCACTCAGCCGGCCGTCCAGACCCGGCTGATCCGGGTGCGCAGAGGTACGCGTGGCGTCGGGGCGCTCCTGTGCCGTCGTCATGCGGTACCCATCTCCTCGTCGTGTCGACGTGCGGTCCCGCGCACGATCGTCAGGGTCAGCACCACGGTCAAGGCAGCGGTCGCCGACAGCAGCAGCAGACCGATGGCGTAGGAGTCGGTACGGCCGTAGACGTAGCCCATGATCAGCGGTGGGACGAAGCCGCCCAGCCCGCCGGCGGCACCCACCAGACCGGTCACGCCGCCGACCCGGGACGGGTCGGTCACCTTGGCGATCAGCGCGAACGTGGCGCCGGTGCCGGAGCCCAGCGCCATCGCCATCGCCAGGAACGCGACGGCTCCCACCGGTTCGAGCACCGGGGTCGAGGACGCGATCGCGGCACCGACCACGACCACGAGGTATCCACCGGCCAGGACCGGGATCGGACCGAGCCGGTCCGCGAGCCAGCCACCGATCGGTCGCATGAGGACGGCGAGCACCACGAATCCGGCCATCCGGTCGGCGGCGGCGGCTGGAGCCAGGTCGTAGGCCGTCCTGAGGTAGGCGGGGAGGTAGACCGAGAACGCCACGTACCCGCCGAACGCGACCGCGTACAGGATGCAGGCCTGCCACGTGATCGGCAGGCGCGCATTCGCCCGCAGGCGGACGAGCAGCGACGACGTCGGTGGCTTCCTGCCCGGTGCGTCCTCGAGCAGCAGCCACGCCGCGATCGCGAAGATCGCCAGCGCCGCGGCCGCGAACAGGAACGGGGCCTTGTCCCCGACGTTGGTGTACAGCTTGACCGTCGTGAGCGCGCTGATCGCCGTGCCGCCCATTCCGGCGCCGAAGATCCCGACGGCCAGCCCTCTCCGTTCGGGCGGGAACCAGGCGTTGACGAACGGGACACCGACGGCGAACGAGGTTCCTGAGATGCCGAGGAACAGGCCGCCGACCAGCAGCGCCGCGTAGTTGGTCTGGCCGTAGAAGCCGATGAACAGGGTCGGCACGATCGTCGCGAGCGAGACGATGACGAACATCTCCCGCCCCCCGTACTTGTCGGTCAGGGCCCCGACGGGGATGCGGCCGAGGGAGCCCACCAGGACCGGCACGGCCACCATCAGTGAGACCTGCGACTCACTGAGCGAGCCCAGGGTGCCGTTGTCGCGGAACACCGGGCCGAGCGGACTCAGCAGTGCCCAGGCCCAGAAGTTGATCGCGAAGCCGACCGTGGCCAGCGCCAGCATCCGCCACGGCGACCTGACGGTGCCGGAGGTCTCGGCAGGGGAGGGGCGTGCGGTCGTCACGAGGGTGGTCCTGCTGCCAGGAGCGTCACGGTCTCCACCCGGGCCGCTGGGGCCGGTGTTGCCAATGAGCGGACGACGTCAGGCATCGCCGCTCACCGGATCGGTGCGCACCGGGCTCAGCCGCCCGACCCGGGCACGCGCGCGACCAGCGACGCGATGACGACGGGGTCCATGTCTGACTCCTCCGCGGGGCTCCCGGTCGGGGGCGGTGCCCTAGATTTACTACTCTCACCTCCGTGGAAGACAGGTCCAAAGTCCCTCGGGGCCACGGACCGCGTGCTGGAGCCCGGCCGGGCGGCGGCAGTTGCCGGGCAGGAGCGGGGCCGCGAGCTCGTGCGCGACCGCGGCGCCACCCTGCTGTCTCCCCATGCCGCACGTGAGCAGGTGCTTCGGCTCCTCGAGGACCTGGGGTTCGCGCCCGAGGTCGCGCCGGAGCGTCCCGCAGAGGTCCGCCTGACCCGGTGCCCCCTGCTCGAGGCCGCGCACCGGCACCCGGAGGTCGTGTGCGCGTTGCACCTCGGCATCGTGCGCGGTGCCCTGACCGAGCACGGAGCCGACCCGTCCGGGAGCTGGCTGGTGCCCTTCGCCGAGCCAGGGGCGTGCCGACTCGGCGTCCCTCCACTGGATGAGGGCTCAGAGGTGCCGGTCAGGCGAGCGTGAGGAAGAGCTTCTCCAGCACGGCCTGGTCGTCCGCATCCACGCCCTCGGGGTTGGCCAGGCAGTCCCGCAGGCCCGCGGAGACGATCGCGAAACCGGCACGGTCGAGTGCCCGCTTGGCGGCGGCCAGCTGGGTGACGACGTCCTTGCAGTCGCGCCCCTCCTCGATCAGCCGGATGACCCCGCCGATCTGGCCCTGTGCGCGACGCAGTCGGTGGACGACCGGCGTCATGTCGTCCGAGCTGAGCGTGACCACGATGTTCTCCCACCGGTCAGAGGTCGCCTGCGACCTGCACTGATACCTACTGGGGTATGCAGCGCGGCAGTGGCGCGCGCTGTTCCCAGTTGGCACAGCATACCCCCCCAGGTATGCTGTGATCCGTACCAGACGACGACACACCAGGAGAGAACCATGTGCCAGCCGGCAACCTGCAGGAAGTGTGGCAAGACGACCTGGACCGGATGCGGTCAGCACGTCGACGCGGTCATGCGCAACGTGCCGAAGACCGACCGCTGCGCCGGCCACGCCGGTGAGCAGCCTTCCGGCGGTTTCCTCAGCCGCCTCTTCGGCCGCGGCTGACCTCCGGGCTCACGACGGCGGCCCGCCCAGGAGCAGGTCGATCCCGTAGCGCTGGCACACCTCGACCAGGCGCGGGATGTCCGGCTCCTCGGGCTCGGGCCGCTCCTCGCGCCCGATGCGGTAGCCGTAGTCGGCGACCATCTCCTCGAACTGGGAGGGCGTGGTGATCTGCAGGATCCGTCCTCCGTCAGGACCCATCTCGAAGCGGTGGACGAGGCCCTTCGGCAGGTAGCAGAACCCGCCCGCCTCGTAGGTGACCTCGTCGCCGTCGCAGTGGAACAGGGCCGAGCCCTCGAGCACGTAGAAGGCCTCGTCCTCGCGGTGGTGGATGTGCGGCGGGGGCCCGAACCCGGGCGGGGCCTCGAACTCGATGATCGTCATCGTGCCCTCGGTCTGCTTGCCGCCGGCCAGGATCCGGTTGCGTGCGGCGAGGAACTGGTAGAGGTCGCCCTCCTCGGGACCCAACAGGGTCGGTGACTGCATGCTCATGACTGCCTCCTGCGTGGACGTCAGGACCTCCCCCACCCTGCCGACGCCCCTTTCGACACCCTTCAGGTCGGCCCTCAGCCGCCCCGGCCGACGATCTCGGCGAAGGGTCGCGGCGTGAGGTCCAGCTCGTCCATCCGCGCCGCGTACACGGCGTGCGCCTCCCTCGCCAGCCCGTGGCAGCCGGTGCCCGCGTGCGCGCGCACGAGAGCGAGCAACGTGGGCTCGTCGTAGGGCTCGGCGCGCAGCACGGCCTCGGCCGCCGCCACGGTCCGCTCCTGGTCGTCTGCGGCCTCCGACAGCACCTCGTGTCCCGCGGCGACCACGTGCGCCCTGACCGCCTGGCGCAGCCCGTCGGCCCAGCCCTCACCCGCGTCCTCAGGCAGGAACTCGCCCGGATATCCGTCCAGCACGTCCTGGCGGCGGCAGGCGAGCAGCCTCTCGACGTCCACGTCCACCTGAGCCAGATCCAGTGCGACGCAGTCGTTGTCGGACACCAGGCGTCCGCCAAGCACCCGGCGAACCGTCGAGAGCTGCACGCTGAGCCTGGCCGAGAGACGCACGAGGTCGTCGTGCCCGGGCCAGAGCTGGTCGATCAGGGTCTCGCGGGTGACCGGTCGTCCCCGCGCCGCCACGAGCCGCTTGAGCAGCTGGCGTGCCCGTCGCGACCCCCAGGCGGCGGTGTCAACCTGCGCGCCGTCGACCGTCACGGCGAACTCCCCCAGGGTGCGGATGGTGACGGCGCACGGGCGTCGCCGCCGTTCCTGCAACGGACGGCCGGTGACGAACCGGGCGATCTCGTCCAGCACCGTGTCGGCGTCGGAGGCGTACGTGAAGTGGTCGGCCCCGGGCATCTCCAGCAGGCGCGCGTTCGGCAGGGCGGCCGCCGTCTCCCGGGCCAGCTCCACCGCGACCACCGGGTCGTCGGTCCGGTGGAGGAGGAGCACCGGCACGTCGATCGACGCGAGCACGTCCCGCGCGTCGAGGTGGGCGTTCATCCGCATCAGCGTCTCGAGCGTGGACGGAGACGCGCACTGCCGTTCGTAGCGCTGATGGAAACGGTGGAAGGCGGGGTCTCCGGCCAGGGACGGGGCGAAGATGTGCGGCGTCAACGAGTCCGAGGTTCCCCAGGCCGACAGGAACGGACCCCAGTCGCGAGAGGGGATCTCACGCGTCGCCGTGGTCGGTCTCGCCGCGAGGCTCGCCGCCGTGGACTCGAGGATCACACCGTCCACACGGTCGGGGTAGCTCGCGGCGAACAGCAGCGCCATCGGCCCACCCTCCGAGATGCCGTAGACCCACGCGCGATCCACACCCGCGGCGTCCATCACCGCCCCCGCGTCGTCGATCCGCTGGTCGAGCCCAGGCAGCCCCACGTCCCGGCTTGACATGCCCGTCCCCCGCTTGTCGAAGTGGACGTAGCGGCAGAACGAGCCGAAACCCTCCAGCATCCGCCGGGCGCCGGGCCAGTCCCAGATCAGCTCGACGTTCTGCGCGAGCGGCGGCACCGCCAGGATCGTCGGACGCTCCCGCCCGAAGGCCTGGTAGGCGATGGAGGCGTTCCCCGAGGTCGCGTAACGGACCTCAGGGACGGGCCTGGACGCCGTCCCCGCTGACGTGCCCCACCGCGTGTCCATCCCCCGCACGCTAGGCGACGGGTCTGCCTCCCGCGTGGCGATCGGCCCCGGCGCTCTGCGTCATTCTCGGGAGAATGCGTGCGAAAGGTGCGTCGTGACGCGCATTCTCCCGAGAATGGCGCTCAGGACGCCGGCTGGGTCTCGAAGTACGCCTTGTAGGACGACAGGAAGGCCTTCTGCATCGACGAGCGCCCGAACGTGCGGTAGAGGAAGCCGAGCACGCCCGGTGCCTCCAGGTCGCTGACCACGGCGCGGTGCGTCACGCCTGGACCCGCGACCGTGAACGCGTCCTGGACGTGCGACCTCGTCGTGACGCGCGAACCGGCCTGGTACTCCTCGTCACAGTCGAGCACCACGCGTTCCGGTTCCACGTGCTTGGTGATGTTCGTGCGCCGCATCAGGCCCTCGTTCGTCCTGATCGTCACGAAGTCACCGCCCTGGTCGACCAGCTCCACGCTGGTCATGCCGGGCATGAGGCCCACGACGCCGGCATACAACCCGCCGGGATCCAAGGCGGCGTCCTTCACCTCGTCGATGCCGCAGCTGATGTCGTTCTCGCCCGCGAACCACGTGGACATGGCCGACCGTCCTCACCGGGGTCCTGTGTGCTTCGTACGGTCTCGAACCTAGGCCGCGCAGGCCCCGGGGTCCCCGGACCTTGGTCCCTAGGTCGTCGACGCGCCTCCGCGATCCCCCTGAGGCTGGGGGCGGGAGGGGTAGGCCCAGGCGCTCCACACCACCCAGCCCAACCGGGCCAGGGCCACCACCACCGGTAGGGCCGTGAGCGCGACCCCCATCTCGTGGACGGGTAGCGCCGCGGTGATCACCGCGGCGGCGGCGAGGACGAAGACCGGGGACGCGAAGCGCGCCCACCGCCCTCACGCTTGTCGGTGAAGTCCGTTGCGCCGTCGCCGTTCACGTCGGCGCCGAGTGCCTTCTCGATCCACGACGAGTGCACCTGCATGTCCACGAGGAAGGCACCAGTCCCGAAGGCGGACGAGGCGTCGACGATCCCGCTGACCTCCCAGGCGCCCAGGTTGCCCGGGGCCTTGCCCTCCACGTCGGTTGGCCCGCCGTCGGCGGACTGGTCGAGGCGTGGGCCCGTGCTCCGATCCAGGTACGAAGCGGCCATGGCAGCCATCCCTTCTGGAGCATCCTCAATCGACACAGATGAGGTGGATCCGGGCGTCGCATTCACCCCTCCCGGTGCAGCCCGTGCATAAGGGACCGGACACCCGGCGGACGGCCCTACCGTTCGCAGATGCCGAACGGGGTCGAAGTACGGGCACGGAACGCGTTGCGCCGGTTGGGTGTCGAGGTGGTGCCCACGCGACGTCGTGCCGAGGTGTCGTTGCTGGGCCTGCACCTGAGCCGACTGTTCGAGCTCAACCGGGTCGAGGTGGTCCTCGACGTCGGAGCCCGGTTCGGCGAGTACGGAACATGGTTGCGCCAGAACGGTTTCCGTGGCTGGATCGTCTCGTTCGAACCGGTACCTGAGTCGGTGCTCCACTTGCGGGAACGGGCACGCGGCGACCGTCGCTGGCTGGTTCGTCCGTATGCCCTCGGATCGGCCAACGGCGTCGCCGCGATCAATGTCGCGACGATGTCGACTCTGTCGTCACTTCTTCCGCTGACGGACTACGGCCGGGCCGAGTTCGGTGAGGTCGCGGCCACGGATCGGGTGGAGACGATCCAGGTGCGGCGGCTGGCCGACGTCGATGACCTGCCGGGCGGGGTGACGTACCTGAAGATGGACACGCAGGGCTTCGATCTCGAGGTCCTCGCCGGCGCCGACCTGAGCTGCGTTGTGGCCCTGCAGACGGAGGCAGCGGTGCAGGTGATCTACGACGGAGCCCCTGACCACGTGCAGACCATGGGGGCGTTGGCGAGGTACGGCTTCACGCCGTCGGGGATGTTCCCGGTGAGCCTCGACGAGGCGATGCGATTGGTCGAGTACGACCTGGTCGCCGTCCGCTCCCCGTGAACCAGACCCGACACCCCCCTCGACCTCGTCGTCGAGGTGGCGTTGGTCCGGTCGGTACGGTCTCGCCGACTATGCGCTGGCAGCCGGCACGGTCATGGAGGACGACCACGTCGCCGCTGCGGTTCCGGACGGAGGCCGCCGTCGTTGTCGACCGTCTCGTCCGGCTCCGGCCAGGCTGCTGATCGAGGCCGCCGAGGGAAGCCTGGACGGTTCCACCGGGGTTCCGTCAGCCCACAGGATCCGGACGAGGAGAGTGCGAGCACATGCAGGCAGAGCGCGTGGAGTTCATCGGGTCCCAGGGCACGCCCCTGGCGGGACGCCTGGATCTGCCCGACGGGAGGCCGCGCGCCTACGCGCTCTTCGCGCACTGCTTCACCTGCAGCAAGGACGTGCTGGCCGCGTCCCGGATCGCCCAGGCCCTGACCGGGTTCGGCATCGCCGTCCTGCGCTTCGACTTCACAGGACTCGGGAGGTCCGGCGGCGACTTCGCCAACACCAACTTCACCTCGAACGTGGACGACCTCGTGCACGCCGCGGACTACCTCCGGACGCGTCACGAGGCCCCCACCATCCTCATCGGTCACTCCCTCGGAGGAGCCGCGGTCCTCGCGGCCGTCGAGCAGGTGCCCGAGACTCGCGCCGTCGCCACGATCGGGGCACCGGCCGACACCGAGCACCTCGTCCACCTGCTCGGTGACAGCCGTCAGGAGATCGAGGAGACCGGGGAGGCCGAGGTCTGCCTGGCAGACCGCCCCTTCCGGATCCGGAGGCAGTTCCTGGACGACATCACGAGCCAGCCGCAGTCCGAGCGGATCGGTCGCCTCGGTGTGGCGGTGCTGGTGATGCACTCCCCCGTCGACGAGACGGTGAGCATCGACAACGCACGCCGGATCTACGACGCGGCGCGTCACCCGAAGTCCTTCGTCTCCCTGGACGGGGCCGACCACCTCCTTACCCGGCCTGCCGATGCCAGCTTCGCCGCGTCGGTGCTGGCCGCGTGGGCGAGCAGGTACCTCGACGAGGACGCCACGTCGCCTCCTGAAGTGCAGGCCTCCGAGGAAGGGGTCGTCGTCGTGGCCGAGAACGGGCGCGGCCCCTTCGGCCAGCGCATCACGGCAGGAGGGCACGAGCTCTCGGCCGACGAGCCCCTGCCGACGGGGCACGACACCGGCCCCACGCCCTACGACCTCCTGCTGGCGGCGCTCGGTGCGTGTACGTCCATGACCGTGCGGATGTACGCGCAGCGCAAGCAGTGGCCCCTGGAGTCCGTCACGGTCTCGTTGCGCCACAGCCGGATCCACGCGAAGGACTGCGCGGAGTGCGCGACCAGCTCGGGCCGGCTGGACCGCGTTGACCGCGAGATCCACCTGACCGGAGACCTCGACGACGACCAACGGCGACGCCTGATGGAGATCGCCGACCTGTGCCCGGTGCACCGGACCCTGCACTCGGAGGTCCAGGTGCGGACGACGAGCACCGCCGACCCGGCAGCCCCGCACGGCGCTGCCGAGCCGGCGATGACCTGACCTGGCCCCACCCGGGAGGATCGGCGGGGCGAGCACGCTCCCGGCAGCACCTGCGAGCGTGCCAACGCCATCACACGGTGCCTCAGACGGCATCCGGACACGGTGGAGCCACCTACGAAGGAGTGGTTCCCACGACCATCACACTGACCCGCACCGAGATCCCCGAGACCGTCACCAGCGTCGCGTTCGCAGCGCAGGCGCTCGACCTCCCGCACGGCGTCATCTCGGCCTGCGCCGAGATGGACCCCGACCTGCTCCACTCGTCAACGGTCGCCGGTCGTAGCGTCGTCTCGCTCGCTGCACTCGGCCGGGCGGCGGTCGCCGCGCTGGGCGCCGAGCCGGGCCCGCTCCTCCACGACGGACCTGGTGTCGCTGGAGGCCGCCAGGAGCCACGTGGCAGCGGTCGACAACCCGGCGCTGTCGGCTCGCCTGGTCCGGCTGGTGGCCGCTCTGCGGGACGAGCGGAACCCGGTCCGAGGATGACGCCGTCGGCAGTGGTCGGCGGCCGAGCGGAGCCGTCCTACGGGTCCCGCGGCGGGTCCGACGTCGCGCGCTCGGCGCCCTCCCGGAAGAACCCGACGAGCGACGGGACGTCAGGCAGCTCCGCCATCGGGCGGGCCGCCCCGAAGTCCGTGTTCCAGAACGCCCCCCGGCGCGCGGTCCACGGCCCGACGTAGGCGTAGGGCGCGGCCAGGTGCTGGTCGCCGGGCGAGACGCCGTAGTTCACCTCGTCCACGGTGATGCCGAGGTCGAAGTGCTCGGGCCACAGCACCGGCTCCTCCTCCGGGGCGAGCTCACGCAGGGCGGCGTCCCCGCGGGCGAACACGTCCGCGATCACCGCGGCCGCGTCCACAGCGAGTTGCAGGGGTTCCTCACGGGTCATCGCCGGCCCGTCCGCGTAGACCTCGCGGAGGTCACGCGCCTCGATCCCGGCAGCCCGGGCGACGCTCTCGCAGGTGCCGTCCAGAGGAACCCGCGTCTCGGTGGTCACCAGCTCGAGGCCTTCGACCCGCAGGTCCGGTTCGAGGCAGGTCCCGAACCCCGCGGGCGTCACCCGCAGCCGGATGGTCCGGCTCGTGGCGTGCTGTGGCCCGGCCAGCAGCAGCTCGGCCACGGCATGCAGCGCGTGCCGGGTCGCAGTCAGGTCGTCCTGTCGGTCGTCATCGTCCACGTGGTCATCCTCACACTCATCCGCGGCGACCGGGCAGCGGATGCTGATGATCCTCCGCGAAGGCCGCCAACGTGGCGTCCGCGTCGCCGGCGTCGCTGAAGAACTGCCGGCGCAGCAGGGTGAGGAGCTCCGCGAGCCCGTCCCCCAGCATGAGGGCGGCGTTCTGCACGTCCGCGGAGGCCGAGCGTCCTCCTGCGGCGACCAGCTCCATGACGTGAGGCAGCGCCGCGGCGAGCGACAGGTCCGGGCTCACCTCTCGGAAGTAGTAGGACTCGCCGTACTGCATCAGGTCCATCTCCACGGTGGCCAGGTCGCCCCGCACGGACTCCAGGTGCGCGACGGCGACGGACACCTCCCCCCTCTCGACGACGTCCGCGGCCCGGTGCCGCGACATCGTCGTGATCCGCCGAGCCAGCGCGCGACGCCGGATGAGGGCGGGGTACAGCTGCAGGATCCACGAGATGCCCACAGTCAGAAGGAGGAAGCCGAGCAGCGCTTCTGTAGGTACGAGCAACCGGAGGCCGGGCGTGGCGGGCTGGATGTCCCCGATCCCGAGGGTCGTCAGGGCGACAGACGACAGGTACAGCGAGGCGACCACGTCGGAGGACACCTCGGGGATGAGGGAGGACCCGAACGTGAAACCGCCCGGCATGCGAGGCAGGTAGAGCAGTCCGAAGCCCATGACGACCAGCAGCGTCCAGGCCGCCAGGGTGCCGACGACGCCGAAGGGTCCGGCGAGCTGTGCCGAGCGCCGTCGGCTGCCCAGCTTCGCCAGGCGCCAGACGAGCGTGAACACCAGTCGCGAGAGGGTCCCGAAGCCGCTCGGGTGCCACAGCGTGTGGAACACGTCGCGCAGCGTGATCAGGATCAGCACGACCCCGGCTATGGTCAGGAACGAGGTCATCGCAGGACCGTATCCGCGTCGGACGCGTCGGGAGCTCCGGCGGTCCGGCGATTCCGGGTCATTCGTCACTGTCGGCACGGACGTTGCGCTGGCAGCCTCCTCGCAACCACGATCGGGAGCCACGCCCCACACGCCCCCTCGTCCACGGAGGCCGGATGACCGACCATCTCGACCCTCGCCCAGCGGTTCGAACCGGGAGCACCCGATGACGGGCAGGGCCCAACCGCTCGAGCCGGTCCGACACCTCGGCGGCTGAGCGGGCGATGGAGAGCAGCTTCCAGGTCACCGCAGCGGTGCTGGCCGTCGCCGCCGTGGTGGGCCTGATCGCCAACCGCGCCCGGCAGCCCCTGATCGTCGCCTACATCGCTGTCGGAGTGATCGTCGGTCCGTCGGCGCTCGGCTGGGTCCGGGAGAACGAGCCGCTGGAGCTCTTCGCCCAGGTGGGCATCGCCGTTCTGCTCTTCCTCGTCGGTCTCAGGCTGGACCTGCATCTGGTCCGCACGACCGGTCGAGTGGCCGTGATCACCGGGCTCGGCCAGGTGGTGTTCACCTCGGTGGTCGGGTACGCGCTCGCGGTCCTGCTCGGCCTGGAGACGGTGACGGCGCTGTACGTCGCGATCGCCCTCACGTTCTCCTCGACGATCATCATCGTCAAGCTGCTCTCGGACAAGCGCGAGCTCGATGAGCTGCACGGGCGGATCGCTCTCGGCTTCCTCATCGTCCAGGACATCGTGGTCGTGGTGCTGATGATCGTCCTCTCCTCGTTCAGTGGGGATCGCGAGGGGCCTGTTGCCCTCCGGATCGGCCTCGTCGCGGCGCAGGGCATGGGGCTACTGCTGGGGCTGGCCGTGCTCATGCGGTGGGTCCTGCCACGAGTGATGGGGTTCGTCGCACGCTCCCAGGAGCTGTTGATCGTCTTCGCGGTGGCGTGGGCCGTCTCCGTTGCTGCTGTGGGGGACTGGCTCGGGTTCTCCACCGAGGTCGGCGCGTTCCTCGCGGGCTTCGCGCTGGCGTCGACGCCGTACCGCGAGTCGCTCGCCTCCTCACTGACGGGCCTTCGGGACTTCCTGCTGCTGTTCTTCTTCATCGAGCTCGGCGCGCAGCTCGACTTCGCCGAGATCGGGTCGCAGATACCGGCCGCGATCGTGCTCTCGGTGTTCGTGCTGGTCGGAAACCCGCTCATCGTGCTGGTGATCATGGGGCTGATGGGCTACCCGAAGCGGGTGTCGTTCCTGGCCGGGCTGACCGTGGCGCAGATCAGCGAGTTCTCCCTCATCCTGGTCGCGCTCGGCCTCAGCCTCGGCCACATCGGCAACGACGCCGTCGGACTGGTGACCCTGGTCGGCATGGTCACCATCGGCACCTCCACCTACCTGATCCTCTACTCCCACCAGATCTTCGAGCGGCTCTCGCCACTGCTCAGCGTCTTCGAACGCAGGCGTCCGCGCGCCATCCCGCGGCACGACCACCCGCTCGTCGACGTCATCGTCTACGGCTTCGGCCGGTACGGGCGACACATCGTGCGGCGCCTCGCTGACGAAGGGCACGAGGTCCTGGTGGTCGATTGGGATCCCTACGCTCGGACCGACCTGGGCACGACCGAGGCGGCGGAGCGGGTGCGCATCGTCTTCGGTGACGCCGACGACCCGGAGTTCCCTGCGAGCCTCCCGTTGGCTTCGGCCAAGTGGGTCGTCAGCACCATTCCGCGGGTCGACACCAACCGGGTGCTGGCCGCGGCGCTGCACCGCTGGCAGTTCGCCGGCAGGCTCGCCGTCACCGCGCACACCGACGCCGAGGCGGCGTCCCTCGCACAGGAGGCCGCTGCCGGTCGGGTGGACCTCGTGCTGCATCCCTTCGACGACGCCGCCGAGCAGGCAGCGCGCGCGCTGACGCCGGAGGCGTGAGCCCGCACCCCGACACCAGAACCCGTCATGCTTGCCCGATGAACCGACAGCTCCTTGTCAGTCCACGTCCGTCCCCCCCTTGGGAACTCTGAGCACCGAATGAACGCGAAGGCGCTTCCTGATCTGGCGGCTTGCACCGTTGCCATCCTGGCGATGGCGGGATGCGGTGCCGGCGCACCGGAGCCCGGCCAGAGCGACGCCGCCCCCCGGCCGACAGCCTCAGCCCCTGCCTCCGAGACGGTCACGGCGGCCGCACTCGACGAGCAGCTGCGCGACGCCGCCTGGGCCGACGACGTACACCGTGCAGCGGCGTTGGTGGAGCGCGGTGCGAACGTGAACGCCAAGGACGAGACCGAGCAGTCGGCGTACCTGATCGCGACCAGTGAGGGCTACGTCGACCTGCTCGACCTCACGCTCGCGCACGGAGCGCAGGTGAACGACAAGGACAGCTGGAACGGCACCGGCCTGATCCGCGCGGCCGAACGCGGACACTCCCTCGTCGTCGGACGTCTGCTGCAGGCCGGAATCGACCGCGACCACGTGAACCGGATCGGCTATCAGGCCATCCACGAGGCGGTGTGGCTGGGAGAGGACACGATCGACTACGTGGACACCCTCCGTGTCCTGGTCGCGGGCGGCGTCGAGCTGACCCGCCCGTCGGGCGGCGAGGGCCTCACGCCGTTGGAGATGGCTCGGCAGCGGCAGCACGCAGCGCTCGAAACCGTTCTCCGCAGCGCTCTCGACCCGGCCGAGATCACTCGCCCGGACGCCGCGCTCCTCCACGCCGCCGAGCGAGGTGACGCCGACGAGGTCGCGCGGTCCCTCCGGGCAGGCGCGAAGGTCGAGAGCCGTGACTCACGCGGGCGCACCCCGCTGCTGATCGCGGCGACCCATGATCGACTGGACGTCGCCCGGCTGCTCGTGGCGATGGGAGCCGACCCCGATGCCGTGGATGACCAGCACGACACACCCTGGCTCGTCACCGGCGTGACGGGCAGCGTGCCGATGCTCGAGGCGCTGCTCCCCGCGACACCCGACCTGAGGATCCTCAACCGGTACGGAGGCACCTCCCTCATTCCCGCGAGCGAGCGTGGGCACGTCGACTACGTGCGCCGGGTTCTCAGCACCGGGATCGACGTCGACCACGTCAACCGGCTCGGCTGGACTGCTCTGCTCGAAGCCGTCATCCTCGGCGACGGCGGCCCCGACCACCAGCAGATCGTGCGCCTCCTCCTCGCCGCCGGTGCGGACCGTTCCATCCCGGACAGGGACGGGGTCACGGCCCTCGAACACGCCCGAGCACGGGACCACGCCGGACTCGTCCGGCTTCTGCAGGGCGACTGACGACGTCCCCTCGCAATCGCGGACGTCCGGGTGATGCCGTCCGCCTTGGGGTACGGAAGTGTCGTGAGCTGGGTGCCGTGTCCTCCAACCAGCAGAAGTTCTCCCTCGCCGGATCGGTCTCGCTCGGCACGGGCGTGATGATCGGGGCCGGGCGCACCGTCGGCCGTGGGGACGGGTAGCCGCGGGGGACAGGGGACCCACCGCCAGTTCCCACCTGAGGCACAGCGGACTCCCGGCCGGCCGGGCCACGCTGTCTCCACGACGCGACGGACTCCTCGCCCCCGTCCACGCCTATCCCGCTCGCGACCGGCCGAGAGGACTGCCCATGCGTGCCAGGACCCCGAACCCGCCTCGGGATCCGAATCGACTGAGCGAGATCATGTCTCGCGGCAGACAAGCCGTCGTCGCACTGGCGTTCGTCGCCTCGACCCTGTTCGCTGGACCCGCCTCTCCCGCCGTGGCGCTCACGTCGCCCTCCTCGGTGGGGACGCTGGTCGGGGCCGGCGAGTCCACCGGTTCGGTCGACGAGGAGCGCGGCCTCGGCGCCCGCTTGGCGGTCGAGTACGCCGGTGCCGTGCCGGCTCCTGACGTCGAGTCGCTCGTACGAGCAGTGGGCAGCCGGCTGCGTCGGGACGAGTCGCCGGCCGACCTGCTCCCGCACACAACGGAGGCCGTGAGCCGCCGGGCGCTGACGGACCACCTGGCCCGGGGGGCACCGCTACCCGTCTCGTGAGCTTCCTCGGAGATCTCCAGCGCGACCCCCGGCCCCTATCGTCGCCAGTCATGAGGCTGAGTGAGGACGAGGCCAGGAGCCGCCTTGCCGCGCACGTCCACGGGGTGGTGTGCACGCTGCACCCCGAGCGTGGGCCGGCCCCGGTGCCTGCCGTCTACGCGGTGGACGACGGGCACGTAGGCGTCCCGATCGACACGGTGAAGCCCAAGGCGGCACGACGACTGCAGCGCGAGGACAACCTGCTCGCGGACCCGCGGGGCTCCCTGCTCGTCGAGCACTGGGACGCCGACGACTGGTCCCGGCTGTGGTGGGTGCGTGCCGATCTCGAGTACGTGGCCGACCCCAGCCCCGAGCTGGTCGAGCGCCTGGCCGCCCGGCTGGCCGGGACCGTCCCGCAGTACGCGGACCGCCCCTTCGAGCGGGTGCTCGTGTGCAGGATCGTCACCGTGACCGGGTGGGCGGCATCCGCCGCGTGAGGGTCGGCGGCTGCCGACAGATCCAGTCCGTCAGACCCGACGTTCGTTGGACCGTCAGACCCTGCCGCGCAACAGCCGATGCCAGTAGACCTGCGGGAGCGCATAGCGGTCCACCAGCCACGTGAGGCGTCGCGGCTTCGTCAGGTCCAGGAGCCGCGTCGTGGGTCGTGGGTGTCCGTCGCGATCGACCTCGACCAGCATCAGCTCGCGTCGGCTCACGGTGATCGGCATGACCGTGTAGCCGTCGTAGTCGCGCAGCGGCGCTCCCGTGCGGGCAGCTGCGAGGTTGTCGGCGAGCACGTCCACCTGCCTGCGCAGGGCGCCGCCCGACGACCGGGTGGATGCGGCGGCGACGTCCCCGATCGCCCACACCGACCGGTGGCGGCGATGCCGCAGGGTCCCCGGGTCGATGTCGACCTGCCCGGCGGCGGTTCCGTCCCCCAGGCCGCTGTCGGCGACCCACAGCGGCGCGCGGTACTGCGGGACGACGTGCGCGTAGGACAGGCCTGCGAGCGTCTGCGGGCCGTCGAGGGTCTGCAGCGTGACGCTGCGCGCGTCCCCATCGAGTCCGGTGACGGTGGCGTTGCGCGTCACCTGGACGCCGTAGGCGGCGAGACGCTGGTCCAGCCGTTCGTCCGGCTCCTCCTGGCCGGTCACCCCGGCCTCCGGCAGCGCGAGGTGCACCTCGATGTCGTCGAGGCATCCTTGCCGCCGCCACTGGTCGCAGGCCAGGAACAGCGGCTTCAACGCCGTGGGAGCGCAGGGGGCGGGCTCGGGCGGCACGGTGAAGACCACCGAACCGGAGCGCAGCGACGTCAGCGCGCGCCAGACGTGCGGGGCCGAGCTGGCGACGAACGTGGAGCCCGCCCACCCTTCGGCGTAGGCGCCGGCGAGCCCGGGCGTCGCGTCCCAGTCCTCCGTCGTGCCGGGGCAGACCACCAGGTCGCGGTAGCCGATGATGCGTCCGTCGCGTGTGTGCACGGTGGCTTCGTCCACGTCGACCGAGACGACGTCGTCCTGGATCCAGGTGGACCCCTTCGGCACGACGCGTGACATCGGGCGCTCGACGTCGCTCATCGTTGCCTGGCCCCCGCCGACGTAGTTCAGCAGCGGCCGGTAGCGGTGAACCCGGCGGCCGTCGGCGAGGGCGACGTCGGTGAAACCGTCCCGCAGCAGCCGGGCGGCAAGGGAGATGCCGGCGTTGCCGCCACCGACGATCATCACCTCGTGGTGCTCCATGCCGACCCCCAATCGGCTCGATGTCTGGCCTCGACAGTAGTCACGGTGCCGGACGTCGGCCCGCTGACGTCCAGAGGGCCGGACGGTCACGCTCGAGCAGCGGAGTCGCTCTCCCGGCCGAACCCCACGACGGTCCACGACAGGCCCCGGTGCCGTACCGGTACCGGAGCACCATTCCCTGCGGATGGAGTCCGTGCGCGTGTCAGGAGCCGGGTTCACCCAGCAGACGGTTCGGCTTCGGTGAGCAGGTCCTCTTCGGCGTAGTGGTCGATCAGCTCGAGCAGCCTGACCAGGTGCCGCCGCTCGGTGCCCTCGACCCCGACCGAGACGCGAGCCATCCAGACGTCGTCCAGCAACGACGGGGTCAGGAACGCGCGCCCGGACGTGTTGAGCGCACGGACCCAGGCGACGTTGTGCCGGCTGACGTGCTCGGCGCCGGCGTCCACGAGCTGCGGCGGCGTGTGCCGGATGCACACGGTCTGCAGCCGGACCGGGGCGACCACCTCCCAGTCGGGACGCTGCGCCATCTCGGCCGCGAACCACTGGGCGTTCTCGAGGTCGCGTCGCAGGCGCCCGCGGATGGCGTCGGGGCCGTCGATGCGCAGCTGGTACCAGAGCTTCAGGGCACGGAAACGTCGTCCGAGCGGGATCCCCCAGTCGCGGTACTGGGTCGCCGTTCCGCCACTGGTCGACCGCAGGTAGCTCGGGTCCGTCGACATCACGCGGACCAGGTGGTCGGGGTCGCGCAGGTACAGCAACGACGTGTCGAGGATGGTGCCCATCCACTTGTGCGGGTTCCACGAGAGCGAGTCGGCGTCCTCGACGCCCGCGAACAGGTGCCGGCACTCCGGCAGCAGCATCGCCGAGCCGGCCATGGCCGCGTCGACGTGGACCCACGCGCCGTGATGTGCCGCGACCTGGACGATCTCGGTCAGCGGGTCGAAGGCGGTCACCCCGGTCGTCCCGAGCGAGGCGACGACGATCGCGGGGACGCCACCCGCCGCGGCGTCGGCGCTCATCAGCTCGGCCAGGTGGTCAGTACGCATGCTCCGCGTCCACGGGTCGACGTCCACGAGCCTGAGGTCCTGCGCGGCGAAACCGGACAGCAGTGCGGCCTTTCGCACGGACGAGTGCGCCTCCTCGGTGGTGTAGACGTGCAGCGGCCGCCCGAACCGGACCAGTCCCCCGTCGGCCTGGGCGTGGTCGGTCGCCCGCTCCCGCGCCGCGAGCATCGCGACCAGGCACGCGGTCGACGCCGTGTCCTGGATGACGCCGGACCACCGGTCGCTCAGGCCGGTGAGCCGCCGCATCCAGTCGACGACGACCTCCTCGACCTCGGTGAGGCTCGGGGACGACTCCCACGAGATGCCCAGCGAGCTCAGCCCCGACGAGGCGAGGTCGCCGAGGATCGACGAGAGGCTCGCGTTGGCCGGGAACCACCCGAAGTTCATCGGGTGCTGCACCTCGGTGATACCCGGCGCGACAACGGACTCCAGGTCCCGCAGGACGCTCGACGCGCTCTCGCCCCCGGACGGCGGAGTCGACGGGAGTCGGGAGGCGATCTCACCGGGCTCGACCTCGGGGCGAACTCGGCGCGCCTCGATCTCGATCCGGCGGTCCGTCAGCCAGTCGACCAGCTCATGGGCAGCCGCCCGGAACTCCTCGGGATCCATGGGCGCCAGTCAAGCAGTCGGCGGTGTGGCGCCGCCGCACGAAGGGACACGCCACGTGCCTGGAGAACGGTTCTGATGGCTGAGACAGGTGAAGTGGTCCTGCCGCGATCTGCTGTGCCAGCGGTGCAGCCCACGAGTTGACGGCGGCGCCGGGGAACTCGGGGCCAGCACCGAACCGATCGTGTGGCTGAAGTTGTAGCCGTCCGGCCGCATCCACGGCCTCCACTCGGGCCGGCCGCTGGCGAGGTTGACCGCCGAGGCACTCGACCACCAGCCGTACAGCGGGACCGTATCGGGCATGGTGAGCGTCACCTGCACCCCGGACTTCACCCTTGAAGGCCTAGATAGCGTCCACTCACGACCTCCGACGCCAGTCATCGGGTGCGTCGACCTACGGCGTGGTCGGAGCCTCCGAGACAGCAGGTCAGTTCTCACGATTGCGGGGTAACGCAATTCGCCGTTCTCGCTAGTCTGAAGTAGAGCCGAGATCGATGGGGATGAACGATGAACCAGTCGGTCGATCCCCCGCCGTTCGTCCCGTCCAACGGCGAGGGCCTGACGAGTCCGCGTGACCCCGACCACGCCCTGCTCGCCCCCCACGCGCTCCGACTGCTGGCCTTCGCTGTGGACGTGGCTGTCGCGACCGTCGTACCGGGCGCCTTGGTGGTGCTGGGTTCCCTCTCGCTCCCCGGATTGTCGGTTCCGTGGTGGGCTGTGGGGCTCGTCGTGGTTCTGGCCGGGCTGGCCGGGATAGGCGGCTTGTCGGTGTGGCTGACGGGAGGGCTGACCATGGGGAAGGCCCTCACGGGTCTGACAGAGCGAAGGGTCCTGGCCGCGCCGAGCCGGGACCTGAGCGGCCTGGCATGGTCGCTGTCACGTCACTCGCTGGGCTACGTCTTCGTCGACGTCCTCGGCCTGGGCGCGTCCTTGGCCCTGGTGAACCGCCGGCGCCGGTGCCTGCACGACATCGTCTTCCGCAGCGAGGTCGTGTTCCTTCCGCCACGCGGAGGCGAAGTGACCTCGGCGCACGAGAGGGGGAAGGCGTTCGCGGAGCTCCTGCGAGCCGGCGTGGACGAGGCGAGCGAACGCTACGGGTGGATGACGTTCCTGCTCCGATGGTGGGTGCGGGTCGTCCTCGTCATCGCAAGCATCGTCTTCTTCCTCTTCAAGCTCTCCGGACTCGCACCATCCGCGCAGGCGGCGACACCCGCCATGGCGACGACGGCTGCCCCTTCCATCGTCGGGCCGGCCGGCACGGCCGCCATCGTCGCCTCCACGGGCGCGGCGACCCTCGCTCTGGCCACCGTCACCGTGCCTGACGGGCAACGTGCCTACACCGGACTCGAGATCGCCGCGGTCATCAACGTCGCCGAGGCAGGGCCGGCCGGCTGGGACCGGTCCACCGGCACCCTCTTCGTCGCCAGCGGCGACCGCCTGGTCACCATCGACCCCGACACCGGAGCCACCGGCGAGAGCGACGTCATCGCCCGCTCGATCAACGATGTCACGGCGGACCCTGGTACCGGCACCGTGTGGGTCTCCAGCGGCTTGGACCAGATCATCTCGGTGATCGACTCCGGAACCACGGACGTCATCGAGACCATTCCCATAGACGACCCCGTCGACCTCGTGAACGTGGCCGACGACGGCATCGTCTACGTGGCCAGCCGCTGGGGGACCGTCACCGCGGTCGACACCACCTCCAGAACCATAGTGAAGACCATCGATGTCCCGCTTCGATCCGGGACATTGGAGTACAACCTGGGGCGGATGGCGTCGGACCCGGTGACCCGGCGTCTCTACATCGGGGTGCGCAAGGCCCACGTGGGCTCCAACTACGTCTCCGTGATCGACACCTCCTCCGGCGTGGAGATCGCCCAGCTGGACGTCGACCTCGACCCCCGGGGACTGGCCGTCGACCCCGTGTCCCACAGTCTGTTTGTCACCGATGAACGCGGCTCCCTGCGTGTCATCGACACGAGGACCCACACCCCGGCCGCGACGCTGGAGGTCCCGGTCGGTCTCGACAGCCACGGGGACGGCCTCGTTCTCGACCCGCCCTCAGGCACCCTCGTGGTCTCGCTGGACAACCCCGACGAGCTCGCCGTCATCGATGCGGCCACACATCGGGTGCTCGACTCCATCGCCCTCGACCGGGCGCCCACCGAAGTGGAGATCGACACGGAGACAGGCATCGTCTATGTGAGCGCGTACTACTACGACCAGGTCTATGTCCTTCGGCCCCGATAGTCGAGAAGGCAACGATCGCCCACGTCCATGAGCGATGTCGACTGAGGGCGGAATGCCGCTCGGAAGTGCCGCGTCCTGGCCAAACTCCCTCGAGACAAACGGATCCCGACGAAGTTCCTGCTGTCCAGCGAGAGCCTCGTGCCTTGAGCGACCCGGCACGATCCAGGTAGAGTTCTCTCCCCCGCCGACTGGGGCCGTCCTTCAGGAGGCCGCATGTTGATCGACGACTTCTCCGTCCCCGTGGGCCCCCTCGACAGCCGATCCGCCGGCGCTCTCCCCGTGTTGATGGACCGGGGGCCCGCGAGTCGGGTCGTTGGCGGATCCCGACGGGTCGAGGTCGAGATCCCCCGTAACCCGCGAAGTCAACCAGTTCATCTCGACTCGAACGGCGATTACCTCAACGTCGACGTTGGAGTTCGGGCGTCGGTCCTCCTGCGTTTGGGCTACGGGTACCCGGATCCCGACGTCGGCGAGAGCCCTCTGCCGGTTTTCACGGAGGACACAGGGTTCGACTTCGAGTTCGACATGAACGCGGACCCAGGCATCAACTTCAATATCGCCCTCTACCAAGGAGGCGGACGGTTGGCCAAAGGCGGACTCGCGCAGGGACTGCGCGTGACACCCTTCACGGTGCGGACCGAACTGAGCGAGCTCGTGTCTCGGCCTGGCACCTTCCGGTACGACTGGGCGAGACCCCCAACGCGCCTCGTCTTCCAGTTCACCGTCGAGCAGAATCTATCCCTGTGGCGAGTGTCGCTCACGTAGAGATCCGAATCGCGATCACCCGACCCCTGAGGGTGACCGGACCCTCCACAGGCGGGTACCCGTCACCGCGTGACTCGCTCGGCACCACGTCGGCCGCGGTGGCGACAACGTCCTCCGCCCCTCGAGTGGTGGGCCAGACGGTCCCAGAATCAGGCCGACTCGGCAGCCTGACGATGGACCTGCGGGAGGGTGAGCGTGAACGTGGCCCCGCCGCCCGGGGTCGGGTGCACGCTGACCGATCCGTCGTGCTCGTGAGCGATCTGCTGCGCAAGGGCCAGACCGAGACCGGCCCCGCTGTGGCCGTTCCGTGCCCGGGACGGGTCGGATCGGTAGAAGGGCAGGAAGACCTTCGTCCGCTCGGCCTCGTCGATCCCGGCTCCGTGGTCGACCACGCTGACCGTGAGCGCGGAGGGAGTCGACTCGACGTTGACGGCGATCGGCGTGCGCGGGTCTGTGTGGGTGCAGGCGTTGGCACCGAGGTTGAGGACGGCCTGGTGGATGCGGGCAGCGTCCCCTGCCACCGGCGCGTCGACGGTCTCGGCGGTCTGGAGGTCGATCTCACGGCCCGGGTACGCCGCTCGGAGGTCTTCGACCACCGCCCGCACCACCTGGGCCACGTCGACCTCCGCGTGGGCCTGGCGGTGGGCCTCGCCGTCGCGCGTCAGCTCCAGCATCGAGTTCACCAGGCTGTGCAGCCTCACGCTCTCGCTGCCGACGCGAGACATGGCTCGGTCCAGCGCTCCCGGTTCGGCCAGCATCCCTCCCGCGTACAGGTCGCTGTACCCCTTGAGCGCGGTGAGTGGCGTGCGGATCTCGTGCGAGACGTCGGCGAGGAACCGCTGCATGTCGTCGCGGGCGCTGGTGGCCAGTGCAACGGACCGCTCCTGCTCGGCGAGAGCGGCGCGCAGTCGGGCGACCATCCGATCGATGTCGGTCGACAGGTCGGCGACCTCCCGGGACCTCCGGCGTGCGGCACCTCGGTGTCGAGCTCTCCGTCCGCGATCCGGTTGGCCGTGGCCGCCATCGTCGCCAGCGGCCTGACCAGCCTGCCCGCCAGCCACCACGCCATCACGGCCTCGAGGAGCACGATCACGAGCCCACCGATGAGCAGGGTCCGCCGCAGGGCGTCGGATCCCTCGCGGTATCCGTCGAGAGGCAGCGCCGTGACACGGACCTGGCCGTCGGGCTGCGGCGAGACCAGGACCCGGTGGTCCGCGACCTCGGTTGTCGTGCGCTGACCGATGGACGACAGGGTCGCGAGATCGTCGCTGCTGAACGGGTTCTCACCGGCCCCCGCGGCCGCGACCTCCCCGTCGGGCGAGAGCGTGAGCTGGACGGGCGAGTCCACGGCGTCCGCAGCAGAGTCCGCGGGGGCCGAGACGGGTGGCGGCGGCGGGGTCCCGCTCGGTGGCTCCGCCGAGGGTGTGGCCATGTCAACCCGTCCGGCGCGCGCGAGCTCCTGGTCGATCACCTGCAGCCGGGTCTCACGGTCGCTGCGGTCGATGTAGATCGCGAAGGCCACGAAGCCGACGGTGATCGTGGCCAGGAGCGGCAGGAGGATCGTCCAGCGGAACGAGAGGCGGCTCATCGAGGCTCCTCACGCAGCACGTAGCCGAGGCCGCGTCGAGTGTGGATCAGCGGCGGGTGGCCGTCGTCGAGCTTGCGCCGCAGGTACCCCACGTACAGCTCGACGACGTTCTCCGTGCCGTCGTACTCATGACCCCAGACGGCGTCGAGGATCCGCGCCTTCGACAGCACGACGCCCCGGTTGACCATGAGGTACTCCAGGAGCCTGTGCTCGGTGGCTGACAGGTCGACGAGGACTCCGGCCCGGCGCACCTCGCGGCCGGCGGGATCGAGGGTCAGGGACCCGACCTGGAGCAGACCGCCGGCATCGTCGGACGCGGTGCGACGCAGGATCGCCGTCACCCGCAGGACCAGCTCGTCCACGTTGAAGGGCTTGGTGAGGTAGTCGTCCCCGCCGGTGGCGAAGCCGCGGATGCGGTTCTCGGCCTCGTCACGGGCGGTCAGGAAGAGGATCGGTGCGCTCGATCCCGCCTCGCGCAGGCGCCGGCACACCTCGAAGCCGTCGATGCCGGGGAGCATGACGTCCAGCACGAGGAGGTCGACCCCGCCCGCCGTCGCGAGCTCCAGGCCTTCCCGTCCGTCCGCGGCCTGGACGACCGAGTGCCCCTGGAAACGCAGCGCGGTGGACACGACGTCGTTGATCGAGAAGTCGTCCTCGACGACCAGGATGCGGCGGGGTGCCGCCGCGGTCGGAGCTGAGCGCATCATGACATCCAGGTGGAGCCAGCTGTGAGGAGGCTGTGAGTGGCTCCACAGAGCCGCCACAGCCATGGTCGCCATCCTTCAATCATGGCCCACCGAACTCACCGCGACACCGCAGCGCTCCCGCTGCTCCGCCGATCCCCTCCACTGGTGCTGCCGATGGCAGCCATGCTCCTGCTGGTCTCCTGCGGCGACTCCGAGTCCGCATCGGACGACACCGCAGCAGAGGACTCCACGTCCACCTCGACGTCACCGTCGACGGCCGGTCTCGACACCGCCCTGTTCCTCGATGGTGCGCTGAGCGAGGAGCCCACGACCGAGGACTGCACGCTGAGCGGCGGGGCCGAGACGACCTGCTACCGGATCACGGTCTCCGGGTACCCGGTCGACCACGAGGTGGGCCCGTTCTGTCCGGACACGATCACGGACAGCGCCGAGGAGGGCGGCATCTGGTTCGACGGCGAGAACGTGTACGACCTCGACGGTTCCTTCATCGAGGGTCTCGCCGACACCTACGGCGACGACGGCTGGCAGATGTACGACGAGGACGGCAACGTCCTCGTCACCGAGACGCAGGAGGAGTTCGAGGCCGCGGCCCGCCCCGACGTGGACCCCGACCTCCAGAACCACTGCGTCGAGGGGAAGTCTGGAGTGGCTCGAGAACGGCGAGCCCATCACGACCGAGGTGCTGATCCCCACGACGCCGGTGGCGGCCGAGCAGTCCGCGAGCTCGCAGGCCGTCCTGGGTGTCACGCTCGACGGGGTGCGCATCGACGCCTCCGCGCCGGTCGACGCGATCCTCGGCGCCTACACCATCGCGGCGTTCGACGACTGCGGCGGCCACTTCAACCCGGCAGAGGGCTACCACCTGCACGGGGCGGTCGGCTGCTCCGAGGTCGGCGAGGCCGCCGACGGCGACACCGCTCAGTTCGGGTACGCGCTGGACGGCTACGCGGTCCACAGCCCGTTCGAGGAGGGCGAGGCGCCCGACGACCTCGACGCAGTGCAACGGCCACTCCACCGAGGCTGCCGGTTACCACTACCACGCCAACCCCGCCTCCGAGAACCTGGTGATCGCCTGCCTGGTCGGTCAGACGGCCGAGTCCGAGGACGCCGGTGGACCTCCCGGCGGTGGCGGACCGCCCGGCGGAGACGGCTGACCGAGGAGTGACCATGCGCACCAGCACCCGAGACCTGCTCGTCGCCGTAGCGGCGACCGTGATGATCACCACGGCCTGCGGGTCGAGCTCGACCGATACCGCCGCTGACAGTGCGGCGAACGACAGCTCCGACACGGCCGCGGCCGGCGAGGGCACGCTGGATGTGGCGTCCCTGTTCGCTGACGGAGCCCTGACGTCGGAGACGACGACGGTGGACTGCACCCTCGAGAACGGCAGCGACACCACGTGCTACCAGCTCGAGGTCGCCAGCCTGGCCGTCGTCCGTCGACACCGACGGCCCGTACTGCCCGGCGACCACGAGCGACGTGGGCGGCATCTGGGTGTGGGACGGCGACGAGCCCGGCCTCTACGCCCTCGACGGCGAGTTCTGGGACCTCCTGACGTCCCAGGGCTACGAGTTCGTCGACGCGGACGGGAACATCACGGTCACGGACCCGGCGGAAGGAGCCGCGTCCTCGTCGACCACGGCGAACTCCTGCCTGGAGGCCACCGCCGACGGGTCCTTCCACCTGCAGGTCCTGATCCCGACGAGCCCCGAGATGCTCGACACGCCCACCGACCTGTCCACCATCTCGCAGGTCGGCCTGGCCCTCGACGGTGTCACCATCTTCGGCGACGCGCCCTCGGTGGCCGACCGTGGAGGGCTGCCGGCACTCGATGCGTGCGGCGGCCACGTCGACCCGTCCGGCTACTACCACTGGCACTTCGGCGCCGAGTCGATCCAGACCAACCTCGACGAGGCCGGCGCCGACGTGGCCTGCGCGGTGGACCAGGACGTCGAAGCGCTGCTCGGCTTCGCCTACGACGGCTACGGCCTCTACGGACCCGAGGAGGACGGGGCGGTCGCCGCCGACCTCGACGAGTGCTCCGGGCACGTCTCGGAGACAACGGAGTTCGGCGAGACGTACCACTACCACCTCAGCTACGACTCCCCGAACCTGCCGACCTGCCGTGTCGGCGCGACCGCCGAGTCCGACGCTGACCAGCCCCGACAACCCCGACGCCTCCCTGCCCAACGGCGACGGACCGGGCGGTGGCGGCGGCGCCGCCCGGGCAGCGCCCCGCCCGGAGACGGCTGACCGGTGGGCGCACGAACGACAGCGTTGGCTCACGGCCACGCTGGTGGCCCTCGGGTGCGCCGCGTCGATCCTGGTCGGCGCCGAGCCCCGCCTCGGCCCACGACAGCACCAGCGACGCGATCACCCTCACCGTGACCGATCGAGAGCTCCTCGGCACCGCGCCGGTGGACTTCGCCGAGGCTCGGCTACCGCGACACCTCCGGTGACGGGCTCGTCGACGCCGCCGAGCTGAAGGCCCAGGACCCCGCCGTGGCGCCGGGTCTGGTGAGCGCCGTCCGCGACCACGTGCCCTCGAGGTCGACGGTCGTGAGGCCGTTGTCATCGGGGCAGGACCGGCCCCGGTCGCGGACGACGACGACGCCTCGCAGTACGTGGACGTGCTGTTCGCGACGGGCCCCCACGACGGCGACGTGTCCGAGGTGGACGCCTGGCCTGGTCCTTCGCCTCGCCGAGCGACCAGGTGCTCGTGTCCGGGCCGACGGGGTGGTCGTCGGCCGCTGGGGGACGACGGCACCGCAGCCATCTCGCTCGACGCCGCCACGACTGTCCGGTCGTTCTTCGTCACCGGCCTCGACCACGTGCGCTCCGGGTTCGACCACGTGCTCTTCCTCGTGGTGCTGACGTTCGCCGTCGTGGGTTCGACAGTGAGCCGTGCCACCACATGGCGAGATCGTCCAGCTCGTCACCGCGTTCACCATCGGCCACGCGACGAGTCTCTGCCTCGCCTACTTCGACGTGGTCTCGGTGCCCGCGCAGTGGGTGGAGCCGGCGATCGCCCTGTCGATCGTCGCGGCAGCGGTGCTGGCGATCCGCCGGAAGGGCGACACCATCCGGCCCTGGATCGCCGTCCTGGTCGGGCTGGTGCACGGGCTCGGGTTCGCCAGCAGTCTCGGCGGCCGTGGCCTGGCCACCAGCGACGACGTGGTCGCGCTGGCCGCCTTCAACATCGGCATCGACGTCGCCCAGACCATCGTGGTGCTGCTCGTCACCGCGACCATCTGGATCTCCGGCCGGGTGCTGGCCGAGCGCCACGGCTGGGTCCGCGTCGCCGTGTGCGGCGGCGCCGGGAGTCCTCGGGCTCACTGGACGGCCTCTCTGCTGACCTCCTGACTCGAACTGCCGTTTTCTCCCGTCGTTCACAGGAGGCCGCGGGTGCCTCACAGGTACGGCGAGACGCTCTCGCCATGGACCCGACTCGCCACTCCCGCACTGTGCCGTCTGCTGCGCCACCTGCACGCGTCGACGTCTCGCCGCACGCTGCGGGATCGACTGGGCGCGGGGATATCTCGTGGCAAGCAGACCGCCGTGGCGCTGGCCCTCGTCGCCTCGACCATCTTCGCCGGTCCCGTCGCCTCGGCCGCCGCGGACGACGATCCTCGTCTCCGGCCGGCGTGGTGGTCGGGGGCCAGGAGGCCACCGAGTCGCGCGACGACGAGCGGGCGCTGGGTGCTCGCCTCGCCGCCGAGTACGCCGGTGCCGTGCCGGCGGCTGACGTCGAGTCGCTGGTGCGAGGAGTGAGCCGCCACTGCGCCGGGATGCATCGCCGGCCGACCTGCTGCTGCACACGACGGAGGCCGTGAGTCGGCGTGCGCTGACGGACCTCCTGGCTCGGGGCGTCCTGCTACCTGTCGGGTGAGGCTCGAGGTGTCGAAACCGTGGTCGCTGTCGCCAGCAGGGTCTGCAGTCGCGTACCGGGACGAGCCCTTGACCCGGAGTGCGCTCCAGGTTGTTCACTGGCCGCATGACGACGCACACCGACGGATCTGACCCCCGCCGCGATGGCGGAACGCACCGGGGTCCCGATCGACACCCTGCGCTACTACGAGCGCGAGGGCCTGATCGAGCCCGTGGCCCGCGCCGAGAGCGGCCACCGGCGCTACAGCGCCGAGGACGTGCTCGTGGGTGGAGGTGCTGCGATGCCTGCGCGAGACCGGCATGACCATCGAGCAGCTGCGGCACTACTGCGACCTCGGTCAGCAGGGTGAGGGCACCGAACCCGAACGGCGGGCCCTGCTCGAGGCGCACCGCGCCGAGGTCGAGGCACAGATCGAGACCCGTCGAGAGGCACTGCGCCTGATCGACCACAAGCTCGGCTTCTACCGGAAGGACGCAACATGAGCTTCGGTGCAACAGCACTCGACCCCTACGTGCAGCTCGGGACCAGCGGGCTCGTGGTCTACCGCGTCGGGCTCGGCACCATGCAGTTCGGCTGGTCGGTGGACGAGGCCGGCTCGTTCGACGTCCTCGACGCGTACGCCGAGGCGGGGGGCAACTTCATCGACACCGCCGACTGCTACAGCTCGTGGTCGTCGTCGATGGGCGGTCCGGTCAACGCCGGCGGCGTGTCGGAGGAGATCATCGGCCGCTGGCTCGCCGCCCGTGGGAACCGCGACGAGATGGTGATCGCCACGAAGGTGCGCGCCGCGATGGGGGTGGAGTTCTCCGACACCCGCGCGACGCGGGCCCAGCGGGAGGGCCTGTCGCGTCGCTGGATCATGAAGGCCTGCGACGACAGCCTGCGGCGCCTCGGGGTCGACCACATCGATCTCTACCAGGCGCACTTCTTCGACCCGCTGGTGCCGATCGAGGAGACGCTCGGCGCGTTCACGGACCTGGTCCGGGCGGGCAAGGTGCGCTACATCGGGTGCTCGAACTTCAGCGCCTGGCGACTGGTCGAGGCGCTGTGGGCCTCGGACCGGCACGGCCTGGAGAAGTTCGTCTCGGTCCAGCCGGAGTACAGCCTGCTCGACCCGACTCGGTCCGACGTGGAGATGGAGCTGGCGCCGGCGTGCGCGCGGTTCGGGATCGGGATGGTGCCCTACAGCCCGCTCGGCGGTGGGCTGCTGACGGGCAAGTACCGCCGCGGCGCCGCGCTCCCCGACAGCGTGCGCGCCGAGGAGAACGCCGAGGTCCGGATCAGTGACACGAACTGGGACATCATCGAGACGCTGGTCGCCGTCGCCGACGAGCACGGCCAGACTCCCGCCCAGGCCGCGATCGGCTGGCTGCGCTCCAAGTCGTGGGTGTCGAGCCCGATCGTGGGCGCCAACACCCCCGACCAGCTCCGCAACACCATCGCGGGCCTGGACGCCGAGCTGCCACCCGACGCCCTCTCCCGCCTCGACGCCGCCAGCTCGTTCCGCAGTCACCGAGCCGCCCTCGAGCAGTGAGCGCGGCCACGGAATCCATGATCGGCGCGACAGTCCGATCCCGTTAGCCGAAGGGGTCGACAGTCTGGCCATCTGTCCGCCGCCTTCTGTCGGCCCGCCAGGTCGCAGCAATAGGAACGCGGCCAAAAGCCGTTGTCACTGCGCGCTTCCGTCGTCCATGATCGCCGCGAATCCTTCTACCAGAACGACCTTCGGCCGACCTGGCCGACTTCGGAGGGCACTGTGGGGACATCAGATCGCAAAGCAGGTCTCATGACGCTCATCGCTGTGCCCCTCGTGGTGGCTGGCTGTGGTGGTCCGGCGTCGGCGACGGTAACCCCTGGGTCGAGTCCGCCCTCCCCCACAGCAAGCCTGCCGCCCGGCACCCCGTCCGAGACCGCAACGCCCGAGCCCGTGTCCTCGACCGGCGACCCGGACGGGGCGACTCTGGCGAACGGCCGCCACCCGGCCCACATCATGACCGTGGACGCCGAGACGCAAACGGTCACAGTGGACGTGGTGCAGTTCCTCACCGGTGAGGCAGCAGCAGAGGCGGCCCGCGAGGACGGGGCGCCCGAGGTGCCGCCGCCCAACGACTACTGGGTTCGCAACACCAACCCCGTTCTGCGTGAGCTCCCGGTGACTGCCGGAGCAGCGATCACGGTGAACACGTTGGCCGGCGCAGAGTCCGGGAGCTCGGCGCAGGACGTGTCGCGGACTCTCGACGAGCTTTCGGTCACGGACGGGCTGGCGGATGCGGTGTTCTGGCTCACCGTCGAGGACGGGCAGGTCACCGAGGTCGCCGAGCAGTACCTCCCCTGACGAGGTGAACCCCGCGGGCGTGTCCTGAGAGCTGGTTGTTCAAGGATCACTATCGCGGCACGCTTCTTCCCACATCGCCGGGCTGGACCGGGGCCTCGGTGTGCAGCGCTCTTGGGATACTCGCCGCCATGGTCACCTTGCTGCGACGGACCCCGACCGAGCGCGAGCGGTGGGCCGATGAGGTGCTGGACCGGCTCAGCCCCGTCATGACTGCGCTGGGCGTCCTCTTCCTGCTCGTCGTCCTTGGTGAGAGCGTCGCCCGCGAGGGGACCTCGGTGGCAGCGGCGCTCACGGTGCTGGGGTGGGGGCTGTGGCTGGTCTTCGTGGTCGAGTTCGTGGCACGCCTGGTGGTGGCCCCGGACACGGGACGCTTCCTGCGCCGCAACTGGTGGCAGGTGCTCTTCCTGGTCCTGCCGTTCCTGCGCGTCTTGAGGGTGGTGCGAGCGGCCAGGTTCCTCCGGACCGGCCGCGTCCTCTCCTCCGCCGTCCGGTCCTCCCGATCGGCGCACCAGGTCCTTGGAGGCAGGATCGGGTGGCTGGCCGTCGTCTGGGCGATCACCGTGATGGGGAGCAGCCAGCTGCTATTCCAGTTCTCCGAATACACCCAGTACGCGGACGCCCTGCATGCCACCGCGCTGGCGACCATCACCGGTGAGCCGCTGGGGCAGCCCGACGGCTTCGCCCGCGCCCTGGAGGTGGCGCTCGCCGTGTTCTCGGTCGTCGTGTTCGCGACAGTGGCGGGCAGCCTGGGGGCCTTCTTCCTCGAGCGCCGGGGGACCGAGCACATAACGGCCGCGGCAGCGGAGCGGCAGACAACGAACCGCTGAGCCGGTCCTCCAAGCAGCGTCCGCTCGATCGATCTCAAGCCGGTCACAGGCGGGTCCGTCCGCTTTTGCTTCCCTGCCCACAACCGCAGCGAAACGAGCCCCCAGAGGACCCCATCTTGTAGCGGGGGCAGGATTTCAACCTGGGCCTATGGGGTCCGACGTGTCCACCTCGCCACTGATCACAAGGATGCCGCTTCACGCTCAGATTGCCTTGTTGCCACCGCCTGACACCTCGACCAGTTCACCGACGAGTACAACCACCGGCGACCACACCGCTCGCTGCCCCACCGGGCCACCCCGGCAACCCTCTACGACTCGATGCCCAAGGCCCTACCCGGACCAGCCACCCACCCCCAGACCCACGAACGGATCCGGCACGACCGCGTCGACAAGGCCGGCTCAGTCACGCTGCGACACCACAGCCGCCTGCACCACATCGGCGTCGGACGAACCCACGCCGGAACCTGCATCATCCTGCTCATCCAGGACCTGCAGATCAGGATCGTCAACGCCGCCACCGGCGAGCTCCTGCGAGAACTGACCCTCGACCCCAACCGCGACTACCAACCCACCACCGCAGCGAAGCCAGCCCCCGCAAGACCCAGAAATGACAACACCCGGACCTGCATACGCAGGTCCGGGTGTCGCCGATGTCCTGAGACATCACACTTGTAGCGGGGGCAGTGTTCTGGTCCAGGACATCGGCGACAGATGTCTCGCGACATCGGCGACACCTGTCCCAGGTCATCGGCGACAGCCCGGACGGGCTCGATGCTCGGCCATGCCGACCCCCACCTCGAAGGCCCGCCTGGTCATCACCGCCCTGTTCGTCGACCACCAGAGCCCCGCCGAGGTCGCCGCCCGGTACGGCGTGCACCGCACCTGGGTCTACAAGCTCAAGGCCCGCTACGAAGCCGAGGGCGACACCGCGCTGGACCCTCGATCACGACGCCCGAAGACCTCCCCCAACGCCCTGGCACCCGACGTGGTCGACCTGCTCGTCCGGATCCGCAAGGACCTGACCGACGCCGGCCTGGACGCCGGACCCGACACCATCGCCTGGCACCTGCACCACCACCACGGCCACCGGGTCTCCAGGTCGACCATCAGCCGCCACCTCACCGCCGCAGGACTGGTCACCCCCGAGCCGAAGAAGCGACCCAAGTCCTCCTACATCCGCTTCGAAGCATCGATGCCGAACCAGACCTGGCAGTCCGACTTCACCCACTACCGGCTCACCCACCCCGACGGCCGCCCCGGCACCGACGTCGAGATCATCACCTGGCTCGACGACTGCACCCGCTACGCCCTGCACGTCAGCGCACACCCCCGGGTCACCACCCCGATCGTCCTGACCACCTTCCGGCGAACCCTTGCTCGACACGGCATCCCAGCGTCCACGCTCACAGACAACGGCATGGTCTACACCGTCAGACTCGCCGGCCACGCACGCACCGGCGGCAAGAACTCCTTCGAAGCCGAGCTCGCCAGACGCCACATCGTCCAGAAGAACTCCCGCCCCGCACACCCCACCACCTGCGGCAAGGCCGAACGGTTCCAGCAGACGATGAAGAAATGGCTACGAGCCCAGCGCACCCAACCGAGCAACATCCCCCAGCTCCAGGCGCTCCTCGACCAGTTCACCGACGAGTACAACCACCGGCGACCACACCGCTCGCTGCCCCACCGGGCCACCCCGGCAACCCTCTACGACTCGATGCCCAAGGCCCTACCCGGACCAGCCACCCACCCCCAGACCCACGAACGGATCCGGCACGACCGCGTCGACAAGGCCGGCTCAGTCACGCTGCGACACCACAGCCGCCTGCACCACATCGGCGTCGGACGAACCCACGCCGGAACCTGCATCATCCTGCTCATCCAGGACCTGCAGATCAGGATCGTCAACGCCGCCACCGGCGAGCTCCTGCGAGAACTGACCCTCGACCCCAACCGCGACTACCAACCCACCACCGCAGCGAAGCCAGCCCCCGCAAGACCCCAGAAATGACAACACCCGGACCTGCATACGCAGGTCCGGGTGTCGCCGATGTCCTGAGACATCACACTTGTAGCGGGGGCAGGATTTGAACCTGCGACCTCTGGGTTATGAGCCCAGCGAGCTACCGAGCTGCTCCACCCCGCGTCGCACCGACTACGTTACGTGCCGGTGCCTCCCAGGGCAAATCAGCCCTGGGCCAAGCCCAGCCCTACGGCGCCGGCTCCGGCTCGCGCCGCCGCCCAGCGATCTCCTCCTCCGCCGCAGCCGCGTCCTCGACCGCCTTCTTCAGCGCGTCCTGCGCGTCGCCGTACGCCCCGAAGTCCTGCGCCGCGAGCGCGGTCTGCCCGTCCAGGATCGCCTGGCGCGCCGACTCCAGCGCCGCCCGCAGGCGCTGCTGGGCGTCGAGGTTCGCGCCGGTGCTCCCCACCCGTGGTGGTGCCACCGTCACCGCCGGCGGCGTCGGCGTCACCTGCGGTGGCTCCGGAGTCACCGCCGAACACCTGGTCGAGCGCCTCGTCGAGGGTCGGGGCGTACCCGATCTCCTCACCGAAGGCGACGAGCACGCGCTGCAGCAGCGGGTACGACGTCTCGCCCTGCGACTGGAAGTACACCGGCTGCACGTACAGCAGACCGCCGCCGATCGGCAGCGTCAGCAGGTTGCCGTTGGTCACCCGCGACGAGTTGCCCTGGCGCCGGATGTTCAGCTCGTTCTGGGCCTCGTCCGAGTTGAACTCGTTCTGCACCTGGCCCGGACCGGAGACGGCGTTGTTGCGCGGCAGCTGGATCAGCCGCATCTTGCCGTAGCCCTCGGCCTTCTCGCCCTGCCTGCGCGCCCGCGTCGGCGTCCACCGCGACGAAGCCCGTCAGCACGTTCGAGACGTTCTCGTCCGTCGACCGCGGGATGTACGTCGACGTGAGCGAGAACGACGGGGCCTCCTGGCTGGGCATCTGCAGGGTCAGGTAGTACGGCGGCTGGTTGGCGGTCTCGGCGCCCGTCTTGGTCGGGTCGTCCGGCGTCTGCCAGTAGTCCTGCCCGATGAAGAACGCGCCCGGGTCGGTCACGTGGTAGCGACCCAGCACCTCGCGCTGCACCTTGAACAGGTCCTCCGGGTAGCGCAGGTGCGACATGAGGTCGCCGCTGATCTCCGAGAGCGGCTTCACCGACGTCCGGGAACGCCGACATCCACGCCTTCAGCAGCGGGTCCTGGTCGTCCCACGCGTACAGGTTCACGCTGCCGTCGTAGGCGTTGACCGTGGCCTTGACCGAGTTGCGGATGTAGTTGACGTCGCCGCGCGCCGCCATCGCCGCCTCGCTCTGCGGACGTCAGCGAGTCGGTCGTGGTCTCCCCCAGCGGTTGCAGGTCGGAGTACGGGTACGCGTCTGTCGTGGTGTAGCCGTCCACGATCCACAGCACCTGGCCGTCGACGACCGCCGGGTACGGGTCGCCGTCGAACGGTCAGGAACGGGGCGACCTTCTCGAGCCGGTCGCGGGGCGTGCGGTCGTACAGGATCTGCGACTCGGCTGTTCACGCTGTCCGACAGCAGGATGTTCTGGTCGCGGAACTTCAACGCGTACAGCAGCCGCGTCAGCGGGTCACCCATCTTCGGGCCGCCGTCGCCGGCGAACGTCGTGTTCGCCTGGCCGTTGCCGCCGTCCTCGTCCGTCGGGAAGTCGAGCTCCGCGCTCGGGCGCGCCCTCCGGCACCACCGACGATCGAGAACGTGGGCGAGCGCTCACCGAAGTAGATGCGCGGCTCGTAGTCGCCGAGCTCGCCGACCGACGGGATGCCCTGCTGGAAGAACGCGGGCTGGCCGTCCTCGCTGCGCTGGTTGCCGTAGGCCGCGACCACGCCGAAGCCGTGCGTGTAGACGGTGTGGTCGTTGACCCAGCTGCGCTGGCTGCCGGACAGGCCGCCGAGGTCGACCTCGCGGACGGCGATGACGCTGTCGCGGCTCTCCCCCTCGATCTGGTAGCGGTCGACGTCGAGCGGGTCGGAGAAGTTGTAGTACTGCTTGTTGCGCTGCAGCTGGCGGAACGCGGGGCTCACCAGCGCGGGGTCGAGCAGGCGGATGCTCGCTGCCGTCTGCGCCTCGTCGGCGAGCGCGCCGGCCGTGCCCGTCACCTCGGGCACGTACGACTGCACCTGGACGTCGTCGAGACCGTAGGCGGCCCGCGTCGCCTCGATGTTGCGCTGCAGGTACGGCGCCTCGCGGGTCAGCTGGCTCGGCTTCACCTGGAACTGCTGGACGAGCGCCGGGTAGATGCCGCCGATCGCGACCGCGGACACCACCATCAGCACCAGGCCGGTCACCGCGAGCCGCCAGCTGCCACGGAACACCGTGTACGCGTAGAGCGCCGCCACCACGATGGCGATCATCGCGAGGATCGTCTTGGCCGGCAGCACCGCGTTGATGCCCGTGTACGAGGCGCCGTCGATCAGCGGCCCGTCGGCGGTGAGCAGCGAGTACCGGTCGAGCCAGTACGAGCCCGCCTGCACGAGCGACGAGGCCCGCGAGCAGCCCGGCGAGGTGGCGGCGCGCCGTGGGCGTCGTCCGAGGACCCTTGCCCTGCAGCCGGAGTCCGCCGTAGAGGTAGTGCGTCCCGGCGCCCGCGAGCAGCGCCAGGACCAGCACGGCCGTGGCGAAGCCGAGCAGGAAGCGCAGGAACGGCAGCGTGAACACGAAGAAGCCGACGTCGAGGCCGAACTGCGGGTCGCGACGCCGAACTCGCCCGCCGTTGAGGAACAGCAGCACGGTCTCCCACTGCTGCGACGCGGCCGACCCGGCGAAGAGGCCGAGGCCGAGCGGCACCACGACGAGCACGAGGCGGCGCAGCGGCTCGAGGCTCTCGCGGTACCGGTCGAGGCTCTGCTGCTCGGCGTCGACCGGCGCGTAGACGGGCCGGGAGCGGTAGGCCACCAGCAGGCTGGCGGCGACGGCGGCGGCCATCAGCCCGCCACCGACCACGAACAGCACGGTCTGCCACAGCAGTCGCGTGGTCCAGACCTCCAGCACGTCGAGCTGGCGGAACCAGAGCACCTCGGTCCACAGCTCGGCGACGAGCCCGAGCACCAGTGCGAGGGCGCCGAGGACGACCAGCGTGGTGAGCAGCGGCGAGCGACGACGGCCCATCGGCCTCGGCGGACGGGTCTGCGCTGCGGGAGCGAAGCTCACGTGTAGGACACCTTCTGGTCGGGACGCTGTGAAAGACAGCCTTGCACGGCGTGCTTGGATCGTGGCGTGCAGGTGGAGCCAGGACGATCGACGAACCCGGACGAACCGACGCACCCGCAGGACGGGCCGACGGCCCGCTCGACCGCGCCGTGCGCGAGCTGGAGCGCCACGTGGCGCGCGGGGGCTGGGACGGTCCGCTACGCGTGTTCGCGCTGATCCGGACCGCCGAGGCGATGGAGCGCGACAGCTCGCCTGCGGGACCAGCTGCCGCCAGACCTGGTGGCCAGCGCCGACGCCGACCCCGCAGCACATCACCTCGGTCGAGCAGGAGGGCCTGCCGGACGGGGACACCGTCGAGGAGATCCTCGGACGGATCACCTGGCCCGACGCGGTCGACGGCGCCGCCGTCGTCGTTGAGCGCTTCGTGGTGCCGCCGGAGGCGGAGCGCGACCTGCCGGAGAGCCCCGACGAGGCCCTCGACGTCCTGATGGCCCACCCCGAGAGGCAGGACGTGCGGCTCGCCGTGGGCGTCCTGCGCGACGGCACCTCGTCGTGCGCCATCCGCACTCGTGGCAACGACCACGACTTCGCGGTCGGCAGCGGGCCCGACCTGGCCCCGGGGCTCGTCCACGCGCTGACGGACACGCTGACCTAGCTCCCGCAGCTCGGCATGGCGTCGACGGCGGCCTGGTCGCCCGCGCCGATCGCCTCGACGGCCGCACGGGCCTCGTCCAGGTTCGACACCTCGACCACCTGCAGGCCGTCGGGCACGTGGTCCACGACCTCCGTGCAGTTCTCGGTGGGCGCCAGGAACCAGTCGGCTCCGGCCTCCGAGGCACCGACCAGCTTCTGCTGGATGCCGCCGATCGGTCCGACGGTCCCGTCCGAGTCGATCGTGCCGGTACCGGCGATGTTCTCCCCGCCGGTCATCTCGCCGGGCGTGAGCTTGTCGACGATGCCGAGGGCGAACATCATCCCGGCGCTGGGCCCGCCGATGTCCTCGATCGCGATCTTGACGTCGAAGGGGAACGTGTAGGTCGGGTCGACGTAGACGCCGAGGATGGTGCGCCCCTTCCCGTCGCCGAGGGTGGTCACGTCGATCGTCTGCTCGTCGCCTTCGCGGGTGACGCCGACCGAGACCTCGTCGCCGGGCTCGACCTGCTGCAGGGCCTCGCGCAGCTGGGGCAGGTCGGTGATCCTCTCGCCCTCGACCGCGGTGACCACGTCGTCGACGAGGAGCGGGCCGTCGGCCGGTGCGTCCTCCGCGAACCCGGCGACGGTGAGGATGGTGGGGACGGCGATGTCCAGCTCGCCGAGTGCGGCGGCGGTCGCGGTCTCCTGCGAGGTCACCATCTCGGCGGCGTTCTCGGCCTCGATGTCCGCCTCTGTCACGTCGGGCGGGAAGACCTCGTCGACGGGACGGACGGCCACGGACGAGTCGACCCAGCCGCCGAGGACGTCCCACACGGTGGTCGACGACCCCGGCCCACCCGTGACCCGCACGGTCAGCAGGTCGAGCCTGCCACTCGTCGGGAACGTCTCCTGCCCCTCGATGGCGATGAGAGGCGTCCCGCCGGCCTCACCCAGCACGTCGCGCACGGGGCCGGGCTTCATCAGCGCGTAGGGCAGCGGCAGCAACGTCGCGAGCGCGAACAGCAGGATGGCGGCGACCCCGCTGAAGAGCATGGCCCACGTCCGCGAGTCCATCCGATCCGGCTCGGCGGCAGGCGCGACCGCGTGGGGGTCGGTCGTGCGCAGGTCCTGGAACGTCACCGAGGGCTCTCCTTGCGGGGTCTGCGGGGAAGCCACCCCGTCCCTTGCCGAACGGACCCGGGCGTTCTCCGGTTCCCCGAGCGTGTCCAGACAGCCTACGTGCCCGTGCTGGGGACGGCCGGTCGGCTCGGTGGTGGGGTGGGCCCAGCGCCGTTCGGCTCAGCGGCCACGGCGGCGCCGGGCACGCGCCTGCCGCCACACCGCGGCCGTCCCGACGACGGCGACGGCCGCCCCGGCCGCACCCAGCGCCGCCGCGTCCTTGCCCCCGACGCGGCGCGCAGCGAGCGCCATCCGTCCGCTGACCTCCTCCATCAGGACGCCGAGGCAGGTCTCGTTGTCGTAGACCGCCGACCACCCGGCCTCCCGCAGGCGGGACGACCCGACCACCCACGGGTGCACGACGTAGGCGAGGTCGCCGGCCGGCGTCGGCAGCACACCCAGCCGGTGCAGCCGCTCGGCGGTCGAGAACGCCAGCGCGCTCGGCAGCTCGATCCGGCGCATGCCGGTGACCGCCTCGACCGCGGTCTGGTTGAGCGCCCCCGGGGAGGCCACGGTGAGCGGGCCCTCCAGCCCCTGCGCGACGCACAGCGCCACCGCCGACGCCAGGTCGTCCACGTGGCAGAACTGCCACGCCATCCGGTCGTCCTTGAGCGTCAGCAGCCGGGGCGCCTCGAAGTGCCGTGTGATGACCGTGTCGACGCCCGGCCCCACGAGCGCGGCCGGTCGCACCCGCGCCACGCGCAGTCCCGGGTACGAGCGCTCGGCCGAGGCCGCGACCTGCTCGACCTCGAGCAGGTCACCGACCAGGCCGTCGTCCGGGGTGGCGGCGAGCTCAGCGCCCTCGGGGATCGGCACCGGGTTGTCGGGCGGTGCGCCGTAGACCATCGCGGACGTCACCACGACGACGTGGGACGCCCCGACCGCTGCGGCCGCCGTGACCACGGCCTGAGCGGCGCGGACCGTCTTGGCGCGGCGGGCCCGGCCGTCCAGCAGCAACGTGGGACCGAGGTCGTCCGCGCACGCCAGGTGCACGATCGCGTCCACGCCCTCGAGATGGCGCACGACAGACGGCGACGAGGCGTCGCCGATGCGCCACGACACCCCCTCGACCGCGCCGCGGCGGGTGTCGACGGCGACGACCGAGCGCACGTCGGGGTCGTCCCGGAGCGCTCGCGTGACGGCCAGGCCGGTGGGTCCGGACGCGTTCGTGACCGCGACCGCGAGCCCGCGACGACGCGCGCTGCGCCGAGGGCGAACACCGGTCTGGGAACCCACTGCTTCTCCGCTCGGTTGACCAGGTTGAAAGGATGGTGCTGGGGCGGGTCGTCCGGCGCGACGAAACGCCACGCAGCATCATCTCCCAGCCCCGGATCGAGGACGGACCATGACTGAGCAGCCCGGCGAGCAGGACCCGATCTCCGAGCTCCTGGCACGGCTCACCTCTGGCGACCTGACCCCGGAGGAGCGTGCCCAGCTCCAGAGCATGGGGCTGGACGTGGGGAGCATCGACCCGACCGTCATCCGGCAGGCGATGGCGCAGGTGCAGCAGATGATGGCGACCGGCGGGGACGGTCCCCTGAACTGGGACCTGGCCGGCGACACCGCCCGGCAGGTGACCGCCGCCTCCGGCGACGCGAGCGTCGGCGAGAGCGCCCGCCGCGCGTGCCTCGACGCCCTGCGCGTGGCCGCCCTGTGGCTGGACCCGGTCACCACGGTCCCGGGGATCGGCGCGAACGAGCACGCCTGGTCGCGGGCCGAGTGGGTCGAGGCGACCCTGCCGACGTGGCGGCGGCTGGCCGAGCCCGTCGCCGAGTCCGTCTCCACCGCCCTGGCTGCCGCGATGGCCGAGCAGACCCCCGAGGAGATGCGGGCGATGCTCGACCAGGCCGGCTCGATGATGCGGCGGCTGGCCGGGACGGTGTTCGGGCTGCAGGTCGGCCAGGCCGTCGGCGCCCTCGCCGGTGAGGTGGTCAGCGCGTTCGACATCGGCCTGCCTCTGAGCGCACCCGGCACGACCGCGCTGCTGCCGACCAACGTCGCCGCCTTCGGGGAGGGCCTCGGCGTGCCGGCGGACGAGGTGCGCCTCTACCTCGCGCTGCGCGAGAACGCGCACGCCCGCCTGTTCGCCCACGCGGGATGGCTGCGCTCGCACCTGCTGTCCTCCGTCGAGGAGTTCGCCCGCGGCATCACCATCGACAGCGCGGCCATCGAGGACGCGGTGCGCAACGTCGACGCGACCGACCCGGCCGCCCTGCAGCAGGCCCTGACCGGCGGCGTCTTCGAGCCCCAGCGCACGCCGGCCCAGCAGGCCACGCTCACGCGCCTGGAGACGACGCTCGCACTCATCGAGGGCTGGGTCGACGAGGTCACCGACGCCGCCGCCCGCGAGCAGCTGCCGGAGGCGGCGCGCCTGCGGGAGGCCGTGCGCCGCCGCCGCGCCACGGGTGGGCCCGCCGAGCACACGCTCGCGACGCTCGTCGGTCTGGAGCTGCGACCCCGGCGGCTGCGGGAGGCCGCAGCGCTGTGGGGAGCGATGGCCGCCCAGCACGGGACCGCCGCTCGCGACGAGGTCTGGCAGCACCCCGACCTCATGCCGTCGACGTCCGACCTCGACGACCCGCTGGGCTACGCCGACTCGTGGGCGGAGCGGTCGCGCACCGACTCCGACGTCGACGACGCCCTGCGCGAGCTGCTGGACGGCGAGTGACCCTGCGCTCGGAGACCCGTCAGAACCTGTTGCGCGCCAACGCCGTCCGGCTCCTCTCCGGCTGGACGCCGCCCTCCCCGGCTCAGGACGACCTGCGCCGCGGCTACCTCGAGCACCTCGACGCCCACCCCGACGGGGTGTGGAAGGACGGGCCGCCCGCCCACCTGACCGCGTCGTGCTTCGTGCTCGACCCGACCGGCCGCCGGGTGCTGCTGACGCACCACGCCAAGGGCGGCTTCTGGGTGCAGTTCGGCGGCCACTGCGAGCACGGCGACGCCGACCTCGCGGCGGTGGCGCGCCGCGAAGGGCCGCGAGGAGTCCGGACTGGCCGACCTCGAGCTCGCCACCGACGTGCCGGTCGACCTCGACCGGCACACGCTCTCCGGACGCCTTCGGCCGGTGCCGCGAGCACCTGGACGTGGCGTTCGTCGCGGTGGTCGCCGACGGGGTGGCGCCGCAGGTCAGTGACGAGAGCCTCGACGTGGCCTGGTTCGACGTGGACGCGCTGCCCGGCGAGACGCCGCCGGACCTGCCCGTGCGGCTGGCCCGCGTGGGGCAGCTCGTCCGCGATCGCCGCCCATAGGCCCAGCAGTCGACCGCATCTGCGGCCTTCCCCAGCCGCCCCGACCGTATCTGCGGGTAGAGTGCGTTCATGTCCGGGACCCGGTTCACCGTGCGCGAGGCCGCCACCCTGCTCGGGGTCAGCGACGACACCTTGCGCAGGTGGGCCGACCAGGGTCGCCTCGCCCTGACGCGCTCGGACAGCGGCCGGACCGTCGTCGACGGCGCGGACCTCGCCGCCCTCGCCCAGGCCGTCGCCGCGGATCCCGAGGGGTTCCTCGCCCCCGCCGCCTCCGCGCGCAACCGGCTGCGTGGCATCGTCACCAAGGTCACCAAGGACACCGTGATGGCGCAGGTGGAGCTGCAGTGTGGTCCCTTCCGTGTCGTCTCCCTGCTGAGCCGCGAGGCGGCCGACGAGCTGGGGCTGGAGGTCGGCACCGCGGCCGTCGCCAGCATCAAGGCCACCAACGTCGTGGTCGAGCTGGCGGAGCGTCCGTGAGACCCCCGGTCCGGCTGCGGCTCGCGGTGGTTGGCCTCGCCCTGGTCGCGACGGCACTGGCGGGCTGTGCCGGGTCGACCTCGACCGAGGCGGCGGCGCAGGACGGCGAGGTGGGCGGTGAGGTGACCGTGTTCGGCGCGGCGTCCCTGACCGAGGCGTTCACGCGGATCGGTGACGACCTGATGACCGAGAACCCCGACCTGACAGTGACCTTCAACTTCGGGTCCAGCTCGTCCCTCGCGCAGCAGGTCGTCTCCGGAGCACCGGCTGACGTCTTCGCGTCGGCGGCTCCGGGGCCCATGGAGGTCGTGACCGACGAGAGCCTCACGGCGTCCGACCCGGTGGTCTTCGCCCGCAACCGGCTGGAGATCGTCGTTCCGGCCGGCAACCCCGGGGAGATCACCGGGTTGGCCGACCTCTCGGACCCGGCGCGGACGATCGCTCTCTGCGCACCCGAGGTCCCCTGCGGCGCGGCCGCCGAGAGGGCTTTCGCTGCAGCGGGTCTCACCCCGGCACCCGACACGCTGGAACAGGACGTGAAGGCGACCCTGACGAAGGTGACACTGGGCGAGGTCGACGCGGCCCTGGTCTACCGCACCGACGTGGCGGCGGCGGGCGACGCCGTCGAGGGCATCGAGTTCGCGCAGGCGGACCAGGCGGTCAACGACTACCCGCTCGCGGTGCTGCGAGGCGCCCCGAACAACGTTGCCGCGCAGGCGTTCGTGGAGTTCGTGCTGTCGATCGAAGGGCAGGCCGTCCTTGGCGACGCAGGTTTCGACCGTCCCTGACGAGCGGCGAGGCATCGGCCTGCCCGTCGCGCTGCTGGTGCCCGCCTTCGTCGGGCTCGCCTTCCTGGTGCTCCCCCTCGTCGGCCTGCTCGTCCGGGCGCCGTGGAGGACGCTGCCGTCGCAGCTGTTCAGCGCTGAGGTCGGCACGGCGCTGCGCCTGTCGCTGGTCAGCGCCTCCCTGGCCACGGTGGTGTGCCTGGTCCTGGGCGTCCCGCTCGCGTGGGTGCTGGCGCGGGCCACGTTCCCCGGACGGCGCCTGCTCCGCTCCCTCGTCACCGTGCCGCTGGTGCTGCCGCCGGTCGTCGGGGGCGTGGCGCTGCTCCTGCTGCTCGGTCGCCGGGGGCTCCTCGGCCAGTACCTGTTCGACTGGTTCGGGGTCAGCCTGCCGTTCACCACGGCGGCAGTCGTCCTCGCCGAGGCGTTCGTCGCGATGCCGTTCCTCGTCATCGCCGTCGAGGGGGCCCTTCGGGGCGCTGACCGACGCTACGAGGACGCGGCTGCCACGCTCGGCGCGTCCCGCTGGACCATCTTCCGCCGCGTGACCCTGCCTCTGGTCGCACCCGGGGTCACTGCCGGCGCCGTGCTCTGCTTCGCCCGCGCCCTCGGCGAGTTCGGCGCCACGATCACGTTCGCCGGGCAGCTTCCCGGGGGTGACCCGCACGATGCCGATCGCGGTGTACCTGGCCCTGGAGACCAACCCCGAGGCGGCGATCGTGCTCTCGCTGGTGCTGCTCGGTGTCTCGGTCCTGGTGCTGACCAGCCTGCGCGACCGCTGGGTGAGCGGGACGACGACGTGAGCACCCTCGCCGTGGACCGCGTCGCCGGTGGCCTCGACGCCCGGCTCGTGGTCCGACGTCCACGCTTCGACCTCGACCTCGACCTGCAGGTCGAAACGGGCAGCGTCGTCGCGCTGCTCGGGCCCAACGGCGCCGGGAAGTCGACTGCGCTGCGGGCTCTGGCCGGTCTGGTGCCCCTCTCGGACGGACACGTCAGGCTCGGTGGGCGAGTGCTCGACGCCGACGGTCGGGCGACCCCTACCGACCTCCGCGGGGTCGGCATGGTGTTCCAGGACTACCTGCTCTTCCCGCACCTCAGCGCCGTCGACAACGTGGCCTTCGGGCTGCGCTGCCGCGGGCACGTCTCGGCGCACGTCGCACGCCGCGGCGATGGAGCTGGCTCGCGAGAGTCGGTCTCTAGGGCCTCGAACGCGTGAAGCCCCGGGCCCTGTCGGGCGGCCAGGCCCAGCGCGTCGCGCTCGCCCGGGCCCTCGCCACGTCTCCCGACCTGCTGCTGCTCGACGAGCCCCTGGCCGCACTCGACGCCGCCACGCGGCTCGAGGTGCGCAGCGGGCTGCGGCAGCACCTGCGCGAGTACCCCGGGTGCACGGTGCTCGTCACCCACGACCCGCTCGACGCGATGGTGCTCGCCGACCACCTGGTCGTGATCGAGGACGGTCGCGTGGTCCAGCAGGGCACCCCGTCCCAGGTCGCCCGCGCACCGCGCACCGACTACGTCGCGCGGCTCGTGGGACTCAACCTCTACGAGGGCCTGGTCGCGGAGGGCGAGAGCACGGTCGACCTCGACGCACGGACGGCATGCTGCACGTCTCCGACGTCGTGGAAGGCCCTGTGTTCGTGGCGTTCTCACCGTCCGCAGTGTCGCTGCACAACCGCCGCCCCGAGGGGTCGGCGCGCAACGTGTGGCGCGGGACGATCGACTCCCTCGAGCAGCACGCCCACGTCGTACGCGTCAGCGTGGCCGGGGCTCCACCCGTCCTCGCCGACGTCACCGCCGTGTCGGTGGCCGAGCTCGGCCTCGACGTCGGCCACGAGGTGTGGGTCTCGGTCAAGGCGACCGAGCTACGGCACTACCCCAGGTGACCGAGCGCCTGCAGCAGGTCGGCGAGCACGTCGTTCGGGTCCTCGAGACCGACCGACAGGCGCAGCAGCCCGGCGTCGGGCTTCGCCTCACCGGCCACCGGACGGTGGGTCAGTGCCGCGGGGTGCTGGATCAGGGTGTCGACGCCACCCAGTGAGACCGCGTGCGTGATCAGCTCGACCGCGCCGGCCACCGTGCACGCGGCCTCGTAGCCACCCACCACCCGGAACGCGAGCACCGAGCCGGGACCCGCCATCTGGGTGCCGACGAGTCCGGTGGGGTCCCCTCCGTCCAGGCCGGGGAAGTGGACCGCCTCGATCGCGGGGTGCTGGGCCAGGCCGAGCGCGACCTTGTGGGCGTTGTCGCCCTGCTGGCGCGACGCGCAGCGGCAGCGTCGCCAGGCCGCGGTGCAGCAGGTAGGCGCCGAACGGGTGCAGCAGCGCGCCGGTGATCGCGCGCACGCGGCGCAGCCGCTCGGTCCACGCGTCCGCGTGCTCGCCGCCGACCGCCACGACGCCGCCCATCGCGTCGCCGTGACCGCCGATGAACTTCGTCGCCGAGTGCAGGACCAGGTCGGCGCCAAGGGTCAGAGGTCGCTGCAGCACCGGGGTCGCGAACGTGTTGTCGACCATCACCACGGCGTCGGGGCAGTGCTCCCGCGCCGCCTTGACGACGGCCGCGATGTCGACGAGGTCGAGGGTGGGGTTCGAGGGCGTCTCGAGCATCACCAGGCGGGTCGTGGGACGCGCCGCCTCGGCGACCGCGCCGGCCACGTCCTCGGCAGTGCGGGCCGGGTCGGTGAAGGTGACCGACGTACCGCAGACGCCGGCCGCGAGCAGGTGGTCCGAGCCGCCGTACATCGGCCGGACGGCGACGACGTGCGGACGCGGGCCGTCGGGGTCGCTGCCCTCGCCCAGCCCCAGCAGCACGGCGGTCAGCGCCGCCATCCCGGTCCCGAAGGCCACTGCGCCGCCGGCCTGCTCGAGGTCGGCGATCCCCTCCTCGAAGCGGGCGACCGTCGGGTTCCAGAGGCGTGCGTAGACGTGGCTGTCGCCGGAGCGGGGGGCTCCGCCCGTGGCGAGCTGCTCGTAGGCGTCGCCGCCCTTCTCGATGTCGGGCAGCGGGTACGTCGTGGAGAGGTCGAGCGGGAGGGCGTGCACCCCGAGGCTCGCCGAGGTCGGCGCGGCCGGCGTGGACGGCGCGGGTCTGCAGGGAGGTGGTCGGGTGCGACAGTCATACGCTCCCAGGATCGCGCGCTTACGCCGGCCGTCAGCGTCGCACGACCGAAGATCCTGCAGGATCATCGTGTCACGCTGAAGATCCCACTCGTCCAGCACGACAGAGATCGTCATGACACCGAACGACGTTCATCCACGTCGGGGCTCCTCGGCCGCGACCGTCGTTGGACGACGTCGACCGTCGCATCCTGCGGGTCCTGCGCGACGACGGCCGCGTCACGAACGCCGCCCTGGCCGACCAGGTCGGCATCGCCCCCTCGACCTGCCTGCTACGGGTGCGAGAGCTACGGCGCCGCGGAGTGCTCCGCGGTGTCCACGCCGACGTCGACCTCGCCCGGGTCGGACGGCCCCTGCAGGCGATCATCGCCGTGCGCATGCGAGCGCACATCCGCGAGCAGGTCGAGCTGTTCCGCGCCCAGCTGCCCGCGATCGACGGCGTCATCGCGATGTTCCACCTGTCCGGCAAGGACGACTGGCTGGTCCACGTCGCCCTGCCCGACGCCGACGCGCTGCGTGACTTCGTCGTGGAGCACCTCACCGGGCACCCGGCGGTCAGCCACACCGAGACGAACCTCGTCTTCGAGCACCTGCCGGGGCGCAGCGACCTGATCGCGTAGTCGGATCTGTGGACAAGTTCTTGAACTCGTGATTCGAACGCCTGTACGATTGACGTATGGAAGCCGTTGAGCACGAGGCCGTTGTGGACGACCTCCACGACGAGGCGGGACGGGTTGCGGCCCGCCTGCACCGCGCTCACGCCGACCTGGTCGACGTGACCGCCAGGGTGATCGAGCACGAGGCCTGGGGTGAGGGGTACCGCAGCCCGGAGCACTGGCTCGTGGTGCGGCTGGGACTCTCCCCCGCTCGCGCGAAGGACGTCGTTCGCCTCGCCCGCCGCCGCGACGAGGTGCCTGCGGTCGTCGGTCTGCTCGGGGAGGGACGGGTCTCGTTCGACCAGGCGGCCGTCGTGGCCCGTCGAGCGCCGGGCCCCCACGAGGCCTCGGTCGCCGACGTCGCCGAGTACCTCACGGTGCCCGCAGCTCACCCGGGTCCTGGGGCGCTACGTGTTCGACGTGCCCGATGCGGCCACCGACACGACGGACTCGCGGTTCGAGCCCGAGACCGTCGAGCAGCAGGCCGCGGCGGCACCGAACCTGTCCATGACCTACGACGACTCCGGCCGCTTCCTGCTGCGGTACGACGCATCGGCCGAGACCGGCGCGCTGGTCGAGCAGGCGGTCCGCGAGGCGAAGGACGCCCTCTTCACGGCCGGGCAGCAGTCGGCCACGCACGCCGACGCACTGGCCGAGATCGCGTCCCGCTCCCTCGTGTCGTCGGGTCCGACGAGCCGCCGCGACCGCTACCGGGTGTACGTGCACCTCAGCGACGACGGTGCGTGGGTCAACGGGGCGGGCGCGATCCCGCCGGGCCTCGCTGCGAAGTTCGCGTGCGACGGCACGGTCCAGGCGGTGCGCGAGTCGGAGGGCCGGCCCGTCAGCGTCGGACGCGCGCAGCGGATCGTCCCGGACCGTACGCGGCGACTGATCACCGACCGCGACCGCGGGTGCCGCTACCCCGGGTGCACCGCCACCCGGTTCGTCGAGGTGCACCACCTCACCCCGTGGTCGCAGGGCGGCGGCACCGACTTCGAGACCAACGTGTCGCTGTGCCCGCACCACCACGACGAGCTCCACCGTGGCGAGTACACGATCACCGGCGACCCGACGCGAGTCGACGGTCTGACGTTCCGGATCCCGGCGGGGACTCGCGATCGGCGCGATCCCGCGGCCCCGGTCCTCGATCGACGAACGCGCCGACGCCTCCGCCGACGCACCGGGCGACGCCCCGGGTGATGTACCGGGCGACAAGCCCGCCGCGGTACCTGCTCCCTATGCCGGTCTCACCGACGAACGGCTCCAGCTGGACATCTTCAGCTTCGGGCGGGCTCCGGCCCGGGTCGACACCAGCTGATCGGAGGCGCCGGGGGCGGGGATCCCACCGGCGGAGGGCGACTAACCGAGAGTGAGCTGCTCGCCCTCGCCTGTCATGGGAGGCCTGGGCGGGGCTGTGCCGCCGATGCCGTCCTCGACCTCGTCGTCGTCGGTGTGGGCGGCGGTGTCAGCGTCGCCTGCGGAGGCGTCGTCCGTGGTGGCGTCGTCGGCGTCCGTGTCGTCGGTGAGGTCGGTGTCGTCACCGTCAGCATCGGCCTCCGCGGCACCCGCCCCGTCGACGACATCGTCCGACGGTGCGGCAACGCCCAGGTCCTGCGCAGCCGACATCCCCTCCAGGTACCCACGGGCGCGCTCGGTGCGGGGATAGGCGTCCAAGAGCGACCAGAAGCGGGGCCCGTGGCCGGCCTCGACGAGGTGGGCGAGCTCGTGCAGCAGCACGTAGTCGAGCACCCAGCCGGGCGTGCCCTTCACGCGGGTGGAGATGCGGATCGTGCCCTCAGAGGGCGTGCAGGACCCCCACCTCGTGTTCTGGTTCGACGCCCACCGCACCGAGGCCGGCCGGGCCAGTCCACCGAGGTACTTCTCGCTCAGCTCGGTCGCACGGCGGGCGAGGGCCGCGTCACTGGGGCGGCGGCGCTTCTCCTGCGCGGCGAGCCGGTCGGTCATCTTCGCGACCCACTCGCGCTCCTCGGCCCGCGTGAACCGGGCCGGGATGAGCACGACGACCCGCCCGCCCTCGCGGTAGGCCGTCACGCTGCGCCGGCGGCGGCGGCTCCGCCGGACCTCGACCCCGTCGTCCATGAGGCAACGGTAATCGTCGGAGACGACATCCTCAGGGACCGACGGGCTGGCGCCCCTGCCGCGCTGCGGAGGCGCCGGGCGCATCCGAGGATTGGTCCAGGGTTGCTCGGGGTACGTGACGGTGACCGCTCGTGCGGCGCACCGGGAAGGGGGGCTCGTGTTCGACGGCTTCGTGGAGGAGCGGCTGCAGGTCCAGCCCGGCGTCTCGCTGCGCGTCAGGCACGGGGGCGACGGACCCGCGGTGGTCCTGCTCCACGGACACCCCCGCACGCACACCACCTGGCACCGCGTGGCGCCCCTGATGACGGCCGCCGGGCACACGGTCGTCTGCCCCGACCTGCGCGGCTACGGGCAGTCGTCCAAGCCCCCGACGACCGCGGACCACGGCCCCTACTCGAAACGGGCGATGGCGGCCGACGTGCTGGCGTTGATGCATCAGCTCGGGCACGAGCGCTTCGCCGTCGTCGGGCACGACCGGGGCAGCTACGTCGCGGCCAGGCTGGCCCTGGACCACCCTGACGCGGTCAGCGCGTTGGCCGTCCTCGACAGCGTTCCGATCGGCGAGGCGCTCGCCCGTGCCGACGCCACCTTCGCGACGGCCTGGTGGCACTGGTTCTTCTTCGCCCAGCCCGACAAGCCCGAGCGAGCCATCCTCGCCGACCCGGACGCCTGGTACGGCGGCGACCCCGACCGGATGGGCCGCGAGAACCACGCCGACTACTCGACGCGCCATCCACGACCCCGCGACGGTCCGGGCGATGCTCGAGGACTACCGCGCCGGGCTCGGGGTCGACCGCGCCGCCGACGACGCCGACCGACGCGCCGGCCGACGGATCGCCTGCCCGGTGCTCGTGCTGTGGTCTGCGCACGACGACATGCAGCAGCTCTACGGCGACGTCCCGGCCGTCTGGCAGCCATGGGCCGACGACGTGCGCAGCGGGGTCATCGACAGCGGTCACCACATGGCCGAGGAGGCCCCGGGCCAGCTGGCCGGAGCCCTCACGAGCTTCCTCGAAGCCGCGCTCAGCGACCGCTGAACCGCGGCGCGCGCTTCTCCCGCTGCGCGGCGAGCCCCTCCTGCAGGTCGTCCGTCACCAGGGTGACGGCCTGGGCGAGGGCCTCCCACTGCACGGCGGTCTGGTGGTCGGCGTGGCCGCCACCCCGCAGCGCGACCGTGGTCAGCCGGGTCGCGACCGGGGCGCGGGACGCGATGGTGCCCGCGAGCGCCAGCGCCTCGGGCAGCACCTCGTCGGCCGGCACCGCTCGGAGAGCGAGCCCCAGCCGCACGCCCTCGTCGCCGTCCACGACGCGTCCGGTGAGCAGCAGGTCACGGGCCACCTGCAGCCCGGCGACGTCCGGCAGCGACCACGTCGTCGCCATCCCCGCGTGCATGCCGAGCGCGGTGAACGGCACGCCGAGCTTCGCCGTCGAGGCCACGACGCGCAGGTCGCACGCCAGTGCGAGCGCGAGACCGGCTCCGATGGCGGCGCCGTTGACCGCGGCGACGGTCGGCACGTCCAGGCTGCGGATCGACAGCCAGTCGCCGTAGAAGGCCAGCATCCGGCGGCGCATCGCCTCGACCCCGGCGTCGGCGTCCGCACCGATCCACGTCGTGTCGCCGCCCGAGCAGAACGCCTGGCCCGCCCCGGTGACCACCACGGCCCGCAGCCCCTCGTCCTGGCGCAGCGCCTCGATCGCCCGCACCCAGGACGCGGTCATCGGCGCGCTCATCATGTTGCGGCGCTCGGGCAGGTCCAGGGTGAGGACGGCGACCCCGTCCGGACGCCGATCCAGCCGCAGGTTCTCAAGCTCCATCCCCGGGTGCTCGACCTCCGGGGGCGGGGCGTCCGGGGGCGCGGAGGGGTCGTGGACGGGGGGCTCGGGGGTCACGAAAGAGACCGTACCGGCGCGCCGAGGGCGGGGTGCGTTCGTGCTCAGCCCGTGCTCGGCTAGGGTGGCGTCGATCCTGGCCCCAGGGTGAACGCCCCCGGCTGGCCCGGAACCGACCGCGTCCCGCGGAAGGATCCGACCGGTCGGACCAGGACCCACCCGAGAGAAGTGACAAGGAGGGCCTACACATGGCCGACGAGACCTACACGGGCGACTTCTACTGCGTGAAGTGCAAGGAGAAGCGCGAGGCCACCGGCAACGTGGTCGAGACCAACGGTCGCCGCATGGCCAAGGGCAAGTGCCCCGTCTGCGGAACCAACCTCAACCGCATCCTGGGCAAGGCCTGAACGACGGCTTGACCGACCGGGCCGACTGAGTCCGGTCGACACGACGAGCGGCGTGGGAGCGATCCCGCGCCGCTCGTCTGCGTCCGGGGCCGATCCGCCCCACCGAGGCTGTGGACGGCAGGCGCCCGCCCCCTCGCCCGCGTGGCACGGTGCCGCCATGCGACTGCGGATCAGGCCGGGACTCGTCCTGGCCTGGCGCGCTCCCGGTCGCCTGCAGGTCGGGCTGCACACGCGCCACCGCGTGATCCTGGACGGGCTCGACCCGGCCGACGAGCACCTGGTCGACCTGCTCCTCAGCGGTGGCCACGACCTGCCGTCCCTCGCCGCACGCGCCGTGGAGCTGGGGTCCAGCCACGAGCGCGTCCACGAGCTGGTCTCGGCACTCGTCGAGGCCGGCGCTCTCGTGCACGCACCGACCCCCCGTCGGCGCCTCGCGTCCCTCGCCGAACCCGTTCGCGCGCGGCTGGCTGTCACGGCACGGGCGCTCTCCCTCGACGACGCATCGGGCGGCGACGGCTGGGACCTGCTGCTCGAGCGCCAGCTCCGCAGCGTCGCGGTGGTCGGCGCGGGTCGCACCGGGCTGGCCGTCGCGGTCGGCCTGGCCACCGCCGGGGTCGGCACGGTCGTCGTCGTGGACGAGGAACGCGTCGGGCCGCACGACGTGCGTCCGGGTGGGTACCGCGACACCGACCTGGGTCGGGAGCGGGCCACCGCTGCCGCCGAGGTGCTCCACCGGCACGCGCCGGGCGTGGTGACCAGCGTCGTCGGCCGGCACCGTCCCGACCTGGCCGTTCTCACCGGGACGGACGTCCTCGACAGCCACCGCTACGACGGGCTGCTGCGCGAGGACGTACCCCACCTGCCCGTCGTGCTGCGGGAGGACGACGCCGTCCTCGGGCCGCTCGTGCGCCCTGGACGCACGTGCTGCCTGCGCTGCCTCGACCTGTACCGCACGGACCGCGACGCCGACTGGCCGCGGGTGGCGTCGCAGGTGGCGAACCGTCCCGAACGAGGGCACCCGCCGCACCTCTGCGACCTCGTCGCGCTGCTCGCCGTCACGCAGGCGCTGGCGGAGCTCGACCGGCGCCCGACGGACCCGGTGACCCTCGGCTGCTCGTTGGAGGTGCGGCTGGACGACCCGTTGCCCGTCCTGCGGGCGTGGCCGGCCCACCCGCGGTGCGGCTGCCACGGGCCTCCGCCGAGCGCCGGACGGGCCCCGACCCGCACAATGGGACGGTGAGCGACCTCCCCCGCAAGGCCTTCAGCCGGACGGCCAAGCTGGCGACCCTGCCGGTGGGGTTCGCCGGCCGCACGGCCTGGGGCCTCGGCAAGCGGATCGGCGGGAAGCCGGCCGAGCTGGTCGCCGCCGAGGTGCAGGCCCGTACCGCCGAGCAGATGTTCAAGGTGCTCGGCGAGCTCAAGGGCGGCGCGATGAAGTTCGGCCAGGCGCTGAGCATCTTCGAGGCCGCCCTCCCCGAGGAGCTGGCCGGCCCCTACCGGGCCACCCTCACCAAGCTCCAGGACGCCGCCCCGCCGCTGCCGGCCGCCTCCGTGCACAAGGTGCTCGCCGAGCAGCTGGGCCCGCGGTGGCGCCGCTCGCTGAAGAACTTCGACGACGCCCCGTCCGCGGCCGCGTCGATCGGCCAGGTGCACCGCGCGACGTGGACGGACGGCCGCCCGGTCGCGGTGAAGATCCAGTACCCGGGCGCGGGTGAGGCGCTGATCTCGGACCTCAACCAGCTGTCCCGCGCCGCACGCCTCGGCACCGCCTGGATCCCCGGTCTGGAGATCGGGCCGATCCTCGCCGAGCTCAAGGAGCGGATGGTCGAGGAGCTCGACTACAGCAGCGAGGCCGGCTGGCAGGAGACCTTCGCGGACGCCTTCGAGGACATGGACGACTTCGCCGTGCCGCACGTGCTCGCCTGCACCGAGCGGGTGATCGTCTCCGAGTGGCTGGAGGGGACGCCGCTCAGCCAGGTGATCGCCACGGGCACGCAGGAGGAGCGCGACCTGGCCGCGCGGCGCTACCTGGAGTTCCTCTTCCTCGGTCCTGCGCGGGCCCGCCTGCTGCACGCCGACCCCCACCCCGGCAACTTCCGCCTCACCCCGGACGGCAAGCTCGGCGTCCTCGACTTCGGGGCGGTCAAGCAGCTCCCCGACGGCATGCCGCCCGAGATCGGACGCCTGCTGACGCTGGCCCTGGAGGGCGACGCCCAGGGCGTGGTCGACGGGCTGCGGGAGGAGGGCTTCATCAAGTCGTCGATCGACGTCGACCCGGAGGGGCTGCTCGCGTACCTCTCGCCCTTCCTCGCCCCCGCGCAGCAGGAGACCTTCACGTTCACTCGCACCTGGATGCAGCGGCTGTTCCAGCACATCAACGACCCGAGGAACCCGCAGTGGTCGACGGGGATGAAGCTCAACCTGCCGCCGGACTACCTGCTGATCCACCGCGTGTGGCTCGGGGGGATCGGCGTGCTCTGCCAGATCGGCGGCCAGATCCCCGTGCTGGACGTGCTGGACGAGCACCTGCCGCACTTCACCCGGCCGGCCCCGGAGGACGCCGTCACCGAGTGACGGCCGTGCCCTTGCAGTCCGCCGCGGCACCACACATGCTGGAGGCGTGGACAGCGACCTGACCCGAGACGAGCCCGACGTGGAGCCGGACGCACCCAGCGACGAGGACGAGCTGGTCCCCCAGCCGCTGGTGAACCGCTACGCGGTGCCCGTCTCCGCGCTCGTGGGCGGGGTCGCCGTCGCCGAGGCCGACCAGGTGGTCATCCAGCCCGTCCCCCATGGCGATCCGGGAGGCGACGCGCCGGGCGGCGTCGGCGGCGACGGGGACGGCGACTGAGCGTCAGGAAGTCGGTGCAGCCGCTGCCCGAGGAGACAGCACCCGACGGGCGCCCGATGGTCCACGCCGAGACGCCTGAGCAGTGGCGCGACTGGCTCGCCGCCCACCACGACCGCGGCGGCGGGGTGTGGCTGGTGTCGTGGAAGGCGCAGACCGGCAAGCCGGCGGTGGGGTACGACGAGTCGGTGACCGAGGCCCTGGCGTGGGGCTGGGTCGACAGCAAGGGCAACCGCCTGGACGACGAACGCACGCTGCTGTGGTTCGCGCCCCGCAAGCCGACCAGCGCGTGGGCCCGGTCCAACAAGCGCAGGGTCGCGGTGCTGCTCGAGACCGGGCGGATGCAGCCGCCGGGCCGACGCGCGATCGACGCGGCCAAGGCCAACGGACGCTGGACGTTGCTCGACGACGTCGAGGACCTCGTCGTGCCCGACGACCTGGCGGCCGCGTTCGCCGCCCGTCCCGGCTCCCGCGAGCAGTGGGACGCGTTCCCGCCCTCGGCTCGCCGCGGGATCCTGGAGTGGATCGTGCTGGCGCAGCGGGCTCCCACGCGGGAACGTCGCGTGACCGAGACGGCCGAGAAGGCCCGACGCGGCGAGCGCGCCCACCAGTAGCCGTCCGTCCAGCTGGGACCGTCGCAGGTCACGGTGGTCTTGACCGGTAAGGAAACAGGCATTACTGTAGCGGTACAGCCACGACGGCACGGACCACCAGCACCAGGAGATCACCCATGGACACCATGCTCGCCTTCCACCTCTCGCAGCGCGTCACCGACCGGCACGTGAACAGCGCGCGACCCCACGCGCAGGTGCGTGCCGGGTCCGGGTCGGCCAGGGCCGCCGAGGCGGCCTCGCGACGACACCAGCGGCCCACCGTCTCGGCGCGACTGCGCGCCGGTCTCGCGGCTACGCTCCGGGCGGCGGCACGCACCGTGGCACCGCCGGAGCACGCCTGACGGATCGGGGTGACCTCGTGGGCCGTGTGACGCTGCAGACCATCGCCGACCGCGTCGGCGTGAGCCGCATGACCGTGTCGAACGCCTTCTCGCGTCCCGACCAGCTCTCCGGTGAGCTGCGGGAGCGCGTGCTCGCCGCGGCGCAGGAGCTGGGGTACGCCGGACCCGACCCGGCGGCCCGGGCACTGGCCCGCGGCAGCACCGGGGCGATCGGCATCCTGCTCACGGACAGCCTCACCGAGGCCTTCACCGACCCCGTCGCCACCACGTTCCTCGCAGCCATCGCCGAGGAGCTCGCCCCCTCGGGGCTGGCCCTGACCCTGCTGACACCGGGCACGGCCGGTGACGTCGTGCCGGCCCGCGACGTCGCGATGGACGGGGCCCTCGTCTACTCCTGCGTCCTCGACTCGCCGGCGGTCGGCTGGCTGTGCCGACGAGGGCTCCCCCTCGTCAACATCGACCAGCCTCCCGCAGACGACGGCCTGCCCTCGGTCAACATCGACGACCGGGGCGGTGCGCGCGCAGGCGCCCAGCACCTCGTCGACCTCGGGCACCGACGCATCGGCATCCTGACGGCGTCGGTGCAGGGCGGCCTCCAGGGCGTCGTCGACGACCCCCTCAGCGAGGCCAACGGCTACGTCACGCGGGAGCGCCTGCTGGGGTGGCTCGAGGTGCTCGAGGAGGCCGGTGCGAGCTGTCTCGTCGTCCGCGAGCCGCTGTCGGACGCCGGCGCCGGGACGGACGGTGCACGCCTCCTCCTCGACCGGGACGACCGGCCGACCGCCGTGCTCTGCTTCTCCGACGGACTCGCCATGGGTGTCGTCCGTACCGCCCAGTCACTGGGACTGCGTGTGCCAGAAGACGTCTCGGTGGTCGGCTTCGACGACAGCCCGCTCGCCGCGAGGGTGGATCCGCCACTGACCACCGTCCGTCAGGACGTGAGTGCGAAGGGGCGGGCAGCCGCCGCGGCCCTGACCGCGGCCCTGAGGGCGCGCAAGGACGGCACCCCTCCACCGACGGACCACGTCGTGCTCCCGGTCGAGCTCGTGGTCCGTGACAGCACGGGACCCGCACCCGTAGTGCCCGACCGCTGACGTCTCGCTGTGGAATGCGCCGTCACGATTCGTTCGGGATGCGGCGTGCAGGGGGACGAGAGATGGTCGCTGAGACGACGTCGGAGCGTGTGACCGCAGCGCCGGGATGGCCTGTGTCGGTGGCGTTGCCGGTGGCGGTTGCCGTCGGCGTGACCCTGGGGCTCCTCGCGGTCGGGGTCGACCAGGTCGGCCTGAGGATCCTCGTGCTGGTGTTCAGCACCAGGCTGTCGTGGGGCCTGGCTGCGGTCGCGGCGGGCGCCCTGAGCCGTCGGCCGCTCGTCGCCGCTGCCGCCGGTCTGCTCGTGATGCTGACGGCCGTGGTCGCGTACTACGCGGGCAACGATCTCTTCGGCGTGCGCGAGAGCGCGGGAACCGGCGCGCTCGTGCGGGCCGGTGTGCTCTGGGGCGCGCTGGCTCTCGTCGGCGGGCCTGCCGCCGGACTGGCCGGCTGGGTGGCACGCTTCCGCTCGCGCAGGACGTCGTCCGCAGCCTGGGGCGTGATGGCCGGGATGCTGATGGGCCAGTGGGTCTCCTGGGTGTGGCAGCACGGCCTGCTCCTCGACGCCATCACCCTCCCCGCCCTCTGCGGATAGCCTTGGGCACCCGGCAGTTGGGTGCTCCCGTGCCACTGTTCACGTCCGATCGCGAACGGCAGCTCTGGTTCTGGGCCGCCGCCGTCGTCGTGGCGATCTACTCCACGCTCGGGCTCGCGCGCACCTTCGCCGGGACCCTGCGCGAACGCGGGCTGCTCGACGTGGCCTTCGTCGTCGGCCTCGCACTCGTGGTGTCGGCAGTGGTGGCACTCGGTCTGCGGAGCCGCCCCGGCGGGGTCGAGATCGGCGTGTGGGTCGGCGTGCTGGCCGTGTACCTGCTCGTCCTCGTGCGGATGGCGATCCCGGAGGAACGCACGCACCTGATCGAGTACGGCGTCGTGGCGGTCCTCGTCCTGGAGGCGCTGACGGAACGGGCGAGTCGCAGCCGCCGGGTCCGGACGCCGGCGCTGCTCACGCTCCTCCTCACGGCTGCGGTCGGTGCGGTGGACGAGGGGATCCAGGGACTGCTCCCCGACCGGGTCGCCGACGTGCGCGACATCGGGTTCAACGCCCTTGCGGCCCTGATGGCCGTGGTGGCGTGGACCGTCCTTCGCCTCATGGCTCGACGAGGTCGAGGACGAAGAGCCGGTCGGCACCTGCCTTCACGGCGACCTGCCCACGCCCGTGCGGCCCCGGGGCGATCGCGAGGTCCCTGACCGGGTCGTCGAGTGTCAGCGCTGCCACGCGCTCGGCGCGGGAGACGTCCCACACGACGACCACGCCTCCCTTCGAGCCGGTGACCAGCACGTCGCGCCCGTTCACCTGGCCGAGGGCGACGGCGTCGACGACCGTGGCGTCGTCCGACGGGCCGGGTACCGGGAGGCCACCGGGAACGGTGTAGAGGCGCGCCCGGCCGTCGCAGGCCACCGCGGCGACGGCGCCGTGGTCCCGGTGGGGGCCGAAGGCGACGGAGGTGGCGGTCGAGGCCGCGGGCTTGACGCCGAGGGCACGCCACCCCCACTCGAGCGTCGTGCCGGCCGGCCTCCTGAACGGCCCGGCGACGACGGTCGGTGGTTCGGTGCTCGTGTCCCAGACCCACGCCGATCCGTCGACCGACCCGGTGAGCAGGACCGGCGCACCGTCCAGGTCGCCGCGTGCCGTGGCGGTGTGCGGCCACCGCTCCGGCGCGTCGAGGGTGAACGGTCCGGCGGCACGCCCGCCCTGGTGGACCGCGAGGGCCTCGGGCAGGGGCACGTCCTCGAACCACGCCGCCGCGCGCCGGTCCGCGACGTAGTGCGACGTGCGGAACAGCTCGAGCTCGTCGCCCGTCTGCCGGTACCCGACCTCGTGCACCTCGACGAGAGCCGTCGCGTCGAAGTCGGGCGCCGACACGACGATCGGCCTGAGGTCCGCCGCCCCGACGGCGACCGAACGGAGCCGGACCCCGTGCGGTGACTCCTCGATGTGCGCGTTTCCCTCGGTCAGCCACCAGGTCCGCGACCCGATCCCCACGGCCACGACGAACCCGGGCCCGACACGCGCACCCGCTGCCACGTCGATGTGGTCACCGGGGCCCGCGGTCAGCTCGACGCTGCGCCAGATCTCGTTCCCGTCCGCGGGGTCGACGACGACGACCTGTGCGGACTCGACCCCGAGGACGACGAGGCGTCCCTCGTCCACGCCGAAGCCCAGGACCTCCCGGAGCCGGAGATCCGGGTGGGGCTCGACCCGTGCCAGCGACGCCGCGTCGAGGAGCTGGATCTCCCCGTTCACCGGAGCGCCCGCGATCACCTGTCGGCCGCCCACCCGGCCGACGGCGAGGCGGAACCCGACAGAGACGTCGACGGCGGCTAGCCGCTCGCGGGACCGTGCGTCCCACACGTCCGTGCGACCGTCGTAGCCGGCCGTCGTGACGACCACGGGACGTCCGCCGACCGTCCCCAGTGCCACGGCGGTCGGCCGGACGCCGACGTCGATCTCCCTGACGTCGCCGGCCCCTCGACGCGGGTCCCAGAGCACCACCCTGGTGTCGACGGCGATCGCCACCATCGGGTCGTCGTCGACCAGGCCGAAGGCCACTCCCCGCACCTTGCCGACGAGCCCGTACGTCGACTCGAGGTCCGACGACCAGTCGAGCCGGCCCTCGACCATGCGGAGCCAGGGCCGTCCGCCCGCCCGCCCGATCGCGTCGCCGAGGTCGGCGAGCTGCTCGTTGTCGTCGTGGCTGAGCCGCGCGTGGACCTGGCCCGCCAGCTGGAGGGGGTCGCGAGCCAGGGAGATCCGGCTTCGGCGCAGGCTCCGCTCGACGGCGTCCACGGGTCCGTGGCTGAACGCCCAGATCATCAGGTCGGCGGTGTCGAGGACCGCTCTCGCAGAGGCGATCAGGTCCACCGTCCGGTCGACGCCCAGCAGGCTCAGCGCCCGCCGCAGCCAACCGGCATCGGTGACGAGGTCGGCCAGGCCCCGACCGTCCGGGGGCGTGCGGTCGGAGTCGGCGACCAGGTGCTCCGGCAGGTAGCGCACGACGTACGGGTCCGCCGACGACCAGCCCTCCCCGGCGGCCCGGTGCCGCGCTGCGAGGGCCCGGGCGATGCGCCGGTGTCCCTCGCCGAACGCGGGCTCGGCGTAGAAGTGCTCGACGAACGTCTTGTGAGCCAGGCGGTAGGTGCTCTGGCCGGCCTCCGCGTCGAGCGTGACGTACGGCCCGGCGACAGCGACGGTCGGCGTCGACGCGGGCGTCGGACGCGTCGTCGACGGCACCGACGGCCCGGGCGGCGTCCACCCACGTGCCCCCGGTCCTCGGCAGGCCGCGCCCCCGGGCGTACGCGAGCGCACGCAGCATGTCCGCGACGCCCGGGTCGGCGTCGGCGGCCCGGGCGAGCGCCGCGGCGAAGACACCGCGGTGGCCGCGGCTCAGCAGCTCGTCGAGCTCCGGGTCGTCGGCCTCGAGCGCCGGACGGGCGAGCAGCTCGGCCGTGGCGAGCCGGGCGAAGAGGAAGGGCTGGTCCCGCTGGGTGATGTCGAAGGCCAACGCCGCCGCCTGCTCAGGGCGCTCGGCGTACGGGGAGCCGTCCCGCAGGAGCCGTTGCACGGCGTAGGCGTGAACGGCCGTGGGGTCGCGCTCGACGACGAGTACTTCGTCCTCGCCCACCCCGAGCGCGTCGAGCAGGTCGCGACGCGCGGGATCGGCCGCCTGGTCAGGGCCCTCCGTCACCGAGCGTCGCGTACCGACCAGGACCCGCAGCCCGTCCTCACCTGAGATCCGCTGCAGCACACTGGCGATGCTCTCCGGGTCCTGTGCCTCATCGAGGGCGTCGACGAGCACGGTCGCGCGGGCCCGGTCGTTCTCTCGCACCGCGTCGAGCAGGGCGTTCACGCGGTCGTCGAGGCTCCTCGCGGCACCGCCGACGTCCGCTCCGGGCGCCGCGGCGAGCTGCCCGGCCAGGTCGGCCACGGTCTCGAGGGCCGTCTTGCCGGTGAGGTGGAGGACGGCGGCGAAGACGTTCGCAGGCGGTCGCGGCCTCGCCACCAGATGAGGCGCCAGCCCGGACTCCGAGTAGAGCTGCACGAGCAGAGGGTCGGCCAGCACCACGACGTGCCCGAGCAGCGCCGACTTGCCCGAGCCGGCCTCCCCGGTGACCACCTTCAGCCCCGTCCCGTCCGCCAGCCACGCGCACAGCTCGGCCACCTCCCGGTCGCGCCCTGCGAAGTGCCAGGCGACCTCACCCACCTCGCTCCCCTGGGCCTTGGCGATGAAGTGGCCGCGCACCTCGGGCGGCAGCGCGGCGAGGGCTCGCCGCAGCTCCTCCCGGACGTCGAGGGCCATCACGACCGGGGACGGGGGCGTCGGGTGGTCCAGGGCCGCCTCGTCCGGCAGGTAACCCGCGGGTTCGAGGTCTCCCAGCTCGCGCCGGATGCGGCGGAAGACCTCGTCGAGGAGGATCCGGTCGTCGTTCTCGGTGAACGTGTCGAGGGCGTGCTCGAAGGCCGCGACGAAGGCGCCGGTCCTCGCCGCACCACCCGGCGCCACGGGCCAGAGCCCGAGCCGCTTGGGCTTCTTGGGGTACTTCGCCGAGAGCTCGGCGGCCAGGTTGGTGACACCCAGCTCGCTGTCGCAGCAGTCGAGCACGAACAGCGCCCAGCTGTCCGGGTCCGTCTGGCGGCGCCGCCAGTCGCGCTGCAGGAACTCGGCGAGGCGACTGGTCCGCACCGGCCGCGTGCCGCCGCCGTCCGGCACGAGCAGCTCGTGGTCGAGGCCGTCGCCGCGTCCGTGGCCGACCACGTAGAGCACCGCCCCTGTCGGGCGGTCGGGCTGCTCGGCCCACCGCCGGACGGCGTCGACGAGGTCGCCCTCGCCGTGGGCCACGACGGAGTCGAGCACGGTCCCACCCCGGCCGCTGCCGAGGAGCGCGCCGAAGCGTGAGGCACTGTCACTGGACGGGAGGCGCCCAGGCGGGTCGGGATAGTCGTCCACGGCGACCAGGACGACTCCGAAGGTCGTCACTCCGAGGAGCGTACTCTCGGTGACGTGCCCTCGCCCAGAGCGGCTCTGACGTCGGACGCCATCCTGTACCTGCCCGGGATCATGGGCAGTGAGCTGGTCGACGCCCGCGGCGAGGTCGTGTGGGGGATGAAGCCGGGGCTGCTCGCCAGGCAGGTGTTCTTCCGCGATGTGATGACCCGCCTGGTGCCGCACCCGGACGACGGCATCCGCGCCAGCAGGCCGGTACAGCTTCCGGTAGCCGTGCCCCTGCTCGGCGGCGTCGAGCCGTACACGCGGCTCGAGCACCGGCTGCAGCAGGTGACGCTCCACAAGGATGCCGTGCTGCCCTTCGCCTTCGACTGGCGACGCTCGGTCGCGGACGCAGCGGCAGCGCTTGCTCCGGTGGCCCGGACCCATCTCGAGCGGTGGCGTCGGCGTTTCGCCGCCTTGCCCGCCGACGAGACCAGAGGAAGGCCACAACCGCAGCTCACGCTCGTGGGGCACTCGATGGGCGGGCTGGTGGCGTCCTGGTTCGCGACCGCGCTACGCGACCAGGGTGGCGACGACGTGCGGCTGGTAGTCACTCTGGGCACGCCGTTCGCGGGGTCCGTGAGCGCGGTGCGGGTGCTCGCCGAGGGCACGCAGCTTCCCTTCGGCCTGTTCGCGAAGGCGCTGCGGGACGCGACCCGCACGATGCCCGGGGTCTACGAGCTGCTGGCCACCTACCGCTGCGTCGACGAGGGGGACGCCGACGACGGGCTGGCCCTGCCGTTCCGCCGGCTCACCCCCGCGGACCTGGCCGGTCTCGGCGCCGACCCCGGCCTGACCGAGGCCGCGCAGCGGACGATGGCCGACCTGAGGGAGGCGATGGCACGGGAGGCCGGCGACCGCGTCCACTCGCTCGTCGGGACGTACCAGCCGACGCTGCAGTCGGTCCGCTTCCGGTCCGGCGGCGACCCGGAGTTCGCCGAGGTCGTCGCCGACACCGAGACCCGCCGCCGCGAGGACCACCGCGGCGACGGCACCGTCTTCCGGTACGCGGCGCTACCGCAGGGCGTCACGCCATCCCTGCTGCCGCAGAGCCACGGAGCCCTCCAGAAGGCCTCGGAGGGAGTCGACTTCGCGGCAGCCGTATCGACGGGCCGCGACCTGGGAGCGTTCCAGGCCGCCTCGGAGGTCGGGATTCGTGTCGCCCGACCTCGTGCCCCCGGGCGATCCGCTGCGCGTGGAGGCCGTCGACGCCGACGAGGCGATGTGCCAGGTGCACGACGCCGGGACCGAGGCCGAACCGCTCGTCGCCATGCAGGCCCTCGTGCGTGACGGCGAGCACCTCGCCGCCGACGTCGGGCCCCTGGACGCGGGCACCTACCGGGTCAGCGTGTCGGCCGGGGGCTTCAGCCCCGTCGAGCGGCTGGTCATCGTCGCCTCGAAGGCGTGACCAGCCGCTCGACGGGCTCTCCACCCGTCGGTCAGCGGGCCAGTCGCTCCAGGATCTCGTTGAACGTGGCGCTCGGGCGCATCACGGCGTCGACCTTGGCACGGTCCGGCCGGTAGTAGCCCCCGATGTCGGCCGGGGAGCCCTGCACGTCGAGCAGCTCGCCGGTGATGGTCTCCTCGTTCTCACCGAGCGCCTGGGCGACATCGGTGAACGCCGCGGCCAGCTCGGCGTCGTCGGTCTGCTGCGCCAGCTCGCGGGCCCAGTACAGGGCCAGGTAGAAGTGGCTGCCGCGGTTGTCGATCTGCCCGACCCGGCGTGCGGGAGAACGGTTCTCGTCGAGGAACGTCCCGGTTGCACGGTCCAGCGTGTCGGCCAGCACCTGGGCGCGGTCGTTGCCGGTCGACTGCGCGAGGTGCTCGAAGCTGACGGCCAGGGCGAGGAACTCGCCCAGGCTGTCCCAGCGCAGGTAGTTCTCCTTGACGAGCTGCTGCACGTGCTTGGGGGCCGACCCGCCGGCGCCGGTCTCGAACAGGCCACCGCCGTTGATCAGCGGCACGACGGACAGCATCTTCGCGCTGGTGCCGAGCTCCAGGATCGGGAACAGGTCGGTGAGGTAGTCACGCAGCACGTTGCCGGTGACCGAGATGGTGTCCTCGCCGCGCCGGATGCGCTCCAGCGAGTAGGCCATCGCGTCGGCCGGGGCCATGACCTCGATCGTCAGCCCGTCGGTGTCGTGCTCGGGCAGGTACTCGTTCACCTTCGCGATGAGCTGGGCGTCGTGGGCGCGGTCGGCGTCGAGCCAGAACACGGCAGGCACGCCGGAGGCGCGGGCGCGCGTGACGGCGAGCTTCACCCAGTCCCGCACCGGGACGTCCTGGGTGCGGCACATCCGCCAGATGTCGCCCTCGGCGACCTGGTGCTCGAGCAGGGTCGCGCCGGAGCCGTCGACCACGCGGACCGTTCCAGCGGAGCCGATCTCGAAGGTCTTGTCGTGGCTTCCGTACTCCTCGGCGGCGCGGGCCATCAGGCCGACGTTCGGCACCGAGCCCATCGTGGACGGGTCGAACGCGCCGTTGGCGCGGCAGTCGTCGATCACGACCTGGTAGATGCCGGCGTAGCTGGAGTCCGGGATCACCGCCAGGGTGTCGGCCTCCTCACCGTCCGGGCCCCACATGTGGCCGGACGTGCGGATCATCGCCGGCATCGAGGCGTCGACGATCACGTCGCTGGGCACGTGCAGGTTGGTGATGCCGCGGTCGGAGTCGACCATCGCGAGCGCCGGGCCGGCGGCCAGCTCGGACTCGATGGACGCTGTGATCGCGGCGCCGTCCTCGGCCTTGTCGAGACCGGAGAGGATGCCGCCGAGACCGTCGTTGGGGCTCAGGCCGGCGGCCTTCAGGGCCGCGCCGTGCTCGGCGAAGGTCTGCGGGAAGAACGCCTTGACCACGTGGCCGAAGATGATCGGGTCGGAGACCTTCATCATCGTCGCCTTGAGGTGGACGGAGAACAGCACGTCGTCATCCGTGGCGCGCTTGATCTGGGCCTCGAGGAAGTCGCGCAGGGCGGCCACGTCCATGACGGTGGAGTCGACGACATCCCCGGCCACGACCTTCACGGCCTCCTTGAGCACCGACGTGGTGCCGTCCGCCGCGACGTGCTCGATGCGCAGCTGGCCGTCGGCCTCGACGACGGCCGACCGCTCGTTGGAGCGGAAGTCGTCGGCGGTCATGTGGGCGACGTTCGTCTTCGAGTCGGACGACCACTCCCCCATCGAGTGGGGGTGCTTGCGCACGTACGACTTCACCGAGGCGGGGGCGCGACGATCCGAGTTGCCCTCCCGCAGCACCGGGTTGACCGCGCTGCCCTTGACCTTGTCGTACCGGGCGCGGGCGTCCTTCTCGTCGTCCGTGGTGGGGTCGTCCGGGTAGTCGGGCAGGTCGTAGCCCTGCCCGCGCAGCTCAGCGATGACCGCCTTGAGCTGCGGCACGGACGCCGAGATGTTCGGCAGCTTGATGATGTTCGCCTCGGGGCGGGTGGCGAGCTGTCCCAGCTCCGAGAGCGCGTCGGGCACCTGCTGGTCGGCAGGCAGCCGGTCGGCGAAGGCGCCGAGGATGCGGCCCGACAGCGAGATGTCGGGGGACTCGACGCGAACGCCCGCCGTCGACGCGTAGGCCGAGACGATCGGCAGCAACGAGTGCGTCGCCAGTGCGGGCGCCTCGTCGGTGTAGGTGTAGAAGATCGTCGGCTCGCTCACCACGTGCTCCGTCCGTCTCGGATTTGTTTGACGTCAAGATATCGGACGGGGCGCTGGGCGCCAGCGCGCTGAGAGTGGATGCTGGCGTGGTCCCCTTCTCGAGAGGCTCGCCATGCGCATCTCCGTCCTCGGTACCGGCACCGTCGGCCGCACCCTCGCCGTACGACTCGCAGAGCTCGGCCACGAGGTGGTGGTGGGTACGCGTGACCTCGCGACCACCCTGGGCCGCACCGAGCCGGACGAGCGTGGCAACGGACCCGTACCCGAGTGGCTGGAGCAGAACCGCGGCGTCCGGCTCGAGTCCTTCGCCGACGCGGCGGCCGGGGCCGAGCTCGTGGTCAACGCCACCGGGGGCGGGGGCGCGATCGAGGCGCTGACGCTTGCCGGAGCCGACGACCTGGCCGGCAAGGTGCTGCTGGACGTCTCCAACCCGCTCGACTTCTCCGGCGGCTTCCCACCGTCGCTGTTCGTGAGCAACACCGACTCCCTCGCGGAGCAGATCCAGCGCGCGTTCCCTGCGGCGCGGGTGGTGAAGTCCCTCAACACGATGAGCGCGGCCGTGATGGTTGACCCCGCTCAGCTCGCCGACGGCCAGCACTCGGTGTTCGTGTCGGGCGACGACCCGGCGGCGAAGGAGACGGTGACCGACCTGCTGCGCAGCTTCGGGCACACGGACGTGATCGACCTCGGGGACATCACGACCGCGCGGGGACCCGAGATGATGCTGCCGGTGTGGCTGCGGCTGCTGGGGTCGCTGGGGACGCCGATGCTGAACTTCAAGATCGTGCGGTGAGCGCTGAGGTGACGGACATGCCGAACGTCGACCCCCCGGCACGGGACCATGCACGCCGGGTCTCGGCCTCGGTGGACGAGCTGGTCGAGCGGGTCCGCGCGATGGCGGGTGCCGGTGCCGGCCGCACGATGCTGGGGCTCGTCGGAGCCCCGGGGGCCGGCAAGTCGACGCTCGCGTCCGCCCTGAAGGACCGGCTCGCCGACCTGGGGGCCGTGGTCGTCCCCTTCGACGGGTTCCACCTCGCCAACGCCACGCTGATCGAGATGGGCCTGCGCGGTCGCAAGGGGGCCCTGGAGACCTTCGACCTCGACGGCTACGCCCACCTCCTCGAGCGCCTCCGCACGGCGGGCGCCACGGTCTACGCCCCCGCCTTCGACCGCTCCATCGAGGAGTCGATCGCCGGCGCGGTGGCGGTTCCCGCCGAGAGCCGGCTGGTCGTCACCGAGGGCAACTACCTTCTCGCGGACCACCCCGCAGCCCGACGTGCACGGCAGGCCCTTGACGCCGTGTGGTTCCTCGACCTGGACGAGCGGACACGCACCGAAAGACTCGTGCGGCGTCACGTCGACGTTCGGCAAGGCGCAGCAGGAGGCGGAGGAGTGGGTGTCGGGGACGGACCAGATCAACGCCGAGCTGGTGTCCCGCACCCGCGACCACGCCGACCTCGTGGTGCGACTGCTCGAGAGCCCAGCAGGAACACCTTCGTCGGCGTGAGGGTGTGGAGACGGAGATGCTGCTGCCGGTGTCGCTGGGGCGGTGCGATGCCCTAGGAGCGCCGATGCAGGACGTCAGAACCGTGCAGTGAGGGCGCTCAGCAGACCACGCCGACGCACTGGGCCGGGTTGCCATTCCACCGGCCCGAGTTGCCGCCGCCGTCCGTGGCCGTCGGTGCGTCGATCCCCAGGTCGGCGTTCCGCGTCGTCACGTTGCCCGAGACGAGCACAGTCGCGGACACCGGCGCACGGACATGGAGCCCGTCGTCGAGCGGTGTGCCGTCCGGGGCGAGGAAGCTGCCTGGCGCGTCACCGTTCTTGTCGAAGCGGTTGTTGCTGATATCGCACGGTCTCGCGAGCGAACCTCACGTCAGCAGCACTCCTGCCGCACCGTTCTTGGTGAAGTCGTTGTCGCGCAGTGGAAATCGCCGCGATGGCGCTTCCGACACGCAGTCCGATGCCGTTCTTCTTGATCCGGTTGCCGGGACACTCGTTGCCGCGCCAGGGACATCAGTCGATGCCGATCACGTGCCCGAAGATGGTGTTGTCGCGCACGGTCGAGTTCACGATGCCGACGAACAGGTCGAGTCCCACTCGTCCGTTGTCGCGGATCACGTTGTTCTCGATCACCCAGCCACCGTTCTCAACACTCTCCACTGCCCTAGGCTGTTGCGCGCGAATCGACTCTCACGGATCGTCCAGTCGTTCGCGTTCGAGAAGGCGTAGACGCCCCGGTGTTGCGCTTCGAACCGACTTCTCTCGATCGTGACGTTGTCCGTGTCGAAGGCGTAGATGCCGTACACGTTGTCGCGGAACGAAGTGGCGAGAAACTCGTAGGGCAGCCTCGGACCGTCCAGCGTGAACGTAGGCACCTGACCGATGGAGGCCCCGGCATGACCATTGCCAGTCAGGTCGAGCTTCTCCAGATGGGCACCGTTTGCCAGGCTGAGCAGCACGCCCGTCCCGAAACCGGCAATGGTGCCGCGCTTGATCACCGTGCGGTTGATGGCGAAGAAGGAGGGCCCCGGCAGTGGCCCAACGCGAATGCCACTCCCCGTGCCATTGCCTGAGAGCGTGTGACCCTTGAGATCGATGGTCACGTCCCGAAGCAGCCACGATCAGCCCGTCACCCGAGCACACCAGGTCGTGCGTCAGGACGACGTCCTCCGTGACCACCTGGCCGCAGGCGAGACCGGGGGGAGCAGCGGAAGCCGGAGCCGAGACGCCGGAGGCGAGCACGACCATCGCCGCGAAAACCAGGGATCGAGTGCGCATGATCATCCCCCGTACTTCGAGCCTCATTCGATCCCGCGGACTGTAGAGCATTGCCCACGAGTGGTCCAGCCTCTCACTCAGCGTGAATCACGCTCTCTCTCAGTTATTCTCGACCAATGGGCCGATACAGTTCAATGCGTTCCTGTTGTCCGAAACAGCCTCAAACGCCGCAGCCCGATCCGAGTCGTCTGACGAGTCGGGACCCAGGTCGTAGGCTGCCGCTGGCTCTGCGTCGTTCGTCGCAGGCGATAGATGGGCGGAGGCGCCGGCGTGGACCCCACCGGACCAGGCAGCGCGGACTTCCTTCGTCCGGTCGCCCACTTGACGGCGCGAGAGACCTGGCTGAACGACCCGAACGGCCTGCTGTTCCACGAAGGACTGTTCCACGTGTTCTTCCAGAACAACCCGGAGGCAGGCACGTGGGGCAACATGTCCTGGGGCCACGCGACCTCGCGAGACCTGGTGACCTGGACCGAGCACCCGGTCGCGATCCGGGCCGACGAGAACGAGCACATCTACTCCGGCAGCGCCGTCGCCGACGTCAGGAACACTGCTTGCTTCGCCGGCCCCGGGCAGACGGCTCTCGTCGCGATCTACACCAGCCACTACACCGACGCCTCCCCGCGAGCCGGGACCCAGGCGCAGTCGCTCGCCTACAGCCTGGACGGCGGAGACACGTGGCGACGGCACGAGGCGAACCCGGTGCTCGACCGCGGCATGCGCGACCTGCGTGACCCGAAGGTGTTCTGGCACGGGGATGACGACGGCCGGTGGGTCATGGTCGTCGCCGAGTCGGTGGAGCGGCGTGTCGCCGTCTACTCCTCACCGAACCTGCAGGACTGGACCTTCGAGTCGCACTTCGGTCCCGCGGGCGCCACCGGTGGTGTGTGGGAGTGCCCGGACCTGTTCCCCCTCACCGTCCGGGGGACCCAGGAGACCCGTTGGGTGATGGTCGTCAGCCTGCACCCGGGCGGCGTCGCCGGGGGATCCGGGACCCAGTACTTCGTCGGCGACTTCGACGGTCATCGCTTCGTCCCCGAGCCCCCCTCGACCGGCACGGACGTGGATGGCCTCAGCTGGTTGGACTACGGACGCGACTACTACGCCGCCGTGTCCTTCAACGGAGCTCCCGACGACAGGCGCCTGACGATGGCCTGGGTCAGCAACTGGGACTACGCCGACCGCACCCCGACGGCACCATGGCGTTCCGCCCTGTCCTTGGTGCGCGAGCTCGAGCTCGTCGAGCTTCCGGACGGTCGGTACCGCCTCGCCCAGCACCCCGTCCTGCCCGCGGACCGTGACGGGCTCTCCGTGACCGAGCTGGAGATCCCGACCGGCGCGGGACGACGCCACGAGGTCGTCCTGTCCAGCGTCGTTGACGACGGAGGAGCCAGCCGTGTCGTGCTCACCTTCGACGGTGACCGACGCACGGTCTCGTGCGACCGCACCGGGAGCGGCAACGTCGGTTTCGATGCCTCGTTCGCCTGCGTCGACACCGCGCCGCTCGTCGGCAGCGACGTCACCGACGTCGTCATCGTCGTCGACGGCTGCGTCCTCGAGATCTTCGTCGACGGCGGCCTCACCACGATCACGCAGCTGGTGTTCCCCCACTCACCGCTGACGGAGGTCGATGTCGCGTCGGTCTAGCCGGGGCCGACCAACGTACGTCGACCCGGGTCTCCCGAGTCGACGCTGCGCAGCTGCGTGACCTCGGCGGTGCGACCGCCGCTGGTAGGCGTCTGCGAACCGACCACCAGTCGGTCGAAGTCGGCGAACGCCCTCCCGAAGTGGCGGTGAGGATCAGGTACGGCGCGCAGGATCCGTCGGCGGCGCATCTCGCCGATCACCCGTTCTCCCGTCGCCACACCACCTGCGCGATCGCCCACGCCACCACCGTGCCGACGATGTGGATCCCGAAGGCGGTCCAGGCGATCGCGATGGCCGTGTCGAGGAGCGGGCTGATGCGGTCCATCCCGAAGTCGAGGCCGCGGTAGCGCGTATGGCGGCTCAAACGAACAGCGTGAAAGACCGGGTACTGGAGCACGACGAACACAGGGAAGGATGTCCCGACCCACCAGATGAAGCCCATCGGGGCGCCGTGCCGGTCGGCCTGGGGGCGGACCTTGCGGTAGACGAACACGGCGTTGCTGAGCGTCCAGAGGACCGCGACGACGGAGCCGAGCACAGCGAGCCGAGCGTCGTCCCGGGCCGCTCCGAGCGCAACGGTGCCTGGGCCGCCGACCATGAGCAGGAACCACCCCCCGAAGAGCAGCCAGGTCACCGGGCCCTCGTAGTACGGGTCGGCGTACTTGTCCTCGTGGTCGGGGCAGGAGTACACGGGGCGCCTACTTCCCTCGGCCCCGGACGGGGACCGGCTCGACGCCCTGGGCTCCGGAGACCCGGCGGACGAGGCGGGCGACGACGTACGCCGCGGCCGGTCCGGCGACCGCGAGTCCGAACGCCAGCGCACCGACATCCCGGGCGATGTCGAGGAGCGGCGAGAAGCGCTCGTCACCGAAGTCGAGGTGTGTCTCGCGGCGTCTGCGGGAGATCACGGTGCCGTGCAGCGCGGGGTACTGGAGCCACAGCCCGGCCACGAAGGCATAGAGCAGGTACACCCCGGCGAGGATCCCGTGGATGCCACGGACCGCCGGTCGGGTGGCGGTCCGCCAGGCGACCCACACGGTGTTGGCCAGCGCCCAGACCACGGCGACCGACGAGGAGGCGACAGCTATGGCCGGAGAGTCCGCGATCGCCGCGATCGCGATCAGGACGGGGAAGGACGCGCCCAGCGCGACCCAGGCCAGGAAGGCCCAGCAACCCAGGCGCGGGCCGTCGGCCCCCGGCCGACTATCGCGGTCCGGCGGGACAGGCGGGAGGGGCTTCGAGCCGGAAGGCATGAACGAGGCCACGCGGCCCCCTCTCGTACGGTGTGAGCCTCAGCGGCCCTTCCAGGACAACTGCGTCGGAACACCCTAGAGCGGGCGAGTCGCCAGCTCAGACCGCCCGGACGACCCCCGCGTCGGTCTCGCCCCGCCACTAGCGCGCGTCCACCCTGGCCGACCCGGTGGCGTGCAACGGGATCCCTCCCGCGAACGCCTCGAGGGCCCACCCGACCAACGGCGGGTCGACCGTGGCGTACAGCGTGACCTCGGCGGTACGTCCGTCGCTGGCACCCGGTCTGCGACCCGACCACCAGTCGGTCGAAGTCGGCGAACGCGCGGCGGCCGGCCAGGTAGTCGTCCACGCTGGCCCGGACCGAGGCGTCGGACAGCGGCACCGAGCCGGGGCGAACGCCCTCCCCGAAGTAGCCGCCGGGGTCGACGGCGTCCGCTGCGTCGAGCGCCGCACCGTCAGCCACCTCCAGCAGGCGCTTGCGTTCGAGGTGCACCGCCGACGCGCTGACGACCACCGCGGCGAGCGAGAACGCGATCACGGAGTAGAAGAGGATCAGCAGCAGGATCTGCCCGTCGTCCGCACGCTCGCGGACCTCGTGCCAGCGCCGGCGGAGCCGCCGGCTCACGGCGTGAGCCCTGCGTAGCGGTCGACAACGGAGACCGCGTCCGCGCGCACCGGCACACGGGCTGGGATCACGTCGTCCACGAACGCCGGGACACCCGGCAGCACGACGTCGACCTCGACGACGACGGTCACCGCCGAGTCGGGGGTCAGGCACGGGTCGCTCTCGCAGGTGACCGTCACCTCCTGCTCGGGGTCACCGTCCCCCGCGAACCCCTGGTCCCTCAGTGCCAGCTCGACCACAGCGGCCAGTCGGTCGGCGCCGGCTTCGTCGTCCTCGGCGGCCGCCACGACCCGCGCTCCCTCCCGGGAGGCGGCTTCCACCGCGAAGGCCGCCGCCTGCAGCCGTCCCATCACGAGCACGAAGTAGATGACCGGCACCAGCAGCAGCACACCGAGCGTGACGAACTCGACCACGGCGGAACCCCGGTCGTCACGGCCGACCGGCATCACTCCTGCACCCCGTGCCCGATCACGGTGATCGCCTGCGCCGGTCCCAGCAGCCCCACCGCCGGCAGGGGCGCGTCCACCCGCACCTCGACGACCACCACGCCGTCGATCGTCCGAGTCGAAGCCGTCACGTCCTCGGCGTACCGGGGAGAGAGCGACATCCCGATCAGCTCACGGGTCCGCGCGACGCCGTCCGCGGGTGACCGGTCGGCCAGTCCGCCGTAGCGCGCCCCCTCGGACGCGCAGTCGACCAACGTGTTCCGCACGTGCAGCACGAGCGACAGCTGGATGACACCGAGGAAGACCAGGGTCACCAGGGTCGAGACCGCGACGAAGTCGACCACGGCAGAACCTCTCTCGCGGTCGACCGCGCCGACCCCACACCGGAGCCGAGACGCACTCACGTCCTAGAAGTTCAGGATCCGCGTCATGGCCTCGCTGAACACGCGCTCCAGCTGGTCGCCGGCCACAGCCCAGAGCCCCAGCACCAGGCCGGCCGTCATCAGCGTGACCATCACCCAGCCCGGCACGTCGCCACGGTCGCCCCCGGCCAGGGCCTGCACCCAGCGACGCCTGACCGCCCGCATCGCACTCATCCGTCCACATCCTCTTGGTCTGGTCACCCCGTGGTGACGTGGGTCGATCTGCATCACAGGTCGAGGCTCAGCACGGCGAACCCCGGGTAGACGGCGAAGACCACGGTCACCGGCAGGACGAGGAAGACGACGGGGACCATCATCCCGATCTCCTTCTTGCCACCGGTCTCCATCAGCTGCCGACGACCGGCCTCACGGACGTCCTGCGCCTGCGCCCGCAGGACGTCGGCCAGCGGCGTCCCCCGTTCCAGGGCGATGGCGACGCCGTCAACGAACCGGGCGAGGATCGGCAGGCTGGTGCGTGAGGCCATCCCCTCGAGCGCCTCGACCAAGCGTCGCACCCGCCCGCGCGTCGGACAGCGTGCGCCGCAGCTCGATCGAGAGCTCCCCCGACGTGGTCCGGGCGACGCGCTCCAGCGCCCCGACCGCGCCCTCCCCCGCGCTCACGGACAGTGCGAGGCAGCTCTGCCACGGTGGGGAACTCGGTGAGGATGCGCTCCTCCCGGCTGCGCACGGCACGACTGAGCAGGTGGTCACGTCCGAGCACCCCACCCACTCCGCCGACGACGACCATCGCCAGCATCGGCACGAGAGAGAGGCCTTGGCGCGCGCCCGAGGACCAGTGCGCCGAACAGACCTGCACCCAGACCCAGCACCCCCCACACGACCTGCTGCGCGCGGAACTGCTCGACCGTCATCGAGCGGCCCAGCTGGTCGAGACGACGGCGGACCGTGCCGGGTCCTCCCGACAGCCGCTCGACCCAGCGGCACGGCATCCGCCATCACCGGACCGAGCATGCGTTCGACGATCGCGAAGGGCGTGCCCGAGGCGGTCTCACCCAGCAGCGACGACGGCCGAGCGACGTCGCGGACATAGGGCGCGAGCCTCTGGTCGAGCGTGGGGCGACGCATCACGGGCAGCCGGAGGAACACCAGCCACAGTCCGAGCCCCGCGACGAGCCCGAGGCCGGCGCCCGCCCACGCGGCCGAAGGGCCGTTCACCGCAGCACCCGGCTCTCCTCGGGCAACCGCCCGATCCGCACCATCACCCGGTAGGCGACGACGGAGGCGGCGGCCCCGACCGCGAGCACCACGACTCCGGCCGGGCGGTTGTACGCCATCACGGCCTCGGGTCGGGTGGACAGCAGTGCGAGGACGACCCACGGTGCGGCGACGGCGAGGCGCGCGGCGTTGACCGTCCAGCTCTGACGGGCCTCGAGCTCCGCCCTCGTCCGGGCGTCGTCCCGCAGGAAGGTCGAGAGCGCTCGGAGGAGGCGGCCGAGGTCGCTGCCGCCCACCTCCCGCGTCAGGCGTAGCGCCTCCACGATGCGGTCCGCGACCGGGTCTGCCAGGCGGGACTTCAGGCGGTCAAGGCAGTCGACGAAACGGCCTGTGGCGCGGTAGTCCTCGGCGAAGGCGACGAATGCCGGACGCAGCTCCTTCGGACCTCGCTCCCCCAGCTGCGCGAGCGCCTCGGGAAGCGACAGCCCGGCCCGGATGCCCGACGTGAGGTGGTCGACGGCCTCGGGCCACAGGTCACGGACCACGCTGCGCCGCTGACGCGCCCGGAACCGCACGAGCGAGAACGGTGCCCAACCACCGATCACGGCGAAGCAGACGGCGATCGGCGGGGACGAGGAGACCGCCAGCACGACGAGCCCCACGAAGCAGGGCCGAGGTGGTGCAGGCGGCAGCGAGCGCGCGCGGACCCACCGCGACCATGCCCGCCTGCAGCAGCTCGTCGGACAGCCTGTCGCTCAGCGACGCGGCGGGCGCTGTCTCCGGCTGTGGTGCGGCGGGTCCAGAACGACCACCAGATGCAGAAGAGCCCGGCGCCCAGGAGCAGTCCGCTGATCACCCCCATGTCGCGGTCACCGTCCGGTGTCCTGACGCAGCAGCGCCGCAAGGTCGATGCCCGCGCGCTCGAACCGGTCGGCGTGCGGAGGGTAGCCGTCCGCGCGCACGAGGCGGCCCTGGCGCGTGGTGAAGACGTCGGCGGTCTCGACGACGTCCTGCTCCACCCGTCCGGGAACCGCGACGATCTCGCGGACGCGACGCTGGCCATCGGCATCGAGTGCGACGTGGACCACGAGGTCGACGCACCCCGCGACGGTCGGGACCACGAACCGCGCGCCCACGTTCTCGCCGGCGAGCAGCGGGAGAGTGCACATCTTGGTGATCGCCTCGCGGGCGCTGTTGGCGTGGATGCTGGCCATGCCGGGCAGCCCGGAGTTCAGCGCGATCAGCAGGTCGAGGCTCTCGGCCTGACGCACCTCACCGACGACCAGGCGCGTGGGACGCATCCGCAGCGCCTCCTTCACGAGGCGGCGCAGGGGGATCTCACCGGTGCCCTCGAGGCTGGGCTGGCGGCACTGCAGGCCGACGCAGTCGCGCAGCGGGATCTTCAGCTCGAAGACCTCCTCGCACGTGACCACGCGCTCGAGGGGCGGGATCGAGGCACCCATGCAGTTGAGCAGCGTGGTCTTGCCGGCCTGAGTTCCGCCGGACACCAACACGTTCAGGCCTGCACGGACCGCACCGTCGAGGAAGGCCGCGGCCTGGGCGGTCAACGTCCCCAGCCGCACGAGGTCGTCGAGCCGGTCGGCCCGCACGACGAACTTGCGCACGTTGACGGCCCAGTGCTGACGCGTGATGTCGGGGATCACGACGTGGAGCCGGCTGCCGTCGGCAAGCATCGCGTCCACGAAGGGGCTCGACAGGTCTACACGTCGGCCGGACGACTTCAGCATGCGCTCCACGAGGTCGCGCACCTGGTCGGCGGTGAGGATCGTCGTGGTGAGCTCGGGGATCCCGTGACGGGCGACGAACACCTTGCCGGGCTCGTTGATCCAGATCTCCTCGACGTCAGGGTCGTCGAGGTAGGCCTGCAGCGGACCGAGACCGGCGACCGCGTCGAGCACCGACTTCACGGCGTGCTGAGGGTCGGGCAGCGGCGGGAGCCCACCGGACAGCGAGCGGTCGTCGTAGTCGGCGACGGCATCCTCGACCAGGCGACGGACACCGCTCGGGTCACGCGTCGGGTCGACGCCGCGACGACGGATCAGCTCGCGGACCTCGTCCTCGACGATCGCCACCGCGTCCACGTGCGCCCCCCACACGACCCCGTCCCGGACAACCCCGGTCCCGGACAACCCAGTCCCGGACAACCCCGTCGAACACCCTAGAGCGGACGAGTCGCCAGTGGCGCCGAGCGTCCACACACGCCACCAACGGGCTAGAACGCCTCCCCCGGACCCCCGATCGGAGCAGCGCTCGCCCGCGCTACGGCGCGTTCTCGGTGTACCGGCGCCTTCCTGGCACCGAGAACACGCCTGACCGCCGGAGGACGGTGGGGGCGAGCAGGGCGACCAGGGCCAGCAGACCGAGGGCGGCGCCCGGCACCAGGCCGACCGGTGTGAAGGAGCACCTCAGCTCGGACGAGCCGTCCATGCCGACGGCGATGAACCCCGCGGCGGACTGCGGCCGCTCCCACGAACCTCCGGTGCTGCACCGCCACCCTCGCACCGCGGTCACCAGGGCCAGGGCGTCGCCGTCGACGGGCTCGTCCCACCGCGCGGTGAACGAGTGACCACCGGTGGTGACGACGGCCGCCGACTCCTGGAGCTCCCGGATCCCGGCGTCCAACGCCTGCTCGTCGTAGCACGCCAGGGGCTCGGGAGGGAGGACGAGGCGGGGATCGCCGTAGACGTCCACGCGGAACTCGCCTGCGGGCGCGGGCCCCAGGTCGACGGGCCCGCCGCTCACGACGAAGCCGGCACCGCTCGCGCCCGGCGTCAGGATCGTCGCCACCCGTCCGTCGTCGATCTCCACCCAGCCGGCCATGTCCGGAGCCGTCAGGCGCACGGTCGTCCCCGCGGGACAGGTCGCGCGCAGGACGGCGGCCGGCCGGTCCCCGGCGCCGGGTTCGCGGTAGCCGCCCCTGCGCCGCAGGGGCAGCGGCACGCCGTCGTCCGAGAGCACCTCGGTGTCCGGCACCGTGTACGCGTCCGTGCCCGAGAGGCTGTTCCTGGTGCGGAAGGGGTTGTCGCTCGACTCCGGCAGGACCGAGCGGGCCGAGACGAGCGGTGCGCTCGGCCTGCGCTCGACGGAGACGCCGTCGATGTCCGTGGTCACCAGGCGCTGACCGATGCCCAGCACCGCGTCCCGGGCGGGGTCGGGCGTGTCGATGATGCTCCGGCTGAACCCCGCCCACGTCACGCCGACCGCCTGCAGGGCGTTCGTCGTCGTCCGCGACATCAGGCTGCTGTAGTAGCCGGCGCTCTCGCCCCCGATCAGCATCGCGTCGTTGGGCGCGTTCCAGATGGTCGATCCCGGTGTGCTCACCGCACCGACCGTGGTGCGCGTCGCGGGCCACTCGTCGACGGCGAGGGCCTCGTCGCGGACGGACTGCAGCAGCGGGCCCCACGGCGGCCGCTTGGCGAACCGGTCGTGGGCCTCGGCGACCACCATCGCGGTCACGGACCCCTCGGCCACCACGACGAGACACATCACGGCACCGAGGACCGCCGCCGCGTGACGCCGGTCCCCTCGTCAGCACGACGACGCCGGCCAGCGCGACCAGCGCGACCGCGAAGAGCGGGTTCGTCCACTGCGACGTGTGCACGGAGCCGTTGCCGACGAGCCAGACCGCGACCAGGGACGCGACGCCCCCCGCCCAGGCCACGGCGTCCGGCGGCCTCCTGGCCAGCGACACCCACGCCATCACCGTCAGCAGCCCGCAGAGGACGAAGGCCTGCCGGAAGGGGCTGCCGTCGGGCAGGTCGAACCCGTGCCAGGCCATGTGCGTCGGCACCCAGAACATCGTGGCGACGATGGCGATCAGGGTGGCGGGGTACAGGATCGCGTGCCCGGGAGGTGAGCCGCCGGTTCCACGGCAGGGTGAGCGCCAGGAGCAGGACGGGTGTGGTGACGAACAGGCCCGGCGTCAGACCCACGCCCTCCGTCGCGGGCAGCAGCCGCGCCAGCGTGTCGCCGGGGCTGGCATCCAGCGTCCTCAGCAGGTCGGCGCGGGTCAGGTCCGCCGAGCCGGACGGCTGGGCCAGGTTGTTCGCAGCCCACACCGGGACGAGCAGGGGGGCCGACAGGAGCACGCCCAGCCCGAAGGTCCAGGCCACGCGCACCGCCGCCCGCAGCGTGTCCCGGCGGTTCCAGCCCAGGACGAGCAGACGGCACAGGACGAGCAGCCCGGCGCCGATCGTGGCCATGTAGGCCGTGTAGAAGTTCGCGTACCAGGGCAGGGCCACCAGCAGCGGAGCGAGCACCGCCCGCTGTGACGTGATGGCCCACTCGCCGGCCAGCGCGATCAGCGGGAACGCGATGAGGCCCGGCAGCCAGATCGTCAGGTACCCGGCGTCGTCGACGGCCCACCCGCAGACCGCGTAGGCGGCGCCCAGGGCGGACGCGACCACCCACGAGCCGTCACCGATCCGGCGCAGGTACCACGTCATCGCGGACCCGGCGAGCGCCAGGTGCAGCAGGTGGATCACGAACGCGGCCAGGTCGATCTGGTCGCGGGGGAAGAGCACGACGAGCAGCGACAGGGGGCTCGACATGTACACGCCGACGTCCGGGAGGTACGGCACCCCGAGCGCGCTCTGCCAGGTGAACCACAGGTCGCCGGTCGCCTGCCCGGTCAGCACGTCGCGCAGGTGCGCGTACTGCGGGACGAGCTGCGTGCCGTAGTCGTTGACGCTGCGTGTCTGCGGGCCGAACGGGAACCGGCCGGCGAGCACCTGGCCGAGGCAGTAGGACAGTGCGGCGACAACGCCCGCGACGAGCTCGGGTACTCCCCTGCGCGCCCCGCCCACCCGACCAGCCACCGACCGCCTCCTCGTCGACGGTCATCCAAGCATCCGTCGCCGTGGCGCCCGGTCGCCGGGTCAGAGCGTCGGGAACAGCGGGTGCGGGTTCTCGTCGGTCTCGAAGACGCGCGCCGCCGGGCCGACGATGAGCGGGTCGGGTCTGCCGACCACGTCGTGGTCCTTCGACGGGTAGTCGAACCGCGACAGCAGCACTCGCATCGCCTCGAGGCGGGCGCGCTTCTTGTCGTTGGACTTGATCACCGTCCACGGGGCGTCACGCGTGTCGGTGTAGAAGAACATGGCCTCCTTGGCCTCGGTGTACGCATCCCACTTGTCGAGGCTGGCGAGGTCGGTCGGCGACAGCTTCCACTGCCGCACGGGGTCGGTGCGGCGGGCGGCGAACCGGCGCGCCTGCTCCTGGCGTCCGACCGAGAACCACAGCTTGCTCAGGTCGATGCCGGAGTTGACCAGCATGCGCTCGAACTCGGGGCACTCGCGCATGAACTCCAGGTAGTCCCCCGGCGAGCAGAAGCCCATCACCCGCTCCACGCCGGCGCGGTTGTACCAGGACCGGTCGAACATGACGATCTCGCCGGCCGCCGGCAGGTGGTTCGACGTACCGCTGGAAGTACCACTGCGTGCGCTCGCGGTCGGTCGGGATCTCCAGCGCGACGACCCGTGCGCCACGGGGGTTCATGTGCTCGGTGAACCGCTTGATCACGCCGCCCTTGCCCGCGGCGTCACGTCCCTCGAAGACCAGCAGAAGCCGCTGGCCGGTGTCCTTGACCCACAGCTGCAGCTTGAGCAGCTCGATCTGCAGCGCGCGCTTGGTCTGCTCGTACTCGGCGCGGGGCAGCTTCTTCGCGTACGGGTAGCCCATCCGCCAGGGGGGCACGGCCTTCGGCTGCGCGTCGCCGTCCGCGGCGTCCTCGGGGGTGACCAGCTCGAGCGACCTGCGCAGCTCCGAGATCTCGTCGAGCTCCATCGCCCCGTCGGGGGCGGGAGAGGGCACGCGGGAGGTGTCACGGTCGGCCGGCATCTGTGCAGGCTAGGTACGGGACGGGGACCCGGCACGGGTCGGAAGTCCCGAACCGGCGGATCGTCGGCGCGGGCGGTGCAGGATGGGCCGGTGAACCGGTCCCAGCGGATGGCCTTCGGTGACGCCGCCTGGATCGGGGTGGAGCAACCGGAGAACCGTGTCGTCGTCGTCGCCGTGCTGCAGCTCTCGGGGTGGCTCGACATCGACGTGCTGCGCGAACTGGTACGAGAACGCATCGTCGAGCGGCACCCGCGGCTCCGGCACCGTCCGAGCGCCTCGCGGTTCCCACTTCTCGGGCCGAGGTGGCGCGCCGACGACGCCTTCGACCTGAGCTCGCACGTCGTCGAGGTCACGGCCACCGTCGCGGACGCCGCGGCGCTGCAGCGCCTGGCGAGCCACCTGGTGTCCACCCCCCTCGACGCAGTCCGCCCCCGGTGGCAGATCCACCTCGCCCGCCTGGACGGCGGAGGCAGCGCCCTGGTGGCCCGCTTCCACCACAGCATCGCGGACGGGATGGCCCTCGCGCGGGTCTTCCTCAGCCTCGCGGACGAGATGCCACCGGCCCCCGGGCCGGCACGCGCCCCCGCGACCGCGACAGGTCGAGTCGCGACTGCTGCTCGCGTGGCCGCGTCCGTCGTCTCGACGACCACTCGCCTCGCGGCCACGGTCGGCGAGCCGTCCACGTCGCTGCGCGGGCCGCTGCAGACCGCCAAGACGCTGGCGTGGACGCGCCCGCACGACCTGGACGACGTGCGGGAGGTCTCGAGGGCGCGAGGCGTCAGCATCAACGACGTGCTGCTCGCGGCGACGGCGGGCGGGCTCCGCACGCACCTGCTCCATGTCGGGGGCGCCGTGGACGACCTGAGGGCCATCGTGCCGGTCGACCTGCGCGGCGGATCGCCCGTCCCGGCGAACCTGGGCAACCGCTTCGGCGTCGTCTTCGTCGAGTTGCCGGTCGGCGAACCCGACCCCGCGGCCAGGCTCCAGGCTGTGGCCGCCAGGACGCAGGCGCTCAAGGGCTCGGCGCAGGCCGGCGCGACGTTCACCCTGCTGCGTGTCGTCGGCGCGCTGCCGGCCGCCGGGCGCTGGGCAGCCGTCCGGCTTCTGGAGGAGAGCGCCAGCCTCGTGGTGACGAACGTCCCCGGTCCCCGCCGACCGCTCAGCCTGGCGGGCTGCCGTGTCGACGACGTCGTCTTCTGGGTCCCGCAGATCGGCCGGATCGGCCTGGGGATCAGCCTGTTCAGCTACGCCGGCACCGTGACGGTGGGTGTCGCTGTCGACTCTGCGCTGACCGTGGACGCGGTGCGCGTTGGCCGGCGCCATCGAGGACGAGATCCGCGTCCTCGCGAGATAGCCCATCGAGGTAGCCCGCGAGATGGCCCAGGGAACGAGAACGGGACCCCAGACCGCTTGCGCGGCCTGGGGTCCCGGACCCTGGGTGGAGCTCAGTCCCTACGTGAGACTCAGCTCGTGGGTACTTCGTGGTCGTCGTGCACGCCGCTGCCGCCGAGCGGGCCGGCGAAGGTGTGACGCGGACCGGCCGGCTCCGGGATGGTCGAACTTGCCCGGGACCTTCTTGCCCTTGACGCCGTTCACCGACTCCGTGGAGTAGGCGTACGTGAGTACGGCGAACGCGACCGCGTCGGAGTTGACCTCCAGCGCGTGGTCGCTGTTGTTGGCGAACGTGTCGCAGGCGAGGTGGTAGCAGGGGTCGAACTGCTCCCCGGCGGTGCCGCCCCAGATCGCTTCCTGCTGAGCGCGTCTTGACGACCTCGGCTCCGGTGAACAGACCACTGGAGGGGATGTCGTTGTTGATGAAGGCCTGGTAGTCGCTGCGGCCGCTGAACGCCGAGTCGTCGTACGGCTCGCCGCGCAGCGTGTAGAACTGCTCGAACAGCCGCTCGATCGCGGCAGAGCCCTGTGGCACCGTGACCGGAGCCACGAAGCTGGACTGGTTCGCGTCGTAGACCTGGAAGACGTAGTTCGGCGAACCGATCATGTCGAAGTTCAGGTACAGCGCGATGCGGTCCTTCTCGGCCTGGCTCAGGTTGTTGACGTAGTCCGTCGACCCGACGAGGCCGGACTCCTCAGCACCCCACCACGCGAAGCGCACGGTGTTCTGCGGACGGTGGTTGCGACAGCGTCTCGGCCAGCTCGAGCAGGGCTGCCGAACCGCTGCCGTTGTCGTTGATGCCCGGGCCACGCTGGACCGAGTCGAGGTGCGCACCTGCCATCACGACGTTGTCGGTTCGTTGGCGCCCTGGCAGCTCGGCGATGACGTTCGACCTGGGGCCGCGACTCCGGCGGGTCCACGTCGACCAGCGCGGTCGAGCCCGTCTGCGACAGCGCGACGCCGTCCGCGAAGGACGCGCCGACGACGGGGATCGCGACGACGTTCAGGCCGCCGAGCGTCCCCACGATCAGGCCCTCACGGTCGGGCGTGTTGCCCTGGTTGAAGATGATGACCGCCTCGGCACCCGGCGGCCTCGGCGTTCAGCGCCTTGGCCGCGAAGGCGCACGTGCCGCGCTGGATCAGCGCGATGTCCGACGGTCCGGAGAAGTCGAGCCCGGTGAAGTCCGCGCGCCTCGCAGCCGCTGGTGCTCGCACGCGGCGGGGCCAGCGCGAGGTCGACGCGGGACCACGTTGCCGGTCACGTCGCCGAAACCGGTACCCGTGTAGGCGCCGGTCTCGTAGCTGCCGGCGACCGGGGTCAGCTGCTGCAGCGTCGGCGGTGGCGTGTAGGTGAAGGGGAACTCGTCGAGCGTGACGTCCCAGCCCGGCGGCCTCGAGGGTGTCGACCACGTACTCGACGCTCTCGGTGTAGCCGGGGGTGCCCGCCGCGCGGTTGCCGCCGTTGGCGTCGGCGATCGCCTGGAGCGCCGCCTGGTGCTCGCGGACGCCGTCGAGACGGACGCACTCGAGCACCTTCTCGTAGGTGTTGTTGTTGCGCTTGTCGCACTTGTCGTTGTCGTATCGGTCGGCGGCAGCGGGTGACGCCACCAGACCGAGCCCGACGAGGGCGCCGGTGGCGAGTACCGCCGCGGCGCGCCGAGGGTCAGACCGTTATGCATTGCGACTCCTTTGTCACATTGGGGGGAACGGAGCGCCTGCCAACGTACCCAGGCTCACACGAGGGGTCTACGAATCGGTCAGATCGACATCTCAAACCGGGCGCGAAGGGGCGTGTTCCCGGTGTCCCGGCGCATTTGGGGCCCCGAGAACACGCCCAAACGGGGTGGGACGGGAGGCTACGCGTCGGACGCCTTCGCCTCGCCCCAGCCGTGCCAGTGCTCGACCTGCATCCACGCGCTGATTCGTGCGCGGTCGCGCACCCGGTACGGGTTGCCGGTGTAGTGCGTCGACAGCCGGTCGATGTCGGCCAGCGCACGCGTCTCGTCGTCCGTCCCACGCCGACGACGGTCCCGCGGACGCTGACGTGCGTGTACCACTCCCCGTCCTTGAAGGCGGTCAGCGCGACCTGCGGCCGCTCGCGCATCCAGTCGACACGGGCGCGGCTGCGCGTCCATGTTCAGCAGGATGCGTCCGTCGTCCTCGACGAGGTACCAGGTCGCCACCGACATCGGGTCGCCGCTCGGCATCAGGACGGCGACGACCGCCGGGTTCGGCCGGCGCAGGAGCTCCGCGACGTCATCGGGGAGCGGGGGCTTGGGCATCGGGTCACCTTTCCGAGGGGGACGCCGAGCCTGCCACGATCAGGAACGGCCGCGCGCCGCCCGTCGCCGCAGCGCCACACCGAGGGTGACCAGCCCGTGGACGTGGACGGAGCCGGCGCCGTGCCGTGGGTGACGGGGTCGTCTCCACCACGGGGTCGCTGATGTCGACGGTCCACCCGTTGCGCATCCGGCGCTCGAGGTCCACGGGTTCGCCCGCCAGGTTCACCGCGTCGACGTCCAACAGGTCGATGCCGGTGATCAACGCACCGTCCTCGGTGAGGACCACCGTCGCGTCGGCGACCGGACCCGAGAGGTTGCCGACCACCTGTCCCCCGTAGATCACGTATGCCGGAGGGTGGCCTCCACGGGGATGAACTGCCCCGACGGCGGGCGGCGCCGCCACCGCCGACCCGGCCGTGAGCCCGAGGGCGCCGACCAGGACCAGGCCGGCTGCCGCCCGGCGAAGCACTGGACGTCCCCGTCGGCCGTCTGCGCATCCGCCGAGTATGGGATGGCGGGGCGCGCCTGTCACCCCTGCCAGACTCACCGGTGATGCCTCCCACCAGCACGAGCGCCGGGTCGACCACCTCCACCCGGCGCCTCGACACCAGCGACCTCACGCCCGAGAACGTCGTCGACGTCTTCACCGCCTGGACCGACCGGCAGGGCCTGACGCTGTACCCCGCCCAGGAGGAGGCGCTGCTCGAGATCGTCACCGGCGCCAACGTGATCGTCTCGACGCCCACGGGCTCGGGGAAGTCCCTGATCGCCCTCGCGGCCCACCTCGCGGCGCTCGCGGACGGACGCCGCACCTACTACACCGCCCCGATCAAGGCCCTGGTCAGCGAGAAGTTCTTCGCGCTCATCGACGTGTTCGGCGCCGCCCGCGTCGGCATGCTCACCGGCGACGCCGCGGTGAACCCCGGCGCACCGATCATCTGCTGCACGGCGGAGGTGCTCGCGAACCAGGCGCTGCGCGAGGGGGACGCCGCCGACATCGGCCAGGTCGTGATGGACGAGTTCCACTTCTACGGCGAGCCGGACCGCGGCTGGGCGTGGCAGGTGCCGCTGCTGGAGCTGCCTCAGGCCCAGTTCGTGCTGATGTCGGCGACCCTCGGGGACGTCGACTTCTTCGCGCACGACCTCACCCGCCGGACCGGACGCCCGACCGCGAAGGTCACGTCGGTGGCGAGACCCGTTCCGCTGCACCACTACTACGCGACCACGCCGGTGCACGAGACGATCGCCGACCTGCTCGACACGCGGCAGGCCCCCATCTACGTGGTCCACTTCACGCAGGTCGCGGCGATCGAGCGCGCACAGGCCCTGATGAGCGTCAACGTCTGCACGCGCGAGGAGAAGGACGCGATCGCGGACGCCATCGGCGACTTCCGGTTCGGCACCGGCTTCGGCAAGACCCTCTCGCGCCTCGTGCGGCACGGGATCGGCGTCCACCACGCCGGCATGCTGCCGAAGTACCGGCGGCTGGTGGAGCAGCTCGCGCAGGCGGGACTGCTCAAGGTGGTGTGCGGCACCGACACGCTCGGGGTCGGCATCAACGTGCCGATCCGCACGGTGCTGCTGACGTCCCTCAGCAAGTACGACGGCGTCCGTCAGCGGCACCTCAAGGCCCGCGAGTTCCACCAGGTGGCGGGGCGCGCCGGGAGAGCCGGCTACGACACCGCGGGCACCGTCGTGGTGCAGGCGCCCGACCACGAGGTGGAGAACCTCAAGGCGCTGGCCAAGGCCGGCGACGACCCGAAGAAGCGGCGCAAGGTGCAGCGCAAGTCGCCGCCCGACGGGTTCGTCTCCTGGTCCTCGTCCACCCACGACCGGCTGGTCGCCTCCGCTCCCGAGCCGCTGACGAGCCACTTCAGGGTCAGCCACGCGATGCTGCTCAACGTCGTGGCCCGGCCCGGTGACGCGTTCGCCGCGATGCGCCGGCTCCTCACCGACAACCACGAGCCCCCGGGACGCCGCGGCAGGCACGTCAAGGAGGCGGTCCGTGCCTACCGGGCGTTGCTGGCGGCCGGTGTGGTGGAGAGGCTGCCGGTCCCGGACGAGAGCGGCCGCACCGTGCGTCTGACCGTCGACGTCCCGGCGAACTTCGCTCTGAACCAACCCCTCTCGACGTTCGCCCTCGCCGCGATCGAGCTCCTCGACCCCGAGACGCCGGACGGTCCGGACGCCTACGCCCTCGACGTGGTGTCCGTGATCGAGTCCACCCTGGAGGACCCGCGCCAGGTGCTGTCCGCGCAGCAGTTCCGGGCCCGGGGCGAGGCGGTCGCCGCGATGAAGGCGGACGGGATCGAGTACGAGGAGCGGATGGAGCTGCTCGAGGAGGTCACGCACCCGCGCCCGCTGGCCGAGCTGCTCGAGGCGGCGTACGAGACCTACCGGCAGGGACACCCCTGGGTGGCCGACCACCAGCTCTCGCCGAAGTCCGTGGTGCGGGCGATGTGGGAGCAGGCGATGACCTTCACCGAGATGGTCTCGGACCTGGGGCTGTCGCGCTCCGAGGGCCTGCTGCTGCGGTACCTCACGGACGCATACCGCGCGCTGCGCTCCGGCGTGCCGGCGGCAGCCCGGACGCAGCAGGTCGACGACATCGTCGAGTGGCTGGGGGAGCTGGTGCGCCAGACCGACTCCAGCCTGCTGGACGAGTGGGAGGAGCTCACCCACCCGGACCCCGCCACCGGCGAGGTCGGGCGGCCGGAGCCCTCGACCCCGCGCCCGCTCACGGCCAACACCCGGGCGTTCCGGGCGATGGTGCGCAACGCGCTGTTCCGGCGGGTCGAGCTCGCCGCGCTCTACCGCTACGCCGACCTCGGCGCGCTGGACGCCGCCGCCGGCTGGGACGCGACGGCCTGGGCCGGGGCGATGGGGGGCTACTGGGCCGAGTACGACTCCCTCGGGACGGGTGCCGACGCCCGCGGGCCGGCGCTGCTGCACGTCACCGAGGCCACGGCGCCCCAGCGCGTGTGGACGGTCCGTCAGGTCCTCGACGACCCCGACGGAGACCGTGACTGGGCGATCATCGCCGAGGTCGACCTCGACGCGAGCGACGAGGCCGGCACCGCCGTGGTGCGGCTCGTGGACGTGGGCCCCTACCGGTAGGCGGACGCCTGCGTGCCGTACAGGTGCGCGTACTGGCCGCGTGCGGCCATCAGCTCGGCGTGGGTGCCGACCTCGACCAGACGGGCACCGTCGAGCACGACGATGAGGTCGGCCATGCGCACCGTGCTGAAGCGGTGCGAGACGAGGACCGTGACGCCTCCGGCCGTCCCGGCGCGCGATGCGGCAGCGAAGCGCTCGAAGAGGTCGTGCTCGGTCTGGGCGTCGAGGGCGGCGGTCGGCTCGTCGAGCACCAGCAGCAGCGGCCCGTCGCGCATGAAGCCGCGGGCCAGGCTCAGCTTCTGCCACTGGCCGAAGCTGACGTCGACGCCCCCGGGCCACACCGGGCCCGAGCTGGGTGTCGAGCCCGTGCTCCAGCCGCTGCACGACGTCGTCCGCGCCGGCTCGGCCGACCGCGGCGAGAACGGCCGCCTCGTCGTCGGCTCGTGGAAGGTCACCCACGCCGACGCTGGTCCGCGCCGGCAGCTCGAACCGGTAGAAGTCCTGGAGGGCACCGGCGACGCGCTCACGCCACCGGTCGGTGTCGATGCGCGAGAGGGGCTCGCCGTCGACGAGGACCTGCCCGCCGGACGGCTCGTACATCTTGCAGAGCAGCTTGACCAGCGTGGACTTGCCGGCGCCGTTCTCGCCCACGACCGCGACGACGGAACCGGCCGGCAGGTCGAGGCTCACGTCGTCCAGCACCAGCCGGTCGCTGCCTGGGTACCGGAACGACACGTGGTCGAGGCGGATCCCTCGCTCGAGCCGGTCGGGGGCCGGCTGGTCGGCGTCGACCGTCATCGCGGCGGCGTACCGCTCCAGCCACACGAGCCGGCGGGACCCGTCGAGCCAGATACCGCGCAGGAAGCCGATCTCCGACATCGTCGCCCCGATGTAGGCCGAGAGCCGCGACCCCGCGGCCAGGATCAGCAGCACGTCGCCCGCGGACCCGTCGATGCCGGTGGCGACGAACACCACGGCGGCCACGTACGAGAGCCCGAAGACCGCCCAACCGGCCATCTCCCAGACCGCTGTCCCCCAGCGCGCGCGGGAGACCGGCCCGAACCACCGGCGCTGCTCGGCGCGACGCTGCGCCACCAGGGACGGCCCGATCCCCGTGACCCGTACCTCCTTGCCCGCCGCCGCGGTCGTCGCCGTGGCGAACAGGTGCGTCGAGAGGCGACGGTGCTGGGCGGTCGCCTCCTCGACCCGCCGCTCGACCGCGGGGCGCCACGAGGCGCTGAGCACGGTCGGCAGCGCGAAGACGACGAGCAGCGCCAGCAGGGGGTCGACCGACACCAGCAGCGCCACCGTGACCACCAGCCGCAGCACCCAGCCGCACGTGGAGAAGACGGACATGTACATGTGGTCGAGCACGAAGATCTGGTGGCGCAGCACCGAGAGCCGGTCCAGGTGGTCACGGCGCTCGTGGTGCTCGATGCTCCAGACACCGGCCTGCAGCCCCGCCACGTGCGTCTCCAGCGCGATGGTCACCTTGTCGCGGAACCGCCGCGTCACGCGGCTGGACACGATCGACAGCAGCCACGTCAGCACCACGGCGGCGGCCATCGCGAGCGCGGCCAGAAGCACCGTCCGCGCGTTCCCGGCCACGGCCCCGTCGGCGAGGAACTTCAGGCAGAGGGCGATCAGGGCGTCGGGAACCGCCGCCACCATCGCGAGCACCAGGGCCACGACGATCAACGCCGGCTCGTGGGTGTAGCCGAGCCGGAACAGCCGCCACATCGACGCGAGCGGGGGCGGGAGGTCCTCGGGGGCCTCGGGGACGGCAGCGGCGTCACGTGAGGGCGTCATAGCCGACCCCCTCCTCGTCCACGAGGACGTCGAACCGGCTTGCCTGCAGCGTGAACATCTCCCGGTACCGCCCGCCGGCCGCCATCAGCTCGTCGTGGCTGCCCTGTTCGACCACCCGGCCCTGCTCCAGCACGGCGATGCGGTCGGCGTGCCGGACCGTCGAGAACCGGTGGGAGATGAGGATGGTCGTCGTGCCGCGTGTCGCGTCCAGCACCCGCTCGAAGATCTCCGCCTCGCCGCGGACGTCGAGCTGGGCGGTCGGCTCGTCGAGCAGCACGAGCCCGGCTCCCATCCGCACCGCGCACAGGGCACGTGCGAGCGCGACGCGCTGCCACTGCCCGCCCGAGAGGTCCGTGCCGCCCCGGTAGCCCTTCGCGAGCGGGGTGTCGAGATCTGCGAGGTCCTCGGCGCCGGCCTCGGCGAGAGCGGCACGCACCACGTCGTCGGGAGCCGTTCCGCCGGGGTCGACGTTCTCGCGCAGCGACAGCTCGAACCGCACGAAGTCCTGGAAGACCGCGGTCACCTGGGCGCGCCAGGCGTCGAGGTCGACGGTGCGCAGGTCGATGCCGTCGACCTCGATCGTTCCCGAGGTGGGGTCGTACAGGCGGCACAGCAGCTTGGCCAGCGTGGTCTTGCCTGCTCCGTTCTGCCCCACGATCGCGAGCGAGCGCCCCGCGGGGACCACGAGGTCGAGGCCGTCGTACACCCGTCGCTCCGTGCGGGGATAGGAGAACGTCACGTCCCGCAGGCGCACCTCGTGACCGCCGTGCGGGGCAGGAGCCTGACGGGTCCCCAAAGGGAGCGCACCGGCTCCTGCCATCGCCCGCTCCAGCTTCCCGACGGCGGCAACCGGCGCGCTGGCCTCGTCCAGGGCCCAGCTCCACCCTCCTGCCGCGACCATCGGGACGCCGATGGCGAGCTGGGCGAAGACGACCAGCTGCTCGAGCGTCAGGGCTCCCGCGGCGGTCTCGGCCGCGAGACGCCAGAACACGACGGCCGTCGCGACGCAGAGGATCGCGACCGCGCCGAGCACAGACCGCTCGCGCAGCCTGGTGGCCGCGTGCTGCAGCTCGAAGAGCCGGCGCCGACGACTGCGGAAGCGCTGGATCGTCCAGTCCTGCAGACCGAACAGCCGCAGCTCCTTGGCGGGCTCGGGGTCGACGGCGAGGCGGTAGGCGTAGTCGGCGTGGCGCTGCGCGAGCCGCACCTCGTCGGTGTTCCGGTCCCTCCAGATGGTGCTCTCCCGCAGCAGCCAGTGGGTGCTCGCCCAAGCGCCGCCGAGGAGAAGGGGCACCCACCAGGCGAAGGTGAGAAGCACCACGGCAGAGGCGGTCCCACCCACCACCTGCACGAGACCGGGGCCGAGGAAGCCCATGTTGATGTACATCGGCGGGGCGGTCATGCCGCGGTCGAAGTCGCGGGCGACCGTGAGGTCGCCGGTCAGGTCCGGGTCCTCCAGGTGCGCGATCCCCGGCGGGCCGACGCAGGCCGCCGTCAACCGGTCGTTGAGGCGCGAGGCAAGGGCGTCGCCGAGGTTCGTGCCGACGGCCTGGTGCAGCGGCGACAGCACCTGCATGAGGACGAAGACGACCCCCATCAGGGTCAGGGGCCCGGTCAGCGGTCGCCCGTCCTGCACCGCTCCCACGACGGACCCCATCGCGAATGCGAAGACCACCGGGAGCACGCCGAGGGACACGAGCAGCGCCCACCACGCGACGGCCATCGGCCGGTTCGCGCGCGGCAGCTCGGCGAAGAACGCGCGCACCGGGCTGTCGCGCCAGCGGTCGACCGGGTGCATGACGCCCACCCTAGGCACGGGCGGGGACAGTCAGTCGAGGTCGAGGGCGGCCAGCACGGGTGCGTGGTCGGAGCCCGGCGCGTCCCGGCGGGCGCGAGGGTTGTCCCCGATGGAGGGGACCTCGGTCTGCACGACGCTGTCCGCCGCCGCGGGCGGCGGTTCGACGCGGGTCCGCACCGTGGTCACACGCTCCAGCAGGGCGCGCGACACGAGCACGTGGTCGATCAGCTCCCCCGTCCGCGGTACACGCGGCTGAACCGCTGGTCCTCGGGGATCATCGGCGCGAGGTTCCACAACCGGTCGCCGTCGCCCCGGTCAGGTCGCAGCATGCCCCGTGTCCCGATCTCGGACCCGCCCGGGCCGAGCAGCAGCTGTGTGGTCGCCGCGTCGACGGTGTCGTTCAGGTCGCCCATCACGACCAGCGCGCGGTCGCGGCCCTGGCCGTCGAGCACGTCGTTCGCGTGCAGGCGCACCGCCCCGGCCTCGGCCGCACGGCGGTTGAGGGCGTACACGCCGAACCGGGCACGCTCGTCCTCGTCCCGGGGACTGAACCGGCCTCCCGGGAACGTGAGCAGCTTCGACTTGAGGTGGCAGGTCACGAGCCTGACCTCGGTGCCGCTGACCGGCGCGGTCACGGTCACACCCAGGGCTCCACGTCCCATCCGGGTCAGCGTGCCCCCCGCGTCCGTGACGCGCCCCCCGGCGAGCGCGTCGGGCAGGTCGACGACCTCGACCGGGTCCGTCATCGGCAGGCGGGAGACGAAGGCGACGCGGATGCCGCGGCCGTCGGGGGCGTCGGACAGCTCGCTGGTCCACGCCCCTGGGAGCCGGTCGACCAGGTCACCCAGCGCCTCCGAGCTGCCGATCTCCTGCAGCCCCACCACGTCGGCACCGCCTGCGGTGATCGTCGCCGCCAGCGCAGCCAGCTTCGCCTCGTAGGCGGCCGCGCGGGTCGGGCCGGAGGCGTCCGCCGCCGGACGGAACAGGTTCTCGACGTTCCATGTCGCCACGACCAGCATCTGAGCTCCTCGGTCCGGGGGTCGTCCCACCGTCAGGAGGAGCTCGACCGCCCGTCCGATACACGACACCGGAACCCCGGTCGGCCCGCAGCCGTTCGCCCATAGAGTGGACGAGCCGACCACGAGGTCTGCCGCAGGCCACCAGGAGGGGTACCGCAGATGTCCGACCCGCTGAACCTCAGCACGCCGCTGGCGGCACCGACGACGACCGCGAGCGCCACGAGCACCGACCTCGTGCTGACCCCACCGGCGCCGGTGCCCGTCGTCCAGGACGAGCAGGCCGCGGGGATGATCCCGGTCGCGCCCGAGCAGCAGACGGCGCTTCAGCAGAAGGCGGCCGCGTTCGTCGCCGACCTCGTGTCGGTGGACGTCCGCAGCCCCGAGTTCAGCCGGAAGATCGCCTCGATCACCTCCATGGGCGAGCGGGAGGTACGGGAGTCGAGCCAGGTCTCGAACCGGATGCTGGAGCGGCCCGCCGCGGCGCTGGCCGGCGCCAGGGGACAGGGCGGGGACGCCCAGGCGAAGGTCGCGACCAGCCTGAGCGACCTGCGCCACACGGTGACCGAGCTCGACCCGGGCCACTCCGACCTCGGCGGGGTCCGCAGGATCTTCCGCTTCCTGCCCGGCGGCGACAAGCTGCGCGCCTACTTCGACCGGTACCAGTCGGCGCAGTCCCAGCTGGACGCGATCATCAAGGCGCTCGCCTCCGGACAGGATGAGCTGCGCAAGGACAACGCGGCGATCGAGAGCGAGCGGGCCAACATGTGGGCCCTGATGGGCAAGCTGTCGGAGTACGCGACCCTCGCCGCCGCGCTCGACCAGGCGACCCAGGCGAAGGTCAGCGAGCTCCAGGCGGCCGGACGGACGGAGGAGGCGAACACCATCACCTCCGACGCGCTGTTCCCGATCCGCCAGCGCCGGCAGGACATCCTCACGCAGATGGCCGTGGCGGTGCAGGGATACCTCGCGCTCGACCTGGTCAAGAAGAACAACCTCGAGCTGATCAAGGGGGTCGACCGCGCGCAGACCACCACGGTGGCGGCACTGCGGACGGCCGTGATCGTCGCCCAGGCGCTGGCCAACCAGAAGCTGGTGCTCGACCAGATCAACGCGCTGAACACGACGACCAGCAGCATGATCGAGTCGACGTCGGCGATGCTGCAGCAGCAGGGCACGGCGATCCACCAGCAGGCCGCGAGCTCGGCCGTGAGCATCGAGTCGCTGCAGAAGTGCCTTCGACAACGTCTTCGCGACGATGGACGCGATCGACACCTACAAGGCGCAGGCCGTCACCAGCATGGCCGCCACCGTCGGCGCGCTCGAGCAGCAGGTCGAGCGGGCCAAGCCCTACCTGGAGCGGTCGCGTGCGGCGAGCCAGAGCGAGGGCGGTCCACCGGCTGCCGGGGTCTGATGTCGTCGTTCTGGTCCGGGCTGTTCGGGCGCGACGAGCCGCCGCAGCAGGCGGCGCCGCCGCCCGCCGCCCTCCGTCGCCACCGACGCCGCCAGCCTCGACGCCCTCGGCGCCGGAGGCCGCAGGTGCTCGAGCGCCGAGCTGACCGACCTGGTGCGGCGGGTCAACCGGGGCGGCGACCGGATGCCCGAAGGCGGCGTGCCCGCCGTCCGCGAGGTCGAGGACGTCCTGCGGCCGCTGCTGCGGTACCTGCGCGCCAACCCGGCGACCGAGACGGAGATGATCCCGGTCCGGTCGATGGTGCGCGACTACCTTCCGACGACCGTGGACACCTTCCTGGCCCTTCCACCGGACTTCGCTGCGACGCACCGCAACCGGCTCGGACGAACTCCCGCCGAGGACCTGCTCGAGCAGCTGAGGCTGCTGGGCGAGGGTGCGCAGGAGTACGCGACCGCGATCTACGCCGGCGACGCCCAGCAGCTGACGAACCAGGGCCAGTTCCTGGCGACGAAGTTCACGCGGTCCGACCTCGACCTCTAGCGTCAGTGCATCTCGCGGGCCCGACGCCGGGCGACCCTCTCCCGTGCCTCGCGGGCCCGGCCGGCCACGTCGTCTGCCAGGCGCGCGACGGACGCGTCGTCGGCGTGCTCGAGGAAGAGCGACGGCTCGGTCAGCTCGATCTCCAGCAGCAGGGGTTCCCCCTGCGGGCCCGGTGACCAGGTCGACGCGCGCGTACGTGAGTCGGTCGGCGCCGCCGGGCACCGCGGCGAGGACCCGCTCGGCCAGGGACGCTGGTCGAGGTGGCCTGCGTGGGCGTGATGACCTCGGTGTAGGTGTGCTCGCTGTAGACCGGCAGCTCCCCGTGGCCCTCGAGCAGCGCGCCCTTGCGGACCGCGTGGGAGAACCGTCCGCCGAGGTAGAGCAGGGCGGTCTCCCCCTCGGTGTCGACGGCGTCGACGTACGGCTGCACCATCACGGACCGCTGCTCGCCCAGCAGCCGCTCGGCGAGGGCGCGGGCGGCGGGGTCGCCGAGCGGGAACCGTCCCGTGTGCGTCGCACCGGCGCTGATGACCGGCTTGACGACGACGTCGGCGCAGTCGAGGTCCAGCTCGACCCACTCGCTCCCCGGCTCCAGGAACACCGTCTCGACGACGGGGAGACCGGCGGACCGCAGCTGGTCGAGGTAGTGCTTGTCGGTGTTCCACTCGACGACGTCCGCCGGGTTCGCGACCTCGCGCAGGGACCGGACCCACGAGATGAACTCGGCGCGGCGCAGCATGTAGTCCCAGGTCGTCCGGAGCAGCACGAGGTCGTAGGCGTGCCAGTCGACGCGGGCGTCGTCCCAGATCGCGGGTTCGGCGTCCACACCGGCTCCGGACAGCGCCTCGAGCAGCCGGGGACCGTCGTCGTCGAGGTGCGGCAGCGAGGTGTAGGTGGCCACGGCCACGCGGGGGCGCTCGTCGCGCGACGTCGTCATGTCAGCAGTCTCGCCTACCCGACCGTGCGACGAGGGCGACTGGTTAGCCTGGGCGCATGTCGACAGCGCTCGCCCGGGGGGCCAACATCGGGCTCACCGAAGCCAACCCGGAGCTCCGGCGGGTGCTCGTCGGGCTGGGCTGGGCACCGAGCACCGGTCGGGACCCGTTCGACCTTGACGCGTCCGCGCTGCTGGTGGGCGCCGACGGCAGGGTGCCCAACGACGCCCACTTCGTCTTCTACAACCAGCTGGCCTCCCCGGACGTCGCGGTCACGCACTCCGGCGACCACGTGACCGGCTCCGGCGAGGGCGACGACGAGGAGGTCGAGGTCGACCTGACGCGGGTGCCTGACTACGTCGACAAGATCGTCTTCGCCGTGTCGATCTACCAGGCCCAGGCACGTCGTCAGACGTTCCAGCAGGTCAAGGGCGCCTACATCCGGGTCACGGACCTCGACCGCGGGACGGAGCTTGCGCGCTACGACCTGTCCCACGACTGCGCCGGCGAGACCGCGCTGGTCTTCGGCGAGCTGTACCGGCACCGTGCCGGCTGGAAGTTCCGCGCCGTCGGCCAGGGCTGGGCGGAGGGCCTGGAGGGCATCGCGCAGGACTACGGCGTGGACCTGGGCCGGTGACGCTCCCGCCCGACCCGCCGGACCTCGGCTTCATCCGTCGGCGATCGCGACGACCGGCGGCGTCGCGCGAGCCGGTGCCTGCGCCGACGGCGGCCCCCGTGCCCCCTCCCGCGTCGACACGTCCGCCTGCCCCCGCTGCTGCGTCGACGCGCCGCCCCGTGCGCGCACCTGAGACGCCGTCCCTCGACTTCCTCCGCCGCCGCCGGCCGGTCCGACGCACCTCCCCCGAGCTGGTGCGGACGGGGAACCTCTCGCTCGACCTGTCCCCCCACGGCGTTCGCACCGATCGACCGGGTGAGGCGCCGGTGACGACACCGGTGCTCAGTCGCGAGGTGACGGTGCTACGGGGTCGGACCATGCTGTCCGAGACCACTCCGGCGGTGCGGATCGGCGACGAGCAGGCCAGCAGCGGGGCCCTGCACCTGACGCTCTACTGGTCCACGCTCCCGACCGACCCGCGCAGTGCCGCAGCGGGTCTGCGACGGAGCACGGACGTGCACCTGGGCTGCCTGTGGGAGATGAACGACGGCGTCACGGGCGTGATCCAGTCGCTCGGAGGGGGCGCCGACGCTGCGCGCTCGCACGGGTCGACGGTCCTGCGGCTGGGACCCCGCAGCGAGACCGACGGCGAGACCCTCACTGCGAGCCTCAAGCACATCGGCCTGCTGAAGCGGATGCTGGTCTTCGCGTACGCCGTCTCGGGGCAGCCGGAGTGGGACGCGTTGGGGATCGGCCTGACCGCCGAGCTCCGGGACGGCGTCACCGTGGACATGCGCTTCCCGCACGCGCCCGCGGGCACGGGGACGTGCGCTCTGGCGTCGATCCACCGAGTGGGCGGGACCCTCGTACTGCGCCGTGAGGCCGAGTACCTCGTGGGTCAGCAGTCCGAGGTCGCCGCGGCCTACGGCTGGCACCTGCCGTGGGCCTCGGGGCGGACGGTGCCCGCAGGACGCGCGCGCTGACCTGACGGAGACACGACGTGGCGGACCCCGTCCGGGGACGGCCACGTCGCGTCGTCGCTCAGACCGCCATCGACGACCTGAGCTCCGTCCCGGTCCGCGGGGTCGGCGTACCGTGCACCCGGCGCGCGTACCGGCGGAAGGCCCTGCGTCCCAGAGTCGGCAGCACCACCCTGAGGGGCGCTGGGACAGCGGCCATCTCGCCCGCGATGACCTCGGGGTCGCCCTCGTAGAGCATCATCCCGAGGCCGAGGAACATCATCGAGCGAGGGATCGACTCCATCCCCCGGGCGGTGAACACCTCCCACTCCTGCGCCGTGATGTGGCGGGCCATGATCGGCAGCAGGTCCCGCTCCTCGCAGTCGAGGTGCTCCATCAGGGCCACGACGAGGGAGCCCAGCACCGTGGCCAGGGCCTCGCCGTCCGCGACGTCGGCCGTCTCGCGCCAGGCGGCGAGCCGGCGCCCGGCCCGCTCGAGCAACGCGGCCACCGCCTCGTGCTGGCTCTCCATCGTCCGCACCAGGGGCGCCAGCTCGCCGGGTACCCGCTCGAGCAACGTGTCCCACAGCAGCTCGTCCTCGATGGTGTGGTGGTGGTGCAGCAGGGACAGGAAGAGGTCGACGTGGTCGGCCACGACGGACGCGCGACGCCGGTCACCGTCGCCCACCCCCCTGACGGCGGAAGGGCTCAGCGCGAGCTCGCGACGGAAGCTGGTGTGGGCCACCAGCATCATGCGCACGTCCGTGAGCCCTGGCCCGTGGAGCGCGGTCATGACGCGTCGGGCACGAGCCCGGCCTGACGAACGAGCTCCTGGTGCGCGACCTGGCCGTAGTACTCGAAGACCTCGTGGATGAGGCCGTCGCGAAACGTCGCGCGGAGGATCAGGCGGTTGTCGTAGCGGTAGCCGTTGTGCAGCACCGCGATCATCCGCTCCTCGACGAACACCACGTCCGGGTCGTCCGTCTGGTGGAAGCGCACGTCGTGCACGTGGATCTCACGGGCCAGGCTGGTGAGCCCGCCGAACACCGCCCGGAGGGCCTCGTGGCCCGTGACCGACGGCGGCAGACCCGCCACGGGGTAGGCGACCGTGTAGGTCGCGTCCGAGGTCCAGCAGGCGAGGAACTCGTCGACCCTGCCGGCGTACATGTGGTGCGCCGACTCGGTCCAGACGGAGAGGTTGTGGCGTCGCGCGGACGCGAGACCGGGCGCGGTGGCGGTGGTCGTGACGGCGTTCATGGGGTCCTCCAGCGGATGTGGTTGTGCCGGTTCGGCGTGCACGACACTGCCGTCCAGGCCGCGCTGGAACATCCGGCGTTTCCCTGATCCCTGGTCAGACCGGATGGGGGACGGGCATGCTGGCGGTCGGGTGGACGGGCGAGGAGGGGCCGGTGTCCGAGCAGGGCATGGTGGGGCGCTCCGACGACCTGCGCGTCGTGCACACGCTCGTCGACGCGGTGGCCCGCGGACGGCGACGCCGGCTGGTCGTCCGGGGAGAGCCGGGCATCGGCAAGACGTCCCTGCTCACGGTGCTCGGTGACGCGGCCGCGGCACGGGGCTTCACGGTCCTGCGCGGACGCGCGACCGAGCTCGAGAGCGACGTGCCACTGGCCGCGGTGCTGGAGGCCTTGGCGGACACGGTGGACCAGTCCTCACTGGAGGCGGACGGTCCCGAGCCGGCCCCGGCAGCCACGCGGTGGCGCGTCTACCGGTCCGTGGTGGACCACCTGCAGCACCTCGCCGCGCGGTCGCCGGTCGCTCTCGTCGTCGACGACGTTCACTGGGCCGACCCGGCCACCCTGGAGCTCCTGGAGCACCTGGTCCGACGTCCGCCTCACGCTCCTCACCTCCTGGCCCTCGGGCTGAGACCCGGTGGTGCTGCGGACCGGCTGATCGTGGCCATGCGGGCCCAGGGTGTGGGCACCGTGATGGACGTCGGCCCCCTGTCGCGCGACGACGCGGAGCCGTTGATGGCCTCCTTCGCGGACGCCGGCGACCGTGACCGGCTCTACCGGGAGGCCGGAGGCAACCCGATGCTGATCGAGGAGCTGGTCCGGGCGGGGTCCGCCGAGGGCGTCCCCGGTGGGGTCCGCGCGCTGGTACGTGATCCGGGTCGAGGCGGTTCCCGAGGCTGGACGCGCCCTGCTCAAGGCAGGAGCCGTCCTGGGTGACCCGTTCGACCTCGGCCTCGCGCCGCCTCGACGGCCGGTCTCGGGCTCGAGGAGGCGTTGCCCGCGCTGGACGAGCTCGTCGAGCACTCCTTCCTCTCGCCCGGGCTGGATGCCCGGCAGTTCTCGTTCCGTCACCCGGTCGTGAGAACCGCTGTGTACGAGACGCTCTCGCCGAGCGAGCGACTGGAGGGGCACGATCGCGCCGCCGCCCAGCTGTCCCGCTCGGGCGCGCCGGCTGCCGCCGTCGCGCGACACCTCGCGCTGGTGACCGCCCCGGGGGACGTCGACTCGGCGCGGACGCTGCGCAGGGCCGCGGCCGAGGTCCGTCCCAGGCCACCGAGCATGGCCGCAGGCTGGCTCCTCGTCGCGGACCGGGTGGACCCCGCAGCCGGGGACGATCACGTGCAGCTGGCGGAGACGCTCGTCGAGGCAGGAGACCTCGAGGAGGCCCTGCGGGTCGTCGACCATGCCACGGCGGGCGTCGGCCGACCGGTCGGGTCCGGGGCGACCTCCGTGCCACTCGTCGCGTCGGCCGCCGGGGCCGAGCGCCTTCTCGGTCGCCATCGGGCTGCTCGGCGCCGTCTCCGCAGGGCGGTGGACGAGCTCACGGCGGGGGACCCCGCCGCGGTCCGCCTGATGGTGGACCTCGCGTTGTCGGCCTACGAGACGACCGACCTGGCGGACATGACGCGTTGGGCACGCGCGACGCTGGCCGTCGACGGCGCACCCCCGCTCGTCCACGGTGCGGCCGCCGCGCTGGCCGCTGTCGGGGACGCGTTCGACGGACGGACCCAGCAGGCCGCGTCGGGCGCCGACAGGTCCGTGACCGCCGTCGAAGGGGCCACGGACGCCGAGCTGGTCGCCCACTCCGGCCTCCTGGTGGCCGTCCCGTGGAGTCTCGATCGCGCTCGAACGGCTGGACGACGCCCTGTCCACCGGCGAGCGCGCGGCGGCCGCTGCACGGCGGAGCGGCAACGGGTCGGCCGCGGTGGCGCTCGAGCTGGCCGTGGTGCTGTCGCTGGGGCTGCTCGGACGCATCACGCGGTGCGTGGAGGCCGCGGACCTGGCGGAGCAGGCGTCGCGCGTCACCGGCAACGACCAGGCCGTGCAGTGGGCCCTGTGGATGCGCTCGTGGTCGCTGCTGGAGGCAGGTCGGCTGGACGACGCGCTCTCCACCGTCAGCGAGAGCCTGACGCTGGCGGGGCGCGTCGACGCCTCCTGGCACGTGCCCGTCTCGAGAGCCGTGCACGGGCGCCGTCCTGGTGGCGAGGGGTGACAGCGAGGGCGGACGACGAGGCCTGTCCGACTACGACATCGACCCCGGCTGGGTCTGTCGCTGGGCGCCGTGGCTCGTCCAGGCGGATCTCGACGTGGGCGACTCCGAGGCGGCCCGTGAGCACGCCCGACGTGCCGTGGACGCTGCGGGGATCGGTCTGGCTGGTCCGTGGGCCGCGGCGACCCGGGCCCACGCCCTGGTGGCCCTCGCGGACGGTGATCGCGAGGCGGCGCACCACCTCGCCGTCTCGGCTGCCGACCGCGCGGAGTCCGTGGGGGCCAGGCTGGAGGTCGCCCGCTCCCTCGTCGTGGCCGGTCGCGCGGTCGTCGGGACCGACCGTGAGACGGCCGTGGCCCACCTGGAGTCGGCAGCCACGACGGCGGCCGAGGCGGGGGCGACGGGCGTGCGCGACGAGGCGGTCCGCGAGCTCCGACGCCTGGGTCGCCGGATCGGACGTGGCGGCGGACGCACGTCCCCTGGCGCCCAGGGCGTCCCCTCTCTCAGCGCTCGCGAGCGCGACGTGGCCGAGCTCGTCGCGCAGGGCCTCACGAACAAGGACATCGCCGCACGGCTCTACCTGAGCCCCAAGACCGTGGAGTCGCACCTCGCCCGCGCGTTCGACAAGCTCGACGTGCGGACGAGGGCCGCCCTCGTGGCGCGCCTCGGCGACGTCAGCAGCACCCTGGGGACCCACCCGTCGAGCGCCGGGGACCGATGAGCCCGGCCGGCCAGCCGCTGCACCGTCCGGCGAAGGACCTGCTGCTCGTGTGCACGGGTAGGCGTCGCACCTCCGCCGCGCGGACCGGGTAGGGCGTCCGCTTCGGACGGTTCTGCGGCACCGCGGTGTGCCGCCGCTCTCCGGCTGAGGCAGAATGCGACCGTCCTCCGCGCGGGCACGTGCGGACGGTCTCGGCCACTCCGGGAGTCCCCATGCAGCACTTCGCCCACCTCAGCGCGCCCACCAGGGCACGCATCTTCGCGGAGCAGCCTGAACCCTTCGGCGCAGACGCCGACGCCCCGCTGCTGGCGACCGCCCTCGGGGCCAGTCTGTACACGCCCGCCACCCACCCAGACCTCGCCGCTCGGGTGCGCACTCAGGCGGCCCGCGGGACCGTCTCGATGGTGCTCTGCCTCGAGGACGCGATCGCCGACACCGAGGTCGAGCTCGGCGAGAAGAACGTGGTCGAGGCCATCACCGACCTGCACGGCCCCCTACGCGCAGACCGTGACGCGACCTCGCCGGCGCCACTGCTGTTCGTACGGGTCCGCCGCCCGGAGCAGGTCCTCGACCTCGTCGAGAGACTCGGCCCCGCGGTCGCCTCGCTGACCGGGTTCGTGCTCCCGAAGTTCGGACCGGAGAACGGGCTGGCGTACCTGGACTCCATCGCGGAGGCCTCGTCCCGGTACGGGCACCGGCTGTTCGCGATGCCGGTGATGGAGTCGCGCCAGATCACCCACGAGGAGACGCGCATGCAGGCGCTCTCCTGGTGCCAGTCGGTGCTGAACAGCCGGCGCTCGCACGTGCTCGCCGTGCGCATCGGCGCGACGGACCTCTCCGCCGTCTACGGCCTGCGGCGGTCTCGAGAGCTCACCGTCTACGACGTCCGCGTCGTCGCCGCGGTGATCACCGACATCGTCAACCGTCTGGGCCGCGCGGACGGCACCGGGTTCGTCATCACCGGTCCGGTCTGGGAGTACTTCAGCGGCGGCGAACGCGTCTTCAAGCCACGCCTGCGCCAGACGTTGTTCGAGCAGCACAAGGCCCCCGAGCTACGGGCGCAGCTGATCTCGCGCGACATGGACGGTCTGATCCGCGAGGTGGAGCTCGACAAGGCCAACGGCCTGACCGGCAAGACGGTGATCCACCCGACGCACGTCAGCGCGGTCCACGCGCTGCAGGTGGTCACGCACGAGGAGTACGAGGACGCCCTCGACATCCTCGGAACCGCCGGACAGGGCGGTGTCTCCGCCTCGATGTACGGCAACAAGATGAACGAGTCGAAGCCGCACCTGGCCTGGGCCCAGCGAACTCACCTGCGCGCCAGGGTGTTCGGCGTCTCGAAGCCCGACATCACGTTCGTCGAGGTCCTCGCCGCGAGCCTGCTCTCGTGACGGCCGGAACGAGGACCTGGACGGGCACCTGGGTCGCCGACAGGCTGGACGTGCGGCTGCGCACGACCGTCTCCCCCGTCGGCCTCGCCCTGGACGACCTCGTCGGGCTCGCGGTCCGGCGCAACCCTCGCCGGGCGCACCTGCTCGTCTCGCGAGTGCTGGCCAAGCACGTGCCGACAGACCCCAGGCTGGTGCGCGGTGCGGCGCTGCTGCTCGGCGCCCTCGTCCGCGAGGTGCTGGACGACGACTTCTCCCTCGGGGACGACGCCGCACGCACGCACCTCGGCAGGCTCGTCCGCCGAGCGCTGGACGACGAGCCCGGTGCTGCCGTCGCGCTGCGCGACACGGTGGTCGCGGCGACCGGGGGCGGCGGCGTCGACGCGGCCGTCCTCGGCTACGCGGAGACCGCCACGGCGCTGGGGCACGACGTGGCCGTTGCCCTCGGCCGCGCCGACTACCTGCACTCGACGCGACGCCCGGTGCCGGGTGTGGACGTGCTCGGGGCGTTCGAGGAGTCGCACTCCCACGCGACGAGCCACCTGCTGCTGCCCGCCGACCCGGCTCTGGTGACGCGCGACCGCCCCCTGGTCCTCGTGGACGACGAGCTCTCCACCGGCTCGACGGTGCTCAACACCATCTCGGCCCTGCACGAGGTGTCCCCGCGCCGTCGCTACGTCGTCGCGACGCTCGTCGACCTGCGCTCGGAGGAGGACGGCCAGCGCCTCGTGACCGCCGTGGCGGCTCTCGGCGCCCACGTCGACGTCGTGTCGCTCGTCAGGGGCACCGTCGACCTCCCGCCGGACGCCCTACGTCGTGGCGCCGACCTGGTGGCTGAGGTGGCATCCGGCGGGAAGCCCTCTGCTGCAACGGCATCGTCCGGCCGGGTCCACCGCATCGACGTCGGCTGGCCACCCGGCCTGCCCGAGGGGGGACGCCACGGCGTCGGCCCCGAGGTCCACCGGGCCTGGAGCGCCACGGTTCCCGAGGTCGCGGCCCGTCTCGACGCTGGCGGTCCCCCCGTCGCCGCGGGCAGCCGGGTGCTCGTGCTCGGCACCGAGGAGCTGATGGCGGCGCCCCTCCACCTCGCCGAGGCGTGGGCGGACGCACGTCCCGACCTCGACGTGCGGTTCTCCACCACCACCCGGTCGCCGGCCGTCGCCGTCGACGACGAGGGGTACGCGCTCCGCTCGGTCGTGCGCTTCGCGGCCCACGACGAACCGGACGGAGACCGCTTCGCCTACAACGTCTCCGGTCGAGGGCGCGAGGTTCGACCGGGTCCTCGTCGTCACCGACGCCCCCGCGGACACCTCCGCGCTGGCGTCACCCGGAGGGCTCGTCGCCGCCCTCGACACCGCCACCCCGGAGGTCGTGCTGGCCGTGCTCCCCGTCACCGGACCGTCGTCCCGCCCGTCCGCGCACGAGCCTCCCGCAGCCCCTGCACGGTCCGGCGTTCGGCTCGTACGCCGCCCATGAGGTGACGTGGCTGCTCAAGGACGTCTCCGCACGCCCGGCTCGAGGCCCCGACCGCCGAGCGCGAGGCGGCGATCCAGTCCGGACGCGCCCACTACGCGGAGTCGCTGCCGCAGGAGTACAGCCCGACGCCGAGTACCAGCGTCTCTTCCACGTCGCCGTCGCCGACGCAGCGCGCCGCATCGCGGTCGCTGTCGGCGTCGTCGGCGAGATCCTGCTGGCGGAGCGCGGACCGGACCTGGCGCTCGCGTCCCTCGCGCGCGCCGGGACGCCGGTCGGGATCCTCATCCGCCGGTGGCTCGTGCAGACCCACGGCATCGAGCCCGCCCACTACACGCTGTCCATCGTCCGCGGCCGCGGCATCGACCAGGTCGCGCTGCGGTACCTCAGCACGCACCACGATCCGTCCGACGTCGTCTTCGTGGACGGGTGGACGGGCAAGGGCGCCATCGCCCGCGAGCTGACCGCCGCGCTGGCCGAGCACGCACGGACAACCGGCGTCGTCTTCGTCGACGACCTCGCGGTGCTCGCCGATCCCGGTCGCTGCGTGCGGACGCTTCGGGACGCGCGACGACTTCCTCATCCCGTCCGCGTGCCTGAACTCGACCGTCTCCGGCCTGGTCTCGCGCACCGTGCTGAACGACTCCCTGATCGGCCCGCACGACTTCCACGGTGCCAAGTTCTACTCCGACCTGGCCGGCGAGCGACGTCTCGAACGCCTATCTCGACGCGGTCAGCGAGTACTTCGCCGCCGTGCGGACCCGAGGTCGGGGCCACGTGGCCCGCGGTCGCCGCCGGTCGACCGGCAGCCGACGTGGGAGGGCTGGGCCGCCGTCGAGCGCATCAGCGAGCGGTACGGGATCGGTGAGGTCAACCTCGTCAAGCCCGGCGTCGGCGAGACCACCCGGGTGCTCCTGCGTCGCGTGCCCGAGCGCGTGCTGGTGCGACCCAGCGCGTGGGCCGAGCTGCCGCACGTGCTGCACCTCGCGCGCCAGCGCGGCGTGCCGGTCGAGGCGGTCGCCGACCTGTCCTACAGCTGTGTCGGGCTGATCGAGCCGCGGTCCGGCGGCGAGGGGTGAGCGGGCACGTCACCTGCGTCGACCTCGACCGCACGGTGATCTACTCCCCCGGCGCCCTGCTGCTGCCCTGCGAGGACGTCGACGCGCCCCGGCTGCTGTGCGTCGAGGTCTACCGGGGCGCGCCGCTGTCGTTCGTCACCGAGACGGCCGCCGACCTGCTGGTGGAGCTGGCCGCGGCCACGGTCCTGGTGCCGACCACGACCCGCACGCCGGCACAGCTGGCCCGTGTCCACCTGCCCGGCCCGACCCCGGCGCGGTACGCCATCGCCAGCAACGGCGGCCACCTGCTGGTCGACGGCGTGGTCGACGAGGACTGGTCCGTGCACGTCAAGGGGTCGCTCGACGGATGCGCCCCGGTCGACGAGGTGCACCGTCACGTCGAGCGGGTCGCGGGCCGTTCGTGCAGTCGTTGCGCGTCGCGTCCGACCTCTTCGTCTACAGCGTGGTGGACCGCGACGGCGTCCCGGCCGGCTGGCTGGACGACCTCGCCGCGTGGTGCGACGAGCGCGGCTGGGGCCTGTCGCTGCAGGGCCGCAAGGTGTACTGCGTCCCCCGTCCCCTGACGAAGTCGGCCGCTGCCCGGGAGGTGCAGCGGCGGACCGGCGCCGGCACGCTGGTCGCCGCCGGGGACTCCCTGCTCGACGGCGAGCTGCTCGAGGTCGCCGACCTGGCGGTGCGGCCCGCCCAGGGCGAGCTCGCGTCCGCGGCGTGGACGACACCGGGGCTCCACGTGACCGGAGCCCCAGGTGTCCTCGGCGGCGAGGAGCTGGTGCGCTGGCTGCTGCGCTCGGTCGGCGCGGTCGGACCCCGCGGGTAGGCTCACCCCGGAGCCGGGCCGCGTGCCCGGCCTCCGTACGACCCCGGGAGCCTGCCCCCGGACGACGACCCGCACGACGACCCACACGACGACAAGGACCAGACGGTGCTCCTGCGAACCTTCGGCTTCTCCGGCGCCACGACGCTGATCGCGCTCGTCGCCTCGTTCCTGCTCTTCGACCTCAACGGCTTCCTGGTCGTCTTCGTCCTCATCGTCCTCGAGGTCTCGCTCTCGTTCGACAACGCCGTGGTCAACGCCAAGGTCCTGAAGCGGATGAGCGAGTTCTGGCAGAAGATCTTCCTCACCATCGGCATCCTCATCGCCGTCTTCGGCATGCGGCTGGTCTTCCCGGTGCTGCTGGTGGCGACGACGGCGGGGATCTCGCCCGTCGCCGCGGTCGACCTCGCCATCGCGGGCGGCGACATCGAGACCCCCGGCACCTACGCCAACCTCGTCAACGACGCCCACCCGGCCATCGCCGGCTTCGGCGGCATGTTCCTCATGATGCTGTTCCTGGAGTGGCTCTTCGAGGACCGCGACATCCACTGGCTCAACTGGCTCGAGGAGCCGCTCAACCGGATCGGCAAGCTCGACCAGCTGGCCGTCGTCATCGCGCTGACCGCCCTCACGGCCTCGGCCATGGCCTTCGCGGACGAGGAGCACTTCGGCCAGGTCCTGATCTCCGGCGTGCTCGGCGTCGTCACCTACCTGCTCGTCAACGGGCTGGGCAACCTGTTCGAGGCCGGTCACGACGAGGGCGAGGTGGACGACGAGGCGGCGGGTGCCCTGGAGCAGCCGGCGCCCGCCGCCGCGACCGCCACCGCGACCGCCACCGCCACCGCCACGGTCGGTCGGGTCCGAGTACGGCCGCCCTGGCCACCGGCCGGGCGGGCCTCTTCCTGTTCCTCTACCTCGAGGTCCTGGACGCGTCCTTCTCCTTCGACGGCGTGATCGGGGCCTTCGCGATCACCCAGGACATCTTCATCATCATGATCGGCCTGGGCGTCGGTGCCTTCTGGATCCGGTCGCTGACCGTCTACCTCGTGCGCAAGGGCACGCTGGACGAGTACATCTACCTGGAGCACGGCGCCCACTGGGCCATCGGCGCGCTGGCCGTGATCCTCCTGATCACGGTCAAGTACGAGATCCCAGAGGTCGTCACCGGCCTCATCGGCGTGGCCTTCATCGTCGCCTCGTTCGTCAACTCCGTGATGCGCAACAAGCGTCTCGACCGCGAGAGCCCGACGCACGACCACCCGCACGTCACGGTCTAGGACGCCAGGCACCCCGGACGCACGAGGGCCCGGCCACCAGGTGGTGGCCGGGCCCTCGTGCGTGTCAGGCGGTGGTGACCGTCAGACGTTCACGCCGAAGTCGCGCGCGATGCCCGACAGCCCGGTCGCGTAGCCCTGGCCGACGGCCCGGAACTTCCACTCGCCGCCCGACCGGTACAGCTCGCCGAAGACCATCGCGGTCTCGGTCGACGCGTCCTCGGTGAGGTCGTACCGGGCGAGCTCGGACCCGTTGACCTGGTTCACGACGCGGATGAACGCGTTCCGCACCTGGCCGAAGTTCTGCTGCCGGTTGTCGGCGTCGTAGATCGAGACCGGGAAGACGATCTTGTCGATCTCGGCCGGCGCGCCGGACACGTTGACCTTGATCTGCTCGTCGTCGCCCTCGCCCTCGCCGGTGAGGTTGTCGCCGGTGTGCTCGATCGAGCCGTCCGGGCTGCGCAGGTTGTTGAAGAACACGAAGTGCTGGTCGGACACGACCTTGCCGTTGGCGTCGCACCCGATCGCCGACGCGTCCAGGTCGAAGTCGACGCCGGTGGTGCTGCGCACGTCCCAGCCCAGCCCCACGGTCACGGCGCTCAGACCGGCGGCGCCAGCCTCCTTCGTCAGCGAGACGTTCCCGCCCTTGCTGAGGCTCACTCCCACGTTGGCACTCCACTTCGTCGAGGAGGCGTTCCCGCCCCCGTTGCTGGATGCGGACGACCGGCGCCCACAGGCCGATGCTATCGAGGGGCCGTCGTGCTGCCCACCGTCCGCCCGCTGGACGGACCGTGGACCTCCCGTGTTCCGCGATGCCGTCCGAGTTGTCCACAGGGACGCTGACGACTCCGGCGCGCCGTCCGTGCCCGCTGCCACGATGGCGCGGTGGCGGGGGCGGTGCACGGGTGAGGCTGAGGCTGAGCGTGCTGGACACGGCGCGCGCCGGTGCGCTGGTCGACGTGGTCGTGGAGGCCTGCCCCGGCACGACGGTGGCCGACGTGCGCGATCACCTGCTCGGCGCGGTCGGCGCCGGGGCGGGCACGCCGCTGCACGTCGACGGCGACGAGCTCGAGGACGGCGTCCTCCTGGGGTCGGGACCCCTGCTGGACGGTGCCCTCCTCAGCGTCGGGCTCCCCGGCGGTGCCCCGGGACGCGCGAGGGGCGCGACCGGGGGCTTCCTCGAGCTGCACACGGTCGGCGGACCCGACGCCGGGCAGGTGCACCGGCTGGCCCCTGGAACCCACCGGATCGGGCGGTCCGCACAGGCGGACCTGACCGTGGACGACCCGGACATCTCCCGTGTGCACGCCGAGCTGGAGGTCACGTCGGGCGGGGTCACGGTGCGCGACCTGGGGTCGACGAACGGCACACGGGTCGACGGAGCCTGGCTCACCGGGTCGTCGACGCCGGTGACCGAGGCGTCACGCGTGCTGCTCGGGTCCACGACGCTGACGCTGCGGGTCCCCGACGGCCGGGCCGCGGCGGCGCACGTCCAGGACGGGGTGGTCCAGGTCAACCGTTCCCCCCGCACACAGCAGGCGCCACAGCCTGTCGCCGTCCACCTTCCTGCTGCGCCGCCGCCTCGGAGCACAGCCCGGATCCCCCTCGTCGCGCTGGTGCTCCCGCTTCTGCTCGCGGTGCCGCTGGCGCTGGTGCTGCGCTCCCCCTACGCCTTGCTGATCGGCCTGTTCTCCCCGCTGATGATCCTGGGCAACCTCCTGAGCGACCGTCTCACCGGCCGGTCCGACCACCGCGCAGCCGTGGCGGCGTACGAGACCGAGCTCGCGCGTGCGACGGGCACCGTCCGCGACGCCCTCAGGACCGAGCAGCTTCGCCGACGGGCGTCAGCACCCGACGCCGCCGAGCTGTTGCAGGTCGCCACCGGTGCGCTGCAACGGGTCTGGGAGCGCAGCCCTGGCGACCCCGACTTCCTCTCGTTGCGCCTCGGGACGGCCGACCTCCCGTCGCGGGTCGCGCTCCACGAACCTTCGACCGGGCGTGAGGGCCCGGAGCGTCCCCTCGTGCACGACGTGCCCGTCACCGTGTCGCTGACCGACCTGGGGGTCGTCGGGGTGGCGGGCCCGAGGCCCCGGGTCGTCTCGCTGGCGCGCTCTCTGGTGGGCCAGGTCGCGACCCTGCACTCGCCCCGTCACGTCTCGCTGGTCCTCCTGGTCACCGGGGACCGCGCCGACTGGACCTGGACCGCGTGGCTCCCCCACCTGCTCCCGGGCAGCGGTCCCGCCCACTCCCGGCCCAAGCGCTCATCGGCGTGGACGAGGAGCAGGCCAGGAGCCGCGTCGCCGAGCTGGAGGCGCTGCTCGACGCTCGCCTCGCCGACCGTGGCACCCACCACCACGAGACCCGGGTCGGCACCTTGCCGCACGTGGTCGTGGTCCTCGACGGCTCACAGCACCTGCGCACCCTGCCCGGTGTGGCACGGCTGCTCGAGCTCGGTCCGGTCGGTCGGCGTCTCGGTCCTGTGCCTGGACGAGTGCTGCCTCCCGGCTCCCCGTCGAGTGCCGTGGGACGGTGCAGGTCGGAGGCGAGGTGGCCACGCGGCTGCGCGTGACGACGGGCCCGGACGCAGCCGTCCCCGACGCAGCCGAACCCGTCGACGACGTCGTCGCCGACCTCGTCGCGGACCGCTGGGCGCAGCGCCTGGCCCGGGGCCTCGCCCCGCTGCGCGACGCCACCCCGGTCGCCGGGGCCGGTCTCCCCGACACCGTCCGTCTGCTCGACCAGCTCGACCTCGACGCCACCGACGCCGACGCCGTGGCGACGTCCTGGCGCAGGTCCCCGCGCGCTGTCACGACGGTGCTCGGCGCGACCACCGGTGGCCCGTTCGTGGTGGACCTCGCGCGCGACGGGCCCCACGTCCTCGTCGCCGGGACGACGGGCGCCGGCAAGAGCGAGCTGCTGCAGACGCTGATCGCGGGGTTGGCACTCGCCAACCGACCGGACGAGCTGACGTTCGTCCTCGTCGACTACAAGGGTGGTGCAGCGTTCGCCGAGTGCGCCCGCCTGCCGCACACCGTGGGGCTCGTCACCGATCTCGACGCCGGACTGACCGCCCGGGCCTTGGACTCGCTGGGCGCCGAGATCGCCCGCCGTGAGAGGCTTCTCGCCTCCCATGGCGCATCAGACCTGACCGACTACCAGTCCCTGCGCGATCGGGTCGGGGCCACCGGCCAGGAGGTGCCGCCTTCGCTGCCGAGGCTCGTCCTGGTGATCGACGAGTTCCGCGTGCTCGCCGAGGAGCTGCCGGACTTCATCTCCGGGCTGGTCCGCCTGGCCGCCGTCGGCCGCTCCCTCGGTGTGCACCTCGTGCTCGCGACGCAACGCCCGGGGGGCGTCGTGAGCGCGGACATCAAGGCCAACGTCAACCTGCGTCTCGCGCTGCGGGTCCAGCACCCAGGCGACTCCATCGACGTCGTCGACACCTCCGAGGCCGCGACGATCAGCGACCGCACGCCGGGTCGAGGGGTCGCCCGCGTCGGGTCGGCGGAGCCGGTGCGCTTCCAGACCGCGCGGGTGGGCGGCGTGGCCGCCGGCTCTGCGGACGTGCGGTTCTCGGTCCGCCGGCTCGAGTGGGCACGCCTCGGCGACCCGGCCCCGCGTCCCGCGGCACCGCCGCACGTCGCGGAGGCAGACCTGTCCAGGATCGTCCGGGCTGTCGGCGCCGCCGCACGCGACATGGGCGTCGCCATCGCGCCCAGCCCGTGGCTCCCACCGCTCCCCGAGCTCCTGACGACCAGGACCATCCCGCCCGCACCGCCCTCGCCCTCCCCCGTGCTGACCTACGGGCTCGCCGACGACCCGGCGCGACAGCGCCAGGTGGCAGCCTCCTGGGACCTCGCGGTGGACGGCGCACTCGGCGTCGTGGGCGCCTCCCGCAGCGGCCGCACCACGGTGGTCCGTGCTCTGCTCGCCTCCCTCGTGGGCCGGTGCACCCCGGCAGAGGGGTGGGTGTACGTGCTCGACGGCGCCGCGGGTCTGGGTCCGCTGACGGACCTGCCGCACGTCGGTGCCGTCGTGCCGCGCGACGACGGCGAGCGGGCCGGACGCCTGCTGGGCCGGCTGCTCGCCGAGGTCTCGCGACGCCAGGAGCTCTTCACGAGGGCGTCGGCCGGCGACCTGCTCGAGTACCAGCGCACCGGCGGCGCCCTTCCCTGGATCGTGCTGGTCGTGGACGGGTGGGACGAGCTGCATCAGTCCTGGGACGACACCGAGGGCCTGCGGCGCCTGGACGCGGTGCTCGAGCTGCTCTCCCGGGGGCCCGCCGTGGGGGTGCGGTGCGTCGTGACCGGAGGGCGGGCGGTCGCGACCGGTCGGCTCGGCGCGCTCGTGGGACAACGGCTCGTGCTGCGGACCAGCGACACCGGCGACGCGGTGATGGCCGGCGTCCCCTCCCGGAGCGTCCCGACACCGTGGCCGCCGGGACGAGGCGTGGTCGTCGGCGGCCGTGACGCCGAGCATCCCCGCCTCGTGCAGGTGGCGCTGCTCGACGACGACCCCCGCGGGGCCGCCCAGCACGCGGCGCTCGCCGCGCTGTCGGCGGGAACCCGTCGCCCACCCGGTGCGGCGCCCGCCGTCCCTCCACTGCCCGACCGCGTCGACCTCGACGCCCTGCTCGACCGCGTGTCGCCGGCGTGACCGGTGAGCCGACCGTGCTCCCGCTGGGTCTGGGCGGCGACACGGTCCAGCCCGTGGGGCTTGACCCGGCCAGCCGGGTGCACCTGGTGGCGGGGCACCGCGGGTCGGGTCGCTCGACCGCCCTGGTCGTCCTCGGCCGTGCTGCTGCGCGGGCGGGCCGCCGGGTCGTCGCCGTGACGCCGGGGCACTCCCCGCTGTCGTCCCTGGACGGGGGCGACCTGCACGTCGTGCCGGGCGTCGGCGCCGCCGCGGCGTCGGCCCTGCAGCGACTCCTCGCGGCCGGCCCGGGAGCGGGGCAGGCGCCGCTGCTGCTGGTGGACGACGTCGAGGGTCTGGACGGGACCCCCGTGGGAGACCTCCTGGTCCGGCTCGTCGCCGACTCGACCGACACGTCCGACGAGGCCGACGAGGCCGACGGCGACCGTCGGGGAGCGGGAGCCCCGACCGTGGTGGCGGCAGGGTGCACGCCGGACCTGCTGTCCCGCTTCCACGGGCTGTGCGTCGACCTGCGACGGCCGGGGACCGGGCTCGTCCTCGGCCCAGCCGGACCTGCCGACGGCGACGTGCTGGGGGTGCGTCTGCCTCGCCGGGAGGTCCGTCTGCCGGGCCGGGGTGTGCTGGTGCACCGCGGGACCAGCACGATGGTCCAGGTGGCCCACCCGGGCCCAGCCCGAGCGCCGGGTCCCGACGGCATCCAGGAGAGCGCGTGACCACCACGATCCGCGAGGCCGCCCCGTCCGACGTCCCGGCGCTGGACGCGCTGATCCGTGAGCTCGCGCTGTACGAACGGGCCCCCGACGCGGTCGAGGCCACGCCCGAGGACCTCGGCGCCGCCCTGTTCGGGCCCGACCCACGCGTCTTCTGCCACGTGGCCGAGTCCCAGGGCCACGTGGTCGGGATGGCGCTCTGGTACGTCACGTACTCGACCTGGAAGGGTCGGCACGGGATCTGGCTCGAGGACCTGTACGTGACGCCCGACCAGCGGGGCCGGGGTGCGGGACAGGCACTGCTGCGTACGCTGGCAGCGGAGTGCGTGGCGCGGGGCTACCCGCGACTCGAGTGGTGGGTGCTGGACTGGAACGAACCCTCGATCGGCTTCTACCGCTCGCTGGGGGCCGTGCCGCAGGATGAGTGGACGGTGTTCCGCCTCGACGGCGAGGCACTGCAACGGACAGCAGGGGGAGGGACGCACGCATGACGCTCACCGGACAGCCGGTCGGCTCCCTCACGCGCGAGGACCACGAGGCCCCCGTGGTGCTCGTCGTCCCCGCCGACGCCGCCTACCTCGCGGTGCTGCGCACAGCCTGCGCCGGCCTGGCGGCGCGGCTCGACCTCGACCTCGACGAGATCGAGGACCTGCGGATCGCCGTCGACGAGGCCAGCACGCTGCTCATCCTCGGCGCCGGTGAGGGCGACCGTCTGCGCGCCGAGTTCCACCTCAGCGACGACGAGCTGGAGGTGGAGGTGAGCGGCCCGTCGACCCAGCTGCCGGAACGCTCCAGCATCGCCTGGGCCGTGCTGGAGGCGCTCGTCGGCGAGGTCGACGCCCAGACCGGCGAGGACGGGACCGCGTCCTCGATCCGCCTGACCCACCGTCGGCGAGGTCCCCGTCGATGACGACGGTCGAGGAGGACCTCGAGCTGCTGACGAGGCTCCCTCGCGAGCACCCGGAGCACCTCGCGGCCCGTGACCGCCTGGTCTCGGCGCACCTCGGCCTCGTCGAGCACCTGGCCCGCCGCTACTCCGGGCGGGGCGAGGCGCTCGACGACCTCATCCAGGTCGGCACCATCGGCCTGATCAACGCCGTTGACCGCTTCGACCCCGAGCGCGGAGGCTCGCTGGCCGCCTACGCCGTGCCGACGATCCTCGGCGAGATCCGGCGGCACTTCCGCGACCGCGGCTGGGCCGTGCGCGTGCCGCGACGGCTGCAGGAGCTGACCCGCACCCTGTCGATCGCACGGGCCGCGCTGACGCAGGAGCTCGGCCGCTCCCCCACCGTCGACGAGCTCGCCGCCCGCACCGGGGTGGACGCGGAGACCGTGCTGGAGGGGCTCGAGTCCGCCGGCGCCTACTCGACCGTGCCGTTGGAGCCGGTGGTCGAGTCCGACGCGGCGTGGTTGACCGTGCACGACGAGGGCCTGAACGGCGTCGAGAACCGTGAGGCGCTCCGGCCGCTGCTGCAGGCGCTGCCCCCGCGAGAGCGCCGCATCCTGGCGCTGCGGTACGTGCGCGGCATGTCCCAGCAGCAGATCGCCGACGAGGTCGGCCTCTCCCAGATGCACGTCTCGCGCCTGCTCGCGCGCACGCTGGAGACGCTGCGCACGGAGCTGACGGAGGCCTGAACGGCACAGGTGCGTGCCCGTCACGCGACGGGTGCGCCACCCCGACCCTCGGTGTGCCGCACCGCCGACGGCGCGAAGAGCCCCGCCCCGGCCACGACGCTGAGGGCGAGCAGCAGCAGACCCGGCCAGGTGCGCCCGGCCTGCAGCGCCGGCACGGCGAGCGCGAACAACGTGAGCAGCTGGACCGTGACGACCGGCGCCCGGGCCCAGCGCAGCCCCCGCCACAGGGCCCTCGCGCACGCCAGCAGCACGCCGACGACGAGCAGGCAGAACACGGCCGTGGCCAGGTCGAAGCCCGACGTCGGCCGCTCGGTCCGTCGCCACGGCGTAGACGAAGAACCCCGCCACCACGAGCAGGAGCAGGACCTCCGCGAGCAGGGCGGCGGCACCGCCAGCACCGTGCGCGGAACGCGCGCAGCGGCCGGTTGGGAGGTCGTCACGGCGTGGACGCTACCGGGAACACGCCGATCGGCCTCTTCGTTGTGGTGGTGATCGTCACGCCGATGTCGGCGTGATCGTGACGTCGACGTGACCAAGGACTCAGGCGTACCGTGCGAAACCCCCGCCCGAGGCCTTGTGATCCGGGGTGAGCGCGTGACAGCCTTTTCCGGACGAGGGGCGTGCGTTACGGGCGCCCCTTCGCACTGAGACTGCTCGTGAACCTGTTCACAAGCGATGAGGAGTGAGTGGAACGATGGACTGGCGCCACCGCGCTGCGTGCCTGGACGAGGACCCGGAGCTGTTCTTCCCGATCGGGAACACCGGGCCCGCCCTGCTGCAGATAGACGAGGCCAAGGCCGTGTGCCGCCGCTGCGACGTCGTCGACCAGTGCCTCAAGTGGGCACTCGAGAACGGCCAGGACGCCGGCGTGTGGGGTGGGCTCTCGGAGGACGAGCGCCGCGCCCTCAAGCGCCGCACCGCTCGCGCACGACGCGCCGGCTGACACCACCGAGACCACGGGGGGCGTCCGGCCGATCGGCCGGGCGCCCTTTGTCGTGCCTCAGGGACCGTCCAGGCTCCTTGAGCCGCGCCCGCACCACGACGCGCGTCCCCCCGCCGGGGTTCGCCGACCAGTCGATGCTGCCGCTCAGCTCACCCGCGACCAGTGCCTGCACGATCTGGGTGCCCAGCCCCTGCCGGCCGGGCGCGAAGCCGTCGGGCAGACCGGGACCGTCGTCCACGACGGCGACCTCGAGCAGCGGGCCGTCGCGGTCGCGCCTCGACGCTGACGTCGGCCGGCTCGCCCTCGCGGCCGTGTTCGACGGCGTTCGAGACCAGCTCGACCAGCACCAGGGCGAGCGCGTTCGCGTCCGCGGCCTGGACCACGCCGAAGGACCCGTGACGCACGGCCCTCCCCCCGGCCGTCGGGGCCGCCAGGAGGTCGGCGGTCAGGGCGAGACCGCGGTCGAGCAGCGCGTCGAAGTCGACGGACTCGTCGATGCCGCGGGCCAGCGTCTCGTGCACGAGCGCGATCGTCGCGACCCGGCGCATCGCCTCCTCCAGCGCACCGCGCGCCTCCGGCGACTCGATGCGCCGCGCCTGCAGGCGCAGCAGCGCGGACACCGTCTGCAGGTTGTTCTTCACCCGGTGGTGGATCTCGCGGATCGTCGCGTCCTTGGTCATCAGCTCGCGCTCGCGGCGGTGCAGCTCCGAGACGTCACGGCACAGCACCAGCGCGCCGACGCGCACGCCGTCGTCGACGCAGCGGGATGGCCCGCAGGGACAGGGCGACCCCGCGCGCCTGCACCTCCGTACGCCAGGGCGCGCGGCCGGTGACGACCAGCGGGAGCGTCTCGTCGACCAGGTCCGGTCCGTCCAGCAGTCCGGCCGTCACCTCGGCCAGCAGCTCTCCCTCGAGGTCGCCCGCCAGCCCGAGACGGTGGTAGTTGGACAGCGCGTTCGGGCTGGCGAACAGCACGCGACCGTCGGCGTCGAGGTGCATCAGGCCGTCACCGACACGAGGCGCACCACGCCGCTGGCCGGTGGGCGCCCCGGAGTCGGGGTAGCCGCCCTGGGCCACCATCAGCAGCAACGCGTCGGCCGCGCGCCGGTACGCCACCTCGAGGGGGCTCTCCGGGCGCACCGACACGACGTGCGCGTGCCGTCCGAGCACCGCGACGACCCGCCCGTCGTGGCAGACCGGAACGGCCTCGTGCCACACCCCGTCGCGCTCGACCCCCGGATGGAGGCGTGCCGCGGCGGCTCGCCCGGTCGACCTCGGGCTGCTCCGCCGTCGGCACCGTCGACCCGACGGGGTCGCTGTGGTGCACGGTGGCGGCCGTGCTGGGGCGGACGTGCGCCACCGCCAGGTGTCCCGAGCCGTCCCGCAGCGGGACCCACAGCACCAGGTCGGCGAAGCAGAGGTCCGACAGCAGCTGCCAGTCACCGGTCAGCTGGTGCAGCCACTCGACCGCCTTGCGGTCCAGGTCGCACCGGTCGCGGACGAGGTCTGACAGCGTGGACACGTGGTGACCCTACGTCGCGCTGGACGGCAGGACGCGGCGCGGGCCGGGCGTCACGTCGCCGAACCGGCGCGGATCACCCCTCTGAGTACCCGCAGCGCCACCTGCATGGACGCGAGGTCCCCGTGCTCCAGGGCGCGGACCTCATCGATCGTCGAGCGCGCCCGGTTGAGCTGCGCGGCGTTCGCCGACTCCCACCGCTCGATCCGCGCCGCGGCACGGTGACCGTCCTCCGACCCGTCGTCGGCGCCGCTGTCGACCGTCGTCAGCACAGACCTCGTCAGGCCCATCCACGCCGCGTACAGGTCGTCGCGCAGCGCTCCTCGGGCGAGCGCCTCCCACCGGTTGGCGCGCTTGAGGTGGGAGATGCGGCCCAGCATCGCGTCGAGCCCGTACCGGTCGCTGACCGCGAAGTACACGCTGGCGACCTCCTCGACGGGCTGCCCGGTCGTCTGCGCGAGCTCGGCCACGTCGAGCATGGAGAACTCGTCCAGCAGACCGGCCGCCCACCGGGCGGTCTCCTCATCGACCCCCTCGGACCGCATCGTCTCGACGCCGGTGAGCAGGCGCTCGCGGTCGGACCCGACGAGCACGTCCGCCATCGACCCGCGCCACCGCGTGGCCACGGCTGAGAACCGGTCGATCTCGGCCTGCACGTCGAGCTCACCCGGCCGGTTCTGCAGCAGCCAGCGGGAGGCGCGGTCCACGAGCCGCCGGAACTCGAGGTACAGGTCGGTCTGGAGGTCCGTCGAGATCTCGTTGTCCAGGGCGTCGACCCTGGCGACGAACTCCTCCTGCCCGAACACCTCTCGCGCCACGACGTAGGCCCGCACGACCTGGGCCGCCGTCGCGCCGGTCTCCTCCAGGGCCCGGAAGACGAAGGTGATTCCTCCGCGGTTGACGATGTCGTTGGCCACCCACGTCGTGACGATCTCGCGGCGCAGCGGGTGGGCCGCCAGGCGGTCCGCGTAGCGTTCCACCAGGGGCTGCGGGAAGTACTTCTGCAGGACCTGCTGGAACCACGGGTCGTCCGGGACGTCGCTGGCCAGGATGTCGGCACTGAGCGCGATCTTGGCGTAGGCGACCAGCACGGCGGACTCGGGTGACGTGAGCCCCATGCCGTCCGCGATGCGGAGCTCGATCTCCGCCGGTGTCGGGAAGGAACTCGATCTCGCGGTCGAGCTCACCCTTGGCCTCGAGCATCTTCATCAGCCGGGCGTGGACGGACAGCATCCCGGACGCCTGGTGGCGTGCGTTGCCCAGCAGGACGTTCTGCTCGTAGTTGTCGCGCAGGACCAGGCGCGCGACCTCCTCGGTCATCTCGGCCAGCAGGCTGTTGCGCTGCTTCGACGTGAGGTCCCCGTCGGCCACGATCTGGTCGAGGAGGATCTTGATGTTGACCTCGTGGTCGGAGCAGTCGACGCCCGCCGAGTTGTCGATGGCGTCGGTGTTCACGCGCACGCCGTTCCGCGCTGCCTCGATGCGACCGCGCTGGGTGAGCCCCAGGTTGCCTCCCTCGCCGACGACCTTCACGCTCAGGTCCGCACCGTCCACCCGGATCGCGTCGTTGGCCTTGTCGCCGGCCGCCGCGTGGTCCTCGGTGGACGCCTTGACGTACGTGCCGATCCCGCCGTTCCAGAGCAGGTCGACCGGGCTGGAGAGGATCGCCTTCATCAGCTGCGCGGGTGTCATGGCGGTGGTGCCCTCGGGCAGGCCGAGCCGCTCGCGCACCGGGCCGCTGATCGGCACCGACTTGGCCGACCGGCTGTAGACGCCCCCGCCGTCGCTCAGCAGGGACGAGTCGTAGTCCTCCCACGAGGACCTGGGCAGGTCGAAGAGCCGGCGCCGCTCCGCGTACGACGCCGCGGGGTCGGGGTCGGGGTCGAGGAACACGTGCCGGTGGTCGAACGCGGCCACCAGCCGGATGTGCTCCGACAGCAGCATGCCGTTGCCGAAGACGTCACCGCTCATGTCGCCGACGCCGACGACGGTGAACGGCTGGCTCTGCGTGTCGTGCCCCATCTCGCGGAAGTGCCGCTTCACCGACTCCCACGCGCCGCGCGCCGTGATGCCCATCGCCTTGTGGTCGTAGCCCACCGACCCACCGGAGGCGAAGGCGTCGCCGAGCCAGAAGTCGTACTCGGCCGCCACGCCGTTCGCGATGTCGGAGAAGCTCGCGGTCCCCTTGTCCGCGGCCACCACGAGGTAGGTGTCCTCCCCGTCGTGCCGCACCACGCGCGGGGGCGGCTCGACACGGCGCCCGGCGGGACCGGCCTCCCCGTCGGGAACGAGGTCGTCCGTGACGTCGAGGAGGGCCGAGATGAAGGTCGTGTAGCTCGCGACACCCTCCGCGAGCCACGCCTCCCGGTCCCCCGGGTCGGGGAGCTGCTTGGCGACGAAGCCGCCCTTGGCGCCGGTCGGGACGATCACGGCGTTCTTGACGGTCTGCGCCTTCACCAGCCCGAGGATCTCGGTGCGGAAGTCCTCACGACGGTCGCTCCAGCGCAACCCGCCGCGGGCGACGTCGCCGAACCGCAGGTGCACGCCCTCGACGCGAGGGGAGTACACCCAGATCTCGTGCACCGGACGGGGTTCCGGCAGCTCCGGCACCCGGCGCGGGTCGAGCTTGACGGCGACGTAGGTCTTCGGCGCGCCGTCGTCGTCCGTCTGGAAGAAGCTCGTGCGCACCGTGGCCGTGATCAGGCCGAGGAAGGCGCGCAGGATCCGGTCGGCGTCGAGGCTGGCGACCTTGTCGAGCGCCGCGGTGATCTCCTCGACCAGCGCGTCAGCCGTCTCGGCGCGCGCGGCGAGGTCGAGTCGCCCACCTCCGAGGTCCGGGTCGAAACGTGCCTCGAAGAGGGAGACGAGCCGCCGGGCGATCGAGCAGTTCGCCAGCAGCGTCGCCTCGACGTAGTCCTGGCTGAACGTCGAGCCGGTCTGCCGCAGGTACTTCGCGTAGGTGCGGAGCACCACGATCTGGCGCCACGTCAGGCCGCCGGCGATCACGAGCTGGTCGAACCCGTCCGACTCGCTCCGCCCGGCCCACGCGGCCTCGAAGGCGTCCGTGAGCATGTCGCGGCTCGCGGCCGACTGGGACAGCCCGGGGTACCGCAGGCCGAAGTCGTAGATGTACGAGATCCGGGCGTCGGCGTTGACGATCTCGTACGGTCGCTCGTCCGTGACCTCGACGCCGAGGTTGCGGAAGAACGGCAGGACCGTGGTGAGGGAGAGCGGCTCCCGGCGGAAGAGCTTGAACCGGCGCTCGTCGCTGCCACCGCCGACGGGCTCGTAGAGGACGGTCTCGAGGGCGCTCTCCCCCAAGCCGCTCTCGTGGTCCGCGACAGCCGCCTCGATGCGGCGGAGGTCGCCGACGGCGACCCGCGCGGCGAAGTCCTCCTTGTACGCCTCGGGGAACCCGCTGCCCCACGCGCGCTGCAGCCGTCCGGCCTCGACCTCGCCGACCTCGCGCGTCAGGGCGTCGGCGAGGTCCTCCTCCCAGGTGCGTGTCGCCTCGACGAGCCGCGACTCCAGAGCCGAGGCGTCGACGTCGGGCAGCTCCTCGCCGGCCGCCGGACGCAGGACGTAGTGCAGCCGCGCGAGCACCGACTCGCTGACGCGGGTCGTGTAGTCGACGCTGTCGGCGTGGAAGGCGTCCCTGAGGATCTGCTGCATCCGCAGCCGCACGGCGGTCGTGTAGCGGTCCCGCGGAAGGAAGATCAGCGCCGACACGAATCGGCCGTACTCGTCGGTGCGCAGGAACAGCCGGGTCCGGCGCCGCTCCTGCAGGTGCAGCACCGACATCGCCGTGGAGTAGACCTGCTCGGCGTCGGTCTGGAGCAGCTCGTCCCGCGGGTACGTCTCGAGGATCGCCAGCAGATCCTTGCCCGAGTGGCTCGCGGGCGAGAGGCCGGCACGCTCGAGCACCTCCGTGATCTTCGTGTCGACGACCGGAACGCGGCGCACGCTCTCGGTGTAGGCCGCCGAGGTGAACAGCCCGAGGAAGCGTCGCTCCCCGGTGACAGAGCCGTCGGGATCGAACGTCTTGATCCCGACGTAGTCGAGGTAGGTGCTGCGGTGGACGGTCGCCCGCGAGTTCGCCTTGGTGAGGATCAGCACGCGGCGCTCCCGGGCCTTGGCCCTCACCGTGGCGGGCAGCCGCTCGAAGCTCGAGGAGTCCTGCGCCTGGTCGTAGCGCAGGATGCCGAGCCCCGTGCCCTGGACGGCACGCAGACGCTCCTGGCCCGGGTCCCCCTCCAGGGCGTACTCCCGGTACCCGAGGAACGTGAAGTTCTCGTCCACCAGCCAGCGCATCAGCCGCTCGGCCTGGCGGGCCTCCTCGGCCAGGTCGTCCGGCACCTCCTCGACCAGGCTGTCGGCGACCGCGAGGGCGGCCTGCGTCATCTTGGGCCAGTCCTCGACCGCGGTCCGCACGTCCTCCAGCACGCCGGCCAGGTGGACCTCGATCTCGGCCATGACCTCGGGGTCGGGCTCACGGTCGATCTGCAGGTGCATCCACGACTCGGCGACCGCGTCGTCCGGCCAGCCCTCGCCGCGCTGGCCGGAGGTCAGCGAGGCGGTCGGCACGTCGAGCACCTCGAGCAGGTGCCCGGTGACGTCGCGCCGGACGACGATGATCGGGTGAACAACCAGGTGGACGGCTCGCCCGTCCCCGCTGAGCTGCTGGGTCACGGAGTCGACGAGGAACGGCATGTCCTCGGCGACCACCTCGACGACGGTGTGCCCGGTCTGCCACCCGTGGGTCTCGACGGCTGGGGTGTGCACGCGGATCACCGCCGTGCCCGGGCTACGATCCTGGGCGAGCTGCCGGTGGCTGAGGGCCGCACCCGCGAGGTCGACGGGGTCGCGACCGAGAAGGTCCTCGTCGGCGACGTGCCGGTAGTAGCGCGTCAGGAACGCCGTCAGGTCCTCGTCCCGCGCCCCGTAGCGCTCGCCCCCCGACGCGGCCTTCGCGATCACGTCGGCCCGAGGGTCACCCCCGGAGGCGGAGGGCTTCCGGACCGTACCTGTCGACATGGCACTCCACCTGCTCGCGGGTCTTGCCTCGGCGGCGCACCTCGCTGTGCGCCCCGTCGAGCCTAGTACCGCGGCGCCGAGGTCGTCCCGCGAGCGACCTAGAGCGCGCCGCGCATCTCCCACAGCAACGGGTAGTACCGCAGGGGCAGGCGCGACCGCAGGTAGGGGGCGCCGCTCGAGCCGCCCGTCCCCGACTTGGTGCCGATCTGTCGCTCGACCATCTGCACGTGGCGGGCGCGCCACTCCGCAGCGCGCGCGTCGTGGTCCAGCAGTCTCTCGGCTAGCTCCCACGCGTCGCCGAAGCGGTCGCGGTCGCGAGCCACGGCCACCAGGGACGACGACACCTGCTCGTCGTCACCGACCGGCAGGTCGTGGGAGGTGAGCACGTGCAGGTAGGCGTCCCACAGGGTCGGCTCCTCCAACCGCTTCTCCAGCCGGGCCCGCTCGTCGGCGGTGAGGCCCCGGAAGCGCTCGAGGAACCCCGGGTCCTTGTGGCCCGAGAGGAACTCGAGCTCGCGGAACTGGACGGACTGGAAGCCCGACGCCGGCGCCAGCCGCTCACGGAACACCAGGAAGTCCTGAGGGGTCATCGTCTCGAGCACCTCGATCTGGGCGATCAGGACGCGCTCGACCGTGCCGACCCGCCCCAGCAGGTGACGCGCCCACCACAGCCGCCCGTCGAACATGGCGGCGCGCACCTCGCCGAGGTCGTGCAGCAGCTGCGAGAACCACAGCTCGTAGACCTGGTGGATCGTGATGAAGAGCAGCTCGTCGTGCGCAGGCGGGTCGGACTCCAGCACCTGCGCGGTGAGCAGCTGGTCGAGCCGTAGGTAGGAGCCGTAGGTCAGCCTGCCCCCCTGCTCTCCGAAGTGCCGGTCGGACGGTGGGTTGCTCGGGTGCTCGTTCACGCGCCGAAGGGTAGGCCCTCGCGTGGCGGACCGTGCCGGTCGGCGTCCCGCCCTGCATCTAGGCTGCCTCCGACTCACGACCGAGCTCAGGAGGACGGATGCGCGTCGATGCCGAGATCACGTACGAGGCGAGCCCGGACCAGGTGGCCGCGATGCTGGCCGACAAGGCCTTCGTGGAGCGCAAGTGCGACCGGATGGGAGCGCTCCAGCGCTCGGTCGAGGTGTCGGGAGACGCGTCGGGTCCCTTCACGGCCACCTCGTCGCGCACCATGCCGACCGACGACTTCCCTGACGTGGCACGCAAGTTCGTGGGCGACACCGTGACCATCAAGCAGGCGGACGCCTGGGAGGCACCGGCCGCCGACGGCTCCCGCGAGGCGACCGTCACCGTCGAGATCGTGGGGGCCCCGCTGCGACTGAGGGGCACGATGCGGATGAGCCCGTCCGGCGCCGGCACCCTCCAGACGGTCGAGGGCGACCTCAAGGCCTCGGTGCCCCTGATCGGTGGCAGCCTCGAGAAGGCCGCCCAGCCGGCCATCATGTCGGCGATCCGCAAGGAGCAGCAGGTCGGCCGGGAGTGGCTCGCGGGCTGACCTCGGCCGCTCGAACCGCCCTCAGCCCAGGGACTTGCCCGGGTTGAGGATGCCGAGCGGGTCCAGCGCGGCCTTGACGGAGCGCTGCACGTCGAGGTGCACCTCGCCGACCTGCCGGGCCAGGTGCGCGCGCTTCGCCAGGCCCACGCCGTGCTCCCCCGTCACCGTGCCCCCCAGCTCGAGCGCCAGGTCGAGCAGCGCGACGAAGGCAGCTCCCGCACGCGCCTCCGCGGCGGCGTCGCCGCGTGGGTAGACCACGGTGGGGTGCATGTTGCCGTCGCCGGCGTGGCCGAACGTGGCGATCTCGACGTCGTGGTCCCGACCGATCGAGGCGCAGCCGGCCACCAGGTCGGGGATGCGCGAGAGCGGGACACCGACGTCGTCGAGCACCCACCCGCCCCGCGCCTCGAGGGCCACCACCGCCGAACGCCTGGCCATCGTCAGCATCTCGCTCTCGACGGGGTCGGACGTGGACATCACGAACGTCGCGCCCGCCTTCTCGCAGGCGGCGGAGAAGGCCTCGCACTCCGCCTCGCCCGCGGAGCCCGGGGCGTCGGACTGCAGCACCAGCAGCGCCGCTGCCGACAGGTCGAGCCCGCTCGGTGAGTGCTGCTCGACCGCGGCCACCGTCGTCGCGTCCATCAGCTCGCACATGCTCGGGCGGCTGGACGCGATGATCGCCGACACCGCGTCGCCGGCGTCGACGAGCTCAGCGAACGTGGCCACCACGGTCGACGGCGCGGGCCTGGCCGGCAGCAGCCGTACGGTGACCTCGGTGACGACCCCGAGCATGCCCTCGCTGCCGACGAACAGGCGGGTGAGGTCGAGACCCGCCACGTCCTTGACGGTGCGACCGCCCGTGCGCAGGACGCGCCCGTCGGCCAGCACCACCTCGAGCCCGAGCACGGCGTCACGCGTGACGCCGTACTTGACGCAGCACAGGCCGCCGGCGTTGGTCGCGACGTTGCCCCCGATCGTGCAGAACCCCTGCGAGCCGGGATCCGGGGCGTAGAACATCCCTTGTGCCGCAGCGGCTTTCTTGAGGTCGGCGTTGATCACACCAGGCTGCACGACGGCGAGCAGGTCGCGGTCGTCCACCTCCAGCACGGAGTCCATGCGCTCGGTGCTCAGCATGACGCAGCCGTCGGTCGCGTTGGCCGCGCCGGCGAGCCCCGAGCCCGCCCCGCGGGGCACGACGGCGACGCGGTGCTCCGACGCCCAGCGCATCACCGCGACCACGTCGGCCGTCCGGGTGACCCGCACCACCGCCGCCGGCGTCCCCGAGGGGGACCACGGCTCACGGTCGCGGCTGTACCCGGCCACGACGTCGGGGTCGCGGACGACGGCGCCGCGCGGCACCCGGGCGGCGAGCTCGTCGAGCAGCCCCTCGTCGGGTGCGGTGAAGGCCGGTCCTCCGTCCGTCATGAGCATGGTCGCCGCTCAGCCCATGTGCGGGTAGCGGTGGTCCGTCGGCGGCACGAACGTCTCCTTGATGGAGCGTGAGGACGTCCACCGCATCAGGTTCTGCGGGGCACCGGCCTTGTCGTTCGTGCCGGACGCGCGACCACCGCCGAAGGGCTGCTGGCCGACGACCGCCCCGGTCGGCTTGTCGTTGACGTAGAAGTTGCCCGCCGCGTACCGCAGACGCGCGCTGGCGTCCGCGATCGCCGTCCGGTCGGTGGCGATCACGGCACCGGTCAGCGCGTAGTCGGCGACCGACTCCATCTGGTCGACGACGGCGTCGTAGCTGCGGTCGTTGTAGACGTGCACCGACAGGATCGGGCCGAAGTACTCGGTGCTGAAGATCTGGTCCCCGGGGTTGCCCGACTCGAGGAGCGTCGGCCGCACGAAGTAGCCGACCGAGTCGTCGTAGGTGCCGCCTGCCAGGACGTTGATGCCCGGGGTGGCGTGCGCCCGGTCGATCGCGGCGGCGTGCTTGGCGAACGCGCGGTCGTCGATCACCGCGGACATGAAGTTGGAGAAGTCGGTCGTCGGCCCCATCGTGAGCGACTCGGTGAGGGACACCAGGTCGTCACGCAGGACCTTCCAGAGCGACCGCGGCACGTAGGCCCGCGAGGCGGCCGAGCACTTCTGGCCCTGGTACTCGAAGGCGCCCCGCACCATGGCCGTGCGCAGCACGTCGACGTCGGCACTGGGGTGGGCGAGGATGAAGTCCTTGCCGCCGGTCTCGCCGACGATGCGCGGGTAGGTGCGGTACCGGTCGATGTTCTCCCCGACCGTGCGCCACAGCCGGTGGAAGGTGGGGGTCGAGCCGGTGAAGTGGATGCCCGCGAGGTCGCGGTCGGCCAGCAGCACCTTGGAGACGGCGATGCCGTCGCCGTGGACGAGGTTGATGACGCCGGGCGGCAGACCGGCCGCCTCGAGCAGCGCCATCGTGTAGTGCGCGGAGAGCGCCTGCGTCGGGGACGGCTTCCAGACGACGGTGTTGCCCATCAGCGCCGGCGCGGTCGGCAGGTTGCCGCCGATGGCCGTGAAGTTGAACGGGCTGATCGCGTAGACGAAGCCCTCCAGCGGCCGGTGGTCGGTGCGGTTCCAGATGCCCTTGGAGTTGGCCATCGGCTGCTCGCGGTGGATCTGGTCGGCGAAGTGCACGTTGAAGCGCCAGAAGTCGATCAGCTCGCACGCGGCGTCGATCTCGGCCTGCACGGCCGTCTTGGCCTGGCCGAGCATGGTCGCGGCGTTCAGCGTGGAGCGCCACGGGCCGGACAGGAGCTCGGCTGCCCGCAGGAACACCGCCGCCCGGTCGTCCTGGCTCAGCGCCCGCCACCCCGGTGCTGCGCGCTTGGCCGCCGCCATCGCGGCCTCGGCGTCCCCCGCGGTCGCACCCTTCAGCACACCGAGCACGTGACGGTGCTCGAACGGCGCCACCACCTTGGTGCGCCGTCCGCCACCCATGACCTGCCGACCGTCGATCCAGTGCGGCAGGTCGGGTCGCTCGGCCCAGAGCTCGGTCAGCCGCACCTGCAGGGCTGCGCGTTCCGGGCTGTCCGGGGCGTAGTCGAGCACTGGCTCGTTGACGGGCGCTGGAACAGCGGTGACGGCGTCCACTCAGTTCTCCTCGGGCGGCGTCGGATCGGTGGATGGTGACCACCAGTCGGGTCGGCACATCGTGTCACGCGGGAGTGGGTAGCAGAATGCCCCCATGACGACCACTACGGGCAACCCCCTCGGCGCCGTCCAGTTCCCGACCGGTTTCCTCTGGGGCGCAGCGACCGCAGCCTTCCAGATCGAGGGCTCGACGACGGCCGACGGGCGGACCGACTCGATCTGGGACGTGTTCTGTCGTCAGCCCGGTGCGGTGCTGGACGGCGACACCGGCGAGCTGGCCTGCGACCACTACCGGCGGATGCCGCAGGACGTCGAGATGATGTCGGAGCTGGGCATCGCCACCTACCGCTTCTCGACGTCGTGGCCGCGCATCCGGCCGGACGGCGGCGACGTGAACCCGGCCGGGCTCGACTTCTACTCGCGGCTGGTGGACGAGCTGCTGGGCCGCGGCATCAAGCCGTGGCTGACCCTGTACCACTGGGACCTCCCACAGGCGTTGCAGGACAAGGGAGGCTGGGCGAACCGCGACACCACCGACCTCTTCGCCGAGTATGCCTCGACCGTGCACGACGCGCTCGGCGACCGCGTGCCGACGTGGACGACGCTCAACGAGCCCTGGTGCTCGTCCCTGCTCTCCTACGCAGCCGGTCACCACGCGCCCGGACACCGCGACCCTCGCGAGGCGGTCGCCGCCGTGCACCACCTGCTGCTGGCTCACGGCAAGGCCACCCGGGTGCTGCGCGACGCGGGTGTCGGGGTCCGTCGCCCCGACCGGCGAGCAGACGCAGCTGGGCATCACGCTGAACCTGTCGCCCGTGACTCCCGCCGACCGCACCCGTGACGAGGACGTCGAGATCGCGCGCCGGGTCGACGGCCTGCAGAACCGGCTGTTCCTCGACCCTCTCCTTCGGGGCGGCTACCCGCAGGACGTCTGGGACGACCTCGAGCCCTTCGGCCTGGCCGACGTCGTGCAGCCCGGGGACCTCGACGTGATCTCGTCACCGATCGACGTGCTCGGCGTGAACTACTACACGACCGCCAACGTGCACGACTCCGGAGTGCCCCTCGAGGGGTCGCCGTGGGTGGGTGCCGAGGCGGCGCAGATGGTCTCGCGCGGCCTGCCGGTGACGGCGATGGACTGGGAGGTCGATCCCGACGGCCTGCGCGACCTGCTCGTCACGCTGCACCAGAGATACCCCGGCACGCCCTTCGTCATCACCGAGAACGGTGCCGCCTACGACGACGAGGTGTCCGGTGACGGCTCCGTCCACGACGAGCACCGACGCAGCTACATCGAGGAGCACCTCCGTGCCTGCTACGCCGCGCTCACCGAGGGTGTCGACCTGCGCGGGTACCTCGCCTGGTCCCTGATGGACAACTTCGAGTGGGCCTTCGGCTACGACCGCAGGTTCGGCATCGTGCGGGTCGACTACGAGACGCAGGAACGGACTCCGAAGGCCAGCGCGCTCTGGTACGCCCAGGTCGTGCGGGGCAACGGCTTCTAGCGACTGCCGGGCCGCGACAGCTCAGTGACCGAGATCAGCGACGACGGAGTCGATCTCGGACGCGTCGAACCAGAGCAGGTCGTGCGCCTCGGCCGAGTCGACGACGAACTGCGCCTCGTCGTCGCCGCGGTCGGCGGCGTCGACGGCCTCGACCGCGGCCGTGACGTCGACGACGGCCTCGTCGTCGTCGACGTGCACGGCGACGAGGTCGCTCACCGGCACCGACCCGGGCAGCAGGACCTGGGACCGCGGGCCGGTGTCGCCTCCCGGGAGCGTGGTCGCGACGTCCACCTCGGCCGCCAGCACGACCCGGCGCCGCGCCGCGGACGGGTCGTCACCCAGCAGGCGCAGAGAGGCCTCCGCCGCCTCGACCATCGCGGCGTACTCGAGCTCCTCGGTATCGCCCTCCGCGTACCACTCCCGCAGCGCCGGTGTGACGGCGTGCGCGGTGAGGGGGACGGCCACCGCCCCCGTTCGCGCCCACTCGGCCAGCAGCGGCCCCGTCGCGGGGAGGAAGACGCGCATCAGACCACCTCCTGGTCGTCGACCGGGTCGTCCCCGTCGAAGCCTCTCGGGTCGTGCCATCAGCGCCTCCAGCTCCTCGGGGTCCTGCAGGGCCGCACGGGTGGTCACCAGCGAGGTGTCGAGCACCTGACGACGCCGTGAGACGTCCATCAGGTTGAAGCCGATCGCCTCGAGGTCGGCCGGGCCGGGGCCCAGCACGGTCACGTCGGTGCCACCCGCGTGGACCTTGGCCACCTCACGCAGGGCGCGTCGGGTCACGCGGTGGCGCCAGGCCCGTTCCATCCGCGCGGGCGCGGCCGTCGGCTGGTCCATCGAGAACGAGACCGTCGGGGCCAGCACGAAGATCTCGTCCAGGTCGTGACCGGCGAGCACGTCGATGTTCGTGGACGAGGACGCCCCGCCGTCGATGTACCGGACGCCGTGGATGCTGACGGGCGAGTACCAGCCGGGCACGGCACAGGACGCCATCACCGCCTCGGCCAGGGCCGCCGGCGGGCTCACCGGGTCGCCGAAGACCACTCGCCGTCCCGACTCGAAGTCCATCGCGACCGCCCGCACGCCCGGGTGGGGTGACCAGCCGCCGGTCGCCGCCTTCACCTCGTCCTGCACCGCCTGGACGAGACGGCCCACCATCTCGAGCGAGCCGCGTCCTTCGGGCATCAGGGCCGAGAGCACGGCGGTGGGCGGCAGGTGCCGGAGGCGTCCCGCTCCCTGCCGGACCAGGCCCGCCGACCCGAGCCCCCAGCGGGGCCGCGGCGGCCGGGACCCACCGGTGGCTGTCTCGTAGTCCCAGCCGATCCGCGCCAGCGGTCCCGACCGCGACGGCTCGCCGAGCTGGTGGGAGCGCAGCTCGGCCACGCTCACCCCCGCTCCGAGGAGCGCCGCGTGCACGGAGCCGGCCGACGTGCCGACCAGCAGGTCCGCCTCGCGCGGGTCCAGGCCGTGCACCTCCTGCAGCGCCGTCAGCGCGCCGACCATCCAGGCGCCGCCCAGGACTCCCCCGCCGCCCAGGACCAGGCCCCAGCGTCCCCGCCGCCCGTGCGAGATGCCGCTCACTGCACCGTGTCCCGGAGCTCGGCGAGCGACTCGACGACGCACTGCCCGAGGACGTCGAGGTCGGGCATCGCCTCCCGGTCGGCGTTGAGGCCGTAGAACACGCTGCCCTCGTAGGAGGTCAGGCCGATCGCGAGCCCCTGCCCCCGGGCGAGGGGGATCACGGGGTACCCGGCCACCAGCCGTGCGCCGGCTGCGAACAGCGGGTGCTGCGGCCCGGGGACGTTCGTCACCACGAGGTTGAAGACCCGGCGAGACAGGCCGCTGGCCACGCGGGCACCCAGGGAGTGCAGCGTGGGCGGTGCGAACCCGCCGACGTCGGCCAGACGCCTCGCCGGTACGGCCCGCCCCGTGTCGGCGTGGGCCTTCATCTGGTACGAGACCTGCTGCAGCCGCACCGTGGCGTTGGGTTCGCCCACCGGCAGGTCGACCAGGTGCGACTCGACCGTCGAGGCGGCGGGGCCGGACTCGACCACGTCGGACCGGACACTGACCGGCACGAGGGCTCGGAGCGTCGTGGTCGGCGTGACGCGGGCACCACGTGCGAGCATCCACTCGCGCAGCGCGCCGGTGAGCGTCGCGAGAACCACGTCGTTGACCGAGATCGCCGTCCCCACAATCCCCTTCGTGGCGCGGCGACGACCTCCCGTGGCGTGGAACGCGCGCACCGCGCGGTAGTCCTCGAGGTCGGTGGTCACCGTCCCGAAGCGGCGGTGCTCGCCGATCTCGACGTTGAGCGGGGAGTCGGGCGCGGGGCTGGTGGCCGTGCGGGCCGCGAGCGCGATCCCGCCGAGCGCGCCAAGGGCCTTGTCCGCCGTCGCCTGCAGGTCGGCCGCGCCGGCGCGGAGGGTGTCGACCACCTGCGTCGGACGCCGCACCGCCTCCGCGACGGCGCCGGTGACGAGCTCGACCAGCGACGGCTCCCGGCTCGGGTGCCACGTGTCCGGGGGCGCCGGTGTCGGTGACGGGGTGTCGTCCAGCACGACCTGGGACAGGTCGACGGCGTTGACGCCGTCCACGAGCGACTGGTGCGACTTCGTGACGATGGCGAAGCGCCCGTCCTCCAGGCCCTCCACGACGTACGCCTCCCACAGCGGCCGGCTGCGGTCCAGGTGGCGCGACTGCACCCGGGCGACCAGCTCGCGCAGCTGCTCGCCGGTGCCGGGTCGCGGGAGCGCGGACCGCCGGACGTGGTACCCGATGTCGAAGCGCTCGTCGTCCACCCAGACGGGGTTCGCGAGGCGGGCCGGCACCTGGCGGATGCGCTGACGGAACCGCGGGACGAACGCGATGCGGGCCCCGATGTGGCGCAGCAACGCGTCGAAGTCGAATCCCCCCTCCGGCGGGTCGAAGACCAGCACCGAGCCCACGTGCATGACCGTCGTCCGCTCCTCCAGGTACAGGAAGGAGAGGTCCAGCGGGGTCAGACGGTCCGACACTGGGCTCCTTCGCTGGACGGGGGCGGCACGTGGGCCATCGTGTCACGCCACCTACACTCGGCGCCGTGATCGCCACCACCACACCCCTGTCCGCGCGCCGTCGTCCGGCCGCGGTCGTCGGCCTGTCCGTCGGGCTGGCTCTGGGCCTGGTCCTGACGGGCTGTTCGGGGGACGGAGGACGGTCAGCCGGCGAGCCGGCCGGCGTGTCCGGGACCGGGTCGGCGACGGAGCCCGCGGCGTCCGGCGAGCCTGTGGAGCCCGAGGTCCTGGGCAGCGACCCGGACGCGACGATCAGCGGCACCCCCGAGGCTGTGCCGACGCCCTGCCACCTGACCGAGACCCTGCCCGCCGCGACGGTGACCGGAGGCGCGGGTGCCGGTGCCGGTGCCGGTGCCGGTGCCGGCGAGCCCGACGTGACGTACGAGGTCACGATCGCCGGCGCGCGACGTCACGCCGGCCCCGGCGACCGTGACGCTGGCCCGCGGCCAGAAGCTGCGGCTGCTCGTGCGCCGACCGGACCACGGTCGTGCACGTGCGCGGGTACGACATCGAGCGACCGGTGCCCGGTCAGGCCACGGTCCCGATCGACCTCGTCGGCGGCACCCCCGGCGTCTACGTGGTCGAGGCGAGCGGGCCGGAGAGGCTCCTGCTCCAGGTGAAGGTCGCCTAGACGTCCGAGAGGTCTATCCCCAGCAGCCGCGAGAGCTCGGGCAGCGTGGCGTCGACGTCGCGGTGCAGCACGGCGGACATGCCGGTCGCCCGGGCGCCGTCCACGTTGTGCTCCAGGTCGTCGACGATCACGCACGCGTGGAGAGGGAGGTCGAGCAGCGACGCGGCATGCTCGAAGATGCGGGGCTCGGGCTTGCGCATCCCGACCTCCCCGGAGATGACCACGGCGTCGAAGAGGTCGTCCCAGCCCCGACGGTCGTAGTCGTTGCCCCACGAGTTGGAGAGCAGTCCGGTGGCGAGCCCGGCCGCTCGGGCCCGCCGCACGACCTCGAACATCCGCGGCTCGGGGCGGTCCAGACCGGCCAGCATGCGCCGGAGCAACCCGCCGCCCGCGACCGGGCTGCCCCTGCGGGCGAACTCCTCCGCCAGCAGCACCTCGAACGTCGCAGCGCTGATCTCGCCGCGCTCGAGCTCCGCGGCCGGTCCGGAGTGGTCGGGCCCGAAGCCCCACTCCACCAGGACCGCCCGGTAGATCTCGAGGTCCACGCCCTCGGCGTCGGCCCACACCCGGATCGCCTCCGGGAGCGCCACGGTCAGCACGCCGCCCCAGTCCACGATCAACCCGTGGAGGGTCGCGCCTGGTCGGCTCGCACCATGGCTCCTCACGCGGTCATTGTGCCGCGGTGCGCGCCGACCGTCGCCGGCGCCTGGGACGGTCACCCGCCCGCCCCGCGAGGTCGAGCGCCAGCTCGGCGAGCGCTGCGCGGGCCGGTGAGTACGGCTGCGCCTCGGTCAGCGACCTGCCCGCCAGCATCGCCGCGTCGAGGGCGGCGCGGTCGTCGGGCACGACGGTCACGTCCGACACCCCCGCGTACCGCTGCAGCGCCTCGCGGACACGCCGGTCGGGAGACGTGCCGACCGCCGTGGCGCGGGACCGCGTGACGACCACCCGTGGCGCGAGGGGACCCAGCACCTCGGCGAGGTCACCCAGACCTCGCACCAACCGCTGCAGACCGACCGGGTCGGCCGAGCCCACCGCGACGACGACGTCCGCCGACTCCAGCGCGGACAGCGTCGCCCCGTTGCGACGTGGGGCGCGCGTGTCGTAGCTGAGCTCCTCGTCCCGCTCCAGGCAGAACCCGGTGTCGACGACGGTCCAGGGGGCCACGGACCGACTCACCTCCCACACCAGCTCCAGCGCAGACACCGACAGCTCGGGCCACCGGTCGGCCCGGGTGATGCCGGTCAGCACGCGCAGGCCGGGCGAGACGGACGGTGCGAGACGGGCGAGCATCGCGCGGTCGAGCGAACCGGTCGACGCCGCCCGGCAGGCCGCCGCCAGACCGGGGGCCTCGTCCAGCACGCCGAGGGCCTGCCCGATGCTCGCGCCGTACGTGTCGGCGTCCACGAGGAGCGCCGGGCTCGCCCAGGGCGGCGATCTCGGCGGCCAGGGTGACGGCGACCGTGCTGCGGCCCGGGGAGCCGACGGGACCCCACACCGCGACGACCCGCCCCAGCGGCGTGGCCGACCTCGGCTTCTCGCCGGCGAGGGCGCCGCCCTCCGACGGTGCCCACCGCGCGGTGTCAACGGCCTGCGCGGGGTCGGCGGGGGACGCGAGCGAGCGACCCGGTTCCTCGGAGAGGGCGGACGTGACGACACGTTCGACCTCCGACGGATCCGCGTCTGCCGCCAGCACGTCCGCCACCCCCAGGGCCAGCAGGTGCTCGACGTGCTCGCTGAGCCCGGGCGTCGCGACGCCTACGACGGCGAGGCCGCTCTGGCGCAGGCGGGTGACGGCCTCGCGGTCCAGGCCGCGCAGGTCGGCGGAGACGAGGGCTGCCCGTGCCCGACCACCGGCTGCGCCGGCGAGGAGGTCGGCGAGGTCGGCGCAGCGGCGGACGACCGTGACGGTGCCCCTGGCCGACTCGACGGACGAGACCAGCGGCGCCTCCCACGCGCCGGTCACGGCGATGAGGACCGGACACGTCTGCACCGCGTCAGCCGCCTCGACCCGGCGCGAGCACCAGCGAGACGGCCGCGTCGTTCGCGAGGGCTCCCAGCACCTCCCGCAGGGCCCCGGGCCCGACGAGGACCTGGACGGTGCTGCCGCCGCCGGCCCCGAGGGCCGTCCCGGACTCAGCCACCTCGGCCACCTCCGCACCCTCCACCAGGCGTTCGGGCGGCAGGAAGGCACCCGCGCGGTCGGGGTCGGGTGCGGCGACCCACACGTCCACGACGGCGCCCTTCACCAGGCCTGCGGGAAGCGCGCCCTCGACGGGGACGCCGACCGGCTGGACGCCCAGGTCCGCGGCGGCCCCGACGCCGCCTCGGGGGACGAGCTCACCCTCCCCGACGGTTCGCACCACCACCAGCCCCTCGGGAAGGGCCGTGGCAGCGGACAGGTAGGTGAGGTCGGCCTCCTGCATCGTCAACCGGACGACCGTGACGTCGTCGGGACCGACCATGTCCCCGGGCGTGAGCGGGTGCGCGGCCACGTAGAACGGCTCGGTCCGGTCGGCGACCGAGACGAGCCGGGCACCGACGACCACCGAGAGGACCACGAGGAGAACTCCGACCAGGAGGCGCGGGTCCCGCCACGAGGGCGGTCGCAGCCGCGACGCAGGCGTCGCCGGCACGTCCCTCGTCGCGCTCATCGCGTCCCCACGCCCCCCTCAGACCCGCACGAACACCGTATTCTGCCGTAAGCAGCCGATACAGGCACCGAACATCCCCAGATGCGCCGCCAGCTGCCGTCATCGGCCAGAGGCTCCCACAGATGGCCGTCGTGGTGGGTAACGAGCCGCGCCCTGTGTCAAACTGTCGAATACCCGTTCGGGCGACGGGCGGCCCGGCTCGACTGCTGGAGGGCTCCATGGCTCACAGGTTCCTCCCCCTCACCGACGTGGCAGAGATCCTCAACGTGTCGTCAGCCCAGGCGTACGCCCTCGTCAGGTCCGGCGAGCTGCCGGCCATCAAGGTCGGCGGCCGCGGGCAGTGGCGCATCGAGACCACCGCGCTGGAGGAGTACATCCAGCAGAAGTACGCCGAGACGCGGGCGCACGTCGCCGCCGGCAAGCTGGACGGCGAGACCGACGCGGAGGCCTGACCTCCTCACCACCGCCGCGCGCGGACCGTGAGCAGCCCGGCGAAGCCGAGCGCCACCACGGACCGGACCACCGGAGCGCGACGGGCCTCGTCGAGCGGGTGCTCGGCCAGGTCCAGGTGGTCGGCCGCGACACGGTCGACCGTGCCGGTGAACACGCCGGCGGTCGTCGTGACCGTCACGACCACCCGGTCGCGGGCGAGAGCGCGCAGCGCGTGACCGAGACCCAGCCTGCGCATCACCTGGCCGGGAGGCAGCGCGCTGGCGCGTCCGAGGCCCGCCACGGAGACGACGGCGTGCGTGGGGACTAACACCTCGTCGCGCCCGTCGACCACGACGAGCCACTGCGGTGCGGCCTCGACCACCCGACCGCACACGGTGCCGCCGCCGGCGACCCCGATCCTCAGCGGCGCTCCGTCGTGCGCCAGCAGCCGCTCGGCCAGGGTGACCGTGGCCTGCTCGGCCCTGCTCCGCTCCGCGACCTCGGCCTCCAGATCGCCCCGCTCCTGGCGCCCCAGCTGCGCCTCGAGGTCGTCGAAGAGCGACTGCCAGCGCATGGGCGTCACCGTACGACACGCGGACGCCGAGCCGCCCAGGTCGTGACACGGGGCGCGAGACGCGTCGTCAGCACACTGTCCACAGTGAACGACATCAAACGACGGTAAATGGAAGCAACTGCTATCTTCGCCGTCATGAGAGGTCCGCTGGTCGCACGAGTCGCTGCCGTGCTCGCCGCCGTCATGGCCCTCGTCGGGGTCGCCGGACTGCTGGCCGCTGTGGCGTGGTCCACCTGGCCGGCCGAGACCGACGCCGCTCCGCCACCGGCCGTCGACGACCTCGTGGTGGCGGTCGTGTCCGCCGGCGGCGCGCTCGTGGCGGCGTGGCTGGCTGTCGGGTCGCTGGTGGCACTGGGCACCCTGCTGACCACGAGGGCGGGCGCACACCCGGGGGCCGGATCGGACCGGCGCACCCGGGCCCGGTTGGTCCCCGGCGTGCTCTACCTGGTCGTCGCGGCGGCGCTCGGCATGGGTGCCGTCCCGGCGGCGGCGGGCCCGCCGCCTGCGTCGACCACGACGGCCGCGGCCCCCGCGCCTCCGGGGGCGGTGTCCGGTGAGACGCGGTCGACCCCGGCTGGCGGCCATCCGCCCCACCGGTCGCCCCGCGGACCACGCCCCCCGCCGAGCCGAGCCTGCTGGGTTCGCCCCGGGCGGAGCTCGTCACGGACGACGAGGTCGTCGTGCGACGCGGGGACACCCTCTGGGCCCTGGCCGCGCGGCGCCTCGGACCCGACGCGACCGATGCCGAGATCGCGGCCGAGTGGCCGCGCTGGTACGGCGCGAACGACGCGGTGATCGGGTCGGACCCCGACCTGCTGCTGCCCGGTCAGCGACTGTCCCCACCTCCCTGACGGTCGCGTCGACCCACCCGACGCACCCGACCCGCCTGACCCGCCCCGGCCGTGAGCCCCAGAGAGGACCGCCATGTCGACGCAGGCCCTGCCCACGCTGCCCGATGCCGATCCCGGTCGGCCGCCGGGACGCCGGCTCCGCAGCCTTCCCGTGCCCCTCACCGAACCGCCGGTCGCACGCCGGCACCTGCGCGCGGTGCCGGCGGCCCAGGGAACGCTGGCGCTGAGCTTCGGGGGGTACGAGGCGGTCCACGCCCACGACGCGGACTTCGGCCGGCAGCCGACGCCGTCGATCGACCTGCCCGACCCGGCTGCGACGTGCGCCGCACTGGTCCGCGCCGTCGTCGAGGTCCTGGGCGGGGTGCGCCCGGTCAGCCAGCTGGCCCGCTGGACGACGCACGAGGTGCACGCCGCCCTCGTCCGGCGGACGGCTCTCGCGGCCCGCACCCGGCCGACCGGGCGCGTCGTGCCCACCCGCGCCGCCGTGGTGCGCGGGGTGCGCGTGTGCCTGCCTGCGGACGGAGTGGCCGAGGCCAGCGCCGTCGTGATCGCCGCGGGCCGGGCTCGCGCGGTCGCGGTGCGGCTCGAGGGGCTGGACGGGCGCTGGAGGGCGACGGCCCTCGAGGTCGGCTGACGCCTGCTGACCGTGGCGACGCCGCCGACCGGGTCACCCTCCGAGCACGGACCTGAGGGCCGCGCGGGTGACCGCTGCGAGCGAGGTGCCGCCCCCCTCCCCGCCGAGCACGGAGGCCACGAGGTCGTCGACAGCCGCCGACGGCACGAGGTCGCCGACGTTGCGTCGGAGCTTGGTGAGGACCTCGTCGACGCACAGGGGTGTGTCGGGGTTGCCCCTGGCGTTCGGCACCTCCCCGTCGAGCACCCGCCCGTCGCGCAGGTGGAGTCGCACCCGCGCGGGTCGCTGCCGAGGCAGCGCAGCGGTCGCGTGCGGGTCCTCCCGCAGCTCGACCCGGCCGGCCAGGTCGGCCAGCTCGGGACGGTGCAGGGCGCCGTCCAGGAAGGACCCGGCGTGCAGGTCGCCGTCGAGCAGGAGCGCGGCGACGCAGGCCGGGACCGAGAACCGGGCGTGGAGGTCGGAGGCCGGAGCCACCTCGTCGAGCGAGGCGGCGAACGCGAAGGTGTCCACCTCGATCCGTTCGACCAGCCGCGCCGACCTCGGGCCGACCTCTCCCGCACGCAGCGCCTGGGCCACCGCGTCCAGGGTCGGGTGCACCCAGCGGGCGCAGGCGTACGGCTTGACGTAGCTGCTGGCGAGCTGCCACCGGGAGCCGAGGTCGCCGAGCAGGTCATCCCGTGCGAGGTCGGTGCTGACCGCGCCGTCGAAGAGGGCCGACCAGAGATCTTCGTCGCCGCTCTCCCCAGCGGCTGCGCGCACGTCCGCGGCCGCCCCGTACCAGGAGCCCAGACCCGTCCAGGCGTTCCGGACGGTGCCGCCCCGCACCGGTACCTCGAGGGTGGCCGCCAACGGGAGCGACGACCCCAGCAGCCACGCGGCACCGAGCTGGGTCGGCGGCGCGCCGCGCAGCATCCCCGCGGCGACCGCCGCCGCACCGGGCCCGTGCACGCCGTGGGGGTGGAGCCCCGGGCGCAGCGACGTGGCCGTCCCGGCGCGCATCCCGATCTCGTCGGCCACGAGGAACACCTCGAGCAGCCGACGGTCCTCGACCCCGTCCGCGACCGCCGCCCGGAGCAGCACCGGCAGCACGTGCGGGCACGGGTGGGCCGTGGGGACCGGCGGCACCCTGTCACCCTGCGGGTGGAAGGACCCGCCGGAGTCGGCGTCGAGCCAGGTGGCCGCCGTGCCCAACGTGAGCAGGAAACCGAACGGTGCCGGGCTGTCTGACGCCATCGCGAGCGAACGCCCGAGACGTCGGACGGGGGCGTAGCGCAGCCCACCGAGGAGCGCACCCAACGTGTCGACCAGCAGCAGCCGGACGAACGACAGCACCTCGTCGGGCGCGTCATCCAGACGGGCCGACCCGGCGAAGCCGCCGAACGTCTCGCCCACGGGGCCGGGAGCGGGCTGGTCGTTCTGCACCCTCATCGTCCCTCTCCTTGTGAGAAACCTTGTCGCAGAGCAGGTACGAGCTCATCCAGCCTCTCCATCACCCCGGTCAGCCCGCCGGCGACGACCACGCCGTCGATCCCGGTGGCGGCCAGGGCCCGTGCGCCGAGCGCCACGGCCGTGGCGTCACCGGCGAGGACGAAGCGGCGCCGGACCACGGCCTGCTCCTCGTCGTCCTCGACGCCTCCGGCCCGCGCCTCGGCGGTGCCGTGGCGTGCGTAGTCGTGGCCCGCCGCGACCCGACGGGCCGCCTCCAGCGACACCTCGTCGAGCCCGTACCAGGACGGAGCGGACACCATCCGCGCAGCGCACGACCCCACGAGAGGCGCTGCCGCGCGGGCCGACTCGGCCTGCGTCCTGGTCACCACGGCACGCAGGAACACCCAGACACCGCAGCCGGGCGAGGCGTCGCGGGCCGTCACGGCTGCACGCCGCACGACATCGGGCTCCACCCCGACGTCGAGCAGCACCCCACCGAGCGTGGCCGCGGTCGCGGCGACCGACCGCGGACCGGACGCGGCGCCGAGCACCCGCCCGGGCGCCACGCGCTCCCCGTCGACCCTCAGCTGCTCCGCGAGCAGCTCGAGGCCGGCACGGTGCTCCACCGTGCTCGGGACCGCGACGCCCTCGTTGCGCACCGAGCTCTCGCCCCGTCCTACGACGGCGAAGGCGCGCCCGGCATGGTGCCGCTCCAGGGTGCGGACCGCGGCCGCCACCGATGCCGGGTGCCGCAGCCCGAGGGAGACCGTGCACGGGCCTGCGAGCCCTGCCGTCGTGGACGCCAGCGCACGGCCGGCCTCGAGCCACGGGTCCTCGAACAGGCGGGGGCTGTCGGCGAACCCGACGCCGTCGGCGCCGGCGGCCAGGACGTCACGCACCATGTCGAGCGGATCCCCCTCCGAGGCCGGTCGCGCCACGTTCACCAGCAGCGTCGGTCCTGTCACGACCACGTCCGTGGCCAGGACGGTTCGCTCCCCGTCACGGTCGCCGTCGTGGCGAGGGCAGCGCCGCGGTGCGCGACCAACCCGGCGGTCAGCAGCCGCACGGACAACCACCCCACCGCGAGCACGTGGCCCGCCCTCGCGTCCGCGCCTGCCGTGACGGGCGCGGGCGGGCCCACCACCGCGAGGGTGCCGGCGAGGTCGAGCACGACGTCGAGGTCCGCGGCGAGGTCAGTGCCTGCGGCCGTCGCAGCGGTGGCGGCCGCGGCGAGCACCTCGTTCCCTGCGCGGGCGACGGCGCCGACGGGGGGCTCGGACAGCCGTCCGAGGACCCGGGTGCCGGCAGCGACCGCCCCCACCAGGTGCGCGTCGTCCGCGACCGGGAGGTCGGGCTGTCCCGGGACTTCGGCGGACACGTGGGCGAGCAGGAGCAGGGACACCTCCATCGGCAGCCGCGCCCGGTGCAGCAGCATCCCGTTCCACCAGAGGGCGGGATACGCGTCGGCACGGAACCCGCTGCCCAGCAACGCGTAGCGGCCGTCGGCGCGACCGAGGCCGCGGGCCAGGTCTGCCAGGCGGGGGGGCGGGACGGTGGCGGCCAGCTCGCTCAGGCTCGCCGCCGCGGCGGCCAAGTCGGCCGTCAGCGGGTCACCTCGGTGCTCTCGGTGACGAGGTAGAACTTGAAGTCGGTCCGTCCGCCGGGGCCGCGGTCGGCCGGGATCGGGTGCTGCTCGAACCAGTCCAGGTACCGCTGGTAGGCGGCCTCGTCGGCGTAGTGCATCTCGGCGATCCGGTAGAAGCTGAGGCCCTCGGGCACGTCGGCCGCGCCGCCGGACGCCTGCCGGACCGGGCGCAGCACCTTGTTGAAGACGATCCGGTCCAGGTGCGGGTTCGCGAGCAGGTCGGGCGCGTGGACGTCGAACAGCCAGCGCTCGTACTCCTGCGGGCTGACACCCGGGACGATCTCGTAGCCGAGGATGGTCTTCACGCTCATCGCTGTCCTCCGTGGGAGTGGTTGTCGTGCCCTGGATCTGAGGTGACCGGGGGTCCGGCCACCCAGTCGAAGGACTGGGCGCCCTCGCCGAAGCCCTCGAGCCGCACCCGGTAGGGCGCGACCCGCAGCCCGACCAGCTCGGCTCTCACGCGCTCCGGGTCGCGGACGGGAGCGCGGGTGTGGCCGGCAGCGCGCTGTGCCTCCAGCTCGCGGCGGTAGGTGTCCTCGGTCCAGGCGTCGTCGGCCAGCACCGCGGTCCCTCGCACGAGCACGACCCGGGCGGGCAGCCGGTCGACGTCGAACACGTGCGGGCTCTCGTTGCTCGCGCCGGGGGCGGGCGTCCCCACCCAGGTGACGAGCATCCGCGGATCGCGGCGCACCTGCGCCAGCCTCGCGTGCGACCGACGGTGCACCAGGGCGACCGACCAGTCCTCGGCGAGGAACGCCGTGGCGCTGCGCCCGACCGGGTAGCCGTGGCGGTCGAGGGTGACGACCTGCGCGAAGCCGGCCTCGTCGCGGACGAAGGCCCGGGCCCGGGCCAGCACCTCCTCGGGCGGGCGCGTCACGTGGTCAGCCCCGCGGGCACCAGTCGCCAGGTACGGGACTCGCGAGGTGCCCGGCGGAACCGGGACCTGGCCTCGGCCGGGCTCCAACCGCGGTCCGGCAGCAGCACGTGCTCCAACTCGACCTCCAGGGGTGCGGCGAACGGGAAGGGGTCGAGCCGTAGCTCGCCCGGGCGTCGTACGGAGGCGGTGATCCGGACGGCCTCTCCGCCGGGGCGCGCACCGACGTCCGGCATCAGGACGTCACCGGGGACGTGGTCGACCGACAGGAGCTGCGGCCCCCAGGTCACGGGCTGCTCCGGCCGCTCGGGCGGGTCGGACGGCGTCACGACCAGGTGGAGCGAGAGCAGGTCCCACAGCTGCAGCAGGTCGTAGTTGTGCCAGAGCCGGGTCTCGAAGGCGCTGCGCGGCTCGTCCTCGGTCCACGCCTGCGCGCGTGCGTCGACCCAGCGCCGCTGCTCGGCGCGCACGGTGCGGTCCTGCAGCTCGCGGTCCTGCGCCGAGCGCCCGACGCGCGCGGCATAGCCCGGCCTCGACCACCGCCCGCGGTACAGGCCGGTCCAGTGCATCCCGACGAGCAGACCCGCGTACGCGTCGGCCGCCGTGACCGTGCGCACGCCGTCGCGGTAGAGGCGCACGTGCTCGGCGGCGTCCACGTCGATGAAGTGCAGCGGGCGACGGCGCTCGTCGTCGAACAGCAGCCGCGCGTCGCGGCTGCGCCAGCCCTCGTCGTGGCGCGCGGCAGCGAGCACCACCGGGTCGAACGGCGCAGGCCGGGCCAGCCGCTCGTTCCCCCATGCGGCGGCGAGCGCGCCGGCCACCCTGCCGTGCTCGACCTGGTCGACCAGCCGCAGGGCCCCGTCCTCCCGGGTGACGATCACGGGTGCCTCCGTGCGGCCGACCGCAGCGCCTCGCCCACGTGGGCCGCGGTGCCCCCTGCGGCGAGGGCGTGCACGGCGTCGAGCACCGGCTCGCCCGCCTCCGCGAAGCGGTGCCGCAGCAGCCGTGAGGCCTTCTCCCGCAGCTGGTCCCGGTCGAACGCCCGGTCCCCGTCCCCGCGGGGACGCCGAGCTGCTGCGGTCGTCGATGACCCGTCGTGGCGCGTGACGACGACGTCGGCGGGGCGGCCGTCGGACGCGAGCTGTTCGAGGGCCGGGTCGGGCACCACCCGCACCCGGCCTGCCACGGCGAGGACGTCGGGGCGCAGTACGACATCGTCGGTCACCGTGGTCTCGTCGAGGCGACCGGCGCAGATCGCGACCGCGACCGAGGTGGGGATGCTGAAGCGTGCGCCGAGCTCGCTGCCGGCCGGCCGGTCGAAGGCCGCGGCAGACCTCGTGCAGCGCACCTGGACCGACGCGACGTCCTCGGCGCGGAGCCCGCCGGCCACCAGGTCGGCGACGGCGTCGTTGACCCCGTGGAGGTGGGCACAGGTCGGGTGCGCCTTGACGTACCCCTCGAGCACCTCCCACCTCGTCCAGCCGTGCGGCCCCAGCCCCTCGACCACCGCGCCGGGTGTCCAGTCGGACGCGGCCACCGAGGCGAGGTGCCGGTCGGGCGCGCCGGCGAGCGGCGCGAGCCCGGCCACGGCGGCCCGAGCGCACTCGACGCCGGCCTGCACCGACAACCCGAGGAACGCGTGGCCACCGCTGGCCCCGGCGAAGACCGAGGCGGCGTCGGTGAGCAGGACCGCCGCCGCGGCGAGCCCCACGGCACGCGCCGCGGCGTCGTGGTCGCCTGGTGCCAGCAGCCGTGCGACGCCCGCGGCTGCGCCCACCTCGCCCCACGTCCCGATGTCGTGGACGCCGACCGGCGTCCCCCGCATCGCGCGCCCGACGCGGGCACCGGCCTCGTAGCCGGCGAGCACGGCCGACAGCACCTCGGCGCCGCCGGACCCGATCTCCTGACCGACCGCCAGGACCCCGGTGACCACGTGCGAGGCAGGGTGGCCGCGGGCGGGCCGGTGGCCGTCCTGCAGCTGGTCGGCCGCCACGGCGCACCCGGAGAGGAAAGCGGCGGTCGAGGCCGGCCAGCCCCGGGGCGAGCCCGGGACCGCCGCGGTTCCGTCGGGTGTGCTCGCCGCGTACGCCTCGGTCATGGCGCGCAGCTCGGCCCGACGGCTCCCGAGCGCGGCGACGGCGACGGTGTCGGCCACCAGGTCCACCACCCGGTCGCGCACCTCAAGCGGCGCCTCCTGCCAGCTGGTGTCCGCGACGGCCGCGCCGAGTGCCTGCTCGGCGACCATCGACGGTGGTCCGGGCGGAGCGCTCATCGGCGACGTCATGCCGGCTCCTGATCCGTCGGGAGGCCCCCGCGCCAGCCCAGGGCACGCGAGATCTCGTCGGCCGCCTCGAGCAGGAGCGGGACGAACCGGGACCGGGCGGAGTCGTCGACGCGGTCGACCGGGCCGCACACCGAGATCGCACCCACGACCGCCCCGTCCACCCCGAAGACGGGCGCTGCCACCGAACCCGCCCCGCGCTGGCGTTCGCCGTCGGAGTGGGCGTGCCCGTCACGGCGTACCTGCGCCAGCCTCTCCCGGAGCGCATCCGGGTCGGCGAGCGTCAGGTCGGTCAGTCGCTCCAGCTCTCCGGCGACCACCGCGTCCTGCGCGGCGGGCGGCAGGAAGGCGAGCATGCTCGTGCTGGAGCTGCCGGCGTGCAGCGGGAAGCGCCGCCCCACCTCCACCGTCATCGCGATCTCGTTCTTGCTCACGACCTGGTCCAGGTAGACACGCGCGCCGGGGACGAGCGCCGACACGGTCGTCGTCTCACCGGTGCTCGCCTGCAGACGCCGGAGCACCGGGAGGGCGATCCCTCGCAGATCGGACTCGCGCAGCGCCCTGGCCCCCAGCGCCCCGGCCGCGGGACCGAGCCGGTAGCCCGCCCCCGGCGTGGCCGGGACGACCAGCCCGCGCTCGACGAGGGTGCGCAGGATCCGGTGCACCACGGCCTTCGACAGGTCGAGCTCGCGCGCCAGCCCCGTGACCCCGTGGACGGACGGGCCGTCGAGGAAGGCCAGCAGGACGTCGGCCACCCGCCCGGCCGCCTCGGTCCCGCTGGCCGCGGCCACGCGCGTCGCCGTCGTCATCATCGACTCCTCCTTCTCGATATGTTCCGCTGACCGGAACAGCAATCGGATGGGCATGCGTGACGGGCCGCCAGCGGCGCGTGTTCTGAACGTACTTCACGCACGAAAACCTTGTCGACCCCTTGACCTCCACGGATTCTCCGGTCACAGTCGACAGCTACGCAGTCGTTCCGTGCAGAGGAACGCCGTTCGACAACGGGAGAGTTCGATGAAGAGGTCCCTGCTCACGGCACTCGCCGTGGCCCTGCCCCTGGCTCTGGCTGCGTGCGGCGGGTCGGCCCCACCCGGAGCCGTCGACGACGAGGGCGGCAGTGGTGCTGCGAACCCGGAGAAGATCGTCATCGGCGCGCTGCACCCGCTGAGCGGCGGAGCAGCCGCGGACGGCCAGCAGATGGACAACGGGGCACAGCTCGCCGTCGACGCCATCAACGAGGCGGGCGGCATCGAGTCCCTCGGTGGAGCCCAGCTGGAGCTCGCCAGCGCCGACACCCAGGGTGCGCCCGAGGTCGGGCAGAGCGAGGCCCAGCGGCTCGTGCAGGAGGGCGCCGTCGCGCTCGTGGGGACCTACCAGAGCGCGGTCAGCCAGAACGTCGCCGCCGTCGCCGAGCGCAACAAGGTGCCCTTCGTGATCGACGTCTCGAGCGCCGACGCGATCCTGTCACAGGGCTACCAGTTCACCTTCCGGATGCAGCCGAGCGGCTCGGTCCTCGGTGAGGGCGGTGCTCAGTTCCTCTCCGAGGTGAGCGAGTCCGCCGGCGGCACGGCACCGAAGGTCGCGATCCTGCACGAGCAGGGCCCCTTCGGCTCCGCGATCAAGGACACCTTCACCGCGAAGGCCACCGAGCTCGGCATGCAGGTCGTCTCGGCCGTCAGCTACGACGCGGCCAGCGTCTCCGACTTCACCACCCAGATCACCGCTGTGCAGGCGGCCGGCGCCGACGTGCTCGTCGTGGCCGGCTACTACCGCGACGGGGTGCTGGTCGCCAACGCGGTCAACACGGTCAAGCCCGACCTCGACGCGGTGTGGGGGGTGGCCAACGGTGCCTACGACCTGCCGCAGTTCCCCGCCGAGGTGGGCGCGGCCGGTGAGGGCTTCTTCGACGCGAACTACCACCTCGACACGACCAACGAGGACACGCAGGCCCTGATGGAGCTGTACCGGACGACCTACGACGACGAGATCCGCACCGGCGCCGTGCTCGCCTACGACGCGGTGCGCGTGATCGCCGACGCCCTCGAGAGGGCCGGCAGCGCCGACCCGGCCGCTCTGCGGGACGCCATCGCCGAGACCGACCTGCCCTCGCTGGTGGCCCAGAGCGGCAACATCACCTTCAGCGACACCGGTGAGAACGACGGTGCCACACCGATCCTCATGCAGGTCCAGTCCGGCGCGGTGGTCCAGGTCTACCCCTCGGACGTCGCCGAGGCGGAGCCGGTCTACCCGGCCACCCCTGGCCGGTGATGTCGGACCCGCGCAGCACGGCTCCGTCCGGGGCGGCTCAGGCCGTCCCGGACGGGACCGCGGATGACGACGCGCTCCTCGTCGCCGACCGTCCCGCGAGGCGTCGCATGCTCACCGCGCGGAGCACCTGGACGCGCGCCGGCCTCGTCGTCGTCGTCGCGGTCGCTGCCCTGGCGCTGGCGTACTGGCGCGCCGGCAGCGGCACCGTCGTGACGCAGGCCGTCGTGGTGGGTCTGCTGATCGGCGGCGTGTACGGGCTCGTCGCGATGGGCCTGACCCTGATCTTCGGCGTGCTCGACATCGTCAACTTCGCTCACGGCGCGTTCCTCGCCGTCGCCCTCTACATCACCGTGGTGATGGTCGACCGGTTCGGCGTGCACCCGCTGCTCGCCCTCCTCGTCGCCGTCCCTGCGATGTTCCTGCTGGGCGCGGCCGTCCAACGCGGGATCCTGGCCGGGGCGATGGGCAAGCCCCTGGAGAACCAGCTGCTCATCACCCTCGGGCTGGCCCTGCTCATCGACAACCTGCTGCTCCTGTTCTTCGGCCCGAACCCGCGGTCGGTCACCCTCCCGGGCGACAGCGGGGTCCACATCCTCGGGGCCGTGACCAGCACGTCCCGTCTGCTCGCCTTCGGCGTCGCACTCGTCCTGGCAGCGCTGCTGTACGTGCTGCTGCAGCGCACCCGCCTCGGTACGGCGATCCGTGCCGTGGCCGCCAACGACGCCGGTGCCCAGCACGTCGGCATCGACACCCGCCGGATCTACATGGCCGTCTTCGCGATCGGCACCGCGTGCGCCGGGGCCGCCGGGGTGCTGGTCGCGCCGCTGGTCACGATCGAGCCGACCACGGGCGAGCTCTTCAACATCGTGGCCTTCGTGGTCGTGGTGCTCGGCGGGATGGGCAACGTGGTCGGGGCGCTCGTCGGCGGCCTCCTCATCGGGCTGACAGAACAGCTCGGTGCGCTGTACCTGCCCGGCCAGAGCCCCCTGCTGTCGGTGTTCATCGTCTTCGTCCTGGTGCTGTTCCTGCGCCCCCAGGGGCTGTTCGGCAGGTCGGCGTCATGACCCTCGCCGCACCGCCCGAGACCACCGAGCCGGTCGCGCTCCCGGCCCAGTCCTGGAACCGGCACCTGCTCGTGCTGCTCGTCCTCACCGTCATGCTGGTCCCGCTCCCCCTCCTCCTGCCGCCCGCGTCGCAGGCCGTCGCCGTCCGCGTGCTGGTCTTCGCGATCATGGCCGTGGGCTGGAACGTGATGAGCGGTTTCGGCGGGATGTTCAGCTTCGGTCACGCCGCCTACTTCGGCATCGGCGCGTACGTCAGCGTGTGGCTGCTCGTCGAGACGGGTGTCTCACCCTGGATCGGCATGGCAGCCGGTGCCGTGGGCGCCGCGCTGTTCGCCGCGCTGATCGGGTTCCTGGCTCTGCGCTACAAGCTGAAGGGCGCCTACTTCGCCCTGTCGACGTTCGCCTTCGCCGAGATGCTCCGCCTCATCGCCATCAACAGCGACCTGGTGAACCGGGCGGTGGGCTACAACGTCCCGATCCGGCCGGAGAGCTCGTTGGCCTTCATGCAGTTCGAGCCGGGCGCGCCCTCGTACTTCTGGATCGCCCTGGCCCTGACCGTGGCGTCGATCGCCGTCAGCATCCTCTTCCTCCGCTCGCGCACGGGCAGGTTCACCGTCGCCGTGCGCGACGACGAGGAAGCCGCCGCCGCCGTGGGCATCCCCGTGATGCGCACCAAGGTGACCGCGATGGCCCTGTCGGCCGCGATCACCTCGGTCGCGGGCACCTTCTACGTCCAGTACTACTTCTTCGTCGACCCAGACGTCGCGTTCGGCTCGAGCGTCTCGATCCAGGCGATCCTGCCTGCTGTCATCGGGGGCGTGGGGACGATCTGGGGCCCCGTGATCGGCGCGGTCGTCCTGGGCCCGCTCAACGACGTCACGGCCACCCTGCTGCGCAACCCGCCCGCAGCCCTCGACTTCCTCCAGGGCAGAGCGGGTCTGGACGTGGTCATGTACGCGATCCTGCTCATCGTCATCGTCCTGGTGCTGCCGCAAGGCGTCTACGGAGCCCTGCGCGAGAGGTGGCGACGACGCCGATGACACTCCTCCAGGTGAGCGGCGTGAGCCGCTCGTTCCGTGGGCTCAAGGCCGTGGACGACGTCTCCTTCGAGGTCGAGGAGGGGACGATCCAGGGCATCATCGGCCCCAACGGCGCCGGCAAGACGACGCTGTTCAACGTGGTGGCAGGAGCCATCGCCCCGGACGCCGGGACCGTGCGGCTGAACGGCAGGGACATCACCGGCTTCGCCCCGCACCGCGTCGCCCGCGCCGGGATGTCACGCACCTTCCAGCTGATGAAGCCCTTCGGGTCGATGAACGTGCTGGAGAACGTCGCGGTGGCCGCGATGGCCGGCGGCACCGGGCGACGGGACGCGGACCGGGTCGCCTCCGACGTCGTCGAGCGTGTCGGCCTCTCCCGGTGGCGCGAGGCCCGAAGCGACGGTCTGCCCACGGCGGGGCTCAAGCGGCTCGAGCTGGCACGGGCGCTGGCCACCCGCCCGCGGGTGCTGCTGCTCGACGAGGTGCTGGCCGGTCTCGTACCGGCCGAGCGCACGCCGGTGATGGAGCTGCTCGAAGAGCTGCGCTCACGCGACGGCGTCACCCTCGTGTTCGTCGAGCACATCATGGCCGCGGTGATGCGGCTGTCCGACACCGTGCTCGTCCTGGACCAGGGACGCGTGCTGACCTCTGGCTCGCCGCAGGAGGTCACGTCCGACCCCCGCGTGATCGAGGCATACCTCGGGGAGGAGCCCACCGGTGCTGCGTCTTGAGAAGGTGTGCGCCGGCTACCACGGCCTGCAGATCCTGCACGAGCTCGACCTCGACGTCGAGGCCGGCGAGATCGTGGCGCTCGTCGGCGGCAACGGCGCCGGCAAGACCACGACCCTGCGAGCGATCTCGGGCGTCATCCGTCCCACCGAGGGCTCGATCACGTTCGAGGGCAAGCGGATCGACGGCGTGCGCACGTCGGAGCTGGTCAGGCGCGGGCTGGTGCACGTGCCCGAGGACCGCGCCCTGTTCGGGCCCCTCACCGTCGAGGAGAACCTCCGGATGGGGGCCTGGAGTCAGCGCGGCCGGCCTCTGCAGGAGGCGATGTCAGAGGTGTTCGACCTGTTCCCCATGCTCGCCGAGCGTCGGCGGCAGCTGGCCGAGACCTTCAGCGGCGGACAGCAGCAGATGCTCGCGATCGGCCGCGCGTTGATGGCGCGCCCCAGGTTGCTGATGCTGGACGAGCCGTCGACCGGCCTGTCCCCCAAGCTCACCTGGGCCGTGCTCGACGCCGTCCGCGCGATCCGGGACCGAGGCGTCGCCGTCCTCCTCGTGGAGCAGAACGCCTCCCAGGCGCTACGGCTCGCCGACCGGGCCTACGTCCTGGAGAGCGGCAGCTGCGTGCTGTCCGGGCCGGGGCACGAGCTCGCCGAGGACGACCGCGTCCGCGCCGCCTACCTGGGGCTGTAGCGGTGACGACGAGCACGGCGACGCCGCAGGACCGGGCCCGGGACGCCACCGACGAGGTGGGTGCCTGGGCGGCCACGCTGGGCTGGACCGACGTCCCGGCGGCCGTGCAGGACCGGCTGGCCCTGGTGCTGCTCGACCTGCTCGGCGTCACCCTCCTCGGCGCGCGGCAGCCCGAGCAGCGGGCCCTGGTCGACGCGTGGCGGCCATCGCCGGGCCCGTCGCCACTCGTGGGTGCCGGATGCGCCACCACCGTCGAGGCGGCTGCGTGGCTGAACGCCACCGCCCTGGTGAGGCTCGAGCTCGACGAGGGTCACAAGCACGCAGCGGGTCACCCTGCGGCGCACGGTTTCCCGGCGGTGCTCGCGCTGGCCGCCGACCTCGGCTCCACCGGTCCCGACACCCTGGCCGCGCTCGTCGTGGCCTACGAGGTGGCGGCCCGGTTCGGCCGAGCCACCCGGCTGCGGCCCGGTGCGCACCCGCACGGCAGCTGGGGGGTCGCGGGAGCCGCCGCGGGGTGCGCACGGCTGATGGGTCTGCCCGCGCAACGGCTGGCCACGGCGGTCGACGCCGGCGCCGGCCTGCCCGTGGCGGGGCACTTCGCGTCCGCCCTGGACGGCAACCCGGTGCGCGACGCGTGGATGGGAGCGTCCAACACGGCCGGCCTGGCAGCCGCGCGGATGGCGGCCGCCGGCCAGGCCCGCAACACCGGGACGGCGGCGTCCTCGCTCGGCGTCGTGCTGGGCGAGCTGGACCCGGGCGAGCTGACCGACGGCCTCGGCACCCGCTGGAACCTCGGGCTCGGCTACTTCAAGCGGCACGCGTCCTGCTCGTTCACCCACCCGGTGGCCGACGCCGTCCTCGACCTGCGGCGAGCGCTCGCCCTCACCGACGCGGCTTCGGAGGTGCACGAGGTCGTCGTCGAGACGCACCACCTGGCGACCGGGCTCGACCGCCGGAGCTGGGACAGCAGGCTGGCCGCCATGTTCAGCATCCCCTTCGTCGCCGCCGCGGCGCTCGTCCACGGCGAGGTCGGACCGACCGTCTCCGGCGACCTGCTGCGGGACGACCCGCGGGTCGTGGCCCTCGCCGACCGCGTTGTCGTCCGGCCCGCCCCAGACCTGGACGACCGCCTCCCGCACGAGCGCGCCGCCCGCGTCACCGTCCGGACGGCGGCGGGGCGGTCCACCGTCGAGGTGCCCAACCCGGTCGGTGACGCCGACCACCACCCGCTTGACGAGGCCGCCGTGGTCGACCTGCTCACCGGCTGGCTCGGGGGCCCCGACGCCGTCCACGCTGTGCAGGACGTGGTCGCCGCGATGCCCGGCGCGGGGGACGTCCGACCACTGCTTCGAGGACTCCAGTGACGACCACCCCCACCGAACCCGGAGGTCCCGTGCGCCTGTACGCCGTCACCCCGATCCACGTCGACGACGAGGAGCTGGCCCGACGCCAGGCCCGCTACGACGCCCTGAGCCCGGCCGGGCTCGTGGTCGAGCTGCACGACATCGGCCCCCAGGCGCCCCTGGCCCTGGAGACCGAGCAGGAGGTGCGCGACTCCGAGGGACTGGTCATCGCCGCCCTGGAGCAGGCGCCCGACCACGCCGACGCCCTGATGCCCGACTGCGTCCTGGACCCCGGCGTCCCCGCCCTGGCCGCCCGGCTGGACCGCCCCGTGTTCGGTCTGCTGCGCACCAGCCTCGGCTGGAGCGCGCTCGCCGGACGACGGTCGGGGGCGGTCGCCCGCAACCGGGCCATCGCCGACGAGGTGGTGCGCCAGGCCCGCACCTACGGTCACGAGGCGTCGTTCACGGGAGTCGAGGTGCTCGACCTCGACGTCGGCGCGATCCACGAGGGCACCCGCTGGGCCGACGCCCTCCGCGCCGTGGTCGCGCGCTCCTCGGCAGCCGGCGCGGGTGACCTGGTCAACGCGTGCAGTGCCGTCGAGCTGCCGTCCGACGCCACGTCGTGGCCGGTACGGGTCGTCGACCCGACCGCCCTGACGCTGGCCCTGATCGCTGCGGGTGAGACCCGATGAGCGAGAACGGTCCCGACCTCGTCATCGCCGGTGCCGGCGGCGGTCTCGTCGGAGCGCTCCGTGCGGCTCAGCTGGGCCTCGACGTCCTCGTGGTGGAGGTGAGCGAGCACTTCCGCCGCGGGAACAACACCTCGATGTCGACAGCGATGGTGCCCGGCGCCGGGTCGCGCTTCCAGCGGGATGCCGGCATCGAGGACTCCCCGGAGCAGTTCGCCGCGGACGTCGCGCGCAAGACCAACGGCGAGGCCGACGAGCGGCTCACCGTGGCCCTGACCGGTGTCAGTGCCCGGCTGGTCGAGTGGCTCGCCGACGACGCCGGCCTTCCGCTCCACCTCGTCACCGACTTCCACTACCCGGGCCACACCCACGACCGGTGCCACACCGTCGAGGGTCGGCACGGCACGCACCTGCTCGACCACCTGGTCAGGGAGGTGGGCCGCCGTCCGCAGATCGACCTGCTCGCCCCCGCCCGCCTGGTCGACGTGCTGCTCGACGACGACGGCTACGTCCGCGCCGCCGTCGTGGAGACGCCCGGCGGTGACCGGGAGGAGATCCCCACGCCGGCCGTGCTGCTCGCCACCAACGGCTACGGCGCCGACCGCGAGCTGGTGACCCGGCACCTGCCCGAGATCGCCTCCGCCACCTACCACGGCAGCGAGGCGAGCCGGGGTGACGCGCTGCGGATCGGTGAGCGCCTCGGTGCTGCCAGCGCCTTCCTCGACGCCTACCAGGGCCACGGCGCACTCGCGGCCAAGGGAGCCACCCTCGTCGGCTGGGCCACGATCATGCACGGCGCGGTGCTCGTGGGTACCGACGGACGTCGCTTCGGTGACGAGACCACGGGGTACAGCGAGTACGCAGCGGTGCTCGCGGCCCAGCCCGGCGCGACCGGGTGGATCGTGCTGGACCAGCGCATCCACGACGCCTGCCAGGTGTTCACCGACTACCGGCAGACCGTGGAGTCGGGCGCCCTCGTGCGAGCCGACGACGTGGCCTCGCTCGCCGAGGCGATCGACGTCCCCGCGGACGCGCTCGCCGACGCAGCTCGCAGCCGTCGCCGCCGTGGCACGGGGTGAGGCGACCGACAGGTTCGGCCGCACGAGCGTCGAGGCCGAGCTGGCGCCGCCCTACGCGGCCGTGCGCGTCGTCCCCGCGCTGTTCCACACCCAGGGCGGGCTCGTCGTCGACGAGCACGCCCGGGTCGAGCGCGCAGACGGTTCGACGATCCGCGGGCTTTACGCGGCAGGCGGTGCGGCACAGGGGATCTCGGGCCACGGCGCCGCCGGCTACCTGGCCGGCAACGGGCTCCTCCCGGCCCTCGGCCTGGCGTTCCTGGCGGCCGAGCACGTCGCGGGAGCGGAGGTACCGACGTGAGTGGGCCGCTGGAGGGGTACCGCGTCCTGGACGTCTCGACGATCCTCGCGGGACCGCTGTGCGCGCGGATCCTGGGTGACCACGGCGCCGAGGTGATCAAGATCGAGCACCCGGTCAAGGGTGACGGCATGCGCGGCCACGGGCCGTCCAAGGACGGGATCCCCCTGTGGTGGAAGGAGATCTCGCGCAACAAGCTCTCCGTCGGCCTCAACCTGTCCGACCCGGACGGCGCCGAGCTGTTCCTGCGTCTGGCCGCCACCGCCGACGTGGTGGTCGAGAACTTCCGGCCGGGGACGCTCGAGCGGTGGGGTGTCGGACCCGACCGGCTGCACGAGGCCAACCCCGGGCTCGTGATCACCCGCGTCACCGGCTTCGGGCAGACCGGTCCCTACGCGGGCCGCGCCGGGTTCGGGACGCTGGCCGAGGCGATGAGCGGGTTCGCGCACCTCACCGGCGAGGAGTCGGGCCCGCCCACCCTGCCCGCCTTCGGACTCGCCGACAGCCTCTGCGGCATCGCCGCGTCCAGCGCCACGGTGATGGCGCTGCTCGGCCGCGAGCGCCACGGCGGCCGGGGCGAGGTGATCGACCTCAGCCTGCTCGAGCCGATCATGGACGCGGTGGGGCCCGGCCCGACCGCCTTCCAGCAGCTGGGGTTGGTGGGACACAGGCACGGCAACCGCTCCACCAACAACGCGCCGCGCAACACCTACCGGACCTCCGACGACCGCTGGGTCGCCGTCTCGACCAGCGCGCAGGCGATCGCCGAACGCGTCATGCGCCTGGTGGGGCACCCCGAGGTCCTCGACGAGCCCTGGTTCACGACCGGCGCGCTGCGCGCGCAGCACGCGGACGAGCTCGACGAGATGGTGGGCGGCTGGATCGCCCGGCGCACCCGCGCGGAGGTGATGGACGAGTTCGAGCGCGCCGGCGCGGCGGTCGCTCCGGTGTACACCGCCCAGGACCTGGTCGAGGACGAGCACGTCCGGGAGACGGAGATGCTCGTCGAGGTCGAGGACGAGGACCTCGGCCCGGTGCTCATGCACAACGTGATGTGGCGGGCCCGCGAGGCGCCCGGCAGCATCCGCTTCACCGGCCGCCCGCTCGGGGCCGACACCGACGCCGTGCTCGGCGCGCTCGGGTGCGACGAGGCACGCCTCGCCGACCTGCGGGCGCGCCGGGTCGTGGCCTGAGAAGGGACGACGATGACCACCGAGGAGACGACGGGCACCGCGGCGCTGCTCGCCGCCGTGCGGTCCGGGACGCGGATCTACGGGCTCGGGCGCGAGCTGCGTCAGGGGATGCCGCAGTCGCCGAACCACCCGGCGTTCTGGCACGCGCTGCCGCGCCGGCACGGCGACGTCGTGCGCGCCGACGGCGGGTCAGCCGCCAACGACATGATCTCGATGGGCACGCACGTGGGCACGCACGTCGACGCGTTCGCGCACGTCTCTCAGGACGGCCGGCTCGTCGACGGCTCGGATGCGCTCGAGGCCGGCCGCGGCGGCCGGTTCGCGGCGCTCGGGGCGCACACGATCGAGCCGATGCTCTGCCGCGGGGTGCTGCTCGACGTCGCGGCCGCCCTCGGCACCCCGGTCGGGTGCGAGCCCGGGTACGAGATCACCCCGGCGGACCTCGAGGCGACCGTCGCCGCCCAGGGGACGCCGATCGAGCGCGGTGACGTCGTGCTGGTCCGCAGCGGCTGGGGTCGGCACTTCGACGGACCACGCCCCTCGGACTACGTCGGTGGGACGTCCGGTGTCCCTGGCGTCGGCGAGGCCGGGGCGACGTGGTTGGCCGACCACGGCGTGCGCGCAGCAGGTGCCGACACCATCGCCTTCGAGCGGCTCGCCCCGGGCGCCGGTCACGCGGTGCTGCCCGCCCACCGCGTACTGCTCGTCGAGCGCGGCGTCTACATCATCGAGGCGATGGACCTCGACGGTCTCGCGCGGGACGGCGTGCACGAGTTCCTCTTCGTGATGGCGCCGCTGCCCATCTTCGGGGCGACCGGCTCGCCGGTGCGCCCGTTGGCGGTGGTCGGCGTTGCCTGACGTGGCGACCACTCTGGCCCAGCAGCTCGCGGTGTTCGCCGGCACCGCCCGCGCGGGCGTCCCGGACGGCGTCGCGCACAGCGTGCGCCAACGGGTCCTGGACGTCCTCGGGCTGCGTGCGGCAGCCGTCCCGCTCCCGACGAGCATCGCGGTCTCGGGCCTGGTGGCCCACCAGGGCGGTGTGCCGGAGGCGACGGCGGTCGGCCTCCCCGAGGCCGTCCCCGCCTCGCAGGCGGCCTTCGTCAACGGCGTCCTCGGGCACTCGCTGGACTTCGACGACACCCACCTGCCCTCGGTGCTGCACCCCAGCTCGGCGGTGGTGCCGGCAGCCTTGGCCGCGGCCCAGTCGTCGGGGGCGTCGGGGGCCGAGGTCGAGGTGGCCGTCGCGGTGGGGCTGGAGGTGACGGTCCGGCTCGGGATGGCCGGCTACGACAGCGAGCTCGGCAACTCGGTCTTCTTCGAGCACGGCCAGCACGCCACCTCGATCTGCGGTGCCATGGGCGCGGCGGTCTCAGCAGGAATGCTGCTCGGCCTGGACGACGAGCGGCTCGTCGACGTCCTCGGGGTCACGGCCTCGTTGGCGTCCGGGATCATCGAGGCGAACCGCACCGGTGGCACGGTCAAGCGGGTGCACAACGGCTGGGCGGCCCGCTCGGCCGTCACGGCGGCAGAGCTCGTCGTGCGCGGGCTGACCGGCCCGCCCTCGGTGCTGGAGGGCCGGTTCGGCTTCTTCGAGGCCTTCCTGCACGGCCGGGTCGACCTCGACGCCGTCACCGACGGGCTCGGGTCCACCTGGTCGGTGCCGGACATCTTCTTCAAGCCCTACCCCGCGAACCACTTCACCCACGCCGTCGTCGACGCCGGTCTCTCCCTGCGCGAGCAGGGCGTGACCCCCGACGACGTCGCCCGGGTCGAGATCCGCGTCCCGTCGGCGGTGGTTCGCACCATCGGCGAGCCGATCGAGACCAAGCGCCTGCCCCAGACGGGGTACCAGGCCCAGTTCAGCGGGCCGTACGCCTTCGCCGCGGGACTCTGCTCGAACGGCACCGGTCTCGGGGTCGGCCTGGCGGACTACACCGACGAGCTCGCCGCCGACCCGCTGCGGCGGCGGCTGATGTCCGTCGTCGACGTCGTCGGCGACGCGCGCTGCGACGAGATCTTCCCCCACCAGTTCCCGGCGATCGTCGTGGTCACGACCACAGACGGCCGCATCCGCACCGAGGAGGTGCTCGCCAACCGCGGCGGACCGCAGCGCCCGCTCTCCGACGACGAGCTCGCGACCAAGTTCGCCGCGAACGTCGCGGGCCTCGTGCCGGCCGAGGTGGCCGCCGAGGTCACCTCCGCCGCGCACCGGCTCGGCGACCTGTCCGACGTGCACGGACTGCTGCACCCCCTGCGCCACCTCACCCCGCACCGCCCCTGAGGCTCCCGCGAGCCGCCGCACCCCGTCCCCGAGGAGGACCCCGTGTCCCAGTACGACCTGCTCATCACCGACGTCCGCGTGGTCTCTCACGACTCGTCGGAGACGCCGACCTGCGACATCGCCGTCACCGGAGGCCGGATCGCCGACGTCTCCCCCGGCATCGACCGCTCCCTGGCCGCCACGGTCGTCGACGGACGGGGACGTCTCGCGTTCCCAGGTGCCGTCGACGCCCACCAGCACTGGGGGATCTACAACCCGCTCGACGTCGACACCGCGACGGAGAGCCGCGCGTGCGCGCAGGGCGGAGTCACCACGGCGATCACCTACATGCGCACCGGCCAGTACTACCTGAACAAGGGCGGTCCGTACGCGCAGTTCTTCCCCGAGGTGCTGGACGCCTCGGAGGGAAGGTCCTACGTCGACTACGCCTTCCACCTGGCGCCGATGATGCGAGAGCACATCGACGAGATCCCCTCGCTGGTGGCCGATCACGGCGTCACGTCGTTCAAGGTGTTCATGTTCTACGGGACGCACGGACTGCACGGCCGGTCGGCCGACCAGAACTCGTTCCTGATGATCCCCGAGGGCGAGCGCTACGACTACGCGCACTTCGAGTTCGTCATGCGCGGGGTGCAGCGGGCGCGCGAGAAGTTCCCCGAGCTCGCCGACGAGATCTCGCTGTCGCTGCACTGCGAGACCGCCGAGATCATGACGGCCTACACGAAGCTGGTCGAGGAGGCCGGCGAGCTCTCCGGTCTGGAGGCGTACAGCGCGTCGCGTCCTCAGCACTCCGAGGGGCTCGCGGTCAGCATCGCCTCCTACCTCGCCCACGAGACCGGCCTGCCGACGATCAACCTGCTGCACCTGTCGTCCGCCAAGGCGATGGACGCCGCGATCCGGATGAAGGTGGCGTTCCCGCACATCGACTTCAGGCGGGAGGTCACGGTCGGGCACCTCCTCGCCGACTTCACCACCGCGTCCGGGATCGGCGGCAAGGTGAACCCGCCGTTGCGCGGGCCGGACGACGTCGAGGCGCTGTGGGGCCACGTCCTGGCCGGCGAGGTGGACTGGGTCGTCAGCGACCACGCCTGCTGCCGCGACGAGCAGAAGTTCGGCGACCCCCGCGACGACGTGTTCCTCGCCAAGAGCGGGTTCGGCGGCGCGGAGTACCTGCTCGCCGGTCTGGTCAGCGAGGGCACCCGGCGAGGCCTGCCACTCACAGAGGTCGCGAGGCTGGTGGCGTGGAACCCCGCCCAGCGGTTCGGCCTGCGCACCAAGGGCGCGCTGCGCGAAGGCTTCGACGCCGACATCGCCCTGGTGGACCCGGACATCACCTGGACCGTGCGTGCGGCGGACTCGGAGTCGACCCAGGAGTACACGCCGTTCGAGGGCTTCGAGATGCGGGCGGCCGTGACCGACACGTTCGTGCGCGGCCAGCGCGTGCTGGACTCGGGCCAGGTCGTCGGCGAGCCCACCGGCCGGTACCTGTCCCGACCGACCGGGCGCTAGGGACGAGATGGCCGCCCGCAGCTACCTCTACGTCCCCGGTGACCAGCCGTCCAAGGTGGCCGGCGCCGCGGGGCGCGGAGCCGACGCACTGGTGCTCGACCTCGAGGACGCTGTCGCGCCCGGTCGCAAGGACGAGGCCCGCACGACGGTGGGCGAGTACGTGCGGGCCGCGGAGCCCGGCGCCGGGCCGGAGCTCTGGGTGCGGGTCGGCAGCGATGCCCTGGAGGACGACGCGGCGGCCGTCGTCGGACCGTCGCTGGCCGGACTCTTCGTCCCGAAGTCCGACCCGGAGCAGGTGGCGCGTGCCGAGGGGGTGCTGTCGCACCTGGAGTCCGAGCGCGGGCTGCCGGTCGGCTCGGTGCGGCTGGTGGCGCTCGTGGAACACGCCGGAGGACTGAGGGACGCCGCGGCCGTCGCGGCGCACCCCCGGGTGGACCGGTTGGGCCTCGGCGAGGCCGACCTCGCGGCGGACCTCGGACTGGTCCCCGGTCCGGACCGCGAGGAGCTCTGGCCCTATCGGGCCCAGGTCGTGCTGGCGAGCACGCTGGCCCGATGCGGCCGACCCATCGGCCCCGTCGAGACCGATCTGCGCGACGCCGGCCTGCTCGAACGCAGCACCCGCCGGCTGCTGCGTCAGGGCTTCCGGGCCCGCACGGCCCTGACGCCGGGGCAGGTGGCCGTCATCAACGCCGTGCTGACCCCGTCACCCGACGAGGTGGAGCGCGCCACCGCCGTCCTCGAGGCCCTGGACGCGGCGACCCGCACCGGCTCCGGTGTCGCCGTCGATGCCACCGGTCGCATCGTCGACGAGGCCGTGGCGCGTTCGGCCCGGGAGGTGCTGTCCCGCGCTCGGCCCGGCTGAGCCCGGCCGCCCGTGCTATCCCGGCCGACCCCGCTCAGCGCTTGCTGTCGCGCTTGCGTCGCGCCTTGCTCACGGGCTTGGTCGCACCGGCCGCCGCCGCCTCCGGGGAGCTCTCGGTGCGACGCTCGACGTCGCCCTCGGCCGTCGGGGCCGTGTAGCTCAGCGGTGCCGAACGGTCCGGCCCCTCGAGACCCTTGGCGAGCACGGTCGACTTCTCCTCGCCGGCGGCACCGGCCTCGGCGCCCTCCGCCTCGGGCGCGGGTCTGCACCTGCACCTCGAGGTTGAAGAGGTAGCCGACCGACTCCTCCTTGATGGCCTCGGTCATCGCCTGGAAGAGCTGGTAGCCCTCACGCTGGTACTCGACCAGCGGGTCGCGCTGAGCCATGGCCCGCAGCGAGATGCCCTCCTGCAGGTAGTCCATCTCGTAGAGGTGCTCGCGCCACTTGCGGTCGAGGACCGAGAGCACGACGCGGCGCTCGAGCTCGCGCATCGCCTCGCTCCCGATCGAGGCCTCACGGCGGTCGTAGGCGTGCTGGGCGTCGGACTGGAGCTCCTCGGTGAGCCGCGGTGCGGTCAGCTCTGCGAGCCCGCCGAGCTCCTCGACCAGGTCCTCCTCGGTCAGCGACACCGGGTAGAGAGTCTTGAGCGCCGTGAAGAGCTGGTCGAGGTCCCAGTCCTCGGCGAAGCCCTCCGCGGTGGCGGCCTGCACGTAGCCGGCCACGACGTCGTCGATGAAGTGCCGCACCTGCTCGTGCAGGTCCGCGCCCTCGAGCACGCGCCGGCGCTCGCCGTAGATGACCTCGCGCTGGCGGCTCATCACGTCGTCGTACTTGAGCACGTTCTTGCGGATCTCGAAGTTCCGCGCCTCCACCTGGCTCTGGGCGCTCTGGATGGCGCGCGTGACCATCTTCGACTCCAGCGGCACGTCGTCCGGGATGCCCGCCCGCGACAGCAGCGACTCGGCCATTCCGGAGTTGAACAGGCGCATCAGGTCGTCGGTCAGCGAGAGGTAGAAGCGCGACTTGCCGGGGTCGCCCTGGCGGCCGGACCGTCCGCGGAGCTGGTTGTCGATGCGACGCGACTCGTGCCGCTCGGTCCCCAGCACGTACAGCCCACCGGCATCCACGACCGTGTCGTGCTCGTCATCGACCTGGCGGTGGGCCTCGGCCAGCGCCTCCGGCCACGCCGCCTCGTACTCCTCGGGGTTCTCGGCCGGGTCGAGGCCCTTGTCGGCCAGTGCCTGGACGGCGAGGAACTCGGCGTTGCCGCCCAGCATGATGTCGGTACCGCGGCCGGCCATGTTGGTCGCGACGGTCACGGCGCCCTTCCGTCCGGCCATCGCGACGATCGCGGCCTCGCGCGCGTGCTGCTTCGCGTTCAGCACCTCGTGCTTGATGCCACGCTTCGTCAGCTGGCTCGCGAGGTACTCCGACTTCTCGACGCTGACCGTGCCGACCAGCACCGGCTGCCCCGCCTCGTGCCGATCGGCGATGTCCTCGACGACCGCCTCGTACTTGGCGACCTCGGTCTTGTAGACCAGGTCGGCCTGGTCGTCCCGCTGCATCGGACGGTTGGTCGGGATCGGGACGACGCCCAGCTCGTAGGTGCCCTGGAACTCCGCGGCCTCGGTCGCCGCGGTGCCGGTCATCCCGGCGAGCTTGTCGTACAGGCGGAAGTAGTTCTGCAGCGTGATCGTGGCGAGCGTCTGGTTCTCGGCCTTGATCTCGACGTTCTCCTTGGCCTCGATGGCCTGGTGCATGCCCTCGTTGTACCGGCGTCCCTTGAGCATGCGGCCGGTGTGCTCGTCGACGATCATCACCTCACCGCCGTCGACCACGTAGTCCTTGTCGCGCTTGAACAGCTCCTTGGCCTTGATCGCGTTGTTGAGGTAGCCGACGTACGGCGTGTTCACCGAGTCGTACAGGTTCTCGATGCCGAGGTAGTCCTCGACCTTCTCGATCCCCGTCTCCAGCACGCCGACCGTGCGCTTCTTCTCGTCGATCTCGTAGTCGGCCTCGAGACGGAGCCGCTGCACGATCTTGGCGAACTCCGCGTACCAGCGCGTCGCGTCGCCGGACGCCGGACCGGAGATGATCAGCGGCGTCCGGGCCTCGTCGATGAGGATCGAGTCGACCTCGTCGACGACCGCGAAGTGGTGGCCCCGCTGCACGAGCTCGTTCGCGTTCCACGCCATGTTGTCGCGCAGGTAGTCGAACCCGAACTGGTTGTTGGTGCCGTACGTGATGTCCATGGCGTACTGCTCGCGCCGCTCGTCGGGGCGCATCCCGTCGAGCACGCAGCCGATGCTCAGACCGAGGAAGCGGTGCACGCGACCCATCAGGTCGGACTGGTACTGGGCCAGGTAGTCGTTGACCGTGACGACGTGGACACCCTTGCCGCTCAAGGCGTTCAGGTAAGCCGGCAGGGTCGCGACAAGCGTCTTGCCCTCACCGGTCTTCATCTCCGCGATGTTGCCGAGGTGCAGGGCCGCCCCACCCATCAGCTGCACGTCGAAGTGCCGCTGCCCCAGGGACCGCTTCGCGCCCTCACGCACGGTCGCGAAGGCCTCCGGCAGCAGGTCGTCGACGCTCTCGCCGTCCGCGATCCTGGCCTTGAAGCGGTCCGTCTCCTCGCGGAGCTCGGCGTCCGACATGGCGACGAAGTCGTCCTCGAGGGCGTTCACCTGCGCGGCGAGGCCCTGCAGCTTCTTGATGATGCGACCTTCTCCGGCTCGCAGCAGTCGGTCGAGGATGGGCACGTCGTCAGCTCCCGGTGTTCGCCTGGGTGGGTCTTCGTCGGTCGGTCTCGCAGATCGGTCTCGGGCGTCATCGTACGGGGGCGCCCGGGCAGCCTCAGCCGGCAGCCAGCAGGTCGGTGAACTCGGGATGGCGCTCCACGTACGAGCGGACGAACGGGCAGGGCGTCCGGATCGTTCCGCCGGCGGAACGCACGTCCTCGAGGGCACCGCGCACCAGCGTCGAGCCCAGCCCCTGCCCCTCGTAGTCGTCGTCGACCTCGGTGTGGACGAAGACCGTCACCTCGTCGCGGCGCCTGTACTCGCTGAAGCCTGCCACCTCGTCGCCGACCCGGATCGACGTACCGGGAACGTGCTGGGTCGTCCTCGACGACCGGCTCGTCCTCCATGGGTCCACCCTCACAGGCCTGTCAAGATCGCGATTGTGCCGACGGCGTGAGATCGGACAGGGTGAGCGGGATGCTGCCGGCCTCCGCACCGACGCTCACGACGCGCACGCGACGTGGCGAGACGGTGCGGCTCCGGGCGCACCGCGACGAGGACGTGCCGCGCTGGTCGACGATGATCCGCGACGAGCAGGTGGGTCGCTGGCTCGCGGGGCCGCCCCGCCCGTTCACGGCGGCCCACGCGCGAGGAGTGGGTCGGCGGCCGGGCCGCGGCCTGGCGAGCACTGGGCCGTTGGCGCTGGGCGGGCCAGGGTCGAGTGCGCGTGGATGGTCGACCTCGGTGGCCGGCCCGCCGGGCAGGTCGGCATCCGCCCGCGTGACGACGGCACTGCCGAGGTCGGTTTCATGCTCGGGGCGCACGCGTGGGGCCGCGGTGCGATGTCCGCGGCGCTGCGCGAGGCGGCCAGGTGGTCGTTCTCCGACGACGGACCCTGCCTCGAGGCGCTGCACTGGAGGGCAGAGGTGGGCAACTGGCCGTCCCGTCGGGTGGCCTGGGCGTCCGGGTTCAGGGTCGAGGGCCGCGTACGGGGACTGCTGCCGCTCCACGGGGTGCCCGTGGACGGCTGGGTCGGCTCGCTGCGTCGTGGCGACGACCTCCGCGCCGTGCAGCCGTGGCTGGGGCCCGAGCGGGTCGAGGTCGGCGACCTGGTCCTGCGTGGCCTCGTTCCCGCCGACGTCGAGCGGATCATGCAGGCCTGCTCGCACCCCTCGACCCAGCGGTGGCTGCCCGAGCTTCCGGATCCGTACACCCTCGCCGACGCCGCCGTCTTCATCGCCTCCCGTGACGAGGAGCACGCCCAGGCCAACGGCGTCTACTGGGCCGTCGCCGACGCTCGACGCCGACACGCTGCTCGGGGTGATCGGCCTGATGGGGCTGGGGCACGGGGCGGCCCGCAGCGGGGAGATCGGCTACTGGGTCCACCCGGACGCGCGGCGCCGGTCCGTCGCCACACGGACCCTGAGGGCCGTCGCCCGGCACGGCCTGCTGCCGCTCGACGACGGCGGGCTCTCCCTCGAGCGGGTCCTCCTGCGGGTGGCCCGCGGCAACCACGCCTCCCACGGGGTGGCGCGCTCTGCCGGCTTCACCGAGGTCGGGTGCGACCGGCTGGCCGAGCGCCTCAGGGACGGCCGGCGCGAGGACCTGGTGCGCTACGACCTCCTCGCCGAGGAGCTCGAGAGCGCCTGGGCTCACCCGGCGTCCCTGCGCTGACCCGCGTCGCTGACGACGAGACCGAGGTGGTCGGCCAGCGCCGGCGCGAGCTCGACCAGCTGCGACGAGGAGATGGTCGCGCCCGCCAGCGACGCCAGGCCCGCCAGCGCCGACAGGTCCGCACCGCGCAGGTCGACGTCGGTCAGGTCGGCGCCCGTCACGTCGAGGCGGCCGATCCGGCAGTCCTCTACCACGAGGCGTCGCACGGTGGCGCGGCCGAGGTCGAGCTCCTCGATGACGCAGCCGCTGAGGGTGACGTCCACGAGCTCCGCGTCCCGCAGGTTGAGGTAGTCCACCTTGCCGCCCTCGATGCGCACCCGCGTCCACTCGGCGCCGAAGGCCCTCACCGCACCCAGCCGCGACCCGGACACCGTGGTGTCGAGCCAGGACGACTCCGCCGCGTCGAGGTCGGACGACCGGACGCGTTCCAGGTGGCAGTCGACGAACCGGGCCCGCCGCAGCACCGTCCCGTCGAGCGAGCAGTCGGTGAGACGGCAGTCGAGGAAGCGTGCGTTGGCTGCGCTCTGTCCGTCCAGGTCGAGACCGGCGAGCTCCTCGCCGTCGTGGTCGGCGTCCGGGGTCAGCGTCACGGGGGCCGAGGCTAGACCAGGAGAGCTCGGGACCGGCTCAGGACAGGTCGAGGATCTTCTCGCGGACGGCGTACACGACGGCCTCCATGCGGGAGTGAAGCTGGAGCTTCTCGAGGATGTTGCGCACGTGGTTCTTCACCGTGTTCTCGGAGATGAACAGGGCCGTCGCGATGTCGCGGTTCGCCATGCCACGGGCGACCAGCCTGAGCACCTCCATCTCGCGCTCCGTCAGCCGCGGGGTGGGGACGGTCTGCACGGGCTGCGGAGCGCTTGGACAGCTCCGCGAACTCCGCCAGCAGGGCGCCGGCCATCGAGGGGCTGATCAACGACTGCCCCTCCATCACCGCGCGGAGACCCGCCGCGATGTCCTCACCGGGGACGTCCTTGAGCAGGTACCCGTTGGCGCCGGCACGGACGGCGTCGAACAGGTCGCTCTCGTCGTCGCTGATGGTGAGCATGACGATCCGCGTGCTGGGCACGGCGTTCTTGATCGCCGTGCACGCCTCGATGCCCGAGCGGCGCGGCATCCGGATGTCCATCAGCACGATGTCCGGCAGCAGCTCCTCGGCGCGCGCGATCGCCTCGGCACCGTCACCCGCCTCGCCGACGATCTCGATGTCGTCCTCGGTGCCGAGCACCATCTCCAGGCCCCGCCGGTACAGCACGTGGTCGTCGGCGACCAGCACGCGGATCCGCTCCGCGTCGCCGCGCGGGGCGCTCGCGGGCTCGGCGTCGACGGAGGGGTCGTGCTGCACGGGACCTCCTGCCGTCCACGCGCTCGGGCGCGGGAGCTCGGACCGGGGCCGGGCGGCCGCGGTGGCCTCGATCATGCCACCGCCGACCGTCCGGACGGGTCCCGTCTCAGCCGGTGGCTCCGACGGGGTGCGCCTCCTCCGGCGCGGAGACGGCCTCGAGGCGCAGGACGCCGTACGACCAGCCGCTGCGTCGGTACACGACGCTCGGCAGTCCGGTCTCCGCGCAGGTGAACAGGTAGAAGTCGTGACCGACGAGCTCCATCTGGCTGAGCGCCTCGTCGACGCTCATCGGCGTCGCCTGGTGGGTCTTCTCGCGGATCACGATCGGCGAGGCCCCCGCCTCGTCGGTGCTCGTCGGTGTCGGCGTCGGCAGCCGGTGCGTTGCCGTTGACCGAGGGCGGTTCGACCGGCAGGCCGGCGAGCGCCTCGTGGACCGAGGTCGGATTGTGCCGGCCGTGGTGGACCTTGCGCCGGTCCCGCGCCCGGCGAAGCCGCTCCAGCAACTTCTCCTGCGCCAGGTCCAGTGCGGCGTACGGGTCGTCGGCACTTGCCTCTGCGCGGATCACCGGGCCCTTGGCCCGCACCGTCAGCTCGACCCTCTCGGAGAAGTCGGACTGGCGGGGGTTGGTCTCGTGACTCAGCTCGACGTCGATGCGCTGTACGCGTGGACTGAGCTGCTCGACCTTGGCGAGCTTCTCCTCCAGGTGTCGACGGAACCGGTCAGGGATCTCCACGTGCCGGGCGGTGACCACGATCTCCACTTCGGGTGTCCTCTCGTCGCCGAATGCGTGCCGGCCGGGCCGGATGACCCGGCGTCTGTGTCCTCAGCACCACCCCCGCTCGCATCGGGCTCCACACCGGTGGCCTCGACCCTCGTCCGTGCGCTCCCGCGCAGGGGGTCGGCTCGTCCCGGTGGGTGCAGCCATCCCCTGACGTTAGACCACCCACCGACCCTCTGGGAGTCCCGGTCGCAGATCGCGGCGACGCGTCGCCGCGACGACCGCGGCACCGCTCACCACGGCACCGGCCGACGACACGACGCGGGCCGCCTCCGCCAGCGTCGCGCCGGTCGTGACGACGTCGTCGACGAGCACGACCTCCCGACCCCGCAGGTCACCCACGCACCTCAGCCTGCCCGCCACGTTGGCGGCGCGCCCGCCGGCACCGACCACCGACTGGTCGACCCCTCCACCGGCGTGTCGCAGCAGGCGGCGCGTCTCGAGCCGATGGCCGGCCGAGCGGTCAGCGAGCCGGCGGACGGCGAGGGCCGTCGCGTCCCGGACCACGTCCGCCCCGCGACGGCGGACCGCTGCTCCCGCCGACGGCACCGCCAGCACCACCACGGTGCGAGGCGGCGTCCCGCACAGCAGGGAGCCCAGCACGCGGGCGAGGGCCGCTGCCACGACCGGTGTGAGGTCCCCCGTCCCCCGTCCTTCCATGCCACCAGCGACCGACGTGGGCCCGCTGCGAACTCCGTCACCGCGTGCAGGGGAACGCGCAGCGCCGCCCACTCGCGGGGCTCCGCGCCCACCAGCTGCTCCACCGGGCCGGGAGGCCCCGTGAGATCCCGCAGGCAGGGCCGGCACAGGTCGGTGTCCGGCAGCCCGCAGCCCGCGCAGTCGACCGGCAGCACGAGACGGGCCAGCTCGGTGCGGGCCCGGGCCCACCCCACGGCGGCGGCCCGGTGACGGGCGGTGTGCACGCGGCCACGGTGTCCCGGAGGCGCCCCGGGCTGGCCGTCGAGCCGTCGTGCTGTGGACACCGCGAGCCACGGTCGACCTGTGGACGGCGACCCTGGTCCCTGCCGGCGTCAGTCAGCCGGGGAAGGCGGGGTCGTGCGCGCCCTGCGCGTCGGGGATCTGGACCCAGGCGGCGCCGGCCAGCGCGTAGAGCCCTCCGTCGCGCGTGCCGGCGAGCACGCTGCGCTCCCCCTTGGCCGCCGCGACCGACGTGACCTGCGGCAGGGGGCTGAAAGGCGGCGATGCGGGCCCGGACAGCGTCAGGACCCGGATGCGCGGGTCCGGCTGGTCCGCGGTGCGTCCCAGCACCACCACCTGGACGTGGTCGACCCACGCGACCTCCGACACACCCGTGAGGTCGACCGCCTGAGCCTGTGGCTCCTGCCGGACCAGCCGCTCCGGCGCGCCGTTGCCGTCGCGGACGACGGCGGCGAGGTCGAGGTGCCCTGCACCGGAGTCGTCGGTGGAGGCGACGACCACCCGCGCGCCGTCCCGCGCCAGCCGTAGCGACGTCACCTGACGACCTGCGAGCCAGGCCGCCTCGACCTCGCGCACGCTCCCGTCGACCGTCGCCGCGGTCACGGTCCCGGTGCTGAGTCGGGCGGTGGCCCAGGCCCAGCCACGCCAGTCCACCGAGGGCGCGGTCAGGTCCGGGCCGACCAGCACGGGCGCAGGGACCTCGGTGGCGCCGACCTCGAGGAGTCGCAGCTCGCTGCGTTCCGAGGTCAGCACCGCGTACGGCCCACCCACCGTCCCCACGCCCGGGTGGGAGACGTCCAGACCCGACAGGTCCGGGAGGTCGGCGACCGGTGCCAGTGTCCGGTTGTTCTCCAGGTGCACGAGCGCGTCGCCGGCGACCAGCACGGCCGGGCCTGCGACCTCGGGGTCCTGAGTCGGCAGCGCGACGGACTGCGGGTCGTCGAGATCGCCGCCGTCGACCCTGATCTGGACGCGGTTGACCCCGAGCACGGGTTGGAGGGTGGCCACGAGCTGCGCCCGCATCAGGGTGCGGTCCGCGTCCTCGGCCTGGAGCGCGTCCGCGGTGAGGTCGACGACGCCCGCCCGTTCCTGGACGACCACGGCGGCCGGTGGCGCCAGGGCAGTGCCGGGCGGGAAGGCGGTCAGGACCGCCGGTGCGAGCCACTCGGACGGCCCGGCGAGGAGCTCGCCGACCAGACGCGTCGCCGTGGAGCGCCCGTTCGGGAACCAGCGGACCTCCGGCACGAGGAACGTCCTGGTGGGGTCGAGGAAGAACACCGGGAAGTTGCGGAACCCGGCGGCGAAGTCGCTCTCCGACAGGAGCGCCACGTCATCGAGCGCCGAGATCCGCCACTCACCTGCGTCACGCTGCACGACGATCTCGAGCTCGCGGGTCGTCCCCGGCGGCTGCTGCCGGTAGCGTCCGCGCTCGTCGACGACCGCGAGCACCTCGACCGACAGCCGCGCGGCCACGACCTCGCCACTCACCTCGTCGCCCCCGTCGGGCAGCTCGACCCCGCCCTCCAGGACGGTCACCGACGGGGTGCCCCCGCGGTAGACGACGGTCTCGTCGGCGGGTCGCCAGGTGCTCGCGGCTCCCGGGGTCAGGAAGGTGCGGGCGACCTCGTAGTCGTCGGGCGCGCCCTGCGCGGCCACGAGGAAGCCGGCGACGATGCCGGCCGGCGTCTGACCGGACGTGGGACCGCTGATCAGCTCGCGCACGTCGCTGCCGAACGCCCCGCCGAGCTGCCGACCGGCCACGACCTCACCCTCGGTCGGGATGGTCGCGCACCCGGACACGACCACCAGCACGGCCAGCAGGGACGCGACCAGGCGCAGCACGTTGTGGCCCCGTCGAGCGACGAGCCCTGTAACGGAACCGATCTCAGTCACGCGAGCCCTCCGACTCACGGGGACGCGACCGACGGTCGAGCCCGTGGGGCAGCACGTGGGGAGCGGTCGAACCGCCTTCCGGCACGGCACGCTGGGAGACCGTGACGAGCGGTGCGCCCGGCTCGCCGGCACCCTCCGGCCCGAGCGGCAGGGGGGACGAGTCGGCCGTTGCACCGGCGCGGCGCGGCAGCGTCAGCCGGAAGGCGGCACCCCGTCCGACCTCCCCCCACGCCTCGAGTCGGCCGCCGTGCAGGTGCGCGTCCTCGAGCGCGATCGACAGGCCCAGCCCCGTCCCCCCGGTCGAGCGCGCCCTCGCGGGGTCGGCCCGCCAGAACCGGTCGAACACCCGCTGGGTGTCGGACGGCCGCAGGCCGACTCCACGGTCGCGGACGAGGACCGCGACGTTCTCGGCACCGGCGGCCAGCCACACGTCGACGGGGCGCCCCTCCCCGTGCTCGATGGCGTTGATGACGAGGTTGCGGACGATCCGCTCCACACGGCGCGCGTCGACCTCGGCCATCGTCGGGGCGTCGGGCATGTGCGTGCGGAGCTCGCTGCCCCTCCGGTCGGCAAGGGGTCCCGCGAGCTCGACGACGCGCTGCACCACGGACGCGACGTCGACCGGCTCGGCCTCGAGCGCCGCCGCACCGGCGTCGAAGCGGCTGATCTCGAGCAGGTCGGCGAGGAGCTCCTCGAAGCGGTCCAGCTGGGTCGAGAGCAGCTCGGTCGACCTCGCGACCGCCGGCTCGAACGTGCCTCGCGCGTCGTGCAGGACCTCACCCGCCATGCGGATCGTGGTCAGCGGCGTACGCAGCTCGTGGGAGACGTCCGAGACGAACCGTCGCTGCAGCCGCGACAGCTCCTCCATCTGCTCGATCTGGTCCTGCAGGCTGGCCGCCATCTCGTTGAACGACCGCGCCAGGCGAGCCAGGTCGTCCTCACCGCGCTCGGTCATCCGCTCGTCCAGCCGGCCGTCGGCCAGCCGGACGGCGACGGAGGCGGCCTGGCGCACGGGGGTCACCACCTGACGGGTGACCACGAACGCGATCGCGCCGAGCAGCAGCACCAGGGACCCCATCCCGAGCGACAGGACGCGTTGCACCGAGTCGAGCGTCTCCTGCTCCCGCTGCAGGGTGACCACGAAGTAGAGCTCGTACCCGCCGGCCTGCGGGACGTCGACCTGCTGGCCCACGACGAGTCCCGGCTGGGACCGGCCACCGCCGTCGATCCCGGTCAGCTCCACGGAGGCGGACTGCTGCGCCCTCGCGGTCTGCACCGCGTCGCGCAACCGACCGGGGACGATCGAGGGACGGACCTGTCCGACGACGAAGCCCGGCAGCACCTGGGTGGTCGGTGCGTCCGGCTGACGCAGCAGCAGCACCCCCACGGCGGAGTCGCCGCCCGTGCTGGCCACGACGTCGAGGCCGCGGCGGACGGTGGCCTCGACCTTCGCCTCCGTCGTGGCGTCGCTGCCGTCGAGCAGGGCCTGGAACTCCTCGCTGGCCCGGGCCGAGTCGCTGAAGGCCTGCGCCCGCCGCGCCTCGAGGAGCCGGTCGCTGACCTGTCCGGCCAGGAACGCGGCCACCACGGTCGTCCCGACCACCCCGAGCACCATCGTCGCCGTCACGACCTGCAGCTGGAGGGACCGGCGCCACAGGTGCACCGCGGCCGACCCGGCGCGCGCGAGGTCGGTGGCGACGGTTCGGGCGAGGGGACGGGCGCGACGACGCACCTGCGCGGCAAGCGTCCGCGAGCGCCTGACGAGCCGCCGGCGGAGGCGACGCACACGACGTGTGGCCGGCAGGCCGCCCGCCTGCAGACCGGACGCGCTGTCGCTCGGCCTCGGGGTCACCGGCCGCGCGGGCACCTCAGGCCGGACCAGCCTTGTACCCGACACCCCGCACGGTCAGGACGACCTCGGGGTGCTCGGGGTCGATCTCGATCTTCGACCTGCAGACGCTGGACGTGCACGTTCACCAGCCGCGTGTCCGCCGCGTGCCGGTACCCCCACACCTGCTCCAGCAGCACCTCGCGCGTGAAGACCTGCCACGGCTTGCGGGCGAGCGCGACAAGCAGGTCGAACTCCAGCGGGGTCAGCAGGATCTGCTCCTCGCCGCGCCGCACGGTGTGGCCGGCGACGTCGATGCTCAGGTCACCGATGGTGAGCGACTCCAGGACCGGCTGGTCCGTCCGCCGCATCCGGGCGCGCACCCGCGCCACGAGCTCCTTCGGCTTGAAGGGCTTGGGCACGTAGTCGTCAGCCCCCGACTCCAGGCCGAGGACGATGTCGACGGTGTCGCTCTTCGCGGTGAGCATCACGATGGGGACACCCGACTCGGCACGGATCTGGCGGCACACCTCGATGCCGTCCTTGCCGGGGAGCATCAGGTCGAGCAGGACCAGGTCGGGCCGCGACGCCCGGAAGGCGGCGAGCGCACCGTCGCCGTCCGCGCAGAAGAAGGGCTCGAAGCCCTCGCCGCGCAGCACGATCCCGATCATCTCCGACAACGCGGTGTCGTCGTCGACGACCAGGATCCGGCCCCTCATCTGGTTCTGTTCCTCTCCGTCGGGCACGCGTCCGGTCATCGTCTCATCCCGTGACCGCGGCTGCGGGCATCCTCCGTCGTGGGTGGGTCCGCGCGTGGAAGGATAGGAGGGACGGTGCGGGGGCAGTGCACGAGCACGGGGGGAAGGACGGCGGATGATGAGCGACCAGAGGGCCTTCCCGCCGCCTGACGCGCCCGGTCCGCCGGCGCAGGGCTGGGGCGCGCCGCCTCCGGGCTGGCAGGAGCCGCCCGCCGCGAAGCCGTTGCAGCCACAGCAGCCAACCAGCGGACAGCCCGGCTGGGGACCCCAGACGTGGGGGGCGGGCCCGGGCTGGGGCGGTCAGCAGCCGGGTCCCGCCATGCCCCCGATGGCCGCGAAGCCTGGTGTCGTCCCGCTGAGACCGCTGACCCTCGGCGAGATCTACGACGGCGCCTTCCAGGCGATGCGCCGGAACCCCGCGGCGATGATGGGCTCTGCCGCGCTGGTGCTGACCGTGATCACGCTGCTGGAGACGCTCGTGCAGGTCGTCCTCGCGGAGAACCTCGCGCTGCTGGCGACCATGGACCCGACCTACGTGCCGAGCGACAGCGACCTCCTCGCCGGGGCGGGGTCGCTCGGGGTCTTCGCCCTCCTCGCGCTGGTGCTGAACCTCGTCGGCATCAGCCTGCTGACCGGCATCCTCGTGACCGCGGTGAGCCAGGCCGTGCTCGGTCACCGCCCGACGTTCGGCGACGTGTGGCGTGCCGCGGCGCCGCGCATGCTGCCCCTGGCCGGACTGGTCGTGCTCTTCGTGATCGCGTACGCCGTGTTCTCGATCCTGGTGTTCGTGCCCGGCGTCGTCCTCACGGCCGCCGTGGGTGCCGTCGGGGTCGTGGTGCTGGTCCTGGGCCTGTTCGCGTGGATCGCAGCACTCCTCTACCTCTTCGCCCGGCTCTCGCTGGCCGCCCCGGCGCTCGTGCTGGAGCGGATCGGCGTCCTGGCGGCGATCCGCCGAGGGTGGACGCTGACGCGCGGAAGCGTCTGGCGCTGCCTGGGGATCCTGCTGCTCGCGGGGCTGATCGTCGGGGTGGCGAACACGGCCCTGACCGTCCCGGGGTTCCTGGTGAGCTCGTTCTACGGCGCGGCGAACTCCGACGACCCCCTCGCGACAGCGGGCTTCGCCCCGGTGCAGCTCGTCATCACGGGCGTCTCGAGCATCGTGGCGTCCACCATCGTCTTCCCCTTCTGGGCGGGAGTGACGTCCCTGCTCTACATCGACCTGCGGATGCGGCGCGAGGGGCTCGACGTCGAGCTCGCCCGCGCGGCCCGTCGCTGAGCCGTGCCGCTCGAGCCGACCGAGGAGGAGGCACGCCGGTGGCTCGTCGAGGAGCTCTCGCGGCCGGAGTACGCCGCGGCGCGTCCGAGCCTCCTGGACCGCGCCGTCGAGTGGCTGGTCGACCTGCTCACCCGGCAGTCGGTGCCGGCAGCGGGTGACGCCCTGGCGCTGACCCTCGTCACACTCCTCGTCGTCGTCGTGCTGGCGGTGGTGCTGCGGTCCGTCGGCCCGGTGCGACTCGGCGGCCGTCGAGCCCGGGACGGCGCCGTGTTCGACGACACCGTCGTCCTCAGCGCTACGGAGCACCGCACGCGTGCAGACCGTCTCGCCGCGGAGCAGCGGTGGGAGGACGCCGTGCGCGAGCGCTTCCGGGCGATCGTCCGCGCCCTCGAGGAGCGGGCCGTCCTGGACGAGCGACCGGGCCGCACCGCGGACGAGTCCGTCCACGAGGCCGGTCTGGCGCTACCGACGCTGGTCGAGGCGCTCCGGTCGGCGGCCCGCACCTTCGACGACGTCTCCTACGGAGGCCGCGACGCGGACGCCCGGCAGCACCAGACGCTGGTCGACCTCGACCGAGCGGTCCAGGCCGCCAGGCCGCCGGCCCTGGCTGCCGCGGGCGCCGCGGGCTCCGTCGGCTCCGCGGCGCAGCTGGTGGTCCCGCGATGACCGTCGATGCGAGCGCCACCGCCGCAGCGCGCTCGCGCTGGCGCCGGTGGCGGGTCCGGCTCGCCGCCGGAGCCGGTGTCGTGCTCGTCGTCGTCGTCACGGTCCTGGTGCGGCCGGGGATCGCCGTCGGCGTCCTGGACCCCGACTCGGTCGCCCCCGACGGCTCGCGCGCGACGGCGCAGGTGCTCGAGCGGCAGGGCGTGGAGGTCACCTCCGTCGGACGGGCGGCGACGGCGCGCGACCTCGCCGGCCCGGACAGCACCCTGCTGGTCGTCGGTGACGGGCTGCTCACGCCGACCGTGCTCGAGGAACTCGAGGAGTACGCGGGAACGGTCGTGCTGGTGCGACCCGACCAGGTCACCCTGGACGGCATCGGGGTCCCCCTCGAGGTCCTCGGCACCAATGACACCTCCGACCGGGCCGACCCCTCGTGCGACGTCCCCGCGGCCCGGGCCGCCGGGCCGCTGACGGTCGACGCCGTCCTCTACGCCGACACGTCGGCGGAGGCCGGCAACGTGAGCCTCTGCTACGCGCAGACCCTGGTCGGCGCCGGACCGGACGACCCCGACGTCACCGGCGGTGCCGTGGCCGTCTGGGAGCACCCCGGCGGGCAGGTGGTGGTGCTCGGGTCCCGGGATCCGCTGACCAACGGGCACGCCGACGAGCAGGGGTACGCGGCGCTGGCGCTCTGGACGCTCGGCTCCACCGACGACCTGGTGTGGTGGCTGGTCGACCCGACGGACCCGGCCCTGCTCGACGGCCCCCGCCTGGACGCCACCGACCTGCTGCCGCCGTGGGTGTCCCTGGTCCTCCTCCAGCTGTTCCTCGTGGTGCTGGCAGCGATGTGGTGGCGAGGGCGGCGTCTGGGTCGGCTCGTGCCCGAGCCCCTCCCGGTCGTCGTCCGCTCCGCCGAGACCACCCAGGGCCGCGCGGCCCTGTACCGCCGCGCCGGCGCGCGCGACCGCGCCGCGACGGTGCTGCGGGCGCGCGCCGTGGTCCGGGTGACGGGCAGGCTGGGACTGGGGTCGTCCGCCGGTCCCGCAGCCGTCGTCTCCTCGACGTCGGCGGCGACCGGGGTGCCCGCCGCACGCGTCCACGACCTGCTGTTCGGCCCGCCGCCGCGTACCGACGCGGAGCTGACCTCCCTGGCGGACGCCCTCGACGCCCTCGCTGACGGCCTCGGCCGTCCGACCTCACCGACCCCCGTGCGTACGCCCACGGACCGCCCACCAGGAAGGCCCGACCCGTCGTGACCGACGCCTCGTACCCACCACCCACCGACGCCCCCGCCGCGCCCGACGTGACCCGGGACGACGTCGGCGAGCCTGCCTCGGACCCCCGGGCGGCGCTGCACGCCGTCCGCACCGAGGTCGCGAAGGCCGTCGTCGGCCAGGACTCGGTCGTCACCGGGATGGTGATCGCCCTCCTCTGCAGGGGGCACGTTCTCCTGGAAGGCGTTCCGGGGGTGGCGAAGACGCTGCTCGTCCGCGCGCTGTCGGCGGCCCTGCACCTCGACCACAGCCGGATCCAGTTCACGCCCGACCTCATGCCCGGGGACGTGACCGGCTCGCTGGTCTACGACGCCCGGACGGCGGAGTTCTCGTTCCGGGAGGGACCGGTCTTCACGAACCTCCTGCTCGCGGACGAGATCAACCGCACGCCGCCGAAGACGCAGGCGTCGCTGCTGGAGGCGATGGAGGAGCGTCAGGTCAGCGTCGACGGCGTGCCGCGCCCGCTGCCCGACCCGTTCGTGGTCTGCGCGACCCAGAACCCCGTCGAGTACGAGGGGACCTACCCGCTGCCCGAGGCCCAGCTGGACCGGTTCCTGCTCAAGCTGACGATGCCGCTGCCCGACCGCGGCACCGAGGTCGAGGTGCTCACCCGGCACTCGCGGGGCTTCGACCCGCGCGACCTCGCCGCCGCCGGGGTGCGACCGGTCGCCGGGCCGGCCGACCTCGCCGCCGGTGCCGCAGCCGTCCGGGACGTGCAGGTGGCGCCGGAGGTGCTCGGGTACGTCGTGGACATCTGCCGGGCGACGCGCGTCTCGCCCTCCCTGGGCCTGGGTGCCTCTCCTCGCGGCTCGACGGGCCTGCTCGCCACCGCCCGCGCCTGGGCGTGGCTGTCGGGTCGCGACTACGTCACGCCCGACGACGTCAAGGCGCTGGCCCGGCCCACGCTGCGGCATCGCGTACAGCTGCGTCCGGAGTCGGAGCTCGAGGGCGTCAGCGTCGACTCGGTGCTGGACAGCGTGCTCGCCCACGTCCCCGTCCCCCGCTGAGGACGGGCCGGCGATGGCGATCAGCGGCTGGGCCGTGGCGCTCGCGCTCCTCGGCGTGCCGGTGGCCGTGCTGTCCCCGTCGCCCTGGACGCTCGTCGCCTGGGCCGGGGGCTGGTTCGCCCTGCTCGCCCTCGACGTCCTCCTGGCCGGGTCGCCGCGGGCGGTGCAGCTGGACCGGCAGGTGCCGGGGAGCCTGCGGCTCGGCGAGCGAGCCACGAGCGTGCTGACGGTCGCCAACACCGGCAGGCGCAGGATCCGGGGCGTCGCCCGCGACGCGTGGCAACCGTCCGCCGGTGCCCAGGTGACCCGGCACGCGGTCGACCTCCCGCCGGGCGAGCGACGCCGGTTCCCGACGCCGGTCGCGCCCACGCGCCGGGGTGACCGGCTCGCCGACCGCGTGACACTCCGCTCGTACGGCCCCCTCCGGCTGGCCGCCCGCCAGGTGTCGCACCACCTGCCCGGACGACTGCGCGTGCTGCCGCCCTTCACGTCCCGCAAGCACCTGCCGAGCAAGCTGGCCCGCCTGCGTGAGCTCGACGGGCGGGCCGCCGTGATGGTGCGCGGGCAGGGCACCGAGTTCGACTCGCTGCGTGACTACGTGGACGGCGACGACGTGCGCTCGATCGACTGGCGGGCGAGCGCCCGGCGCCAGCAGGTCGTGGTGCGCACGTGGCGACCGGAGCGTGACCGGCGGGTCCTGGTCGTGCTCGACACGTCCCGCACCAGCGCCGCCCGCGTGGGCGACGGTCCGCGGCTCGACGCCGCGATGGACGCGGCGCTCCTGCTCGCCGCCCTCGCGTCGCGCGCCGGTGACCGCGTCGACCTGGTCGCGGTGGACCGCCAGGTGCGTGCCCGCGTGGTGGGAGCGACCGGGACCGCGCTTCTCCCGGCACTCGTCGAGGCGATGGCGCCCCTGGATCCCGTTCTCCTGGAAGCCGACTGGCCGACGATCGTCAGCGAGGTACGCGCCCGCACGTCCCAGCACGCGCTGGTCGTGCTGCTGACCGCGACCGAGGCGTCGGCCGTCGAGGAGGGCCTCCTGCCAGTCATCTCCCAGCTGACGTCGCGTCACACCGTCGTGGTCGCCTCGGTCGCGGACCCCACGATCCACGAGATGGCGGGGCGTCGTGGCGACGCGGTCGCCGTCTACGACGCAGCCGCCGCCGTGCGCGGCGAGCTCGACCGGGACGCCGCCATCGCCGCCCTCGAGCGCGCGGGCGCCCACGTCGTCGACGCCTCCCCCGAGGACCTCCCGCCACGCCTGGCCGACGCCTACCTCGCCCTCAAGGCCGCCGGGCGCCTCTGACGCCGAGCCCCTCCGACACCCGCCCCCCTTGCGAAAGCAGGAGGCGAGGAGTCAGCCGGCGACGGGCCGGTACTCCCCGACCAGCTCGGTGGCCATGTCGCCGGTCTCGCCCGCGCGGACGGCACGCCGCCCGAGGACCTGGGCGTACGCCAGGAAGGCGCCGAGGGCCAGGACCCCGATCGCGATGCGGGCCCACGTGGGCAGCGGACTCGGTGTCACGAAGGCCTCGATCACACCCGACACGAGCAGCACGACCACGAGCCCGCCGGCGACCGTGAACAGCGCGCGCCCCTCCTCGGCGAGCGCCTGCGTGCGCGGACGGGCTCCCGGCGACACCCACGCCCAGAAGAGCCTCAGGCCGGCGGCGCCGGCGACGAAGACCGCGGTCAGCTCGAGCAGGCCGTGGGGCAGGATCAGTCCGAAGAACTTGTCGCCGGCACCGTTGGCCACCATCACGCCGCCGACCAGGCCGACGCTGAACGCGTTCTGGTACAGGATGTATGCGGGGTAGACGCCCGTGATCCCGAGCGCGACGCACTGGGCGGCGATCCAGGCGTTGTTCGTCCACACGCGGAACCCGAAGGACGCCGCGGGGTTCTCGGAGTAGTAGTTCTCGAAGTCCTCGTCGACGAGCTGACGGGTCTCCTCCTCCGTCAGCAGCGCGGCCTGCACCTCCGGGTTGGCGACCACCCACCAGCCGGACAGGAGGGCCACGACCAGGCAGGCGGCCGTGACCGCCAGGCTCCACCACCGGATCCGGTACAGCGCGGCAGGGAAGGACACCACGGCGTAGCGGGCCAGGTCCCTCCAGGCGGACTCGGAGCTGCCGGTCAACCGGGCGCGGGCGCGCGCGACCAACGACGAGAGGCGTCCGACCAGAGCCATGTCCGGCGCCCCCGACCGCACCGCGGACAGGTGCGTGGCCGTGCGCTGGTACAGCGTCACCAGCCGGTCGGTCTCCGCCCCCGTGAGCCGGCGCTTCCGCACCAGCGCCTCCAGCTCGGCCCACTCGTCCGCGTGGACCGTGACGAACGCCTCGAGATCCATCCTCACCCCCAGGGTCGTCACACTAGCCTGGCGTCGTGAGCACGACCCCGGGGACGCAGACGCCCACGCCCGACACCGATCTCGTCACGGGCGAGGCCGTCCTGCTCGACCTGCACCCGACGTCCTTCGCCACGCGCGTGGGAGCGATCCTCATCGACCTGGTCGTCGCCGCGGCCGTCCTGCTGCTGCTCTTCGTCCTGCTGGCCGGGATCGCGGACTCGAGCGTGCTGAGCGGCGACTTCGCCCTCGCCGACGCTCTCGCCATCGTCATCCAGGTGTCCGCGATGGTCGCCGTGCCGACCACGGTCGAGACCCTGACACGCGGACGATCACTGGGAAAGCTCGCCCTCGGCATCCGGGTCGTGCGTGACGACGGGGGGCCGGTGCGGTTCCGCCAGGCGCTGATCCGCGCGCTCACCGGGGTGGGCGAGCTGTGGCTGACCTTCGGCAGCGTCGCCCTGATCTCCAGCCTGACGAACGAGAGGGGGAAGCGCCTCGGCGACATGCTGGCCGGGACGTACGTCGTCCGGGAGCGGAGTCTCGGTCTCGTCGACCTCCGGGTGCAGATGCCGCACGAGCTGGCCCGCTGGGCACGGTCCGCCGACATCGGCCGTCTTCCCGACGGGCTCGCGATGTCGTTGCGGCAGTTCCTCTCCCAGTGCGACAAGCTGCACGAGGGGTCGCGTGAGCGGTTGGGCACGTCCCTCGCTGCCGAGACCCTCCAGTGGGTGGCTCCGCTCCCGCCCGCAGGGACGCACCCCGAGCGCTTCATGGCCGCCGTCCTGGCGGAGCGGCGCGATCGCGAGCTGGCCCGGCTGAACCGCGAGCGCGCGGCGGCGACACGTCGGGAGACGGTCCTGCACCGGCTGCCGAGCGGCCTGTCCGACTGACGGCGTCGCGACCGATGAGTTCGGGCGGCGCCCCCGGTCAACCCCCCGAGCCCACGCACCACCCCACGTCGAGGAGCAGGCCATGCAGATCATCCTGAGCGACTTCATCAGCCTGGACGGCGTCGTGCAGGCCCCGGGCGGACCAGAGGAGGACACCGACGGCGGCTTCGCCCACGGCGGCTGGTCCATGCCGTACTTCGACCCGGACTCCATGGGCCCGGCGATCGACGACGTGATGGGACGCACCGACGCCCTCCTGTTCGGCCGTCGCACGTGGCAGGCGATGGCCGCCGCCTGGCCGGAGCGGTCCGGCGACCCCTTCGCCGACCGCATGAACTCGCTGCCCAAGTACGTGGCATCGCGGACGCTCACCCAGGACGACCTGACCTGGACCGGCTCGACGCTGCTGGATCCCGACGACGCCATCGGCGCCGTGCGCGACCTCCGGGACAGGGACGGGGGTGGTCTCCAGGTCTGGGGAAGCGCCTGCCTCGCAGCCCAGCTCGTCGAGCACGACCTGGTGGACGAGTACCGGCTGATGATCGAGCCCGTGCTGCTCGGCGGCGGGAAGGGCATCTTCCCCGTCGAGGGCACCCGACGCGCCCTCGAGCTCGTGTCGGTGACCACCGCGAGCACGGGCGTGCTGGTCTGCACCTACCGGCCAGCACCGCGCTAGACGTCAGAGGACGGACGGAGGGCCCTCCAGCTCGGCCAGCTCGACCTCGGGCTGGTCGCCGCCGGACGCCGACAGCATCACGTCGCCTGCCAGGTGGACCTCGCGGCGCTGGCCGGTGTCGGGGTCGTCGACGAGCCAGCGCTCGGCCAGCAGCTCACCGGCCGGCGCCTCGTAGGTCGTGACGTCCACCCGGCGCAGCACCCGGCGCCCCACGAGCGCACCGAGGGCGTCGGACGACACGTCGAGCACCGCGACCTGCGCCTCCAGCGGTTCGTGCCCGGGGCCGCCCACGGCTCGCAGCAGGGCGACCCAGGCCCCCGGCGACGGGTGCACGAGGGACTCCACCGGGCTGGTGCGCTCGGCGTCCGGGGCCGAGGACGAGGCCCACACCAGCACGGGCGACCCGTCGTCGAGCCGCAGCCCGCCGCCGCGCAGCCACGCGCCGTTCGCGCCGGTCACCGCGAGGCGCACCGGACGGAACGCGGTGTCGCACGCCAGGTCGAGCGTGGACGACACGTAACGCCAACCGGCCGGCCCGGGCGCGCAGGAGAACGCCTCGGACCGGCCGTCGGCCTGGTAGACCCCGCGGGGCATCGTTACCGCGTCAGTACCGGTAGTGCTCCGGCTTGTAGGGGCCGGCCACGTCGACGCCGAGGTACTCGGCCTGCGCCTTGTTCAGCTCGGTGAGCCGCACACCGAGAGCGTCGAGGTGCAGCCGGGCCACCTTCTCGTCCAGGTGCTTCGGCAGCACGTAGACCTCGTTCGCGTAGTCGCCGGTCTTGGTGAACAGCTCGACCTGGGCGATCGTCTGGTTCGAGAACGAGTTGCTCATCACGAAGCTGGGGTGGCCCGTGGCGTTGCCCAGGTTCATCAGGCGGCCCTCGCTGAGGACGATGATCGAGTGGCCGTCGGTGAACGTCCACTCGTGCACCTGCGGCTTGATCTCCGTCTTGGTGATGCCGGGGATCCGCGCCAGACCGGCCATGTCGATCTCGTTGTCGAAGTGGCCGATGTTGGCGACGATCGCCTTGTTCTTCATCGCCGCCATGTGGTCGGCGGTCAGCACGTCGTAGCAGCCGGTCGAGGTGATGAAGATGTCGGCGTCGGCGACGACGTCCTCGATGCGCGCGACCTGGTAGCCGTCCATCGCGGCCTGCAGGGCGCAGATCGGGTCGATCTCGGTGACGATCACGCGGGCACCCTGGCCACGCAGCGACTCGGCGCAGCCCTTGCCCACGTCGCCGTAGCCGGCGACGACGGCGACCTTGCCACCGATCAGCACGTCCGTCGCACGGTTGAGGCCGTCGATCAGCGAGTGGCGACAGCCGTACTTGTTGTCGAACTTGCTCTTGGTGACCGAGTCGTTGACGTTGATCGCCGGGAACATGAGGGCGCCGGCCTTCTGCATCTCGTACAGGCGGTGCACCCCGGTGGTGGTCTCCTCGGTGACGCCCTTGATGCCCTTCGCCACCCGCGTCCAGCGCTGCGGGTCCTCGGACAGCGTGCGGCGGAGGGTGTCGAGGACGACCCGGTACTCCTCGGAGTCGGACTCCTCGGTCGAGGGGACGACGCCCGCGGCCTCGAACTCGACGCCCTTGTGCACCAGCATCGTCGCGTCGCCGCCGTCGTCCAGGATCATGTTCGGCCCGGTCGCACCGTTCTCGTCCGCCGGCCAGGCGAGGATCTGCTCGGTGCACCACCAGTACTCGGGGAGGGTCTCGCCCTTCCAGGCGAAGACCGGCACCCCCTGGGGGGCGTCGGGGGTGCCGTGCGGGCCGACGACGACGGCCGCGGCGGCCTCGTCCTGCGTGGAGTAGATGTTGCAGCTCGCCCAGCGCACCTGGGCGCCGAGGGCGGTGAGGGTCTCGATCAGCACGGCGGTCTGCACGGTCATGTGCAGGGAGCCGGCGATCCGCGCGCCGGTCAGGGGCTGGCTCGGGCCGTACTCCTCGCGCAGCGTCATCAGGCCGGGCATCTCGTGCTCGGCGAGGCGGATCTGGTGGCGGCCGGCCTCGGCGAGGTTCAGGTCGCGCACCTTGTGGTCGGCGGCAGCGCCGCCGGTGGACGCGCTGGGGTTCTGCGTGGTCTGGGTCATGACGTACCTTCCGTCGGGGTCGATCGGGCGTCGGGGCGCGCTGATCCAGCGTGCTCCCTGCGATGGACCCGGCGCGACCCCTCTGGGCCAGCGGCATCACCTACGCCGGTACGGGCCCCAGTCTACAGCGGTGGTCGACGACCACGACCCGGAACCGGTCAGTGCGCCTGCAGCGAACCCGCTGCACGTAGGGTCGCTCGCGTGTGCGCCGACCTCGTCATCGCCGATGTCCGTCCGTGGGGCGGGGCGCCCAGCGACCTCGTCGTGGACGGCGACCGGATCTCCGACGTCGTGCCCGCCGGCACCGCCCCCGGCTCCGAGGCCCGTGTCGACGGAGGCGGGCTGCTCGCCCTCCCGGGTCTCGTCAACGCCCACGCCCACGTGGACAAGTCCTGGTGGGGCCTGCCCTGGGAGTCCTACGGCGGGGACGGGGGGACGGAGGGCCGCATCCGGCACGAGCGCGCACGCCGGGACGCCCTCGGGATCCCGGGCGTCGACATCACCCGCGCCGTGCTCGACGAGATGGTGCGCCACGGGACGACGGCCATCCGCACCCACGTCGACGTCGACCTCGGCCTGGGGCTACGGGGCATCGAGGTGGTGCGCGAGGCCGTCGCCACGTTCGACGGGGCGCTGACCGTCGAGATCGTGGCCTTCCCGCAGGACGGGGTGCTGCGCCGCCCCGGGGTGCTGGATCTCCTCGACCGGGCGGCCGCTGCGGGCGTCGAGCACATCGGGGGACTCGACCCCGCGACGATCGACCGCGACCCGGTAGGACAGCTGGACGGGCTCTTCGACATCGCCGAGCGCCACGGCTGCGGGGTCGACCTCCACCTGCACGACCCGGCCGAGCTCGGCGCCTTCCAGATCGAGCTGATCGTCGAGCGCACGCTCAGGCACGGTCTCGCCGGCAGGGTGAACATCGCCCACGGGTTCGCGGTCGCGCAGCTCGACGTGTCCCGCCGACGGGACCTGCTGCAGGCGATGGGCGAGCTGCGCATCACCATGACCACGGTCGCGCCGCTGCGGCTTCCCCAGCTCCCTCTGCACGAGCTGGACCGGGCCGGGGTCGGCGTCGCCCTGGGTACGGACGGCATCCGCGACCTGTGGAGCCCCTACGGGACGGGAGACACCCTCGGCATCGCCTGGCAGTACGCGCGGGCGTCGAGCCTGGTCTCCGACGAGGACCTGCGCCGCGTGGTCGAGCTGGCGACGCGGGACGCCGGGCGCTTCGTGGGCCGTGACGTGCACGACCTCGTGCCGGGCGCGCGTGCGGACGTCGTCCTCGTCGACGCCCTGAACCCGATGGACGCGCTGGTCAGGACCCCTGAGCGCCGCCTCGTGGTGGCAGGAGGCCGGGTGCTGCACAGCCGCGCGGCACCCTGATGAGCGGTCAGCCCTCCAGGCCGACGCGCGCCGGGTCGTCGCCCTGCCCCGGCGACGCGGGCTCGCGCAGGTCCGGCTCCAGGTAGATCACGCGCGCGATCGGGACGGCGGACCGGATCCGACGCTCGGCCGCGTCGATCGCGTCGGCGATCTCGGCTGCGGTGGACGACGGCGAGATCGCGATCTTGGCGCCGACCAGCAGCTCCTCCGGGCCGAGGTGGAGCGTCTTGAGGTGGATCACCGACTCGACGCCCTCGCCGGGGACGGCCGCGGTGATCGCCCGCACCTGCTCGGGGGTCGCGCCCTCCCCCAGCAGCAGCGACTTCATCTCGATCGCCAGCACGGTCGCGATGGTGACCAGCAGCAGACCGATCATCGCGGTCCCTGCGGCGTCCCAGCGGCCGTCGTCCGTGAGCAGCGTCAGCCCGACCCCGAAGAGCGCGAACACCAGCCCGACCAGCGCGCCCGAGGTCCTCGAGCAGGATCACGGGCAGCTCAGGCTCCTTGGCGGTCCGGACGAACTCGACCCAGGACCGCTTCCCGCGGACGTGGTTCGACTCGACGATCGCGGTGCGGAAGGAGAAGCTCTCCAGCACGATCGCCGTGACGAGGACCAGGATCGGCACCCAGTGCCAGGCCTCGATCGGGTGCGGGTCCGCCCACTTGTGCCACGCCTCGTACAGCGCGAACAGGCCACCCAGGGTGAAGAGGACGATCGACACGATGAAGGCGTAGACGTACCGCTCGCGGCCGTACCCGAAGGGGTGTTCGGGAGTGGCCTGGCGCTTGGCCCGCTTCCCGCCCACGAGCAGCAGCACCTGGTTGCCGGCGTCCGCGAGGGAGTGGATCGACTCCGCGAGCATCGACGACGACTGGGTGAGCAGCCACGCGACGAACTTGGTGACGGCGATGCCGGTGTTGGCGAGCAGCGCCGCCACGATCGCCTTGGTGCCCCCGCCGGATGCCATCCAGTCCTCCTGCTGCGTGTCGTGCGTGGTCTGCGGCCCTGTCGACGTGCGTCCGGACGCGAGGCGCCGGACCGCGTCACTCTAGGGCGCGCCGGGCGGGACCGCTGACGGGGTCCGGCTCAACGCAGCGAGTCGCGCAGCTCCGCCACGTGCGGCGACAGCGACGGGTCGATGCCGGTCGCGAGCGCCAGGTAGGTGGCGGCGAAGTCCACGCGCGACACGACGCGGGCGAAGTGCTGCAGCGGGCTCTCGGCGACACCGGACGACGAGGCCACGTCGAGCGGGTCGGACGAGGTGGACTCCAGGTGCGCGCGGACCTCGCTGCAGGCCACGCCGCTCCGGCGGGCGAGCTCGTGCACCGCGGAGAAGCCGATCCCGTCGCCGGTCTCCATCAGCACCAGGCGCAGGCGGGTCGCCGGCTGGCCGTCAAGGAAGGGGTCGGCGAACACCTCGTCGTCGTCGTTGGCCGCGAAGGGCCCCCCGAAGAGGGCCACCACGTCCCCGGCGTCGTCGGGAAGCCCGCCGTGCACAGCCGGTACGCGCGCCGTCCGCCCGAGCACCGACGCACCCCGGCGGGCGGCGACGGTGGCGAGGGGGCTGTCGCCCAGGAACACCGGGACTGTCGACCCGAGCTCGAGCGCCAGGCCCTTCGCCGGGTTCACGAACGACTCCGAGGAGGGACGGCAGGCCTCCGCCTCCGCGTCGAGCGCGTCCGCGACGGCGGCGAGGTCCTCCTCGCTGCCCGTGGCCTCGTGGGGCAGCAGGCCCCACTGGGCGCACGCCATCAGGGTGGGTGTCAGCAGGGACCACAGCGCCGTGCGGGACGTGGGCGCACTCGTGGCGTCGACCCGGGGCTCCGGCAGGCGGACGTGCGCGCCCCGGAAGCGTGCCGACACCTGCTCGAGGGGGGAGTCGCCGCCCCCCACGGTCAGCAGGGACGCGCCGCGCCGACCGGCCTCGGCCGCGACGGCGACCGCACCCTCCGCCCGACCCGACAGCGACAGCGCCACGACGAGGTCGAGGGACCCGACCCAGGCTGGCAGGCTGCCCCCGGACAGGGCGACGACGGGGACGGGTCCCGCGCTGCCCACCACCGCGGCCAGGGCGTCCCCGACCACCGCCGCACCTCCGCGAGCCGCGACCAGGACCGCCCGCGGGCGGTCGACCGGGTCCCAGTGCGGGGGGATCGTCTCGCGGCTCATCTCGACCGAGCGACGCACCTGGGCACCGGCTCCCGCGAGCGACCGGAGCACCGCCCGGGGGTCCGCCTCGGCGAGGGCATCGGGGTCGTCGAGCAGGTTCTCGTCGAGGCTGGGCACGGGTGCTCCGCTCCGTCGGGGATGGTGGTCTGTGGGCGCGCCGGTCAGCCCTGGGCGGCCCGGGCCTGGTCCGCGAGGAGGACGGGGACGCCGTCGTCGACGCGGTAGGCGAGCCCGCAGTCGGCGTCCGAGCACACGAGCTCGGGGTCGCCGTCCGGACCGGTGCCGTCCTCCAGCTCGCTGCGGCACGCGGGGCAGCGCAGGATCCCGCGCAGCCAGGGCTCGATCGGTGTCGTCATGCCGTCTCCTGCCGGACCAGGGCGAGCACCTCGTCGCGCACCCGCATCATCGTCTCGTCGTCGGCGGCCTCGACGTTGAGCCGCAGCAGCGGCTCGGTGTTCGAGGCCCTGAGGTTGAACCACCACATCGTCCCGTCCTGGCTGCTGACCGTCATCCCGTCGAGGTCGTCGACCTCGCCGCGATCGGCGAACTCGTGACGCACTCGGGCCACCGTCGACGTCACGTCGTCCACGCGGGAGTTGATCTCGCCGCTGCTGCGGTAGCGCTGGTAGGCGGCCACGAGAGCCGACAGCGGCTGGTCCTGCTCCTGCAGGGCCGCGAGAACGTGCAGCGCGGCCAGCATGCCGGTGTCGGCCCCCCAGAACTCGCGGAAGTAGTAGTGGGCCGAGTGCTCGCCGCCGAACACTGCTCCCGTGGCCGCCATCTCGTGCTTGATGAAGGAGTGCCCGACGCGCGTGCGGACCGCGACACCGCCCGCGCCCGAGACCAGCTCGGGCACCACCCGTGAGGTGATGAGGTTGTGCAGGACCGTGGCCTCGCGGCCGGCCGCCTGCTCCTTCGCGATCTCCCGCAAGGCAACCAGGGCGGTGACGGCGCTCGGGTCGACGGGCTCGCCCTGCTCGTCCACGACGAAGCATCGGTCGGCGTCCCCGTCGAAGGCCAGACCGAGGTCCGCGCCGTGGGCGACGACGGCGGCCTGCAGGTCGCGCAGGTTCTCCGGCTCCAGGGGGTTGGCCTCGTGGTTCGGGAAGGTGCCGTCCAGCTCGAAGTAGAGGTCGACCACGTCCAGGGGCAGCGGGTCGAGCCCGGCCGATCCCCCGAGCACCGCCGGGGCGGTCAGGCCCGCCATCCCGTTGCCGGCGTCGACCACGACGCGCAGCGGACGGCCGCCACGCAGGTCCACCAGGCCACGGAGGTGCTCGGCGTACCCCCGCAGCAGGTCCTCGCCGGTCCGTCGGCCCAGGTGCTCGGCGACGGGCACCTCGTCGCGCAGGTAGCGGGTGGCCAGGTCGCGGATCTCGGCCAGCCCCGTGGTCTGCCCGACGGCGCGTGCGCCGGCGCGGCAGAGCTTCACACCGTTGTAGCGGGCGGGGTTGTGGCTCGCGGTGAACATCGCGCCCGGGCTGTTCCGCACGCCGCTCGCGTAGTAGAGCCCGTCGGTGGAGCAGAGCCCCACGACGATGCAGTCGGCACCCCGGAGCGTCACGCCCTCGGAGAAGGCGTCGACCAGCTCGGGGGACGAGGGGCGCATGTCGTGCCCGACGACGAAGGTGCGGCTGCCGGCGCTCCGGCTCGCGCCGGGCGGCGACGCGGTGGGCAGGAGCACGTCGACGGCGGCGGCGCCGAGGGCACGGGCCTCGGCGGGGCCCCACTCGTCCGGCACGATCCCGCGGATGTCGTACGCCTTGACGACGGCGGACAGGTCGTGGGTGGGGGGCACGGGCGCCAGCCTAGAGCCGCCCGGGGGTCGTGCGCTGGTCAGGCGGGCTTGCGGGTGTGCTCGAGCACGTCCTGCACGTCGAGGGGGGTGCCGTCGTGCTCCCAGCAGCGGACCTCGCACCGGTGGCACGAGGTGAAGACGACCGGCGTTCCGTCCGTCAGGTGCATGGCGAGGCGGGTGACGCGGGACGAGCCGCACGAGGAGCAGTGGGGCTGCTGGCGCTGCGAGATCAGCGAGCCAAGGGGGGCGGCCGGGGCGGCGGTGCGGGAGCGGCGGTGCGAGACGGCAGCAGGCATGTCGGATCCACTTCACTGGGGGGATGGCGGTGACCTGCTCGGTGTTCTCGGCCGTTGACCACTCGAGCTCGTGTCACTCCGCGTACGGGGCGGAGGACTGACCACACCATCGGTGAATGTCCGAAATTCCTTGAGTTGGCTCCAAAAGAGTTGGGCCATGTGAGTGAATCGGGCCTCTCAGGGCCCCGAATCGACGCCCCCGAGCGGCGGCTCGGTGACAGTGCGTGATTTCAGGCGAGCTGCTGGGGGTCGCGCAGCACGCGCAGGTGGCCGCGACGGCCGACCTCGAGCGCCGTGACCTGCGCCGGCGCAGGGCCGTCCGTGCGTGGCCGTGCGGCCTCGCGGACCGCGTCGGCGAGCGCGAGCAGGTCGTCGTCGCTCGGACCCCGGTCGTCCACCTGCGGGGCCAGCCTCACGACCTCCCAGCCGCGCGGGGCCGTGAGACGCTGGGAGTGGACGGCGCACAGGTCGTAGCAGTGGGGCTCGGCGGCGACCGCGAGCGGGCCGAGGACGGCCGTGGAGTCCGAGTAGACGTACGTCAGGGTGGCCACGGCCGCCTGGGTGCACGCGCTCCGGCCGCACCGTCTCACCGAGGTCCTGGCTCCGCTCACGGACGGGACCGTACCCCGCCGGCCCGACACCCCGTCGGACCCCACCGGCGACCGGGCCCGTGTCGCCGCCCGGGGCTACGCTCGACGGATGCCCTGGACCGCACCCGACCCCGGCCGACGATCGGTCGCGGCACCCCGTCGGCGCCGCCGGGACCGCCGGGGTCGCGGCCTGCGCGGCCCGCTGCTCCCGCCCTCCGTCCCTGCGGCGCGCACCCGTTCGGAGCGCTTCGACGAGCACGTCCTCGACGTCGTCGAGCGCCTGGGCGACCGCTGGGGTGCACGACTCGAGGACGTGGAGTTCGCCGTGGAGGACGTCCCGCCGGCCGACCCCTCCCCCTGGGAGGCAGGAGAGGTTCCGCTCGGCAGGTACTTCCCCGCCGACCGCTCGCTACCGGCCCGGGTGGTGGTCTACCGCCGGCCGGTCGAGCTCCGGGCGGGACCGGAGACGAGCCTGCCGGACCTCGTGCGCACCGTGCTGGTCGAGCAGGTCGCCCACGCGCTCGGGATCTCGCCGGAGGAGCTCGACCCCGGCTTCCGCGACGACTGAGCGCCGGGCAGCGCCCTGGGGGCACCGCGCCACGGCGGGGTCAGGGCCAGCGACCGGGTTCCGGTCGGGCGACGCGAACCGTCCGCTGGGTGCTCTCGGGGACCGTCACCGGCACGATCGAGAACAGGGGCGACCGCCCGGCCTCGGGGCTGTCGGCCTCCACCGACGCGGCGACGAGCTGGGCGACGTGCACGACCCCCTGTCCCACCTCGACCCTGACCGCTGACGCGTCCTCGAGGACGTCGAAGGGCACGACCGCGGCGACCCCGGGCTCCACCGGGACGTCGACCGGGTCACCGGCACGCCCTCGAGCGTCCACCGGCCGCAGCGTCACCCGGGCGTCGGTGCCGGCGGTGGACAGCACCAGGTTGGTCCGCAGGGGCTCCTTCGCGACGGAGAGGACGGCCGTGTCCGTCACCGCCGGGGCGGGGACGGCATACGCACGCTCACGGGCCTGCCCGTCGGTGTCGGTCGCGTCGGTCGGCGACGTCGAGGGACCGGCCACCACCTCGACCGACAGCCCCACCGGCTGGTCCGCCTCGACCCGCAGGTTCACGCGACCCGGCCCGAGCCCCTCTATCGGGACGTCCACCACCTGGCCCCCCTGCACGGACGCCACGGACTCGCCGGCGGGGACGACGGGCCCGCCGGGGCCCTCGACCTGCCATCCCACGACGGCCGGCTCGCTGCCGGGTACCGCGATCCGCAGCGTCACCTCCGCCGAGCCCGCGAGGATGCCGGGGATGACGGCCTCGGTCAGGGCCGGCACGGCCGGCACCACCTCGACCCCGGCCGGCACCACGCCGTCGAGCTGGGTGTCGGTCATCGTCGCCGCGACGCTGCCGCCGTCGGCGACCACCTCGACCGCGAGGACCGCCTGCTCGGGGACGAGCCCCTCCAGCAGCAGCTCGCGGACTGTGCCGGGCGCGACGGCGACGTCCTGAGCGGACGCGGGTTCGACCGGGCCCTCGGGCGTCAGGACCCGCAGGTCCACGACGGCCGTGGTGCGGCCGGGGTTGGACAGGGTCACGACCGCGCTGCGGCCCGGCTCGACGCCACCACCGACGAGGTAGGACCGCGGCGACGGCGTCACGCAGCTCGACGCTGCCAGTCCTCTCAGGTCACCGGACTCCGTGAGGGAGGTGCGCAGCGCCGACAGCTCGGCCGCCAGGTTGCCCGAGGGGACGGCGACAACCGTTGCCGTCTCGGGCGTCGAGGACGTGAGGCTCTGGACCTCCTCGCCGTCCACGACGTCGATCTGCTCGGGCGCGACGACGGTGCCGTCCCGTCCGGGTGCCGACACGACCGCGCCGACCAGGCGTGCGTCGGGCGTCGACGACGTCGCGTCCACGCGCGTCCGCGTCTCGACGCCGCCGTTCTCGAAGTCCTCGTCGGTGCTCCCGGCCTCCGCCAGCTCCGGTGCGCCCGGGCACACCAGGACCGTGTTCGTGCGCCCGAGACCCACACGGTGCGGCTCGGAGGCCCCCGGCAGGGTCAGGGACACCGGCGCGGCCCAGTCGGTGGCCGCACCGGAGGCGACGAGCGCGATGGTGCCGACCGCCAGCAGGGCTCCCAGGACGTGGCCGACCCGCCGGGTCATCGGAGTCTCCGGACCGGGGCGCCTCGCCGGACCGGGAGGGCGACGAGCACGGCGACGACCACGACGACGAGCAGCACCCAGTGCCAGGTGGCGCCGTTGACGGTGCGGTGCTCGACCACGAGGTGGCCTCCCTGCGGCGGGACGAGGAAGCCCTGCGCCCAGTCCCCGACCGTCACCGGGTCGAGCGGGACGCCGTCCAGGGTGGCCACCCAGTCGCCGTCGGACGCCTCCGACAGCACGACGGTGCGGGCCACGTCGGGCTCCCCCGCGGCCAGCTGCGTGTCGACCCCGCGCTCGGTCGAGGGCAGCACCTGCCAGCCCGCGTCGGTCACGACGCGGACGGCGCCGGGACGGTCGGGGGCCGTGGCCCCCTGCCCGGTCAGGCCCTCGACGCGCCAGGCCAGGACGCGCCCCGCGGCACCGGAGCTCGTGAGCCCCGACGTGGCGTCCAGCCGTGCTGCGACACGCTCGGACGCCTGCACGAGCGCCGGGTCGGAACCCTCCGGCGGCGTCACGAGGACGACGAAGCCGACGCCGAACGGCCCCAGTACCCGAGGGGCCCTGGCGTCGACGGACAGCAGGCCTCCGACGGCGCGGTCGAGGGCCTCCCGCGCGGGACCGGGGCCGGTGGACGCCTCGCGCAGCGACAGGGCGGCGGGGACGCGGTCCAGACGCGGGCCGTCGCCGCGCAGGAGCTCGGCGCGGACGTCGGGGATGCCGGACGCCAGGGAGCCCGGCCCGCTCTGGTCGCCCGATGCGACGGGCGCGAGAGCCAGCGTCCGCACCTGGTCCCTTGAGGCGGCTGCGTCGGCGATCACCGCCGGCAGCGAGGGCTCGGAGACCGGAGCCGCCTGACCGGGAGCCGGGTCCGGGACGCGCGAGAGGGTCCAGGCCGCCAGGCCGGCGGCGGGCAGCAGCACGACCACCGCAGCGCAGAGCACGGCGACCCCCCGGACGGCGTGACGGGCCGCACCCGACGTGAGCACCGCCTGGCCGCGGCGGCGCCAGGTGGGGGCCCCCTCCGGGAGGACGGGCCGCGGCAGGGAGGCCCCTGCGGTCCCCCCGACACCGGCGACGACCAGACCGAGGACGACGAGTCCGGTGGCGGCGCCCGCCCAGGCGGTCACCGCTCCGTCCGTCGAGAGGCCGACCTCGACCCGGGAGGCGACCAGCGCACTCACGAGGCCGACGGCCGTCAGTCCCAGCCCGCTGCGGACCGCCGTCCCCCGGGCGCCTCCGGAGACGGAACGGGGAAGTGCCACGACCGCAAGGACCAGCGGAGCGCCGGCAGCGACCCACACGAGCGGGCCGAGCGCGCTCAGGACGCCGGAGGCCGTGTCCCCGGACGACGACAGGGCCTCGCCCACGCGCTCGACGACGCCGGTCTGGCCGCCCGAGGTGCCCGGCCACCCGAGAAGTGGCTCCCATCCGCGCAGCACCCACGGTCCGTCGGTGCCGGGGCTCGGCACGCCGGGGTCCGCCACGAGCAGGGCCGGACGGCGCAGGGCCTCGACGAGCAGGGGGGCGGCCAGCACGAGGGACGGCAGGGACGCGACGGCGGGCGCCGCGCGGTACGCCAGGACCGAGACGAGGACCAGGGTCAGGGCCAGCGGGAGGAGGAGCGCCGGAGCCCCCGCGGTCACGAGGACCAGCGCCAGCGATGCGGCGCCCGACCAGGACCAGGCGACCCTGCGGAACCGGGTCGTGGCCGAGTGGGCGACGGCGCGCACCGCGAACGGCAGGGCGACGTGCGCCAGGACGGCGCCCACGCGGGCCTCGGAGATCCCCACGAGCAGAGCGGGGGTCGCCACCCACGTCAGCGCCGCGGCGGCTCGCCACCACGGAACGCGCGTCAGGGCCCCGGCCGCCCACCACGCGGAGGCGCCGGCCAGCAACGGTGCGCCGACGAGAAGCACCGTCACGACGGCGGAGGGCGAGCCGAACGGAGCGCCCAGCACGGCCAGCACCCACCACAGCGAGTCCCCGGGCCCGAGGGCGCCGGTCCCGGCGGCGACCCAGTCCGAGCGGGCCGCGTCCCAGAGGGCGGAGGTGGAGCCCGGCGCCGGAGCCCAGGCCTGGGAGGCCACGGGCAGCCCGCCGAGCAGGTGCCGTCCCGCGACGGCTGCGACCGCCGCGAGCGCGGCCGTGGTGAGGAGCGGGACGGCCAGCCGGGCCCGCCCGGAGGCGGGTCGGTCGTCGACCGGCAGCACACCGGGCACGACCGTCGTCCCGACGCGTGGTCGGCGGTCGCGCTGCCACCGGTCGCGGTGCCAGCGCGCCAGGTCGCGCCGACCGACGAGCAGCGGGTCGAGCCGGGAGGCCGGCAGGACGCGGGTGCGGCGGGCGCGGCGACGCGCCCTGGCGACCAGGTCGACGCGGACCAGCGCCGCCAGGGTCTGCCGCGCGGCGGACCATCCGGCGGCAGGTTCCGTGGCTGCCGACGCCGAGCACGAGTCGGACGGCGGCGCCGAGCAGCAGCGAGACAGCGACGAGCGGCACCGCCCACCACCGGGCGGTGACCAGGCGGAGGTGCGCCTGGACGCGGCGCTCCCCCGGGGCCGGCCGGGTCGGCCACGCCGGGACGGCGGGTCAGGACCGCGTCGGGCACGACCACGACCCGGTGGCCGGCCAGACGGGCGCGACGGCACAGGTCGAGGTCGGCGCCGCGGTCACCGACGGCGGGGTCGGGGCCGCCGAGCGCGTCCCAGACGTCACGACGCACCAGGGCGCCGGCCAGGCCGACGGCGAGCACGTCCTCGCGCGACGTCGAGCTGGCCCTGGTCGACCTCCCCCTCCTCGACCCCGGTGATCCGGCGCCCAGGCGGCTGGTGCTCAGTCCCGGCATCCAGCAGCTCGGTGCCGGACGCGCCGGTGCGGTGCTTCACGCCCGCGACCGCGATCCGCGGCGCACGGTCGACGGCCTGCAGCAGCAGCTCGAGCGCGCGGGGCGAGGGGACGTGGTCGTCGTCGAGGAGCCACAGCCAGTCGTCCGTGTCGGATCGGGTGCGGCGAACGGCGACGTCAGGGCGGCGGCGACCACGTCGCCGACGGTGACGCCTGCACGGAGGTCGACGACGTCGTGCGTGTGGGCCCGCAGGGGGAGCGCGGTGGCCTGGACGTCCGGGTCGACGCCGCCGCCGCCGTCGGGTCGCCGGTGTCGTCGTCGCCGTCATCGGTGAGCCCGCCGACGCGGACGCCGACGAGGACGTCGGCCGGACGGGTCTGAGCGGCCACGGCTGCCAGCACTCGCGGCAGCTGGCGCGGTGCCGTGGGCCCGGACCACCGCGACGACCCGTGCCGGGAGCGGGTGTCGCAGGTCGGCCGCGGTCATGGGGTCAGTGTGCTGGGTGCGGCCACTGCCTTCGGGGTCGCGGCCGCCGCGCCGCCAGGGAGCGCGCCGCAGGTCGGGGATCGGGGGGGTCGATCGAGGTCCAGGCTCACCCGTCAGACGGCCTGCTTCTTCAGTCGTCGACGCTCACGCTCCGACAGCCCACCCCAGATGCCGAAGCGCTCGTCGTGGGCCAACGCGTACTCCAGGCACTCTGCCCGGACCTCGCACGAGACGCAGACCTTCTTGGCCTCGCGTGTGGAACCGCCCTTCTCAGGGAAGAACGCCTCGGGGTCGGTCTGGGCGCACAGTGCCCGTTCCTGCCACCCCAGCTCGCCCTCGGCGTCCCCTTCGTCCGCCCACCCCGTCACCAGCGACAGTGCTGCGAAATCCTCCATGACCCACGCTCCCGACCCCTGTCGTCGTCTTCACCGTCCGCGAGTGCGGTGAACGACATCCATGGAATTACACGCGTGTCGCACCCGGTACGTCAAGCGGATCGGTGATATTCCCTGGCCCGATCGCCCCGGAGGCCGGGCCGGAGGTGGCCCCTGCGGGAGCCCGGGCGCCGATGGGACAGGATGCCGCCATGCGGATCACCGTCCTGGCCGGGGGCATCGGCGGCGCGCGGTTCGTGCGCGGGCTGCTGCAGCACCTCGCGCACGCCGCCTCGGGCGAACCGTCAGACGTGACCGTCGTCGCGAACACGGCGGACGACATCACGCTGCACGGCCTGCGCGTGTGCCCGGACCTCGACACCCTGATGTACACGCTCGGGGGCGGCGTCCACCCCGAGCAGGGCTGGGGCCGCGACGGGGAGACCTTCGCCGTCGCGGACGAGCTCGCGGCCTACGGCGCCGGGCCCGACTGGTTCACCCTCGGCGACCGGGACATCGCCACGCACCTCGTCCGCAGTCGCATGCTCGGGCTCGGCTACCCGCTGAGCCAGGTCACGGCCGCGCTGTGCGCGCGGTGGGACACCGGCGTGACGCTCCTGCCGATGAGTGACGACCCGATCGAGACCCACGTCGTGGTCGACACAGCGGCGGTACGCGACGCCTCCGACGAGGGGGGCCCCGACGAGGGCGGCCCGGACGAGGGTGGCCCGGACGCGGGCCGGACGGCGATCCACTTCCAGGAGTGGTGGGTCCGCTGGCACGCCGTACCGGCGGCGCACCAGATCGTCGCGGTCGGGGCGGAGCAGGCCACCGCGGGACCAGGGGTCCTCGACGCGCTCCGCGGCGCCGACGTCGTGCTGCTGCCCCCGAGCAACCCCGTCGTGTCGGTCGGCACGATCCTCTCGGTGCCGGGTGTCCGCGACGCGCTGCGGGGGACCCGGGCGCCCGTCGTCGGCGTCTCACCCATCATCGGCTCCACGCCGGTCCGGGGGATGGCCGACGCCTGCCTGCGCGCGATCGGGGTCGAGTCCTCGCCGATGGGCGTGGCCGGGCTGTACGCCGACCTGCTCGACGGATGGCTGGTCGACTCCAGCGACGGGCACCTCGACGGGAGGACCGTCGCGCGCGGACGGGCAGCGGTGCGCGCCGTGCCCCTGCTGATGTCCGACGTCGAGGCGACAGCCGAGATCGCCCGGGCCGCACTGGATCTCGCATTGGAGACGACAGCGTGACGGCGCAGCCGCAACCGCAGCCGCAGCCGATGACGTCTGGCCCCGGGCGACCTGTCGTCAGCGCCGAGGCGCTCCCCGGGATCGGAGAGGTGGTCGAGGGTGCCGACCTGGCAGCGCTGATCCTGTCCGCGGCCGAGGCGTCGGGGACCGCGATCGGCGACGAGGACGTCCTCGTCATCGCGAGCAAGGTCGTGGCCAAGGCCGAGGGACGCACCGTGCCGGCCGGCGACCGCGAGGCTCGCCATCGACGAGCAGTCCCTGCACGAGGTCGCCTCCCGCGCGCTGCCCCAGGGCGGCGTGACACGGGTCGTGCACACCCGCACCGGCCCCGTGCTCGCCGCGGCGGGCGTGGACGCCTCCGACGTGGCCGACGGCACCGTGCTGCTCCTGCCGGTCGACCCGGACGCCTCAGCTCGACGGCTCCGGGCCGCGCTGTCGGGCGGGGCGTGCGACCGGCCGTCGTGGTGAGCGACACGAGCGGTCGGCCCTGGCGCGAGGGGGTCACCGACTTCGCGCTCGGGGCAGCAGGTCTCGAGGTCCTCGACGACCGGCGCGGCACCGTCGACGCCTCGGGCCGACCGCTGACGGTGACCGTGCGGGCGATAGCCGACGAGGTGGCCGCCCTGGGTGACCTGGTCAAGGGCAAGTCGGCCGGCACCCCGGTCGCGGTGGTCCGGGGCCTGGGGCGGCACGTCACGGCCGAGGACGGTCCGGGCGCCGGGGCGTGCGTGCGCGTCGGCCCGACGGACTGGTTCCGCCACGGTCACGTCGAGGCCGTGCGCGCCGCTCTCGGCGGCGCCCCGGTCGGCCCGCCGGCACTCGACCCCGCCGGGGAACCGGTCGCCGGGCGACTGGCACGCGCACTCGCCGTCGCGCGCTACGACGAGGGTGTCGCCCACGAGAAGGACTCTGCCGCAACGACTGTCGAGGTCACTGCACCCGAGGACGACGACCCCGACCACTGGACGGTACGCGTTGCAGGCCCGGCGTTCACGGTGGGTCGCCTGGCGGGCCGTCTCGAGGCGGCCGCGTGGTCGGAGGACCTGCTCGCCGAGCCGGTCGACCGCGTCGACAGCGCAACCCCGGCGGCCACGACCCTTGTCGTTTACCGGGTCTCGGGACGGCGCCTTCGCTAGGGTTCGTCCCATGAGCATCGCCCCCGTTCCCGAGCCCGACCGCCTGTCGGCGGTCTTCGTGGAGCACCGTCCGTGGGGTGACTTCCAGCAGTTCGTCACCAACGAGCGCGTGACGGTCAAGATCATCACGGTCCTGCCCGGCCGGCGGCTCAGCCTCCAGCGGCACAGCCGACGCGAGGAGCTCTGGCAGGTCGTCGAGGGCACGGCCTGGACGCTCGTCGACGGTGTCGAGCAGTCCCTCGCGACCGGTGAGAGCCGGTTCATCGGCCTCGGCGCCGTGCACCGGCTCGGCAACCTGTCCGATACCCCGCTCGCGCGTGCTGGAGATCGCCTTCGGGCACTTCGACGAGGACGACATCGAGCGGCTCGAGGACGACCACTCGCGGCCGATCGGCTGAGTCCTCCGGCCGGGCGGTGCGGGTCAGTACCGCCGCAGGCGCTGCGGGCTGTGCGCCGGCAGCGTCATCCGCGGGCCGCGACGTGGCCGCGTGGTGCCGGCGAGCTCCAGCAGGCGCTGCACCCGGAACCGGTGTCCCGCGTACGGCGCGATCACCTCGGCGCAGCCGTCGTCGTCCAGCACCTCGCCGGTGAGGGCCCACGACACGTTCTTCGCGACGTGGTAGTCGTCGAACGAGAAGGCGTCCGCGTCCCCGTGGGCACGCTGACGCGTCTCGGCCGCCGTCCAGCGGCCGACCCCGGGAAGGGTCCGTAGCGCCGCCTCCACCCGCTCGGACGGCAGCGTGAGGGTCCGCTCGAGGCCGTGCGGCGTCCCCGCCCCCGCCAGGAGCGCGCCACGGCGTGAGACGTCGACGCCTGCGCGCAGCCAGGCCCACGACGGGATGGACCGCCAGGCCGCTGCGCTCGGCGGGGTGCGCATGCCGTCGGCCGGCCCACCGGGGGCGGCGGGAGCCCCCGGGGCCGGCTCGCCGTACCGCCGCACCAGCGACGCCCACGCGGCGAGCGCCTCCACACCGGTGACCCGCTGCTCGACGCACGCCGCCGTCAGCGCGTCGAGGACGCGGCGCGTCCGGGGGACCCGGTAGCCGCCGTGCGCCCGCCAGGCGGAGACCAGGCGGGGGTGGTCGGGCGACGGGGCGAACGACCCGGGGTCGTCGCGGGCGCCGAGCAGGTCGGGTACCCCGTCCAGCAGCCACTGCGCCCCGTCACCCCAGGCGCAGGCCTCGACCTCCCCGGCGGAGGCGTGGGTCCGCAGCGAGAGCAGCCCGGCGCCGACCGGGGTGGACGTGGCCCACCACGTGGTGCCGTCCGCACCGTGTCGCCAGCTCGGGTCCCCACGGCCGTGCCGCAGGCCCGCCGTCACCAGCCGCACCGACAACGCGTGGCCGGGCCGGTACCGGCTCGACAGCGGCTCGGTGGCGGGGGGCGACGTCACGACCCCAGTGTGCGGGATGTCGGCGGCGGCGCGGGGTGTGCGGGGAGCAGGCCGGGCGCTTCGTAGACTGGTCCGACGCACCCGACGCCCGACAGCGGGCCAGGGGCGTCTCGACGAAGGGTGTGCTCGTGGGCAAGAAGAGCGTCCAGGCCGACCGGCAGGCGCGCGTGGAGCAGATGCGCGTGGCCCAGAAGGCCAAGGAGCGCCGGCTCACCGTGATCGTCGCGGTCGCCGCGGTCACCGTGGTGGCGGTCCTGATCGGACTGGTCGTCGTGGTGGTGGGCAACTACCGCAGCGCGAACCCCGACGACCTCGCCCTGGTCGGCGTCGACACGGCGTCGGCCTCGTGCGGCGAGGTGGAGAGCGACGAGGCCTCCGGGGTCAACGAGCACGTCGGACCAGGCACCAGCTCCCCGGACGTCACGAGCGTCGAGTACGACTCGGTGCCGCCGACGCACGGCCAGCACTTCGCCCAGCCGCAGTTCCCCGCGGAGGCCTTCTACACGGCCGAGACCCGTCCGGCGATGGAGATGCTCGTCCACAACCTCGAGCACGGCTACACCATCGTCTGGTACGCGGACGACCTGCCGGCCGAGCAGCAGGACCAGCTCGAGCGCATCGCCGACCTCGCCCGCGACATGGACGAGACGGCCGGCAAGTTCATCGTCAGCGCGTGGGACCCGGCCTACGGCGACCTGCCCGAGGAGAGCCCGGTGGCGATGTCGCACTGGGGCGTGGAGAGCGGCAAGCGCCAGCTGTGCGGTGCGGTCTCGGGTGCGGTCATCGAGCAGTTCGTCACGGACAACCCGAGCAGCGACTCGCCCGAGCCCGACGCCGCCTGACGGTGTCCTCGATGGGCGCCTCCCCCGCCTCGGCGGTGGCCCGGGCGCGGGACGTGGCAGGTCTCCTGGACGCCCTGCAGGCCAGCGACCCGGGGCGGCCACGCCTCACCTGGTACGGACCGGGAGCGGAGCGCGTGGAGCTCTCCGCCCGGGTGCTGGCCAACTGGGTGGTCAAGACCGCGAACCTGCTCGTGGACGAGCTCGGTGTGGAGCCGGGAGACGTCGTCGCGCTCGACCTACCGGGTCACTGGCGCAGCGTCGTGTGGCAGCTGGCCCTCGAGGTCGTCGGGGCCGACCCGTCGACCGACGGGTCCGGCCTGACGGTCCGGACCGACCCGGACGCGGCGGAGCCCGGCGACGTGCTGGTCACGCTCCCGGCGCTGGACCGCTCCGCTCCCCGACTCCCGGAGGGCGTCGTCGACTACAACGCCGAGGTCGGCGGTCAGCCGGACGTGCTGGTCGTGCCACCGGCCGGGATGTCGCTGGCGACCAGCGACGGACGGCAGGACGGCGTGCCCGCTCCCCGTGTCCTGGTCGTGGTCGGTCCCGGACGGGTGGCCCCGCTGTCGGAGGTCGTGCTGCCCACGCTGCGGCGCGACGGGTCCGTGGTCATCGTGCACCCGGACGTCGACGCGGAGGCGCTGATCGCGTCCGAGCAGGTGACGCGGCGCTGGGAGGCGTCGACCGGCCTCAGCTGACCAGGCGCAGGGAGCTCCAGCCGGAGCCGACCTGCGTGACGGCGCCGAAGCCACCGTCACCCCGACCGGCGTAGAGCATCAGCTCGCCACCGTCCCGACGGGCCAGCAGGTCCGCCGTGCCGTCGCCGTTGAAGTCACCGGGGCCGATCAGCGCGGTCATCACGGTCCAGTTGCGGCCGATCTGGCGCGGCTCGTCGAAGCCGCCGCGTCCGTCGCCGGGGTGGAGCATGAGCGCGCCACCGACGGTCGTGCGGGTCAGGATGTCGGGCCGCGTGTCGCCGTCGAAGTCGCCGACGGCCTGCACCAGGTCCGCGTCAGCCGCCCGGCCGACCTCGGCACCGAAGCGGACCGCACCCTTCCCGTTGCCCAGGTAGGTGAGCAGCGCGCCGTCCGAGGCGCGTCGCGCCAGCAGGTCGACGGCACCGTCCAGGTCGAGGTCGCCGGCACCCACCAGGGTGTCCATGCCGTTCCAGCCGTGGCCGATCCGCAGGCGGGCCAGGAACCCGCCCTTGCCGTTGCCCCGGTACAGCCACAGGACGCCCTCGGCGTCACGGCCGACCAGGTCGCGGAACCCGTCCTTGTCGAGGTCGCCGACCGCCGAGACCAGGCTCATGCCGCCCCAGCCCCGACCGATCATCGAGGCGCGACCGAACGAGCCCTTGCCGGTCCCGGGATAGAGGCTCAGCTTGCCGTCGGGCAGCACCGCGACGACATCGGCGGTGGTACCGGCGTCCCACCAGCGGGGGAACGCGACCCCGGGACGGATCTTCGTGGCGGGGCAGCGCTGGTAGTGCGGGCCCGGCTCGGGCGCCTCACCGAAGTAGATCTGGCAGGGGCCGTAGTCGTACTTGGTGGTGGCCTTGCCGGTCCAGAAGGACGTGCGCCCCAGCGCGCCGTCCCAGCTCAGGCTGAGGTGGATGTGGTCGGTGTGCGGGTTCGGGCCGGTGTAGGGCTCCCACTTCGGGGTGGCGTCGTAGGCGTCCCACGAGTGCTTGTTCCAGATCAGGTACATCACGCCGAGGCGGCGGGCGTTGCCCGCGGTCACGCCCTGCTCGTCCGGGCCGATCAGCCAGCTGAGGAAGGCGTTCGCCTTCGCCCGCTCCGCGGGGACGCCGACGTTCATCATGATGTCGAGCGCGCGTCCGTCCTTGTGCTCGCTGCGTCCGCCGACGGAGCAGCCGCGCAGGGTGCCGACGGTGAGCGGCCCGTACGTCTCGACGAGGAGCGCCTTGAGCTTCGCGGTGCCCGCCGGGAGCTTCGTCGTGCACGTGAACTGGCCGACGTACTTCGCCAGCGGCTCCGGCCCGGTCGTGTAGGCGACCCGCGGCGAAGGCACCGACACGGCGGCCACGGCGCTCGCCTGGCCCTGCGTGGCGAGGCCGACGCTCACCAGCGCGACGACGGCGACCACGATGAGCCGGACCAGGAAGCCGGTGAGACGGTCCTGCGACGAGGCGAGGCCTCGGCGTCCTGTGTGCAGACGGTTCACCGCGGAGGGCTCCAGACGTTGGCGTCACGTGACGGACGTGACGGACGGGACGACCCTGACCCATCGGTGGACCCGCCCCGATGCTTGAGCAGGTACCACGGGATGGGTGAATTACATGGGCGCAACACACACGGTCCGTGACAGGTCCGGCCCCGTACACTCCGCGGTGTCCCGTCACGACACCCCTGCTCGCCGAGGAGCCCACGCATGGACAAGGTCGTCCGCTCTCCCCAGGACGCCGTCGCCGACATCGGTGACGGCGCCAGTCTCGCGGTCGGAGGGTTCGGTCTCTGCGGCATCCCCAGCGTCCTGATCGCGGCTCTGCACGAGCGGGGCGCGTCCGACCTCGAGGTCTTCTCGAACAACTGCGGGGTGGACGGCTGGGGCCTGGGCGTCCTGCTCGGCGCGGGACGGATCCGCCGGGTCGTCGCCTCGTACGTCGGGGAGAACAAGGAGTTCGCGCGGCAGTACCTGGCCGGGGAGCTGGAGGTCGAGCTGACTCCGCAGGGGACGCTGGCGGAGAGGCTGCGAGCGGGTGGAGCGGGCATCCCCGCCTTCTACACCGCCACCGGGGTGGGTACGCAGGTCGCCGACGGCGGCCTCCCGTGGCGGTACGACGCCCACGGCGACGTGGTGCTCGCCTCGCCCCCGAAGCCGACCGCCACGTTCACCGTCCGCGGCACCGAGCACCAGTACGTGCTCGAGCAGGCCATCCACGCCGACTTCGGCCTGGTCCGTGCCTGGAAGGGCGACCGGCACGGCAACCTCGTCTTCCGCGACTCCGCGCGCAACTTCAACCCGCTCTGCGCCATGGCCGGCGGCGTCACGCTGGCCGAGGTCGAGGAGCTCGTCGAGCCGGGCGAGCTGGACCCGGACCAGGTCCACCTTCCTGGCGTGTTCGTCCAGCGCGTGGTCCCCCTCACACCGGAGCAGGCTGCGGAGAAGCGGATCGAGAAGCGGACAGTGCGGCCGCGCCCCGCGACGGACCGGACGAACCAGACGGAGGAGAGCTGAGATGGCCCTGACGCGTGAGCAGATGGCGGCCCGCGCCGCGGCCGAGCTCGTCGACGGCGACTACGTGAACCTCGGGATCGGGCTGCCGACCCTGGTGCCCAACTACGTCCCCGACGACGTCGAGATCGTGCTGCAGTCCGAGAACGGCATCCTCGGCTTCGGCCCCTACCCCTACGAGGGCGACGAGGACGCGGACCTGATCAACGCCGGCAAGGAGACCGTCACCCTGCGGCCCGGTGCGTCGATCTTCGACTCGGCGACGAGCTTCGGCATGATCCGCGGGGGCAAGATCGACGCCGCGATCCTCGGAGCGATGCAGGTGTCAGCCACCGGCGACATCGCCAACTGGATGATCCCCGGCAAGATGGTCAAGGGCATGGGCGGGGCGATGGACCTCGTGCACGGCGCCAAGAAGGTGATCGTCCTGATGGAGCACGTCGCCAAGGACGGCTCGCACAAGATCGTCGACGAGTGCTCGCTGCCCTACACGGGTCGGGGCGTCGTCCAGCGCATCATCACCGACCTGGCCGTCATCGACGTCACCGACGACGGCCTCGTGCTGCGTGAGCTCGCCGAGGGCGTGACCCTCGACGAGGTCCGGGAGAAGACGGGGCCGCACCTGGTGGACGCGACCGGCGCCTGACCGGTCGCGCGCACGTCCGCTCAGAGGATGCGCACGAGTCCGTCCCAGCCGCCACCCACGACGGTGCCGTTGCGCACTCCGTCGAGCTTGCCCGGGTAGAAGATCAGGTCCCCGTCACCGTTGCGGGCCAGCAGGTCGCCACGGCCGTCGAGGCTCATGTCACCGGGGCTGGTGACCCACGTCATCCCGCCCCACCCCTTGCCGACCAGCCCGGTGCCGAGCAGGCCCTTGGCGGTGCCCCGGTAGGCGTACATGGCGCCGGTCTTCGTGATGCCGAGGACGTCCCCACGGCCGTCGCCGCTGAGGTCGCCCATGCCCACCATCCACTCCATCCCGTTCCAGCCGCTGCCGACCTGGCCGCGGTAGGACAGGATCCCGCTGGACGAGAAGCGGTAGAGGTGGAGCGTCCCGTCGCTACGCCGGGCCATCAGGTCGGGGCGGCCGTCGCCGTCCACGTCGCCCGACGTGATCAGGGCCGTCATCGAGTTCCACTTGACGCCGATCTGGACGGCCTTCGCGAAGGCGCCCTCACCGCGGCCGGCGTACATGTACAGGGTGCCGTCCGCCGAGCGCGCCACGAGGTCGGTGCGGCGGTCGCCGTTGATGTCGCCGGGCGACCCCAGGTAGGTCATGTCGGCCCAGCCGGTGCCGATGTTCCGGCCCGCATACACCCCTCCGCTGCTCTTGCCGGGGTAGAGCCGCAGCGTGCCGTCGGGCGTGGTGGCCAGCACGTCCACGCTGCCCTCGCCGGTCCAGTCACCTCGGACCCCTGACGCCTTGGGCGTGACGCACGTGAAGACCGTCACGTCGTCGACCTCCCACCAGGTGTCGGACGCGCTCTCCAGGTGGATGAACCCGGCGTCGAGGAAGTGGTCGTCGTAGTAGTCGACCGCCTCGGTGATCTCGACCTGGACGCGCTCCCACGTCGGGGAGAGGTCCATCCCGTAGAACGTCGTGTTCGCCCCGAAGCCCACGTTGTCGAAGGCGTCGTTCCCGCGGGTGGCGAACGCGAGGAACGTGCGTGCGCCCGGGGTCCCGTACATGGGCTCGAGGTAGAGCACCGAGTCGTCCTCCGCGGAGCCGGCGGCGTGCACGCTGGCCGCCACCTGGCTCCCCTCGACCGGGGCGTTCCCGTTCACCCCCCACCCCGTGGTGTTGGCGGGGTCGGACACGCCGTCCTCGAAGCCCTCGTGGTTCACGGTGCTGCTCCACGACATGCCGACGGGGCACGCGGGGGCCGGCAGCTGCGCCGCGGCCGCCAGCCGGGACCCGCTGCGGGCCGCCGCGTCCGGCGCGACGGACCGGGAGGGCACCTCGGCGCGCCCGTCCATCTGCTGGCTCGACGGGGTCCGTCGCGCCGGCGCGGAGCGCTCGTCGTCCGCGGCGGCACCCGCCGGCGCCGCCAGCGCGGCCGTCACGGCGATCGTCGCGGTACACGCCAGGAGCGTGCGCAGGCCTCGGTGGTCGCCCACGGGACGTCCTCTCTCCAGCGGGAGGCGCCCCGCAGCCGACCACGACCGCACTCAGGCGGCATGGCGGCCCGGGTCTGTGGCAGGCAGAACCTAGCGCCAGGCCCGCCGGGGTGTCCGGCGAAACGCCACAGTTCGTCCCGTCAGGGGATGATGCGCATCGATCCCCAGCCGTTGCCCAGCTGGGCCGACGACGCGAAGCCACCGTTGGTGTTGCCGCCGTAGAGGTAGAGGGTGCCGGCACCGGTGACGGCCAGGAGGTCCTGACCGGCGCGGGTGTCCCAGCTGCCGGTGCCCCAGACGTGCTTCATCGAGCCCCAGCCCTGCCCGATCTGGCGGACGGACTCGAGCGTGCCCGTGGTCGACCCGGGGTAGAGCATCAGGCGACCGTCGGAGGTGCGGGCGAAGACGTCGGGGTCGCCGTCGTCGGTGAAGTCACCTGCGGCGCCGACCATGTCGAAGCCGCCGAAGCCGTCCGCGATCTTCGCGCTGCCGGCGAAGGCGCCTGCACCGTTGCCGTCGTAGCGGTACAGCGAGCCGTTGACGTGCCGGGCCAGGAGGTCACGCCGGCCGTCGCGGGTCATGTCGCCCATGCCGATCAGCGTGTCCATGCCACCCCAGCCGCTGCCGACCACGGTGCTGCCGGAGAAGCTCCCGACACCGTTGCCCTCGTAGATCCGCAGCCGGTTGGTGGTGCGCTCGCGCGCGATCAGGTCGGGGTGCCCGTCGCCGGTCCAGTCGCCCACCTGGGTGACGAGGTCGATGCCGCCCCAGCCGTGGCCGATCTGCGTGACACCGCGCACGAAGCCGCCGCTGCCGTTGCCGCGGTAGAGCAGGAGCCTGCCGCCGGCGTCGATGCTGAGGATGTCGGCGGCGCGGTCGCCGGTGAAGTCGCGCGGGAACGCGTTGCGCAGGTTCGGCGTGGTCTTCGCGGCGAGCGTGGCCGCCGCAGACCGCAGGCCCGGCAGGTAGTTGGAGATGTTGCCCGGGCAGGACGTCTGGCCGACGTCCTTGTGACCCATCACGTTGTTCACGGTCACCTTGGTGCCGGCGGGCCAGCGGGACGTGCCGCCGCCCTCCGACGTGAGCACGGACGTCCCCCGAGGGTTGGCGCCGTACTGGCCGAGCTTCCACCCGATCACCTTGTTGAGGGCGGTGATCACGGCGGACGGCGGGTTGACGCCGACGAAGTTGCCCATCACCGAGACGCCGAACGTGTCGCGGTTGAAGCCACCGGCGTGGGCGCCCTGGATGGCCTGGGTGACGCTGCCGCGCCGGCCCTCGTAGATCGTGCCGTAGCGGTCGACCACGAGGTTGTAGCCGATGTCAGACCAGCCGAGGGACTTCGTGTGGTAGGCGTACACGCCGCGGAGCTGGCTGACGGCCTGCGCCTGCGTGTAGGTGTTCGAGCCGGCGGTGTGGTGCAGCACGAGCGCGCGCACGGTCTCGTTCACGCGGTGCGGGCCGCGCGTCAGGCTCTCGTCGGCCCCCCACTCGGCGCGGCTCACGATGCGCGGCTGCGTCGCTGCGGAGTCGGCGGTGCCCATGGGGGCGGCCTGCCCGGCGCGCTGCCGTCGGCGGCCGACGTGCCGGGGTCGATCAGGGAGAGCTCGAGGCCCTCCGGAGCCGTGCCGTCCGCCGTGTCGACGCGGACCTGCACGCCGTCGGCGCCGTCGCTGACCAGCGGCGAGGTGCCGACGCGACCGCTCGACCGCTCGTACTCCTCGGTGCCCGCGTCGGGACCCTCGTCGATCACCGGCAGCGACTCCCAGGCGGACCAGGTGCCGTTCTCGCGGACCCGCATCTGCACCGTCGAGACGTCGGCCTCCGCCGGCCAGCTGACGCCGGCCACGGTGAACGGGTCGGTGTCGCGCTGCGCGGTCAGCACCTCGGGCGCGTCGGTGGCGGCACCGCGTGCGGCGGTGCTGCGCGGCGCCTCAGCGCTCGTCGACGCGGCCGCGTCGACGCCGGCGATGTCGAGGGTCTGCACCGCCGGCGCGATCGGCTCGGGCTCGGCAGCGGGCGCCGACACGGTCGGCAGCACGAGCATGCTGCCGCCGAGCGCGAAGGTCAGGACCAGACGCTGGGGTAGGCGGGTACGGGGGGCGGGTCGGTCAGAGGACACCGGGACTCCAGAGGCAGACGCACGACAGGACGATCGGGCGGACGAGAGGTCGCGTGCACGCCCCACTGGTCACTTCCGTCACACAGGACCATCGGCGGTCAGGGCCGAGAAATCAACCCCCACGGCCCAGATGGTAGAAACTCACGCTCCGTGACCGGCCCGCGGTGGGCTGGTACGCCAGGCTCAGCCCAGGACACGCAGGCCGCTCCAGCCGTGCCCGACCTGGGTCGGGACGCCGAAGCCCGATCCGGTTCCGGGGTAGAGCATCAGCGCGCCGTCCGGGCGCCGGGCCAGCAGGTCCGCCCGGCCGTCCCCGTCCCAGTCCCCCGGGCCGACGAACGAGTCGAACGCGTCCCAGCCGCGCCCGAGGACGACCGCCTTGCCGAAGCCGCCGCGACCGTTGCCCGGGTAGATGATGAGGGCGGTGCTGACACCCTGCCGGGCGACGAGGTCGCCGTGGCCGTCTCCGGTGACGTCGCCGACGGCGGTGAGCAGCTGCATCGCGGTCCAGCCGGAACCGATCTGGGACGAGGCGCCGAAGCCGCTCGCGCCGTTGCCGCGGTAGAGGCGCAGCGCGCCGCCGGCGTTGAAGACCGCCAGCAGGTCGCTCCGTCCGTCGCCGTCCCAGTCACCCGGTCCGACGAGCGTCCGCACGCCGTTCCAGCCGTTGCCGATCCGGCCGCGGCCCGTGACCGTGCCGTCGCCGTCGCCGCTGTACAGGTAGAGGTTGCCGTTGCTCGTCCGGCCGACGATGTCGTGGCGGCCGTCGCCGGTCCAGTCGCCCGCGTGCGCCACGAGCGTCAGGCCGTTCCACCTGGTGCCCGCCACGACGGGCCTGCCGAACCCTGTGCCCGCCGCCCCTGGGTAGAAGGTGAGCGTCCCGTCGGCGGTGATCGCCATCACGTCGGCCTCGCCGTCCGCGTCGAGGTCGCGCGGGAAGGCGGCGAAGCCCGGGAAGCGGAACCAGTTCGACTTCAGCCCGAACGACGACCGGAAGGCGTCTCCGGTCACCGTCTGGGACCCCTTCGAGCCGGTGACGGTGAGGCTGGCGACGCGGCCCCCGAAGTCGCCGTCGCCCGTGCGCGAGGTGACGGTGAGGTGCGTGAAGGAGCCGATCGGCCGGGTACGTCGACTCGACCTTGGCCACGGTCAGCGAGGTGGTCCACGCGTGGGCGCTGTTCGGGATGCGGCCGTCGTAGGGGTCCGGCCTTGGCGACCTGGTAGGGGTGCTGAGCCGGCCCCGCGGCCGTCCACCCGCCGTTGGCTGCGCTGAACTGCGTGAACACCAGCTTCTGGACACCACCGGCGTCGTACATGAGGACGGTGTTCGCGCTGTCGACGATGCCCTGGTCGGTACGGGGGTGCTCGTTCTGCGCCAGGAGGGCACCGGTGGACGAGTACGTCGCCGTTCCCTTGAAGACCTGGCAGGCCGTGGTGTCGCAGGTGTCCCAGAGCTTCGAGCCGGCCTCGGACCGGAGCCGGGCCGCGTACGTCCGGGCCGCCACCGACTGGGCGCGCAGAGCCTGGATGTTCCAGCCGGCCGGCATCTCCGCGGGCACGACTCCACGCAGGTAGGACTCCATCGGCATCACCGCGATGGTGCGCAGGGTCGAGGTGCCCTCCACCACTGCGGTGACCGTCCCGCGCAGCGCCATCCGCTTGGCGGTCGGGAGCACCAGGCGGGTGCTGTCGGAGCCGGTCGTGAAGCCCGCGCCGGAGGCCAGCGTCACCGGTGAGGGGTGGGTGTACCAGGTGCCGTCCTGGAGCCGTTGGAGCCCGAGAGTCACGCCGCTGCGGACGAGGCGCCACCCCTGGTAGGCGGTCCCGGTCGGCAGCAGCGCGCTCTGGGCGCCGCTGACCAGCGTCAGCCCCGCGGCCGGGTCGACCCAGACGTCCGAGCCCGGTGTCGATGCTGATCTGCACCCTGATCGCGGAGTTCGACTGCGTCGTCGCGGCTCGTGCCCGGGTAGTAGAAGCCCGAGGATCTCGGTCCAGTCGAGGCCGGCATCGGCCGCGCCGTACGCGCCCCACTGCGACAGACCCTCGACCGTGTCCGTACCCATGACCCTCGAGCTCGAGCACGCCCGACCCGGGCCGCGTGGACGACTCTCGGCCGCACTCGCCGGCGCTGCCGTCGTCCAGCAGCCCGACCAGACGGCGGCGACGGCGGTCAGGACGGTCGCAGGACGCAGGGCGGTGGAGAGACTCACCTGGACTCCTTCGGCCGGACGGACGGTCAGACCTGAGCCCCGGGTCGCGGATCGACCGTACGCCTGGTGCACGGTGGGAACAGCGTCCGGAGGATCAGGCCCTGCCGTGCCCCCTCAGCCGTCGACCGTCGAGGGGTACGGGAGCGCGGCGAGCGCGTCACGCCAGCCGCGCCACGAGGACCAGAACTCCGCCGGCGGCTCCGAGGGCGCGAACAACCACATCAGGTGGCGGTACGTCGGGTCGCCGGTGAGGGCCGTCGCGCGCGGCCACGGGACCTCGTCGACCGCGTGGAAGAAGTGGTACCCGAACGGCTCCATCACCTGCTGCAGCGCCGTCTCGGTGCGACCGGCCAGCACCTCGCAGAGGATCCACGGCCGCAGCGACGAGATCGTCGCCCGCGGCGCCCGCGAGCACGTCCGGCTCCGTGGTCTCGGTGTCGACCTTGAGCACTGCGGGGTGCAGGCCCTCCTCGGCCACGAGCTCGTCGAGCCGGCGGACCTCCACCTCGAGCTGGTGGCCGGACGGGCGGAACCCCGACGCCAGGGAGTTGGAGCTGTCCGTCCGGTCCGACAGGTAGAACGTGGCCGTGCCGCTCTCCCGGCCGAGGGCGGTGCTCCGCAGGTCGACCGCCAGCCCGTGGCTGTCGGCGAGCCGGCGCGCCGTCGCGCCGGTGCTCGGGGTCGGCTCGAACGCCAGCACCTTCGCGGTCCGTGAGGGCCGCCGCCGTGAGTGCGTAGACACCGATGTTGGCGCCGATGTCGAGGACGGCACCGGGACCTGCCACGTCCGTCATCGCCAGGAAGCAGGCCAGCGCCTCCGGCTCGTAGTCCCGCAGCCCTCCGCGCGCCCAGGGTCCTGGCGACGTACTGCTCGGCGGGAGCCACCAGCACCAGCCGGCTCGAGGCGCGCGGGGAGACCGTCCCGCCGCGGCGGCAGCGGCAGCGAACGCCGGATCGTCCCGTCCTCGCCGATGCCCAGGCCGGGGCCGGGGTCGTTGAGCGCGCCCCGCAGGACCCGGTCGACCCGTCGCGCGAGCCCCAGCAGCCGGGGATGGCCTCTCGAGACGGACCGCAGCCGCCGCCTGGTCGCGACCGAGCCGATCCGCAGCGGCGGCGGCACCTCAGGCGCCGATCACGCGGCGCTCGACGCCCTCCCAGCGCGTCGGGTCGGTGATCCGGCGGCCGTCGACCAGCACCTTGACGCCCGGCAGGTGGTCGGGCGTGAGGTCGCGGTACTCGGCGTGGTCGGCCTGGACGACGGCGGCGTCCACGGGGTCGCCCATCGTGTACGGCTCGAGCTGGAGCGAGCGCAGCTCGTCGTCGTCGTACATCGGGTCGTGGACGACGGCCTTCGCCCCCCGGGCGGTGAGCGCCTCACGGTCGGGAAGACGCCCGAGAAGGCGGTCTCCTTGACCGCACCGCGGTAGGAGGCACCCAGCACGACGACCGTCGCTCCGTCGAGGTCGCCGTAGACGCCCTCGAGCAGGCCCGACCGCGAACTCCGGCATCGCGGCGTTGGCCTCACGGGCCGAGCGCACGACGGTGGCCTCCGGGTCGTTCCACAGGTACAGGCGCGGGTAGACCGGGATGCAGTGTCCGCCGACCGCGATGCCCGGCTGGTGGATGTGGCTGTACGGCTGGGAGTTGCTCGCGTCGATGACCTGGCGGACGTCGATGCCGTTCGCGCCGGCGAAGCGGGCGAACTGGTTGGCCAGGCCGATGTTCACGTCGCGGTAGGTCGTCTCGGCCAGCTTCGCCATCTCGGACGCCTCGGCGCTGCCCAGGTCCCAGACGCCGTTGCCGCGCTCCAGGTCGGGACGGTCGTCGAAGTCGAGCACCGCCTCGTAGAACTCGATGGCGCGGCGCGTGCCCTCGTCGCTGAGGCCGCCGACGAGCTTGGGGTACTTGCGCAGGTCCGCGAAGACCCGACCGGTCAGCACGCGCTCGGGGCTGAACACGAGGTGGAAGTCGGTGCCCTCGGTGAGCCCGGACACCTTCTCCAGCATCGGCTTCCAGCGCGTGCGGGTCGTGCCGACCGGCAGGGTCGTCTCGTACGAGACCAGCGTGCCGGGGCTCAGGTGCTCGCCCGAGCGACTGGGTCGCCGAGTCCATCCAGCCGAAGTCCGGGACGCCGTCGCCGTCGACGAAGAGCGGCACCACGAGGACGACCGCATCGGCCCCGGGGATGGCGTCGCCGTAGTCCGTGGTCGCGCGCAGCCGTCCGGCCGACGTGTTCTCGGCGATCTTCTCGGCCAGGTGCGCCTCGCCGGGGAAGGGCTCCTTGCCGGCGTTGACGACGTCGACCAGTGCCTGGTTCACGTCGACGCCGACCACCTCGTGCCCCTTGTCGGCGAACTGCACCGCCAGCGGGAGTCCGATCTTGCCCAGGGCGACGACGGCGATCTTCACGATGGAGCTACCTCGCTGAGGTGGGGGACGGTGTGCACGCGCGGCGCCAAGGATAGCGGGGCCTCCGGGTTCGCCTGCCGCTGCGCGCCGTCACCCCGCGGTCGCCCGCTACCGGGAAGATGGGGGCATGACCGGTGACCACGTCGACCCGAGCGACCGTCCGCCGCCCCCCGGCGCCGTCCGGCCGTCCGCCGCGCCTGGTGATGATGGTCGCCAACGGCGTGACCGGTGACTCCCGTGTCGAGAAGGCCGCCCGCACCGCCGTCGACGCCGGGTTCGAGGTGGTGGTGCTCGGGATCGCCCGCCGGTCCGCGACCGGCCCCGACCTCGCCGGGCCCGACGTGCTCGACGGCGATGGTCGTCGACCGGCTCCCGCTCCGGACACCGCTGACGCTGTGGAGCACGCGCGACCCCGACCGCGCCCACGCCCGGGCGCGGGAGATGGCTCGGCGCGCCGCGGCGGACCAGCGGGAGACCCTGCTCCGGCTCCGTCCGGGTACGTCGCAGGCCACGCTGCCCGGCCGTGCGGTCGCCGCCGTGGAGCGGTTCCACCGGAGAGCGCACCCGGTGTCCCGCCTGCTCAGGTGGACCTGGCGAGCGCGCAGGGCCCTGTCGGCAGCGGTCCGCGGACGCGTCGCCTCGCACGACTGGCGCCGCGGCTACCCGTGGTTCGCGGACCTGGAGGCCGAGATGGGCCAGGCCGCCGTCGACCTGCGCCCGGACCTGATCCACGCCCACGACGTCCACGTGACCGCGGCGGCCCGGCTGGCGTCCGAGGTGCTCACCTCCCGGGGTCACCCGTGCCCGTGGGTGTACGACGCCCACGAGTGGGTCAGCGGCATCCCCGACACGGACAACCGGGCCAGGGCGTACGCCTCCCGCGCGCTCGAGGCCGAGGTCGTCGACAGCGCGTCGGCGCTCGTCACCGTCTCGCCGGGGCTGGCGGCGCTGCTCACCGAGCGCTACTCCCCCGCCCGCCCGGTCACGGTGGTCGCCAACGCGCCGTCGACGGTGCGGCGTGGCCCGGCACCGGGACGCCGGACGCTGCGGGAGGAGGCCGGTGTCGACGCCGGGACCCCGCTGGTCGTGTACGCGGGCGGCGTGCACCCGCGCCGCGGCCTGGGCACCGTGGTCGAGGCCCTGCCCCTGCTGCCCGACGTGCACCTGGCCCTCGTGGCGGAGGAGACGCCGTCGATGCGCCGGCCGCTGCAGGAGCAGGCCGAGGCCCTCGGTGTCGCCGACCGCGTGCACTTCCTCTCGTACGTCCCGGCAGCCCACGTCACCTGGTACCTGTCCGGTGCCGACATCGGCCTCGTCCCGATCTGGCGGACCCCGAGCCACGACTCCTCCTGCCCCACGAAGGTCGGCGAGTACGTGCAGGCCGGGTTGCCGATCGTGACCAGCGACACCACCGCCACGGCCGAGTTCGTGCAGGAGCCACGGCGTCGGTGACGTGTTCACCGACCGGGACGCCGTCGACCTCGCGCGCGCCGTGCGGGCCGTCCTGACCGACCTCGACCGTCACCGCCGCGCGATCACCGGCGAGGCTGCTCGACGAGCTGTCGTGGGAGCGGTCGGGCGCAGGCGCTCCTCGCGGTGTACGCCGACCTGCTCGCCGACCGTGCGCCCGTCGCGGGAGCCGACGACGACGGCGGACGGTGGGCCGCGCTGCAGGGCTGCGCTCGGCCCGGCACGCGTCCACCCGGTGCCTGCCGGGAGCCCCGGAGACCGACGGCGGGTCGCCGGTCGTCGTCACGCTGCTGCGCGCGCGCTCGGCCGCCGACGACCGCGGCCTCGCACGGCTCGTCCCTGGTGCTCACCGAGGCGCCGTCGCTGCTCGACGAGCTGCCGGGGGCGGTGTGGTGCCCGCCCGTGGTGGACGACCTGGACCGCTGGGCGCATCTGCCGAGGACGACGGCCCGGCCGCGTACGGAGTGCTGGTGCTGGGCGCCGACGGCTCGCCCGCCGTCGACCTCGCGGCCGCCACCTGGGAGCCCGAGGGCGACCTCGGGCACGGCGCTGCGGCGTGCGGACGTCGTCGTGGTCGACCTGCGCGAGGATCGCCGCGCCCGTGGTCGCCTACGCCCTGGCCTCCGGGGCCGACGTCGTCTGCCTGGCCGGTCCGCGCGCAGCGTCCCGGCTGGCGCAGCTGCCCGGGCGTGCACGCCTGCACCGAGGCCACGCGCTGTCGGACGCGCAAGCCGCCCTGAGCCGGCGTTCCGACCCCCGGGGGCGTCCGCGCGGCTGCTGGCCGACGTGGCCGCCGAGACCTTCGGTGGACCCGCGACGGCACGGGTGCTGGTGGCAGCCTTCGGTGACGACCGCACGGACGAGGTCGGCTAGGGTCTGGCAGCGTGCCGGACCCCCATCGCCCCATGTCGTACTCATCGTGCTGGGGTTCCCCCCGTCCAGCGGGAGCGGTGCGTACCGGGGTCTCGCCTACGCGAACCACCTGGCCGACCAGGGCTGGCAGGTCACCGTCCTCACGGTGACCGAGGCCTTCTTCGACCACGTGACGCACGCCCGCGACGACTCGCTGTCACCGCTCGTCGACCCTCGCGTCGACGTGGTCCGGGTGCCCATGCGCCAGGAGCACCTGATGGGCGACGTCCGCCAGTGGGGCTGGTTCCGGGGCAACTTCAAGCGCGTCCACGACGACATCTGGAAGCTGGTGCAGCGCCGGGCGTTCCCCGAGCGCTACGCGGGGTGGATCCCTGGTCTCGTGCGCGCGCTGTTCGACGTGCACCGACGCTCGCGCGTGGACGTGGTGCTCGCCAGCGGCAACCCCTGGAGCGCGTTCGCCGCAGCCTGGGCGTTCGGCCGGCTGACCGGCACTCCGTACGTGATGGACTACCGCGACGCCTGGACGCTCGACCAGTTCACGGGTGAGCCCACCGCGCAGCCTGGCGACATCGCCCACACGTGGGAGCGCCGCCTGGTCGAGGGCGCGGCACGCGTGATCTTCGTCAACACGGGGATGCGGGACTGGTACGCCGAGCGCTACCCCCGCGGTCGTGCCGCGATGCGGGTCATCCCCAACGGCTACGACGCCGACCTGGTGGGCCTGACGCCCTACCGTCCGCCGGCGGAGGGGGCACCGATCCGCTTCGGCTACGTGGGCACCGTCACCCCCGTGCTCCCCCACGAGGAGATGTGGGCGGGCTGGGACCTCGCACGGACGGGGGACCTCGCCGAGGCGACCTTCGACATCTACGGCCGTCTGGGCTTCTTCGCGCGGTCGCGGGCCATGATCCAGGCGATGCTGCCCGACCCGGCCACGTCCGGCGTCGAGTTCAGGGGCGCCGTCCCCAAGCACGAGATCGGGCAGGTCTACGACCGGCTCGACGTGCTCGTGCTGATCATCCCCGGCGGACGCTACGTCACCACGGGCAAGATCTTCGAGAACCTGGTCGTCGGCAAGCCGATCGTGCTGGTCTGCGACCCGGAGTCTGACGCGGTGAACGTCAGCGCCGGGCACCCGCTGGTGCACGCCGTCACCGAGCTGACCCCGCAGGCTGTGGCGCGTGTCCTCAGGGACGCCGCGGCCCAGGCGCGCACGCTCACCGAGGCCGATGTCGAGAAGGCGCGGGAGTTCGCGCTCCGCTACGAGCGAGGCCGCCTCGTGGCTGAGGCGGCCGACGAGATGAGGCAGGTCCTCGGTGGATGACCACAGCGTGCGGATCACGTCCGCCGGCGACGTCGTGGAGGAGGCGCCGGCGCGGCCCGTGAAGGAGCTGCTCGACGTCGACCCGGCGGACCTCGCGGCCTGGTTGCCGGAGGTGGAGGCCGGCAACCGCGTGCTGCTGCCCGACGTGCCCGGCAGCCTCCCGATCGTGCGCGAGGCCGTGGCCTACGGGGTCGTCGGCCTGGTCTCGGACGGCGCCGACGCCGAGCAGGTCGAGCACGCCCGCGCGGTGGTCTCCCGGCGGGCGGTGGACGACGCCGAGCTCGCGGCCCTGACGACGGTGCTCCGGGACCGGCTCGCCGAGGGACGCGGCGCGACGCCCGACCCCCGGACCGCGCCACGCGTGCTGCTGGTCGCGTTCAACCGGCAGGAGCTGGGCCGCATCTCGACGCCCTACCAGCGGCTCGAGACGTGGGGAGCGCAGTCGTACGTGCTCACGTCCGCGACGTTGCTGCGCTCCCAGCCCCGGATGCTGCCTCCCGGTGCCACGGTGCTGTCCGTGCCGGACCCGGGCGGTGCGTGGTGGCCCTCGCGCGTCGAGCGCCTGCTCGTGCTGAAGGGTCCGCGCCTGCTCACCGGCGGTCTGGAGCGTGCGCTGACGGTCGCCGCCCGGCGTGCCCCCGGGCCCGCCGCGCGGGTCGCCCGTCAGGCCCTGCCGACGGCCACACGGCTCAACCGCGCGCGCCGGGAGGTCTCCGGACGGGTGCATGCCCGCGCCTGGTCACCGCTGCTCGTGCGGGTCAAGCCGGCCTTGGTCGCGCGCGACACCTACGCGTTGCTGCCGTCGTTCGTCGGCGACCCGCGCGACCTGGACCTGCTCTGCGCGCCCGGCACGGACTCGCTGTCGCTGGTGTGGCGCCTGCTGCGCGCCCTGCCGGACCTGCGGGCCAGTGCGGCCATGTCGGGCCAGGCCGTGGCCGAGGTGGTGCGGGAGCGCACCGCTGCGCTGGCCGCGACGCTCGACCGGGGCTGACCGGGGCTGACCGGGGCTGCCGGGGCTGTCGGGGCCGTCGGGCGCCGTCCTCACGCGTCCTGGTCGGGCACCGGGCTGAGCAGGTGGGCACGCAGCTCGGCCCCTGAGCGCGGGCCGGAGTGCACGTCCACGACGAAGTGCCGCCCGGCCGCTGCGGTCGCCCGGGCCGCGTCCGGGTCGGCGAGCAGCCCCAGGATCACGTCCTCCAGGTCACGCGGCGTGGCCTGCACCACGGGCAGGTCCCGGCCCACCCGCTCCCGGACCTGGGCGTTGATGTTGCCGACCACGACCCGTCCCGCCGCCATCGCCTCGCAGGCCAGCGCTCCGTAGCTTCCCAGCGCGAACTGGTCGAGCACGATGTCGGCGGAGGCGATCAGGTGCGGCATGCGCTCCGGCTCGACACCCGAGATGCGCCGGTACTCGATCAGGCCCCGGGCCGCCAGGTCCTCGACGACCGGCTCGATCAGGGCGGTGCCCTTCGTGACCGCCCTCGAGGGGGCGTGCAGCACGAGCGGGAGACGGTCACGGCTGAGCGGCGGGTCGCCCTGCGGCCGGTCCACGTCGACCACGACCGGCAGCCACACCGCGTCCGGGACGTCCAGCAGCAGGTCGGGGGTGGAGACGAAGACGGGGCCCTCGAACGAGTCCAGGAGCCTGCGCGTGCTGGCCACCACCTGAGTGGCGCGGAAGCGGTACAGCTGGTGCTCTGCGCTGTCTGAGCGGAAGGGCGAGAACTCCTCGGCCGCCGCGTGACGCTCGGGGTCGCGGACCTCCGACCCGTGGAGCGCCAGACCGACTCGTGTGCCGTGCCGCTGCACGAGCGCGATGTCGGCCTGCGCGTCGTCGCTGAGCAGGGTGCCGAAGAGCGGCCGGTTGGCCTCCGCCAGCAGGTGCGTGTAGGCGGTGAGCACGCGGCGCTGCTCGGCGACCTGCCAGTCGAGGGAGCGTGTCTCGGCGGGCGCCACGACGCGGTCGGAGTGGAAGGTCAGCGCGCCCTGGTGCACGGCGAACACCTCGGCACGCAGGCCCGGCAGGGCAGCCTCGGCCGCCTTCGCCCACGCCCAGCCCTGGCCCGCGAAGTTCGCCGGACCGATCCCGAGACGCAGGGGGTAGGGGGTGCACCGTTCCTCGCGCCCGACGACGACCTGCGTGCCGGCCTCCGGTGCCCGCGACGCGGACGCCGGGACGGGGGCGACCCGCCCCAGCGCCGCGGCAAGGGGCGCCGCGTCCGCTGCCGCTGCGGTGGGTCGCGAGACGCGCGGCCAGCTGGGCGCGGTGCCGCAGGACGGCGCTGATCGCGTCGTGGACGGCGTTGCTCGAGGTGACGTCGGTGACGAGGCCGGCACCGTCCGCCGCGATCGCCCGCACGGCCGGAGCCGTCCGACGGGAGATGACCGGCAGGCCGTCGGCGAGGAACCGCCGGTAGGCGGAGGGCAGCTGCACACCCATCTCGAGCGCGTCGGCGCAGGGCAGGAAGCCGACGGCGCGGCCGGGCAGGCGTGTGTGCAGCCAGGCGTCCGGTTCCTCGTGACGCCAGTGGAGTCGCGACTCGACACCGGCGTCGCGTGCCGCCTCCCGCAGTCGACGCATCCCGGGGGCGCCCTGGCTCTCGAGGACGACGAGCGAGACGTCGGGCAGGTCGGGCAGCAGCTGGACCACCTCGCGAAGAGCCTTGACGGCTCCCGGCAGATGGGGGTCGAGGACGACGAGCGGGAGCTCGGCCTCGGGCAGCTCGTCCAGGGCCGGGTGGGCGTCGCGACCGGGCCGTCGCGCCTGCGACGGCAGGGCCTCCTCGACCAGTGCGAGCGGTGCTCGTGGTCCGAAGCGGCGCCGGGCAGCCCGTTCGCCCTCCGTCGTGCTCACGACGAGCAGGTGGCAGGCGTCCGCCAGCCGGCGCTCGGTGCGGGCCCGCTGTCCCGCGCCCTTGAGCCGCGAGACGGTTCCGAGGGGCTCGGAGACGGACAGGTCTCCGCGGACGTCGTACACGAGTCGGGTGCCGGCGCTGCGCGACACGGCGGGCACAGCCGGCGCCAGCGCCTGGTCGCCGACCACCCACAGCACGTCGACACCGTCCAGCAGGGCGTCGAGCCGGCGCCCCCACTCGAGCTCGAGGCCCGCCTGGGCCGACAGCTGGACCACCTGGCGCGTGGACGCGGCCCGGTGCCGGAGGCCCGACTCCAGACCCTGGCTCCGGCGGGCGTGGAGGGCTGCGCGGGCCGCGCGACGTGCCGTCCGGACGCGTCCGGGAAGGTCCCCCGCGGCCGACGCAGGCTCACGGCGCGCGTCGAGCTCGAGCTGCCGCGCGGCGAGCAGCGCCTCCTGCTCGTCCGCGTAGCTCAGGCGTCGGGCCATCGCGTCGTAGGCGCGTGGCAGGGGTGGCAGCCGGGAGGGGACCAGCGGCTCGGGCCACGGCCAGCGCAGCACGCGGACGGCACCGAGGCGTGACTCCAGCATGTCGTCGTGCCCGAGCGGGCCGTGCGAGGCGAGACCGGCGCGGCCGACCACCGTCGCGTCCCAGCCGAGGTCGCCGGCGGAGAGGGCCACCGACATCGCCCGCCGGTCTGCGACGGGGTCGCCGACGGTGAGGACGAGCAGCTTCCCCCGTGAGGTGGAGCGGTCGCTCAGGACGCACCCACGTCCACGGTGCGGCCGGTGTGGGCCGACTCGAGCAGCGCCTCGGCGACGGCGACCGTGGCGAGGCCCTGTCGCATCGTCACGATGTCGGCGTCCTTGCCCAGCACGGCGTCCCGGAACGCCTCGTGCTCGGTACGCAGCGGTTCCGGCTTGGAGATCGCGAAGCGCACCACGTCACCCTCGGAGACGCCGCGGAAGTCGGCGATCGACTCCCACTCGGTCCGGACGGTGCCGTTGGCATGGAACGTGAGGTCGGCGGTGAGGGTGTCGGCGACGAACGCCCCCTTCTCACCGGTCACGATCGTCACGCGCTCCTTCATCGGCGACAGCCAGTTCACGAGGTGGCTGGTCACCGTGCCGTCGCTGAGCGTGCCGACGGCTGCCACGAGGTCCTCGTGCTCACGGCCGCTCTTGAAGGCGACCCGGGCCGAGACGGACGTGAAGGACTGCTGGGTGACCCACGCCGTGAGGTCGATGTCGTGCGTGCCCAGGTCCTTCACCACGCCGACGTCGGCGATGCGGGCCGGGAACGGACCCTGGCGTCGGGTGACGACCTGGTAGACGTTGCCCAGCTCACCCTGCTCGAGCCGCACGCGCAGGTTCTGCAGCGCGGGGTTGTAGCGCTCGATGTGGCCGACGGCGCCGACCAGGCCGGCGGCCTCGAACGCCTCGGCGAGCTTGGTCGACCCGGCGGTGTCCTTGGCGAGGGGCTTCTCGATCAAGGCGTGCACGCCGGCCCCGGCCAGCGCCAGCCCGACCTCCTCGTGGTACTGCGTAGGGACGGCCACCATGCAGTAGTCGACACCGGTCGCGATGATCTCCTGCACGCTCGACAGCACCGACAGCGGGCCGGCGACGCCGTGCGGGTCACCCCCGGGGTCGGCGACGGCGACCAGGTCGACGCCGTCGAGCGAGTGCAGCACGCGGGCGTGGTGACGCCCCATCATCCCCAGCCCGATCAGCCCCGCCCGCAGGTCCGCCATCTCAGGCACCTGCCTTCGCGAGGGCGTTGACGCCCGCGACGACGCGCTCGAGGTCGGCCTGCGACAGCGAGGGGTGCACGGGCAGCGAGAGCGCCTCGGCGGCGGCCTTCTCGGTCTCCGGCAGGTCGAGCGTGAGGTCGAACGAGGGCAGTCGGTGGTTCGGGATCGGGTAGTAGACACCCGAGCCGATGCCGTGCTCGTCCGCGAGCGCCTTGGCGAACCCGTCACGGTCCTCGGCGACCCGGATCGTGTACTGGTGGTAGACGTGCGTGGCGCCCTCGGCGACCGGCGGCACGACGACCCCCTCGAGGTGCGAGGAGAGGAAGGCGCCGTTCTCCTGGCGCTGCTTCGTCCAGCCGCCGAGCTTGCCGAGCTGGACCCGGCCGATCGCCGCGTGGACGTCGGTCATGCGCGCGTTGAAGCCGACGACCTCGTTCTCGTAGCGACGCTCCATGCCCTGGTTGCGGAGCAGGCGCATCATCCGCACCATCTCGTCGTCCGCGCAGCTGACCATGCCGCCCTCACCGGACGTCATGTTCTTGGTCGGGTAGAGGCTGAACATGGCGAACGTGCCGAACGTGCCGACCTGCGCGCCCTGCCACGTGGCCCCGTGCGCCTGGGCCGCGTCCTCGAAGATCTTGATCGAGTGGCGCTCGGCGATCTCGCCGAGAGCGGTCATGTTCGCGGGGTGGCCGTAGAGGTGCACGGGCATCATGCCGACCGTGCGCTCGGTCACGGCGGCCTCAACGGCGGCCGGGTCGAGGCAGAAGAAGTCCGGCTCGATGTCGACGAACACGGGGGTCGCGCCCGTCAGCGCGACCGAGTTGGCCGTGGCCGCGAACGTGAACGAGGGGACGATGACCTCGTCACCCGGGCCGACACCCGCCGCCAGGAGCCCGAGGTGCTGGCCGGCCGTACCGGAGTTCACGGCGACGCAGGTGCGGCCGCCCGCGAGCTGCGCACCGAACTCCTGCTCGAAGGTCGCGACCTCGGGGCCCTGCGCGATCATGCCGCTGCGGAGGACGCGGTCGACCGCCTCGCGCTCCTCGTCGCCGATGATCGGCTTGGCAGCTGGGATCATGTCGCTCATCAGTCGTTCGCCTCCGTGAGGGTTCCGTCGGTCTCTACGTACTCGTCGCCCGTCTGCGGGCACCGCCAGCGTCCGTCGCCGGCTTCGTCCAGGGGTACACCGGCCCGCCCGACCCAGCGCAGTCGCCGGGCGGGGACCCCCGCGACCAGCGCGAAGTCGGGCACGTCCTTGGTGACCACGGCACCGGCCGCGACCATCGCCCACCGCCCGACCGTGACCGGGGCCACGCACACGGCGCGGGCACCGATCGAGGAGCCCTCGCGGCAGGTCACGCCCACGGCCTCCCAGTCGTCACCGCGCTTCAGGCTGCCGTCGGGGGCGATCGACCGCGGGAAGTGGTCGTTCGTGAACACCACGGCGGGCCCGACGAACACGCCGTCCTCCAGCACCGCCGGCTCGTAGACCAGCGCGTGGTTCTGCACCTTGCAGTTGTCGCCCATCGTCACCCCGGTGCCGATGTACGCGCCGCGACCGACGATGCAGTTCTCGCCGAGGACCGCGTGCTCGCGGACCTGGGCGAGGTGCCAGACCGAGCTGCCGTCGCCGATGGTCGCCCTGTCGTCGACGTCCGCCGACGGCACGATCCGAGCAGGCACGAGTCTTCACTCTCCGGGGGGACGGGTGGGTCGCCGCGAGGCGGTGCAGGGCACTGGGCGGGTCAAGACTAGCGGCTCGGCGGGGTCCGGCCGTCCGGGTGGTGGCCGGCCGGCCCGCTCCCGGCGACAGACCCGGGACTGGCCTCCCGTCGGTACGTTGACGCCCGTGAAGATCCTCAGCGTCGTCGGCGCGCGGCCCCAGTTCGTCAAGCTCGCTCCCGTGGCCGAGGCCCTCGCGGGCCGGTCCGCGGACGGGGTGGCGGCACGTCATCGTGCACACGGGCCAGCACTACGACCACGGGATGAGCGACGCGTTCTTCGCCGACCTGCGGATCCCGTCACCCGACGTGAACCTCGGCGATCGGCAGCGGCAGCCACGGCGCCCAGACCGGAGCCATGCTGACGGCGCATGGACGCCGTGCTCGACGAGCACAGGCCGGACTGGGTGCTCGTGTACGGCGACACCAACTCGACGCTCGCCGGGACGCTGTCGGCGGTGAAGATGCACCTGCCCGTCGCGCACCTCGAGGCCGGGCTGCGCTCGTTCAACCGCCGCATGCCGGAGGAGCACAACCGCGTGCTCACCGACCACGCGGCGGACCTGCTGCTGGCCCCGACCGAGGGGGCCGTCGAGCACCTGCGCCGCGAGGGGCTGGGCGACCGCACGCGACTGGTCGGCGACGTCATGACGGACGTGTGCCTGCGGGTGCGCGACGCCGTACTCGCCGAGCCGGCGTCGGTGGTGGACGTCGTGCCCGGCGGCATCGCCGACGACTTCCTGCTGGCGACGATCCACCGCGCCGAGACCACCGACGACCCCGAGCGCCTGGCCGCGCTCGTCGGCGCCCTCCAGACGATGGACGCGCCCGTCCTGCTGCTGGCGCACCCGCGGCTGCGGGCCCGTGCCGCGGAGCAGGGCCTGGTGCTGTCGCGCGGCTCGCTGCACGTCGGCGAGCCGGCTCCCTACCCCGCGATGGTGTCCGCGGTGCTGCGCGCGCGCGGCGTCGTCACCGACTCGGGCGGGCTGCAGAAGGAGGCGTTCCTGCTGGAGCGCCCGTGCACGACCGTCCGCACGGAGACGGAGTGGCTGGAGACCCTCGACGGCGGCTGGAACGTCCTCGTCGAACCGTCGGGCGTCCAGGCCGCCGTGGCGCGACCCGCACCGAGCGGGGAGCGCGGCACCCCCTACGGCGACGGCCACGCGGCCGAGGCGGTGGCCGACGCCCTCAGGCGCGGGTGACGGTCCGCGCGATCATCGAGTTGCGCACCGACTGACCGGTGGGGTTCGTGTGCACACCGTCCCTGAGGTACCAGCGCTGGGTCGTCGGCGAGGCGACGCGGTCGCTCCAGCGGATCACCCGCAGCAGGGGGTGACGGGCCGCGACCTCCTCGATCTGGTCGTTCACCCAGGCGCTGTTCGCCAGGTCCGCCGCGCGCACCGCGGACGACTGGGACGTGCGCGACACGTGGACGTCGACCCAGAACACCATCCGGCGCCGCCCGACGACCGACATCACCCGCTCGACCTGCTCGGCCATCACCGGCGGCGCGAAGATGTCGTTGCTGCCGGTCGCCATCACGATCCGCCGCGGCAGGCCGTAGCGGCGTGCCCACTGCTCGAGCTCGTCGACGGCCGGGGCGGTCGGGCGCATGTTCCAGGCGTTGATGGCCGTCGTCAGCCCGCTGGACCGCTGCAGCAGGGACGCCAGCGCCGGTGCGTCCTGCACGCTGATCGAGTCGCCGAAGAGCAGCACCCCGTCCCGGCGGACGGTGGTCTTGACCGTGGCGGACGTCGAGATGCGGCGGCTCGCGGCCTCCCAGCTGCCCAGCGACCCCGATCCGTGGTCGGCTGCGTGGGCGGGCAGGGCGGTCGCCGCGGTGAGTGCGGCGCCGAGCGCCCCACCGAGGAACAGGCGACGGTCGATCATCGAGGGTCAGCTCCGTACGGGTTCGCGGACGCGCACGCGTGGCGCGCGGCGCCGTTCGGGCGCCACCTATCCGTTCGACCCGTCCCTCGACCGACTTGAGGCCGCGTGAGCCCGGACGACCTCGGGTCAGCCGCCCGCGGCGGGCGCCGCGTCGACGGCCGAGCCGATCCGGGGCGCCAGCAGCCGGGCGTACTCCGCCGAGAGGTGGCTGTAGTCGCGGTAGGCGACCACGTCGCCCACGACGGGGTAGCACGTCTCGTCGTCGCAGAACGCGCTCGTCAGGTCGATCAGCCGCACCTGCGGGTCCGCGGCGGCCTCGACCGCGGCGGCCTGCACGTCGCCGGGCAGGGCGTCCTCGCGCGGCACGGTGCACTGCATGAGGTCGTCCGGGTGCGCGGCCAGGCAGGTGGGCACGTTCTCGCCGGTCGTGCGGGGCACGTCCGCCAGCACGAAGACCCGGTGACCGGCCTGGCTCAGCCGGCTCCAGACCGCGGCGAAGCCGTCGACGCCGGGGTCGGCCGGGTCCTGGCCCGGACGGGGCTCCCACGCAGTAGGCCGACGAGTACGCCGAGACGAACACGTCGCTGATCTCGGGGTTCTCCAGCACGGCCTGCTGGACGGTCTCGATCCACCGGTCGCACTTGTCGGCCAGCTCGCCCGTCTGTTCCTCCGGCAGCACGCGCCGTGCGTCCGTCAGCGGGCAGGACGACTTGGTGTAGGTCACGACCTTCCAGTCGCGCTCGCGCCCGAGCTCGTCCAGGGCCGAGAACCAGTGGGTGGCGTGCGAGTCCCCGACGACGGCGACCGTGCGCTCGGGGTCGTCGGACGTGCTGCCGATCTCGCACGACTTCATGGCGTCGGAGTCCAGCGGGGTCTGGCACGTCGGGTAGAGCGGGTCGGAGTTCTGCTGCGCGACGACCTCGGGGGGCACCACGAGCGGACCCGTCCCCATCACAGGTCCGCAGCCGCGGCTGGGGTCGAGGGCGCCCGGGCCGGTGCACTCCGAGGCACGCTCGAGCTTGGCTGCGGCTGAGGCCTCGGCGGCCCGTTCGCGACGGTCGAGCTCGACGTTCAGGCCGACGCCGGCACCGACCAGCACGAGCATGCCGGCGACCGCGAAGGCGAAGGCGCGCCAGGGAGCCGCGGCGAGCAGTGGACGGGTGCTGGCAGGGTCCTCCACGAGGACCTTGCTGCCCCAGGCCAGTCCGATCGTGAGCGCGAAGACCCCGACCTTGTCGAGCAGGTTGAGCGGCCGCCCGGTGACGTAGGGGACGACCACGATGAGCGGCCAGTGCCAGAGGTAGACCGAGTACGAGATGTCGCCGACGAACCGCGCGGGGCGCAGGGACAGCCACTCCCCCGGCGACGCCCATCCGCGTCCCCGTCCGGCGGCGATGACGGCCACGGTGCCGAGGACGGGTGCGAGCGCGATCCAGCCCGGGAACAGGCTGGTCTCGGTGTACAGGTAGGCGGACCCGACGATCGCCACGCCACCCGCCCAGCCGAGGGCGCTGCGCGCCCACTCGGGCCAGGGCCCGCGCAGGACGACCAGCGCCGCCAGCGCCCCGGCCGAGAACTCCCAGGCGCGGGTGAACGTGCTCAGGTAGGCGAACGGCTGGTCCTGCGCGGTCGACCACGTCGACCAGGCGAACGACGCGACGGCGACCACGCCGATGCCCGACACGAGCACCTGCCGGAGCCGGACCGGCGACACGTGCCGCTGCACCGCCCGACCCGGGCTCGTCCTCGTCCCCCGGACGAAGACGGCCACCAGGCCGAGGACCAGCAGGGGCCAGACCAGGTAGAACTGCTCCTCCACCGACAGCGACCAGTAGTGCTGCGCGACGGTGGGCACGTTGTCGGCGGCCATGTAGTCGACCGAGTCGAGGGCCAGCGCCCAGTTCTGCACGTAGAGCGCGCTCGCCGCGAGCTGCCGGGCGGACTGCGCCCACAGCGTGGCCGGCACCACGAGCGCGACGGCGACGGCGGAGACGGCGAGCACCAGCAGGCTGGCCGGGAGCAGGCGGCGGATGCGGCGCGCCCAGAACCGTGTCACGCGTACGGTGCCCGTCTGCGACACCTCGCGGGCGATGTGCGCCGTGATGAGGTAGCCGGAGATCACGAAGAAGACGTCGACACCGACGTAACCGCCCGAGAGACGGTGCGGCCACAGGTGGAAGAGCACGACGAGCAGCACCGCGACCGCGCGGAGTCCCTGGATCTCAGGGCGGAACGGGTCCTGGCGGCGGGCTGGGCGGGGGTGGGGTGATCGCGGACACGGTGTCGTCCGACACCCGTGTGTCAGCGCTCATCGGGGCCCGACGGTAGCACCGGAGCAGGCTCCGACCATCCCTGCGTCAGGCACGGTGGCGCGCCCTGGACGGCGTCATTCTCGGGGCGAATGCACGCCGAGACCCCCCTCACGAGCGCCGTTCTCGGGCGAATGCGGGTTCGGGGGACGTCGTCGACGGGGCGGGGAGCCGTCGCGGTCACGTGACGGACGCCACGAGGGCGAGCAGTCGTCCCGCGAGGACGTCGTACCCGTTCTCCCCCGCGAGATGCTCCCCGGCCCAGGCCCGGGCGTTGCGGCGGCACTCGGCCAGCCGGTCGGGGTGCTCGTCCCACTCCCTCAGGCGGGCCGCCGCACCGTCGGCCCCTGTGACCAGGGCGCCGGCGCCCGACTCGTCGACCAGGGCGGCGACGCGGGGCAGCGGCGTCGCGAGGACCGCGAGCCCGGCGGCGAGGTACTCCAGCAACTTGCCCGGAACGGCGTCGCGGAAAGCCGGGGTGTCCTCGAGCAGCACCAGCCCGACGTCGGCTCCGCGGGCGACCGCCCACGCCCGCGCCGGCGGCATCCGTCCGTGGACGCCGACGCGTCCGTCGAGATCCGGCTCGGCGACGCGGGACGCCAGCCAGTCGGCGTCCACCGCACGCACGGGACCCACGAGGTCGAGCCGCCACCGCGGCGCGCGGGCCACGGCCTCCACCATCGTGCGCAGGCCCCGAGAGGCCCGCAGGTCGCCGACGTAGACCGCGCGCGGTCCCGGCGACGACTGCTCCGGTGACGGGGGTCCCCCCGAGCCGAGCACGTGCTCCATGTCAGGCAGGTTGCGCACCACCAGCCGCTCCCGGGCGGCGTCCACCGTCGGTGGCAGGTGCTCGTCCGCGACGACCGTCAGGTCGGCCCACGCGGCACAGCGGACCGCGGCCCTGGCCACCACGCGTGCGACCAGCCCGACCGGACCGGTCGCCCAGGCGCGGTCGCGCAGCAGCGCGGTGTAGTCCTCGTGCACGTCGGCGACCACGGGCCGTCGCCGCAGCCGGGCCACGAGCAGCGCCCCGAGGGCGGTGTCGGGGTCCAGCGCCAGGAGCACCCGGCCACGGGCACGGGCGGGCAGCGACAGGGCCCGCAGGCCGCGCGAGACCATCCCGCCGCGCGACCAGGTCCGCACCGCTGCTCCTGCCGGCCCGTCGTCGGCCTGCCCCAGACCGAGCACCTCGACCGCCAGGCCGGCACGCACATCGCGGCGACCTCACGGTGCAACCTCGCGTCGGCGACGTCGTGACCGGCGGTCACGACGCTGACGTCGGGCCGCGGCTCGGTCAGAGGTCGTCCATGGTGAACGCGTCCTCGCCGACCTGCACGAACCGCGTGTAGGCGGCGCCGACCTCGGTGGGCGTGCCTTCCATCATGAGGTTGCCCTTGTGCAGCCAGATGGCGCGGTTGCACAGCTGGTGGACGCTCGCGAGGGAGTGCGACACGAGGGA
>CAWJSX010000002.1:0-365337 GCA_963845675.1 uncultured Actinomycetota bacterium | reverse complement strand
GGGGCGGCGGGCTGCCCGACCGGCGGGCCGCGCTGTCCCGGGTTACGGTCGGCCCATGGTGACGAAGCCGCCCGTCCAGGACGTCGACGACTCCGCCCTCGAGGTGACCCCGGCCAAGCACTCGGCGGCCGGACCCGAGGCCGTCGCGATCTCGATGCGCAAGGCCGTGGGGAACATGGGTCCGGTGCGTGCGGCGAAGGCCCTCCTCGCCCTGAACCAGACCGACGGCTTCGACTGCATGAGCTGTGCCTGGCCCGATCCGCTCGCCGGCGAGCGGCACACCGCCGAGTTCTGCGAGAACGGCGCCAAGGCCGTGGCCCACGAGGGCCAGCGCGCCCTGGTCGGGCCGGACTTCTTCGCCCGGTACTCGGTCGACGACATCGCCGCGGCGTCCGGGTACTGGCTCGAGCAGCAGGGCCGTCTCGCCCACCCGGTGGTCAAGCGGGCGGGGTCGAGCCACTACGAGGCGATCTCGTGGCAGGACGCCTTCGACCTGGTCGCCGAGCACCTGAACCGGCTGGACTCCCCCGACCAGGCCGCGTTCTACACCTCCGGCCGGGCGTCGAACGAGGTGGCGTTCCTCTACCAGCTGTTCGCTCGCGCGTTCGGGACGAACAACCTGCCCGACTGCTCCAACATGTGCCACGAGTCGACCTCGGTGGCCCTGGCCGAGACCATCGGCATCGGCAAGGCCTCGGTGTCCCTGCAGGACCTCCACGAGGCCGAGCTGATCATGATCAGCGGCCAGAACCCGGGCACCAACCACCCGCGGATGCTGTCGGCCCTGCAGATCGCCAAGCGCGACGGGGCGAGGATCATCGCGATCAACCCGCTGCGCGAGGCCGGGCTGCAGGGGTTCATGAACCCGCAGGAGCCGATGGGGATGGCGGGACGGTCGTTCGAGCTGGCCGACCTCTACCTCCAGGTCCGCAGCGGCGGCGACCTCGCGCTGTACCAGGGCCTGGGCCGGCTGCTGCTGGAGGCGGACGACGCCGCCCCCGGCACCGTGGTCGACCGCGACTTCATCGAGCAGCACACCGTCGGCTTCGCCGACTGGGAGCAGCACGTGCGCTCGGTCGACTGGGACGACGTCCTGGCCGCGACCGGCCTGGCGATGGACGAGATCCGCGAGGCGGCCGCCATGATGGCCGCCTCGAAGCGGACCGTGAGCTGCTGGGCGATGGGGATCACCCAGCACCACAACGCGGTCAACACGATCAAGGAGTTCGTGAACGTCGCGTTCCTGCAGGGCATGGTCGGCAAGCCGGGGGCCGGCCTGTTCCCCGTGCGGGGCCACTCGAACGTGCAGGGCGACCGCACGATGGGCATCTGGGAGAAGTCCCCGGACTCCTTCCTCGACGCCCTCGGCGCCGAGTTCGGCTTCGAGCCGCCCCGCGACCACGGTCACGACAGCGTCGACTCCGTGCGGGCGATGCGCGACGGCAAGATCACCGTGTTCATGGGCCTCGGCGGCAACTTCGTGTCGGCGATGTCGGACACCGAGGCCACCGAGCACGCCCTGCGGCAGACGGCACTGAGCGTCCAGGTGTCGACCAAGCTCAACCACTCGCACGGGGTGACGGGCGCCGAGGCGCTGATCCTGCCGACGCTCGGACGCACCGAGATCGACCGGACCGGCGGGCGCGAGCAGTACGTCACCGTCGAGGACTCGGTCTGCAACGTGCACGCCTCGCGGGGCCGGGTCGAACCCGTCGCGCAGCACCTGCGTTCCGAGGTCGACATCGTCAGCGGCATCGCCGCGGCGACCCTCGGCGACCGGTACGGCATCCGCTGGACCGAGTTCCACACCGACTACGACGAGGTCCGGCGCCACATCTCCCGAGTGGTGCCTGGCTGCGACGGGTACATCGAGAAGGTCTCCCGCCCAGGCGGTTTCGTGCTGCCGCACCCGCCGCGTGACTCGCGCACGTTCCCCACCAAGGCGGGCAAGGGCATCTTCACGGTGAGCCCGCTCCAGGTGGTGCAGGTGCCGAAGGGCCGCCTGGTGCTGCAGTCGCTGCGCAGCCACGACCAGTTCAACACCACCGTGTACGGCCTCGACGACCGGTACCGGGGCATCCACCAGGGCCGCCGGGTCGTGTTCGTCAACGCCGAGGACCTGCGCGAGCTCGGCCGGCGCGACGGCGAGGTCATCGACCTCGTCAGCGAGTGGGAGGACGGTGTCGAGCGCTGCGCGAAGGAGTTCCGGCTCGTCGAGTACGACACGCCCAAGGGCTGTGCGGCCGCCTACTACCCCGAGACGAACCCGCTCGTGCCGCTGGACTCGGTGGCCGAGGCGAGCAACACCCCGACGTCGAAGTGGGTGGTCGTCCGCCTCGAGGACCACGACCCGGACCGGGCGACGCCCACCCGCACGGACGGCGCGCACGCGCCGGAGGGCCAGGAGCAGCGTCCCTCACCGCTCCCGCACCACCAGAGCTGAGCGCGCGTCCGGCAGGATTCGCTGGCCTCGTGAACGTGGCGATCACCACGTTCACGAGGCCTGCGAGCCTCGTGAACCACCTGCCCACCTCGTGAGGACGGACGCCCGGCGATGTCCTACGGCTCAGCCGCCGAACAGCGACGAGGCCTTGACCAGGGTCTGGTAGACGCCGTACGCCAGCGGGACGCCCACCAGCGCCCACGCCACCACGAGCCGTGCACTCATCGCGAGACCTCCTGCTTCGGGACGTCCGCGTCACGGTCGTCCGGCTCGTGGAACCGCGCGGCCACGGGGCGCACCAGCAGGTTCGCCACGAAGCCGATCGCGAGCACGCCGACCATGGTGAGCAGGGCCGGCCGGTAGGCGGCCGCCGTGAGCTCGCCGGGCGTGCCCTGGGCGTCCAGGAACGAGTTGACGATCAGCGGGCCGGCCACGCCCGCCGCCGACCAGGCGGTGAGCAGGCGGCCGTGGATGGCGCCGACCTGGAAGGTGCCGAACAGGTCGCGCAGGTACGCCGGCACGGTGGCGAAGCCGCCGCCGTAGAACGACAGGATCACCGCGGCGAGCAGGACGAACAGCGCCGTCGCGGTCGCGCCGGCCAGCGCCAGCGCGAGGTACGCGACCATGCCGACGCCCAGGTAGACCATGTAGATCGGCTTGCGCCCGATCACGTCCGAGGTCGACGACCAGACGAACCGGCCGGCCATGTTGGCCATCGAGAGGATGCCGACGAAACCGCCTGCGACAGCAGCCGAGACGGCCGAGGTGCTGCCCTCACGGAAGAAGTCCTGGATCATCGGCGAGGCCTGCTCGAGGATGCCGATGCCGGCGGTGACGTTGCAGAACAGGACGACCCACAGCAGCCAGAACTGCGGCGTGCGGATGGCGTTGGCCGCCGAGACGTTCGAGGTGGTCACCAGCTTCTTCTGCGCAACGGTCGAGGGGTCGAAGCCCTCCGGCTTCCACCCCTCCGCCGGGACGCGCACGGTGAAGGCGCCGAACATCATGTAGGCCAGGTAGACCACGCCGAGGGTGACGAACAGCATCGCCACCGCGGGGCCGGACGCGACCGAGGTCGGGTCCGACGGGTCGAAAGCGGTGTCGTAGCGCTGCAGCAGGGCGGTCGAGACCGGGCTGGCGATGAGCGCGCCGCCGCCGAATCCCATGATCGCCATCCCGGTGGCCAGCCCCGGACGGTCCGGGAACCACTTGATCAGCGTGGAGACCGGGGAGATGTACCCGATGCCGAGCCCGATGCCGCCGATGACGCCGTACCCGAGGTAGAGCAGCCACAGCTGGTCGGTCGCGATGCCCAGGGCGCCGACGCCGAACCCGGTGGCCCAGAAGCAGGCCGCCGTGAACATCGCGGCCCGCGGACCCTTGCGGTCGACCCAGGTGCCCATCACGGCGGCGGACAGGCCGAGCATCACGATCGCGATCGAGAAGATCACCCCGATCTGGGTGAGGTTCGCGTCGAAGTGCTTCACCAGCGCCGTCTTGTACACGCTCGTCGCGTACGCCTGGCCGATGCACAGGTGCACTGCCAGCGCTGCGGGCGGGATCAGCCACCGGTTGAAGCCCGGACCTGGCCACGGAGCGTTCGCGCGAGAGCAGCCCCGACGTCGTCGTCGTCATGTCCACAATGTCGCCGCCACCCGCCCGGACCGCCTGTCGAGGGCGTCGGGGCCGCCGGCGGCTGCGCCGAACGGTCGTCCCGGCGCGACGAACGGTCGCCACCGCTGGGCCGGCGGTGCGGGGTGGTGCGGCCGGGTCGACCTGCCGGCCCGCGGTCCGGTTGCTACGGTCCCGGCAGGAGGCCACCGATGTCGATGCCACGCCCCGCCGGTCCAGACCGTGCGGACGCCACCCCCGCCACGCGGTCGGGCTGGGACGCCCTGCGCGCCGGGGCGACCGGTGGCGCGCGGGCCGCGGGCGCGGCGGCCAGGGCGGTGCTGAGCCCGAACGGCGTCCGCGGCCTCGCGGTCGAGGCGGCCTGGGGCGCCGCGCACCTGGCGGTCTACCCGCTCGGGCTCGTGCGCGAGCGGCACCGCGAGCACGACCGCTACCGGCTCGAGGGCATGGGACCCGCGCAGCGCGGGCTGCTCGTGGGCGACGTCGAGGCGGCAGGGACCCCGATCCTGCTGCTGCACGGCATGGTCGACAACCGCTCGGTCTTCACCCTCCTGCGCCGCGGTCTGCGCCGGCGAGGCTTCGGCCGGGTGCTGACGCTGAACTACTCCCTCACGACCAACGACGTCCGCGCCGCCGCGCGCGAGCTCGCGCTCGAGATCGAGAACCTGTGCGAGCGGACGGGGTACGAGCGCATCCACGTGGTGGGCCACAGCATGGGCGGCCTCATCGCGCGGTACTACGTGCAGTGCCTGGGCGGCGACGAGCGCGTCGACACCCTGGTGACGCTCGCGACGCCGCACGCCGGGACGATGACGGCCCACCTGGTCAGCACCACGCTGACCCGGCAGCTGCGGCCGGGCAGCGACCTGATGGCCGAGCTCGACGCCCCGGTCGACCGCTGCCGCACCCGGTTCATCGCCTACTGGTCCGACCTCGACCAGATGATCGTGCCGCAGCGCCGCGCGCGGGTGGTGCACCCCGACCTGACGGTGCGCAACCACCTGGTGCGCGGCGCGGGGCACATGTCGCTCCCGGTGTCGCCGCGGCTCGTGCACGAGATCAGCTCGGCCCTGAGCCAGCTCTCGGCCGACGGCACGCACCGACACCCGCGGCGTCACGCTCGCTGCGCCCGGCCGCCGGAGCCTGACCGGGCGAGCCCCGGTCAGCTGTGCCGCAACGCCTCGATCAGCTCGGCCTTCTTCATGCTCGACCTGCCCTCGACGCCGACCTCGGCCGCGCGCTCGCGCAGGTGGGCCACCGTCCAGTCGTCGTAGTCGCCCGACGACCCACCCTTCTTGCCCATGGCCCTGCGCGAGGTGTTCGCCGCCGCGTTGGCGATCCGGGCGGACTTCTGCTTGCTGTTGCCCTCGTCCCGCAGGGCGTCGTACAGCTCCGGGTCCTTGACGCTCGGCCCGGGTCCCTTGCGCGTCGGCATCACGCCACCTCCGTGTCGTCGGCTGGTGCGCCCACGGTGCGCCCGGGGCCGGCGGTCCGCAACCGGAGGGGTGCGCGTCAGACGGCGAGCTCGACCCGGAACCCGCTCCCGCTGTTGGCGAACCGCACCACACCGTCCTCGACCGCGACCTCCGCGCCGTCGACCACCGCCGTCGCCGGTGCGGCCCCGTGCAGCACCAGGGCGAACCGCTCGCGCCGGTGCTCCGGGTACCCGTCGCCGGTCACGACGCCCTCCACCACCACGCGGTCCCCCGAGCGGGTCACGGTGGTCGTGGTGCGTCGGAACGCGCCGTCGCGCAGGGCGAGGGTGAGCCCGTCGTCCTCGACCAGCCGGCTGGTGCGCGTGCCGTCCGAGCGCGGGACGAACAGGTGCAGCTCGATCTCGTCCGGGTGGTGGCCGTCGGTGGAGGCCGGCGCGTGCGGCCACATCGGCACGACCGCACCGGCGCGGGCGTAGACCGGGATCCGGTCCATCGGGGTCGGGGCCACCACGAACCGCGTGCCACCGTGCACCTCGTCGGTGTGCCAGTCGTACCAGTCGCCCGCGGGCAGGTAGACCTGGCGGGCCGTGCACCCGGCCGAGGTCACCGGCGCCACCAGCAGGTCGCGGCCGAACAGGTACTGGTCGTCGAGGTCGGTCACCAGCGGGTCGTCCTGGTGGTCGAAGACGAGCGGCCGCTGCACCGGCTCACCGGTCTCGACCGCGTCGAGGAACGCCGAGTACACGTACGGCAGCAGCCGGTAGCGCAGACGCACCGCCTCGCGGACCAGGTCGAGCACGTGCTCGCCGAAGGCCCAGGCGTACTGGTCGACGTTGCCGATCTCGGAGTGGTTGCGGCAGAACGGGGTCAGCACGCCGTACTGCATCCAGCGCAGGAACAGCTCGGCGTCGGTGCCGCCCTGGAAGCCGCCGACGTCGGCGCCGACGAAGGGCTGGCCGGACACGCCCATCCCGGCCCCCATCGGGATCCCCACCCACAGGTGGTCCCACCGGGACTGGTTGTCCCCCATCCAGTTCGCGGCGTACCGCTGGATCCCGGCGGAGCCGGCGCGCGACAGGATGAAGGTCCGCAGCTCGGGCATGGCCTGCAGCAGGCCCTCCTGCGTCGCCATCGCCATCAGCAGGGCGTACTGGTTGTGGAACCGCTCGTGCGAGGCCGTCCCGCGGTCGAACAGCATCCGCTGCGGCGGGATGCTCCCGGTGGCGGGCTCGTTCATGTCGTTCCAGATGCCGGCCAGCCCGGACGCCACGTGCTCCGCGTTGAGCCGCCCCCACCACCCGCGCGCCTCCTCGGTGACGAAGTCGGGGAAGACGGTGTCGCCGGGCCACACCTGACCGATGTAGAGGTCGCCGCCCTCGGTGCGGCAGAACACGTCCTGCTCGCGCCCGTCGTCGAAGACCGCGTAGCCGGGCTCGTGCTTCACGCCGGGGTCGATGATGGTGATCACCCGGAAACCCCTCTCCCGCAGCCGCTCGAGCATCGCCGCCGGGTCCGGGAAGCGATCCCGGTCCCAGGTGAAGACGCGGTACCCGTCCATGTACTCGATGTCGAGCCACAGCGCGTCGCAGGGGATCTCGGCGTCGCGGTGGCGCCGGCCGATCTCCTCCACCGCGTCCTGGGTGTAGGCGAACCAGCGGCACTGGTGGTAGCCCAGCGCCCACAGCGGCGGCGGGGCCGCGCGGCCGGTCAGCTGCGGTGTAGCGCTCCAGGATCGCCGGCATCGACGGGCCGGCGAAGACGTACTCGCGGTACTGGCCGCCGGCGAACGAGACCCGGTACTCCGTCGCGGCGATGACAGCTCGTACGTGCCCCGGTACCCGTTGTCGACGAACGAGCCGGCCATGCCGCCGGTCGGACGGGCCTGGTGGTACAGCAACGGGATGTTCACGTAGTACGGGTCGAACTCGACGCTGGTCCGGTCGCTGCGCGGGTCGTCCGGCGGCCTGCCCGCCGTGAACTCCGCCGCGGTGTCCGGGTTGAGCACGTCGGTGTTCCAGAGGGTGAAGTCGCGCCCCCGGCGGTTGTGCCGGCCGCCCTTCTCCCCCAGCCCGAAGAAGGCGTCCTCGGGCCGGCAGCGCCGCCGGAGCGTGAACGCGTCGTTGAGCGTGGCGTAGGCCCAGTACCGGCCGTCGGCGTCCGCCGCGGTCTCGAGCACGACGGTGCCGTCGGCCCGGTGCACGTCGACCCGGAACGGGTCGAGCCACACCGAGACCACCAGGTCCGAGGTCACCAGCCGCACCCGGTCGTCGTCGCGCTCCACCCGGTGCTCGACCGGGTCGGCGAACGGGTCGACGCAGACCGCGAAGGTCGGCTCGTCGTCGACCCTGCCGCCGCGGCTCATCGTCAGCCGGACGACGTCGGTGGCGACCACCTCGACGTGGAGCTGCTCGCCGTGCACGTCGGCCACCAGGCCCCGAGGGGTCGGCGAGACGGCGGTGACGCGTTCGAACCGGAGGTAGTGGTCGGTGCGCAGCATCGGGCCACCGTGCCAGCAACCCCTCCGACCTGTCACCACCAGGTCAGGCCCGGGGCCGTCGTGGTGGTGACAGGTCCCGGGGGTGTCACATGTCGGGCCGCTGCACCACCGAGATGGCGTTGACCACCGGCTTCTTGTAGCCCCGGCGGTCCCAGAACCGCACGTCGATCGAGCCGCCCTCGCGGCACCTCGACGACGTAGGTGTGGGTGTCCGCCGTGAACAGGCCCACCTCCAGCGCGATGTCGTGCCGCACCAGCGCCCACTGCTCGTTCACCGACACGTCGAACATCCGCCAGTCGGCCCGACCGGCCGCCTTGATCTCGGCGAAGTCCATCGTCACCTCGTAGGTGCCGGCGGGCAGCGCGTCGAACCGGTAGTCGGTCATCCCCTCCCTCTGGTCCCGGTAGAGGGGGTCGTCCACCGTGCCGTTGATCGGCGTGGTCGTGCGGGCCGTCCGCACCACCGTGGAGGCGCCGACCCAGCCGTACGAGCCGGCCGCGTACGGACGGTCGGCCACCCAGCCGATCCCGGTCGTGTCGGTGTACGCGTCGCCGCCGGCGTTGACCGCCGTCCAGTACCCCGACACCACCAGCTCCACCGGGACCACCAGCGCGCGGCTGGCGCCCGCTGGTGGTCTCGATCACCACGTCGGCCCGGTACACCCCGGCCGCCAGGCCGGTCGTGTCGACGGTGACCTCGAGCGTCGTGCTCGCACCCGCGGCCACGGTGCCCTCGGCCGGGTCGACCGACAGCCACGGGACGTCGACGACCTCCGGCAACCCGCTGTCGACCTGGTAGACCGTGCCGGACTCCAGCGAGGCGAGCCACAGGTTGCCCGCGGCGTCGATCTCGAGCCCGGCACCGGCGAACTCGGTGGTCTCCGGGAACGCGGTGGTGCCGACCGTCTCGCAGGTCGCCGGGTCGAGCCGGTAGACGGTGTTGTCCGCCGAGCTGCCGACCATCCAGAGCGCCCCGGCCGCGTCGCTCCACCCGAGCCCGGCGATCGAGGGCTCGTCCGGGGCGCAGCTGTCGAGGACCGCACCCGGCGTCGCGTGCGAGGCGCCGGCCACGTGGAAGATCTCCTCGCTGTTCCAGCCGCCGACGTAGAAGGTGTCGTCGGCCGCCACGTAGGCCAGCCCGCGCTGGGAGGTGTCGCTCCAGCCCGGCCCGGTGAGCGAGTAGCCCACCTCGCCGGTCTGCTCGTCCCAGCAGTGGATGCCGTTGTCCCCGCCGACGTTGACCTGGCACATCAGGCCCTCGCGGGTGTCGTGCGACATGTCGCCGTTCCAGGTGCCGGCCCAGGAGCGCCGGGTGCTTGCGCCCGGTCGGGGTGCCGTCGGGCTCGAACTCGGTGTTGTCCACCGTCTCCGGGTCGGACACCCAGACCGTGCCGTCGGCGCCCTCGCCGACGCCCCACGCCACCGCGAGGCCGGTGGCCGGCCACTGCGCCGAGCACGTCACCGGGTGCCGCGACGACGGCGTCGGCCGCCGCCCGCTGCGCCGCCGTCAGGGCCACCCGGGCGCTGACCGCGTCCTCGGCCCGTTCGGCCCGCTGGCTCGCCGTCACCCGCGCCCCGGCGGTCGACGCCGTGTCGACCGCACCCCCGCCGGTCTCGCCGACGGTGAAGTCCATCGGCGCCGATGCCGTCGTTGGTGAGGGTGAGATCGGCTGTCCGCGTGGTGCTCTGCGGCAGCAACCACTCCAGCGAGCCGGGTGACACGCTGCCGCGGGCGGTCTCGAGCGAGAAGTCGGCCACGAGCCGCTCGTCGGTCTCGACGACCACCTCGCGCGACTCGGTGACGTAGTTCGTCCTGGTCACCGTGAGCGTGTACGTGCCCGCCGCCACCTGCAGCAGGTACCGGCCGTCGGCGCCCGTCGTGGTCTGCCGCGCGACCGAGCCGTCGGCGCGGGTCAGGGCGACCGTGGCGCCGGAGACCGGCGCACCGTCGTTGGAGTCGGTGACCGTGCCCGCGACCACGCCGCTCGGCGGCAGCTCGAACACGACCGACACGTCGTCGGACAGGGACGGCGGTGTTGTACGAGAACGCGGTCGCCACGGTGCCGGTGGCGTTCTCGATGCCCACCGTCGCCGAGCTGCCGCGCTCGCGCGCGATCGCCGGGTCGATGCCGCGGTACGCGGTGCGCACCGACCCGTCGGCGAACAGCATCGCCTCGGCGTCGATCCGCAGGTCCTGCCCGAAGATCTTCACGTTGCGCCACTCGACGACGAAGGCCTGCCGGCCGTCGACCGTCGCCGTGCCGGTGTACACGCCGGACGAGGCGTCGACCTGCAGGTCGTCCCAGAACGGGTAGACGGCGGCGTTGGGCGCCGCGCGGCGCCGGGATGCTGCACGTTGGTGTACGCGGTGATCCCGGCGAGGAAGTTGAGGTGGCCGTTCGTCGAGACGTACGCGGTGCTCGTACTCCTGGCCGTAGAACACCACCGGGAAGCGGCAGCGGGACGGTCGGCGAAGGCCTCGTCGCCGGTGAGCGCGAGGGCGGTGCCGACCTGCTGGTACGAGCCTGCGCGTGGTGTAGCAGTAGTAGCCGTAGGCGTCGACGTCGTCGGTGGTCGTCAGCGCGACCGTCTCGTCGCCGTCGACGACGACGACCTCGCTGGCGCCGGTCGGCGCAGCCGCCGGTCGGCGTCGACGGTGACCGTGTACTCGCCCTCGGGCACGTCGGCGAACGAGAACGCGCCGTCCGCATCGGTGGTCGCCGGGTCGAGCGGGGTCGGCTCGATGCGTCACGACCGCGCCCACGACCGGTGCGCCGCGGGCGTCGGTGACGGTGCCGCTGACGGTGTGGCGGTCCACGCCGCCCAGCGCGACGTCGAGCGTCGTGGTCTCGTCGACGAGCACGGTGGCCGTCGCGGTCGCCGCGTCGTAGCCGAAGGCGGTGACGGAGACCTCGTAGTCGCCGACCGGCAGCAGCGCGGAGTAGGTGCCGTCGGCGGCGGTGGTGAGGGTCGCGGTCGACGGCGCCGTCGACGACGACGGTGGCGCCCGGCGACCGGGTCGCCGGTCGCGGCGTCGGTCACGGTGCCGGCGAGCGTGCCGGTGTCGCCGACCGGTGCCTGGTGCGCAGCGCGCCAGGACGTCGAGCTTGCCCTCGCCCCACACGTTGTTGTCGGTCGGCGGTGCCGCCGCAGGTGAGGTCGGCGACGTCGACCGCGGTGCTGTCGAGCAGCGCGCGGGTGCCGTCGATGTCACCGACCAGGGCCGGCGCGAGCGACCACAGCAGCGCGACCGCGCCCGGCCACGTGCGGCGCCGCCATCGAGGTGCCGGTGTAGCTGGCGTAGCCGCCGCCGGGCACCGAGGAGCGGACGTTCGCTGCCGGGTGCCGAGATGTTCGGGCGCACCTGCGCCGTCGGCACCGGGACCGCGGCTCGAGGTCGACGGCGATCGCGCCGGTCGAGGTGAAGTTCGCCGACCCCGTAGGAGTGCACCGGTGTCGGCCGGCGAGCCGGCGGTGTCGCAGCCGGGCCCGGCGTTGCCGTTGGAGAACACGCCGAACTGGCCGGCGGCCGTCCAGGCCTGGACGATCTCGTCGTACCAGGGGTCGATCGGCGCTCGCCGTTGTCGCCGCCCCACGAGTTGTTGATGACGTCCGGCCGCTTCGGGACGTCCGGGTTCGCGCCCGTCGGTGTCGGTCGGGCGCCAGGGTCCACTGGCCGCTGGCGAGCAGGTCGGCGTCCGAGCAGCTGTTGGTCTCGCAGCCCTTGGCCGCGATCCAGCCGGGCGCCCGGCGCGACGCCGATCTGGTTGCGCGCCGTCGTCGCCGACCATCGTGCCCATCGTGTGCGTGCCGTGGCCGTTGTTGTCGCACGGCAGCGAGCCGTCGGCCGAGCAGGTGTGGCTCGGGTCGTACCAGTTGTAGTCGTGGTCGACCCCGCCGCGGCCGACCAGCCGCGGTACCGGCTCGCCAGCGCCGGGTGGTCGAACTGCACGCCGGAGTCGATGTTGGCCACGACCAGGCCCTCGCCGCGGTTGCCGTACTCCGTCCAGACGTCGTCGGCGTTGATGGCGGCGATGCCCCACTCGACGGCGTCGACCGTCGGCCTCGTCGGTGCCGGCGGCCGGCTCCACCAGCGCGAGCTCGGTGGTCGGGGTGATCCGGCTCGACGCCCGGGAGGGCGGCGAGCCGCGCGGTGAGCGCGCTGTCGACGTCCTGCACCAGGATCCGGTTCGAGACCCAGAACGACTGGTGCGCAACACCTTCGGCCGCGAGCTCCTTCAGCGCCGCGGCCTGGCTGTCGCGGGCGGTCTCCTGCAGCGCGTCGACGACGGCCTGGCCGCGGGCGTCGTGGTCCTCGAGCTGCGACGCCGGCGCCGAGGTCGGCGCGGGCGTCGAGCACCAGCCACGCGTCGGTGGTGGCGCCACCGGAGACCTCCTGGGCCACCCGCGGGTCGATCGTGGCGGCCCCGTCCGGGGCGGTCGGTGCGGCGGTGGCGGAGACCGGCCCCGGCCAGGCTCACGACGAGTCCGGCGGCCAGCGCGGCGGCCAGCGACCTCACCCTCACGGCGGTGCTGCGTACGTCCGGACCTGCGGTCACGGTTCCCCTCCCAGCGGTGGACGCCGCGGGCCCCTCCCGCGGCGTGGCCCCGACCCTGCCCGCGCCCGGTCGGCCCGGGTAGGCCGCCGGACGGACCGCCGACGGGCATCTCGGGGGCACCGGGCGGTCGGGACGCGGGCAGCGGAGGTCCGACGGCGGTCGTCACGCACCGTGGTCGACCCTGACTCTCGGTCGATCACATCCCGCGCAGGGGGTGACGAACCGGGCGGCGCGGTGCCATGATCGGGCGCACTCGGGGACGGTCAGGGGGCGGGCAGGGTGCAGCACGAGGCCAGGGTGGTGGCCACGACGCGCAGTGGTCGGCGGGGCGCGGCGCGTCATCGACCTGCGGTCCGCGCCGGCCCACGTGCCCCGCGCCGACGACGACGCCCTCGTGGTCTGCGTGGGGCTGTCGCCCGCCCGCGCCGTCGCCGTCCTGGACGCCGTCGGCGGCTCGGTCTCGCTGGTGCTGGCCCGCGACGCCGAGCACGCCCTGCGGCTGCTGGGCCACGCCGACCACGGCAGCGCCCCGGATCCCGCCGCCGGACGGGCCACCGGCACCCGGCGCCCGGGTGCACCGCCTCGGCGCCCTCACGGTCGACGAGGAGACGCGCCGCGTGACCTGGGCCGGCACCTCGATCCCGTTGTCGGTCAAGGAGTTCGACCTGCTGTGCGTGCTCGTGCGAGTCGCCGGGCCGGGTGCACACCTTCGCCGAGCTGACCCGCCGGGTCTGGTCCCGCGACTACCTGGGTGACGACGACTCGGTGGTGTCGGCCGTCAAGCGGCTGCGGCGCCGGCTCGGCGCGGGCACCGAGCGGGTGCGGGTGGAGTCGGTGCGAGGCGTCGGCTTCCGGCTGGTGGAGGACGCTCCCGCGCCGCAGCCGTCGCCGCCGGCCTCGACGCTCAGAGCTTCTCGACCGGGGCGTAGCGCAGCAGCAGCCGCTTGCTGCCGTCGGTGCGGAAGTCGACGTGCGCGACGGCGCGGTCGCCCGAGCCCTCGACCGCCGTGACGGTGCCGAGGCCGAAGGTGTCGTGGGTGACCTTGTCGCCGGGCTCGAGGTGCACGACCTCGCGGTTGCCCGGCGACCGGACCCCCGGCCGCTGCGCGAGCCGCGCGATCGCCGGGGTCTGCCCGAGGCCGCGCGGGCCGGCCGTCACCTCGCGGCGCCAGTCGACCAGCTCGGGCGGCACGTCGCCGAGGAACCGGCTGGGCGGCCCGTACTGCGGCGCGCCCCAGCTGCTGCGCACGGCGGCGCGGGTGAGGTAGAGCCGCTGGCGGGCGCGGGTGATGCCGACGTACGCGAGCCGCCGCTCCTCCGCGAGCTCCACCGGGTCGTCGAGCGAGCGCAGGTGCGGGAAGGTGCCGTCCTCGAGGCCGGTGAGGAACACCGTCTCGAACTCCAGGCCCTTGGCGGTGTGCAGCGTCATCAGGGTGACCACGCCCTGGTCGGCCGCCTCCTGGGCCGCCCGGGCCGCGGCCTCGTGCGCGCCGTCGGCCACGGCCTCGTCGGGCACCTCGTCGGCGTCGGCCACGAGCGAGACCTGCTCGAGGAAGTCGGCGAGCGATCCCTGCGGGTTGGCGGCCTCGTACTCGGCGGCCACCGCGGCGAGCTCGGCCAGGTTCTCGATCCGGCCCTCGTCCTGCGGGTCGTGGCTGGCGCGCAGCTCGGCCAGGTACCCCGAGCGGTCGAGCACCGCCTCGAGCACGGTGACCGGACCCGCGCCGGACTCGGCGACCGTGCGCAGCTCGTCGATCATCGTCGTGAAGCCGGTGATCGCCGTGAGCGACCGGGTGGCGAGCCCCGGCGCCTCGTCGGCCCGCTGCAGCGCGGCCGGGAAGCCGATCCGCTCGCGCTCGGCGAGGAAGCCGACCACGGCCTCCGCGCGGTCGCCGATCCCGCGCTTGGGGACGTTGAGGATGCGCCGCAGGTTCACGGTGTCGTCGGGGTTGGCGAGCACCCGCAGGTAGGCGAGCGCGTCCTTGACCTCGCGCCGCTCGTAGAACCGGGTGCCGCCGACCACCTTGTACGGCAGCCCGACCCGCACCAGCACCTCCTCGAGCGCCCGCGACTGGGCGTTGGTGCGGTAGAAGACGGCGACGTCGCCGTACCGGACGCCGTGCTCGTCGTGCAGGGAGTCGATCTCCTCCGCCACGAACGAGGCCTCGTCGTGCTCGTTGTCGGCGGCGTACCCGACGATCTGCGCCCCCGCGCCGGCGTCGGACCACAGGTTCTTGGGCCGCCGGTCCGGGTTCTTGGAGATCACCGCGTTGGCGGCGGTGAGGATGTTCTGCGTCGAGCGGTAGTTCTGCTCGAGCAGGACGGTGCGGGCGTCGGGGTAGTCGCCCTCGAACTCGAGGATGTTGCGGATGGTGGCGCCGCGGAACGCGTAGATCGACTGGTCGGCGTCGCCGACGACGGTCAGCTCGCCCGGCTCGAGCGCCGGGCCCCCGGACGCGTCGGACAGCCCCGGCGCCGCGCCCTCACCGCCCACGAGCTCGCGGATCAGCGCGTACTGCGCGTGGTTGGTGTCCTGGTACTCGTCGACCAGCACGTGCCGGAACCGGCGCCGGTAGTGCTCGGCCACCTGCGGGAAGGCGCGCAGGACGTTGACCGTGGTCATGATCAGGTCGTCGAAGTCGAGCGCCTGCGCCTGCCGCAGCCGGGCCGTGTACATCGTGTACGCCTGCGCCAGGATCTTCTCGTCCGGCGTCTCGGCCCGGGCGGCGAACTCCTCGTCGTCGACCAGCTCGTTCTTCAGCGCCGACACGCGGTGGGTGAACCGGCGCGGCGGGTACCGCTTGGGGTCGAGGTCGAGCTCGCGGCAGGCCAGCGCCATCATCCGCTGGGAGTCGGCGGCGTCGTAGATCGAGAACGTGGAGCGCAGGCCGATCGTGGACGCCTCGCGCCGCAGGATCCGCACGCACGCGCTGTGGAAGGTGCTGACCCACATCACCTTCGCGCGCGGACCGACCAGCGTCGTGACCCGCTCGCGCATCTCGCCCGCGGCCTTGTTGGTGAAGGTGATCGCCAGGATCTGGCCGGGCTGGGCGCCCCTGGCCGCGAGCAGGTGCGCGATCCGGTGCGTCAGCACGCGGGTCTTGCCCGACCCCGCGCCCGCGACGATGAGCAGCGGGCTGCCGCTGTGCAGCACGGCCTCGCGCTGGGACGGGTTGAGCCCGCGCAGGAGGGCCTCGGCCTGCTCCTCGCGGGCCGCCTGCTGCGCCGCGGCACCGGTGCGCCGGGACGGGGGCGGCTCGGGGAGGTCGAGCTCGTCGAACAGGGTGCTCATGTCGGGAACCACCCTATGCCGGACCTCGGACGTCGGGCCGGGCCGCGCCGGGACGGCGGGCGCACGCACCGGAGGGTGCCCCCGCCCGAGCGGGAGCACCCTCCGGTGCCGTGCCGTGCTGCGACCAGGTGGTCAGCCGAGGATCTGCAGCGAGCGACCAGCCGCGGCCGATCCTGGAACCCGCCGGAGAAACGGCCCTCGCCGTCGCCGGAGTAGAGGCACAGGTCGCCCGTGGCCGTCGTCGCCAGCACGTCGGCGGACCAGGTCGCTGTCGACGTCGCCGAGGCCGACGATCGAGGTGAAGCTCCACCCGGTGCCGATCAGCGCCGACGGGTCGCCCGACAGCCGACCGGTGCCCGTTGCCCGCGGTACAGGTACAGCCGCGTTGGCGGCGGTGCGGCGCGAGCAGGTCGACCGTCCCGTCGCCGTCGAAGTCGCCCGGAGTCACCATGCGCCGTGAACGAGCCCCAGCCGCTTGCCGACGCCGTACGCCGTTGCTGATCCCGCCGGCGGCGGTGCCGGCGAACAGCGCCAGCTGGCCCGCGGCGTCGCGGCCCAGCACGTCCGCCCGGCCGTCGCCGTCGCAGTCGCCCGGCGCGACGAGAGACCAGGCCCCGGAGAACCCGGTGCCGATCACGGTGCCGCTTGCGGCTCAGCGTGCCGTCGCCGCGGCCGTCGAAGCGCACCAGGTAGCCGTTGGCGTCCACGCTGCACGACGTCGTCGACCTCGTCGCCGTTCATGTCGCCCGGCAGGACGACCTGGCCGGTGAAGCCGGCGCCCACGAGCGACGCGCGCGCGAAGCTGCCCGACGCCGTCACCGCTGTAGAGCAGCAGCTGGCCGTGGGCGTTGCGCGCCAGCAGGTCGACGACGCCGTCCTCGTCGAGGTCGCTCTGCCGGCCGTTGAGCTCGCCGTCCAGGACGGTGATCTCGGCGCCGGCGTCGCAGCGGCTCCTCGATCGGGTTGCCGTCGAACACGGGCGAGTCGAGGAAGGCCGCGATGAAGCCGGGCTGCGTCGGTGCCGAGCGACTCACCCGCGATCTGCAGCTCGATCGTCGTGCGTGCCCGGCGGCAGGCCCTCGAACACGCACTCGGAGACGCCGAACCCGAAGTCGTCGTGGACCTCGCAGCCCTCGGAGGCCCCGACCACGCGGCACGCCGAACCCGAACCCGATCGAGAACAGCTCGTCCTCGATCGCCGCCCGGAGGTCGTCGATGGTGACCGTCGCGGTCTTCAGCTCGCCGGGCCCGATCTCCTCGGGCGCCTCGACCGCGAAGAGGTGATGAGGTCGTCGGCTTGTACTGGCCCTGGCGGATCGCCCGCTCCTCGAGGTCCGGGCTCGACGACACCCTGGCTCCTCGAAGTACTCGACCAGCTCCTCGCAGGTCGTTCTTGCCGGTGTCGAGACGGTCCGGTCGCCGTCGCGGAAGGCGGCGAAGTTGTCGCCGCCGGCGGCGAGGAACGAGTTCGCCGTCACCCGGTAGCTCGCGCCGCCGGGTCGATCGGCTGCGGGGTGCCCGTCCTCGTCCTCCAGGGTCATCGATGAGGATCCGCGAGCCGGCCGCGGCCGACCGGGTCGTAGGTGTAGCGGAACCCGTCGGAGACGCCGAGGTGCAGGAACGGGCGTGCTGGCACCCGACGGGCTGCCACTGCTGCTCGAGCACCTGCTCGATCTCGCGCGCCGGTCAGCGTGACCGTGTTGAGCGTGTTCGCGAACGGCTGCACCAGCGTTCGGCCTCGGCGTAGGTGACCACGCCGTCGCCCTCGTCGCCGGACTCGTCGTAGAGCAGGTCGGCGCGCAGGCCGCCCGGGTTCATGAACGCGATGACCGGCGGGACCTCGGCGTCCTGGGTGGCCTACAGCTGCACGTCGGCGATGAAGTTGCCGAGCGCGGACTCGCCGCCGCGGTTCTCGCGAGCCGTCCGGCGTTCTTGGCGCGGGTGATGTCCTCGGTCGATCTCGCCGAGCGGCACCAGGCCGATGACGTCCGAGAGTCGGCGACGGCGTCGGCCACCAGCGCGGCGACGGCCGGGTCCGGCGGTCGCGGTGCTGGCGCCGACGTCGACGACCTCGCTGGTCGTGACCGCGGTGACGTCGTTGGTGGCGGTGTCGACGCGTCATGACGAGCTTGTCCAGGCCGCCGCCGTACTGGCCGGTCTGCAGCACGGGCAGGCCGTCGACGGTCGCACGCGTACTTGGCGTGCGTGTGGCCGGAGCAGGATCGCGTCGATGTCGTCGCGAGGCGCCGTTGACGATGTCGCCGAAGGCGCCGGGACCGGTGAGGTCGTCGCGCAGTCGGGGTCCTCGGTGCCCTCGTGGGCGAGCAGCACCACGACGTCGGCGAGGTCGTTCGACCTTCAGCCGCGCCGCCTCGGTGTTCGCGGCGGCGATCGGGGCGCCGAAGGTCAGGCCCTCGATGCCGTCCGGCGAGACCAGGGTGGGGGTCTGCTGGGTCACCACGCCCACGAGACCGACCTTGACGCCGGACGCGGTCGTGACCACGGTCGAGGCGTCGAGGCTCCGAGCCGCCGACGTTCGCGCCGAGCGACGGCCAGCCGGCCAGCCCCTCGCCGTCGAGGCCGTGCGTCTCGGGGTCGGCCAGCCAGTCGTAGCCGCGGTCGAACTCGTGGTTGCCCACGGCGCCGGCCTGCAGGCCCATCAGGTTCGAGCGCCTCGATCGTCGGGGCGGTCAGCGCCCGACCGCGTACCCCTGGGCGCCGCGCGGGTTGGCGGCGGCGCGCAGCCAGCCGCCCTCGCTCGCCACCGCCGAGAGCCGGCCGAGCGACCAGCCGTCGACGACCTCGACCTCGTGGCCGAGACCGCGCAGCGCGTCCAGGGTCGCGGCCGGCCAGCGGTCCTCGGCGACGAGCACGCCGGGCCGCGCCTGGCGCGGGTAGAACGACGACGGCACGTGGTCGGTGTGCACCATCGGCGCGTCGATCGCGGCCTGCAGCGCCTGGTCGACCCCGCGACGGCCGTGCACCGCCCGCAGCAGGAAGGTCAGCTGCCACTGGTCCTGCTGGTCGCCGCCGGGGGTGCCGAAGGCCATCCACGGCCGGCCGTCGCGCAGCGCGAGCGCGGGCGACAGCGTGGTGCGCGGACGCGCGCCGGGACGCAGCGAGGCGGGCAGACCCTGCTCGAGCCAGAACATCTGCCCGCGGGTCCCGAGCGGGAAGCCGAGGCCGGGGACCACGGGCGAGGACTGCAGCCAGGCGCCCGACGGCGTCGCCGACACCTGGTTCCCCCACCGGTCCACGACGTCGACGTGGCAGGTGTCGCCGCGGGCGGCGCCGTCGCCCTCGACCCGCTTCACCGTCGGCTCGCCGACGCCGGGGCTCGGGGTCGCCCCGCCGCCACCCGTGGCCGCGCGCGAGCGAGGGCGACCGGGCGCGGGAGCACCGGGGCCCGACCGCCCGGGCTGCCGGGACGCAGGTCGAGCGAGGCGGCCCGCGGGTCGAGCAGCGCCGCGCCGCTCGGCGGTGTACGACGCCGCGAGCAGCTCCGCCCCCGTGACCGGCGCGCCGTCCGGCTCCCCGTACCAGGCCTCCCGGTCGGCCATCGCCAGCTTGAGCGACTCGACCACGGCGTGCACCCACGACGGGTCGTCGTCGGCGAGCTCGTCCGGCAGGCCGGCGCGGTCGAGCAGGGCGAGCGCCTGCAGCAGGCTCGGCCCCTGGCCCCACGGCCCGGTCTTGGCGACCTGCACGTCGCGGTAGGTGCCGACCAGCGGCTCCTCCACGGTGGCCCGCCACCCGGCCAGGTCGGCGCCGGTGAGCAGGCCGTGGTGCCGCTCGCCGGAGGTGTCCCGCCAGGCGCGGTCGCGGCCGAACGCGTCGACCGCCTCCGCGACGAAGCCCTCGTACCAGGCCCGCCGGGCCGCCTCGAGCTGCGCCTCGCGGTCCGGCCCGGCCGCCTCGGCCTCGTCGAGCACCCGCCGGTAGGTCTCGCCGAGCGCCGGTGAGCCGCAGCCGCGACCACGGGCGCGGGTGCCGCGCCGTCGACCAGGTAGGTCGGCGGCCGACGGCTCCCACTCCTGCTCGAACGTCGGGCGCCATCGCCGCGATGGTGGCGCTGACCCGCGGCAGCACCGGCGCCCCGTCGAGGGCGTAGCCGATCGCCGGCTCCAGGACGTCGCGCAGCGACCAGGTGCCCCAGCGCCGCAGCAGCTCGAGCCAGCCGCCGAACGCGCCCGGCACGACCGCCGCGAGCGGCCCGGTGCCGGGCACGGCGTCCAGGCCGAGGTCGGTGAACGCCTCGGCGGTGGCGGCGGCGGGGGCCACGCCCTGGCCGCAGACCACGTGCACCTGCTGGTCGCGCTCGCTCCAGAGCACGACCGGCAGGTCGCCGCCGGGTCCGTTGAGGTGCGGCTCGACCACCTGCAGGACGAACCCGGCGGCCGCCGCGGCGTCGAAGGCGTTGCCGCCGCGCTCGAGCACCGACATCGCGGTCTGCGAGGCCAGCCAGTGGGTGCTCGCGGCCATGCCGAACGAGCCGGCGAGCTCCGGGCGGGTGCTGGTGAGAGGCATCCCGCCACCCTGCCAGCCGCGCCGCGGCGTTGTCAGAACCGGACCGACGTCGAGGGCGGTCTGGTTCTGACAGCCGGCCCGAGGGGCATCAGGCGGCCTCGGGCAGGTAGTCCTCCCAGGTGCGGTGCCGGCGCTCGGTGCCGCGCACCACCCACGACGGCCCGTGCGGCGCCACCGGACGGCTGCGCAGCGTCCAGCCCATCTCCTCCGGCGTCCGGTTGCCCTTGGCGTTGTTGCACCGCACGCAGCAGGCCACCAGGTTCTCCCACGCGTCCTGCCCGCCGCGGCTGCGCGGCAGCACGTGGTCGACCGTCCCGGCGGTGGTGCCGCAGTAGGCGCACAGGTGCCGGTCGCGCCGCAGCACGCCCCGGCGCGAGACGGGGACGGAGCGGCCGAACGGCACCCGGACGTAGCGGGTCAGCAGGATGACCGACGGGCGCTCCAGCGTCGTGGCGCCGGCGTGGACGGGGTGCTCGTCGGCGGCCAGGACGGCCGCCTTCCCCGCCAGGACGAGCACCAGCGCGCGTCGGAAGGAGACCACGGCCAGCGGCTCGTAGCCGGCGTTCAGGACCAGGGTGCGCATCGTCCACCTCGCTGTGCGGGTCCCGACGGCTTCGGGACACGTGAGGACCTCGGTCGGACCGGACGCCGGACCGCGGACGGACCGACCTCCTCGGGACGGCGGTGCGCCCGCCCCAGCACAGGAACAGGCGCCGTCCGGTGGGGACGACGCCTGTCGGGTGCTGCGGGAGCGGGACGCACCTGCTGGTGCGGGGGCGGGGTCATTGTCCCGCTCCGGCACCGCTGCGGCCCCCGGCGGGCGTCGCGCCGGGGCAGGACCGCACCACTCCGCGCCCGGTGCGGGCGGAGTGGTTCGACCTGGCCACGGCTTCCTCCGGGGGACGTCCCTTGGTGCGCTCACAGTACGCGGAGAGCCCCCGCGGGTCACCGCCTTTGCGGCGACGACGCGCGGGACCCCGCGGCGCACCCGCTGCCGGGACGCCGGACGGCCCGGCCCCCGAGATGGGGGCCGGGCCGTCCGGTGCAGCGTGGGTGCGGGTGACTCAGCTGTCGAGCACCCGGTAGAAGCCGAACTCCGAGGACCAGATCTCCCGCTTGGAGACCGACTTCCCGGTGGTCGGCGAGTCGTACATCAGGTTGCCGCCGGCGTAGATGCCGACGTGGCCCGGCTTGTAGACCAGGTCGCCCGGCTGGGCCTCGGAGCGCGAGATCCGGACGCCGGCCGCGGCCTGGCCGCTGGAGGTGCGGGGCAGGGAGACGCCGACCTGCGCGAAGACGTACTGCACGTAGCCGGAGCAGTCGAAGCCCGCCGGGCTGGTGCCGCCCGAGCGGTACGGGGTGCCGACGTAGCGCGCGGCCACGGCGATCACGTTCGACCGCGAGGCCGACAGGTTGCCGAGGTCCGCCGAGGACGACGCCGCCGCGGACGACGAGGACGACCCGGTCGGAGTCGCGCGAGGCGCGCTCGGTGGTGCGGGTGGCGACGACCGGCTTCGGCTTCGGCGGGGCGACCAGGGTGGTGGCCACCGGGCTCACGTAGGCGGTCGCGACGTCGTCGGCGACGGTGATCTGCGCCTTCTCGGCGGCCGGCGCGGCATCGGGCGCGGCGGGCTGGGCGGCCTTGGGCTTCTCGTCGACCGCGTCGCCGACGGGGGCGGCGTCGGCGGCGGTGACGCCGAGGGAGACGACCAGTCCGGAGGAGGCGGCGATGACGGCGCCGCGGCGGCCGGCGGTGCCGGCCTGGGCCTGGAGCTGGGTCGCGAAGGTGGTCAGGGGTGTCTTGGGGCGGACCGCAGCGCGGTGCCGTCCCTGGGCACGACTCGACAAGGGATTGAGACCTCTCTACCGCCTACGAGGTGAGCTGTCGGGTTCGGGTGGGAGGTGTATCACCCGGCCGTGGCATCCCAGCCACGACTTCACCCCTAGGTCCGTCGGTCGCTGCCGTCGAACCGGATGTGGTTCCCCCGCCCCTGTCAGGCGATGTTCGTGAGGGACCTCGTCGCGATGACAGGGCTCGGCGTTCGCGACGGGACCGGTCCAAGGGTCTGACCCGGCGCCGCGAGGCTAACCCACGCCGACGACCGAAAGTCACACCGAGGTCACGGTGGCGTGTCGGGTTGGTGCCTTTGCACCCCCACGAATCGTGACGATCGTGCCGCCCGGCGTCCGGGACGCGCCCTCAGGCGGGGACGGAGACGAAGATGTGGCTGGCGGTGAGGTCGGGCAGGTCGAGCCCCGCGGTGCCGTCGCCGCCCACCACCACGCCGCCGGCGACGCGGCGCACCTGCACGGTGCGGCCCGGGCGGACGCCGCTGTCGCTGAGCTGGCCCAGCAGGTCGGTGTCGACCTGGACCGGCTCGCCCAGGCGGCGCACCTGCACCTGGTCGGCGCCGTCCCGCGCGGCCTCGACGAGCGAGACCACCCCGGTCATGAAGGTGTCGTCGTCGGCCAGCTCGCCGAGCTCGGTCAGGCCGGGGATCGGGATGCCGTAGGGCGAGTGCGTGGGGTGGCCGAGCAGCTCGATCAGCCGGCGCTCGACCCGCTCGCTCATCACGTGCTCCCAGCGGCAGGCCTCCTCGTGCACGTGCTCGTAGTCGAGCCCGATGACGTCGATGAGCAGGCACTCGGCCAGGCGGTGCTTGCGCATGACCGAGGTGGCCTTGGCGCGGCCCGCGGCGGTGAGCTCGAGGTGGCGGTCGCCGGAGACGACGACCAGGCCGTCGCGCTCCATCCGGGCGACGGTCTGCGACACCGTGGGCCCGCTCTGCTGCAGCCGCTCGGCGATCCGGGCGCGCAGCGGCGTGATGCCCTCCTCCTCGAGCTCGAAGATCGTCTTGAGGTACATCTCGGTGGTGTCGATGAGGTCGCTCACGTCGTCCTGTGTCTCCCGCGTGCCGTCGCCGTCGTGCTCGCTGCCGTCCTCGGCAGCCTAGTGCTCAGCGTCGCGCGGCGCCCGGCGTGTTCCTGCAGGTGGCGGCGGCGCCCCGTCGGCGCGAGGGTGGCCGGGTGCCCGACACCGTGCTGTGGCTGCGCCGCGACCTCCGCCTCGACGACCACCCCGCCCTGCAGGCGGCGACCGAGCAGGCCGACGGCGGCCGCGTCCTGCCCCTGTTCGTGCTCGACCCGCGCCTGCTCCGGCGGGCCGGCGCGGCGCGCACCACCTGGCTGCTGCGCTCGCTCGCCTCGCTGCGGACCGCGACCGACGGCGCCCTGGTCGTGCGGCGCGGGCGTCCCGAGCAGGTCGTGGCGGCGGTGGTGCGCGAGCTCGGCGCCGACGCCGTGCACGTCACCGCCGACCCCGGCCCGTTCGGGCGCCGGCGCGACGACGCCGTCGAGGGGGCGCTCGAGGTCCCGCTGGTGCGCACGGGCACGCCGTACGCCGTGGGCCCGGGGTCGGTGACCAAGGCCGACGGCACCCCCTACGCCGTCTTCACCCCCTTCTCGCGCGCGTGGCGCGACCACGGCTGGCCGGCGCCGGCGCCGGGTCCGCCGGCCGGCCTGCGCTGGGCCCGCTCGGTCGAGGGCGAGGACCTGCCGGACGAGCCGGCGCAGGACCTCGAGCTGCCCCCGGTCGGCGAGCAGGCGGCGCACGAGCGCTGGCAGGAGTTCCTCGACGACCGACCTCGACGGCTACTCCGACGGGCGCGACCGGCCCGACCGCGACACCACCTCGAGGATGTCGGCGCACCTGAAGTACGGCGAGATCCACCCGCGGACGATGCTCGCCGACCTCGTCGGCCGGCGCTCCAAGGGCGCTGGGCAGCTACCGCAACGAGCTGGCCTGGCGGGAGTTCTACGCCGACGTGCTGTGGCACCGGCCGGAGACCGCGTGGGAGTACCTGCGACCGGAGTTCGCGGGGATGCGGTACGAGCGTCCGGGGGAGGCGTTCGAGGCCTGGCAGCAGGGCCGCACCGGCTTCCCCTACGTCGACGCCGGCCTGCGCCAGCTCCTGGCCACCGGCTGGATGCACAACCGGCTGCGGATGGTGACCGCGTCGTTCCTGGTGAAGGACCTGCACGTGGAGTGGCAGCACGGCGCACGCCACTTCCTCGACCACCTCGTCGACGGCGACCTCGCCTCCAACAACCACGGGTGGCAGTGGACGGCCGGCTGCGGCACCGACGCGGCACCGTACTTCCGGGTGTTCAACCCCGTGACCCAGGGGCAGAGGTTCGACCCCCGAGGTGAGTACGTGCGGCGCTGGGTGCCCGAGCTGCGGCACCTGGAGGGCAAGGCGGCGCACACCCCGTGGGACGCCGAGGACGGCTACCGCGACGGCTACCCCGAACGCGTCGTCGACCACGCCGCCGAGCGCCAGGAGTCGCTGGACCGGTACGCCGAGATCCGTCGCTGACCCTCTCGAATCCGGCCCGGACCGCTCAGAGCAGGTCGGCGTCGTGCATGGTGATGGCCACCTGCACGCGGTTGGTGGCGCCGAGCTTGGTGAAGATCCGTGAGATGTGCGCCTTCACGGTCGCCTGGCTCATGTAGAGCTCGGCGGCGATCTCGGCGTTCGACGCACCGCGGCCGACGGCGACGGCGACCTCGAGCTCGCGCTCGGACAGCAGCTCCGCCTGCTTCTTCGCGTGCGTCTCGCGCGGGTCGTCGGCCGCGCCGGCGACCTGGCGGATCAGGCTCTGGGTGATCACCGGCGACAGGATCGGTTCTCCGGCAACCACTTTCGTGATCGCGTCGATGATCCCCGCCGGGCCGGTGTCCTTGAGCAGGAACCCGTTGGCGCCGGCCGCGAGCGCGCGCACCACGTAGTCGTCCGCGTCGAAGGTGGTCAGGACGATGACGGCGGGCGGGTCGGGCAGCGCGCGGATGCGCGCCGTCGCCTCGATGCCGTCGAGCACCGGCATCCGCAGGTCCATCAGCACGACGTCGACGCCGCCGCGCCGCACCCGGTCGACGGCCTCCTGGCCGTTGGCCGCCTCGCCGACGATCTCCAGCTCGGTCGATCCGCCGAGCATCAGCGACAGCCCGCCGCGCACGAGCGGGTCGTCGTCGGTCAGCAGCACCCTGGTGGTCACGTCGGCCACGGTAGCCACGCCCTCAGGACGAAGTGCCCGCCGTCCGCGTGGTGCTCGATCCGGCCGCCGGCGAGCGAGGTGCGCTCGGCCAGCCCGACCAGGCCCAGCCCGGACTGCGGTGCGCTGGTGCGGCTGCCGGGGGCGAGCGGGTTGCGCACCTCGACGTCCAGGCCGTGGCCGGGCCCGCCCGCACCGACAGCTGCACCAGGGCGTTCGGCGCGTGCTTGCGCGCGTTGGTGAGGGCCTCCTGCACCACGCGGTACAGCGTGCGGCCCGCGGTGTCCGGCACCGCGCCCAGGTCGGTGCCGCCGAGGTCGACGTCGAGCCGCATGCCGTCGGCCAGCAGCTCGTCCACCAGCGCCGGCACGTCGCGCGCGCCCGGCTGCGGCCGCTCGGGCTCCGCGTCGCCGGGGTCGTCGCGCAGGACGCCGAGCACCTCCCTCAGCTCGACCAGGGCCCGGTGCGAGCTCTCCTGGATCACCGCGGCGGACTCGCGCAGCTCCTCGGTGCCGAGGTCGGTGCGGTAGACCATCGCGTCCGCGTGCATCGTGACCAGCGAGATCCGGTGCGCGAGCACGTCGTGCATCTCGCGCGCGATCCGGGTGCGCTCGGCGGTGCGGGCCGCCGCGACCCGCGTCGCCTGCTCGTCCTCGGCGCGACGGGCACGGTCGCGCAGGGTCCAGAGCAGCTCGCGGCGCGACCCGACGTACATGCCCCAGGCCACGGCGCCACGCCGATCACGGGACGCGCACGCCACCTGGAGCAGGAAGTCGCCGACGCTCCCGCTGACCGCTGCTCCGGGTCGACGAGGGCGCACGTGGTCGACGCCAGCAGCGTCAGCACCGGAGCGGGACGATCTCCCGCCAGCGGCGTCGGGTGGCGAGCGAGACCAGCGCGAGCAGCGGCGGGCCCGCCGGCGAGGCTCGACACCGCGCTGGACGCGGTGGTCGCGACGGCTACCGGCAACGGGTACGGCGCCGGAAGAGCATCAGGACGAACGCGGTGAGCCCGAGCACGGCGTCGAGGACGACCAACGTCGCGGTCGACCGGTCGGGTGTCCTCGGCCATCGTGATGAGCGCCGAGCCCGGACCAGCAGCGCCAGCACCAGGATCCGCCAGGTGTGGCTCCACCAGGTCAGGCGCGGCTGCTGGGACGGCTGGAACGGCACCGTCGCAGGCTACGTGAGACGGGGCCGCGCAGAGCGGGCGCGAGGTCTCGTCGGTACGCCGTCGGTCGGCCCCGGCCGCCGGAAGTCGTAGTCGACGGTGGCCGTCCCGCGCCGCGGCAGCGCCCCACGGACCGATGCGGCCGACCACCGCGGCGCAGGAACGTGGTCGCCATGATCACCGTGGAGAACCTCACCAAGGACTACGGCTCGTTCCGGGCCGTCGACGACGTCACCTTCACCGCCCGCCCCGGGGCGGTCACCGGCTTCCTCGGCCCCAACGGCGCCGGCAAGTCGACCACCATGCGGGTGCTGGCCGGGCTCACGCCGCCCAGCACCGGCACCGCCCTCGTGGGCGGCCACCGCTACCGCGACATCCCCAACCCGGCGACCCAGGTGGGCGTGCTGCTCGACGCCTCGGCCCAGCACGCCGGCCGCACCGGCCGCGAGGTGCTCGACCTGGCCGCCCTCACGATGGGGCTCCCTCGCCGCCGCGTCGACGAGATGCTCGAGCGGGTCAGCCTGACGCCGAAGGAGGCCAAGCGGCGGATCCGCCACTACTCGCTCGGCATGCGCCAGCGGCTCGGCATCGCGCACGCGCTGATGGGCGACCCGAAGGTCCTGGTGCTCGACGAGCCGGCCAACGGCCTGGACCCGGCGGGCATCCACTGGATGCGCGGGCTGCTGCGCGAGTACGCCGACCGCGGCGGCACCGTGCTCCTGTCGTCCCACCTGCTGCACGAGATCGAGGTGATCGCCGACGACCTCGTCGTCATCGGCAACGGCCGCGTGGTGGCGCAGGGCGCCACCCGCGAGCTGCTGCGGACCGCAGGCACCTTCGTCCGCGCCGCCGACCCCGCCGCCCTCGCCACCGCGCTGGCCGCGGCCGGCATCGCCACCCAGGACGCCCACGACGGCGGCGTCCGCACCGAGGTCGACCCGGAGCAGGTCGGCCGGGTCGCCGCCGCGGCCGGCATCGCGCTGGTCGAGCTGCGCCCCGCCGAGGGCCTCGGCCTCGAGGCGATGTTCCTCGAGCTCACCGCCCAGGACCAGCGGGAGCCCCTCGCTCGTCGCGACGTCCCCGCCCAGCCCGCCCTCCAGACCACCGGAGCATCCCGATGAGCACCGCCACCCTGACCAAGAACCCCTCTGCCGCAAGCGTTCCCGGCACCATCGACATCTCGCAGCCGCGGGTGCCGCTGCACCGGCTCGTGGCCGTCGAGGCCCGCAAGCTGGTCGACACCCGGGCCGGCTTCTGGCTGGTGGCGCTGATGGTGCTGGCCAACCTGCTGGTGATCGTCGGGATGGTGGTCTTCGCCCCCGACGAGATGCTCACCTTCGAGACCTTCTTCGGGCTCTCCACCGCACCGGCCAGCTTCCTGCTCCCGGTGCTGGCGATCCTGCTGGTCACCAGCGAGTGGTCCCAGCGCTCGGCCCTGATCACCTTCGGGCTCGAGCCCCGGCGCGGACGGGTCGTCGTGGCCAAGCTGCTCGTCGCCCTCGTCGCCACCCTCGCGACGCTCGCCGTCGCCGCCGCGTTCGGCGCGATCGGCACCGCCCTGGCCGCGGCGACCCACGACCTCGCCGACCCGTGGCAGCTCACGGCCGCAGGGCTGACCGGCACGGGCCTGACCCTGCTGATCGGGCTGCTGATGGCGTTCGCGTTCGGCATGGCGCTGATGTCCTCGCCGGCCGCGATCGTCCTGTACTTCGTGCTCCCGACCGTGTGGTCGATCGTGGCCTCGCTGGTGCCGTGGGTGCGCGACCACCTGCAGGAGTGGGCCGACCTCAACGCCGCGCAGGGCCCGCTGATCGGGTTCGGACTGGGCCACCGGCGGGGAGTGGCTCCGGCTCGGCGTCGCCGCCGCGATCTGGGTGCTCGCCCCGCTCGCGTTCGGCGTCTGGCGGCTGCTGCGGTCCGAGGTGAAGTAGCCCCTCCCCTGCGCTCGCAGGCCTAGTGAACGTGGTGATCGCCACGTTCACTGGGCCTGCGAGCATCGTGAGGTGGCTGGCCGCCTCGCGAGGACGATCTGCACGCGGCGGTAGCGTCGGCGGGTGGCCACCGACCTCGTCGTCCCGCACCGCTTCCACGGGCCGCCGGCCTCCGGCAACGGGGGCTGGTGCGCCGGCGCGCTCGCCGCGCACCTGCCGGGCGGGGCGGTGCGCGTGCGCCTGCACGCCCCGCCGCCGCTGGCGACGCCGATGCCCGTCGACCGTCGCCGGCGACGAGGCGGTCGCGGCCACCGCGGACGGCGCTCCGGTCCTCACCGCCACCCGGGTCGAGGCCGACCTGCCGGTGCTCGACCCGGTGGACCTCGCCACCGCCGAGCGGGCGGCCGGCCGCTTCGACGGCCTGGGCGACCACCCCTTCCCCACCTGCTTCGTCTGCGGCCCCGACCGGCTGCCCGGCGACGGCCTGCGGCTCACCCCGGGCTGGCTCGAGGACCGCGACGAGGAGACCGCCTGCGTGTGGGTGCCGGACGACTCGGTCGACCTGGCCCAGACCTGGGCGGCGATGGACTGCCCCGGCGGCTGGTCCGGCGGGCTCGCCGGCCGCCCGATGGTGCTCGGGACGATGACCGCCCGGGTCGAGCGGCCCGCCGTCCCCGGCGAGCGCTGCGTGGTGGTCGGCCGCCACCTCGGCACCGACGGCCGCAAGACCCGCTCGGCCGCGACCGTGTGGTCGGTCGGTGCGCCGGACGACCACCGCGAGCCCGAGCTGCTGGGCACCGCCGAGCACGTGTGGATCCAGGTCGACCCGGCCGCGTTCGGGCGCTGACGGCGCCCGGCCCCACCTGGTCAGCACCCGGAGCACCCGCAGGTCGGTGGGTGGCGGGTCGATCCCGAGCTCCGCGCGCAGCCGGGTGAGGTCGAGCTCGCGGCTGACGCCGAGGTGGCTCACCACGTAGCGGGTGAGCGGCGGGGCCTCGGTGGCGCGCCGCGCGCGGGCGACCAGCTCGAGCACCGAGCCCAGCCCGAGGGCCACCGGGAACGGCAGGTGCACGCGCTGCGGCACCTGCCCGGTGGCGGCGCGGAAGGCCTGGTCGAGGGCGGCGTCGAGGCGCACCGGCGCGGCGTCGGCCACGTTGACCACGCCCTGCACCGGCGAGCGCACGGCCCGCACGCAGACCCGGGCGAGCAGCTCCACCGACGTCAGGTGCACCCGCGTGTCGGCCCAGCCGGGCACCACCAGCACCCGGCGTCCGCCGACGACCCGCACGGCGTCGAGCAGCCGCGGCAGCAGGGTGGGGTCGCCGGGGCCGTACACGGCGTGCGGACGCAGCACGACGGCGTCGCGGCCGGCCGCCGCCGCCCGGGCGACGACCCCCTCCGCCTCGGCCTTGGCCCGCGCGTACGGGGCGGAGAGCCCGTCGTCCGGGCCGTCCTTCTCCCGCACCACGCCGCGCCGCCACGGCGGGTAGACGCTCGCGGACGAGACGTGCACGAACCTCGCCGCCGGCCAGGTGGCCAGGGCCGCCACGGTGCCCGCCACGGTCGCGGGTCGCTGCTCGGCCAGCGGGGCCCAGTCGTCGACGGCGGCGGCGCAGTGCACCACGGCCCCGACGTCCGGCGCCCCGGCGAGCGGACCCTCGGTGAGGTCCCAGCGGCGGTAGTCGACGCCGAGGTCCAGGCCGTCCGGGCGCGACCTGCGTCCGAAGCCGGCCACCTCGTGGCCGCTGCGGCGCAGCGCGGCGCAGACGGCCGCCCCGACGAACCCGCTGGCCCCCGTGACGGCGACCCTCACCGCCGGCCTCCGAGGTCGGCGAGCACCTGCTCGCGCAGCGCGACCTTGTCGACCTTGCGCGAGCGGCCCGACGTGGGCAGCGACGGGCGGGTCAGGACGTGGTCGGGCAGCCAGGCGGCGTCCAGCAGCCCCGGGAGCCGCCTGCGGACGTCGTCGGCCAGGGACGGCGGCGCCCCCGGCGCCGGGACGACCACGAGCGCCACCTGCTCGTCCGCGGTGACGGGGTCGGGCAGCCCGACCACCGACGCGGCGGCGACGCCGGGGATGGTCTCCACCAGCGGCTCGATCAGGGCCGGGTAGATGTTGGTGACCCCGCGCAGCAGCATGTCCTTGGCGCGCCCGCGCAGCTCGAGCCGGCCGCCGGGGAGCAGCCGCACGAGGTCGCCGGTGGCCACCTGCGCCAGCGGCTCCTCCCCCAGGTACCCGGGGCTGACCTGCGGGCCGGTCACGAGCAGCTGGCCGTCGTCGTCGACCTCGACCGTGGTGCCGGCCACGGGCCGCCCGAGCAGCAGACCGGCGCGAGGCACCCGCGCGTGCGCGACCAGCTCGTGGCCCTCGACCGTCGCCACCGGCAGCGCCTCGGTGAGGCCGTAGACCCCGAGCACGCGCACCCCGGGGACGGCCTCGGTGAGCCGGCGCACGACGGCCTCGGTGACCGGCGCACCACCCGTGGCCAGCAGGCGCAGGGTCGCGGGCAGCGCGCCCGACGCCGCCGCGGCGTCGAGGGTGGCCGGCACGGCGTACCCGACCGTGGCGGAGCGCTCGGCGGCGGTGCGGGCGAAGGTCGGGCCGTCGGCGCCGAGCGGGGCGAACGACCAGGTCGCCCCGGCGACCAGCACCGGGAGCCCGAGCATCATCTGGTCGGTGTGCACGACGTCGTCGGGACGCAGGGCGAGGCGCGGGAGCAGCGCGTGCAGCCCCGCGGCCAGGGTCGCCCTCGAGTGGGTGACGGCCCGCGGCGCGGCGGTGGTGCCGGACGTGAACACCACCAGCGCGCGGGCGTCCGGGTCGGTCGGCGGCGGGTCGTCGGCCGGCACGCCGCGCAGGAGCCGGGTCCACCCCACGGCACCGGACGGGACGCCGGGCAGCCACCCGCCCGGCACCACCACGTGCCGCAGCCCGGGCGCCCGCAGGTCGGGCAGGGAGAGCCCGCGGCGTGCGGACAGGCCACGCAGCGGGCCGGACGTCGCGAGGTGCACGACGGGCTCGGCCATCGTCCACCGCGGTTGCGCCGTGGCCAGCCGCGCAGGTGAGAGCGCCTCTCCCGCACCGGGATCCGCGACGACCACCACCCCACCGGCGGCCACCACGGCGAGCGCGGCCACGACCGCCGGCGGGCTGGGTCGCACGGCGAACAGCACGCCGTCACCCGGTTCCATCCCGTCGCGGCGCAGCGCCGCGGCGCCGCGGCGCACCTGGTCGGCCAGGGCGCCGTAGGTGAGCACGCGGTCGTCGGCGCCGATCGCCGCCACCCGGTCCGGCACGTCGTGGCCGTGCCGGAGGACGGCCTCGACGACGTCGGCGGCCGTCACGCCGCGGTCCCGGTCGCTCAGCACGAGCCGACGGTACGCCGGGACCAGCACGTGCGCGGCCGCCTCGCGCCGCACGACCCGGACCGGCCCGGCCGCCTCGTGCGCGTCGAGGACCGCGCCCGCGAGGGCGTCGAGCTCGGCGGTGGCCAGCGGGGCGCCGAGGCAGAAGTGCGGTCCGGCGCCGAACCACAGGTTCCGGGCGGCGGCCGGGCAGGCGCGCTCGGGGCGGAACCCGTCCGGCAGCCGGGTGGCCCACCAGGTGGCCACCAGCACCCGGTCGCCAGGCCGCACCTCCACCGGACCGAGGCGACCGGCGACGGTGGCCCGGCGCAGCATCGCGGGCGACGGGCGTGGCGAGCCGCAGCGCCTCGGCGAGGAACGGCCGCAGCCGCGACCGGTCGGCCGCGACGTCGTCGAGGAGACCCGCGTCGTGCAGCATCGCGACCGCCCGCGGGGCGGCGCTGGTGAGCGTCTCGGTGCCGGTGAGCAGCAGGACGGCCGCCAACGACGGCGCCTGCGACCGCGAGATGCCCAGGGCCGGCAGGCGTCCGAGCACGCTGCGGGCACCGTCGGCACGGTCGTAGGCGGCGGTGGCCGCGCGCGTCATCGGCGCGAACAGCTCGCGGACCCGGGCGACCTGGGCGGGGCTGAGCCGGCGGGTGCGCAGCCGCACCATGCCGAGCACCTCGTCGCCCGCCTCGAGCAGCAGGGCCGAGGCGGCGTCGACCTGCTGGGCGTCGGCGTCGTCGTCGAGCAGCCCCACCAGCGAGGCGATCACGGCCGTGGCGCAGCGCCGGGTGAGGGCGACGAGGTCGACCTCGCGCCCCGCCACCAGGTCGGCCGTCGCCGCCGCCAGCGGCGCGGCGAGCACGCGTCGGCAGACGTCGTCGGCGGCGGCCGGGGTGAAGAGCTCGCCGAGGGCCCGACGCAGCGTGCGGTGCGGCGCGCCGTCCATCCCGATCAGGGTGCGGTGCCCCAGCACCCCCGCCCACAGCGCGCCGGACGAACCGGGTCCGTCCTTGCGGAACGCGGGGTCGGTGAGCACCTGGCGGACGAGCACCGGGTCGGCCACGAGGACGCCGACCCCCGGGACGCGGCGGGCCGCGCGGCCCGCGAGCAGCCGGTCGACGAGCGGGAAGGCGACCGGGTGGGCGGCGCGCATCACGGCGGCCTCGTGCCTCAGCACCTCGGCAGTCCCGGGCGCTGGATCCATCGAGGTCAGCGAGGTCACCGGGTCGCGAGCCGGACGTCGACGACGTCCGGGGTGTGACCGTGGTCGAGGTACCAGCGCAGCGTGGCGCGCAGCCCGTACGCCCGCAGCCGGCGCGCGGACGCGTGCACGACGACGTCGCGGTGGTACGCGACCCGCTCGGAGACGGTGCGCACCCGGTTCACCAGCGCGCGGTCCTCGTGCACCTCCTCGATCGCGGTGCGCGGGAAGCCCCCGGACGCCTCGTACGCCGACGGCGCTGACCCCGAGGTTGCAGCCGGGGCACATCACGTACGGGCCGCGGAACGGGCGCCCGCTCTCGTCGGCGCCGCGGTTGCCCGGGCGGAACCGGCCGAAGACCGCCGCCCCGGGCACCAGCAGCGGCACGAGGGTCCGCTCCCACAGCCGCAGCCGGAACTCGTCGGTGCGCGGCAGCATCGGGCCGGTGAGCAGGTCGTCGCCGGACGCGAAGTGCCGGCGCGCGTTGGCCGTCCAGTCGCGGCGCGGGAGCGTGTCGGCGTCGCACCGCAGCACGTGGGTGGCGCCGCGCGAGATCGCCTCTCGCACACCGGTGTCGGCGGCGGCGCCGGTCCCCTTGCGGCTCTCGGTGACCACGTGCACGCCGAACGGCGCGGTGCGGGCGAACGCCTCGACCACGCCGACCGTGCCGTCGGTGCTGAGGTTGTCGACCACGACGAGCTCGAACCCCAGGTCGTCCTGCGCGGCCAGCGCCGCCAGCGTGGCGCCGATGCCCGGCTCCTCGTCGAACGCCGGGACGACGACGGACAGGGCTACCACCGCAGCACCATCGTGCCGACGCTGATGCCGCCGGCGAGGCCGACGAGGGCCACGAGCGAGCCGCGCTCGACCCGTCCGGTCTGCACCGCCTGCTCGAGCTGCAGCGGGAGCGACGCGGACGCGCAGTTGCCGTGCTCGGTCACGGTGATCTGCAGCAGCGAGCGGTCGATGCCGCAGCGGTCGGCGAAGGCGTTGACGTACGGCAGCGTCACCTGGTGCACCGCGACGAGATCGCAGTCGTCCCAACCGATCCCGGCGCGGTCGAGCACGCCCGACAGCACCGACGGGCCGATCGCCTCGAACGCCTCCTTGAGGCGGGCGCCGTCGAGGTGGAAGTAGGTGGCGTCGAGGTCGCGCGGTCTGCCGCGAGCCGCCGCCCGGGAGGGTGCCCGCCGTCCACGCCGAGGAGTCCGCGGTGTGGCCCTGGGCGAGGATGCCGTCGCCGTCCTCGCAGGCCTCGAGCAGCAGCGCGGCCCCGCAGTCGGAGAGGGTGTAGCCGGCGAACGACTCCGCCAGCTGGCGCAGGTCGCGCACCTGCCAGCGGGTGGCGCGCGACGGGCTCTCGCCGGTGACCACGAGCACCCGGTCGTGCTGGCCGGCGCGGATCAGGGCCTCTCCCACCTGGACGGCGTTGAGCACCGAGTTGCAGGCGTTCTTGACGTCGAAGACCGGGCAGCGCGCCCCCAGCGCCGCGGCGACGATGTGCGAGGTGGCCGGCTCCACGAGGTCCTGCGACGCCGACGCGAAGAGCAGCAGGTCGACGTCCCCGATCCCGAGCCCCTGGTCGGCGAGCAGCTTCCCCGCCGCCGCCACCGCGAGGTCCGAGGCCTGCCAGTCGTCCGGCATCACGTGCCGTCCCTGGATCCCGGTCGCCCGCAGCACGATCCCCGGTGGAGGCCGGAACCCGCCGCTCTCGGCCGTGATCCGCGCCTCGCACTCCGCACTCGGTGTCCAGCGCGACGGCAGGTGGGTCGCCACCCCCGCGACCCGTGCGCCCCTCGTGCCTGTCGCACTCGTCCTCGTCCTCCCCCTGCTCCCGGGCTCCTCGGCCCGGGTCCGGCGGCGACCGACCTGGTCGTCGCCGCGCCCGCCCTACGGTAGGGGGTGCGCGGGGGCCGACCAGGGTCGTCCGCACCGGACACGGGGGGTCGCGTGCTCTTGACATCGGGGGCCGCGCCCGGGCGCGCAGCGGCGCGTGGTGGGAGCAGCGGCTGCTCGCCGCCGCCAACCCCGGCCTCAGCGCGCTGGTCGCCACCGGTCGCGTCGTCGGGCCCGCGCGCGGCGGCGTGCTGCGGGTACCGCGGCTCGGCGTGGTCGTCACCGACGCCGTGCTGATCCGCGAGGTGCTCAAGGACTACGGGTCGACGTCGCTGCTCGGCGAGGGCGGGGTCGGGCACCTGTGGGCGCAGGTCCTCGGCGAGTGGGTGCGCGACTCCTTCGACGGCCCCGGCCACGTCGACCTGCGGCGCCGCTCGCGCGACCTGTTCACCGAGGCCGGCGCGGCCGGCGTGGTGCGGCCCGTGTTCGAGGCGCCGGTGGAGCGGGCGGTGCGCGAGCTGGCCGCCGGCGGCACCGTCGACGTCGCCGCCCTGGCCCGCGAGCTGGTCGGGCGGATGGTCGTGCACCTGCTCGGGCTGCGGCTCGACGGCCTGACCGCCGCCGACGACGACCCGCAGCCGTACCTGCAGGTCTACGCCTCCGGCGAGCGGCTGGCCTCGCTCGCCGTCGGCACGCAGGCGAGCACGCACCTGTCGTCGCAGACGGTCGAGAAGGCCAAGGAGGTCGTGGCCGAGCTCACCCGCGACGTCCCGCAGGCGTTCCGCGACTCGCCGCCGAGCACCCTGCTCGGCCGCTGCCGCGAGCTCGGGCTGGCCGAGCACGAGGCCACCGGCCTCGCCACGCTCCTGCTCGTCGCCGGCACCGAGACCGCGGCCAGCGCGATGGGCCGCACGGTCGCCCTGCTCGCCGACACCGGCCAGGTGCACGACGTCGTCGCCGAGCCCGACCTGGTCCCCGACGCGGTGCGCGAGGGCCTGCGGGTCACCACACCGGCCCCCGTGATCGGCCGGAACATCGTGCGGGACACCAGGATCGGACGCCTGCCGGTGCGGGCCGGCGAGCGCGTGGTGCTGCTCACCTACGTGGCCGACAACGCCGTCGGGCCGTTCGACGTCCGCCGCCCGTACGACCCGTCCACCCGCCAGCTGTGGTTCGGCGCGGGCCGCCACCTGTGCCTCGGCGCCCCGGTGGCCCGGGCCGAGGTGGCGCACCTGCTGTCCGCCCTGGTCGGCACCGGCCGCCCCTGGCGGGTGGTCCGGCGCGAGCCCGCCCGCCGTGCGCTGATCCCGACCTACAAGGTGCTCGAGATCGCCCTGGCTTGACGGCGCGCTCAGGCGGCGCGGGTGACGCGGACGTCGGGCACGGTGCAGGCGAGGACGGTCTCGACGGCCCGCACCTGGGCGGTGAGGTCGCCCGGGTCGAGCAGTCGCTCGCCGGGGAACATCCGCAGCTCGAGCCCGCGCCGCGCTCCCGCGCCGACGAGCCGCCACGACCCGCGCAGCCGGCCGTCGAGCAGGAGCACGCAGCTGTACAGCCCGTTGCCCTGGGTCCAGTACCAGGGCAGGTGCGCCGGGTCGGCGAACCGCCTGCGGGCGGCGGTGTCGTAGCCCACCACGAGCGCGTCGAACTCGGCGAGCAGCCGCGGCGCCGGGTCGGGATCGGTGGTCGGGACGCCGTCGGCGAGGTCGAGGTAGGTCTCGCCGTCGGGGCCGGGCCGGCCGACGAGCTCCTCGCGCAGGTCGGCCAGGGCGGCGTCGACCTCGCGCAGCCGCGTCCCGCTCCACCACGCGACGTCGCGCCGCGTCGACGGCCCGTGCCACCGCACGTGCTCGCGGCACAGGTCCACCAGGGCGGCGTGCGGGTCCGCCACGACGGCGGCGCGGTCGCGGCCGAGCACCTCGTCGGCCAGCCGGTAACCCGGCGCGCTCTGCCGGTCGAACCCCTTGCCCGACAACGGCGCCCGGAGCAGGGCGCTGTGCAGGTGGGCCGTCGCCCGACCCATCCCCGGCGTCGCCGCCCGCTGACCGGACGTCTCACCGTCGTGCTCCCCCACCCAGTCGGCCAGGTGCTCGCGCAGCTCCTCCGGCGTCCGCCAGGCACCGGTGGCGAACCGCTCCATCTCGGCCTGCACCTCGGCGACGGACAGCCGCTCCAGCCCGAGCACGCGACGCCAGGTGGGTTCGAGCGCACGGCGGGTGACGGCGTCGAGCAGCTCGTGCTGCTCCGGGGTGCTGGTGTGCACGGTCCCCCGCAGGTTGCTCCCGCGCACGAGCACGCCGTCGGTGTACGCGGCCTCGACGTCCGCGTGCGTGACGCCGGGCAGCCGGGCGGCGAACCCGACGTACGGCGACCGCGCCACCTGCGACTGCACCGGACCCGTGCGGGCCACGAGGTCGGCGACCGCCTGCGTCCCCGAGCCCGCGACCCGTGGCAGCTGGCGCCGCAACGTCGCGCGGGCCAGGTCGTCCCAGGTCGAGCGGACGCGCCACGTCAGCCGGCGGTGGCGCCGAGGCGCGAGCCCTCGTCGTCGACCCAGAGGCCGAGCAGGCCCTGGAAGTGGGCCATGAACCGGTCCTGCTCGTGCGGCGGGTAGGTGGCCGCCACCGTGTCGCGCAGCATCCGCTCGAACGACGGCCCGCGCACCCAGTCGTGCACCAGCTCGGGCAGGTGGGCGAGCTGGTCGTCGCAGAACTCGGCGTACCGCTCGGACTCGAAGTGCTCGTCGGCGAGCGCGAGGTAGGCGTCGATCTTGTCGGTGTACGACCGGTCGGGGTCGTCGGCGACCTCGAAGAACTTCGAGATCCGCAGCTCGAGCTGCGGCTTGCGTCCGCGCACCAGGGCGTAGACCGACCAGCGCACGAGAGCCGTGATGGCCCAGGGGAAGTAGTAGTGCAGCGAGGTGACCGCGACGTCCGGGCAGGCGTTGGCGTAGTCGATCGGGTGCACCTCGTCGCCCGCGACGAGCATCTCCGCGGAGTTGAAGTCCCAGCCGAAGAACGCGTTGACGATGCGGCTGATCGCCGCGCACTCGTGGCCGGCCTGCTCGGACAGGAACCCGTGCTCGACCGCGTACCGGTCGTGCATCGGGCGGTCCGGCCGGAAGTTCATCACCATCGTCTCGGGGCCGATCGACAGCGCCCGGGCGAAGTGCTCGTAGTCGATCGTCGCCTGCAGGTGCATCAGCATCTGCCCGGACTCGTCGTAGGCGCGGTGCAGGTCGGCGCGCGAGTCGATCCGCGAGACCCCGCGCCAGCCGCCGCCGTCGAACGGCTTCATGTACAGCGGGTACCCGAGGTCGTCGGCGATCGCGTCGAGGTCGAAGGACTGGTTGTACTTCTCGCTCGTGTACGCCCAGCGGACGTTGTCGACCGGGTTCTTGTACGGCACCAGGACGGTGCGCGGCACCTTGAGGCCGAGGCGCAGCATCGCGCAGTAGGCGCTGTGCTTCTCCATCGACTGGAACGTGAACGGCGAGTTCAGCAGGTAGGTGTCGTTCATCAGCGCGGCCTTCTTCAGCCACTCCCGCGGGTGGTAGTACCAGTACGCCAGCCGGTCGATCACGAGCCCGGGCCGGGCCGGGTCGGTGAGCTCGAACGGCTCGATCGTCAGGCGCTCGCTCGCGAACTCGTGCGCGCCGGAACGGTCCTGGACCGTGCCGACCATCCGCAGGATGCTCTCGAACGCCGTCGGCCAGTCCTCCTCGGCTCCGAGCAGGAGCCCCACCAGGTGCGTCGTCCTGTCAGCCATGGAGAAAACCTAGTCGGATCAGAGCAGGCGCGGCAGGTGGTGCGCGACCTGCCGCTGCCACCACGGCCAGTCGTGGGCCGAGTCGTGGCCCCACTCGTCGAGCTCGCACCAGATCGCCTTGTCGTGCAGCAGCGCGGCCATCTCGCGCGTGGACGGCAGCGACCCCGTGGGGTGCACCTCCCACGGCCCCTGCCCCACGACCAGGACGAGCCGCAGCCGCGAGCGCAGCCACTCCAGGTGCCCGCCCTCGAGGTTGCGCACGTAGTCGGTGGGGTTGGTGAAGTAGGCGGCGTCGCCGCGGTCGCCCCAGGCGTGCCAGGCGGACGGGTCGTAGCTGCCGGACAGGCACAGCGCGCGGTCGACCACGTCGCCGTGCCGCAGCGCCATCGACAGCGCGTGGAACGCGCCCAGGCTGCAGCCGGTGGCCACGATCCCGCGTCCGTCGGCGTCGTAGCCCGGTGAGTCCGAGCGGATCAGGGGCACGACCCGCTCGACCAGCCAGCGCTCGTAGTCCTCGTGCCGGCGGGCGCGCTGCTCGAGCGGGGCGTCGCGGTCGGACCACGACAGGTGGTCGAAGGCGTCGACGCAGTAGAGCTTGACCCGGCCCTGGTCGATCAGCGGGCGGACGGCGTCGACCATGCCGTTGTTCTCGTAGTCCCAGGCGCGTCCCTGCTCGGACGGGAACACGATCACCGGCCGGCCGAGGTGGCCGTACCGGATCACGGTGCCGGGGCGGTCAAGGCCGTCCATCCCGAGCTCGGTCTGGTCACGCTCCATCGGCCCTCCAGAGGCGTTGCAGGACGGTGGTGAGGCGCGGGTCGAGGACGTCGCGCCAGGACGTGTAGTTGTGGACGTCCGGGTGCTCGGCCCAGTCGACGTCGAGCCCGAGCCCGGCCAGGTGCGCGGCCATCACCCGGTTGCAGTGCACGTTCTCCTCGGTGGCCCCGCACGACATCGCGACCAGCGGCGTGGACGGCGGCTCGGTGGCGGCCAGCACCTCGGCCACGAAGCCGGTGACCTCGGCGAAGTACTCGAAGCCGCTCTCCTGCGGGTCGGTGGTCGGGGTGAAGAACGACCCCGACTGCAGCACCAGACCACCGAACGTGCCGGGGTGCGTCCACTCCACGTGGAGTGCGGCGAGCGCTCCCAGGCTCGCGCCGATCAGCGCGAGATCTCCTGTGGTGGAGTAGCTCTCACGCAGGAACGGGACGATCGCCGTCGCCAGGGTCTCCGCGTAGTCCGAGTTCGCGGCGTACCGCGCGTTGCGCTCGCCGGGGACGAGGAGGGCGACCCGCATCGGCGGCAGGTCCCCGGAGGTGACGCCGGCGCCGACGAGGTGGGTGAGCCCGGCGAACATCGCGTACTCGGGCCCGTCGTGGGCCACCAGCATCGGCAGCGGGAGCGAGGGCGCGGCCCCCTCGGGCGCCCAGACCATCAGGTCGACGACGCCCACGGGCGTGAGGGTGAGCTGGTGGTCGGTGACCGTCCACGGCACGGACTCGACCTCGGTCCACGCCGGCACCTGGTACCCGGGCAGCCCGAGCCAGGACTTGTCGCCGAAGGCGCCGCCGACCACGTGGGGGTTGGTGGCGTCGAGGCCGGACCACTCCTCGCCGGACGCCAGGACGCCCTCGTACTTGTACTCGAGCCGGTGCACCGACGGCCGCGGGAGGCGCAGCTCCCAGCCGCCGTCGACCCGGGCGAAGTCGAGCTGCTCGCCGGGCACGCCGATGTCCTGCCAGAGCCGCAGCGACACCAGCTCGCCGTCGGGGTCCGCGTGCCGGAACACCAGCTCGTTGCCCTCGACCTCGCTGACCCACCGCCGGGCGTCGTCCGCGTCCTGCGCTCCTCCGGGACCGCGCCGGGCGCGACGTCGGAGGGTGCGGGCATCCGTCCACGGTATCGGGATCGGGGCGAGACGCAGTCCGGACGTGGCCCCGCTCAGCCCCCGTCGTGCACGACGTGCCCGCCCGCGACCGTGAGGACCACGCGGGCGTCGGCGACCGGCACCCGCCCGCCGGTGGCGAAGCCGTCGGCGAGGACGTCGGCGTCGAGCACGGCGAGGTCGGCCCTGGCCCCCACCACCACCTCGCCCGCCTCCTCGTCGTGGTCGACGAAGGCCGAGCCCGCGGTGAAGGCGTCCAGGGCGGCGTCCAGCGTCAGCCGCTGGTCGGGCAGGAACGGGGCGGCGTCGCGGTGGCCGGGGTCGACCCGCGTGACGGCGACCTCGATCTGCGCGAGCGGGTCGGCCGTGGTCACCGGCCAGTCGCTGCCCGCGCACAGCCGGGCGCCGGCCGCGCGCAGGGCCTCGAACGGGTACTGCTGCCGGGTCCGCACGGCGCCCAGCAGCGGGACGGTGAGCTCGTCCATCTGCGGCTCGTGCTGGGCCCAGTAGGTCTGGCAGTTCGCGACCACGCCCAGAGCGGCGAAGCGCGGCACGTCGTCGGGGTGGACCACCTGGAGGTGGGCGACGTGGTGGCGCAGGTCGGTGTCGGGCTGCGCGCGACGGGCCGCCGCGACGGCGTCGAGCGAGGTGCGCACGGCGCGGTCGCCGATCGCGTGCAGGTGCACCTGGAAGCCCCGCCGGTCGAGCTCGGTGACTGCGGCGGCGAGCAGGTCGGGCTCGACGTGCAGCAGCCCGTGGTCGCCGGTGGCCGCACCGGACCCGTCGAGGTACGGCTCGAGCAGCGCCGCCGTCCGGGTCTCGAGCACGCCGTCGACCATGATCTTCACCGTCGTCGGGTGGAACCGGTCGTGGCCGCGGCCCAGTTCGCGCTGCTCCACCAGGTCGTCGACCTGCTCCAGACCCCGGTCGCGCTCCCACCACAGGGCGCCGACCACGCGCGCGGTGAGGCGGCCGTCCGCCGCGAGCGACCGGTACGCCCGGAGCGTCGCCGGTGTGACCCACGCGTCCTGCCACCCCGTGATCGCCCAGGGCGTGCAGGTGCTGCTGGGCCGCGAGCACCGCGGCCTCCCACTCGTCGGGGCCCGGTGGCGGGACCACGTCGGCGTCGAACCGGTACGCGGCGCCCTCGTGCAGCGTCCCGGTGGGTTCGCCGGTCACCGGGTCGCGCTCGATCCGGCCGTCCGCGGGGTCCGGGGTGCCTGCGGTGATGCCGCCGAGGGCGAGGGCGCGGCTGTTGACCCACGCGCCGTGCACGTCCTTGTTGAACAGGAACACGGGCCGGTCGGGCACGACGGCGTCGAGGTCCTCCTTGCGCGGCGCCCCGCCGGGGAAGTGCTCCATCGCCCAGCCGCCGCCGAGCACCCACGGCTCGTCGGGGTGGTCGGCGGCGTAGCGGCGGACGACGTCGAGGTACTCCGTGCGCCCGTCCGCGTCGTTCAGCCAGACCCGGCGCAGGTTCCGCCCCGCGACGGGGGCGTGCACGTGGCTGTCCTGGAACCCGGGGAGCACCAGCCCACCTGGTGCCTCGACCACACGCGTGCGGGGCCCGCGCCACTCCCCGACGTCGTCGGCGGACCCCACCGCCACCACCCGGTCGCCCCGGACCGCGACCGCCTCCGCGTACTCCCCCCGCCGCACCCTGACCCTGGCCCCGGTGACGACCAGGTCGGCGTGCTCCACGCGCTCACCCTCGCGCACGCCTGCTCCTCGCACCAGACCTGTCGAGCGGCCGCACAGGTGCGGGCAACTCCGCAGCCTCCGCGCCGCGAGACAGGTCACCACCGCGTTCTTGCCCGCATCCGTGCCGTCCGTCGGCCAGCGCGGCGCGGCTGAGGTCGTCAGGGTTGGGGGTCGCGGGCGTCGTAGGCCCAGAACCGGGGCTGGCTCAGGGCCAGCAGGACGACCACCACCACGACCGCGATGCCGCCGAAGATGGCGGCGAGGTCCTCGCTGGACAGGTCGCCGACGGTGCCGAGGACGAGGTCGCCGAGCCGAGGGCCGCCCGCGACCACGACGATGAACACGCCCTGGAGCCGGCCGCGCATGGAGTCCGGCGTGGCGGTCTGCAGGATCGTCATCCGGAACACGGCCGAGACGGCGTCGCTGGCGCCGGCGAGCGCGAGGCACCCCGCGGCGGGCCAGATCGTCCAGTGCGGGCCGCCACCAGGGGGCGGGCCCGGGGAGGCCGCGACCACGAGCCCGAACGCGGTGATCGACAGCCCCCACGCGATCACCGCCAGCACCACGGCGCGGCCCTGGTGCCGCACGTTGCCGAGCGGTCCCGACAGCAGCCCCGCCGCGACGATCCCGACCGCCAGACCGGCGGACAGGATGCCGACGGTCTGGGCGCCGCCGCCGATGAAGGCCGTGCCGATCGCGGGCAGCAGCACCCGCGGCATGCCCAGGATCATCGCGGCGAGGTCGACCAGGAAGGTCATCCGCACGTTCGGACGCGTGCCGAGGTACCGCAGCCCCTCGGCCACCGACCGCAGGCCCGGACGGCTCACCTCGCCCTCGGGCGGGATCGACGGCAGGCCGGCGAGCAGGAACAGCGTGACGAGCAGCAGCGCGGCCTCGGCGCCGTACGCCCCGCCGTAGCCCCACCAGTGGATGAACAGCGCCGCCAGCAGCGGGCCGATCATGATGCCGGTGCCCATCGTCAGGCTGCCGAGGGCGTTGGCGGCCGGCATCAGCTCGGGCGGCAGGAGCCGCGGCATGATCGTCGAGCGGGCCGGCTGGTTCACTCCGAACAGCCCGTTCTGCACGGCCACCAGCAGGTACAGCACCCACACGTCCTGCAGGTCGGCCAATGCCTGCGCGGTGAGGGCGAGCGCCACCAGGAAGATGCCGGTCGTCGAGATGATGACGACCCGCCGCCGGTCGTGGGCGTCGACGATCGAGCCGCCGTAGAGGCCCATCGCCACCAGCGGCACGAGCGCGAAGACGCCGACGAGGCCGACCGAGAAGGTGGAGCCGGTGACCTCGTAGACCTGGAGCCCCACCGCGGTGGTGGTCAGGTGGGTGCCGATGCCGGACAGGAACGCCCCGCCCCACAGCCGCCGGTACGGGACGCTCACCCGCAGCGGGGTCACGTCGGCGAGCAGGCGGGGCACGTCCCCATCCTGCCGGGGGCCGACGGGGGCGGCGCGGCAGGGTGACCGGGCGGGCGGACCCGGGCGTGGAACAGCCCACGGGGTTCCGGTCCTCACCCGAGAAGGAGGGTCCGGCGCTCGCTGTGGACGATCAGCGACCCCGTGGGCTGCGGTGACTGCCGAGAACTGCCGGTAGTCCGCCCATGTCGAACGGGCTGCTAGCGCGCAGCCACCTCACGCGTCCAAGAGTCATTCACGACCTGGACCACCTCCTTTCCCGTGTCCGATCACGCTACGTCGCAGGTCGCAGGTGCGCCAGGGGTTATTCGCCGGTTCGTCCGGCGGGTGCGAGGCTGCCGTCGTGCCCTGGCCCTGGCGACGCGCCCCCGACCCGCTGGGCGAGGGCGTCTGGCGGCGGGTGCACGACCGCTGCCGCCGCGCCGTCGACCGGTTCCACCAGGTGATCGAGCCGGTGCCGGACGGTCCGGTGCGCGACGGGCTGGAGCTCGTCGGCACCGACCTGGCCGAGCTGCTGGACCGCGTCCGCGAGCTGTGCGTCGGCGGCGCAGGTCGAGGTGCCGAGCGACGGGCTCGAGCTCCCGCCCGGACGGCACGGCGACCTGCACCGCAGCCTGTCCCGGCTGGCCACCGCAGCCGCCCAGGCGTCCGAGGCCGCGGCGATGGCACGGGTGGCCGAGGGTTCCGGCGACCGCGAGACCGCGCTGGCCCGGGTGGACGCCGCGCGCCGCGCCGTCGCGACGGCCCGCACCCACCTGCCCTGACCGCGGACCTCAGCCGTGCCGCAGGCCCCACGCCTGTCGGGTGAGGTCGGTGACGAGGGCGCAGGCGTCCTCGTCGCTCAGGGACGTGGTGGTGCAGACCGCCTGCACGAAAGGTGCTGCGTCCGAGGGGGTCACGAGCGCCACGCTGTGCCGGACGGTGCGGCCGCCGATCACGTCCCAGCCGTTCTTGTGCGCCACGGGCGTGCCGGCCGGGAGGCCCTGGACGACGTCCTCGGTCCGGGTGCTGCGGCCCAGGTCGCCGAGCGCCTCGACGGTCGCGGCGGGCGGCAGCAGGTCGCCGGAGGCCAGCGACCGACATCAGCCGCGCGAGGTCGGCGGCGGTGGTGACGAACCCCAGCCCGGCGCGGGCGGCGGGGACGTCGTCGACCATCCGGTCGAGGGTGGACGAGCGGCAGCCGGCGTCGGCGAGCACCTGCCGCGGGGTGTCGAGCCCGAGCACCTCGAGCACGAGGTCGGTGGCCAGGTTCGACGACGTCGTCACCATCCGCTCCACCAGCCACCGCAGCGCGACCGGACGACCGAGTGCGGAGCGGACGTCCGGGTCGGAGTCCTCCTCGTGCACCACGCGGAAGCGCTGACCCGTTGCGGCGGAGTCGAACTCGTCGTGGACGAGCACCTCACGACCCATCCACCCGGGCGAGGCGACCTCCGCGCGCCAGGCGGCGACGAGCACGGCCAGCTTCATCGTGCTGGCGGCGTGGTGCACGGCGTCCTCGAGCCGGGCCGCGCGCGCCGGACCGCCGACGGGGCCCGTCCACCACGAGACCACGCCGGGCACGTCCGCGAGGGCAGGCGCCGACCGCACGGGCGCCATCCTGGCCCGTCGCGCATACTGCGGGGGTGCTGACCGAGCTGCGCAGGCCTCGGGCACTCGTCGACGGGGACGTGGTGCGCGTGATCGCCCCGTCCGGACCCATCGATCCCGACCGGCTGCAGGCCGGCGCGCACCTGCTCGAGTCGTGGGGCCTGCAGGTCGAGGTCGGCGAGCACGTCCTCGGGCGCACCCGGCACGGCTACCTCGCCGGCACCGACGCCGAGCGCGCGAGCGACTTCGTCCGCGCGTGGTGCGACCCGACGGTGGCCGCGGTCATGTGCGCCCGCGGCGGGTACGGCGCGCACCGGATGGTCGACCTGGTCGACTGGTCGGCCCTGCGGGCGGCCCGGCACGACGACCCGCCGCCGGCGCTCGTCGGGTTCAGCGACGTGACGGCGCTGCACGAGGCGGTCGGGGTGGAGCTCGGCGTCGCCAGCCTGCTCGGCCCGATGGTGGCCTCCTACCGGTTCCACGAGGACGAGGTCTCCCAGCAGCACCTGCGCGACACCCTGTTCGGCAAGGACCCCGGCCCGCTCGGCGGCGACGACGTCCGGACGCTCGTGCCCGGCACCGCCGACGGCGTCCTCGCGGGCGGGACCGTCACGCTGCTCGCGTCGAGCGTCGGCGGCCGGTCCGCCCGCCGCTCGCTCGCGGGTGCCGTCCTGGTGCTCGAGGACGTCGACGAGCCCACCTACCGGCTCGACCGCGCGCTGACCCAGCTGCGGCGGGCGGGCGTGCTCGACGACGTCGCCGCCGTCGTGGGCGGGCAGTGGGTCGAGTGCGGCGACCCGGACACGATCGACGAGCTGCTGCTCGACCGGCTCGGGAAGCTGGGCGTGCCGATGGTCAACGGGGTCGACGTGGGCCACGGCCACCGGCACCTGACCGTGCCGCTCGGCGTCCGAGCGCACCTGGACGCCGACGACGGGGAGCTCGTGGCGGGGCCGGCCACAGCGGGTTGACCGGTCAGTCGTCGTCGCGCGCGCCGCGGTCGCGTGAAGCCACCCGCCGGTTCAACGAGAACAGCCGGCCGAGGACGGGCATCAGGACGATGTTCACCCCGTGCAGCACGCCGATGATGACCAGGACGCCCGCGACCCGGGTGAGCTCGGTGCCGATCTGCCCCGCGGTGACCGTGCCGGTGTAGCCGCTCCACGCCCGCTGGTCGACGTGCACCGTCGCCAGGATGTAGGCCGTGAAGATCAGGTAGTACACGACGTCGGTCAGCAGGATGTAGCTCTTGCCGGTCTGCGGGTTGTCGTGGAAGACGTCCGCCGCGTAGGCCCGTCCGAACCGCTTGATGAACGGACCGAGCCACAGCGCCAGGGCGACCAGCACCACGGTCGTGGCGGTCTCGAGCACCCACCACGGCAGGACCAGCCGGCCGTCCTGGCGGGGGGTGAACGCCACCACCGCCGCGGCCACCAGCGCGACCAGCACCGCAGCGCCCGCCGCCGTGAGGCGCAGGGACCTGCGGCGCACCCGGTCTCCCTCCACGGCGTCGACGACCCGCTCGAACAGGTCGGGCGACGGGCGTGCCACCGAGGCGGGCTCCAGGGCGCGCCGCAGCCGCCGCTCGGTGGGCGTGGGGTCGGGGCGTGCGCTCATCGGGTGCCCTCCAGCTGCTGCTCCAGCGCGCGCAGTCCGCGGCGCAGGTGTGTCTTGACCGAGTTGCGGGACAGGCCCAGGGCCGTCGCCACGTCGTCCACGCCCATCTCGAGGTAGTAGCGCATGACGAGGCAGTCGCGCTGGCGCGGCGCGATCTCGCGCAGGGCGGCGATCACCTCGCGCCGGTCCTCGTCCAGCTCGACGACGTCGTGCGCCGACGGCTCCAGCGCCGCGGCCGGCGGGATGTGCCGGCGGGAGACGAACCCGCGGCGGTTGTGGTCGCGGGCCAGGTTGACCACGATCGTGCGCAGGTAGGCTCCGGCGCTGCCGGGGTCCCTGAGCCGGTGCCCGGAGCGGGCCAGCCGGATGAACGCCTCCTGCACGAGGTCCTCCGCGGCCGTGCGGTCGTCGGTGAACCAGCGCGCGATCTGCACCAGCCGCGGCGCCTCGGCCTCGAACAGCGCGGACAGCACGGACGGCGGGACCGGCTCCTGATCCACAGGACCCGTCCCGCCGCGCAGCACCTCGGTCGTGACGTCCACCCCACCTCCCGCAGCACAGACGCACGGGCCGCGCTCGCGGGTGACACGGCCGACGGACGGATTCTCGTCCACGTCCGGTCGACGTGCGGTGTCACCCGGGCACGCGGGGTGCACGTCCCACCACACGTCACCACGAACGTCTTCCGGAGGTCCAGCGTGTCCCTGCCCACCAGCACCCGTCCCGCCCGCGCCGTCCCCGGCCCGCCCTCAGCCACCGCGCCGGGCTCGCCGTCACCCGCTCGCGCGACCGCCGTCCGCATCGCCCGCGGCGCCGCGACCGGCCTCGTCCTCGGCGCCGCGGTCGGCGCGATGGCGCGGCTCTGGATGCGGGCGGTGTCGACCGACCCGGGGTTCACCTGGTCGGGGACCCTGGCCATCCTGGCGGTGTTCGCCTTCGCCGGTCTGCTGACCGGCGTCGTGCGCACGCTCCGCTGCGACGGCCGGCGGCCGGCCTGGCGGGTCCTGCTGGCACCGGGTCTCGTGCTGTTCGCCGGCCCGGGGATGCTGCTGCTGCCGGGTGCGGTCGTCGGCGGCTGGGCGTTCTCAGGTCGTGGCCCGCGGGTGCTGCGCCTGCTGGCGCTCGCCGTGGCGGTGGTGGGGATGCCGCTGACCTTCTGGTTCGTCGTCGCGAGTCCGCACGAGCGCCTGGTGCTGGAGCCGGTCGTGGTGGTCACCGGGCTCGGCGCGCTGCACGCAGCGCTCGGGTGGGGCGCCGCCGAGCTGTTCCGTCGCCGGCCGTCGCGGGCACCTCGCGAGGTCGGGTCGCAGGAGGTCAGGGCTGGCGCCGCGACCCCCGCCACGCGCTGAGGTCGTCGAGCGGGGCGGGCTGGCCGTCCGCGGTCGTCCACACCCACCGGTCGTGCAGCCGGTTGCGCTGCCCCGCCCACAGCTCGACCTCGACCGGTCGGACCCGGTACCCGCCCCAGAAGTCGGGCAGCGGCAACGGGTCCTGCCCGTCGAAGCGTTCCTCGACCTCGGCGACCGCGGCCACCAGGTCGTCGCGGGCCGCGAGCGGCCGCGACTGCGCCGACGCCCAGGCGGCGACCTGCGAGCCGCGGGGGCGGGAGGTGAAGTAGGCGGTGGCGTCCTCGCGGGAGACCTGCTCGACCTGCCGCGCACCCGGACCTGCCGGTACATCGGGTGCCAGAGCAGCACGACCGACGCCTGCGGGTGGGCGGCGAGCTCCTCGCCCTTGGTCGACGTCGGTCCCGGTGTAGAAGACCAGACCGCGCGCGTCCAGGCCCTTGAGCAGGACGGTGCGCGCGTTCGGCGCGCCGGACGCGTCGACGGTGGCGACCACCATCGCCCCCGGCTCGACCACGCGGTCGTCCGCGACGGCCGCGTCGTACCACCGCGCCACCGCCGCCAGCGGCGTCCCGTCGACGTCCTCCGCGGCGATCAGCTCGCTGTCGTAGTCGATCCGCGCCGTCGGGTCGATGCCGCCGGTGGGGCGCGTGTCGGACATGGCCCGAGCCTACGTCGGGGGTCGTCCCCCCGCCGGTCCCACCGACGACCGGGAACCGGCCGGCACGGCATGATGTGGCCAGGACGCAGCTCGAGGAGGAGCAGATGACCGCACAGGCCGATCCGACCTTCGTGCCCGGGCTCGAGGGCGTGGTGGCGTTCGAGAGCGAGATCGCCGAGCCCGACAAGGAGGGTGGCGCGCTGCGCTACCGCGGCGTCGACATCACCGACCTCGTCGGGCGCGTGTCGTACGCCCAGGTCTGGGGGCTGCTGGTCGACAACGCGTTCAACCCGGGACTGCCTCCCGCCGAGCCGTTCCCGCTGCCGGTGCACACCGGCGACGTGCGCGTCGACGTGCAGAGCGCGCTCGCCCAGCTGGCGCCGATCTGGGGCTTCCGGCCGCTGCTCGACATCGACGAGCAGCAGGCCCGCGACGACCTCGCCCGCGCCTCGGTGATGGCGCTGTCGTTCGTGGCGCAGTCCGCCCGCGGGCAGGAACGGCCGATGGTGCCGCAGCGCGAGGTCGACAAGGCGTCGTCGGTCACCGAGCGGTTCATGATCCGCTGGCGCGGCGAGCCCGACCCCAGGCACTGCGAGGCCGTCGACGCCTACTGGGTGTCGGCCGCGGAGCACGGCATGAACGCCTCGACCTTCACGAGCCGCGTGATCGCCTCCACCGGCGCGGACGTGGCGGCCTGCCTGTCGGGCGCCGTGGCCGCGATGAGCGGGCCGCTGCACGGCGGTGCGCCGTCGCGCGTGCTGTACATGATCGAGGGGGTCGAGGAGTCGGGCGACGCCCGCGGCTACGTGCGCGGCGTGCTCGACAAGGGCGAGCGGCTGATGGGCTTCGGCCACCGGGTGTACCGGGCCGAGGACCCGCGGGCCCGGGTGCTGCGCGAGACCTGTCGCCGGCTCGGTGCGCCGCGGTACGAGGTGGCCGCCGCGCTCGAGGAGGCCGCGCTGACCGAGCTGCACGAGCGTCGTCCCGACCGCGTGCTCGCCACGAACGTGGAGTTCTGGGCGGCGGTCATCCTCGACTTCGCGGAGGTCCCCGCCTCGATGTTCACGCCGATGTTCACCTGCGCGCGCACCGCCGGCTGGTCGGCGCACGTGCTGGAGCAGAAGCGCACCGGGCGGCTCGTGCGTCCGTCCGCGCGCTACGTCGGGCCCGACCCGCGCCCGGTCGAGGACGTGGAGGGCTGGCCGCTGCGCTGACCGGCGACCCGTACGCGGGCCGCAGGGCGTGCGGCAGGATGGGCGCGTGACCACGAGCCCCCCGCAGATCGACATCCCGGTCCACCTCCTGCCGCGCGACGGCCGGTTCGGCTCGGGGCCGAGCAAGGTGCGCCCCGAGCAGGTCGACGCCGTCCGCGCCGTGGCCACCAGCCTGCTCGGCACGTCGCACCGGCAGGCGCCCGTGCGGCAGGTGGTCGGGCGGGTGAGAACCGGTCTGTCCGAGCTGTTCTCGCTGCCCGAGGGCTACGAGGTGGTCCTGGGCAACGGCGGCTCGACCCTGTTCTGGGACGTCGCCACGCTCGGCCTGGTCCGCGAGCGCGCGCAGCACCTCACCTTCGGCGAGTTCTCCGCCAAGTTCGCCGCGTGCACCGCCGCCGCCCCGTTCCTCGCCGACCCGTCGGTCATCGCCTCGGTGCCCGGGACGAGGTCCGCGCCGCTGGCCGAGTCCGGCGTCGACGCCTACTGCTGGCCGCACAACGAGACGTCCACCGGCGTGATGGCGCCGGTGCACCGCGTCGACGGCGCGGCCGACGACGCCCTGGTGCTGATCGACGCCACGTCCGGTGCCGGCGGCATCGACGTCGACGTGTCGGCCTGCGACGTCTACTACTTCGCGCCGCAGAAGTCGTTCGCGTCCGACGGCGGCCTCTGGATCGCGCTGATGTCCCCGGCGGCCGATCGAGCGCGCGGAGCAGCTGGCGGCCGGCGACCGGTGGATCCCCGAGGGCCTCAGCCTCACCACGGCGATCACGAACTCGCGGCTCGACCAGACCTACAACACCCCGGCGCTGGCGACCCTGGTGATGCTCGCCGAGCAGGTCGACTGGATGCTCGCCGGCGGCGGCCTCGGCTTCGCGGCCGGCCGCAGCGGCGAGTCGCTCGACGCACCTCTACGCCTGGGCCGAGCAGCACGCCCTCGCGACCCCGTTCGTCGCCGACCCGGACCACCGCTCCCCCGTCGTCGGCACCATCGACCTGGACGACTCGGTCGACGCCCTCGCCGTGGCCGCGGTGCTGCGCGCGCACGGCGTCGTCGACACCGAGCCCTACCGCAAGCTCGGTCGCAACCAGCTGCGGATCGCGATGTTCCCGGCGATCGACCCCGACGACGTGCGCGCCCTCACCGCCTGCATCGACCACGTGGTCGAGCGCCTCACGTCCTGAGCATCCGCTCCAGGGCCGGCTCGACGGCCCACTGCCGCACCAGGTCGGCGTACTCGGCCTCCACCTCGGGACGGGCGGCGGCGCCGGTGCGGACCGCGCGGATCATCGCGTTGCGCGGGCGTGTGCACGGAGTCGACGAACTCGACCACCTCGACGCGGTAGCCGTTGCGGCGCAGCACCAACGAGCGGAGCGCGTCGGTGAGCACGTCGGCGAAGCGCTCGCGCAGGATCGGGTGCCGGGTCAGCGCCGCGTAGGGCTCCGGCGGTGTGCCGTCGGCGAGCTGGCGCTGGACGTCGTGGTGGCAGCACGGGGCCGCGAGCACGACCGGCGCCTGCCAGCGCACCGCCCGGGCGAGGGCCTCGTCGGTGGCGGTGTCGCACGCGTGCAGCGCGAGGACCACGTGCGGCGGGCCGCCGAGCGCGTCCGTCGGGTCGGCCTCGGCGATCGTCCCGGGGACGAACGACAGACCCTCCAGCCCGGCCCGTCCGGCGCGCTCGGTGCTGCGCGCCACCAGGTCGGGACGCAGCTCGACGCCCACCGTGCGGGTGCCGGGGCGCAGGTCGGACAGGTACCGGTGCGCGGCCAGCGTCAGGTAGGCGTTGCCGCAGCCGAGGTCGACCACCCGCAGCGGTCCGTCGGGCAGCACACCGGCCTTCGTGGCCCGCCGCAGCACGGCGTCGGCCGAGCGCAGGAACGCGTCGACCTGGCGGCGCTTGTCGCCGTCGGCGCCGAGCACGGCGAACAGCGGGTCGTCCGGGATCGATCAGCCGCTCCCGGGCGTGGTCGTGGCTCGTGTCGCGCGCCCCGCCGGCGGCGGCCCCACGTGCAGCAGCGCGTCGCCCTTCTTGGTGAACCGCAGCTGCAGGGTCGCCTCGGTGGTCTCGACGTGCCAGTTCCGGAACGGCATCGCCAGCAGCCCGTCCACCGGGTGCTGCAGGCCGTCGGCGACCGGCAGGTTGGTGGTCACGACCCGCGGTCCGGTGCGCGAGGTCACCTGCAGCACGAGGCCGCCGCGCAGCTGCACGGGCCGCAGCTCGACCCGCTCCGGGTCCGGCGGCCCGACCCCGCGGCGGCGTCCGGTCCCCACCGCCCGCACCAGCCGCTCGACGTCGAGCAGGGCGGTGCGGACGCGTCCCAGCGCCTCGTGCGGCTCGTCCACCCGCTCCTCCGTCCGCCGTGCTCGCCCCGCTGTGGCGCGTGACCACCCGGCACATCATCCGTTGTACCGGGTGACGGGGTGGACGACCCGGGGCGACGGCGCCCCGACGAGGAGGACCAGCATGCCGTCCGCAGCGACGAGCCGGAGCACCGGCCGGACCCGGCGCACCCTGCGCCTCGACGTCGGGAAGGTCGCCGCCGCCGTGCCGGTCGCGCTCCTGCTCGCCGGCGGGGTCGCGTGGGCCGCCGACCGCGACGCCCCGGCCGCCGGACGCTGCGGTGGCCGTCCCGGCGGACGCGCTGCGGCTGCCCGAGCGGCGCCTCCGGCCAGGCGCTCGACGACCTCGGCTTCCAGCGCGTCCCGGGCGGGGCGGGCCCGGTCGTGGCGGCACCCGCGGCCTTCGGCGCGCAGCAGGTGGCGGCGGGCAGGGTCCGGATCGACCGCTCCGGCATCCCGGCCCGCGCCCTCGAGGGCTACCGGCGCGCCGAGCAGCTGCTCGCCACCGGCGACCCGTCGTGCCACCTCGACTGGGCCCTGGTGGCGGCGATCGGACGGGTGGAGTCGGCCCACGGCTCGTTCGGCGGCAACCGGCTCGGCACCGACGGCGTCGCCCGTCCGGGCATCGTCGGCATCGCGCTGGACGGCTCGCGCGGCACCGCCCGGATCACCGACACCGACGGCGGGCGCTGGGACGGCGACGGCCGGTTCGACCGGGCGGTCGGCCCGATGCAGTTCATCCCCGGCACCTGGCGCAGCGTGGGCGTCGACGCGGACGGCGACGGCGCGAGCCAGCCGCAGGACGTCGACGACGCGGCCACCGCGACCGGGGTGTACCTCTGCTCCGGCTCGGGCGACCTGCGCACGTCCGCAGGACCGGTACCGCGCGGTCTACCGGTACAACCACTCGGACGAGTACGTGCGCACCGTGATGGCCATCGCCGACGCCTACGCACGCGGCGTGCGCGTGGTCGAGGCGTCCTCGCTCCCGGGCGTCGGGTCCGGTTCGTCGTCCGACGACCGGCCGTCCGACCGCCCCGCCGCCGGCCCAGGCGGCCGCCACCCCGGCTCCGGCCACGAGCACGCCGCCGGCCCCTGCCACCGCCGCACCGGCACCGGCTCCGGCCGCTCCGGCCGCGACGGCGCCCGCCGGCGTGGTGGAGGGGGTCGTGGGAGCGGTGACGACGCTGCTGCCGTCGCTGCCCGTCCCGCCGGCACCCGCGCCGCCCGTCCCGGCACCGACGACGCCGCCGGTGACGGTGCCGCCGCTCGTGCCGGGCGTCACCTGCCTGCTGGCGCCGGTGCTGGGTTCGTTGCTGCCGCTCTGCCCGCCGGGGACGCCGACGCCGTAGCGCCGCGCGTCGCGGGGTCGGTCGGCGGTCAGGCGGCGCTGGTGCGGCCGGTGGCGTCGTCGACGGCGAGCCGCTCGCGGGCCTCGGCCCGGGCGCCGTCGGTCTCGCCTGCCGGCGTGAGCACGAGGTGCGGGAGCGGCGTCCAGGTGTAGCCGACCGTGAGGTCGCGCTGGCGGACGACGACCACGGCCGCGACCAGGGCCGCCAGCAGCGTCACGATGCCGCCGAGACCGATCGTCCAGCGCGCGCCGAACTGCTCGCCGACCCAGCCGACGATGGGCGACCCGATCGGCGTGCCGCCCATGAAGATCGCCATGTAGAGCGACATCACGCGGCCGCGCATCTCGGGGGCGGTGCTCATCTGGACGATGGTGTTGGCCGCCGTCATCAGCGTCAGCGCGCTGAGGCCGGTGGGCACCAGGGCGATCGCGAACGTCCAGTAGCCGGGCATCATCGCCGACACCGACGCCGTCACCCCGAACGCGAACGCGGCCCCGACGAGCAGCCGCATGCCGGGACGGGTGCGCCGCGCCGCCAGCAGCGCGCCGGACAGCGACCCGATCGCCATCACCGAGCCGAGGAGCCCGTACTCCCCGGCGCCCTTGCCGTAGACCTGCGTGGCCATCAGGGCGGTGGTCATCTGGAAGTTCATGCCGAACGTGCCGACGACGCCGACCACGGCCATGATCACCATGATGTCCGGACGGCGGCGCACGTAGCGCAGGCCGTCGCGGATCTGGCCCTTGCCGCGCGGCGCCTTCTTCACCGGGATGAGCTCGCGCACCCGCATCCGCGACAGCGCGACGATCGTGGCGCCGAAGCTGACGGCGTTGATGAGGAACACCGGGCCGGTGCTGAACGCGGCGATCAGCAGACCCGCCAGCGCCGGGCCGATGAGGCGGCCGAGGTGGAACGAGGCGCTGTTGAGGCCGACCGCGTTCGAGAGCTTGTCCTCCGGCACCATCTCGGCCACGAACGTCTGGCGCGCAGGCGCTTCCAGCGCGGCGGCCGCGCCGGACAGGAACGCGATGAGGTAGACGTGCCACAGCGCGGCGACGTCGAAGACCACCATCAGACCGAGCAGCAGCGACAGCGAGCCCGCGATCGCCTGGGTGGTCATCATCCAGGTGCGCTTGGGGAAGCGGTCGGCGATCAGGCCGCCCACCGGCGCCAGCAGGAGCATCGGCAGGAACTGCAGGCCCGTGGTGATGCCGACCGCCACCGCCGAGTGGTCGGTGAGGACGGTGAGGACGAGCCAGTCCTGGGCGACGCGCTGCATCCAGGTGCCGGCGTTGGAGACGATGGCGCCGGTGGCGTAGACCCGGTAGTTGAAGACCTTCAGCGAGGCGAAGGTGGGGCTCACCTGTCGACCACCCGCCGCAGGATCTCGGCGGCCTGGGCGAGGGTGTCGCGCTCCTGCGGGGTCAGCTCGGCCAGCCGGCCGGCCAGCCAGGCGGTGCGCCGGCGCCGGGTCTCCTTGACCTCGGCGCGGCCGGCGTCGGTGATGGCCACCAGCACCTGGCGGCCGTCGTCCGGGTGGTCGGTGCGCGTGGCCAGGCCGGCCTCGACCAGGTGGTTGACCGTGCGCGTCATCGACGGCGGCTGCACGTGCTCCTGGTCGGCCAGCACCCGCGGCGTCTGCGGCCCGTCGCAGTCGAGCTTGGCCAGCACCGAGTACTGGCCGTCCGTGATCGCCTCGGACGAGCGCTCCGCGCGGATCCGCCGGGTGCTGCGCATGAGCGACACCCGCAGGTCGGCGGCGAGGGAGGCAGAGGCGAGCGTGGGCATGTCGTTAGTCTAGGTCATTACCCTTGCTAATGAAAATCGGCGACCGATCCAGCACTCGGTTGCAGCAGGTGCCCCTTCGGCGGTCGCTGAAGGGGCGTCTTCTGCAACGGGCCAGCCGTCCACAGGGTGCGGCGCGCGTCGGTCGATCCACAGCGACGACGCGGACGCCACGCACCGTGCGGCGCACGCGGGTCGCACGGTCCGACAGGTGCCCGCACCGTCGCCTCCAGGACCTCCCGACGCCGCGACGTCCTTGCGCCACCGGCCCTTCGCCGTGCCGGTGGACGTCACCGAGGTACTCCAGGCGACCTTGACCGCGTGCCAGGCCCATGTCGCACCTGGCCGAGCCAGCCGCCGTGGTCGTCGTAGGCGTCCCGGTTCACCTCGCCCGGCGACCTCGGACGCGGTGCGATCGGCAGCCGGGTCCGCGTCTCCTGCCGGCGGCGTTCACCCGCTCGCGACGAGCCCGGCGCTGTGGGGCTGCCGCTCCTCGGCCGCGCGGACCGGCGAGCCAGCGCGTCGCGCCGGCGTCGAGGTGGGCGCTACGCGTGCCGTCCAGCCGGGCCACGGCGTCACCCAGGACGACGAGGTCGTCCAGCGGATCGACGCGCCGCAGGTCGGCCCAGGCCGAGGACGGTTCGGCCAGCAGCAGCCCGCCGTCGCGGACCGGTCGGCCTCGGGCACACCGGCGCGGACCCGGACGCCTCGTCGACCTGCGGTCGCGGTCGGCTCCGCCTCGACGGCGACCAGCGCGGTCTCGAGCGGGCGCCGGACCGAGCGCGGGTCGGCGGCGGCGCCGTCAGCTGGAGGCGGCGCTGCGGCTCGCACCGCGAGCGCGTGACCCGCCCGGCAGGAGCAGCCCGGCCGCGGCGCGCCGTGGTGGCGAGGTCTGCCCGCAGCCCGGCCGGCACCCGCACGCCCCGGAAGGGCGCGCGGCAGGTCGGGGTGGCGCAGGGCCTGCTCGATCAGCCCGTGCGCTGAGCGCCTCGGCGACCGTGAACGGGCGCGAGCGCAGGTCGGCGCGGGAGCCGCCGTCGGCGAGGTGCAGGCACCGGCTGGCAGGCTGCCGTTCGTGACCGCCGACGACCGACCCGAGAACCGCCGACCTGTGGACCGTGGCGCGAGGCGGACCGCGTGGACGGCGGGCGTCCGGTGCTGGCTCGGACGGCAGAAGTCGTTGCTTCGCACTCGCCGAAGCAACGACCTGCTGCCACCGAGCGGCCGCGGGAGCGTCAGCCGACGCCGACGAGCTCCTTGAACGGGTCGATCGCGAAGTAGAGGACGAACAGCGCCGCGGTGACCCACAGCAGGGGGTGCACCTCGCGGGCCTTGCCGCGCACCAGCTTGATCAGGGCGTAGGTGACCATGCCCGCGCCGATGCCGGCGGCGATCGAGTAGGTGAACGGCATCAGCACGATGGTGAGGAAGGCCGGGATGGCCAGCTCGAGGTCGTCCCAGTCGATGCCCTTGACCTGCTGCATCATCAGGAAGCCGACCACGACCAGCGCCGGGGTGGCCGCCTCGTACGGCACCACCGCGACGAGCGGCGCGAACAGGGTCGCGAGCAGGAACAGCACGCCGGTGACCACCGAGGCCAGACCCGTCCGGGCGCCCTCGCCGACGCCGGACGCGGACTCGATGTACGACGTGTTCGACGAGATCGACGCCGCCCCACCGGCGATCGCGCCGACGGAGTCGACGACCAGGATGCGCGTGGTGTTCGGCGGGTTGCCCTCGTCGTCGAGCAGGTCGGCCTCGGCGCCGATGGCGACCATCGTCCCCATCGTGTCGAAGAAGTCGGCGAGCAGGAGCGTGAAGACCAGCAGGATCGCGGCGACGAAGCCGATCTTGCCGAACGAGCCGAGCAGGTTGAACTGGCCGAGCAGGCCGAAGTCGGGGACCTCGAGCACCGAGTCGGGCAGCGCCGGGACGCCGAGGCCCCACGCGTCGGGGTTGACCACCGCGCCGGTCTCGTCGAACTGGCGCGGGCCGATCTTCGCGACCGCCTCGATGACGATCGCCAGCACGGTGGCGCCGACGATGCCGATCAGGATCGCGCCACGCACCCGCAGCACGTAGAGCACGATGATCGTCAGCAGGCCGAGGACGAAGACCAGCGTGGGCCAGCCGGACAGGAAGCCGCCGATGCCGAGCTCGAGCGCGGGGCCGCCGCCGGCCTTGCGGACGAAGCCGGCGTCGACCAGGCCGATGATCGTGATGAACAGGCCGATGCCGACCGAGATGGCGACCTTCAGCTGCGCCGGGACGGCGTGGAACACCGCCTGCCGGAAGCCGGTGAGCACCAGCACCAGGATGATGATCCCCTCGAGGACGACCAGGCCCATCGCGTCGGCCCAGGTCATCTCGGGCAGCTTCGCCACGCCGAACGCGACGAAGGCGTTGAGCCCCAGGCCGGTCGCCAGCGCGAGCGGGTAGTTGGCCACGACGCCCATCAGGATCGTCAGCAGCCCGGCGACCAGCGCGGTGGCGGCGGCCACCATCGGCAGGTTCGGGGCGTCGCCGCCGCCGAGGAAGCCGCCGGTGGAGTCGGCCTGGGTGCCGATGATGAGCGGGTTGAGCACGACGATGTAGGCCATCGTGAAGAACGTGGCCAGGCCGCCGCGCACCTCGCGGCCCACGGTCGACCCGCGGGCCGAGATCTTGAACCAGCGCTCGAGCACCCCGCCGGAGGGTGCTGGCTCGACGGCGGACTGCTCGTCCTTCTGCAGTGACACGGGAGGGGCTCCTGGAGGCGGTGGGAGGGGACGCCCGGGCGGCGCGCGCGCATCCTGCCAGACCGGTGTCACGGCGCCGTGAACGCGTTCACGGTGCGAGCGGACGCCGCCCCAGCACCTACCCTGGGGGCGTGGCGGAGCAGGGCGAGGACGAGGACCGCGCGGCGGTGGAACCGCTGCGCACGAACGACCGCGCGACCGTGCTGGTCGGGTGCGTGGTCTGGGCCGTCCTGCTGGTGCTGAGCCTGGTCAACCGCGACCGGCTGGACGCCGCCGGGCACGGCTGGTGGCTGTGGACGTGCGCGGCCGGCCTGGTGCTCGGCGTCCTCGGGCTGTGCTGGCTGCAGGTGCGGCACGGCCGGCTCGTGGCGCAGGGCCGCGCACCCTCACGCCGTCCGACCGGCTAGACCGCGACCCCCGGACCCTCAGCCCAGGGCGTCGTCGACCAGCGCCTCGCGCGGGTCCTCGTCCTCGAGCAGCGCCGCCGCGAGGTGCCGGTCGGCCCAGCGTCCGGCCGCGTGCGCCACGGCCCGCGCGAGCCCGTCGGTGGTGCCGGCGTGCAGCACCGGCTCACCGCCGTCCGACGGCGCCGGCTCGACCCACCAGCCGACCTCGACGTCGTCGACCCGCAGGTCGTCGTGCTCGGTCCAGGTGCTCGGCAGCGCGGGCCAGCGACGGCGCACCACCTCCGGCAGCGGTACCTGCTCCCCGCGCGAGGTCACCCGCCCGTCGGCGCGGTCGGACGCCAGGTCGAGGTCGAGGACGTCGGCGAGCGCGGCGGCCAGGCCGGCCGCCGGCACCACCCGCGCCCCGAGGTCGGTGCGCTGCCACCAGCGCGCGTCGTCGACCACCACCACCTGCTCGGACGGGTGCCGCCCCGCCTCGCCGTCCGGTCCGATCGCCCACTGCCGCGACGGGGGCTCGAGCCCGACGTCGCCGTCGAGCCGGCTCAGCGCGTCCCAGACCTGGAGCAGGAGGTCGGGCGCGGCCTCGCCGGCACCGGCGAGGCGGTCGAGGACGCCCTGCCACGCGCGGCCGTCGAGGTCGGCGAGCGACCCCACCAGCCCGAGGGCGCGGGCGAGATCGGGCTGCAGGGCCGCGGTCCACGCGGGCGCCTGCGGCAGCAGCAGGTCGGCCGGCCCCGGCCCGGCGGCGCGGTGCCCGGCCAGCCCGAGGTGCCGGCGCAGCCACCAGGCGGTGTACGGGACGGCCCGGTGCGCGCCGTCGGGGGTGCGCACCGTGACGGGGGCGACCACGGCCTCGCGCAGGTCGCGGTCGGCGGCGAGCAGGTCGAGCAGCTCGGGCCAGCCGTCGTCGACCACGAGGTCGAGGTCGCGGACGGCCAGCACCGCGCCGTCGAGCACCGCGCCGGGCACGCGACCCGTCACCTCGTCGGCCCAGTCCTGCGCGCCGTCGAGCTCGTCCAGCTCGGGCGGCAGGTCGTCGGGGTCGGCGTCCTCGACCCGCACCAGCACCGGCAGGCCGGCGACGCCCACGGCCTGCAGCACCTCCGCCGGCCAGCGGTCGGCGACGTCGGCGTCGAGCCGTCCGACGGCCTCGGGGTCGAGCAGCCGCGCCATCGGCGAGCCCGGCCGCACCAGCAGCCCGGCCGGGGCGGGCTCGCCCTCGTCGTCCGGGAGGGCCAGGTCGCCGAGGAACGCGTGCGCGCCCGGCTGCCACGGCGACGCCTCCACCGCCGACTGCACGAGGGCCAGCACGGCGTCGACGACCTCGTCCGGCTCCGGGTCGTCCGTCGTCCACGCGACCGCGGCCCGCACCGCCGGGTGCGCGAGCACCGTTGCCGCAGAGGCGGTCTGGGCGCCGAGGCGTTCCAGCAGGTCGGCCGCCGCGGGGTCGTGCGCCACGTCGGGGTGCACGGCGCGCAGGCCGTGGTCGTGCAGCGCCGCGAGGGCGTCGACCCCCACCTCCGCGGACGGCAGCAGCAGACCGCGCGCGCCGCGCACGACCCGGCCGTCGGCGAGCGGGACGGGCAGGCCGGCCAGCGCCTCGCGCAGCGCGGGGTCGGACGCGGACGGCAGCAGCGCCCGGTACGTGGCCGCCCACGCGGACGGGTCGCCGACCTCCGGCCACTGCTCGACCACGTCGGCCAGCGACGTGCGCCGCACCTCGAGCAGCCGCAGCGCGGTCTCGTCCCCGGGCCGGACGGCGACCAGGCCGTCGACCATCGGCGCCAGCACCGCGAGCAGAGCGGGGTCGTGGACGCCGGCGCCGGTGAGGGCCACGGCGTCGGCGGGACGCAGCAGCCGCTCGGCCTCGGCGGCCGACGGCAGCAGCCGGACGCCCGGCAGCAGCGCCAGGACGCGGTCGCGCAGCGCACCGGCCACCCACCCGCCCGGCAGGTCGGACGGCACCAGCGGCAGCACGTCGACGCCGTCGGACGCCAGCCGCCCGAGCAGCTCGCCGTACGCCTCGGCCGCCTGCGCCACGACCGCCTCGGCCGCCGCCCCGGGCACGACGTGGCGCCGGTCCGGGTCGAGCGGGAGGTCGGCCACCAGCAGCGCGGGCCAGCCCAGCGGCTCGTCGGTGGGCGTCGGCGCGTGCACCGTGCGCGGCACCACCGTGCCGGGCTCGCGCGGCACGGCCCAGGTCAGCGACCACGCCGGGCGCGCACGCTCCTCGGTGGGACGGTCGGCCAGCACGGACGGGTCGTGGACGCCGTTGCGCCGCAACGTCTCCCAGCGCTCCTCCGCGTCGGCGAGACGGCGCGGCTCCTCGTGCGGCAGCTCCACCACGACCTCGCGCAGCGCCGGCAGCGCCACGAGCAGCGAGTCGTCGAGCGCGAGCAGCAGCCGACGGGCGAGGTCGACCGAGCCGCCGTCGCGCAGCGGCAGCAGCACCACCGTGTCGTAGCCCGGCGGGGCCGACCCCTCCGCGGGGAACGGCAGCCGCAGCGCCGGCACGTGGTCGTCGCGACGCCGCAGCTCCTCCGCCAGGCCGGGGTGGGTGCGGGCGAGATCGCGCACCTCGGCGAGGGTCTGCGAGCGCGAGAACCGGACGCCGTCGCCGTGCGAGAGGACGGCCGGGTGGTCGGTGAGGGCGAGCACCGCGCTGAACCCGACCCCGAAGCGGCCGGTGGTGCCGCCGTCGCGCTTGGACGAGGCCCGCAGCGTCGACAGCGCCAGGACGCCCTCGGCGTCGAGGCGGGCGCCGGTGTTCGCCGCCACCAGCGCCGGCTCCTCGCCGTCGACCAGGCGCAGCAGCAGCCGGCCCGGGACGCCTGCCCGGACGGCGGCGTCAGCGGCGTTCTGCGCCAGCTCGACCAGGACGCGCTCGCGGTAGCCGCCGAGAGCGAGGTCCTCCTCGCTGTTCGCGTCCTCGCGCAGGCGTTCCGGCGCGGCACCCCAGGAGGAGAGCACCCGTTCCCGCACGGAGGCGGTACCGAACGGGTCTCCGCTCAATTGAGGTCGTCGGTGAGCTGGACCGTGTCGAGGAGCTGCTCGTCGAGGGCGGGGGTGGGGAGGGACTCGGGGGTGAGGTCGACGTCGGTCTCGGAGTGGGCGCCGCAGCCGAACTCCAGGCTGACGACGCGGCCGTCGGCAGGGGCCCACTCGTTGGTGCAGACGCCGAAGACCTGGCGCATCACGCCGGGCATCGGGAGCAGGAAGCCGCAGCTGCGGCACTGCTCCTCGGCGGCCTGGGCGGCGGGGGAGGTGGGGCCGAACTCGCCCTCGTCCCAACGGGTCCCGGCCTCCTCGCGGCCGATCCGCGACAGCACCGCGGTGCCGGCCGAGGCCGAGCTCCCAGAGCGCGACCTGGTCGACGTCCTCCTCGCCGGTGGCCTCGAAACCGGCCTCCAGGCGCTCGTCCTGCTCGACCTTCGGCAGCACGTCGCCGGGGCCGACGTCGCCGGGGCGCAGCCGGTCGGACCAGGGCAGCCACTGCGGCGGGAGCAGCGCCTCGGTGCCGGCGACGAGGTCGACCTCGCAGACCGTGGCGACCTTGGCGCGCGGGGCGCGGGCGACGACGACCGTCCACCGCCAGCCGCGGTAGCCCTTGGCGGTGCAGGCGAAGGCGTGCGCGACCAGCCGCTCGCCGAGCGGCCTCGACCCCGAGGTGCTCGCCGACCGAACCGGGCGGGGCCACCTCGACGGCGGCGTCGCGGGCGGCGTCGACCGCCGCCACCCCGACGGCGTCGGGGCGGGTGCGGGCGGCGGTGGCAGCGGGCACGGGCTCAGGCCTCGAGGTCGTCGGCCACGGCGCGCAGCACGGTGGCGATCTGCCGCGCGGCGGTCTTCTCGGGGTAGCGACCGCGGTGCAGCGAGTTGGAGAGGCCGTCGAGGAGCTTGATCAGGTCCTCGACGATCACGGACATGTCCTCGGGCTTCTTCCGGGTGCCGGCGACGACCGACGCCGGGGTGTCCAGGACGCGCACCGACAGCGCCTGCTTGCCCTTGCGGCCGTCGGCCACGCCGAACTCGACCTTGGCGCCGGGCTTGACCGTGGTGCCCTCCGGCAGCGCCGAGGCGTGCAGGAACACCTCTTCACCGTCGTCGGTCGCGAGGAAGCCGAAGCCGCGCTCGGCGTCGAACCACTTCACCTTGCCTGTGGGCACGTCGGGGAACCTTCTCGTCCGTCGGGTGCGTCGACCGCGGTCGCGGCGCGCCGGCCCAGGCTATCGGCCCCCGCGCCCGGCCACGACGCCGTTCGGGCGCGGCGGCTCAGCGGAAGCGGGCGGGGTCGGCCAGCAGCTCGTTCATCGCGCCGGAGCGGAACCCCCGCGGGTCCACCTCGCACGCCGCGAACCCCTCGCCCCGGACCGCCGCGGCCACCGCGTCGCGCACGCCGTCGTCCAGGGCCGCGAGCGCCGCGGCGTCGAGCTCGAGCCGGGCACCGCGCTCGCCGAGGTCGCGCACGCGCAGGTCGCGGACGGCCACGCCGTGCTCGGCCAGCACGCGCGCGGGCCGCGGCCTCGGCGCGGTCGACCCGCACCAGGCGGGCCGGGGTGATGGCCACGCCGTAGGCCACCCGGCTCGACAGGCAGGCGGCGGCCGGCTTGTCCCAGGTGGGCAGGTCCCACGCCCGTGACAGCGCGCGCACGTCGTCCTTGGTGAGGCCGGCGTCCAGCAGGGGGGTGACCGCACCGCGCTCGGCCGCCGCGCGGATGCCCGGGCGGAAGCCGGCCACGGCGTCGTCGGCGTTGGTGCCGGTGGCCACGTGCGCCAGGCCGTGCTCGGCGGCGAGCGGGCCGAGCACGTCGAGCAGCTCGGCCTTGCAGTGGAAGCAGCGGTCGCCGGCGTTCGCGCGGTACCCCTCCCGGTCCATCTCGCGGGTGCGCGGGGCGAGCCAGCGGACGCCGAGGCCGGTGGCGAAGGCGCGGGCCTCGTCGCGCTCGCCGCCGGCGAGCGAGGCGGAGACGGCGGTGGCGGCGGCCACGTGCTCGGGGCCCAGCACCCGCACCGCTGCGGCCAGCACCAACGCCGAGTCGGCCCCGCCGGAGAACGCCACGAGCACCGACCCCAGGTCACGCAGGCGGGCCTCGAGCGCGAGCACGCGCTCGGGCGGGCACGCGCCGTGGGTCCGCAGGACGCGGACGTCGGCGGCGGTCACCTCGGCGGAGCTCACCCCCCGAGGCTACGTCCGCGCGCCGCCACCCCGCGCGGCGCCGGTCCGGACCGCGCACCGCGGCGCCCCCGTGCACACCGTGACGAGCCGCCTGCTCGTTGGGCCAACCGGGCGAATCCGGACAATCGCTCGACAGGGCGGCGATCCTCCTGCCGCACGGGGGGTCGGCACGAGCACGTCCGACGTTGATCGGCCGTTCAGGGCAAACCCTTGACCTGGGCCGTTCACACAGAGTGTGATCGACCCCGCCGTCGTGTGACCCGGGCCAGCCCGGGGCCCTCGCGCGTGCGGCGACCGGGACCAGGGGCTCTCCTCGGACACCCTCCCCGACCCGGCAGCCCGCTGCCGACCCCGCTGGATCAGCTCTGCACCACCAGACCAGGAGGCCGTACCCGTGTCATCCACCCTCACCAGCGGGAGGCGCCGCACCGGGCGCATCGCCTCGCTGGCCATCGGCGCCGCGGTGGCAACCACCGTCAGCCTGATGGCGCCCGCCGCCACCGCGGCCACCCCCGCCGACAGCGGCCTGACGGTCATCGGCGGCTCCTCGAAGCTGTCGAGCGACCCGGCCGACTACCAGGCGGGCACCTACATCGTCCGCTTCGTCGGCGAGCCCGCCGCCTCCTACCAGGGCGACGTCCAGGGCTACGCCGCCACCAAGCCGGCCAAGGGCGCCAAGCTCGACGGCGCCTCGGCCGCCGTGAAGCGGTACCAGGCCCACCTGGTCGACCAGCAGGAGAGCACGCTGGCGAAGGTCGGCGCCGAGTCGAAGACCAACCACTCGGTCGCCTTCAACGGCGTCTCCGCGTACCTGACGTCCACCCAGGCCGCGAAGCTGGCCTCGCAGAAGGGCGTCGTCTCCATCTCGCGCAGCGAGCTGATGAAGCCGCAGACCGACCAGTCGCCGCAGTTCCTGAAGATGCCGCAGCTGTGGAAGGACGCGGGTGGCCGCGCCGACGCGGGCCGCGGGGTCGTGGTCGGCGTCATCGACACCGGCATCTGGTACGAGAGCAAGTCGTTCCGCCCGTTCGCCTCGAAGAGCGACAACAAGGCGCCCAAGGGCTGGAAGGGCCGTTGCCTGCTCGGTGCGGACGGCACGGGCGAGTTCTGCAACGGCAAGGTCATCGGCGCCCGCTACTACGTCGACGGCTTCGGTCGCGACAACATCGCGGACGAGGAGTACCTCTCCCCGCGTGACGGCGACGGCCACGGCTCGCACACCGCGTCCACCGCGGCGGGCAACGTCGTGCGCAACGTCAACGTCGACGGCACCGACTTCGGCACCGTCTCCGGCATGGCCCCGGGCGCCCAGATCGCGGCCTACAAGGTCTGCTGGACCGGCAACGTGCCGGACACCACCACCGACGACGGCTGCGCCACCGAGGACATCCTCCACGCGATCGACGACGCCGTCCTCGACGGTGTCGACGTCATCAACTTCTCCATCGGCGGCAGCAGCGAGTCGCCGGTGGTCGACGACACCGAGATCGCGTTCCTCAACGCGGCCGCCGCGGGTGTCTTCGTCTCGGCCTCCGCCGGCAACAGCGGCCCGGGCGAGAGCACCCTGGACCACCCGAGCCCGTGGCTGACCACCGTCGCCGCGAGCACCCACAAGATCAACGAGAAGAAGCTCGTCCTCGGTGACGGCCAGGAGTTCATCGGTGCGTCCAGCACCAACGAGCTGCCGGCGCAGACCCCGATGATCCTGTCGACGGCAGCGGCCGGGTCCGGCGTGCCGGCGGCGGACGCGCGGCTGTGCCTCCTCGGTTCCCTCGACCCGGCCAAGGTCTCCGGCAAGCTCGTGGTCTGCGAGCGCGGGGTCAACGCCCGGGTGGAGAAGTCCCAGGAGGTCCGGGACGCGGGTGGCGCCGGGATGGTGCTGGTCAACCCGACGCCCAACTCGCTCAACGGCGACCTGCACTACGTGCCGTCGATCCACCTGAACAACGACGCCTACGCGCCGGTGACCGCCTACGCGGCCACCGCGGGCGCCACCGGCGCCATCGTGGCCCTGGACGCCGACGACGTGTCGACGACCGAGGTCCCGGCGGTCGCCGACTTCTCCTCGCGGGGCCCGTCGACCACCACCGGTGGCGACATCCTCAAGCCGGACATCGCCGCCCCGGGCGTCGACGTCCTGGCCGCGGTGACCCCGTTCAACGCACAGCGGCCGCAACTACGACCTGCTGCTCGGGCACCTCGATGGCCGCTCCGCACATCGCGGGCATCGCCGCCGTGCTGAAGGCCGTGCACAAGAACTGGTCTCCCGATGGAGATCAAGTCCGCGATGATGACGACCGCGCGCGACACGATCGGCACCACCTCGCCGTTCGACCAGGGCGCGGGCAACGTGCAGCCGAACAAGGCGACCGACCCCGGCGTCGTGTTCGACCACGGCGTCGAGGACTGGATCGGCTACCTCGATCCCGAGGGCTACCTCGCCGCAGGGCGACTTCCCCGACATCGAGCCGGTCACCGGCACCGGACCTCAACCAGGCCTCCGTGGCCAACGGCTCGGTCCCGGGCACGTTCACCACCCACCGGACGATGACGAGCACGGCCAAGAACCAGACCCTGCGGTTCTCGGCCGACGTCCCGGGCTTCCGGGTCACCACCGACACCCCGCTGGTGACCTTCAAGAAGGCCGGTGAGACCAAGACCGTCTCGCTGACCTTCACCAAGCTGACCAGCCACCGCAAGCGGGCGAGTGGAAGACCGGCAGCATCACCTGGACCGGCGCCGACAAGACCCGGGTCCGCATCCCGGTCGCGATGAAGGCCGTGACCACCTCGCCCTCAGCAGCGTCGGACATCGACGGCACCGGCAAGCCCGCCGGCTCCGCCACGTCACCGTCACCCCGGGCTTCACCGGCACGCTGAGCACCCAGGTCCGCCGGGATGGCCGGCACCGTGCCGGTCACCGACACGCTGGTGGCCGACCCCACGGCGTTCGACCCGACCGCTCCCGCGGCCGGACGCGTCGGTGGACAAGTACACGCTGACCACGAGCGACGTCGTCGCTGCTGCGGTTCAGCGTCGACGCCACGACCGACACGCTCGGACTTCGACCTGTTCGTGTACATCGTCGGCAGCTACGACGACGCCGCTGGCGGTCTCGGCGACCGGCGTCGGCGTGACGAGGAGGTCACCCTGACGCACCGGGGCTCCGCTCACGGCATCGTGCTCGAGGCTACGTGCACCACTGGGGTGGCACCGAGCGGCGACGAGTACACCTACCGGGGCTACAACGTCGGCACCACCGCGGTCGGCAACCTCACGGTCGACCCGGCCTCGCGCCAGGTCGTCGCAGGGCACCCCGGTCGACTTCACGCTCGCGCTGGACCGGTCTCGCGGCCGACCAGAGCTACCTCGGCTGGGTCGAACTTCGCCGCGCCGACCGGCGACCGGCGAGCTCGCGATCGTCGAGGTCCGCTGACCTCACCCCGGCGCTGAACCACGGCGCCACCAGCACGAGGAAGGGCCCCACCGGCACCAGCCGGTGGGGCCCTTCCGCTGTGCAGCAGCGGTTCTCGCGTCAGCTCGCGCCGAGCAGGCGGACGGCCTCCTCGCGCATCTCGACCTTGCGCACCTTGCCGGTCACCGTCATCGGGAAGCCGTCGACCACGTGCACGTACCGCGGCACCTTGTACCGGGCCAGCCGGTCGGCGCAGAACTCCTGCACGGCCTCGGCGGTCAGCGGGTCGCGGCCCGGCTTCATCACCACCCAGGCCATCAGCTCCTCGCCGTACCGCTCGTCCGGGACGCCGATCACCTGCACGTCGGCGACGTCCGGGTGGGTGTAGAGGAACTCCTCGATCTCGCGCGGGTACACGTTCTCGCCGCCGCGGATCACCATGTCCTTGATCCGGCCCGAGATGGCCACGTAGCCGTCGTCGTCCATCACCGCGAGGTCGCCGGTGTGCATCCAGCGCGCGGCGTCGATCGCCTCGGCCGTCTTCTCCGGCTCCTCCCAGTAGCCCAGCATCACCGTGTGGCCGCGGGTGCACAGCTCGCCGTGGACGCCGCGCGGGACGGTGAGACCCGTTGCGGGGTCGACGATCTTGGACTCCAGGTGCGGCATCGTGCGGCCGACCGTCTCGGTGCGGCGCACGAGGTCGTCGTCGGGCCGGGTCATCGTCGACACCGGCGAGGTCTCGGTCATGCCGTAGCAGATGGCGACCTCGGCCATGTTCATCTCGTCGATGACCCGCTTCATCACCTCGACCGGGCACGGCGAGCCGGCCATGATCCCGGTGCGCAGCGTCGACAGGTCGTAGCTCGGCGAAGTCGTCCAGCCCGAGCTCGGCGATGAACATCGTGGGGACGCCGTACAGCGACGTGCAGCGCTCCTCGGCAACGGCGCGCAGCGTCGCCGCCGGGTCGAAGGTGGGCGCCGGGATCACCATCGTGGCGCCGTGCGAGGTGCACGCGAGGTTGCCCATCACCATCCCGAAGCAGTGGTAGAAGGGCACCGGGATCGCGACCCGGTCCTCCTCGGTGTACCCGACCAGCTCGCCCACGAAGAAGCCGTTGTTGAGGATGTTGTGGTGCGAGAGGGTCGCGCCCTTGGGGAAGCCCGTCGTCCCCGAGGTGTACTGGATGTTGATCGGGTCGTCGGGCGACAGCTCGGCCATCCGCGCCACCAGCTCGGCGTGGTCGGCCTGGCCGCCGATGTCGACCAGCCGCCGCCAGCTCTGCTCGCCGCCGTGCACCGACGGGTCGGCGTCGGGCTCGAACGGCTCGCTGACGATGACGACGTCGGTGAGACCCGGGCACTCGCCGCGCACCTGCTCGATCATCGAGCGGTAGTCGCTGGTCTTGTAGCGGCTCGCGGCCACGAGCATCCGCATCCCCGACTGGTTGACCACGTAGGCGAGCTCGTGGGTGCGGTACGCCGGGTTGACGTTGACCAGGACCGCGCCGATCTTCGCGGTGGCGTACTGCAGCAGCACCCACTCCGCGCAGCTCGGCGCCCAGATGCCGACCCGGTCGCCCTTGGCGATCCCCCGGGCCAGCAGGCCGAGCGCCACCTCGTCGACCTCGACGTCGAGCTCGTTGTAGGTCCAGCGCCGGTGGGTGGCGCAGTCGACCAGCGCCTCGCGGTCGCCCCACCGCGCCACCGTGCGCTCGAGGTCGTCGCCGATCGTGTCGCCGAGCAGGGGCGTGGTCGAGGTCGCCGAGGTGTACGAGGGGACGGGACGGGTGAGCATCGGAGGAGCTCCTTCGGTCGGGCTGCGCTCCTGCACGGCGGCGGGACGACGACGGCCTGCTCGGCCATCCTGTCCCGGTGACCACCCCGCGGCAACGGCTCCGCCGCCGGGCACGTCCGCCCGCCGGTCCGCTCCGAACCGCGGGCATGACCGGGACACCGCGCCCTGGCCCTCGCCCTCGCCCGCGGCGCTCGTCACCGCCGCACCGGTGGTGTTCACGGCGGGCTGGCTGTGGTCGGGCCACCGCACCCCCGACGTGCCGCACGCCACGCGCAGCATCAGCGCGCTGTCGGCCGCCGGCCGGCCGTGCCGCGCGCCCGGTGGTGGTCGGCCAGTCGGTGCAGGGGGTGGCCCAGCTCGTCAACGCCGACCTCGCCCGCCGTGCCGGGCTGCCGGTGCTCGCGGCGACGCTGGCGGCGTCCGGGCTCGGCACCCTGGTGACCACCGGCGCCCCGCTGCCCGCCGACGAGGCGGTGGGAGGTCCCGTGGCACCGCGTGCACCTGTGGTCGGCGGGCGTCGGCATCGTCGCCTTCCACCTCGCGCCGCTGGTCGGCGCGCTCGACCACCGGCTGCCGGGGCGCACCCGTCGCGCCGCGGCGGTCTCGCTCGCCGTCGCGCTGCCGGCGACCTCGTACTTCGTCCACCGGCTGGCGACCCGGCACGGCGTCGGGTCGGTGTACGGCTGGGCCGAGCGGACCTTCCTCACCGCCCTGCTCGCGTGGACGTCGTCGCTGCCGGCGGCCTACGCCGCCGCGGCGGATCGCGGTGACCGCGGAGCACGCGTACCGTTGAGCGGATGACCACCGGACGGCGCGCGGCCCCGCGCAGCCTCGCCGACGACCTGCGCGGGCGCGACGACGCCTCGCTGGTCGCGCTGCTGCGCGCCCGTCCCGACCTGGTGCACCCCGCCCCGCCCGACGTGCTGCAGCTCGCGGTGCGGGCCTCGACGCGGGTGAGCGTGCACCGGGCGCTGTCCGGCTTCGACCGCCCGGCGCTGCAGGTGGCGCAGGCCGCGGCCGTGCTGCCGGAGCCGTTCACGCCGGCCGCGCTGGCGCGGGCGTGCGGCACGACCACCCGGCGGGCCGGCCCGCTGGTCGACCGCCTGCGCGAGCTCGCCCTGGTGTGGGGCACCGACCGCGCGCTGCACGCCGTGCGCGCCCTCGCCGAGGTGCTCGGCCCGCACCCGGCCGGGCTCGGGCCGCGGCTGGCCGACCTCGGCCTGCTCCGCTCCCCCGCGCGGCTCGCCACGGTGCTCTCCGCCCACGGCGTCGCCCCGACGGGCGACCCCGCCGCCGACCTCGACCTGCTCGTCGAGGCGCTGGGCTCGCCGTCCGCGGTCGCCGCCCTGCTCGCGGACGGCCCGGCCGGCGCGCGCGACCTGCTGCACCGGCTGGACTCCGGCACGCCGGTGGGCTCGGTCGCCGACGCCTCCCGACCCGCTCGACGACGCGGACCGCTCGCCGGTGGGCTGGGCGCTGCGGCACGGGCTGGTCGTGCCGGTCGACGACGACCGCGTGGTGCTGCCGCGCGAGGTCGCCGTGGCGCTGCGCGGCGGCCGCGTGCACGAGAGCCTCGAGGAGCCGCCGGTACCGGCGACCCGCCCGGTCGACCCCCGGCGCGCCGACCTGCTGGCCGCCGGCGCGGCGGCCGAGGCCGTCCGGCTGGTCGAGGAGGTGCTGCACGCCTGGGGCGTACCGCCCGCCGTCGGCGCTGCGCTCGGGCGGCCTGCCGGTGCGCGACCTGCGCCGGCTCGCGCTCGACCTCGAGGTCGACGAGACCACCGCCGCGCGCGTGGTCGAGCTGGCGGGCGCGGCGGGCCTCGTGGGCGAGGACGCCGCGGTCGACGAGCCGCTGATCGCCCCCACCCGGGCCGCCGACGAGTGGCTCGAGCTCGGCACCGGCCACCGCTGGGTGCACCTCGTCCGCGGCTGGTGGGCCGGACCCGGGTCGGCCGCGACGGTCGGCTCGCGCGACGAGCGCGGCCAGGTGCGCGCGGCGCTGTCGCCGTCGGTCGTGCGACCGGGCGAGACCGCGCTGCGCCGGCGCTCGCTGGCGGTGCTGGCCGGGCTGCCGGCCGACGAGGCCACCGACGAGGCGTCGGTGCTCGCGGTCCTGCGGTGGCAGGCGCCCCGCGGCGCGGCCGCGACGCACGGCGACAGCCTGCCCGACGTGCTCGCCGAGGCGGCGTGGCTCGGGCTCACCGGCTCCGGCGCGGTGTCGGCGGCGGCGCGGCTGCTGCTCGAGGACCGCGACGAGGACGCGGGCGACGCGCTCGACGCGACGCTGCCGCCGCCGGTCGACCACGTGCTGCTGCAGGCCGACCTCACCGCCGTCGCGCCCGGCCCGCTCGCACCGGCCGCCGCGCACGAGCTCGCCCTGGTCGCCGACGTCGAGTCGCGCGGCGGGGCCACGGTCTACCGGTTCTCGGCCGGCTCGGTGCGGCGGGCCCTGGACGCCGGCCTGGACGCCGGCACCGTGCTCGACCGGTTGGCCGCGCTGTCGCGCACGCCCGTCCCCCAGCCGCTGGAGTACCTGGTGCGCGACACCGCCCGCCGGCACGGCCGGCTGCGGGTCGGCGCGGCCGGCGCCTACCTGCGCTCGGACGACGAGGCGGTGCTGGGCGAGCTGCTGGCCGACCCGTCGGCACGGTCGCTGCGGCTGCGCCGGCTCGCGCCCACCGTGCTCGTCAGCCCGCTCGACCCCTCGACCGTGCTCGACGCGCTGCGCCGGATGGGCCTGGCGCCCGCCGCCGAGGGCGAGGACGGCGCGCTGGTCGTCCCCGGCCGCACCCCGCCGCGCCGCGCGACCCCCAAGGCCCAGCGCGCGCTGGTGGGCGTCCCGGACGTCGACGCCGCGCGGGCCGAGACCCTGGTGCGGGCGCTGCGCGCGGCCGAGCTGGCCGGACGCGTCGCTCCCGGCTCCGGCGGACGGGCGCCCGGCCGTCCCGGTGCTGGACCCGGCCGCCTCGCTGCACCTGCTGCGCGCGGCCGCGGCGGCCCGGCGGCAGGTCTGGGTGGCCACCAGCGACCCCGCCGGCGCGGTGACCCGGCGGCTGGTCGAGCCGCTGTCGGTCGACGCCGGCCGGATCACGGTGCTGGACGTGGGCAGCGGCGGTCTGCGCACGCTGTCGGTGCACCGGCTCACCGGCGTGCTCGACGGCGGCCCCGCCGCCGGGACGTCCTCGTGACGACGCCGTCGCAGCGCTCGCATAGCGTGGCCGCGTGACCGACGGCCCCCTCATCGTCCAGAGCGACAAGACGCTGCTGCTGGAGGTCGACCACACCCGCGCCGCCGAGTGCCGCCGCGCGATCGCGCCGTTCGCCGAGCTCGAGCGCGCGCCCGAGCACGTCCACACCTACCGGCTGACCCCGCTCGGGCTGTGGAACGCCCGCGCCGCGGGCCACGACGCCGAGCAGGTCGTCGACGTGCTGATGGAGTTCTCCCGCTACCCGGTGCCGCACGCGCTGCTGGTCGACGTCGCCGAGACGATGGCGCGGTACGGCCGGCTCGAGCTCGTCTCGCACCCCGTGCACGGCCTGGTGCTGCACGCCTTCGACGTCCCGGTGCTCGAGGAGGTGCTGCGCAGCAAGAAGGTCGCGCCGCTGGTGGGCACCCGGGTCGAGCAGGACACCGTGCTGGTGCACCCGAGCGAGCGCGGCCAGCTCAAGCAGGTGCTGCTCAAGCTGGGCTGGCCGGCCGAGGACCACGCCGGCTACGTCGACGGCGAGGCGCACCCGATCGAGCTGGCCGAGGACGGCTGGACGATGCGGCCGTACCAGCGCGAGGCGGTGGAGAACTTCTGGCACGGCGGCTCCGGCGTGGTCGTGCTGCCGTGCGGCGCGGGCAAGACCATCGTCGGCGCCGCGGCGATGGCCCAGGCGGCGAGCACCACCCTGATCCTGGTGACGAACACCGTCGCGGCCCGGCAGTGGAAGGACGAGCTGCTGCGGCGCACGAGCCTCACCGAGGACGAGATCGGCGAGTACTCCGGCGCCCGCAAGGAGATCCGCCCGGTCACGATCGCGACCTACCAGGTGCTCACCACCCGCCGGAAGGGCGTGTACACGCACCTGGAGCTGCTCGACGCCCGCGACTGGGGCCTGGTCGTCTACGACGAGGTGCACCTGCTGCCGGCCCCGATCTTCCGGATGACCGCCGACCTGCAGGCCCGCCGCCGGCTCGGCCTCACCGCCACCCTGGTGCGCGAGGACGGCCGCGAGGGCGAGGTGTTCTCGCTGATCGGGCCCAAGCGCTACGACGCGCCCTGGAAGGACATCGAGAACCAGGGCTACATCGCGCCGGCGGACTGCGTCGAGGTGCGGGTCACGCTGCCCGAGCGCGAGCGCCTGCTGTACGCCACCGCCGAGCCGCAGGACCGGTACCGGCTGTGCGCCACCTCGCCGGAGAAGACCGCGGTGGTGCAGCGGCTGCTCGAGCGGCACCGCGGCGAGCAGACCCTGGTGATCGGCCAGTACATCGACCAGCTCGACGACCTCGCCGAGCGCCTCGACGCGCCGGTCATCAAGGGCGAGACGCCGGTCGCGCAGCGGCAGAAGCTGTTCGACGCCTTCCGCGCCGGCGAGGTGACCACGCTCGTGGTGAGCAAGGTCGCCAACTTCTCCATCGACCTGCCGGAGGCGTCGGTGGCCGTCCAGGTGTCCGGGTCGTTCGGGTCGCGGCAGGAGGAGGCCCAGCGGCTGGGACGGCTGCTGCGCCCGAAGCAGGACGGTCGGGGTGCACGTTTCTACACGGTGGTCGCCCGCGACACCCTCGACGCCGAGTTCGCAGCACATCGTCAGCGTTTCCTGGCGGAACAGGGCTACGCCTACCGGATCGTCGACGCGGAAGATCCGCAATTGGGTGATTAGTACGTTTTGGGTCCCCCGTCCGCGCGCAGGTTTGATGCATCGGTAGGAGTGCACGGGGGCAAAACGCTGCCACACTGTGACGACCCAACTGGGCCCCTCACCCCCTCGGAGGAACCCCGATGTCACTCTTCCACGCGCGCGTCCGTACCCTCGCGGTCGCCACCTCTGCCCTCGCCCTCGCCACCGGTGCCGTGCTCGCCGGCGCCTCCCTGTCGGGAGCCTCCCTGTCCGGGGCGTCCCTCTCGGGCGCCGACCTGGCCGGCGCCTCCCTGTCGAAGAACGGCGCGTCCCTGTCCGGCGCGTCGCTGTCCGGCGCCTCGCTGTCCGGCGCGTCCGCTCGTCCGGCGCCTCCCTGTCCGGCGCGTCCCTGTCCGGCGCCTCGCTGTCCGGTGCCTCGCTCTCCGGCGCGTCCCTGTCCGGCGCCTCGCTGTCCGGCGCGTCCCTGTCCGGGCGCCTCGCTGTCCGGCGCCTCGCTGTCCGGCGCCTCGCTCTCCGGCGCCTCGCTGTCCGGCGCGTCCCTGTCCGGCGCCTCGCTGTCCGGCGCGTCCCTGTCCGGCGCGCTCCGCTCTCCGGCGCCTCGCTGTCCGGCGCCTCGCTGTCCGGCGCGTCCCTGTCCGGCGCCTCGCTCTCCGGCGCCTCGCTGTCCGGCGCGTCGCTCTCCGGCGCCTCGCTCTCCGGCGCCTCGCTGTCCGGCGCGTCGCTCTCCGGTGCGTCGCTCTCGGGCGCCTCGCTCTCGGGCGCGTCCCTCTCGGCGCTTCGCTCAGCTGAACCGCCATCTGGGGCCCGTGGGGCTCCTGAGACAACTGCAACTGCTGTGACACTTGGGCCGAACGGTGGGAGTTCCCTGCACAAGGCCCCGGTGAGCACGGCCATGCCCCACACTGGACAAGTGCCCAGCACAGCGGCTACGGCCCTGTCGCGCGGACAGTGGCACCTGATCGCCCTGTCCGCGCTGCTTGCTGCCGTGGGGGCCCTGGCCGCGATCGGTGCTCCGGACGAGATCCGGCACCTCGTCGAGATGCCGCCGGCGCTGATGTTCGTGGTCCTGGCCGTGCTGTTCGCGGTCACCGAGTCGGCGAAGTTCCACGTCGAGGTGCGCCAGCAGGCGCTGTCGGTGTCGCTCAGCGACCTGCCGCTGGTCATCGGCCTGTTCACGATGGACCTCGAGTGGCTGCTGGTCGCCCGGCTGATGAGCGCCGCCGTCGTCCTCTACGTGCGGCAGCAGCCGGTCGACAAGACCTTCTTCAACCTGTCGCTGTACACGCTGGAGATCGGGGTCGCCTACTTCCTGTACGGCGTCGTCACCGACCTGTGGACGCCGTGCCCTCGACCTGGGTGACCGCCGTCGCCATCGTCCTGGCCGTCGACGTCGCCGGCGTCTCCGCCGTGATCGCCGCGATCACCGTGCTGCAGCGGCGTCCGCCGCTCGCCGACGCCGCCGTGATGGCGGCCTCGGTGCTGATGTCCGGCCTGCTCAGCGCCACCATCGGCGCGCTGGCGCTCCAGGCGCTCGAGGACCAGGTCGAGGGTCTGCTGCTCCTGGCCATCGTCTCGACCGCGGTCGTGCTGAGCTTCCGGGCGTACGCCAAGCTGATGCGCCAGCACGCCGACCTCGGCGAGGTGCTGCGCGCTGCGCGCACGATGGGCCAGGCGCAGAGCCAGGACCTGCTGGTCACCACCCTGACCACCGAGGCGGCCACCATCGTCAACGCCGCCGGTGCGGAGCTGTGGTCCATCGACGACCCCACCACGATCGACCGGCTGCCGCCGGCGGGCGTGCGGCCGTGCGTCGTGCGCACCAGCACGCGCGACCTCGAGGAGCGGGCCTGGCTGGCGGCCAACGGCTGGCGCGACGCCGTCGTGCTCCCGGTGGAGGTCGACGACCGCAAGACCGCCCTGCTCGTGGCGCACGACCGCCAGGGCTCGTCGCTGTCGACCTTCTCGGTCGACGACCTCGACCTGCTGCAGACCCTGGTCACGCACGCGGCCGTGGTCTGGCAGAACAACGACCTGGTCGCCCGGCTGCGGCACGACTCGCACCACGACGACCTGACCCAGCTGCCGAACCGGCTCGCGTTCAGCGTCGCGCTCACCCGGGTGCTCAACGGCCTGGAGGCCACCGACGACGACTGCGTGGCCGCCGTCATGCTGCTCGACCTGGACCGGTTCAAGGAGATCAACGACACCCTCGGGCACCCGGTCGGCGACATCCTGCTGGTCCAGGTGGCCCGCCGGCTCGCGGAGATCACCCCGGAGGACAGCCTGCGTCGCCCGGCTCGGCGGCGACGAGTTCGCCGTCCTGCTCGCCGTCGGTGCGCGGGCGCGAGGACGTCGAGCGCGTGGCCACCTCGATCTCGTCCTCGCTGGTGGTGCCGTTCGACCTCAACGGCACCTTCGTCGACGTCTCCGCCTCGATCGGGCTCGCCGGCGTGTTCTCGGCGGGCAACGACGCCGCCACGGTGCTGCGGCACGCCGACGTCGCCATGTACGAGGCGAAGCGCTCGATGTCCGGGCACTCCTGGTACGAGCCGCAGCGCGACCGCACCAGCCTCGACCGCCTGACCCTGGTCGGCGACCTGCGGCGCGCGATCGACGACGAGCAGATCAGCGTCGACTTCCAGCCCCAGCTGCGGCTGCGCGACGGGAAGATCACCGGCTTCGAGGCGCTCGCCCGCTGGACCCACCCCGAGCGCGGCCCGATCTCGCCCGCGGAGTTCGTCCCGCTCGCCGACCACACCGGTCAGGTCGGCGAGCTCACCGTCCTGGCGCTGCGCAAGGCCCTCGAGCAGTGCGCGCGCTGGTCCGGCGCCGACGCGTTCGCGGTGTCGGTGAACCTGCCCACCCGGCTGCTGCTCGAGCCCGGCCTGCCCGACCAGGTCGGCCGGCTGCTCCAGGAGGTCGGCATCGCGCCCGAGCGGCTCACGCTCGAGCTCACCGAGGACTCGGTGATGAACTACCAGGGCGAGTCGCTGCGACCGATGTACGCGCTGCGCGACAAGGGCGTGCGGCTGTCGGTCGACGACTTCGGCACCGGGTACTCCTCGCTGGCGTACCTGCGGCACCTGCCCATCCACGAGGTGAAGATCGACAAGTCGTTCATCATCGGGATGGGCGCCGACGCCGGCGCCGGCAAGATCGTGAAGTCGATCATCGAGCTGTCCCACGACCTCGGCCTCGAGGTCGTCGCGGAGGGCGTCGAGGACCACGCCACGCTGCGCTCGCTCACCGACGCGGGCTGCGACATCGTCCAGGGCTACCTGCTCGGACGCCCGATGCCGGCCGCCCAGGTGGCCACCTGGCTGGCCTCGCGCCCGCGCTCCTGACGGGCGGCCTCCAGCCGGCGTCCAGCGAACTCCCAGGTTCGGGGTCGATGATGGCGCCATGAAGCGGTCCACCCCCGAGGCGCGCCTGCTCGTCGTCGACGACGAGCCCAACATCCGCGAGCTGCTGTCGACCTCGCTGCGGTTCGCCGGCTTCGAGGTGCACACCGCACCGGACGGCCAGCAGGCCCTCGCCGTCGCCGAGAAGGTCCGGCCCGACCTGCTCGTGCTCGACGTGATGATGCCCGGCCTCGACGGTTTCGCCGTCACCCGCCGGCTGCGCGAGCGCGGCCGCGACACCCCGGTGCTGTTCCTCACCGCCAAGGACGACGTCGCCGACCGCGTGACCGGCCTGACCGTCGGCGGGGACGACTACGTCACCAAGCCGTTCAGCCTGGAGGAGGTCGTGGCGAGGATCCGGGCGATCCTGCGGCGCACCGGCGCGGGCGCCGAGGCCGCCGAGGGCCGGCTGGTCTTCCACGACCTCGAGCTCGACGAGGACTCGCGCGAGGTGCGTCGCGGCGGCCGCGACATCGACCTGTCCCCCACCGAGTTCAAGCTGCTGCGCTACCTGATGCTCAACCCGAACCGGGTGCTGTCCAAGCCGCAGATCCTCGACCACGTGTGGAACTACGACTTCAACGGCGAGGCCGGCATCGTCGAGTCCTACATCTCCTACCTGCGGCGCAAGGTCGACAGCACGCCGGAGGGCGTCGGCGGCCGACGACTGGCCGCCGCTGATCCACACCCGGCGCGGTGTCGGCTACGTCCTCAAGCTGCCGCGCGAGAGCGCGTGACCACCGGCGCCACCCCTGCGTCCCCGTCAGCCGCCCCGGCGGTTCCGACGACACCGTCTCTGACGCAGGGGCTCTCGCTGCGAGCGCGGCTGCTCGCCGTCGTGGCGGCGCTGCTGACGGTCGCCCTGGTGGCGGTCGGTGTCCTCACGGTCACGAACCTGCGCGGCCAGCTGATCAAGCAGGTCGACGCCCAGCTCCGGGCGGTGGTGCAGGAGCCCCGGTCGCTGGAGCAGCTCGTCGACCAGCTCCAGTCCGGCGGGCGCGGTCCGATCGGGGACGACCCGCTCCCCAGCCGGTTCGTGGTCCAGGTCTTCTTCGACGAGCCCGCGATGGCCGACAGCGACCCGCTCTACGACGGCCGGGCCGGAGCCCTCCCGGACCTGCCCGACCTCAGCTACGAGCAGGCCAAGGCGGCCGCGCGACGAGTACTCGACGGTGGGCGGCAGCGACGGGACGTCGTGGCGGATGGTCGCGGTGCCGGTGGTCGACTCGGCGAGGCAGCCGGCGGGGCGCCGCCGTGGTGGCGCTGCCGCTGGACGACGTGCAGGACACCCTGCGCGGGCGTGGCGCTGCGGTTCGTCGTGCTCGGCGCCGGGCTGATCGCCCTGCTCGTCCTCACCGGCTGGTTCCTCGTCGGGCGGGCGTTCCGCCCGCTGCGCGAGGTGGAGTCGGTGGCCACCGCGTTCGGCGGCGGCGACACCTCGCGCCGGGTCGACGTCCGCGCGCCGGGCACCGAGGTCGGACGGCTCGGGGGCGCCGTCAACGCGATGCTGGACCGGATCGAGACCACGCTGGCCGCGCGCGAGGCGTCCGAGCAGCGGATGCGCCGGTTCATCGGCGACGCCAGCCACGAGCTGCGCACCCCGCTGGCCACCCTGCGCGGCTTCGCCGAGCTGTACCGGATGGGCGCCGTCCGCGAGCCCGAGGAGGTCACCAGCACCTTCCGCCGGATCGAGGACGAGTCGACCCGGATGGGCGGGCTGGTCGAGGACCTGCTCGTGCTGGCCCGCCTCGACGAGCAGCGGCCGCTGCGGCTGCAGCCGGTCGACCTGCTCGTCCTCGCGGGAGACGCCGTGCACGACAGCCCGCGCTCGCGCCCGACCGGGCGGTCCGGCTCGACCGGCCTCGACGGCGCCGAGCGGCCCTCGCCGGCCCCGGTGACGGGCGACGAGGCGCGGCTGCGCCAGGTGGTGACCAACCTGCTCGGCAACGCCCTGCGCCACACCCCCGCCGGGAGCCCGGTCGAGCTCGGGGTGGGCCGGCGCGACGGCCGCGCCGTGCTGCAGGTGGTGGACCACGGGGCCGGCGTGCCGGCGGAGCTGGCGGAGAAGATCTTCGAGCGGTTCTACCGCGCGGACGCCTCCCGCACCCGCTCCAGCGGCGGGTCCGGCCTCGGCCTGGCGATCGTCGACGCCATCGTGCAGGCCCACGGCGGGAGCGCCGCGGTGCGCCCCACGCCCGGCGGCGGCGCGACCTTCGAGGTCGTCCTGCCCGCCTCCTGAGGCGGCCGCAGGCTCCCAGGGACCTCCCAGGCCGGCTCCAGGACCGTCGCAGGTGGCTGTCCTTGACTGGGTGCTGTCGCCGGCCCCACCGGTCGGCCGCTCAGCGGAGCGCAGCACAGCGAAGGCGATGATCGCGATGACCCAGACCCTCCCCCCGTCCAGCCCGTCCGGCTGGCCCGCGCCCACGACCCAGCCCGTCCCGTCGTGGGGCGCGCCGGCGGACCAGCAGGCCGCCCCCGGCGTGCACGGCACCACCCAGGACGTCTGGGGTGCCCCGCCGGTGCCGCCCGGCCAGGAGGGCCCGCCGCAGCAGGCGCCGCGCCCGCGTCGCCGTCCCGGCTGGGGCGCGATGACGATCGCGATGCTCGGTGCGGCCGTGCTGGCCAGCGGGGCCACCGCCACCGCCGTCTCGGTCATCGACCGCGACCAGGCGCCCGCCGCCTCGTCCGCGGCCCCGTCGTCGTCCTCGGACCGCGACCCGCTGGCCGTCAGCAGCACCGACGGCGTCGACTGGGCGGCCGTCGCCGACACCGTCTCGCCGAGCGTGGTGAGCATCAAGGTCGCCGGCCAGGCCGGCGAGGGCCAGGGCTCCGGCGTCGTGCTCGACACCGAGGGCCACGTGCTGACCAACAACCACGTCGCCACCGGCGCCGGGGACGGCGCGCAGATCCAGATCGTGCTGTCCGACGGCCGGGTGTTCACCGACATCGAGGTCGTGGGCCTCGACCCGGCCACCGACCTGGCCGTGCTGAAGATCGTCGACCCGCCGGCGGACCTCGTCCCGGCGACCCTCGGCGACTCCGACGACGTGACGGCCGGGCAGCCGGTGATGGCGGTCGGCAACCCGCTCGGGCTGAGCGACTCGGTCACCACCGGCATCGTCTCGGCGACCGACCGCCCGGTCACCACCTCGGGCAGCGAGTCGACCGACCCGTTCTCCGGCGGGCGGTCCGCGGTCGAGCCCGTGGTCACCAACGCGATCCAGACCGACGCCGCGGTCAACCCCGGCAACTCCGGCGGCGCCCTCGTCGACGCCTCCGGCGCGCTCATCGGCATCCCGTCGTCGATCGCCAGCACCTCCACCGGCAGCGGCCAGTCCGGCAGCATCGGCCTGGGCTTCGCGATCCCGGTGAACGAGGCCAAGCGGATCGCGGACGAGCTGATCGCCGACGGCACCGCCGACCACGCCTGGCTGGGCGTCTCGCTCTCCGACGGCAGCGGGACGGCCGACGGCGCCACCCGCCAGGGCGCCGAGGTCCGGCAGGTCACCCCGGGCACGCCGGCCGAGCAGGCCGGCCTGCAGCAGGGCGACGTGATCACCACCGTCGACGACGAGCCGGTGCAGGGCTCGGAGTCGCTCACCGCGCAGGTCCGCGAGCGGGCCCCCGGCGACGAGGTCACCCTCGGCGTGGTGCGCGGTGGCCGGCTGCTCGACGTGCAGGTCGTCCTGGGCACCCGCTCGCAGGACTGACGCAGGGCAGCTGGACCGGGGCCGGATCCGAGGCCGGCCCCGGGACGGCGCGAGGGGGCGGCCGGTGCGCCGCCCCCTCGTCGTCGCGTGCGGCACGGCGTCGACAAGTGGCACAGTGCACCCCGTGGGGACGAGCGAGGACCGTCGCGACGACGAGGCGCTGGCGGCGGTGCGGTCGCTCGGCGGCACGGCTCCGGACGCGGCGGTGCGCGAGCAGGTGGCCGCCCTGCGCGCGCGGTGGTCGGCGCCGGACCGCGGCTACCACGACGCCGAGCACCTCGCCGAGGTGCTCGACCGGCTCGACGAGCTGGCCGGCCGCCGCCCCGGCGCCCGCCGACCTGGTGCTGGCGGCCTGGTTCCACGACGCCGTCTACGCCGGACGGCCCGGCCGCGACGAGAGCGACAGCGCCGACCTGGCGCGGTCGGTGCTGACGTCGCTGGGCGTCCCCGCCGCGGCGGCGGACCGGGTCGCGGAGCTGGTGCTGGTGACCGCCGACCACGTGCCCGCCGACGGCGATGGGGACGCCGCGACTCTCTGCGACGCCGACCTCGCGGTGCTGGCGAGCGCAGTGGGGCGCTACGACCGCTACGTCGCCGGTGTCGCGCTCGAGTACCGGCACCTGCCCGGCCCGCTGTTCCGGCGGGGCCGGCGGACGGTGCTGCGGCGGCTGCTGGCGCGGGCCACCGACCCCACACACGCCGACGGACCGCTCTACCGGACGGCGGCGGCGCGCCAGCGCTGGACGGCCGCCGCGGTGGCCAACCTCGAGCGGGAGCTCGCAGGCGGCGTACCCGCTCGCCCACAGCCCGAGCGCTCGCTGTGATGCCCAGGCACGTTGGTCGAGGTTGTGTGACGACACGGCGTGAGCCTGGTGATGGGTGAAGACCTCCCGTAGTGAAGTGGAGCTGTCTGACGGTTCCGCTTCACCCAGGAGGTCTTCATGGCTCACGCTACCCACTCCAACGCCGCCTCGACCCCGCGCGCCCGGTTGCGCCTGGCGCAGCTGGTTGGCGATCACGGCTGGCCACCGGCGCGAGCAGCCGAACGGTACGACGTGTCCTGGCGGACCGCGGCCGAGTGGGCGGCCCGCTACCGCGAGGAGGGCTTACCCGGGATGGCGGACCGTTCCAGCGCCCGGCACCACCAGCCGCGCCGGACCCGCCGCGACGAGCACCCCCGCCCCGCCGGCACCAGCGGTCCGCCTCCTCGACCGCGTCGTCGGCGACCCGGCAGGCCAGCACCGCCCGATCCGGTTGGAGGTGCTGGCCGACCACCACCAGACCCAGCTCGTCGAGGCGGCAGAACGTCGTCACATCAGGGGTCGCGAAGGTAGCGTCAGGCACGTCGAGGTCTTCCTAGCTAGCCTTGAGCCTCTCAGGGATTTGTCATACGAACCCCCTCAAGCCATCGACCGCGGGCGGCTCGGGAGGAGAACGAAACATGACCGCAGCCGGTAACAAGGTCCAAGACCACTACGCCAGCGAGGGCATCGCAGCCCGCATCCTCGCTGCGCTTAGGGCGGCAGGAGGCAGCGAGGCGGGCCCGATTACGCCCGACGCGCTCGCCCCACTCGACCACTTCCACGGCCGGGGGCTGAAGGCGACAAAGGAGATGGTAGCGCTCCTCGAACCCCTCTCCGGCGAGCGCATCCTCGACATCGGCGGCGGGATCGGCGGACCGGCGCGGTGGACCGCGACGCACTTCGGTTGCCACGTGACCTCGCTCGACCTGACGCCGGAGTTCTGCCGCGCGGCGGAGGAGCTGAATGCCGCGACCGGCCTCTCGGATCGCGTGCGCGTGGTGGAGGGCAGCGCGACCGATCTGCCCTTCGAGGACGATGGGTTCGACCGAGCCTATTCCGAGAACGTGGCGATGAACATCGACGACAAGCGGCGCTTCTATGCCGAGGCGCTTCGTGTGCTTCGCCCCGGCGCGGTGTTCGCATTCTCCCACTACGGAGCCGGGCCGAAAGGCGAGCCCGACTACCCGCTGCCCTGGGCGGCAGGGCCGGGCACGAGCTTTTTGTGTTCGCCCGAGGAGACACGGGAGCAAGTTCTCACCGCGGGGTTCGAGATCGTGATCTTCCGGGACAAGACGGAGGAGGTCCTGCCGGACTTGCGGGAGAACCGCCGGCGGTTGGAGGAACACGGGCTGCCGCCGCTGGGGCTGCAGACGCTCATGGGCGAGCGGATTGGGGAATCTCAGATCAACGCGGCCCGGAGTGCGGACGAGGGCCGTTTGAGCGTACTTGAGGCCCTCGTCCGCAAGCCGGCCTAGCTAGGTGGGCAGTGTCGGAGCTCCCATCCTCGGGAGGCCTCGACCTCTACCCGGGCACCGACGCGCCGACCCCTCCGCGCTCCAGCCGGCCGCCGTCTACACCCTCAACTGGGAAGAGCCACTTAACGGGCGTCTGGGCCGAGGTGACGAGGTTGATCTCCTGCTGGCGGTGAGCGACGACGCGAAGACGTCTCATGCTGTCGTAGGCGTTGTGGCGCTGGATGTCCGCGCAGCAGATGGCGCTTGGGACGTCGCCTTCGGACTGCCTTCGAGACTGACACCAGCCCAAGAGGCAGGTATCGCCGGCGGAGAGGTTGTGACCATGCGGACTCGGCCGTTCGCCCCGACTCCGTAGCTCGACTCGGACACTAGGTCCTCGATTTGGCACACCGCCCGCGTCACACCGCCGCGTGCAGGGTGCGACGGAACAAGCTCGGATCCTGTGTGACTGCGGCGGCGGAGGCGGGCGGAAGCTTCACCGCTGCGAAGGCGGGTGATCAACGCGACTAAGAGGTACGCGATGGCCGAGGTCGCCGCCATCCTCGGGTCGGCGGTCGCAAGGGCTGGCTCGTGAGCACGAGCGGTCTGGCCGACGCCGTCCTGCCCCTGATCCGCACACGCGCTGACCTGCACCGCTCGAACGCCTCGAACGAGCACGGCCGTCAGATGCACGAGGCCGTCGACATCCTGGAAGCATCGCTCCCGTCGACGGACCCGTCCGACATCCATCACGTGGCCCACAAGGCACTGGCGATCACGATCATCGCGCGGGCCGACGACTCCAGCGGCGTCATCGGCGACGCCTGCCGGCGCCTGCTCGACCTGCATCCCCACGCCGCGGCAGCGGCCCAGGTTCCGGTGGGCAGGCAGGTTGACTAGATGGTCACGTTCCAGTTCGACGGTGCCATCGACTACTTCGAGCTCGACCCGGTCGCCTGCGCTCCGGCCCTGGGCGCCGAGGGCGTCGCCCTTTACCGCGCCCGGCCCGACCAGGTCCGCGACGCCCTGGGTCCCGAGCCGTCGGGCACCCAGCGATGGTCGGTGCCCGACCGCCACGAACGGTGGGTGCTGGACCGCATCGAGCGCCGCCTCGCAGTGCTCGATCACGACATCGAGCCGATCATCCGCACGCACGCCGGGGACCGCCAGGTCGCCGCCTGGTTCCAGGACACTGCGGAGGCGTTCGAGGAGATCGGCGAGATCGACCTCGCGATCGACTGGGCTCGCCAAGCCCTCGACGTCGGGCCCTCGCACCAGTCCCTCGAGGCCGCCGACCACTGGTGCACGCTCCCGGAAGCGCACCGGCCCGGCGAGGTGCTCGACGCGCGACTCCTGCTATTCCGCCGCTGGCCCTCGTCCCGACCGCTGCCCGGCTCCCCGGGCCACCGGCCCGACGTGGCCGGACCACCGGGACGAGGTGCTCGACACCTCTCGGCGAGCCCCCGCGATACGGTCCTGTTCGCACTACTTGCGCTCGAGGTCGCCCCGTTGGCGTGGGACCTCGCCCACTCCCTCGGGCTCGACCACGACCGCACCTGGAGCGAGCTCGCGAAGGCCTACGAGCCGATCGACCCCCTCGCTGTCCTGCCCGTCCTGACCCGCCTCGTCGAGTACGAGCTGGTCGAAGCCGGCGCACAGCACTACCGGACCGCAGCGCGCCGGCTCGCAAGTTGCCCACGCTCGCAGCCGGATCGGACCACGCGACCGACGTTGACCGCCTCGTCGTAGAACTTCGCGAGTCCATCGACGCCGGCCCCGACTGCAGCACGAGTTCGACCGAGCGGGGCTGCCGTGACCTGGGCGACGCAAGGGAGACACGGATGGAACAACCACCGCGACACGGTCCGGTACCTGGCGACCGCCCGTGGACCGGTTCGTGGGAGCAGCCGCGCTCGCTGACGAGTAGCCAGCGCGTCCGCGAGGCGTAGTCTTCGTCGGCCTGGCCGGGCGGCCGGCCGACGACAGAGGGGAACAGGCGATGACTGCGAGGATGACCACGATCGGTCGCACGTTGGCGGTGGCCGTCGTGTCCGCGGGACTGTGCCTCACGGCGTCCACGGCCACGGCCGTCGACGGGTGGGTGTCCAGCTCGTCGAGCAACGGCAAGGGCTGGGGCGGGAGCCACATCGACTTCACCGGGTCACGCTCGGTCGACTTCGGACGCACCGAGCTGAACGACCTCGTCTGCGACGGCAAGAAGGTGTGGATCATCCACTGGATCTCCCCCTACCAGGACGGCGCCTTCTTCAACGTCGGTCAGACCGGTCGCCAGGACTGCGAGACCGACAAGGTCTACCGGTTCGACGGGCCCCGGGTCACGCAGCCGGATCCGATCCGACGAGCAGCCATCAGCGTCTGCTACGGGGAGTACTCGATCGACAACTGCTCGGCGCTGATCAAGCGCGACAACGGGCACAACTGACGTAGATCTGCGCCTGCGGCGCGGGGTCGTCGAGCCGCACCTGTCCCGGCCCCGCGAGTTCGCGGCACTCCCAGGCTGACCGGCCCGCTTGTCCGTCTCGACGGCGTGCCGTCGCCGACGCGGCCCCCGCCACTCCGAGGCAGACCGTCCACAGTGCGCCAGCGTCGCAACGCCGCGAAGCGCCCACCAACTGGTGACGCCGCACGACACCTGTTTATGGGTGGTACCGCTGCGGTACCATCCAGGTGTGGCGATGAACCTGAGGCTGACCGACGCCGAGAGCGAAGCCCTGCGCAAGAGGGCCGAGCAGGAAGGGCGTTCCATGCAAGAGGTCGCCCGAGCTGCGATCACCCAGTACGTGTCCGAGCGGCCGCAGCGGCTGAGGGCCGCGATCGAGCGAGTCCGCAGTGAAGACAGCGAGCTGCTCGAACGCCTGAGTCGGTGAGCGACGAGGAGCTGGACTACCTCTCGGTCGAGGACCTTCACGAGATCGCATCCGGAGTGCTCGACGACGTTGCGGTCCGGGACCCGGGCCTGCTCGCAGCGGCCGCCGCGCGGCCCAGGACCACCGTCTTCGGCGACGACGCCTACCCGACGTTCGAGGACAAGGTCGCGGCGCTGATGCACTCCTTGGTCCGCAACCACGCCCTGGTTGACGGCAACAAGCGCCTCGCTTGGTCGGCCGCCCGAATCTTCTGTCTGCTCAACGGCCGCGATCTGACCTACACCGTCGACGAAGCCGAGCAGATGATGCTCGAGGCAGCCGCCGGCGGGCTGGACGTCCCACAGATCTCGGCCTGGCTCGCCGCGCGGATCGCAGCCGCGTCGTAGCGACCCTCTTGTGGCGATCGAGCGCGCCCCTCACTACGGCTGCGCGGATGCCCCACTTCGCCGCCTTGGACGCATGCGCCATTGCACGGCGTAAGCGCGATGAGGTAGCGGCCCCCGGCTCTCGACTGATGAACCCCTTGCTGGTCACCGGTACGGGTCGGTGATCTTTCGTAGGTCGGTGAGGGCTTCGCGGAGCTGTTGCATGCGCTCAGCTCCGAGGTGTGCGCGCCACTCCTCTTCGATGCGCTCCTCCTCGGCCCGGGCGTAGGGGATCACCGACTTCGCGCGAGCGGTCATGCGCACCAGGCGTGCCCGTCCGTCGGTGGGGTCAGCCACGCGCTCGACGTAGCCGGCGCGCTCGAGCTTGTCGACCAGGGCGGTGGCCGTCTGCTTGGCGATCTGGGCGCGCTCGGCGAGCACGCTCAACCGGGTGCCGTCAGGGTCGATGCCCATCATGAGCCGGCTCTGCGCGATGGTCGCGTCGTCGAAGCCGCGCTCCTGGAGCGCCTCGAAGATGCGGTTGGCGGCCGATCGCGACGCGATGAACATCAGCAGGCTGGCCGGCAGTTCGCGCTCCATTGAGTCCCTTTACAAAGTCCCATGATCGAACTATATTAGTCCGTTGATAGGACTAGTTTAGCGTGGAGGCGTCATGGACGCGAGACACGACACGGTGGTCGACTTCTGGTTCGACCCGGTCTGCCCGTACTCCTGGACTGCCTCTCGCTGGCTACACGAGGTGGGGCTGCGCAGGCAGCTGACGGTCCGGTACCACGTCATGAGCCTCTACTTCCTCAATCAGCACCGCACCGACATCGCGCCGGGCTACCGCCGCACCGTGGAGGCGAGCCGCGGGCCCGCCAAGGTCGCCACGGCAGTGGTGATGCGGTGCGGGCTGGAGGCGCTGGCCGAGTTCTACACCGTCTTCGGCGAGCGGGTCTTTGACGTATGGCGCCGCCCCACCGCTGCCGAGTACCGCGAGGTGATCGGTGCTGCCCTTGCGGAGGTGCGGCTACCTACTGAGCTCGTGGACGCCATGGAGTCCGAGGAGCACGACGCGGCCATGCGGGTGAGTCATGACGCCGGGGTGGGTCTCGTCGGGGGCGAGGTCGGGACGCCGATCACCTCTATCGACGGGGTCGCGTTCTTCGGCCCGGTGCTCAACGGAATCCCCCGCGGGGAGCACGCGGACCAGGTCTTCGAGGGCGCGCGGCTGCTCGCCGGCTACCCGCAGTTCTTCGAGCTCAAGCGCACCCGCGTGCAGCCCCCGGTCTTCACGTGACCGAGCCGGTGGTTCCTAGGAGGAGCCGGTGCTCCCTGGAAGGAGAGAGTGATGGCAACCCTGACGGCCACCGAGACGGACGATCTGTGGGCCGGGATCGACGACCAGCGAGCCAGGACCGCCGCACTGCTCGAAGGACTAACGCCCGGGCAGTGGGCGCACCCCTCGCTGTGCGACGGCTGGACGGTGCGACACGTCGCCGCGCACCTCACTATGCAGCAGCAACGAGTGCGGGATGCGTTGGGCTTCATACTCCGTCACCCCCGGATGCTGCGGAGCGTGGCGCTGAACGACTTCATCCTCAAGGCCGGGATCCTGCAGGCGGAGGCGTTGTCGACCGAGCAGATCATCGCGGGCATCAGGAACGGCATCGGGTCACGCCGCCACAACCCCGGCCTCACTCCCCTGGAGACCCTGACCGACATCCTCGTGCACAGCCAGGACATCGCGATCCCTCTCGGCGTGAACGTCCCCATGCGACCCTCACTCTGCACCCTGGCCGCGAGCCGTCGGTGGGACACCCGCGACACCTGGCTCGCCAGCGTCAATCGACGACTGCCTTGGGCCAGCTGCCGGCTCACCGCAACCGACACCGACTGGAGCCGCGGGCAAGGACCCGAGGTGACCGGCCCGATCGGTGCCATCCTGCTCCTGCTCACCGGCCGGACCGCCGCTCTAGAACAACTCGCCGGCGAGGGGGCGAACGCCCTCCGCCTCACCGAGGTCTGATCCGCCTAGGTGGACGGGACCCACGCTCACGGCCGGCAACGATCGGACGTCTCGCGTGGACACCGACCCGTCATGCTGATCACTTGCGTCTGATCGCCGCGATTGATGCCGTGGGACGAGGGACGGAATCGGGCCAAACACCCTGGCTCGCATCGCGCTGAGCGGCCCATCCCTTGGCGGCGGGCGAGTCGGACGTCGGAACGGTCATCGGCGGGAGTCGACACCTGAGGCGCCCCGAGCGACACCGCTCAGGACGAGATGCCCCGCAGCACCAGCTCCGCCAGCGCCGCGTACGCCTCCGCGTCCTCGATCCCGGTGCGCGCGTGCACCTCTCGCTGCTGGATGCGGACCATCTGGGCCGACACGAGGTCGGCGACGAAAGCCGCTGACACTGCCCGGAACTCCCCGGCCCGCACACCCTCCGCGATCAGTTCGCCGACCCGCTGGGCCGCGATCGCGGTGTTGCGCCGGTAGACCTCCCGCCCGGGGGCGAACGACTCGAGGTCGGCGAAGAAGTCGGTCGAGGCCGGTGCCAGCTCTGCGGCGACCGCCCGCAAGTACGCGTCGACGCGGGCGCGGGAACCGTCCACGCTCGCCAGCGAGCCCTCGACCCGCTCCGCCGCTCGGCGGAAGAAGTGCACCGCGACGGCGCGCGACAGCTGCTCCTTGCTGCCGGCCAGCTGGTACAGCGTCGACTTCGAGCACCGCAGCCGCGCCGCGAGGTCGTCGAGGGTGAACCGCGCGAAGCCCTCGGCGAGGAACAGCTCGACGAGGTCGTCGAACAGCTGCTGCCGCCGCGCGGTGGCGGCGGGCGTCCCCGCGGTCACCACGTCACTTCGGCGCCATGCGGATGGCGCCGTCGAGCCGGATCACCTCGCCGTTGAGCATCGGGTTCTCGACGATGTGGCGCACCAGCGCTGCGTACTCGGACGGTCGGCCCAGCCGTGAGGGGTGCGGCACCTGGGCGCCGAGGGAGTCCTGCGCCTCCTGCGGCAGCCCGGAGAGCATCGGGGTCTCGAACAGCCCGGGGGCGATCGTCATCACCCGGATCAGGGACGAGGCCAGCTCACGCGCGATGGGCAGGGTCATGCCGACCACGCCGCCCTTCGACGCCGCGTACGCGGCCTGCCCGATCTGGCCGTCGAACGCCGCCGCAGAGGCCGTGTTGACGACCACGCCTCGCTCGCCATCGACAGGCTCGGTCTCCATCATCGCCGCGGCCGCCAGGCGGATCACGTTGAACGTGCCGACCAGGTTGATCCGCACGACGGTGTCGAACGAGTCCAGCGGCAGAGGGCCCTTGCGCCCGACCACCTTTCCCGGGGTCGCGACGCCGGCGCAGTTGACGACGACGCGCAGCGGCCCGAGCGTCGTCGCGGTCTCGACAGCGGCCGCGACGGCCGCTCGTCGGTGACGTCCGTCGGCACGAAGACCGCGCGGTCGCCGAGCGGCGTCGGCGACCTCCTGCCCGGGCGAGGACGGCAGGTCGACGACCACGACGCGGGCTCCCGCCGTCCGCGAGCGCCTCGACGCTGGCCCGTCCGAGTCCGCTACCGCCTCCGGTGACCAGCGCCACCGCTCCGTCGATCTGCACGTCGTCTCCTCGTCCTCGCCGATGGAACTCATGTCAGTACTGCCGTACCCTGCACAGTACTGGCCCGCAGACCACCCGTCACGCGGCCGCGTCCACGTCCCGGTGACCCTGGAGGACCCCGTGAAGGTCGAGCGCATCCTGCCCACCCCCGAGGCCGAGGACCTGCTGGCCCTGACCACCGAGATCGCGGACAAGGAGCTGGCCCCGCGCGCCGCGAAGGACGAGGCGGACGAGCGGTTCCCCCGCGACGTCTTCACCCTGCTCGGACGGTCGGGGCTGCTGGGCCTGCCGTACGCCGAGGAGCTGGGCGGCGGCGGCCAGCCGTACGAGGTGTACCTGCAGGTCCTCGAGGTGATCGCCTCCCGCTGGGCCAGCGTCGGGGTGGGTGTCAGCGTCCACGGGCTGACCGCTTTCCCGCTCGTCGAGTTCGGCACGCCCGAGCAGCAGCAGCGCTTCCTGCCCGACATGCTCGGCGGTGACCTGCTCGGCGCGTACTGCCTGTCCGAGCCCCACGCCGGCTCGGACCCCGCGGCGATGACGACCAAGGCGGCGCTGGACGGGGACGCCTACACGCTCAACGGCACGAAGGCCTGGATCAGCCACGGCGGCCATGCCGACTACTACACGTCGTTCGTGCGCACCTCGGACGACGGGGGACGTGGCATCTCGTGCCTCCTCGTCCCCGGGGACGCCGAGGGCCTGTCCTTCGGGGCGCCGGAGAAGAAGATGGGCCTGCACAGCGACCACACGACGCTCGTCAACTTCGACGACTGCGTGGTCGCAGCCGACCGCCGCATCGGGCGAGCCCGGCCAGGGTCTGCCGATCGCGCTGGCGGCGCTCGACTCCGGTCGCCTCGGGATCGCCGCTGTCGCAGTCGGTCTCGCCCAGGGCGCACTCGACGACGCCGTCGCCTACGCCAAGGAGCGCCAGGCCTTCGGCAAGGCGATCATCGACCACCAGGGACTCGGCTTCCTGCTCGCCGACATGGCGGCGGCCGTCGAGTCAGCCCGTGCCACGGTGCTGGCGGCCGCCCGGCTCAAGGACCTGGGACGACCCTTCGCCCGTCAGGCGTCCATCGCCAAGCTCGTCGCCACCGACGCGTGCATGAAGGTCACGACGGATGCGGTCCAGGTCCTGGGCGGTTACGGCTACACCCGCGACTTCCCGGTCGAGCGCTACATGCGCGAGGCGAAGGTGATGCAGATCTTCGAGGGCACCAACCAGATCCAGCGGCTCGTGATCAGCCGCCACCTCGCGCGCGGCTGACCGTGTCGGGCGGCGCGACCCCCTACCCTGGCCGCGTGACTCGCTGGCTGGAGGAGGACGAGCAGCGTGTCTGGCGCGCCTACCTCGCGGTCTCGCGCAAGCTCCCACAGGCGCTGGAGCGACAGATCCAGGACGAGGCAGGGCTCCCGCACACGTACTACATCGTCCTGGCGATGCTCTCCGAGGCGCCGACGGGTTCGCTGCGCATGAGCGAGCTCGCCGACATGGTGAGCTCGTCCCCGAGCCGCCTGTCGCACGCCGTCGACCGCCTCACCGAGCGGGGCTGGGTGCGCCGCGAGCGCCCTGAGGGTGACCGTCGCGGCAACCTCGCCGTCCTCACGGACGAGGGGCGGCAGATCGTCCGCGAGGCGGCCCCCGGGCACGTGCGGGCCGTGCGTGAGAACCTCTTCGACCTCATCACGCCCGAGCAGCTGGCAGTGCTCGGCGAGGTGTTCGAGGCGGTCCGTGAGCACCTCGACGAGCAGGCACCCGACCGGTCCCCGGCCGTCCGTGCGGTCTTCGACCGACGGGCAACCGACCGCACGGTGGCCCCCGCCGACAGGGACTGACCCAGCCTCAGCTGACGTGCTCGCCGAGGAACGCCAGCGTGCGGTCCCAGGCCAGGGCGGCGCTCGTCGGGTCGTAGGTGCCGATCAGGTTCTCGTCGTTGAAGAACGCGTGGCCGGCGTCGTAGTAGTGGAAGTCCGGAGCCCGCCCTGCCTCGGTCTCGATCGCGGCGGACAGCTCGCCCGCCCTCTCGGGCGGCGTGAAGTCGTCCGAGCGCCCGAAGTGCCCCTGCACCTGGGCGGTCAGACCGGTGAAGTCCGGCTCACCGGCCAGCACGCCGTAGAACGAGACCGCCGCGCTGACGCGCTCGCCCTGCTGCGCCGCGAGCGTCAGCACGAAGCCCCCTCCCATGCAGAAGCCGACCGCGCCCACCGTCGACGACGTCACCGCCTCGTGCTGCAGCAGGAAGTCGACAGCGCCCGCGAGGTCCCGCGTCGCCTGCTCCTCGGGGAGCTTCGCCGACAGCTCGGCCGCCTCGTCGCCGTCGTGGGTCGTCCGTCCCCCGTAGAGGTCGGGAGCCAGGGCCACGTAGCCCGCCGCGGCGAAGCGGTTGGTCACGTCCTCGATGTGCGTCGTCAGGCCCCACCACTCCTGGATCACCACCAGTCCCGGACCACTGCCCGACTCGGGCAGGGCGAGGTACCCGTGCGCCTGCCGGCCGTTGCTGGGGAAGGTGACGTTCTGGACGGGGTTCTCAGCGGCCTGGTCGGGCATGGGTCCTCCGGTGCGCGGGGTCGGTCTGGACCCGCTGAACCTACGCTGGCCGACCGAGGACCGGCCACCGGAGCGAGAGGAGGGCGAGGCCGTGAAGGTGTCAGTCCGGCACGCGACGGAAGCGGACGCCGACGGCATCGCGCGGGTCTACTCGACGGGTGTGGCCGAGCGCGTCGCGACGTTCGAGACCGAGCCCCGCGACGCCGCGGACGTGCTCGCGCGGCTGCGCTCGTCCGGACCGTTGCACCCCACGGTCGTCGCCGTGGTGGTCGGTGAGGGGTCCGAGAACGTCGTCGGGGCGGCCTGGCTGTCCCCGTACTCGCTGCGGGACGCCTACGCAGGCGTCGCCGAGTTCTCGGTGTACCTCGACCCGGCGGTCCGTGGACGGGGTGTCGGCACGGTGCTGCTCGGCGCGCTGCTGCAGGCCGGGGCCGCGGCCGGGGTCCACAAGGTCGTCGGACGCGTCCTGGTCGAGAACGCCCCCAGCCTCGCCCTGCTCGCCCGTCTCGGCTTCACCGAGGTCGGCGTCCACCGCCGTCACGGCCGCCTCGACGGCGCGTGGCGCGACGTGGTGGTCGTCGAGCGCCTCCTCGACGACTGACCACCTCCCCGGTCCCGCCCGCCACCCCGAATCCGCAGATCGACCCCTTTCTGCGGTTCCGGGACCCCCTCGGGCCGCAGAACGTGGCCGATCTGCGAGAGGGGGGGTTGTCGTCGCTGACTTCGCAGAGTAGTTTGCAGTGCAAACCACTGGGAGGTGCAAACCAATGAGCTCGGACGAGACGCTCGACGACGGTTCGCTGACCGCCGAGCAGAGCCTGGCGCTGATCGAGGCGCAGCGTTCGCGGGTCCAGGCCGAGACCGACGTCGACCCGGTGCTGCTCTACGGCGTGTGGGGGACGGCCTGGCTGGTCGGCTTCGGGCTGTGGGCCCTCACCGCTTCGCGGGGGGACGGGGACAGGGTGCTCGACCTGCCCGCCGGGCTGGTCGGCGCATCCTTCGCGGTGCTGCTCGTCAGTGCCGCGGCGGTGACGACGTGGCACAGCGTCCGCGCCGGTCGCGGGCTGCGCGGGGAGGGGCAGATGCGGGGGGCGATGTACGGCGGGTCGTGGTTCCTGGCCTTCGTGGGCCTCTTCGCGGTGATGGCGGCCGTGGGTCGCCAGGGGGCGTCCGACGAGCTGATGAGCCTGTTGTCGCCGCTGCTCGCCTGCCTGCTGGTGGGCGTCATGCAGATGATGGGTGGCGCCGTCTGGAAGGACCGCGCGCTGTTCGCCATCGGGGTGTGGGTCCTGCTGTGCACGGCGGTAGGGGGTCTACTCGGCCTCCCGGACTTCTACCTGGTGATGTCGCTCGCCGGCGGCGGCGGGTTCCTGCTCGGCGCGGGGTGGCACCTGTTGCGGCGCAAGCGATGACGGCCGGTACTGAGCTCGACCCGGTCATCCACGCCCAGGCGCGCCTGCGCGTGATGACGACCCTGGCCGCGCTGCCGCCGGGCGACAGCATCGCCTTCACGCGGCTCCAGCAGCTTCTCGAGATGACGGCGGGCAACCTGTCGACGCACCTGCGCAAGATCGAGGACGCCGGCTACGTGGACGTGACCAAGACCCATGCAGGACGAACGCCGGTCACCTACGTCGGGCTCACGCGTGCGGGTCGACGCGCGTACGAGGACTACCTGACCGCCCTGCGAGTGATCATCGGAGGATTGGCGACGTGACCCAGATCCTGGCTCGTGCCGAGAACGTGACGAAGAGCTTCGCCAGCACGCGAGCGCTGGACGGCGTCGACCTCGAGGTGCCCGCCGGCCAGCTGATCGGCATGCTCGGGCCGAACGGCGCCGGCAAGTCGACGCTGATCAGCCTGCTGCTCGGCCTGCGGCGGCCCACCAGCGGCCGTGTCGAGCTGTTCGGTGGCGACCCGCGGGACCCCGTGCGCCGCAGCCGGGTCGGCAGCACGCCGCAGGAGACCGGGCTGCCGCAGACGCTCCGTGTGCGTGAGGTCGTCGACTTCGTCGCGGGACACCACCTCGACCCGGTGCCCCCGTCCGAGCTGCTCGAGCAGTTCGGCCTGGCCGACCTCGGACGCCGCCAGACGGGAGGTCTGTCCGGCGGTGAGAAGCGCCGGCTAGCGGTCGCGCTCGCCTTCGCGGGCCGTCCGCGACTGGTCGTGCTCGACGAGCCGACCACCGGCCTCGACGTCGACGCCCGGCACGTCCTGTGGCAGGCCATCCGCGACTTCCACTCCGGCGGCGGAACGGTGCTGCTGACCAGCCACTACCTGGAGGAGGTGCAGGCGCTCGCGCAGCGGGTGGTCGTGATCGACCACGGCCGGGTGCTCGTCGACGACTCGCTGGAGGCAGTCCGCGCTCGGGTCGACGTGCGCAAGGTGAGCGTGAGCGTTCCCGACCCGTCCGTGCTCGACGGCCTGCCCGGTGTGCGGAGCCGCACGGACGCCCCGCACCGCACCCACCTGCTGACCACGGACTCCGACGCCCTCGTCCGGGCGCTGGTCACGAAGGGCGTCGACTTCACCGATCTCGAGGTGGCCTCGACGTCCCTGGAGGAGGCGTTCCTGTCGCTCACCGGCGAGCCCTCCAGGCAACACCGCCCCGACCGATCGGAGGTGTCGGCATGACCGCGCAGACCGCGGACGCGACGACCGAGGACCCAACGCAGCACAGGGTGCCCTCGACGCGGCGACTCCTTCTGCTGCACACCAGGTTCCAGCTGATCGAGCAGTTCCGCATCCCGATGGCCGTCGTCGGCAACGTGGCCTTCCCCGCGATCTCCTTCCTCTTCTTCGTGGTGCCTCAGGCGGCACTGCGTGAGGATCCGGTCATCGCGGCGGCCGCGGCCGGGCAGCTCGCCATGGTCTCCGTCCTCTCGGTGTGCCTGTTCACGTTCGGTCTCGGTGGGGCAGAGGACCGGAACACTCCCTGGGACCCCTACCTCCGCACCCTCTCGGCGGGGATCGGGCCGCGCATCGGGGCGCGACTGGTGACAGGGGTGGCGTTCGCGCTGGTGGGCGTCTGCGTCGTCGGGCTGCTCGCCGTGCTGCTGACGGCGGCCACGTTCGGTCCGCGCCAGATCGCCTGGGGGCTGGCCGCGATGGCGGTCTCCGGCGTCCCGTTGCTGCTGCTGGGGACGGGGCTCGGGCACCTGCTGTCGGTCAAGGCTGCGCTGCCCGTGGTCCAGATGCTGTTCCTGCCGCTGGCCTTCGGCGGCGGGCTCTTCCTCCCCCCGGAGCTGTTCCCGGGCTGGCTCGACGTGTTCTCCCAGACGCTGCCGTCACGCGGTGCCCGCGACCTCGTCGTGTCCGCGCTGGCCCTCGACGTTCCTCCGACGTCGGCCGTCGTGTGCGTGGCCGCGTGGACCGTCGTGTTCGGCCTCTTCGCCGCCTGGTCCTACCGGCGGGACGAGGGGCGTCGGTTCCGCTGACCGCCAGGTCCGCGGGTTGCACCGGGGAGGGCGTCAGTGCCCGCCTCAGGCCTCGAGGTGCGGGCCCAGCTCCTGCGAGGCGACGCCCGCGACCCACGCGATCAGCAGCGCGTCGTCCACGTACCCGCCCGGGAGCGGGTCCGGGCGCATGTCGTCGACGAGCACCAGGTAGAGCAGGGTCGCCACGATCAGGCGGCGACGCGACCGGGCGCCCGCCGACCGCTGTCCGGTGTCCTCGTCCGGTGGGTCCGGCTGCGGGAGGGGTCCGCTCCCGTCGATGTCCACGTCGCCCTCGACCGCCCAGACCCACTCGCCTGCCGACAGCGCGTCGGCCTCGTGCAGCAGGAACTGCTCGCACGCCAGGACCTGCGCCACGACCGTGTCGAGCGGGCCGGGACGGCCGACGGTGTGCCGGACGCGGTACGCGAGATCGCGCAGTGCGACGGGGTCCGCGACGACGGCTCGAGCCTGCTCGCGGCACGTCCTGAAGGCCTCGGACGTCAGCACCGTCGTCAACGTGGGCGCAGGCAGGCGGTACCGCGGGACCCAGGTGGGGTCGTGGGAGGCGTCCTTCTCGTCGCCGGGCTCTGGCACCCAGCGACCGTACTGCGCCACCGGCCACTGCGAGAATCGCGGCGTGGAACAGATCCGGGCCGACGTGGCCCTCGTCGGGGGTGGCGGCGCCGCGATGGCCCTGCTGTTCCAGCTGTGCCGCGCGCGTCGTGACCAGGGGCCGTCGGGCGCCTCGCTGCGCGTGGTCGTCGTCGACCCGACCCACCGTCTTCGCGACAGGCCGCAGGACCGCACCTGGTGCTTCTGGGAGCGCACCGACCCGCTCGCGGACGTCGCGACGTCGGCGCTCGGTCCGGCCGTCGAGCGGGCCTGGACCCGGCTGTCCGTCCAGGGTCCGCAGCGGCACGTCGACCTCGACCTGGGTCGGGACGGGATGCGGTACTCGATGGTGCGCAGCGCAGCGTTCTACGACCTGGTGGTCGACGTCGTGGCGGACCCGGCCAGCCGTGTCGAGGTCCGGTGGCTCACCGAGCAGGTGGACGACGTCGAGGACGGTGGGGACGCCGCCGTCGTCCGGACCCTGACGACGACGGTGTCGGCGACCTGGGTGTTCGACTCCAGGCCGCCGCGCCCGGCGCCACCGGCGAGGACGGCTCTGCTGCAGCACTTCAGGGGGGTCATCGTCCGCACGCCCGACGAACGCTTCGACCCCCGACGTGCCGTGCTGATGGACCTCACGACCGGACCAGCCGAGCCATGGCCTCTCCTTCGGCTACTGCCTTCCCCTGGCCGCCGACCGGGCGCTGGTCGAGTACACGGAGTTCTCGCGGGCGGTGCTCGACGACGCCGGGTACGACACCGCCCTCGGCCGGTACCTCGACCGGGCTGTCGGGCCGCGGCCCTGGACGGTCGAGCACACCGAGACCGGCGCGATCCCGATGACGGACGCACCGACCACCACGCGCGCCGGCGAGCGGGTGTTCCGGATCGGGACCGCCGGGGGCGCCACGCGTCCGTCCACCGGGTACACGTTCGCGGCCATGCACCGGCAGGCCCGCGGGATCGCTGCGCTCCTGGCGGCGGGCCAGGTGCCCGTGCCACCACGGGCCTACCCGTCGCGGCACCGCCGGCTCGACTCCGTGCCTGCTGCGGGGCCTCGACTCCGGGCGGGTCGACGGAACGCGGTTCTTCCCGGACCTCTTCGCGCGCAACCCCGCCGGGCTGGTCCTCGACTTCCTCGACGGGGCCACCACACCCACGGAGGAGCTGCGCGTCATGCGGAGCGTCCCGGCGGCGCCGATGCTCCGATCGGTCCTTCACCTGGTGGCGGATCCGCGTCGTAGGCTGGGTCGATGGCAGAGCTGAAGACGAGACCGAACGACGGGGACGTCCAGGCCTTCCTCGACTCCGTGCCGGACGAGGGCCGCCGCGCCGACGCGAAGGTCGTGTGCGCGCTGATGGAGGAGGTCACGGGTGAGCCGCCCGTGATGTGGGGTGACTCGCTCGTGGGGTTCGGTACCCAGCACATGCTGTACGCCACCGGCCGGGAGATCGACTGGCCGGTGATCGGCTTCTCCCCGCGCAAGGCGAACCTCACGCTGTACCTGATGGAGGGCTACGAGACCTACGGCGACGAGCTCGCGCGCCTGGGCAAGCACTCGACCGGCAAGTCCTGCCTCTACATCAAGCGCCTGTCGGACGTGGACCAGGGCGTGCTCCGCGAGATGGTCGAGTCGTCGGTGAGGGTCAACACCGGCAAGGCGTGATCTGCTGTCGGCGGCCGCACCTACGCTGTTCGCCGTGACTCCCGCACGACGTCGACCCGACTCGTTGAGCCGCGCCCAGGCCCGCCGGGTGGCGCTCGCCGCGCAGGGGTTCTGCGACCCCCGGCACGACCCGCCGACCATGCGCACCCTGTCGAGGACGGTCGCGCGCACGGGAGTGCTGCAGATCGACTCGGTGAACGTCCTGGCCCGTGCGCACCTGATGCCGCTGTTCAGCCGGATGGGTCCCTACGACGTGGGCCTGCTCCGACGGGCCGCCGAGAGCCGGCCCCGACGCCTGGTCGAGTACTGGGCCCACGTGGCCGCCTACATGCCCGTCGAGCTGTGGCCTGTCATGCAGCACCGGATGCGCCGCTACCGCGCCCGCACGTGGCGCGTCGTCGGAGGAGAAGCCGCGACTGGTCGCGTCGGTGCTCGACCAGGTGCGTGAGCGCGGCCCGTCCACCCCCCGCGACCTCGACGAGGGCCTGCCCCGGTCGAAGCAGCAGTGGGGGTGGAACTGGTCCGACACCCAGCACGCGCTCGACTACCTGTTCACGGTGGGCGACCTTGCCATCGCCGGCCGCAACAGCGCCTTCGAGCGTCGCTTCGACCTGCCCGAACGCGTGCTGCCGTCCGCGGTGCTCGACGCGCCCGAGCCCAGCGACCTGGAGTCGCACCGCGAGCTGGTCCGGCGAGCGGCCCGTTCCCACGGCGTGGGCACCGAGGCCTGCCTGCGCGACTACTACCGGATGCACCACAGCCACAGCCGGCCTGCGCTGCTCAGCCTGGTCGAGGACGGCGAGCTGCTGCCGGTGACGGTGGAGGGCTGGGACAAGCCCGCCTTCCTGCACCGCGATGCTCGCCTCCCGCGACGCGTCCCGGCCCGCACGCTGCTCAGCCCGTTCGACCCGGTGGTCTGGGAGCGCAGCCGCAGCGAGCACCTCTTCGGGTTCCACTACCGCATCGAGATCTACGTGCCCGAGCACCTGCGCCGGCACGGGTACTACGTGCTGCCGTTCCTGCTCGGGGACGAGCTGGTCGCCCGGGTCGACCTCAAGGCCGACCGCAAGGCAGGGCGGCTGGTGGTCAAGGCCGCACACCTCGAGCCCGGTGCTCCCGTCGACACCGCCGAGGAGCTGGCCGAGCACCTCGGTGAGGTCGCGTCGTGGCTGGGCCTGGGCGCCGTGGTCGTGGAGCCGCGGGGTGACCTGGCGCCTGCACTGGGTTCGCTGCACCGGGCGTCATGACGACGCCTCACCGCTCGGGTGAGCCGGACGGCCCCGACGACGAGACCTTCGTCGGGCCGAGGGACCTCACCCGCTGGGACACGACCGCCGGCCGGCTGCTCGTCGGCACAGCCGCTCGGTTGTGGGGCGCCACCGAGGGGCTCTTCGGGTGGGCGGCCCCGCGCTGGCTGCTGCTGCTCGGCGTGACGGCGGGCCTCGCGGTCGCCGCGCTGATGGCCGGAGGGACCGCCGAGGTCTACGAGTCGGTGGTCGAGGGTGACGGCGTGGCGGGCCTCGACCAGCCGGTCCTCGACGCGGCCGTCGCCCTGCGCGACCCGGGGCTGACCACGCTCGTGCAGGCGTTCACCGACCTCGGCGGGACGGTCGGCATGCCGGTCCTGGCGACGCTGACGGCCATCGGGCTCGCTCGGGCCTGGCGCTCGTGGACCCCCGTCGTGCTGGTCTCCGTCACCGCCGCGGGGTCGCTGATGATGACGACCGTCGGGAAGGCCGCCGTCGGACGGTCCCGACCGCCGCTGGCGGAAGCCGTCCCCCCGTTCGAGAGCTCGTTCTCCTTCCCCAGCGGGCACTCCCTGAACTCCCTCGCGATCGCCGGCATCGTCGCGTACGTGGTGCTGGGCAAGGTCCGCGACCCGGTGGGCCAGGGTCCTGACCGTCGTGACGGCGGCGACGTTCACCCTGCTGATGGGGCTCTCCCGCGTCTACCTCGGGCACCACTGGCTCACTGACGTGGTGGTCGCGTGGATGCTCGCGACGGGGTGGCTCGCGCTGGTGATCACCGGTCATCGCCTGTGGCTCACCCTGGGCCGTGGCCGTCCGACCCCGGCCGCCTGAGGTTCTCGACCCGGGTCACGGGAGCCCCCGACCGTCTGCCACCATCAGGGGCATGCGCTTGGACCACGTGTCGTACGCGGCAGAGCACGACGGACTGCACGCCACCACCGAGCGGCTCGCGCAGGCCCTGGGGCTCGCCCCCCTGGACGGCGGCATCCACCCCCGCTTCGGCACCCGCAACATGCTCCTGCCGCTGGACGGCTACCAGTACGTCGAGGTCGTGGAGGTGCTCGACCACCCCGCGTCCGACAAGGCTCCCTTCGGCCAGGCCGTGCGCGCACGCTCCGAGGCGGGTGGCGGCTGGCTCGGCTGGGTCGTCTCGGTCGACGACATCGGCCCGATCGAGCAGCGTCTGGGCCGCGAGGCCGTCGACGGTAACCGCCACCGTCCCGATGGCGTCGAGCTGCGCTGGAAGCAGATCGGCGTCAAGGGGCTGATGAGCGACCCGCAGCTCCCGTTCGTCGTGCAGTGGCAGATCGACGACGGTCTGCGCCCAGGGGCGGACAAGCCGTCCGACGTGACGATCGCGGGCCTGCAGATCGCCGGCGACCCGGCGCGCGTCACGGACTGGCTGGGCACCCCGGTCTCCGAGCCCCTCGACGGTGTGGCGGTGGACTGGACCGCCCCCAGGGGCACCCCCGGGCTGCTGTGCGTCGAGTTCGCGACACCGCGGGGCCCCGTCCGGCTCTGAAGGCCTTCCTTCTCGGGGCCGCCCCACCCCCATCCCGCCGACTGGTCACACCTGGTGCGACACGCTCGGCGTGTCGCACCAGATGCGACCAGTCGAGGGTTGAGGGGGACGACGTCGGCTCAGCGCAGCCCGAGCTCGTCCGCGAAGAGGTCGTAGCCCACGAACGCGACCACGTCGAGGACGCTGTGCGCGACCACCAGCGGCATCACGCGCCGCGTGCGCACGTAGAAGTACCCGAACACCAGACCCATCACGAGGTTGCCGGCGAACGGCCCGAAGCCCTGGTACAGGTGGTACGAGCCGCGCAGCACCGAGCTGACGACCACGACGACCGGCAGTCGCCAGCCCATCTCCTCCAGGCGCTCGACCAGGTACCCGACGGCGATGACCTCCTCGAGGACGGCGTTCTTCAGCGCCGACAGCACGAGGACGGGCACGGTCCACCAGTAGGCGTCGAGGGCGGCGGGCACCACCTCGGCGGTGATCCCCAGCGCACGGCCCGCGAAGTAGAGACCGAGACCGGGCAGGCCGATCGCGGCGGAGAGCGCGAGACCCCAGCCGACGTCCCGCAGCGGCCGGCGGGTGTCGATGCCGAGACGTCGCAGTGCGCCCCGTCCGGGCTCGCTCAGCAGGTAGAGCGCCAGCACGACGGGTACGACCGCGAAGGCGATCGACAGCAGCTGGTAGGTCAGGTCCAGGTAGATGCGTGGGCTGCGAGAGGCGTTCAGCGTGGCCGTGGCCTGTCCGATCGGCCCCTGCGTGAGCTTCGCGACGAGGCTGACCACCGAGTACACGGCCGACTGCCCCAGGGACAGCCCGAGCACGATGAGCACCTCGGGGCCGAGACGACGACGCGCCCCGGCGACCGCGGGCACCTCGGTCGGGACGGGGCTGCCGGTCTGCTGGGTCACCGTCCCATCCTGCCCGGCCGTCGCTGTCGGCGCGCACAGCGGTTCACCCCTTCGCAGATCGACGGCCATCCGCTGCCCTGAGCCACCCCTGACCGCAGATCGTCCCCCTTCTGCGGACGGTGGACCCCCCTCGGCCGCAGATCGTCCGCGATCTGCGACCGAGAGGGGGGACGGACGGGGGTCAGCTGGTCGGCGTGGTGGACGGCGCCGGGGTGCTGGTGTCCTCGTCCCTGTCACCGCCACGGGGACCGCGGTCACCGCGGTCGGGCAGCGACCGGTCGAGCGACCCGCTGACCCGCTCCTCGAGCGTGGAGAGGATCTCGTCGGCCTTCTCCTGGGTCAGCGAGCCGTCGGCGACCCGGGCCGCCACCTCGGTCTTCGCGGCGGCCACCAGGTCGGCGACCAGCGCGTCCCGGTCGACCCCCTTGGCGTCGGCGACCTCGCCGAGGGTCGAACCGTCCTGCAGCTGGGTCTGGAGCTCGTCGGCGGTCAGGCCGAGGGCCTCGGCAGCGGTCTCGAGTGCGTGGCCCACCCCGCCGGGCCCGTCGCCGCCCTTGCCGCCGTGTCCGCCGTTGCCGCCCATCGACGTGGCGAGCTGCTCACCGACCGCGTCGGCCTGCGCCTGCGTGATCGTCCCGTCCTCGACGAGGGGAGCGAGCTCCTCGGCGATCCGTTCGGCCTTCGCGGCCTGGCGCTCCCCGTCGGTGGCGTCGTCGGACTCGACCTCCGGCGCCTCGGTGCTCGTGAGGGTGGACGTGGCCGTCGCGAGCGCCGGTCCGGCGAGGGCGACTCCGACGCCACCGATGGTGGTCACTGCGAGGGCGCCGCCGGCGGCGAGGGCGATGGTCTTGGTGCGCACGGGCTTCTCCTGTCGTCAGGGCCGGTCGTCCCGGCCACCTGACTCCACGATCGGCGCCGCGGCTGGGACCCGCCTGTGACCACCGTGTGAGTTGCCCTCCAAGGGCGCGTCAGTCCAGGTACCCCACCAGGTCGGCGGCCAGCCCGGTGTACGTGGCGGGCGTGAGCTCGGCCAGCCGTGCCTCGACGTCGGCGGGCAGACCGAGGCCTGCCACGAACTCGCGCATCGCGGGCCCGTCGACGCGGCGCCCGCGGGTGAGCTCCTTGAGTCGTTCGTAGGGGTTCTCCATGCCGGTCGCGCCGGCCACGCCCGCGGCCCGCATGGCCGACTGGACGGCCTCCCCGAGCACCTCCCACGTGCTGTCGAGGTCCCGTGCCATCGTGGACGGGTCGGCCTCGAGACCTGCCAGGCCGCGGGCGACGTTGTCGATCGCGAGCAGCGAGTGCCCCATCGCCGTACCGATGTTGCGCTGCATCGAGGAGTCGGTCAGGTCGCGCTGCAGGCGGCTGGTCACCAGCGTCGACCCGAGCACGTCGAGCAGCGCGCACGACACCTCGAGGTTGGCCTCGGCGTTCTCGAAGCGGATCGGGTTCACCTTGTGCGGCATGGTCGACGACCCGGTGGAGCCGTGGGCGCCGAGCTGCTGGGCGAAGTAGCCGAGCGAGATGTACGTCCACACGTCGGTGCACGCGTTGTGCAGCACGCGGTTGAAGCGCGCCACGTCCGAGTACAGCTCGGCCTGCCAGTCGTGGGACTCGATCTGGGTCGTCAGCGGGTTCCACGTCAGGCCGAGGCCCTCGACGAAGGTACGTGAGACCGCCGGCCAGTCGGCCCCTGGCACGGCCGCGACGTGCGCGGAGTACGTGCCGGTCGCCCCGTTGAGCTTGCCCAGGTACTCGGCGGACGCGATCCGCCGCAGCTGGCGCCGCAGCCGGTGCGCCAGCACCGCCAGCTCCTTGCCGAGGGTGGTGGGGGTCGCCGCCTGCCCGTGCGTCCGGGCGAGCATCGGGACGTCTGCCAGACCCCTTGCGAGACCGGCGATCTGGTCCACGAGCTCTGTCGCGCGCGGCAGCCACACCTCGGTCACCGCGCCTCGGACCATCAGTGCGTACGAGAGGTTGTTGACGTCCTCGCTCGTGCAGCAGAAGTGCACCAGCTCGGACGCGGGCTCGCTGGCCGTGCCTGTGAGCCGGCGCTTGACGAAGTACTCCACGGCCTTGACGTCGTGAGCGGTCTCGCGCTCGATCGCGGCGAGCTCGGCCACCTCGTCCGGCCCGAAGCCGTCGACGACGGCCCGCAGCCGCTCCACCTCGGACGCCGACAGCGGCTCGGCCCCCGGCACGACCCGGTGACCGGTGAGGTGGACGAGCCACTCGATCTCGACACGGACCCGCTCACGGTTGAGTGCAGCCTCCGACAGGTGCTCGACGAGGGGTGCGACCGCCGGGCGGTAGCGCCCGTCGAGCGGGCCCAGTGCGATGCCGGCGTCGGCGAGGGGCGTGGCCCCGGCGGACGGCATCGGCGGGGTGGACGAGGCGGTAGCGGGGGAGATCACGGCGCCCATCGTCCCAGACGGTGGCGGGGCACCCGGCCGGAGCGTGCGACGCTTGTCCCATGTCCAGCGACGACCACCGTTCCGTCCACCTCGAGCGCGTCGAGGAGGGCGTCTACCGCGCGACGAACACGCGAGGCGCCTCCCTCGTCTTCGGCAGCAAGTCCGTCGACGGCTTCAGGCCCGTCGAGCTGCTCCTGGCCGCCATCGCCGGCTGCTCGGCCGTCGACGTGGACGTCGTGACGGGCCGGCGTGCGACGGCGGAGCAGTTCGAGATGGACGCGGAGGCCCACGTGGTCCGCGACGAGTCCGGCCAGCGCCTGGAGGACATCAGCGTCACGTTCCGACTCCGCTTCCCGGAGGGGCCGGAGGGGGACGCCGCGCGGTCGATGGTGCCGCGCGCCCTGAAGACGGCGCACGACAGGACCTGCACGGTCAGCCGCACGGTCGAGCTGGGGACACCGGTGACGATCCGCACCGAGGACACCGCGTGAGCGGCGACGGCGTCGACCCGCAGGAGCTCGCCGCCTGCCTCCGCGTGCTGGAGCAGGTGTCGTCGCTCGACCCCGACCACCCCGACGCTCACACCGTCCGACGGGCGACCGCTGCGCTGTACAAGAGCTACAAGGTGCAGCGTCGCACCGCGAAGCGGACGGCGATCTCCCAGAACGACCGGGCGGTCGTCGCCGCCACCGCCACCGGTGCGCCCGGGCGCATCGACGACGAGACGCGTGGCATCCAGCTGGTCTCCTCGGCGCCCGGTGCTCTCGCCGGCGTCCTCCAGCGGTCGCGCCCCTGCTACATCTGCAAGACGCACTACACCCACGTCGACGCGTTCTACCACCAGCTGTGCCCTGCCTGCGCTCGCACCAATCGCGAGAAGCGAGACGCGAGAGTCGATCTCACCGGACGTCGCGCACTACTGACCGGTGGTCGCGCCAAGATCGGCATGTACATCGCGCTGCGCCTGCTGCGCGACGGCGCGCACACCACGATCACCACCCGCTTCCCTCGCGACGCGGTGCGGCGGTTCGCGGCGATGGAGGACAGCGGCGAGTGGATGCACCGGCTGCGCGTCGTCGGCATCGACCTGCGTGACCCGGCGCAGGTCGTCGCGCTGGCGGACGAGGTCGCCGCCGCCGGACCGCTGGACGTGCTGATCAACAACGCCGCGCAGACCGTCCGGCGTTCCTCGGGCTCGTACGCGGCCCTGGTCGCCGCGGAGTCGTCGCCGCTGCCCGCGGGCGAGCTGCCCGACGTGGTGACGTTCGGGCGCACCAGCGACGCCCACCCGCACGCGCTCGCGGGCTCGCTCGAGACCGGAACTCTCACAGGCGACCCCGCGTCGCACCTGGTGCCGGTCGTCGCCGGCCAGGCCGTCACGGAGCTGGCGATGACCGCACGTTCCGCCCCGGTGGAGGGCTGGACCGCGGCCGACGACCTCGCCGTCCGCGGCATCGACGCCGGCGGGCTGATCCCGGACGTCGAGCACGCCAACAGCTGGACGCAGGTCGTGCACGAGGTCGACCCCGTCGAGCTGCTCGAGGTGCAGCTCTGCAACCAGACCGCCCCGTTCATCCTGATCAGCCGCCTGCGCGCGTCGATGGCCGCGTCCGCGCACCGCCGCACCTACGTGGTCAACGTGTCGGCGATGGAGGGGCAGTTCAGCCGCAAGTACAAGGGCCCCGGACACCCGCACACCAACATGGCCAAGGCCGCGCTCAACATGCTGACGCGTACCAGCGCCGGCGAGATGCTCGACGACGGCATCCTGATGACAGCGGTCGACACCGGCTGGATCACGGACGAACGGCCGCACCACACCAAGGTCCGGCTCGCGCAGGAGGGCTTCCACGCACCCCTGGACCTCGTCGACGGGGCCGCCCGCGTCTACGACCCGATCGTCCGGGGCGAGCGCGGCGAGGACCTGTACGGCTGCTTCCTCAAGGACTTCGAGCCGTCACCCTGGTGACGCCCGCCTGACCCGGCTCCCGCCGCGCGCTACGTCTCCCTCGCGGACCCGGCCGGACCGCCGCCCTCCCGCGCCCGGCGGGTGAGGGCGGCGCTGAGCCCGTGGCCGACCAGCACGACCAGGTGCAGCATCCAGAGCCAGAACGCCACCGCCACGACGGCGCCGACCGCGACCTGGCCGCCGAAGGGCAGGCCCAGGTCGAGCGGGAGCGCGAGGAACAGCACGAAGCCCTGCAGGAACCCCGACACGAAGGCCGCCGTGACCGTGCCGGCCAGCAGGGCCACCCCCCAGGGAGGGCGGTGTGGTGCCAGGACGCGGTACACGTACGCGATCGGCAGGGTCAGCAGGACCCAGTCGAGGTTCAGGGCGATGTAGACCGCCAGCACGCTGGACCAGAAACCGTCGTGCGAGAGCCGGGCCAGCAGCGGCCCGGTCAGCAGGACGACGGAGACCATGAGGGGTGTGAAGAGCAGGAGGGGGACGACCCCGAGCCGCCCGCGCCAGCCGACGTAGGACTCCTCGTGGTCCTCGAGACGGACGAACGCACGCCGCAGGCCCTCGCCGTAGAGGGACGCCGGCAGCGCCGCCACGAGCATCGTCGTCCAGCCCAGCGACGAGCCGGCGGCGACCAGCTCGTTCACGACGAGCGGCGCTCCGAGGTCGCCCGGAAGCGCGCTCGCCACCTCGGCCCCGAGACGCTGTACCCGCTCGGCGCCCATCAGGAGTCGCGCCGCCCAGAGCGCCAGCAGCGTGGTGGGCAGCAGCGCGATGCCGCCGTAGAAGGTCAGCCCTCCCGCGTAGAGCGCGATGTCGTGGCGCCGCATGCCGGCCATGACCTGACGGGCCAGCGGGCGCAGCGGAGGCAGGCGACGCACCGTGACCGTCAGCCCGCGGCCGTCGGCGCGGACGGACGGGGCGTTCGCCGCGGGTACAGGGCGGGCTGGGACATGCTCGCGATCCTGCCACTGTCCCCGGTCAGGCGGCCGCTGGAGGGCTGGTGCAGCGCCTGGAAGCACTAGAACATCTGTTCGAACCGACGTACGCTGCGTGCATGAGCGTGACCCTGCAGGCGTCGTTGCTGGACGTGCTGTCCGCGGGTACCGAGGCGGACGAGGCCCCTCGCCTGCTCGATCTGCCCACGCACGTGCGGCGGACGCACCTGGGCCGGGGCGCGTGGGTCGACACCCTGCCGGGCTGGCTGTCGCACTCCGACGAGCTCTTCGAGCGGCTCGTGACGGGCGTGCCCTGGTACGCGGAGCGCCGGGAGATGTACGAGAAGGTCGTCGACGTCCCCAGGCTGCTGTGCTTCTACGGCGAGGGCGAGGCGCTGCCCGACCTGGTGCTCGACGACGTCCACCGGGCGCTCGACGCCCACTACGGCCCGGAGCTGGGCGAGCCGTTCCGCACGGCCGGCCTGTGCTTCTACCGGGACGGACGCGACAGCGTCGCCTGGCACGGCGACACCATCGGCCGGTCCCGCACCCAGGACACGATGGTCGCGATCCTCTCCCTCGGGGCTCCGCGGGCGCTGCTGCTGCGCCCACGCGGCGGCGGCCGGACCATCCGGCACCACCTCGGGCACGGCGACCTGATCGTGATGGGCGGCTCGTGCCAGCGCACGTGGGAGCACGCGGTGCCCAAGACCGCCCGGCCGGTCGGGCCCCGGATCAGCGTCCAGTTCCGCACGCGTGGGGTGCGCTGACCTCGTCCCGCCGGTCCACGAGGGGGCGCGTCACGGCGCCATGCCCTCCGGCAGCATCCCCGCCGCAGGCACCTGCTCGACCTGTTCGCCCGTCACCTCGTCCGGTGGGCCCTGCCGGGTCCTCGCCGTCTCCGCCAGCACGATCCCGCTGAGCACCACGACGCCACCGAGCAGCTGGACCCACGTCAGCCGCTCGTCCAGCACGACCCAGGCCACCAGCCCGGCGAGCACCGGCTCGGTCATCCCCGCGAGCCCGGTGCGCGCCGAGCCCAGTGACCGCAGCGCCACCAGGACCAGCACGTACGGGACGACCGTCCCGAGCACGGTGACCCAGGCGACCAGCGCCCACATCGGCGCACTGGTCCCCTCCAACGGGCCGGGAAGTGCGACCTGCAGCTCGAGCACGTCCCACGGGAACGTCCACCAGGGCTGCACCGCGGACCAGAAGAGGCCGGCGGCCACGAAGATGTAGGCGGCGAGGCTCATCTCGTCGCGGCGGACCAGCCCGCGCTCGCCGGTCAGGTAGTACGTGGCCAGGGCCGCGGCGGCGGCCAGGCCGGCCAGCAGGCCGATCCCGTCGAGCGTGAGCCCCCGCCACACCTGGGCCACGACGGCGAGCCCGCACACCGCCAGGGCCAGGGCGGCCCACATGCGCTTGTGCACGGCCTCGCGGCGCACGAAGCGCACCCACAGCACCACCATCACGGGGGCCAGGTACTCGACGAGCAGCGCGATACCGACCGGCAGGCGCGCGATCGCCACGAAGTAGAACCACTGCACGAGGGCGATCCCGACGATGCCGGCCATCACGAGGAAGCCCAGCTCGCCCCGGGTGACCCTCAGGCTGCGGGGGCGCGTCAGCAGCACGACGAGCAGGAGCAGGGCACCCGACCCGACCGAACGCAGCTCGACCAGCCGCAGGGACGAGATCCCGCCCTCGAGCGCCAGCTTGCTGACGGTGCCGTTCACGCCGAAGAGGGCGGCGGCCAGCAGGGCGATGAGCAGGCCGCGCACAGGCGACCGCGAGGGCGTCACAGCCGGACGGTAGCGGGCCGGTCCGGGGCGGGCCCACCCCGGCGCGGGCACACCCGCGGGCACAGCGGCTGGCGGGTCTGCCGGATCCGCAGCTCCGAGTGGGCGCGCGGCCAGACCTGCCAGCCGGTGTGCCCGATCGGTGGGCAGGTCGGGCGCCAAGGGCCCTGCGCGGGGGAGAATGCCGCCATGGAGAACCACGGGCTGCGCACCACGACGTTGACGGGTCGGGTCGAGACGGGGGTCGAGCACGGGTCGGTCGTCCTGCGCGACGCGACGGGCGAGCAGTGGCAGATCGGTCGCCGCTGGGGGCACCTTGTCGGCTGCACGGTGCAGGTGGTCGGCCACCCACGGACCGACGTGATGACGACCGCCCAGCAGGGGACTCTCTTCTCGGTGGAGCTGGTCGAGGTGATCGAGGGGGTCCCGCGCGACGGCGACCCGCAGGCGCGCCACGACGTCTGACCCCGCTGGTCAGGGGGTGGCGGGACGCCCGGCACGCCGCCCCCCGTGTCCGGCAGGGTCCGGCAGGGTCCGGCCGCTAGGTTGGCGAGCGTGAAGGTCGCCGTCCCCGCCGAGGTCCTGCCCGGAGAGCGTCGCGTCGCCGTCACGCCCGAGACGGTGGCCCAGATGGTGAGCGCCGGACTCGAGGTGCTGGTGCAGTCCGGGGCCGGTGTGCACGCGTCGATCCCCGACGCCGCGTACGCGGAGGCGGGCGCCGAGGTCGTCGCCGCCGTCGACGCCGGCGCGGTCGACGTGCTGCTGCACGTGCGGCCGCTCCACCCCAGGCTGCCTGAGCGCCTGCGGGAGGGGGCGATCACGATCGGCCTGGGCTCGCCCTCGACCGAGCTCGCGACCGTCGAGGCGCTCGCCGCGTCGCGCGTCACGGCGTTCGCGCTCGAGCTGGTGCCGCGCATCTCGCGCGCGCAGTCGATGGACGCCCTCACCTCCCAGGCCCTGGTGGCCGGTTACCGCTGCGTGATCGAGGCCTCGATCCGCCTGCCGCGCTTCTTCCCTCTCTTCATGACGGCGGCGGGCACCGTGCCGCCGGCCTCGGTCCTGGTGCTCGGTGCGGGCGTCGCGGGGCTGCAGGCGATCGCGACGGCGAAGCGGCTGGGGGCGAAGGTCAGCGCGTACGACGTGCGTCCCGCCTCCGCGGACGAGGTGCGCTCGATGGGCGGCACGTTCGTCGACCTGGACCTCGAGTCCGTCGAGGGCGCCGGGGGGTACGCCCGTGAGCTGTCGGCCGACCGAGCCGCCCGGCAGCAGGAGCTGCTCGCCCCCTACGTGGCCGCTGCCGACGTGCTCGTCACGACAGCCGCGATCCCTGGCCGCACGGCGCCGCAGCTCGTGACGGCCGCCATGGTGGCCGCGATGAAGCCGGGGTCGGTGGTCGTCGACCTGGCCGCGGAGTCGGGCGGCAACGTGGAGGGCTCCGTGGCCGGCGAGGACGTACCGGTCCCGTGCGTCGCGGCCGACGGCGCACCGGACGGGTCGGGAGTGGTCACCGTCGTGGGCATGAAGGACGCCGCCTCGACGATGCCCGTCGACGCCTCACGGCTCTACGCCAAGAACGTCGTGAACTTCCTGCTGCTCATGACGTCCGAGGGCCAGGTGGTGCCCGACTTCGGCGACGAGGTCGTGGCCGGGACGTGCCTGACGCACGACGGGGGCATCCTGCACGCGCCGACCGCCGATCTCCTCGGCCTGGCGCCGGCTGCCGAGCCGGCCGCAGAGCCCAGCGCCTCGCCCGGTCCCCCGACCACCACCAGAGTCACCGAGGAGGCCGGCTCCTGATGGACGGCATCGCACTGCTGACGATCTTCGTGCTCGCGGTCTTCGTCGGCTTCGAGGTCGTCTCGAAGGTGTCGAGCACGCTCCACACGCCGCTGATGTCTGGCGCCAACGCGATCCACGGGATCATCCTGGTGGGCTCGATCCTGGTCGCCGGCCATGCCGACGACACGGGCACCCTGGTCGTCGCCCTGCTCGCGGTCGTGCTCGCGACGGTCAACCTCGTCGGCGGCTTCGTCGTCACCGACCGCATGCTGGAGATGTTCAAGGGACGGTCGAGGACGCCGGCGGCCCAGAGCCGCTCGGACCGGAACGGTGGCCGGCCGTGAGCCTTCTCAGCCCGTCGTGGACGTCGATCGCCTACCTCGTGGCGGCGGTCTGCTTCATCCTCGCCCTCAAGGGGCTCTCCAGCCCGCGGACCGCACGCCGAGGCAACCTCCTTGGTGCGTTCGGCGCACTCGTCGCGGTCGTCACGGTCTTCCTGTCCACCGACCTGGACCACGTGGTCCCGATCCTCGTCGCGATCGTCCTGGGGTCGGCGCTCGCCGTCCCGGCGTCGCGGATGGTGCAGATGACGCAGATGCCGCAGCTGGTGGCGCTGTTCAACGGCGTCGGTGGTGGCGCGGCCGCGCTGGTGGCCCTGCTCGAGCTCGGTGAGCTGGCGACCGACGACCTGGGAACCCTTCTCGCCGTGGCCTTCACGGTGCTCGTCGGCTCGGTCTCGTTCTCGGGGTCCGTGGTCACGTTCCTCAAGCTGCAGGAGGTGATGACGACCCGTCCGGTGGTCCTGCCCGGTCAGCGCTGGCTGATGGTCAGCGCCCTGGTCGCCGCCATCCTGCTCGCGGGGGCCCTGGTCGGGACGGCGGCTGCGGCGTGGGCCGTCCTGCTGCTGGTCGCCGGGCTCGTGGTGGGCGTGCTGCTCGTCCTGCCCGTCGGCGGCGCGGACGTGCCGATCGTCATCTCGTTGCTGAACGCGTTCACCGGCCTGACCGTCGCCGCGTCGGGCTTCGTCCTCGACAACGTCCTCCTGCTCGTGGCCGGCACGCTGGTCGGCGCGTCCGGGACGATCCTGACCCGCGCGATGGCTTCGGCGATGGGCCGGTCCGTGAACGGGATCCTCTTCGGGGCGCTGAAGGGCGGGTCGACCGCGGGCTCGACGGAGATGTCGGACCGGCCGGTGCGGTCGTCGTCGGCCCAGGACGTCGCGATCCTGCTCGGGTACGCGCAGACGGTCGTCGTGGTGCCCGGGTACGGCCTCGCCGTGGCGCAGGCGCAGCACACGATGGCCGAGCTCGCGGAGGCGCTCGAGGCCCGGGGGACCCAGGTGATCTACGGCATCCACCCCGTCGCAGGACGCATGCCCGGGCACATGAACGTCCTGCTCGCGGAGGCCAACGTCCCCTACGAGGTGCTGGCGGAGATGGACGAGGTCAACCCGAGGCTGCGGACGGCGGACGTGGCTCTCGTCGTCGGCGCCAACGACGTGGTGAACCCCGCTGCCAAGACCTCTCCCGGCTCTCCGATCTACGGCATGCCGATCCTCGAGGTGTCGGACGCCCAGCAGGTCGTCTTCCTCAAGCGCTCGATGCGGCCGGGGTTCGCCGGCATCGAGAACGAGCTGCTCTACGAACCTCACACCACGCTGCTGTTCGGGGACGCGAAGGACTCGCTGACGAAGGTGCTCGCCGCCGTCAAGGGGCTGTAGAGCCCTCGGTGGGGTGGTGGTCGGCCTCGATGTGGTCGGCCGCCAGGTCGGACCGGATCCGTTGCAGCAGACCGGGGACGGCGCCCTTGATCTGTTCGACGACGCGGGTGAAGTCGTCCTCGTCGCCGTAGTAGGGGTCGGCCACGTCGACGTCCTCGCCGGCGCCGGAGTCGAAGGACCTCAGCAGGTGGATGCGGCCCGCGTCCGCGGGAGTCCTGATCCAGGCCCGCAGCTGCTCCCGGTGCCCCGAGTCGAGGGCGATGACGAGGTCGGTCTCGCCGAAGCGCTCGGGGTCGAAGAGACGCGCCCGGTGACCGCTGCCGTCGAGCCCCGCCTCGTGCAGCGCGCGGACGGCCCGCTCGTCCGCCCGCTCGCCCACGTGCCAGTCGCCGGTGCCGGCCGAGTCCACCGCGACCTCGTCGGCCAGACCCGCCTCGGCCACGGCGTGCGTGAGCACCACCTCGGCGATCGGGGATCGGCAGATGTTTCCGGAGCAGACGAAGGTCACGCGGTACGGACGGTGCGGCTGCATGCGCCCATCCTGTCCCATCGACGGCGCCGGGGGTGTGGACGTCGCCGTCCACAGGTGGCGGGACCGCCGCCGCCGTCCACAGGCGGACCGCGGACGGTGACCCGCGTCCCGGCCCGTCCCTAGCGTCGCCCTCGTCGCCGCAGCCGGACCGAGGCCGCGGCACGGCGGAGGGGGGAGGGGTGGTGACGGCGGGGGAGGGCGTTGGGGCTGCGTGGACGGCGGCGAGCTCGGGAGCGGCCCAGGTCGCGGCACTCGCCCAGGACGCGTGGCGCATCAGCGCGGAGGTGCGTCGCCGCGCCGAGACGGTGCGCCGCGCCTCGCGCACCGAGTGGCGGTCGCAGGCTGCCGACGTGTTCGAGGGCGAGGTCCTCGAGGTGGCCGGCCGGCTCGACCGCTGCGCCGACCAGTTCGCCGACCTGGCCGGCGACCTGGTGCGGCACGCCCGCGCGGCCCACCACCGCGCGGAGGAGCTCGTCGACCTGGCACGTCGCGCCCGGGACGCCCTCGACGGCGTCGGGCCCGACGACTACCTGGGGCGCGACCGGTGACCGGCGACCGAGCCGCCCTGATGCCGTTCACCAGGGGCGGAGCCGCTCGCGGCGGAGGCACCGGTGGGTGACGACGAGCTGCGGATCCGAGGTGGCACGGCCGGGGTCGCGGCCGCCACGGAGTCGATCCACGCCACCGGCGCCACGCTGCTCCGGGCTGCCGCCGACGTGGCCGCGCTCGTGCTGCCCGCGACCGGGATAGGTCTGGCCCCCGGTGCGCAGCTGGCCGGCGCGCTCGATCCCTTCGGCGCCGCCCGCGTGCACGGCACTCTGGTCGCCGCGGTCGGCGGCCCCGACGGGCTCGTGCCGTGCGGGGCGCGGCTGGCCGCGCTGGGGGCAGGCGCCCACGCGGCGGCGCTCGCCTACGCGCTCGCCGAGGTGGATGCCGAGCGGGTGCTGTCGGCGGCATGGCGAGCCTCGGCGCCGACCGCGCTCGGGATCGCTGTCGGAGCCCTGGCCGGGATCGGTCCCGCCCTCCCGCTCGGCGCCGCCGCGGCGGTGGGTGCGTGGGTGGCCGGCCGCTCGACGCAGGCCGCCGTCGAGACGGCGATGGCCGTCGGGGGCGAGGCCGCGCAGGGTGACCTTACGTGGGAGGAGGTGGGGGAGCTCGTGGCGACGGGGCGTCAGCAGGCTCGGGACGCGCTCGGTGCCGATGCCGAGGTCGTCTGGTTCGCTGTGCAGGAGTGGGCGGCTCAGCACCCCTGGGTCCTGCGCGAGCTGGTGTCGGGTGTCCCGCTGGTCCTCGACGCCCTGACGCCGCAGACGGTCGAGGACCTGCTCGACGAGCATCCGGTCGGGATCGGCGGCGCGGAGGTCGAGCTCGTCCCGGACGACGCGACCGAGCTGGCGGCGCTGCTGGCGTCGGCCGGGCTGGCGGCGGGTCTGCTGCGGCAGGGGGACGTGCGCGTCACCCCCCGCGGACCTGCGGAACCGACCACCGCCCCCTTGGGGGTGCGGGCCACGGTCGGCCGGCTCCGCACGCTGGCCCCTCCGCGGCCCGGCTCGCCCGGCCCGGCGTACTCGCCGGGCACCATCCGCCTCGACCGGATCGAGGACGAGGACGGCGTCCGCTGGCAGCTCTACGTGCCGCCGACCCAGACGTGGGACCTGTCCGGGGGTCCGCTTCCCGCCGACGGGACGAGCAACGTCGTGACGATGGGAGGCCTCGACTCGGACGCGACGGAGGCCGCGGTGGAGGTGCTCCGGGCGTCGGGGGTCGGCCGCGACGAGCCGGTGATGGTGACCGGGTACTCCCAGGGGGGTCTGGTGGCGGCGGCGCTGGCCTGCGACCCCGCGGTGCGTGACGAGTTCGCGGTCGAGATGGTGCTCACCGTGGGCTCACCCGTCTCGGGGTTCGACATCCCCTCCGACGTGCAGGCGTTGTCGATCGAGCACGACGGGGACCCCGTGCCGCAGCTCGACGGTGACCTCAACCCCGACCGGACCCACTGGACGACGGTGCGCCGGATGGTCGGCGGCGGGAACGGCGCGTCGGGAACCACGGCCGACACGCCCTCGGGACACGAGCTCGACGCCTACCTCGACACCGCGGAGCGGGTGGACCGCTCCGACCACGGCTCGGTCACGGCGTGGAACCGTGCGATGCGCGACTTCACCGGCAGCGGCGACGCCGTGGTGACCACGCGACGCTGGCAGACCGTGCGCGTCGAGGACTGACGTGCGGACCGCCGTGGGAGCATGCCCACATGAGCTGGTTGGTGACCGGTGGAGCCGGGTACATCGGGTCGCACGTCGTCCGCGCGATGGAGGAGGCGGGCCTGGGCTCCGTCGTGCTGGACGACCTCAGCAGCGGGCACCGGCGGTTCGTGTCGGACGACGTGCCGCTCGTCATCGGGTCGGTGCTGGACCGCGACCTGGTCGAGGAGACACTGCGCCGGCACGAGGTGGAGGGCGTGGTCCACCTGGCGGGCTTCAAGTACGCCGGCGTCTCGGTGTCGCGTCCGCTGCACACGTACGCCCAGAACGTCACCGGCACGCTGCACCTGCTCGAGGCCATGCAGTCCGTCGGGGTCGAGCGCATCGTGTTCTCGTCGTCGGCGGCGGTCTACGGCACCCCGGACGTCGACCTCGTCACGGAGCAGACCCCGCCCGATCCCGAGTCGCCCTACGGCGAGAGCAAGCTGATCGGCGAGTGGCTGCTGCGTGACGTGGGCACCGTCACCGACCTGCGGCACACCTCGCTGCGCTACTTCAACGTGGTCGGGTCCGGCTACGACGACCTCTACGACACCAGCCCGCACAACCTGTTCCCCGTGGTCCTCGACGTGCTGGTCCGCGGCGGGACGCCGGTCATCAACGGCGGCGACTACGACACCCCGGACGGCACGTGCGTGCGGGACTACCTGCACGTGCAGGACCTCGCGCTCGCCCACGTCGCGGCGGCCGAGGCGCTGGCCGCCGGCACCGTCCTCGCTCCCGTCTACAACCTCGGCAGCGGGGACGGCGTGTCCGTGCGCCAGATCATGGACGCCATGGCGCGGGTGACCGGCATCGCGTTCGACCCCGAGGTGGGGGCTCGCCGTCCGGGAGACCCGGCCCGCATCGTCGCGTCGGGCGAGGCTGCGGCGGCAGACCTGGGATGGGCCATGCGGCACTCGCTCGACGACATGGTCTCCAGCGCGTGGGCGGCACGCCAGGCGGCGGCCCGCAGCTGAGTCAGGCCGGTGGTGGCAGGCGCCGCGACCGGCCCTGGAACAGGGCCACCAGCGCGCCGTCGCCCTCGCGGGTGATCCGCACGCGGGTGACGCCGCTGCGGCCGTAGACCGCCTCCTGCTCGCCGTCCGCCACGAGGACGTCCCCCACGAGCGCGGGACTGACCCACGTCACGTCAGCGCTCGACCCGACCACGACCTGGCCGGGACCGTTGCAGCAGAACGCGAAGACACTGTCGCCGAGGGCGAACAGGACGCCCCCGTGCGCGCTGCCGTGGCCCTGCACCATGTCCTCGCGCACGGTCATCCGCACCCGCGCACGTCCCGTGGAGGCATGCAGCAGCTCCATCCCGAAGGCACGGCTCGCGGCGTCGCGGGCCCACAGCTCGCGCGCCCAGTCCTCCACCTCGGTGGCAGGTGCACGCTCAGGCACGCAGCGGGGCCCCGGTCTCGGCGGCCCGGCGCAGCGCGGGCGACGGCCGGTACCGGCCGGTCGGGTACTGCCGGTGCAGGTTCTCGAGCACCTCGACCACGCACGACGGCCCGATGAGGTCGCCCCACTCCAGCGGCCCATACGGGTAGCCGGTGCCGAGGCGCATGGCGGTGTCGACGTCCTGGGCCGTGGCCTCGCCGCGGGCCACCAGGTCGACGGCCTCGTTGACCAGCATCGACACGGTGCGCGCGACCACGAGGCCGGCGACGTCCTCGACGAGGTCCACCTCCACCCCGACCGACTGCACCAGGCCGACCGCCTCGGCCACCGTGGCCGCGCTGCAGTCGGGGGACGGGGCCATGGCCACGCGCCCGGTCGTCTCAGGTGATGCCGCCCAGTCGAGCGCGACCACCTGGTCCCCCAGCCGTCCGGCCGGGATGCCGGTGGTCTCCACGAGCCGTCCACCCGAGGGCAGCAGGAGGCCGACGTCGTCCGCGCAGTCGGAGTCCGAGTCGCCCAGCACGGTGACGTCGACCGGGCCCCGCATGATGCGCTCCGACAGCGGTGCCATCACCGACCACCCGAGCATGCAGCGGACCGAGCTGGGCGGCAGGGTGCGCGGCACCTCCGGCACCTCCGGTCGCGGCCCGGCTGCGGGGTCGTGCGGGTTCGACGGGTCCGTCTCGTACCGGTAGACGCCGCGCCGGGTCTTGCGACCCAGCCGTCCGGCCTCGACCAGGCGCTGCTGGAAGACCGTCGGGGCGTAGCGCGGATCGTGGAAGGTCTGCTCCCACACGGAGCGGGCGACGGAGAGGTTGACGTCCTGCCCGACCAGGTCGGTGAGCTCGAACGGTCCCATCGGGAAGCCGCCGGACTCGCGGAGGATGCGGTCGATCACGGCCGGCTCCGCGAGGCCCTCCTCGACCAGACGCTGGGCCTCGCCGTAGAACGGGCGCGCCACGCGGTTGACGATGAAACCCGGGGTGGACGTGCACCGCACGGGCGTCTTGCCCCAGGACCGGACCAGCTCGACGGCTGCATCGAGGACCGCCGGGTCGGTCTCCTCGCCCTTGACGACCTCCACCAGGCGCATGCGTGGTGCGGGGTTGAAGAAGTGCAGGCCGACCACTCGGGACGGGTCGCGCAGGCCGGCGGCCACGGCCGTCACCGACAGGGACGACGTGTTGGTGGCCAGCACCGCGCCCTCGGCGACGACGTCCTGCAGCGACGACAGCAACGAGCGCTTGGCCTCGAGGTCCTCCACGACGGCCTCGATCACGAGGCCGCAGTCCACGAGATCGGGTACCTGGCGCACGGCCTGGAGGCGGGCGAGAACGCCGTCCGCCTCGTCGCGGGTCAGGCGACCCTTCGTGACGTCACGCTCGAGCCGGGCGCCGATGCCGGCGACCCCGCGCTCGCTGGCGCCCTCGGCGGCGTCGAGCAGCCGGACGGGGTGACCGGCCCGGGCCGCGACCTCGGCGATGCCCGCGCCCATCGTCCCGGCGCCGACGACGCCGACGACGACGGCCGGGTCGGCGAGGATCACCTCGTCAGGGCCGGTGGCCGGGGCAGCGTCCGTCATGGAGGGAGTCTAGGACCGCGGAGTGGCCGGTGAGGCCATCGCTGCGGGCCGACCGTGGTGCTCCCCGGGCGGGGTGCACGGGCACCCGCATTGTCGGGCCCGCGCCTGGTCGGGCACAGTGACAGGCGTGACGACCTCACCGACCCCCACGCTGCCCGACTCCTCCTCGCAGGTTCCGCAGGCCCACCAGGCCCTGGTCGACCGCCACCGGGAGACCCTGGACGCGGCGCTCGCCGCCATCGCGAGTCGCGAGTACTTCAGCCGCTACCCGGAGTCCCCCTCGCCGCGCGTCTACGGCGAGGAGGCGGCGGGTGCCGGGCAGTCGGCCTACGAGGGGCACCTCGGCGGCCGGTACGAGGCCCTGGCCACGCAGCCCACGCCCCGCGACTGGGTGGGGTCCGAGGTGTCGCCCTACGGGCCGACGCTCGGTGTTCAGTACCCGCACTACGCCGCCGAGGACCTGGACGACCTGCTCGCGGCCGTCGGAGGTGCCGTACCCGCCTGGCGCGCCGCCGGCCCGCTCGTCCGCGCAGCCGTCTGCGTCGAGATCCTCGACCGCATCAACGCCCGCAGCTTCGAGATGGCGAACGCCGTCATGCACACGACCGGTCAGCCGTTCGTGATGGCCTTCCAGGCCGCCGGGCCCCACGCGCAGGACCGTGGCCTCGAGGCAGTGGCCTACGCGCTCGCGGAGCAGCAGAGGGTGCCGCACGAAGCCACGTGGTCCAAGCCGGGCAAGGGTGACCCGCTGGTGATGACCAAGAGGTTCCACGTGGTCGGCCGTGGCATCGGCCTGGTCATCGGCTGCAACACGTTCCCGACGTGGAACTCCTACCCGGGACTGCTGGCGTCGCTGGCGACCGGCAACGGCGTCGTGGCCAAGGCACACCCGCGCGCCGTGCTGCCGCTGGCCATCACCGTCGACGCCGCCCGGGAAGTGCTGGCGGAGAACGGTTTCGACCCGAACCTGATCGTACTGGCCGCCGAGGCGGACTCGGAGGGCCTCGCCAAGCCGCTGGCCCAGCACCCGCGCATCGGCATCATCGACTACACGGGCGGTCCCGGGTTCGGCCGTTGGTTGGAGGAGAACGTCCACCAGGCCGTCGTCTACACCGAGAAGGCGGGCCTCAACACGGTCGTCGTCGACTCGACCGACGACCTGCGCGGGCTGACCGGCAACCTGGCGTTCTCGCTCAGCCTCTACTCCGGCCAGATGTGCACGGCACCGCAGAACATCTACGTCCCGGCGGACGGCATCGACACCGAGGACGGCCACCTGTCGGTGGAGCAGCTCGGCGAGGCGCTCGCCGCCGCAGTGCAGAAGCTCACCGGCGACGACGCCCGCGCCGTGCAGGTGCTGGGCGCGGCGGTGAACCCCGAGGTGGTCGCCCGCGCCGACGGTGCCGGGTCACTCGGCACCACGGTGCTGGCCTCACGCGCGGTCACGCACCCCGAGTTCCCCGACGCGACCGTCCGCACGCCCGCGATCGTGCAGGTCCCGGCCGGTGACGACGCCTACACGTCCGAGTGCTTCGGACCCGTCGCGTTCCTCATCACCACGGCCGGCACCGACGAGTCGCTCCGTCTGTTCGTCGAGACGGTCCGCGAGCACGGCGCGATGACGGCGTCCGTGTACTCGACGTCGGAGGACGTGCTGGACGCCGCCGAGCAGGCCGCCCTGGACGCCGGGGTCGCCCTGTCGATGAACCTCACCGGGCAGGTGTTCGTGAACCAGTCCGCGGCGTTCAGCGACTTCCACGGGACGGGAGCCAACCCCGCCGCCAACGCGACGCTGACCGACGGTCACTACGTCTCGGGACGGTTCCGCGTGGTGCAGTCGCGCCGGCACGCCTGACGGGGGCCTCGCGCGGGGAGCTGCCGTGGTCAGTCGTCCCTGCCGTCCGGCAGGAGGACGTTGACGACGACGCTGACGAGGGTCACGACGACCGCGCCGAAGATCGCCGACCAGAAGAAGTCGTCGATCTCGAACGTGAGCGGGGTGACCTGCGAGACCCACGAGGTGATCTGGAGCATGAAGGCGTTCACCACGAACGTGAACAGGCCCAGCGTGAGGATGTAGAGCGGCAGCGCGACCAGCCGCACGATGGGCTTCACCACGGCGTTGACGACCCCGAAGATCAGGCCGACCACGAGGAACGTGACGATCTGCGCGACGAGACCCTCACCACCGGTCACGGTGATGCCCCGCACCACCAGGGTCGCCACCCAGATGGCCAGGGCGTTCACCAGCACCGTGATCGCGAAGGACCGCATGGTCCAACCCTGCCACGCGGCGGGCCGACGCACCTCGGGTTCGGGACGGACGGGCTCTCAGGGACGGACGAGGCGCGTCAGCGCGAGACCGGCGACCGGCGTGTAGGCGAGGGCGACGGGCAGCGGGCCGTGCGTGACCAGCCGTGTGGTGGTTCCGCCACCCGGACGGGCCTCGAGCGCGTGGTCGAGGCGTAGGCGCACCGGTCCGACGTGCACCGTCCACGTCCAGGTCCTGGCCCGCTCGTCGACGTCGTCGACGGTGAAGTCGACGCGGAGCCCGGCCGGGCCGTGGACCGTGCCGGTCGCCCCGCGGACGATGCGGTCGTGCGAGCACTCGACGTGCCCGATCTGGGGCGACCACTCGTGCCACCGGCCCGGGACCGCGTACCTCTCCCACACCTCGTCGGGGTCGGCGCGTCCGTGCACGACCAACGGCACCGCGGTCATGGCGCACGCTGCTCGTCGAGGGCCTGTTCGTCGACGGCCAGGGCGATGGCCGCGTCGAGCCCGCGCGGCCGCCGGGACAGCAGGTCGAGGGCGGCGGAGTCCTCGACGACGGCGGGGTGGTCCAGCGACTCGAGCAGGTCGGCGGCGACGAGCGGGTCGACGTCGGTCAGGGCGGCCACCGCGGCCCGCTCGGCCGCGACGCCGACGGCCGGGACCTCGACCACGACCGCGCGGTGACCGTGCGCGAGCGCCACCCGCCGGAACAGCTCGTGGTAGCTGACGACCGTCGGCCCTGCCACCTCGAGGACCCGGTCAGCGAGCCGAGCGGGGCCGGCGACGTCGGCGAGGACGTCCAGCAGGTACCCGACCAGGTCGGTCGCCGCGATGGGCTGGCACGGCGTCCGGGACCGCAGGGGGCTGACCAGCAGCGGGAGGCTCGCGGAGAGCTGGCGCATCATCTCCCAGGCCGCGCTCCCGGCCCCGAGGACGATGCTGGCGCGCAGGGCGGTGACCGAGACGCCGCCCGAGGCGAGCGCGCTCTCGGAGAGGAGACGCCCGCGCAGGTGGGGGGAGAGGCAGCGAGGGTCCGTGACCGCCGCGCGCGGGACGAGCCCCCCGACCGAGACGATCCGGCGGACGCCGGCCTCCCACGCTGCCACGCCGAACGCGCTCGCGGAACGCCTCTCGCGCTCCACGACCTCGGCCAGGCCGAGGCGGTGGACGAGGTAGTACGCGACGTCGCAGCCCGCCATCGCGCGCCGGACCGTGCCGGGTTCGTCGACGTCCGCCGCCACCGGCGTACCCGCACCGACGTACTCGTCCGGACGTCGCGTGAGCGCGACCACGTCGTGCCCGTCCGCGACCAGGGCCGTCGTGAGGCGGCGGCCGACGAAACCGGTTGCTCCGGCAACGGCGACGCGCACGGCGGCTCCTCGGTGGGGGTGCGGCCCGGGACGACGGCGGGTGCTCGTCGTCCCCCAGAGCCTGACCCACGCGGCAGGGCGCCGCACCTCGGCCGCCCGGACGGTGCGCCTAGGCTGCGGCCATGGACGACAGCGCCACCAGCACCTCGCCCGCCGGCTCCACCGAGCGGCCCTCCGGCCCGCGCCTGCGCGCCGCCCTCGACGCCGTGCCCTCGTACAAGCCGGGCAAGCCGGCCGGGCCTGTGGAGGGGGTGACCGCGTACAAGATCAGCTCGAACGAGAACCCGTACCCGCCCCTGCCCTCGGTGCTCGAGGTGGTGGAACGCGCGGCCGCCCACATGAACCGGTACCCCGACATGGCCGTCAGCGAGCTCACCCGGGCGATCGCGGAGTACGTGGGCGTCGACGAGGACCGCGTCGCCACCGGGACCGGCAGCGTCGGCGTGCTGGGCCAGATCGTCCAGGCGACGTGCGCGGACGGCGACGAGGTCGTCTACGCGTGGCGCTCCTTCGAGGCCTACCCGATCATCGTGGGCATCAGCGGCGCCAGGGGCGTCCCGGTGCCGCTCACCGCCGAGGCCCGGCACGACCTCGACGCGATGGCGGACGCCATCACCGACCGGACCCGCCTCGTCCTGGTCTGCACCCCGAACAACCCCACCGGGCCGGTCGTGCACGCCGACGAGCTCGACGCGTTCCTCGACCGGGTCCCCGACGACGTGCTCGTGGTGATCGACGAGGCCTACCGCGAGTTCGTGCGCGACCCGAAGGCACCTGACGCGATCGCCGTGCACCGCGCCCGCCCCAACGTGGCCGTGCTGCGCACGTTCTCGAAGGCCTACGGTCTCGCCGGCCTCCGCGTCGGCTACGCGGTCGCGCACCGGCCGGTCGCGGAGGCCCTGCGCAAGACCGCCGTCCCGTTCGGGGTGTCGACCGTCGCCCAGGACGCGGCGGTGGCGTCGCTGGGCGCCGAGCCCGAGCTGCTGGAGCGTGTCGTGGCGCTGGTCGGCGAGCGCACGCGCGTGGTCGACACGCTGCGCGGGCAGGGGTGGACCGTGCCCGACACCGAGGCCAACTTCGTGTGGCTGCCGCTCGGCGACCGGGCCGTCGAGTTCGCCGCCGAGTGCGTCTCCGTCGGTCTCAGCGTGCGGCCGTTCGACGGCGACGGCGTGCGGTGCACGATCGGCGAGACCGAGGCGAACGACCGGCTGATCGAGGTGTGCGGGCGCACCGTCCCGGTCTGAGCGTGGGCGCGGTGCGGACGGGCCCTATGACCGGTGAGGACCACGTCCGGAGCGCGATACGGTGTCGACGATGTGACGGCGAGCACGTCGCGACGACGCCCCCCACCCCCGGGGCGCCGCTGAAGCTCGGACCGAGCGTCGGGCGACCCCCGGCGGCGGCCACGACGAAGGAGATCCTGTGACCGACACCGCTGTCGGCCCCGGCCGTTCCCGCCTCGACGGCGGACCGGACCTGGTCCAGCTGCTCACGCCCGAGGGCGAGCGCGTCGACAACCCCGAGTACTCCCCGCTGGTCGAGCACCTCACGGCCGAGGACCTGCGCGGCTTCTACCGCGACCTCGTGCTGGTGCGCCGCTTCGACGCGGAGGCCACGGCACTGCAGCGTCAGGGCGAGCTGGGCATCTGGGTCAGCCTGCTCGGCCAGGAGGCCGCCCAGATCGGCTCCGGTCGGGCGACACGCAAGCAGGACTTCGTCTTCCCCACGTACCGCGAGCACGGCGTGGCCTGGTGCCGCGACGTCGACCCGGTCACGCTGCTCGGCCTGTACCGCGGCGTGAACCTCGGTGGCTGGGACCCCCACGCCAACAACTTCCAGCTCTACACGATCGTGATCGGCTCGCAGACGCTGCACGCCACCGGCTACGCGATGGGCATCCAGCGCGACGGCGACGTGGGCACCGGCGACCCGGACCGCGACAGCGCGGCGCTCGCCTACTTCGGCGACGGCGCCAGCGCGCAGGGTGACGTCAACGAGGCGTTCGTCTTCGCCAGCGTCTTCAACGCCCCGGTGGTGTTCTTCTGCCAGAACAACCAGTGGGCGATCTCGGAGCCGAACGAGCGCCAGACGCGCATCCCGCTCTACCAGCGCGCCCGCGGCTTCGGCTTCCCCGGTGTGCGCGTGGACGGCAACGACGTGCTCGCCACGTACGCGGTGACGACGGCCGCCCTGAACCGCGCGCGGAACGGCGAGGGCCCGACGCTGATCGAGGCGTTCACCTACCGGATGGGCGCCCACACCACGTCCGACGACCCGACGCGCTACCGCATCGAGGCCGAGGTCGAGGAGTGGAAGCTCAAGGACCCGATCGCGCGCCTGAAGGCGTACCTGGCACGCAACGGCGACGCCGACCAGGGCTACTTCGACGAGATCGCGGCCGAGGCCGACGCCCTGGCCGCCCACGTCCGCTCGGGCTGCCTGGCCCTGGACAAGCCAGACCCGCTGAGCATGTTCGACCACGCGTACTCGGAGCCCCACCCCCTGGTGGACGAGGAGCGGGCGTGGTTCGCCCAGTACCACGCGTCGTTCGAGGACCAGGAGGCGTCGCGATGAGCACCGACCTCAGCAGCAACCCCGAGGCCCCGTCGACCGTCGTCCCCAGCAGCATCGCCAAGGGCATCACGATGGGTCTGCGCGCGGCGATGGAGGCCGAGCCGAAGGTCCTCATCATGGGCGAGGACGTCGGCAAGCTCGGCGGTGTCTTCCGCGTCACCGACGGCCTGCAGAAGGACTTCGGCGAGGACCGCGTGATCGACACGCCGCTCGCGGAGTCCGGCATCCTCGGCACCGCGATCGGCCTGGCCCTGCGCGGGTACCGGCCGGTGTGCGAGATCCAGTTCGACGGCTTCATCTACCCGGCCTACGACCAGATCGTCACGCAGCTGGCGAAGATGGGTAACCGCTCCAGCGGCCAGGTGAAGATGCCGGTCGTCGTGCGCGTCCCCTTCGGCGGCGGCATCGGCGCGGTCGAGCACCACTCCGAGAGCCCCGAGGCGTACTTCGCGCACACCGCGGGCCTGCGGGTCGTGTCGTGCTCGAACCCCCACGACGCCTACTGGATGATCCAGCAGGCCATCGCGTCCGAGGACCCGGTGCTGTTCTTCGAGCCGAAGCGGCGCTACTGGGAGAAGGGCGACATCGACACGGCCGCCACGCCGATCCCGCTGCACCAGGCGCGCGTCGTCCGCGAGGGCGAGCACGTGACCGTCGCGGCCTACGGCCCGATGGTGACCACGTCCCTCGCCGCGGCGAAGGCCGCTGCCGAGGACGGCATCTCGATCGAGGTCATCGACCTGCGCAGTCTGTCGCCGCTCGACATGGACACGCTCGAGGCGTCAGTGCTCAAGACCGGCCGGCTCGTCACGGTCCACGAGGCCCCGGTGTTCCTGGGCATGGGCTCCGAGCTCGCCGCCCGGATCACCGAGCGCTGCTTCTACGCCATGGAGGCGCCGGTGCTGCGCGTGGGCGGGTTCCACATGCCGTACCCGGCCAGCCGCCTGGAGGAGGAGTACCTGCCGGACCTCGACCGGGTGCTCGACGCCGTCGACCGCTCGCTCGCGTTCTGAGCGGGAAGGGACCAGACATGCCGCAGATCAAGCAGTTCCTCCTGCCCGACCCCGCCGAGGGTCTGACCGAGGCCGAGATCGTCTCGTGGAAGGTCGCGGTCGGTGACACCGTCACGGTGAACCAGCCGATCGTCGACATCGAGACCGCCAAGTCGCTCGTCGAGCTGCCCTGCCCGTTCGCGGGTCTCGTCGTCGCGATCCACGTCGAGGAAGGCGTCACCGCCGACGTCGGCACACCGATCATCTCGATCGACATCGACCCGGACGGCGAGCCCTCCGGTGACACCGGTGACAGCGGAGCGGGCGCGTCCGGCACGCTCGCCGGGGACGTTCCCGCTCAGGAGTCCGCCGATGAGCGCCCGGAGGTGGGCGGTCCCGGCGAGGAGATGGTGCCGTCCCCGCCGGACGAGGGCTTCGTCGAGCCGGGCCTGATCGGCGGCGAAGCCCCGGGTGGTCGCACGTCCGTGCTCGTCGGCTACGGCCCGCGCACCACGGAGGCCAAGCGCCGACCGCGTCGCGGTGGCAGCCCGTCGGGCCGCAGCGACGAGGCCACACAGGCCGCTCCCAACCTGCAGTCGGCCTTCAGCACCGACCGTCCGGTGGCCACGCCGGTGTCCCCGCCGCGCGAGCCGAACCGGGTCACGCCGGTGCCCGCCTCGCCGAAGCCGGGAGCGAGCCTGCCGTCGGTCGGTCGGCTCGAGCCCGCGCCCGCGCCGTCGAACGGGTCCCGCGTGCTGGCGAAGCCGCCGGTGCGCAAGCTCGCCCGTGACCTCGGCGTGGACCTGTCGCAGGCCGCCGCGTCGGGCCCGAACGGCACGGTCACGCGTGAGGACGTGATGGCGCTCGCCGAGGGCGGCGCGCAGGCTCAGGCCCCCGCGAGCCAGGAGACGGCCGCGTCGGCGGTCGACACCGAGCGCGAGGTGCGGACCCCGATCAAGGGCGTCCGCAAGATGACCGCCGAGGCGATGGTGCGCTCGGCGTTCACCGCCCCGCACGTCACCGAGTGGGTCACGGTCGACGTGACCCGCACGATGGAGCTCGTCGCCCGTCTCAAGACGTCCCGCGAGCTCGAGGGCCTGCGGATCTCGCCGCTCACGATCGTCGCCAAGGCGCTGCTCATCGCGGTCCGCCGCAACCCGGGCATCAACGCCACGTGGGACGACGCCGCGCAGGAGATCGTCACCAAGCGCTACGTGAACCTCGGGATCGCCGCGGCCACCCCGCGCGGGCTCGTGGTCCCGAACATCAAGGACGCGGACCGGCTCGACCTGGCGGGCCTCGCAGGCGAGCTCAAGGCCCTGACCGACACCGCACGTGAGGGACGGACCTCGCCGGCCGACATGTCCGGCGGGCACCATCTCGATCACCAACGTGGGCGTCTTCGGCGTCGACGGCGGCACACCGATCCTCAACCCCGGCGAGGCGGCGATCCTGTGCATGGGCCAGGTGCGCCCGATGCCGTGGGTGGTCGACGGCGAGCTGGCGGTGCGCCAGGTCATGCAGCTCACGCTCTCCTTCGACCACCGTCTGGTCGACGGCGACCTCGGCTCGCGCATGCTGGCCGACGTGGCCGCGATGCTCGAGCGTCCCGAGCAGGCGCTCGTCTGGGGCTGACGCGCGAGACAGGGCGGCGACCCGCAGGTCGGCCGTCCGACGAGATGTGAGTTGTGGGGCAGCGCGCGCGTGCGCCTGCCCCACTTCTCACCTGCGGCCGGACCGGCGTCCGCTACCAGCCCAGCCCGAAGCAGACCGTGGGCGCGACGCCGAGGTCGCCCCCCGACCGGTCGAGCGTCTCCAGTGCGGCGGCGAGCGCCCTCGCCGGCGGAAGACCGGCGCGCAGCCCGCGGTGGTGCTCGACGGCCAGGCACTCGGCTGCGGCGTCGCCGACCCGTGCGACGGACCCGACGACCGTGCGGCACCCCCCGTGCAGGAACGCGGCGGTCATCCCGAGCGCCTCGTCGCCCGGGCGCATGCTCGCGACCCCCGTCTCGCACGCGGAGAGCACCACCTGACGGGGCAGGGTCTCGACGGCGTCGAGGTCGTGGCCGAACAGCCACCCGTCCGCCAGCCCGAGTGAGGAGAACAACGGGTTGTCGGGCTCGTGGCGCCCGTGGGCCGCGACGTGCAGCACGGTGGCCCCGTCCATCGCGGCGAGCGTCGTCTCGGCGGTGGCGGCCGGTCCGGTGAGCACGACCGTCGTGCCCTCGCGCGCGCCTGCCGCGCAGGTGGTCACCTCGCTCACCGCCCGCGTGACCTCGGGTCCGGCCACGAACACCTCTCTGCCGTGGGCGTTCTCGGTGTCCTGGGCCGCCAGGGCCCGGGCTCGGGCGGTCGTCCACCACGTCGCGGACGGCACGACGCACGTCGGGCGTCCCCGCAGCGCCGGCAGCAGGGTCCAGGGGACCTGGGCGGTGAGGCCGGCGGGCACGAGCACCACCGGTCCGCCGAGGTCGTCACCGCGCACCCGCGTCGCGGCGAGCGGCGCCAGCGCGTCCAACCCGGTCCGGAGCGAGCCGAGCACCGATGCGCGCATCGCCGCCGGCATGACGCGTCCGGCCAGCACGTCCAGGTCGGCCCGGACGCGGAAGACCGCCTCGCGGAACGCCGTGACCGAGCCGACCGGCCGCACCTCGGCCCGCTTCGCCGTGAGGGTCAGGGCGTGCACCCGGTTGCCGACGGACATCAGCGACACGAGGGTGGCGTCGGGTCCGAGCTGGGCTCGCACCGTCTCGAGCCCGACCGGTTCGACCACCTGCTCCCGTCCCACCTGCCGCCACGAGCGCTGGCGCACCTCCTGCTCCAGGCGCCGGCTCTCGTGCCGGAGCTCCGGGTCGACCTGTCCACCTCCGAGGCGCTGCTCGCGCTCGGCTGCCCGCAGCTGCCTCAGGCGTGCCAGCAGGGCCGAGGCCTGCGGGTCGGCGGGAGGACGGACCGGCACGATGCGCGCGCTGGTGGCGCGGACGCGTTCCGACCAGGCGAAGACGCCGGGGAGCCGGCCGTCACGCAGGGCCTCGGCCAGGCCGTCCCGGGCCAGGCGTGCCCCGATGGACGTGGCCGCGGTCAGCAAATCGAGGCTTCCCAGGCGTGACTGCCAGGTGGCGAGGTCGCGCAGGCCACGCTCCCGGACGCGCTGCGCCTCAGCGGGTCCCGCGCTCGCCTGGATGAGCGCCGCACGCGTCTCGTGCGCCAGCATCCGGGTGCCGATCCGGGCACCCGAGCGGGAGCGCGTCACGGTCCACGCGTCCCGACCGGCGACCACGCGTGCCGACTCGAGGTCGCCCCCTGCCAGCAGCCCGGCGATCTGGAGGAGGTGGGCGACGTGGGCCTCCTCAATCAAACCGAGGGCGCGCAGACGCGGCCGCAGCACGGCTGCGGTCATGGCCGCCGACGTCGCGGCGGCCGGCGGACCGGACACGTCAAGGCGCGCGAGCTCCAGCTGGGCCAGCAGCGACCAACCGGTGGCGCCCCGCTCCTCGAACCTGCTCATGGCCCGGTGAGCCAGGCGCCGTGCGCCCGAGGTGTCGCCCTGGAGCCGTGCGACCTCTGCCCCGGCGAGCTCCGCCTCCGCCTGGTCCTGGCGCAGCCCGGCGCGCCCCAGCAGGGGAGCCGCGTCGTGCAGCGTCTCGGACGCCTCGCGGAGCAGTCCGGCCGCGATCAGTGAGCGGGACCGGTCGACGGCCGCCACGGCGGCGAGCGGACGGGACTCGGCCGACAGCACGACGCTGGCCTCGTCGATGAGACGCAGGGCGCGGGGCACGTCGCCGCTCACGTAGGCGAGGTAGGCCAGGTTCCCCGTGGCCTTCGCCGCCTGGACCGACTGCCCCGCCTCGCGGGCGACCTCGAGCGACCGGCGGAAGTCTGACTCCGCGCGGTCGAGCTGGCCACGCCGAAGGGCCAGGACCCCGCGGTTCATCAGCACCCGCACCAGCTCGGTCGGCTCCTCCGGCCCCATCAGCCGCGCGGCGCGGCCGAGGTGCTCGTCGGCCTCGTCCAGACGCCCCGCCCGCAGCAGCAGGAGGCCCGCGCTGCCCGTGCCACAGACCCCGGTGAGCCCAGGTCGGGTCGTCCGGGTCGGCCACCTGGTCGAGGACGCCGAGCCCGGCCGTGACCCCGTCGATCTCGCTGCGCGCGTTGGCCAAGGTGATCAGGACGCGACCGCGCAGGTGCGGGTCCGGCCACTCCTCGACGGTCAGAGCCTGTTCGAGGAGCCGGACAGCGGTCACCGGCCTGCCCCGGGCGCTCGCTGCCACCGCTCGCTGCCACAAGGAGGCCGCGTCAGCGGACACCCGCCCTACTCTGCCGCACCCGACCCTGCGGCGGCAGGGCCGGAAACCCGCAGGTACCAGCCGTAACCGGGCGTCCACCTGGGCATCGCCGTGGATCACGCCTGCGGAGCAGGGGCATCCGGCTGCGTCAGAGCCGAACGGGCGGAGCCGCCACCGGTCGCTCCAACGGACCGCCGGCCTCGGGCACGAAGATCAGCTGCACCATCCCCCCGTGCACGTCGTCGAGCGCGAACCGCCCTTGGGCGTCGACCGTCGTGCGCTCGGTCGCCTCCTCGTGCTCCGAGCGGCGTAGCTCGACGTGCCCGCGGGAGGCGGGGGCCACCCACCCGTCGATGCGGAAGCGGCCGCCGTCGCGTGGCGTCAGCGTGACCATCACGCTGGCGTGCTCGCTGGTGAACGTGAGTGTGCGAGCCGGCTCGGCGGACCGCGCCCCGAGGGGCTCGAGCAGGTCCTCCGCCAGCACGGCGACCTCGGCCTCGAGGCCTTCGAGCGCCACCGCGAACAGGACCCGCTCGACGAGGTCCCTCGGCGGGCGGTCGCGACGCTCCCACTCCCCGCGCAGCGCCTCGACGAGCTCGTCGTCGCTGAGGGGCAGCCGGTTGCCGTTCACGACAGGCCCCAGGCGGAGTCCGCGAGGCACGCGGCGCGCAGCTTCTCCAGGCAGCGCCCTCGGGTCGGCCCGATGCTGCCGACCGGCATGTCGAGCTCGGCTGACAGCGACCGGTAGTCGGGTCGGTCGCTGAACGCCAGCACGCGCAGCAGGCGCTGGCACCGCTCGGACAGCTCGTGCACGTGGCGCCACAGCACCTCGCGGGTGTCGCGGTCCATCACCTCGGCCTCCACACCCGGCGCGGGGTCGAGGGCGGCGGCGATGACCTCGTCCTCCACCGGTGCCGCACGGCCGGACGTCCTCGCCGCTCTCGCGGCCTCCCTCCGGACGGTGACGCTCAGCCACCTCAGCACCGCCTGCGGGTCCCGCACCTGGTCGCGGTTCCGGACCAGCGCGAGCCACGTCGCCTGGACGGCGTCCTCCGCCGCGGCCTCGTCCAGCCGGTACGACCGTGCCAGCTGCCAGAGCAGCGGCGTCAGCTGCCGGATCAGCCGCTCCAGCCCGGTCTCGTCGCCGGCCAGCCACGTCGAGAACGCGATCCGCGCCACGTCGGCCGTGGGCGAGCGCGACCCGTCCGAGACGCCCCGGTCGGAGGGAGGCGACCCGTCGCCGCCTCCCTCGGAGACCTGCCGGGGAACCGCCGGGTGACCCGTGCTCGGGCTCGTGGGCACGTCGCTCACCCCGTCTGCCCCGGTCGTGAGAACTCGCCGACCAGGTCGGAGACGAGCGCCGCCATCGCGTCAGCGGCGTCGGAGGCCCCTCGTGACCGGGCCGCCGGGCCGGCCGGACCCTTCGCCGCGACCCGCTGCGCCAGGCGCCCGGCCATCACGGGGCCGGCGAAGCTCGTGCCGCTCCACACCCCGAACCCGGACCCGAAGTCGTCCGGGTCGAGGCTGGCCCGTCGCGTCCCGTCGGGTGCGTCGAAGGCCACCGAGGGCTGGCGACCGCCCCGGAACGACGGCGGCATGGTGCTCACCAGGGCTGCGCCTGGGTGCCAGCAGCTGATCCAGGCGCCGGCGTTGCTGAAGAGCGCCACCGTCCCGTCGGGGTTCGTAGCGGCGACGCTCGTCACGGGGACGCATCCCGGGCTCGACGTGGTGACGGGCCCACCGGGGTGGGGCGCGAACGCCGCGGGGTACATGCGCTCCGCTGTCGCGCCGTTCCCGGCGGCTGCGACCACGGCGACGCCGAGCTCGCCGAGAGCTGTCAGCTCTGCCAGCAGGGGCGTGTCCAGGGCGGCGTCGTCCGGCTCCTCGTGGTAGTAGCCGAGGGAGAGGACGACCACGTCGACGGCGAACCCCTCGCTCCCGGCCGTGTCGTGCCACCGGTCGACCCCGGCCCGCAGCACCGCCAGCGCGTGCAGAAGGTCTCCCTCGAGGACGACTCCGTCGGACGCCATCACGCGCACCGCGAGCAGGTCGGCGTCCGGACAGAGCTGGTGCAGCAGACCGCAGATGAACGTCCCGTGCCCGCTGTGGCTGTCGAGTGCGGCGTCGAGCGGGCCGGTGAGGTCTCCGGAGACCTCCGGGTCGGTCGCCGGGTCCGTGTGGCCTGCCGGCACACCGCTTACCGCCACGTCCGTCCGGACCACGTCGTCGAGCCACGGGTGACGGCCGCAGCCGGTGTCGAGCACGGCGAGCACCGGGCGTCGGTCCGCCAGCGCACTGTCAGGGGTCCGGGCGGGCGCGGTCCCGATCCACGAGACCGGTTGCCTCCCACCGGATCCCGCGCGTCCGTAGTCGCTCGTCCCGTGGCCCTCAGTGAAGGGCTCACCCTCCACGCCGTGGCCCTCCGTGAAGGGAGCCCCTCCGACGTCGGGGTCCGTTCCCATCAGCACGTGGTCGAGGCCCATGGCTCGCTCGAGCCCGCGGTCGCCGTCGGCCATCGCCCGCGCGCGCTGCAGGACGGTCCAGGCGTCGGCTGGGGCGAGGGGTCGGGTGGAGTCGGCGGGGCTGGGGTCGGGTTCCAGGGTGAGGACGCGTGGCGTGCGCTGGTGCCCGGGGTCGTCGAGGAGCCGGGCGAGGGTCCCGCCCCGCTTGTCCTCCGTCGCGACGAGGCCGGCCTCGGACGCCGCCTCGTGCAGCAGGCGCGTGGCCTTCTCGTTCAACGGCCCGGCGGCCACGACCACGCGGTCGGCGCGGTAGGCGGTGGGTCGTGGCGCGGGCTGCCCGGGGAGCCGCACGGCGGTGAGGGGGTCGAGCACCCTCGCCCCGTGGCGGGCGAGCACCCGCAGCGGAGGCAGGGGACGTCGGCCGAGTGGATCCGGCTCTCCAGGGCCCTCGTCGGCCGCTCCAGGGGTCCGGCTCCAGCTGGTGTCGCTCACCTTGGCAGCTCCTCGCGGTGATCGGGTGACTGCCCCGAACGCGCCAGCCTAGGGCGGGCGGACGGGAGCCGGTAGTCCTCCGGGCTCGTGCTCTGACGACAACAGGAGGCGCGCGCCGGCCGGCTGATACCTCACAGGTCGCGCGACTCCGCGGTCGTCGCGGACCTGGGCGTATCAGCGCGTCCGACCACGACTCCTCACGCTGCACGGCACCGGACAAGCAGCCTGGTGCGAGCGCCCGAGGAGGCACGAGATGGCAGTCAGTGGAGGAGAGGCGGACCGGATCAGGCCCGTCAAGGAGAACGTCGAGGACGACCTGATCGCTCGCGAGGGGATCGTCGCCGTCGACATCGGGGAGAAGGTGTCGGGCGGTGAGCCCACGGGGCAGCCGTCCATCGTCGTCTACGTCCAGAAGAAGAAGCCGGTGTCGAGCCTGTCCAAGGCGCAGCGCATTCCGGCGGAGATCGACGGCGTACCGACGGACGTGGTCGAGATCGACATCGAGCTGCAGACGGCGCTGGTGCGCGTCGCCGACGACGTCGAGCTCCAGCTCGACCCGGGCAGCTACCGGCCGCTGCGAGGCGGCATCAGCATGGGTCCGGACCGCTCCTTCTGGCTGGAGCCGCCCGAGGCCCCGGCCCCCGGGTGGTACCGGTCGGTCGGCACGCTCGGCGCGATGGTCGAGGACCGGGCGACCGGCGCGCGGATGGCGATGACGAACTTCCACGTGGCGGCCGTGAACACCGGCTGGTCGGTCGGCGACGTCATGGTGCAGCCGGGTCACCCCGACGGCAGCGCCGCCGCCCCCTTCGGGCGGCTCTCGCGCGCCGTCCTGTCGGACAACGTGGACGGCTCCGTGGTCTCGATCGACACGGGTGTCGCGTCCGAGTGCGACGTGGTCGACATCGGCCGCATCACGGGCTCTCGCGCGGCGGCGATCGGGATGTCTGTCCACAAGCGGGGTCGCACCACGAACCTCACGCACGGCACGGTGGGGTCGGTCGACGTGACCGTGTCGATCCCCTACGGCGACGGGCTCGGCACCCGGACCCTGCGTCACCAGATCCGCGTCGACCGCCCGGCAGGCGGCCCTCGCTTCTCGGACCGGGGTGACTCGGGGTCGGTGGTGGTGGACGACGACGAACGCGTCGTCGGCCTGCTGTTCGCCGGTGCGACCGACGGGTCGGTGACGTTCGCGAACCCCATCGCGGCGGTCCTCAACGAGCTGGGCGTGAACCTCTGCGTCACGCCCGTGCCGCCGGTCACGAGGGCCGGGTTGGCGTGTCCACCGCTGAAGACCCGGCTCGCGGTCAGCTGCTTCGAGCTGGTCACGCGTGTGCCGCGTCACTGCGACATCGTGCGGACGCGGTTCACGCTGGACTGCTTCGACCTGCGCACGCGCATCCGCATCCTGTGCGTGGGTCCGGAGATCCCGGACTGGCCGCCGCGCCCTCCGTGGGAGAACCCGCGCTTCCGTCGTCCAGGGGAGGGGCCGGCGTCGAAGTACGGCGCCGAGCAGGACCTCGAGGAGTCGTTCTGGACGGGTTACGCCGCCGCCTACGAGGAGATGCACGCCCTCGGCGAGGACGGCGACGAGGACACGGGCTCGGGGACCTGAGATGCCCGGCACCCTCGTCCGTCCCGCCGACGACGTCGTCGCGGCCAGCACACCCGATCGGGACACGGGCAGCAGCACGCTGCTGACCCGTCCCACCGTGGTGGCGGGGGCCGACGTGCTCAGTGCGACCGACACGCTGGCGCAGGCGCTGGCACGCGGTGTGCTCCGGGCCGACGACGTGCTGGCGGGGCGGGCGTGGGTGCGCGACGCCTCGGGCTCCCACCGCGTCCACGTGGTGGGGACGGGGGGCGAGGCGTCAGCCGTCGTCAAGACGCCGGGCACCGTCTCGGTGCTCGACGGCGACGACCCGGTCCGCGCCGAGCGGGAGGCGTTGCGCCTCCTGTCCGGCTCGGGCCTCACCCCGGAGCTGCTCGACGACGAGGGGGAGACGTCGCCGCGCCAGCTCTGGACCATGGCGGTGGACGGCGAGGTGCTGGCGAGCCTGGGGGCCGCCGGCGTCTCGGGGGAGCCGTTCGCCGCGTGGGGGGCCACCCTCGCCGCCCTGCACACCCACCCCGTGCAGGGCGGTGAGCCGGTGGCGCCGTTGCCCTGGCTGCTGGCGCACCCCGGCGTCGCACCTGGGCACCTCGGTGGCAGGTCGGCGCCGGTGGCGGTCCGTGAGGTGCTGGCGCAGGCGCTGGCACGACCCGCACTCGCCGACACGCTGACGGAGCTCGCGGGCTCGTGGCGTCGCACCGGCTGGATGCACGGGGACGCGTCGCCGGCGAACGCGATCGCGTGCCGGACCTCGCCGAACTCCCCGACCCACCCGAACTCGCAGATCGTCCGCTTTCTGCGGTCGGAAGGGCCCTCCCGACCGCAGAAAGGCGACGATCTGCGGTCCCGGGGCGGCACGGTCGTGCTCATCGACCTCGAGCACGCGGGGCTGGGCGACCCCGACTGGGACCTCGCCACGGCCCTGGACGGGATCGACGTGGTGACCCCTGACCCGGACCGGGCCGCCGCGCACCGCGAGCAGCTGCTGGCGGCCTACCGCGCGGCCGGCGGTCCCGGACGCCCGGACTCCCGCTACCTGGCGGTGCGCGCCCTGCTGTCGGCCGTCCGCCACGCCGGCACCGACTCCGAACGGGGCTGGGACACCCCGGCCGGGCCGCGCGCGCTGAGGGCCCTCGACCGGTCCGAGGCCCTCGTCGCGGCCCCCTTCGACCCCATCCCGGCGGTGGGCCGGCCCGTCCTCGACGCTGGGGAGACGTCGTGACCACGGGATCGCTCGCCGCCGGGGTGGACGCCGCAGTGCGTCTGGCCGCGTCCATCGACCTGGGTGCTCCGGACGCGAGAACCGTTCTGGCTGAGCGCCTCTACCGGGTGTGGTACGCGGCGCCCGTCGGGCCCGACTGTGGTCGCCTCTCGCCGAGCTGTCCCCCGCTGCCCGGGCTGCTGCGCACCGCGCACGCGGGATCGCGGCAGTGGCGCGGTGACTGGCGCACACATCGTGCCGTCGCCGGTTCGGTCGTCGTCGCCGAGCGCGGACGCACCAGGCGCGACCGCCGTGTGGTCGGACGTGGCGACTGGGTCGCCGAGGACCCGCGGACGGCGGGCCTCGTGCCCTCCGCCGGCGACGCCTTGCGGGTCTGCAGCCGCCAGGACCTGCTGGCCGACGGGTGGTGGTGCACCTGGGGCGGCGGGTGGGTCATGCAGCCCCGGCGTGACGGGTCGATGGCCGGCACGGGGACGCAGGTCCCGCTACTGCGGCTGTACCTCGCCCCCTACGTTGACGCGGCCGCGGACGTGGTCGCCGCCGTGACGTCGGCGACCCTCGCCTGGGACCGTCCGTGGATGCTCAAGGCGGCCACGGATCCCAGGGCCTACCAGCGCGCCGACGCTGTCGTGCTGTACCTGCCACGCGAGTGCTCGTGGCCGTGCGCGAGCGAGATGCGTCCCCTCGTAGCCGGTCTCGCGGGATCCCTGCGTCCTGCTCAGCCACCGCTCAGCCTCTCGATCGCCCGAGGCGCGGCCGTCGCCGAGGACCCCGACGGCGAGGAGAGCTTCGGCGAGCACCGTTGCGCGGCTATCGCGGCCGCCGTACTCGACGACCCGGAGAACCCGCTCGCCACGGTGGCGGAGCACCTGCTCGCGGCAGAGGTCGACCCGTTGGCCCCCTACCGCTCCCACGCGGCGCCGGAGGGGACGCGCACGAGCGGCCGTGCGGCTCTCGACAGCCCTGGCCTGGTCACGGAGGAGGAGGTCCCATGGGACACGTGGTGGACCTGACGGCGGTCCCCGCCCAGCGGACGGGGTCCGTCGCCGACCGCCTGCTCGAGACGGTGGGAGGCATCGCGGACGTCGTGGCCGAGACGGCGCTGCGCGTGGGAGACCGGGCGACCTGGGCCCGGTGGCGACCCGGTGACGACGGACGGGTGACCGCCCGTCCCGGTGACCCGATGGTCTACGACGGCGATGCGGGCACGGCCTGGGCGTGCGCCCACCTCGCGAGGGCGCTGGGACGTGACGACCTGGCCGACCTGGCCCGTGCGGCGACGCTGCAGGCGCTCGACGTGGTGCAGGGCGCCCGCGCCTCGCGCGTGGCGCCCGCGGGTGGGCTGCTCACGGGAGCGGACGGCGTGGTGGTCGCCGCCGAGCAGGTGGGCCAGGTCCTTCGCGACCGGCACCTGCTGAAGCGGGTCGACGAGACCGCGCGGGCCGCTGCGTCGACCGTGCCCGTGCCGCGGGCCGACGGTGCGACGACCTCGCCCGACCTCATGTCCGGGACCGCGGGGGACCTGCTGGCTGCCACCGTCCTCGACGCCGTGCTGCCCGGCCGATCGGCCGCGGGCCGGAGTCGTCACCTGGCAGAGCTCGTGGCGGCTGCGCAGTGGCACGCGGGCACCGTCACCTGGTGCGACCCGACTCCGCCGGTGACCCGCGCAGGGGGCGCGTCGTGCGGGATCGCCCATGGCACAACCGGTATCGGTCTCGCTCTGGCCGAGTGGGCCGCGCAAGGAGCAGGAGAGGCGGCCCGTACGGCGGCGGAGCTGGTGGACGGCGCCCTGGCTTGGGAGAGCGCGTGGTTCGACCCGCGGACGGCAGGGTGGCCGGACCTTCGCGAGGGCGGCGAGAACGGGGGCGGTTCGTCGTCCTGGTGCCTCGGAGGCTCCGGGATCGGCGCCGTCCGGCTCCGCCTGATGGCCCTGGTCCGGAGCGGGCGCCTGACGCTGCGGACTCCGCTCGAGTCCCTGCGGGCTGACGTCGACGCGTCCCTGCGTCTCGCCGTGCGCGACCTGGACGCGGGGTACCGCACCGGGTGGACGCGACAGGGGCCGGACGGTGTCGCGGTCTCGTTGTGCCACGGGGTCAGCGGCGCCCTCGACCTGCTGGCGCTGGCCGCCGACGAGCTGGACGTGCCCGAGCACCGCGAGACGGCGCGCTGGTACGCCGAGGACCTGCTTCAGGCGGCCGGCGACCCCCGAGGGTGGCCGTCGGGGGTCGCCGGGATGCCGGCTGACGCCGGTCTCTACACCGGCCTCCCCGGTGTGGCGCTCGCGCTGCTGAGGGTGTCGGGCCCGTCCGAGGTGCCGTCCCCGCTGCTGCCGCTGACCGGCCCCTTGACCGGGCTGGCGTCCGAGACCGCTCCCGGTGCACCCAGCTCGCCCGTCTGGTCCTGAGGTGCCGCACCGGTCAGCCCGATCAGCTCGGCCTCGCGCTCGTCGCGCGCCGCGTCCAGTCCCGACGTCGTGCGCAGCGGCACCTCGGGGAGGAACAGGACGACCACGAGCGTCAGGGCCAGGATCGCGGTCGCCACCATGAACATCAGGTCCATGGAGTCCGCGAACCCGACGAGGAAGGGCCGCGCCAGCCGAGGGTCCATCGACGTGAGGAACGACGAGTCGTCCAGGACACCGGACGGGATCGAGGGGGTGCCGCCAGGCGAGGCGCTCCGCACGAGGTCGAGGACGGTCGCGTTGGCGGGGTCGGCCTGCACGGCGGGGTCGTTCAGGGCCGCCTGGAAGGCAGGAGTCGGAGCGATCTGGGAGAACGCCCTCTGGATGTTGTCACCGGCGGTCGAGAACAGGATCGACAGGAAGACCGCGGTTCCGAGCGTGCCGCCGACCTGGCGGAAGAACGTCGCCGAGGACGTCGCCACACCCATCTCGCGCGGCGACACGGCGTTCTGCACGGCCAGGATCAGGGGCTGCATGTTCCCGCCGAGCCCGAGGCCGAAGACCCCCATCACGAGGCTGACCCGGAGCATCTCGGTGTCGACGCCGATCTGCGTGAACCCGAGGGCGCCGAGCACCAGCAGCACCGACCCGATGACGGGGAAGATCCTGTAACGCCCTGTGCGAGAGATCAGCTGGCCCGAGATGATCGACCCGGACATGATGCCTGCGGTCAACGGGAGCAGCATGAGACCGGCCTGCGTCGGTGTGGCGCCCTTCACCAGCTGCAGGTAGAGGGGCAGCCCGGCGAGGATGCCGAACATCCCCATGCCGATCAGCGTGTTGAGGATCGAGCCCACGGCGACCGTCCGGTTGCGGAACAGGCGCAGCGGCAGCAGCGCCTCGTCGCCGGCAGCCCTCTCGGAGAGCACGAACGCGACCAGGCCGACGACGCCGAGCACCATGCACAGGAGCGAGCCTGGGGACGTCCAGCCCCACTCGCGGCCCTGCTCGGCGAGCAGCAGGAGCGGGACGAGCGTCAGCACCAGGCTGGCCGCACCGGGCCAGTCGAGCCGGTGGTCGCGCCGGTGGTGCTCGATGTTCAGCACCTTCGTCACGACGACGAACGCCGCCAGGCCGATCGGCACGTTGACGAGGAACACCCAGCGCCAGCCGTCCACGCCGAGGATCGTGTCGGCACCGGCGAAGAAGCCGCCGACGACAGGCCCGAGGACGCTGGAGGTGCCGAACACGGCGAGGAAGTAGCCCTGGTAGCGGGCGCGCTCACGCGGCGGCACGATGTCGCCGATGATGGCCAGTGCGAGCGCGAAGAGGCCGCCGGCGCCGATGCCCTGGATGCCGCGGAAGCCTGCGAGCTGGGCCATCGACGTCGCCATCCCCGAGAGCACCGAGCCCACGACGAAGATGCTGATCGCGAACAGGAAGAACGGCTTGCGGCCGTACATGTCCGAGAGCTTCCCGTAGAGCGGCGTCGCGATCGTGGACGTGATCAGGTACGCCGTCGTCGCCCACGCCTGCATCGACAGGCCCTGCAGGTCGTCGGCGATCGTCCGGATGGACGACGCGATGATCGTCTGGTCGAGCGCGGCCAGGAACATGCCCATCATCAGGGCGACCAGGATCGTGACGATCTGGCGGTGGCTGAGGGGCTTCGGAGCCGCGGGTCCAGCGGCGGTCGACGGGGCGCTCATGCGTGGTCCTCTGCGGATGAGGGGGTCGAGTCGTGGGGGGAGTCGTCTCGCGGTGGTCCGGACGGCGCGGTGAGGCTCGCGACGATCTGGGGCAGTGCGTCGGTGAGGTCGCCGGCAAGGCGTCCCAGCAGCTCGGTCAGGCGCTCGACGTCGTCGGTCTCCCACTCACGCATGACGCGGGTGAGCATGGCGTCGCGCCGCTCGTGCATCCGGCGGTGGACGGCGAAGCCCTCGTCCGTGGCCGCCAGCACGGTGGCCCGGCCGTCGTCGGGGTCGGCCTGGCGCTCGACCAGACCCAGCCGGACCAGCTGGTCGACCTGCCTGCTGATGGTGGAGGGGTCGACGCAGGCCGTCTCGGCCAGGGTCTTGGCACGCTGCGGGCCGCCGGTCGTGAGGTGGAAGCAGCAGCACGTAGGTGGCCCACGAGACGCCGTCCGTGCCGCTGCCGGCCACGTGGGACTTCATGGTCTGCAGGGTGCGCGTGAGCTGGAGGATGTGCCGGTTGAGAGCGGCGGACCTCTGCATCGCGGGGTCGTCGTGGACCCTGTCGAGCCGTCGCTCGTCCGAGCTGGTGGAGGATGCCATCGGAACCTCTAGATAGGTGTAGCACCCATCTACATGGGTGACGCAACTATCCACGCGAGGACTCCCTCCGTCAACCCGGGGAGGCCGACCGGGCGACCGGTCGCGCCGGGTCGCGGATCCACTCGGACCACGAGCCGGGGTAGAGCGCGGCGGGCGTGCCGGCCTCGTGCAGCGCCAGCACCATCAGGGCCGCGGTGACGCCGGAGCCGCAGTAGGCCGCGACGCGCACCGGACCGCCCGGGTGCGGCGTCGGGGCGGCCAGGTCGCCGAGGGCGGCCCTCAAGGCGTCGGGGCCGAGCAGTCGGCCGCTGTCGTCCACCACGTCGGCGAACGGCCGGTTCAGCGCGCCCGGGATGTGACCGGCCACCGGGTCGATCGGTTCCTTGTCGCCCGAGAACCGTTCCGGTGCACGGACATCCAGCAGCTGGATGGGCGCAGCGTCGGTGCCGGCTGACGTGATCTCCTCCACGGTCAGCGCGGGCATGCCCGCCGGGACGGGCGACGGCACGACGGTCGCGGACGGGGTCGACCTCACCGGCCCGGACGTCACGACCGGACGCCCGCCAGGCCGCGAGGCCGCCGTCGAGCACCCGGACGCGGTCGTGCCCGAAGTAGCGCAGGCACCACCACGCCCGGGCAGGTGCGACCGGCGGGCCGTCCCCCGAGTCGTACACGACGACGGACCGGTCCGGTCCGACCCCCCACCGCTGCAGGGTCGCGGTGAAGTCCTCGGCCGACGGGAGGGGGTGGCGGCCACCGTCGCCGGGGGGAGAGGCCAGGTCGGCGTCCAGGTCGACGAAGACGGCCCCCGGCAGGTGACCGGCCCGGTACGCGTCGCGGTCAGGACCGGCAAGCGTCCACCGCGCGTCGAGCAGCAGCACGTCGCTGTCCGCGGCCTCCGCCGCCAGGTCGTCGACTCCCACGAGCGCGGTCGACCACGCCGTCACGGGTCCACCCGGAAGATCCTCAGCTGCAGCGCGAGCAGTGCGTAGTAGCCCACGAGCGTGGACAGCTCGAAGACGGCGGCCTCGCCGAGCTGGTCGAGGGCGGCGGAGTACTCGTCGTCGGACAGGTCGCCCTGGTCGAGGAGCGCCCGGACGACGTTGAGCGCCGCCCGCTCGTCGACGTCGGCCGAGGCGGGCGCCCCGCCTGCACGCAGGGCCAGCAGGTCCGCGTCGTCGAGCCCGACGGACCGTCCGATCGCGGCGTGCGCTGCCTCCTCGAACGCCGAGCCCCAGTGGGCGGCCACGAGCAGGATCGCCATCTCCCGCAACCGCCCTGGGAGCCCCGTGGCGTACCGGACCGCGGTGCCGAGCTGCTGGAGCGCTCGCCCGAGGTCGGGGTTGAGCAGCATCGCCTCGAACGGGCCGGTGAGCGACCCGTCGTCAGCCGTCAGCGCGACGTGCTGCGGGCCAGCGCCGCGAGGACCCCCGACGATGGCGTCGTACAGCGCTCTCTGCTCGTCGTCCATCAGCTCGGGGAGCGTGGCCGGCAGGCGCCTCGTGCCGCGGCCTGGTGCCGCCTCGTCCGGGAACGTCATGTCAGAAGTATGTGGTCCAGCTCCCTCACCACCCCCGACTGGTCGCATCTGGCGCGACACGCGCGGCGTGTCGCGCCAGATGCGACCAGTCGGCGCTTGAGGGGTGGAGGTGGCGCCTGATCTCTAGGCTGGCCGCGTGAGAGTCCACCTGGTGCAGCTCGGCTACGGCGACGACGAGACGGTCCCCGAGCGGATCGACCGCGTGAGCGCCCTGGTCCGCGAGCAGGAGGGCGCCGACCTCGTCGTCCTGCCCGAGCTCTGGGCGCCCGGCGGGTTCGCCTACCGCGCGTGGGAGGCGCGGGCCGAGGGGCTCGACGGCCCCACGGTGAGCGCGATCGCCGACGCCGCCCGCGCGGTCGGCGCCACCGTGCACGCCGGCTCGGTGATCGAGCGGGACGGCGACGGCCACCTGTGGAACACCTCGGTCCTGCTGGACAGGACGGGCCAGGTCACGGCGACGTACCGCAAGGTGCACCGGTTCGGGTTCGGGTCGGGCGAGCCCGTGCTGCTGCAGCCGGGCGAGCACCTGGTGACGGCACCGCTCGAAGCCGACGGGCGCACCACCACGTTGGGGCTGGCCACCTGCTACGACCTCCGCTTCCCGGAGATGTTCCGCGGCCTGCTCGACGCCGGCGCCGAGGTGCTGGTCGTGCCGGCCGCCTGGCCCGCGCGACGGGTCGGCCACTGGACCCTTCTCGGCCGCGCGCGCGCGATCGAGAACCAGCAGGTGCTCGTCGCCGTCAACACGGTCGGCACGCACGCGGGGCACGCGATGGGCGGCCACAGCCAGGTCGTCGGACCCATGGGCGAGGTGCTCGGCGAGGCCGGTACCGACGAGCAGGTCCTCGTCGTGGACGTCGACCTGGAGATGGTTGCCGCAGCCCGCAAAGCCTTCCCGGTGCTGGACGACCGACGCCTCTGAGGCTCCGCCGTCGCGCGGGCTGCCGCCGCCACGGGCGGCCGACTGCGGTGCGCTGACCGCTCCGCCTACCCTTGACGCATGAGCCCCCTGCGCGCCGAGGTCCCGACGCGCGTCGTCGCCTCGTCCGAGCAGACGCTCGACTCGGTCGTGCCGGGCAACGGCGAGGAGCTCACCGACGGGACCTACGGAGGTCGTCCTGACGTTCGTGCAGGACGTGCCCGCCGACGCGACGGCCGTTGTCAGCGCGCCCGACGGCGAGGTGGCCGATCCAGCCGTGCTGGTCGAGGGCCGCGAGATGGTCGTGTCGGTGCCCGACGCCGGCCCCGGCACGTACGAGGTGCAGTACACGCTCGGCGACCTGCACCGGCAGCACGGGCTACACGGTGCTCGAGCCCGGTCAGGCGCCGGCGCTCGAGCCGACCGGATCGGCCGGCGTGCTGCTCTCCGTGCTGGTCGGTGTCGCCCTCGTCGCCGTGATGGCGATGACCGTGCGGCGCTGGCGTCGCTCATGAGCCGGACGACCCCGCTCCAGGGCACCCCCGGCGGGACCCGGCCGCCACACGACGTCACTGCGCCGCTGCTCACCGGGATGACCACCGGCGCAGCGGCTCTCGGGCGTCGTGGTGGCGCTGGTGTCGACAGTCGTCGGGCTGCTCTTCACGGGCGCGGCCGCCGAGTCGGTGCTCGCCGACCCCGGTGCCGTCGTGCGGTGGGGCTACCCCGTCGCCCGGCTGGCCCACGACCTGGCCGCGGCGGTCGCGCTCGGCGCCATGGCGCTCGCGGCGACGGCCGTGCGACCCGGGACACCTGGCTGGTCCGCCGTCGCGCGGGTCGGTGGGGTCGCCGCGATGGTCTGGGTCATCGGAGCCGTCGTCGTTCTCGTGCTCGGTGCCGCCGACTTCGCCGGTCTCTCCCTGAGTGCGCCAACGTTCGGAGAAGCTCTGTCGCAGTATGTGTTCGAGCTGCAGCTCGGGCGGAACCTCCTCATCGCGGCGCTGATGACCGCGACGGTGGCGGCGATGGTGGTCGCCGTCCGGACGCCCGTTGGAGCCGGCGTCGCACTCGTCGGCGGCGTTCATGGCGCTCGTTCCCCTCGCCCTCACGGGCCACACCGCCAGCACCGACCTGCACGAGGTCGCGGGCACGTCGTGGTGGATGCACGTGGTCGGTGTGTCCGTGTGGGTCGGGGGGCTGGCCACGCTCGCACTCCTCAACCGCGTGCTGTCGCCACAGCTGGCCGACGGTGACGGCCCGCTACTCCGTCCTCGCCGGGTGGTCGTTCGCGCTGGTCGCCTTCTCCGGCGTCGCCAACGCGCTGGTGAGGGTCGGTTCCCTGGACGGGATGCGCACCGACTACGGCGTGCTGGTGCTGGTGAAGTCGGTCGCCTTGGTGGCCCTGGGTGTCGCGGGGTGGCTGCACCGACGACGACTCCTCGACGCGATCGGGCAGGCAGCGGGCCGTGTCGCGTTCTGGCGTCTCGTCGCCGCGGAGCTGGTGCTGATGGGCGTGGCGTCCGGTGTAGCAGTCGCCTTGTCGCGCACCGCGACCCCCGTGCCTGACGAGCCACCCCCCGCCGCGACACCGGCACGAGCTGCTGACCGGTCAACCCCTGCCGCCGCCGCTGACCTTCGACCGGCTGTTCACCCAGGTCACCCCCGACGTGCTGTGGATCGTCGTGGTCGCCGTGCTGCTGCTCACCTACGCGCGCGGAGTGGTGCGCCTGCGCAGACGCGGAGACCGCTGGCCCGTGCACCGCACGGTCCTGTGGGTGCTCGGCTGCCTGGCGCTGCTCTACGTGACGTGCGGCGGGATCGCCGTGTACGGGCGCACGCTCTTCAGCGCCCACATGGTGCAGCACATGACGTTGAGCATGGTGGCGCCGCCGCTGCTCGTCTTCGGCGCGCCCGTCACGCTGGCGCTGCGTGCCCTGCCGAAGCGCACCGACGGGTCGAGGGGTCCGCGGGAGTGGCTGCTCGGCCTGGTGACGTCCCGTCCGCTCAGCGTGCTGTCGCACCCCGTGGTCGCAGCCGTCGTGTTCGCCGGCAGCATGGTCGCCTTCTACTACACGCCTCTGTTCGGCCAGGCGCTGCGCACGCACCTCGGGCACGAGCTGATGATGATCCACTTCCTGCTCGCCGGGTACCTGTTCGCGTCCGCCCTCGTCGGGATCGACCCGGGCCCCAGGAGGATCGCGCACCCCCTGCGGCTCCTGCTGCTGTTCGCCACGATGGGCTTCCACGCCTTCTTCGGCGATCGCGATCATCGCGCAGGAGGCGCTGTTCGAGGCGTCCTGGTTCTCGTCGCTCGGGTGGGGCATCGACGCCCTCGCCGACCAGCGGACCGGCGGCTCGATCGCCTGGGGCATCGGCGAGGTCCCGACGCTGGTGATCGCTCTGGTGGTGGCGGTGCAGTGGTCCCGCAGCGACGCCCGCGAGGCCACGCGCTCCGATCGCGCCGCCGACCGGGACGGCGACGCCGACCTGGCCGAGTACAACGCGATGCTCGCCCGGCTGGGTGACGACGACCGCGGCTGACCCCCGCCTCACCCGCAGATCGTCCGCTTCCTGCGACTTCCCCGCACCGCGTGACCGCCGATAGGCCACGATCTGCGCACCCGCGTCGGCACCCGGTCTGGTAGGCATTCCCCATGTCCACCGACACGACCACCCTCACCGGCGCGCGCGCGCAGGGCGACACCGACACCTCGGACGCCCCGGAGACCGACGCGCCGACGCCCTTCCACGACCTGGCCTCCTTCGTCGGGCAGCCCCGCCTCGCCGGGTCTGGCGCTCGCCCCGGACGGCTCACGCCTGGTCGCGTCCGTGGCCACGCTCGACGCCGAGAAGTCCGGGTACGTGACGTCCCTGTGGGAGCTCGACCCCGCCGGCGAGAAGGCGCCTCGTCGCCTGACGCGTGGGGCCAAGGGCGAGTCCGGTGCGGCGTTCACGGCCGACGGCGACCTGCTGTTCACCGCCCCCCGCCCCGGCGCGACCCCGGGCGACCAGGACGACGACTCCGAGGTGCCCGCCCTGTGGCTGCTCCCGAGGGAGGGCGGCGAGTCGCGCCTGCTGGTCCGCCGACCGGGAGGCGTCGGGCGACTGCGCGTGGCCCGTGAGAGCGGCACCCTGCTGCTCGGTTCGGCGACGCTGCGGTCCGCGACGTCGGCGGACGAGGACGCGAAGGCCGCCAAGGAGCGCAAGGACGCCAAGGTGTCGGCGATCCTGCACGACAGCTACCCCGTGCGGTACTGGGACCACGACCTCGGGCCGGCGTCCACTCGCCTGTTCGTCGCCGACGCCGCGCAGGTCGCGGCCCGCGCGGACGAGCAGGACGAGCGCCTCACCCTCCGAGACCTCACCGGCCACGTGACCGCCCTGGGTGACGAGGCGAGCTGGGACGTCAGCCCGGACGGCGGCACCGTCGTCACGGACTGGTCCGTGCCAGAGGCCAAGGGGTCGATCCGCTCGACCCTGGTGGCGATCGACGTCGCGACCGGCGAGCGCCGCACCCTCGCCGACGACCCGGAGACCGAGTTCGAGGCGCCGGCCATATCCCCCGACGGCACGACGGTGGCGTTCCTGCGGTTCGAGCGCTCGACCCCGCAGAAGGCCCCCAGGGTGACCCTGGCCCTCGTCCCGCTGGCCGGCGGCGAGGTGCGCACCCTGGCCGCGGACTGGGACCTGTGGCCGGGTTCGCCGACCTGGACACCGGACGGCGCGTCGCTGGTCGTGGCGGCCGACGAGAACGGTCGCAGCCCGCTGTACGTCGTGGACGTCGCGTCGGGCGAGCGCCGTCGGCTCACCGCGGACGACGGCGCCTACTCGGCCTACGACGTGGGGGCCGACGGGCGGTGGGTCTACGCGCTGCGCTCGGCGGTCGACGCCGCCCCCGCCGCCGTGCGCGTGCCCGTCTCAGGGGGCGACGTCGAGCACCTGCCGTCCCCGGTCCGGGCGCTCGAGGTGCCGGGCAGCCTGACGGAGGTCACCGCGACGGCCGAGGACGGCACGCCGCTGCGCGCCTGGCTCGCGCTTCCGGAGGGGGCGTCGGCGTCCGCCCCGGCCCCGCTCCTGCTCTGGATCCACGGGGGTCCGCTCGGCTCGTGGAACGCCTGGACCTGGCGCTGGAACCCGTGGACGGCGACGGCCCGCGGGTACGCGGTGCTGCTGCCGGACCCGGCCCTGTCGACCGGCTACGGCCAGGAGTTCATCGAGCGCGGGTGGGGCGCCTGGGGTGCCGCGCCGTACACCGACCTGCTGGCCCTGACCGACGCCGCCGAGGCGCGCGACGACGTGGACGAGACCCGGACGGCCGCGATGGGTGGCTCCTTCGGCGGCTACATGGCGAACTGGGTCGCCGGCCACACCGACCGCTTCCGGGCGATCGTCACCCACGCCAGCCTGTGGGCGCTCGATGGGTTCGGACCGACCACGGACGGCGCCTACTACTGGATGCGCGAGATGACTCCGGAGATGACGGTGGAGCACTCGCCGCACCGGTTCGTCGACAAGATCGTCACGCCGACGCTGGTCGTCCACGGCGACAAGGACTACCGGGTGCCGATCGGTGAGGCGCTGCGCTTCTGGTACGAGCTGGTGGCCCGGTCCGCCGACGAGAACGGTGTGACCCCGCACCGGTTCCTCTACTTCCCCGACGAGAACCACTGGGTCCTCTCGCCGAACAACTCGAAGGCCTGGTACTCGACGGTCTTCGCGTTCCTCGACCAGCACGTCCTCGGACGTGAGTGGCGGCGTCCCGAGCTGCTGGGCTGAGTGAGGTGACCGGGTCGACGGCCACACGACCGCTGCGCTGGGGTTTCCTCGGAACGGGCTCCATCGCCGGGATCGTCGCCCGCGACCTGGCGCTGGTCGACGGGGCGACGCGCTACGCGGTGGCCTCCCGCAACGGCGAGCGGGCGGCGGCCTTCGGTGCGGCTGAGGGGTTCGCGCGCTCCTACAGCGGCTACGAGGAGCTGCTCGCGGACCCGGACGTCGACGTGGTCTACGTGGCGACGCCCCACGCCCAGCACCACATGGTCACCTCCGCCGTGCTGGCGGCCGGCAAGCCGGCGCTCGTGGAGAAGGCCTTCACCTGCACGGCGCCCGCGGCCCACGACCTGGTGCGTCGGGCGGGCGAGGCGGGCCTGTTCATGATGGAGGCGATGTGGACGCGCTTCGTCCCGACGACCGTGCAGGCGCGGGAGTGGATCGCCGATGGCGCGGTGGGTCGCGTCCGGCAGGTGCACGCGGACCTCGGCTTCATCGCCCCGTACGACCCGGCGCACCGGTTGTTCGACCCGGCCCAGGGGGGTGGCGCCCTGCTCGACCTCGGGGTCTACCCGGTCTCGTTCGCGCAGATGGTTCTCGGTGCGCCCTCGTCGGTGCAGGCCCTCGGCGTGCTTGCCGACAACGGCGTCGACGTGGAGGACGGTCTCGTGCTCGGCCACCCCGACGGCGCCCAGGCAGTGCTCTCGGTCAGCCTCACCAGCGACAGCCCGGGCCGGGCGGTCGTCGTCGGGACCGAGGGCCGGATCACCGTGGAGCCGCGTTTCCACCACAGCTCGCGCGTGGTGCTGGAGCGCCCGGGCCACGACCCCGTCGTCGCCGAGCCACCGCTGTCGGGCCGCGGCTACACCCACCAGATGGTCCACGTCGCCGACTGCCTGGGTCAGGGCCTGGGCGAGTCACCGGTGATGCCGCTCGCCGACACGCTCGCGGTGATGGAGACGCTCCACCGCGCCCTCGACCTGGTCGGTTCCCCGCACGTCGACGAGGGCTTCCCGGTCTGAGCCCGGCTCGCCGAGCGAGTACGCTTCGGCCAGCAATCCACTGCTCTCCAGGGGGAATCTCCATGTCCAGCTCGTCCATGCCCGGTCGCGTCCTCAGCGGCCCTCGTGCGCTCCGCGCGGCCGCCGGCCTGGCTGCGGTCGGCGCCCTGTTCCTGTCGGGTTGCGGGGTGCTCGACGGGGGATCCGAGCCCAACCGCGACGACAGCGGCAGCGTCACCGAGGCGGTCGAGGACGGCGACGTGTTCGCGATCGAGGTCGGCGACTGCCTCAACGACTCGAGCAGCACGGGCGAGATCTCCGAGGTACCGATCACGCCCTGCGGCGAGCCGCACGACAGCGAGGCGTTCCACGCCTTCGACCTCGCAGGCGACACCTACCCAGGTGACGCGGAGATCGAGACCGAGGCCGCTGCCTGCCAGACCGAGTTCGAGGCGTACGTGGGTACGGCCTACGAGGAGTCGTCGCTCGAGATCAACTACTACAGCCCCACGGAGCAGTCGTGGAACGAGCTGGAGGACCGCGAGATCCTCTGCCTCGTCTACGACCCCGAGGGCAAGACGACCGGGACCCTCAAGGACTCCGCCAAGTGACCGAAGGGTCGCGGCCGGTGTAGCGCGGCTGGCGCCGCCATCGGCCGTGACCCGGTTCGCGGCGTTTCGTCGTGCGAGCGGACGAATCGCCTGTCACCATTCGCGTCGACCCCCGAAGTGCGGGGGCGGACGAAGGGACCGGAAATGGGTATCGGCACGGGCATCTTCCTCTTGGTGGTCGGCGCGATCCTGGCGTTCGGTGTGCGGGACAACCTGACCGACTTCAGCCTCGTCAACATCGGCTACATCTGCATGGCGGCCGGCGCGCTCGCCGTCGTGCTGGCACTGGTCATGAACCAGCGCCGTAGCACCAGCCACACCGTGGTCCAGGAGCGTCACGACGTGGCACGGCCTGTGGCTCCCGGCGAGACCGTGGTGCGCGAGGAGCGTCGCGAGCCGGGCATCTGAGCCCCCACGCGAGCAGAGGGCCGGCACCCCCGCGGGGGTGCCGGCCCTCTCGTCGTGACCGGACGGCGGTGCGTCCGGAACCGGGCTCAGAACGCGGCCTCGTCGACCTCCATCAGCGCGTTGTCGGTCGCCTCGGCGATCGCCCGCTCGGCCGTGATCCGGGGCAGGATCTGGCGTGCGAAGAACCGGGCGGCCGCGACCTTGCCCTGGTAGAACGCGACGTCCTTGGCCGACGCCCCGGCAGCGAGAGCGGCGACGGCCACCTCCGCCTGCTGCAGCAGCAGCCAGCCGACCACGAGGTCCCCGGTGGCCAGGAGCAGGCGGGTCGTGTTCTGGCCCACCTTGTAGAGGTTGGCGGCGTCGCTGCCGGCACCGGCCCGGGGGTCCGACGCCATCACCTGGCTGACCATGTAGCCGACGATGCCCTGGGTGTCCTCGAGCGCGCGGCCGAGCAGCTCCCGCTCGGTCGCGAGGTCACCGGAGCCGTTGTCGCCCTTGACGAGCTCCTGGATCTGCGTCGCGAGGTGGCCGAGGGCCTGGCCCTTGTCCCGCACGATCTTCCGGAAGAAGAAGTCGAGCCCCTGGATCGCCGTCGTGCCCTCGTAGAGGGTGTCGATCTTGGCGTCGCGGACGTACTGCTCGACCGGGTAGTCCTGCAGGAACCCTGACCCGCCGAAGGTCTGCAGGCTCTCGGTGCCGAGCAGGACCCACGCGCGTTCGGAGCCGACGCCCTTGACGATGGGCAGCAGCAGGTCGTTCACACGGACGGCCATGTCCTCGGGCGTGCCCTCGTCGAACGTGTCGCTGCCGGACGCGCGCATCGCGGCATCGACCGTGTCCTGCTGCGACGCCGTGTAGAGCACGAGCGCCCGCAGCCCCTCCGCGTAGGACTTCTGCAGCATCAGCGAGCGCCGCACGTCGGGGTGCTGCGTGATCGCGACGCGCGGCGCCGCCTTGTCCGTCATCTGCGTCAGGTCAGCGCCCTGCACGCGCTCCTTGGCGTACTCGAGGGCGTTGAGGTACCCGGTCGACAGGGTCGCGATGGCCTTGGTGCCGACCATCATGCGGGCGAACTCGATGATCCGGAACATCTGCGCGATCCCGTCGTGCACCTCGCCGAGCAGGGTCCCCACGGCCGGGATCCCGTCGACCTCGCCGAAGCGCACCTCGCACGTCGTCGACACCTTCAGGCCCATCTTGTGCTCGACGTTGGTCACGAAAGCCCCGTTGCGCTCGCCGATCTCACCGGTCTCGAGGTCGACGTGGTGCTTCGGCACGATGAAGAGGCTGAGGCCCTTGGTGCCGGGTCCGGCACCCTCGGGCCGCGCGAGCACGAAGTGCACGACGTTGCCGTAGAAGTCCGCCTCGGCGCTGGTGATGAATCGCTTGACGCCGGTGATGTGCCACGTGCCGTCGGGCTGCTGCACCGCCTTCGTGCGGCCCGCGCCGACGTCCGACCCGGCGTCCGGCTCGGTGAGCACCATCGTGGCGCCCCACCTCTGCTCGACCAGGTGCGCCGCGAGCTTCTTCTGCTCGTCGGTGCCGAGGTCGTGCAGCACGCGGGCGAAGGCGAAGCCGGCGGAGAACATGTGGACCGCGGGGTTCGACCCGAGCACCAGCTCCGCGACGGCCCAGCGCAGGGACGGCGGGACGACGGTTCCGCCGACCTCGGCGGGCACGTCCATCCGCCACCACTCGGCGTCGAGGTAGGCGCGGTAGCTCTTGGTGAAGGACTCGGGCATCGTCACCGAGTACGTGGCGGGGTCGTAGACGGGCGGGTTGCGGTCGGAGTCGAGCAGGGACTCGGCCAGCTCGTTCTCGGCCAGGCGACCGACCTCGGACAGGATCTCCCGCGCGGTCTCCGCGTCCACGTCCTCGTAGGGGCCCGTGCCGAGCAGCTCCTGCCGGTTCAGCACCTCGAAGAGGTTGAAGTGGATGTCGCGAAGGTTTGCCTTGTAGTGGCCCATGGCCCTGTGCCCTCCTGGGTTACCCGTCAGTAACACCCATGATGCTACTCGCTGGTAACCAATGCAAGCGGAACGGGTGGACCGGGTGGGAGGTCGCGCGCGGCGGCCCGCTGAACCACCTGGTCGTCGCCGGCTTCCGGCTCCTGCTCGCCGTCTTCGACCGCCTCGTCACGCCGCTGAGGTCACGAGGCTCCGCCGGCATCTCGGGTGGCCGAGACGCGGAGGCTGGGATACCAAGGACCAGACCAGAACGCCCCGAACAGGAAGTGGTGACGATGAGCCAGGTCCAGGAGTCCGTCGACGTCGACGTGCCGGTGCGCACCGCGTACGACCAGTGGACGCAGTTCGAGACCTTCCCGCACTTCATGGGCGGCGTGGAGTCGATCACCCAGATCGACGACACCCACAGCCACTGGGTGACCAAGGTTGGCGGTGTCACGCGCGAGTTCGACACCGAGGTCACCGAGCAGCACCCGGACGAGCGCATCGCGTGGACGAGCACCAGCGGCGAGACCAAGCACGCCGGCGTGGTCACCTTCCACCGGCTCAGCGACACGTCGACCCGGGTCATGATCCAGATCGACTGGGAGCCCGAGGGTCTCGTCGAGAAGGCCGGTGCAGCCGTGGGGGTCGACGACCACCGGGTGAAGGCGGACGCGAAGAAGTTCAAGGAGTTCATCGAGAGCCGCGGCGCCGAGACCGGTGCGTGGCGCGGCGACGTCGACGCCTCTCCGCAGAGCTGACACCCCAGGAGCCGTCGGCACCGGGTGAACGCCCGGGGCCGGCGGCTCCGCCGTCCGCGGCGAGCTCGGCCATAGCCACCACGACACACCCCGGAACGCCGTAACCTCACCGTCGCGGCATCTGCCGCGATCGGGGGTGGACCGGCGTCGTCGTCGGTCCAGGTACGGGGGTGTGGGGGATGCGGCACCTGCCGTTCATCATCGACCTGGCGCTGGTCGTCTACTGCGTGGTCGACTGCATCACGGCGGACTCGATCCTCGTGCGCACCCTGCAGAAGCCGCTGTGGATGATGCTGATCATCGTCCTGCCGCTGATCGGCTCGATCGCCTGGCTCGTGGCGGGCCGCCCTCGGCACGACCAGCGGTCCCGTGACGTGCTGTGGCCGTCCATGGCGACACCCGCGTTCCCGGAGTACGAGAGGTCCCGCCCTCCCTGCCTGCCCGACGACGACCCCGCTGCTCGCTGACTCCGCGCAGTCCGTCGAACACCTGTTCGACAGATGTGTCAGGCTGGTCCGGTGGCAGGTGGAATGGCGAGCGGACGTGGGCGAAGCCTCGCCGACCGGTCCGCCCTGAGCGGGATCGGTACGGGTCCGGATCCCGCAGCCACGCGAGGGTCCGGGGCGACGGCGCGTCCGCACGCGCAGCACTGCTGGGTGGAGGACCACCCGGGCAGCCCCGGCCGCTGGCCCGGCCTGCTCGTCGAGTGGCGACGCGGCGGTCGGCACGGCTGGCAGGGCCGCGTCGTGTGGGCGGTCGACGACGGCGACGGCTGCAGCGTGCTGCTCGAGGCCTGGGTCGACGCCTCGCACCTGGCGGTCGCCGACCGGCCGTGACGACCCCGGCGACCGCCGCCTCAGCCCGGTGGCGCCGGCCCGGGGTCGGCGCGAGCGCGGCCGGACCGGGGAGGACTCCGGCTGCCTCGTCCTCTCCCGTCCAGGGAGGCGCTGCCCGGGGGGTGCGGCAGCGAGCGCTGACGTGCGAAGTAGTGCGCGATCGGCACGTCGGTCGACGAGTGCGCCAGGATCGACAGCGTGACGACGAGGGCCACGAGGTGGAACATCTCGTCCGCCCGGCCCGCGCCGCTGTCGAGCACGATCAGGCCGTACACCACCGACGCGAAGCCCTTGGGCCCGAACCACGCCACTGCCGCCTGCTCGGGCAGGGGCAGCCGACTGCCCGCGAGCGAGATCGCGATCGCGACCGGCCGGGCGACGAGGATGGCCAGCAGGGCGAACACGTAGCCGAGGACCGGGATCTCCGCGAGGAACGCGGGCGAGATGAGCGCTCCGAACACCAGGATGGCCACGAGCTTGAGCAGCTCGGTGACCAGCTCGCCGAACTCCTCGAAGGAGTCCCGCAGCTCGGGGGCGGTGGTGGCGAGGGTGATCCCCGCGGCGAAGGCGGCGAGGAACAGGTTCGCGTGCGTGAGCTCGGCGAGCGCCAGCACGATCAGCCCGATTGACACGGTGGTCAGGGCCTCGTACGCGGAGGTCGTCACGGTGAAGCGGCTGCGCGTGAGGACGACGGCGACGAGGGGGACGGCGACGCCGATGACCACCCCGAGGCCGAGCTCACCGGCGAGCGCGGCCACCTCGACCTCGGGACCTCCGACGACGGTCAGCAGGATGAGCACGACGGGCAGGGCGAGGCCGTCGTTGAGCCCGGACTCGACGTTCAGCAGGTGCCGGAGCCGTCGCGGCACCTCCTCGCGGCCGACGATCGCCGCGGCGAACACCGGGTCGGTCGGTGCGAGGACGGCCGCGACCAGCAGGGACTCCAGCAGCGGGAGCCCTGCCACCCAGAACGCCAGGGCCGCGGTGACGGCGAAGGTCAGCGGCATCCCGAGCAGCAGCGCCCGGCCGGGCAGCCGCCACGCCGAGCGCAGGTCGGCCAGGCCGACGCGCTGCCCGTCGGTGAACAGGACCGAGAAGAGGGCCAGCTCCGCCAGCACGGACGAGCTCGTCCCTGGACGCAGGTGCAGCGCGCCGGTCACGCCGCCACCGAGCACGATCCCCGCGGCCAGGAAGAGCACCGCCGTCGACAGGACGCTGCGGTGCGCGTACCCCGAGATCAGCACGCCGACGAGCAGCACCACCGAGAACGCCAGCAGGAGTGCCACGCGGGCAGTCTGACGTGCCGAGGACGTCAGCGGCGAGACGGCGCGCGGACCTAGACGAGATCCTCCAGCGGCACCCCGGGGTCGGTGAGGCGGTCTACGTCCACCTCGCGGCCCGACCCGATCAGTGCCTTGACGGGGTCGGTCACGTCCCACACGTTGACGTTCATCCCTGCCAGCGACGCGACCGTCCTGAAGCCAGAACGCCACGAACTCGCGGCCTGCCAGGTCGCCGCGCACGACGACCTCGGGGTCGGCGTCGGGTGCCACGAAGCCCACGTACTCCAGGCCGAGGTCGTACTGGTCGGAGAAGAAGTACGGCAGGCGGTCGTACACGCCCTGACCACCGGTCATCGCGTCCGCCGCCACCGCGGGCTGGTTGAGGGCGTTGGCCCAGTGCTCGACGCGCAGGTGCCGGCGCAGCACCGGGTGGTAGGCGTTCGCCACGTCGCCGGCGGCGAACACGTCGGGGTCCGACGACGTCAGGTGCTCGTCCACCACCACCCCGTCGTCGACGGTCGAGGCCGGCCGTGGCGGCCAGGTCGGTGTTCGGCGTGATCCCGACGCCGACGACGACGGCGTCCGCGGCGACCTCGGTCCCGTCGGCGAGGACGACCGCCCCCACCGTCCCTCCCGAGCCCTCGCGCAGGCTCGCCACCTCGACCGACGTCCGCAGGTCGACCCCGTGGTCGCGGTGCAGGTCGGCGAACACCTGGGCGATCTTCGGGCCCAGCACCCGCAGCAGCGGAAGCTCCGCCTGCTCGAGGATCGTCACGTGGGCTCCCGCCGCCCTCGCGGCCGCCGCGGTCTCCAGCCCGATCCACCCGCCGCCGATCACCACGACCCGGGCGTCCGCGGCGAAGGCGTCCTTGATCCGGGCGTTGTCGTCGAGGGTGCGCAGGTACAGCACGGCGTCGAGGTCGGCCCCGGGCACGGTCAGCCGGCGCGGGGAGCTGCCGGTCGTCAGCAGGAGGCGGTCGTAGCCGAGCCGTCCACCGTCGTCGGTCACCACCTCGTGCGCGTCGCGGTCCAGCGACCGGACCGTGGTCCCCAGCCTCAGGTCGACCTCGTGCTCGGCGTACCAGCCGTCCTCGTGCACGAAGATCTTCTCGTCGGACGCGGTGCCGAGCAGGTGCTCCTTCGACAACGGCGGTCGCTCGTAGGGGCGGTGCGGCTCGGAACCGACCAGCGTGATGGTGCCGTCGAAGCCCTTGTCACGCAGCGCCTCCGCCGCCTTGGCCCCGGCCAGTCCGGCTCCGACGATGACGATCCGCTGCACACTCACGACTGCGGCCGTCCTTCCGTTGCCCCGGGTCCCCGCAGGTCCAGCATGGCCGAGACGGTGCGGTCGCGCCTCAGGGGAGCGGGCGCACCCACACGGAGGCGTGTGACGGCTGCACCGTCTCGACGGCGGCGCCGCGCAGCGCCGTCCCCACGGCGTCGAGGTCGAGCTCGTGGCGCAGGCGCCTCGTGAAGGCCGCGAGCGTGAGGTCGGCGTCGTAGCGGCGACGGTAGAAGCGCTTGTCGACGAGGGACTGGACGCGGGACCGCGCGGGCCGGAACAGGGCCGCCACCGCGAGCGTCGAACCCGCCACGGCGACGTCGGACTCCCCGATCACCGGGGTGAGCACGAGCCGGAAGAGCAGGACCGAGCCGAGGTACGCGACCACCAGCACGCCGGTCAGGGTCGTGTAGACGACGGTGCGGTTGATGACCGTGTCCACGTCGTACAGCCGGTACCGCAGCACGGCGACCCCGATGGCTGCCGGCATCGCCAGCAGGGCGAGCACGTTGAAGGCGAGCAGGAACGCCGAGGAGGACCCGAAGGCCATCAGGCTGGCCGCGACGACGAGGACGAGGAGGCCCGTCGCGTAGGCGAACCACTTGAGCTGCTGGCGTTCGACGCCGTCCGCCGTGCGGAGTCGCACGAAGATGGAGACGACGGCGACCAGGAGCAGGAGGTCGCTGACGGCGGCGCTCGCGTCCAGGACGGTCCGCACGACGCCGCCCGCGGAGTCGAGGCCCAGCGGGTTGCCGACCCCCGGCAGGCCTTCCAGGTCGCCGGGCACGAGGGCCCGGGTCGACGGCGGCGGTCGCCACCGACGCGAAGGTCACGAGCGCGGCGGCCCGGCGCCACCCGGGCAGCCTGCCGCCCGGGAAGACGAGAGCGACCAGGGTGATGGCGCCCAGGGCGAGGATGTACACCGACTCGATCGGCGCGGCCACCGCGCGGGCCGTCGAGCACCTCGGGACCGCCCCCGTAGAGCACCCACGGCGGCGTACTGGCCGGCCAGCACCGGCGCGCTGGTCAGCACCCCGATCGCGAGCACCAGCCAGCCCACGGGGTTCGTCGGTCGGCGGACGGCGACATGCACCCCCACGACGACGTAGGCGAGCGAGAACGCGGCGAACGCCCACGCCAGGGCGGGTTCGCTGTTCTCGGTGGCCGGGAGGGCCAGGGCTACGCCGAGCATGAGCGCGCACACCATGCCGGTGGTGACGGCGACGGGCCGCGCCGCACGACGCCGGAAGCTCCCACCCCGGGTGGTCATCCAGGCCTCGACCTCCTGTCCGCGCGGGCGTCGGGACGTGCTGGTGCGGCGCCGGAGGAACACGCTGCCCGGGCACCGTGCAGGAAACGTTACGACCGTCGGGTCGGTCGGCCGTCCGAGCCCGGCTCGCGGCTACCGTGACCGGGTGACCGCCCCCTATCGCCGCTGCTACCGCGCCCTCGACGTCCTGCACTCGATGGTCTACTTCGCGCCGGAGGCCGAGGCCGAGCTCACGGGGTTGGGTCTACGGCCGGGCCGGATGACGTACTTCGCCCAGCGCTCCGCCGCCATGGGCGCCGTCAACGCCGGCGTCGTCGCCGCGACGTTCTACAACTTCAACCCCGAGGTCGTCGCGCGGCACATCCCGCGGGCCTGGACGATCGCCGCGCCGGAGCAGGTGCTCGCCGCCCGCCTCCGCGGCGCCGAGGCCGCGCTGCGTCGGCTCCTCGGGCCCGCGGCGGACGGCGACGACGTGGCCGAGTGCGCCGCGCTGGCGCGGCGCCTCGCCGACCGGTGCACCGTCGACGGGCGCCCGCTGTTCGCCGCGCACGCCGGGCTCGAGCACCCCACCGGCGACCTGGCAGCGCTCTGGCACGCCGCCACCCTGCTGCGGGAGTACCGGGGCGACGGTCACGTGGCCGCGCTGGTCGCCGCCGGCACGAGCGGGCTGGAGGCGCTCGTCACGCACTCAGCCTCCGGGCGGGGCTTCGCGCCCGACTTCGCACTGGCCAGCCGCGGATGGTCGTCGGAGCAGTGGACGGCGATGTCACGGCACCTGACCGACCGTGGCCTGCTGGACGAGGACGGCGCGATCACCGACCTGGGCGTGCAGCTGCGGGCCGACCTCGAGGACCAGACCGACCTGTTCTCCGGCGCGCCGTTCACCGCCCTGGACGAGACCGAGACCGCGCGGCTGGCGGAGCTCGGCACGTCGCTCAGCCGTCGCGTGCTCGCCGCCGAGGCCTTCCCCGGAGGCGTCTTCGGCGGTCGGTGAAGGGCGCCGCGGGTCGCGTTCACCCGTTGATGCGGCCGTTTCGTGCCCGGTAGGGCACACTGGGGGTCGGACGAGGTCAACGTGGCCCCGTCGAGGTCGTCTGCTTCGCGCCCCCTGGGCGCGGTTCGTCCCGTTGACAGCGCCCGCACAGCCCTCGTGGCCGGTGCGTGAGGCGCCCGGTGACGGTGAGCCGGCACTGCGGCCACCTGATCCGAGAGGACCCCTGTGCACACCCCTGCTCAGGCGCAGCGTCAGGCTGCGCCCACTGCCGTACCCTCGGCCGTCACCGACGGCCGGTCCGCGTCCTTCGCCGACCTCGGCGTGCCGACCGCGCTCGTCGAGACGCTCGCCGCCCAGGGCAAGACGTCGGCGTTCCCGATCCAGACGGCGACCCTCCCCGACACGCTCGCCGGGCGCGACGTGCTGGGTCGTGGCCGTACCGGCTCCGGCAAGACGCTGGCATTCTCCATCCCCACCGTGGCCCGCCTGGCGGGCGGCCGTCGCGCGCAGGCCCGTCGTCCCCGGGCCCTCGTGCTCTGTCCGACCCGTGAGCTGGCCAACCAGATCCGCGCGGTGCTCGAGCCGCTCGCGCAGGCCGCCGGTCTGCGGACCGCCGTGGTCTTCGGCGGCGTCGGCCAGAACCCGCAGGTGAGCGCGCTGCGCACCGGCGTCGACGTGCTCATCGCCTGCCCGGGCCGCCTCGAGGACTTGATCGGCCAGGGCCACTGCGACCTCGGTGCCGTCGAGGTCACGGTCCTGGACGAGGCGGACCACATGGCCGACCTCGGCTTCCTGCCCGGCGTGAAGCGGATCATGGACCGCACGCCCACCAAGGGTCAGCGGATGCTGTTCTCCGCCACCCTCGACAACGGCGTCGACGTGCTCGTGCGCCGCTACCTGTCCGACCCGCTGACGCACTCCGTCGACTCCGCTGCCGCCCCGCCGCCGGCGATGACGCACCACGTGCTGTCGGTCACGGCGACCGACAAGGCCGCTGTCGTGCGCGAGCTCGCGTCCGGCCAGGGCCGTTCCCTGCTGTTCATGCGCACGAAGCACTCCGCGAAGAAGCTCGCCAAGCAGCTGACCGCCGCGGGCATCCCGGCCGTCGACCTGCACGGCAACCTCTCGCAGAACGCTCGCGAGCGGAACCTGGAGGCGTTCACCTCGGGTGGCGTGCGGGTGATGGTCGCGACGGACATCGCGGCGCGCGGCATCCACGTCGACGACGTCGAGCTGGTCGTCCACGTCGACCCGCCGACCGAGCACAAGGCGTACCTGCACCGCTCGGGTCGCACCGCACGTGCCGGCGCCTCCGGTGTCGTCGTCACGGTGATGACGCCCGACCAGCGACGCGACGTGGCCGACCTGGCGCGCCTGGCGAAGATCCGTCCGACGACGACGTCGGTCGCGCCGGGCCACCAGGCCCTCCGCGACCTCGCCGGGGAGCCGGCCGCGTTCGTGCAGCCGGCCCCTGCCCCGGCAGCGGAGCCGGCGCGCACCAGGGCCCCGCGTCAGGGTGGTGGCCGGTCGCAGGCGGGCCGCGCCCAGGGTGGACGGTCCCAGGGCGGACGGTCGCAGGGCGGCCGCTCGCAGGCCACGTCGTCGCCCACCGGCTCGCCGTCCGGGAGCCGGAGCCGTCGACGCGGTCCGGCACGTCCGGCCGCTGCTGCCACGTCCCGACCGGCTCGCTCCGCCGCGGACTTCTCGGCCGGTCGCTGACCCGACCGTCCAGCCCACCGTCATTCTCGGGGGAATGGGCGTCACGAGGGCCCTCCGGACCCGCATTCTCCCGAGAATGACGGTGAGGGCTGGGGGGTAGTGGCGCGGGGGCTCGGCGTGATGGAGTCAGTCATGCCAACTGGGACCGACCTCGCCCGCCTCGTCTCCTCGCTGGACCTGCCCACCAAGGTCGGCCTCCTCACCGGCGCCACCATGTTCACGCTCTGGCCCGAACCATCGATCGGCCTGGGCGAGGTGCGTCTCTCGGACGGCCCTACCGGCGTGCGGGGGCTGAAGTTCAGCGGCGGACGGACGGTCGCGCTCTTCCCCAACGCCACACTGCTCGCGTCGGCGTGGAGCGAGGAGGTCGCCACCGAGGTCGGGCACCTGCTCGCCGAGGAGGCCCGGGTGCAGGGGATCCACGTCGTCCTGGGCCCGACGATCAACCTGCACCGCACGCCGCTGGGTGGCCGCCTGTTCGAGGCCTACTCCGAGGACCCGCTCCTGACAGGTCGTCTGGCCGCTGCCTACGTCCGGGGCATGCAGGCCGCTGGCGTCGGCGCGTGCCTGAAGCACCTGGTGGCCAACGAGTCCGAGACGGAGCGCAACACCGTCAACAGCGTGGTCGACGAGGCCACCCTCAGGGAGCTGTACCTGCTGCCCTTCGAGATCGCCGTCGACGAGTCGGACCCGTGGACGGTGATGGCCGCCTACAACGACGTGAACGGCGTGGCGGCGACCGAGCAGCACCACGTCAACACCGAGATCCTCAAGGGGGAGTGGGGTTACCGCGGCCTGGTGATGTCGGACTGGTTCGCCACCAAGACCGCGGCGGGGGCAGCGAACGGCGGGCTCGACCTCGTGATGCCCGGCCCCGTCGGCCCGTGGGGGGACGCGCTCGTGGCTGCCGTGCAGGCGGGCGAGGTCGACGAGTCGACGGTCGACGAGCACCTGCACCGGCTGCTGGTGCTGGCTCAGCGCGTCGGCGCTCTCGGTGCTCCCGGCATCGCCGACGAGCAGCCGGACCGGACGGCGGACCTCCCTGCGCCCGACGGTCCGGAGCGGAAGGAGCAGCTGCGGCGGCTGGCCGCCGGAGGCATCACCGTCCTGGTGAACGAGGACGAGGCCCTGCCGCTGTCGGCGCAGGGGACCGTCGCGCTGATCGGCCGTCACGCGGTGGAGACGTCGACCATGGGTGGCGGGTCGGCCGAGGTGAACGCGCCGTACCACGTGAGCGTCGCGGAGGGGTTGGCCGAGCTGCTCGGCGACCGCCTCACGGTGGTTGACGGCGTCGAGGTGCGGACGCGGGCCGTGCCTGCGCGTCCGGACGTCGTGACCGACCCCGAGACCGGCCGCCCTGGAGTCGGTTTCAGCCTCCTGGGGGCCGACGGCTCGGTGCTCGAGCGGCGCCACAGCGCAGAAGCCAGGACGCTCGTTGGCGCCGACGACGACGTCGAGGAGGTCGTCCGTGCCGTGCGCCTTGAGGCACGCCTGGAGCTCGACGGCGAGATCGAGCTGGGAGTCATCGGTGTCGGCTCGCTGGCTGCTCGACGTGGGTCACCACCGGCTGTCGTGGGACCTCGGGACCAGCGGCGGTGGCATCGGCGAGGAGATCCTGAGCCCCCCGGCGGAGACGACGGTGATGACGGTCCGAGCGGGCGACGTCGTCTCCGGGACACTCACCCTGCAGACCGCCGACCAGCCGGACGGAGGCCCGATGGCCGGTGTGTCGATGGTCGGCCTCGTCGCGCGCCGCGCACCTCGGGACGCGGACGCGGTGATCATGGACGCCGCTGCGGCGGCCGCGGCCGCCGACGTGGCCGTCGTGGTCGTCGGCCTCACCGACGAGCAGGAGACCGAGGCGGTCGACAAGGCGACGCTGCGTCTGCCGGGACGCCAGGACGACCTCGTGTACGCGGTCGCTGCCGCTGCCCGCCGCACCGTGGTGGTCGTCAACGCCGCGACACCCGTCCTCATGCCGTGGCTCGACCGGGTCGACGCCGTGCTGTGGGCGGGACTGCCCGGGCAGGAGGGCGGCCACGCCGTCGCCGCGACCCTGGTGGGCGACCTCGAGCCCACCGGCCGGCTGGTCACCACGTTCCCTGTCGAGGACGCTGCCTGCCCTGCCTGGTCGGTCACCCCGGTCGACGGGGACCTGGTCTACTCCGAGGGCACGTTCATCGGGTACCGCGGCCACCACGCGGGTCGGGCGCCCGCTCCGGCGTTCTGGTTCGGCCACGGGCTCGGCTACTCCACGTGGACGTACGGCCCGCCTCGGCTGGTGCCGGGACGATCGGCCCCGGCCGTCGCGGTCGAGGTGACCAACACCGGGCTTCGCGAGAGCCGCGAGGTCGTGCAGGTGTACCTCCGCCCCGGCGACGCGGGGCAGCCGGTGCGTCTGGTCGGGTGGGCCGCCGCGACGGTCGCACCCGGCGACACGGCCGACCTGACCATCCAGTGCGAGCCACGGATGTGGCGACGGTGGGACTCGCAGGCGTCCGCCTGGACCTCGCTGGAGGACGGGGGCGAGCTGCTCGTCGCGCGCGGCCTCGGGGACGTGCGCGGGACGCTCGCCCTGTAGGACCGCACACGTCGGGCTCAGCCGAGGGACGCGTCGGTGCGCCGGCGAATGGACTTGTCCAGGCCCACCACCACCGAGGCGGCCGCCGCGACGGCGAGGATGCGCCACCACGAGTCGAGCCCGATCGGGGCCGTGCGGAACACGTCGTGCATCACCGGCAGGTACGTGAACGCGAGCTGCGCCGTCCACTGGACGGCGACGCCGCCCAGGACCCAGCGGTTGCTCAGCATGCCCAGCTGCCACACCGGACGGGTCAGGGACCGGCAGCTGAACAGGTAGACGGTCTCGACGGCGACGAACACGTTGACCGCCGCGGTCCGCGCCTCCGCCGCGCTCGCCCCGGCGCCCAGCTCGGACGTGAACACCCACCATGAGCCGAGAACGAGCAGGCCCGACACGAGCAGCACGCGCAGCGCGAGCGCGCCGGTGAGCAGCGGACGGCTGGGGAGACGGGGTGGGCGCCGCATGATCCCGGGCTCCTTCGGCTCGAAGGCCAGCATCAGTCCCAGGGCGATGGCGGTGGTCATGTTGATCCACAGGATCTGCGCGGGGAGGATCGGCAGCGCCGTACCGAGCAGGATGGCGACCAGGATCACCATGCCCTCACCCATGTTCGTGGGGAGCGTCCACACGATGAACTTCGTGAGGTTGTCGAAGACCCCGCGCCCCTCCTCGACGGCGGCCTCGATGGTCGCGAAGTCGTCGTCCAGCAGGACCATGTCCCCCGCGTCCTTGGCGACCTCTGTGCCGCCGCGACCCATCGCGACACCGATGTCGGCGCGTCGCAGCGCCGGCGCGTCGTTCACTCCGTCCCCGGTCATCGCCACGACGTGCCCGCGGTCCTGAAGGGCCTCGACGAGTGCGAGCTTCTGCTCCGGTGACACGCGTGCCAGGACCGTCGCGCGCTCGACGGCCGCCCCTAGCTGGGTCGCGGAGAGCGACGAGAGGTCGGTCCCGGTCAGCACCAGTCCGTCCGCAGCATGGTCGGCCTCGCCGTCCAGGAGGCCGATCCGGCTCGCGACGGCCGTCGCCGTGGCCACGTGGTCGCCGGTGATCATCTTGACCGCGATGCCGGCAGCCCGGCAGGTCGCGACGGCGGCCGCGGCGGACGGCCGCGGCGGGTCGAGCATCGCGTGCAGCCCGGTCAGCGTGAGCGTGCCACCGAGTCCGGACGGGTCGACGTCGACCGGCTCGCCGAGGAGCACCGGCTCGTCGGGTCGGAGCTCCCGCATGGCGACGGCCAGGACCCGGAAGCCCTGCCGGGCGAGCGAGTCCGCAGCCCGGAGTGCCGTGTCGCGGTCGAGGCCGACAGGCTCCCCGCCGGGTCCCAGCTGGGTGCCGCAGAGGTCGATCACGCGCTCGGGCGCTCCCTTGAGGAGCAGGAGGCCTCCGTCGTCCTGCAGGTCCCGGTGGACGGTCGCCATGAAGCACCGCTCCGACGTGAAGGGGATCTGGGCGACCCTGGGGAGGCGCCGCTGCCAGTCGGCCACGTCGAGGCCGGCCTTCGTGGCCACGACGAGCAGCGCGCCCTCGGTCGGGTCTCCACCGACGCTCCACCGGCCGTCGCGGAAGGTGACCTCCGCGTCGTTGCACACCGCCCCGGTCAGCACCGCCCACCGCAGCGCTGCGTCGGAGGTCACGCTGCGCGCGGCGCCGTGGCTGTCCACGACCAGGCCCTCGGGGGCGTAACCGCCTCCGGTGACGTGCAGCACGTCGCCCGCGACCCACAGCCGGCGGACCGTCATCTGGTTCTCGGTCAGCGTTCCGGTCTTGTCGGAGCAGACGACCGTGGTGCTGCCGAGGGTCTCCACCGCAGGCAGGCGCCGGACGACCGCGCGCCTCCTGGCCATCCGTCCGACGCCGATGGCCAACGTGATCGTCACCGCGGCCGGAAGACCCTCCGGTATCGCGCCGACGGCCAGAGCCACTGCCGCCGTAAGCGTCTCGGCCACCGGCTGACCCCTGAGGATGCCGACCCCGAACGCCCCTGCGGCGAGCAGCAGGATCGCGACGGTCAGCACCGCGCTGAAGCCGGCGAGCTTGCGTGTCAACGGCGTCATGAGGGTCTCGGTGCCACCGACGAGCCGGTGGATCGCGCCGAGCTCGGTCTCTGCCCCGGTCGACACGGCGACGCCTGCTCCGGTGCCGGTCGTCGCGTAGGTGCCCGCGTAGACCATGTTGCGTCGGTCGGCGACGGGTGTGGTCTGGGGCAGCACGACCTCGTCCTTCACGACCGGGACCGACTCGCCCGTGAGCGCCGACTCGTCGACCTGGAGACCCTCCGAGCGGATCAGGCGCAGGTCCGCCGGCAGCTTGTCACCCGCCGTCACCAGCACCAGATCCCCTGGGATGACCTGCTCTGACGGGATCGTCTGCGGTACAGCGTCTCTCACCACACGGGCCTGCGTCCGGATGACGGCTCGCAGGGAGTCCAGCTCGGCCTCGGCCTTCGACTCCTGGACGAAGCCGAAGATCGCGTTCACGACGACGACGGCGGCGATCACGACGGTGTCGACGACCTGGCCGAGAACGAGGGTGGCGGCGGCGGACGCGAGCAGGACGTAGACGAGAGGGTGGTGCAGCTGTCGGAGGGCGCGCATCACGGCATTCGTCCGGTGGGTGTTCGGCAGCGCGTTGGGCCCGAACGTGTGCAGCCGCCGCGCCGCCTCGCCGGCGCCCAGCCCGACGGCGGGGTCGGTCTGCAGCATCAGCACGACCTCGTGGACGGCGAGGTCGTGGTGGCTGTCCGCTGTGGTGGTCACGACCGTCATCGCGGCGCCTTCTCGCGCGGGTTCCCCCGTCGCGGGACGCGCTGCCGCCACCGGTGGCGACCCGGTCCCTGGACGTGCGGTGGGATCACGACGACCGGGCAGGGGGCGTGCAGCACGCAGCGCAGGCTCACCGACCCGATGAGAGCGCTGCGGACGGCGCCTCGTCCGCGCCGGCCCACGACGAGGCACGCAGCGCCGACCGCCTCGTCGACCAGCACCTGCGCGGGGTGGCCATCGGCCACGAGCTTCTCCACCGGCGGGTCCCCGTCGGCCAGCCCGGCCTCGGTGACGACCAGGTCCAGGAGGTGCTCTCCCCAGGCGTGCAGCTGGTCCGGTGTGGGGTGGATGAACTCGATGCCAGGGTTGTCCCAGTACACGGCGGTGACGATGACGAGAACTCCGTCACGGCGGCGGGCCTCTTCTGCGGCGTACTGCACGGCGCGCGCCGAACCCGGTGAGCCGTCGACCCCGACGACCACCCGCGGCGGGCGGGCGCCGGTCACGACGCGTGCGCCGCGACCCCGTCGCGAGCCGCGGCTCCGACGTGGATGTCCATCACCTGGTGCAGCAGCTCGACGGCCCGGTCGTGCGGCCGCTGGAACGAGTTGCGGCCCATGATCGTCCCGAAGCCGCCGCCCGCCGCGGTCTGGCGGTTCTCCTCCAACACGTCTGCCGTCTGCTTGGCGGCGCCGCCGGAGAAGATGACCACGCGGCGGCCGTCGAACGCGGACTGCACGACGTGGTGCACCCGCTCCGCCAGCGTGTGGAGCGGGGTGCCGGCCCGCTCCAGCGCCTCGCGCGCCGCCGCGTTCTCGATGAACGCGGTGGGTGGCTTGACCTTGACCACGTGGGCGCCCATCTGGCACGCCAGGTGAGCGGCGTACGCGACGACGTCGACAGCCGTCCGTCCCTCGTACGAGACACCCGACCCGCGGGGGTAGGACCACACGACGACCGGCACGCCGGCGGCTCGGGCGTCGCTCACGAGCTCCCTCAGCTGGCCGTACATCACGTTTCGCTCCGACGATCCCGGGTAGATCGTGAAACCCACTGCCGCGCAACGCAGTCGTAGCGCGTCCTCGACGCCTGCCGTCAGCGCCGGAACCGGGTCCTCGCCCGTGAACAGCGAGTCGGAGCTGTTGCACTTGAGGATCAGTGGCAGGTCGTCCGCGAAGTGCGGAGCGACCACCTGGAGCGCCCCCAACGGCGCCGCGTGCGCGCTGCACCCGGCGTCGAGGCCCAGCTGTGCGTGGTAGCGCGGGTCGTACCCGGCGGGGTTCGCCGCGAAGCTCCGGGCCGGCCCGTGCTCGAACCCCTGGTCGACGGGCAGCACGACGAGGCTGCCGGACCCGCCGGTGCGGCCGTGGTCGAGCACACGCTTCAGCCGCGTGCGTGTGGCCCGGTCGTCGCCGTCGTACCAGGACAGGATCTCGTCGACACGTGCGGACATATGTGCCTCCGATGGGCGGTGGATCTCTCCGCCTCTGAGCCTGCCGCCGACGACCGGGCCCGCACAGGGGGCTTTCGTCCCGACGCGCCGGGACTACATCGGGACGAGCTCGAAGACCTCGAGCGTGAACTTCCCCTTGCCCTCGCTGAGGAACGGGTGGTCGTCGGCGTGCTTCTGCGCCTCCTCGAGGCTGTCCGCCTTGACCACCGAGTAGCCGTTGAACTCGCTCGTCGAGGCGCTGGAGCCGTCGTCGCAGATCGCGGCCCGCTGGCCGTACGGCGAACCGCCGTCCACCAGCGACGACCCCAGACCCTCCATCCACTTGCCCCAGGCGGCCATCACCTCGGCCGTTCTCTCCGGGGTCATCTCCTCCGGCGGGGTGGCCGGACCGCGGTACAGGTACATGTAGTTGCCCATCTCAGGTCCCTTCGTCCCGGACACGCTGTCTGCGCGTCCACACCCTGATGACGGACGACAGGGCTCCGGATCGACAGCCACGCCGACGGAGTTCCCTCGAACGCGGGGCGCATGGGGGGGTGCACAGGTCGTACCGTGAGCAGATGGACTGGTACCTGCCCGGGGACGATGCGGTCGGCCTGCAGGCCCTGCGTCACCAGGTGCGGGACTACCTGGTGCGACACGGTGAGGCCGGCGCCCGGGTCGAGGACGCCGAGCTGGTCGTCCAGGAGCTGGTGGCCAACGCCGTCGAGCACGCGACCGGACCGGTCTGGGTGCGCCTGTCCTGGGTGACCCCGGAGCCGGTCGTGGACGTGTGGGACCTGGGCCCGGGGTTCAGCCTCGACCAGGCCGGGCACGCCCCGGTCCGGGTCGAGACTGAGCCCGGTGCCACGGGCTCATCGACGCCGGACCTGCCACTGCCGAGCCTCTCCGGTGAGGGCGGCCGCGGCCTCTTCCTCGTCACGCACCTGGCTCACCAGTTCGACGTCGCGTCGCGTCGCGGCGGTGGTGCGCACGTCTCCGCCCGACTGCCGGTGCGCCGGGCCCCGTCGCGCAGCATCGACCCGCCACCGCTAGCCACGACCTCCCTGCCCGACCTCGACGAGGCCCAGGCGGGCGGGGGGTTCGAACGTGAGTCGTTCCTCCGCGCGCTGGTCGTCCAGCTGTCGCAGGCGGTGGAGCACACGGCCGGCCCGGATGCGGGGGAGGACGTCGTGGCGCAGGTCGGCATCGCCGTGGGCGGGCAGATGGAGAAGGCCTTCCGCCGGGCCCGAGACCTCGCCGGACGACTGACCGCGGACGAGCTGGCCGAGTGCTACGTGAACCTCAAGCACGCGATCGACGGCGGGTTCTACGTCATCGAGGTCACCGACGACCGGATCGTGCTGGGGAACACCCGCTGCCCGTTCGGGGACGCGGTACGTAAGTCACCGGCTCTGTGCCGGATGACCAGTTCGGTCTTCGGCGGCATCGCCGCCCGCAACAGCAGCGGTGGGAGGGCCGCCGTGGTGCTCGAGGAGCGCATCGCGGTCGGGGACCCGGGATGCCGGGTCGTGGTTCACCTGGAGCAGGCTCCTGCCGAGACGGCGGCGTTCGCGCACACCTACCGCCGGCCCGTCCAGGCCGCGACGACAGAGGGCGCGGGACCCTAGGCCCCGCGCCGTGAGAGTGGACGGTTTCGATGTGGAGCCCTTGAGCCCCGACCGGTTCGAGGACTTCGTCGCCGTGCTGGGCCAGGGCGGGATCGGCGGATGCTGGTGCATGTACTGGATCGCCCCCTCATCGAAGGCGTGGGGTTCAGGTGCCGTCGGCGGCAGCACAGCGTCCAACCGGAAGTGCTTCCACGCGCTGGTCGAGGCCGGGCCGCCTCCGGGCCTGATCGCCTACGACCACGGGGCGCCGGTCGCCTGGTGCCGGGTGATGCCCCGTGATCGCCTGCCAGGGTTGGCGAACTCCCGGTACTTCAAGACGGACCTTGACATCGAGGGCGTGTGGGCGCTGTCGTGCTTCGTGGTCAAGAGGTCTCATCGGCGCTGCGGTCTGACCTCGGTGCTGACGCACGCGGCGATGTCCTTCGTCCGTGAGCACGGGGGGCGCGTCGTCGAGGCGTATCCGTGGGACACCGCCGAGCACAGGTCCGACTCGACGCTCTACACGGGCGTGGCGTCCACGTTCGCGCGACTCGGGTTCGAGGAGGTGCAACGACGGGCGCCCCACAGGCCGATGATGCGCACGGCGTTGACCTGACAGGCAGCCCTGCCGGCGCGGCAGTGACACCCAGCCGACGTGGGAGAGGGCTCAGTCGAGTTTGCTGGGAGCGGGTGACGAGAATCGAACTCGCACTGTCAGCTTGGGAAGCTGATGTTCTACCATTGAACTACACCCGCACAGCACCCGAAGGTGCGCGGCCAGCAGCATAACGGAACGTTCCCGGGCACATGGACGCGCGGCCGCCGCCCCGGCGGGGGACCCTTGGTGAGTGGACCACAGCCCTCTCACGGAAGCGCTGTCGACGACGGCGCCGCCTCTCGCCCGTCCCCGCCTGATGCGGCAGGACTGGCGTGACCTGGCCTTCCTGCACTGGGCTGTGCCACCGGGTGAGGTGGCGCGGTTCATGCCGCCGGGAGTGCGTCCCGACGTGCACGCGGGCCGCACGTACGTCGGGCTGATCCCCTTCCGGATGGTCGACGCCGGGTTCGCGCACGGACCGGCCGTGCCGTGGGCCGGCACCTTCCTCGAGACCAACGTGCGGCTGTACTCCGTGGACACGACCGGGCGCCGGGGCATCGTCTTCCTGAGCCTCGACGCCGACCGGGCGCTCGTGGTCGCCGGCGCCCGGACGGTGTTCGGGCTCCCGTACCGGTGGGCGCGGATGCGGCACCGGGCGATCCAGCTGCGCGACGGGGTCGAGCACCACTACGCGACGCGGTTGCGCCGGCGGGAGGGGCGCGTGCGCAGCTCGGTGGTGGTGCGGGCGCACGAACCTGTCGACGCGACCCCGCTCGACCGGTTCCTCACGGCGCGCTGGGGTCTGCACGTGCGGCACCTGGGCCGCACCTGGTACGTCCCGAACGCCCACGAGCCGTGGGGCCTGCGGCGGGCGGAGCTCATGCACCTCGACGACGGCCTGGTCGCCGCCGCGGGTCTGCCCGGTCTGACCGAGCGGCCTCCGGACCACGTCGCCTTCAGCGACGGCGTGCACACCGAGTTCGGGCCGCCGCTCCGGGCCACGCGGCCACGGCCCGTCTGACCCCTCCACGAGCCCGCCGGGGTGGCGTGCTCGGGTCGTGTGCCGCCTGCCTGCGCGGTCGCGCGGGCACACCGGCTGGCAGGTCCACACCGCCGGGGCGTGAGCCGTCCGCGTGCGACGGACCTGCCAGCCCGTGTGCCCGCTGGTGGGGGTCGCGCGCCCGGTAGCCTTCGCGCGTGCTGCTCTCCGACCGCGACATCCGCGCCGAGCTCGACTCGGGCCGTGTCGTCCTGGACCCAGACGACCGGGCGATGCTCCAGCCCTCGAGCGTGGACGTGCGGATGGACCGGTTCTTCCGGCTGTTCGACAACCACAAGTACGCGGTGATCGACCCGGCGGAGGAGCAGCCCGACCTGACGCGCCTCGTCGACGTCGAACCCGGCGAGGCGTTCGTGCTGCACCCCGGCGAGTTCGTGCTGGCGTCCACGTACGAGGTCGTCACGCTGCCCGACGACGTCGCCGCCCGCCTGGAGGGCAAGTCGAGCCTGGGACGTCTCGGCCTGCTGACCCACTCGACCGCCGGCTTCATCGACCCCGGCTTCTCGGGTCACGTCACGCTCGAGCTGTCCAACGTGGCCACCCTGCCGATCAAGCTGTGGCCGGGCATGAAGATCGGCCAGCTGTGCTTCTTCCGGTTGTCGTCGGCGGCCGAGCACCCTTACGGCAGTGCGAAGTACGGGTCGCGCTACCTGGGCCAGCGCGGGCCGACCGCGAGCCGCTCGTTCCAGAACTTCCACCGAGCCGACGTGCACGGGCGTCAGCTCACGGACGACGCGCAGGGCTGATGGCCCGCTCCGCCCCCAGCGGCGCGGTGCACGAGCTGTGGCTGCCGCCTGACACCGACCCCGTCCTCGTCCAGCGGCTCGTCGACGACCGCTATCCCCACGCGCGACGGATCGACGACCCCACCCGACCTGGCCGCTGGGCGCTCTCGCGGTGGAGCACGCTGTCGGCGCCCGAGATCGACCCCTCCGGACGCGTCGTCTGGACGGTGCGGACCCTTCGCGAGCGGGACGAGCCGCCACTGCCCGGCACCACCGACGTCGACGGGCTGTACCGGGCCTTTCCCGACGGGCGCCCCATCCTCGAGGAGGGACGCGTGGTCGCCGCCCTGCTCGGGATGGCCCGCAGGCTCGGGGGTGAGCTGCTGCTCGACGTCGGCCCGGACGGGTCGGGCCGTGTGCTGCGGCCGGACCCGCTCGCCCGGGTCGACCTCAGCGTCTACTCGGTGGTCGGGATCGAGCCCGACGTGATGAGAGCGGTCGTCGCCGGGGTGGAGCCCACGGCCACCGTCGCCATGGAGGGCGCTCCCTGGTGCGGCCCGATGTTCGGGCCCGGCGACTGGTACTCCGAGCCGCAGACGGAGTTCCTCGCGGCGGTGAGCCCCGCACAGCGGGCCGAGGTCGCGGCCTTCTCCGACGCGTTCGACGCCGAGGCGCTGGCCGCCCCGGACACGCTGGACGCCTACGCGGTCGAGGTCGACCTCGCATGGGCGGGTCGTGATCGTGGTCGAGGCCCACGCGGAGGACGAGCTGCCGCCGCAGCTGCGCACCGCTCGGCTGGGTCGACCCGGTGGCCTACGACGTGAGGTGGGTCGCCGTCGAGGCGGAGGAGGCCGACCGTGACGCCCCGTCCGGCGCCTACCGGCACGCCCGGGCGAGCGCTGTCCCTCGCCTGCGCGCGGTCGCGAAGGCCGTTGCGCAGGCGGCGGCCGGCCGGGTGGTGGACGGGGACGGCTTCACCGTCGACACCCACTCGCTGTAGGGGGCCTAGGCTCCGCGCAGGCGGCGCCGCACCTTCGCGACGGGTTCGCGCTCGACGAGACCCACTGCGGTGTCGACGATCTCGTGGCCGACAGCGGTGAACTGGCGGATCCCCGTGCCGATCGGCTCGCGTCCGAACCGCCGCAGTGCCGTGCCCATCACCTCGGTCGCCATGACGCCCAGCGCGTCGGGGGACTGCTGGCGGTGCGTGCGAGTGCCCAGGTCGACCTGCGCGACGGCCTCGATGCCGTGCTTCTCCACCGTGTCCAGCAGGACGGCCATCTCGACGCCGTAGCCGGTCGGGAAGGGCAGCGACTCGAGGAGCGTCCGTCGTCCCGCCCACTCGCCTGCCAGGGGCTGGACGAGGCCGGCCAGGTCCGGACGGTACAGACCGAGCAGGGGTCGGGCGACCAGCTCGGTGACGCGTCCGCCGTACCCCGTCACGGTGCCGTCGTCCGTCACGAGCGGACGGTCGTAGAAGCCCTTGACGAGCATCGTGGCCGGGTTCGTCAGCAGCGGGCCGAGCAGGCCGATGCCGTAGTGCGGGCCGGCGTCGAGCAGGTCGGCGTCGCAGAAGGCGACCACATCGCCCTCGGTCGCGAACAGCGCGCGCCACATCGCCTCGCCCTTGCCCGGCACAGGCGCGACGCTGGGCAGGGCCTCGGTGGCCTTGACGACACGTGCGCCGGCCGCCGCGGCGCGGGCGGCGGTGGCGTCCGTGGACAGGCTGTCGAGCACGATGCAGCTCGTCGATGAGGCCTGCGTCGTGCAGAGGGACCAGGGCCTCCACGACGTCGAACACCGTCTGCTGCTCGTTGCGAGCCGGCAGGACCATGCTGACGGTGAGGCCGCTCTCGTCCTTGGACTCGAGCAGCACGTCCAGGGTCCAGTCGCTGTAGTGGTGCGACCGGACCGGTCCTGGGCGCTGACGTTCGGTCACGCGCTGATGCTAGACAAGCCCTCGTGCACCCCGAACAGCACCTCGCCCACGTCGTCACCCAGGTGGACCACTACGCGGAGTTGCTGCGGCAAGGGCGCGGTCGCCTCGGTGCGACGCCGGTCGAGCACTGCGCGCCGTGGACCGCCCGCGACCTGACGCACCACCTCGGCGGCATCCACCGCTGGGTGGTGCGGGCCGTGCGCGAGGGGCACGGCCGGGGGCAGTCCGATGCCGGCCCCGACGAGGGGACCGACCTGGAGACGTGGTTCGTCTCCGGCGCCGCCGAGATGGTGGACGTGCTGCGCACCGACCCGTCTACCAGGGCGTGGACGTTCACCGGTCGTCCCGAGGTGTCGTTCTGGCGCCGCCGTCAGGCCCACGAGAACGCGATGCACGCGTGGGACCTCGCGCGCGCTCTCGACGCTGAGGAGCTCGTGATCGAGCCCGAGCTGGGCCACGACGGCGTCGCGGAGGTGGTCGACGTCTTCCTCCCCCGACGCCTCGAGCGTGGGTGGATGGCCGTCCCCGAGAACGCGGTTCGGCTCCACGCCGCAGACACCGGCGGCACCTGGGTGATCGGCCCGGGCGATCCGGCGGCCTCCGTCTCGGGACCCGCGTCCGCCCTGCTGCTCGCCCTCTGGAAGCGGCGCGCGGCGGACGGCGACGGCCCGGGCGGGGTCCTGTCCTGGGACGGCGACGTCGCCGCCGGCCAGCGCGTCCTGGGGCTGCCACTCACCCCCTGACGCCCCCGCCGACCTCACGCCCTCCTCCGCCGAGTCGCAGATCGGCCACTTTCTGCGGTGATCCGGGGGTCCAGGGCGGCAGAAAGGGGACGATCAGCGACGCCGGGGGGTGGGGGTGGGCGATCAGGTGGACGGGCGCTCCTGTCCCGGTGAGTCGGCGACCCCGCTCTCGGACGCGTCGTAGGGCTCGGTGTCGGTGGCGACGGTGCCGTCGTCGGGAGCGCCTGCGTCCTCGGCCACCTCGGCGGCGACCTCGGGGGCTGTCCCACCGACGGCTGCGGCGGTGGACGCCTCGGCGCCGGGGCTCGGCTGCTCGAGGGCCGTGTCCGCGGACGCCTCGGCGGCCTGTTGGGTCGCCCCCACACCGGCCGGGACGGGCGCCGAGCCGTTGGTGCGCTTGACCGCCTCGAGGAGCATCTGGGCGACGTCGAGGACGGTGACCTCCTCGCGGGCGGTGCCGTCGGCCTGCGCGGCGGTGAGGCCGTCCGAGAGCATGACGCGGCAGAAGGGGCAGCCGATGGCGATGGTGTCCGCGCCGGTCGCCACGGCCTCCGCCGTCCGGTTGCCGTTGATGCGCGTACCGAGCTTCTCCTCCATCCACATGCGCGCGCCGCCCGCGCCGCAGCAGAACGACTTCTCCTTGCTGCGCTCCATCTCGCGGTACTCGACGCCGGGCAGGGCGCCGATCAGCTCGCGGGGCGGGGTGTAGATGCCGTTGTGCCGTCCGAGGTAGCAGGGGTCGTGGTAGGTCACCGGGGACGGCGCCGCCCCGGAGTCGACCGGGGCCACCGGGACCAGCCGCTTGTCGCGCACGAGTCGGTTCAGCAGCTGGGTGTGGTGGACGACCTCGTAGGTTCCGCCGAGCTGCGGGTACTCCTTCGACAGGGTGTTGAAGCAGTGCGCGCAGGTGACCACGATCTTGGTCGCCTTGGCCTCGGCGAGGGTCTCGACGTTGGCCTGCGCGAGCATCTGGAACAGGAACTCGTTGCCGGCGCGGCGGGCGGGGTCACCGGTGCAGGACTCCCCGTCACCGAGGACGGCGAAGTCGACCCCGGCGGTGTGCAGCAGCTCGGCCACGGCCTGGGTGGTCTTCTTGGCCCGGTCCTCGAACGCTCCGGCGCAGCCGACCCAGAAGAGGTAGTCGACCTCGGACAGGTCGTCCACGTCGGCGCCGACCTGCTTGACCTCGAACGGCAGGTTCTTCGCCCAGTCGAGCCGTCCGCGCGGGGACATGCCCCACGGGTTCGCGTTCTTCTCCAGGTTCTTGAACAGCCCGCTGAGCTCGGACGGGAACGCCGACTCGACGAGCACCTGGTTGCGGCGCATGTCGACGATGTGGTCGACGTGCTCGATGTCGACCGGGCACTGCTCCACGCACGCGCCGCAGGTGGTGCACGACCACAGCACGTCGGGGTCGATCACCCCGCCGGCCAGGGGGTTGTCGGGGTCGACGGTCGCGACCAGCGTGCGCTCTGCCTCGGCCAGCGCGTCCTCGGGCAGCTCCGATCGCGCGTCCTCGGACGCCAGCAGCCACGGTGACTTGGCCGCCGCGTGGTCGCGGAGCGCCATCACCAGCAGCTTCGGGCTCAGCGGCTTCTCGGTGTTCCACGCGGGGCACTGGGACTGGCAGCGGCCGCACTCGGTGCACGTCGAGAAGTCGAGGAGCCCCTTCCAGGTGAAGTCCTCGACCTTGCCGACGCCCAGCGGCGCGTCCTCGTCCAGCTCCTCGATGTTCTCGAAGTCGATCGGCTCGCCGTCCACCTTCATCGGCTGCAGCGCGCCCAGCGAGGTGCCGCCGGCAGCGTCCCGCTTGAACCACACGTTGAAGAACGCGAGGAACCGGTGCCATGCGACGCCCATCGTCACGGTCAGCGAGATCGTGATCATCCACGCCATCGAGATGAGGATCTTGAGGGCCGCGACCGCGACGATCGCGGTCTCCAGCCCGGTCTCGCTCAGCCCGGAGAACAGGCCGGCCCCGAGGAACGCCGTCAACGGGAAGTGCAGCGACGTCGCCAGCGCCGACCCCTGCGCGGTCAGCAGCGCGTACTCCAGCCCGCGCAGCGTCAGCACGCACAGCACGACCCCGAGGATCGTCAGCTCGACGTAGTACGCCTGCCAGAACGTCGACCCGAAGAAGCGCGACGACCGGCCCTGTCGACGCGGGTGCTGCAGCTGCCGGATCACCATCAGCACGACGATCCCGACCAGGCCGCCCCAGGCGAACAGCTCCGCCAGCCACTCGTAGGGCGGGAAGTGGCCGATCAGTGGCAGCGCGAAGTGCGGGTCGAACAGCTGCCCGTACCCGTTCACGAGCGTCAGGAACAGCACGCCGAACGAGATCATCGTGAACCAGTGCGCCACCGCCACGACGGGCAGCCGCGCCATCCGCGTGTGACCGAGGAACTCCCGGACCAGCGTCACCGTCCGCGCCCCGGGTCGGTCCGTCCGCGACTCCGGCTGACCCACCCCGATCGTCCGCGTGATCTGCCCGATCGCCCGCGCGAACAGCGACACCGCGATCACGGTCACGACCAGGCAGATGACGATGGCGGCGATCTGCATGGGGGCTGCACTCCTGTCGCGGGGGGTGGTCGCGGCGGAGACCGGCGCTGGTCTCACGGCCAACCGTATGTGGTGGGGTATCCGCCCCGACAATACTCACGGGTAACTTCAGCCACTCCCTCGACTGGTCACACCTGGCGCGACACGCGCGGCGAGTCGCGCCAGATGCGACCACTCGGGGGACGGGGGGAGGGGGACGCCCTACGTGCCGAGCTCGTCCAGCCGGCGCTGCAGGTACCGGCGCTCCGGCTCGCTGGTGCCGAGGTCGAGTGCGTCGCGGTAGGCGGCTACGGCCTCGTCCGTGCGACCCAGGCGGCGCAGGAGGTCTGCGCGCGAGCTGGCGAGGTAGGGGTAGCGGGCGAGCGTGGGGTCGGCGGCCAGGGCGTCGATCTCGGCCAGCGCCGCGGCCGGCCCGTCGGTGAAGGTGCGGGCCGCGGCACGGTTGAGCTCCACCAGCGGTGACGGCCACTCCACGTGCAGGGCGTCGTAGAGCCGCACGATGCGGGCCCAGTCCGTCTCGGCGAACGTCTCGGCCCGGGCGTGCTCGCCCGCGATCGCGGCCTGCAGGACGAACCGTCCGGCCGGACGACGGGACAGCGTGCGCAGGAGCGCCAGGCCGTCCTCGATGCCGTGGCGGGCCCAGCGGGAGCGGTCCTGTTCCTCGAGCGGCACCGGCGTGCCGTCGGCGTCGACGCGTCCACCGGAACGGGCCTGGGTGAGCAGCAGCAACGCCAGCAGCCCGGCCACCTCGGCCTCGTGGGGCATGAGGTTCAGCAGCGCGCGGGCAAGGTGCAGGGCACGGGCTGTCACGTCGTCGTGGGTCATCTCGTCCCCCGGGCCGGCGCTGTGGCCGGCGGTGAAGACGGCGTGCACGACGGTCAGCACCGAGTCGAGCCGGGCCGGGAGGTCGGACGGCGGTGGCACGCGGTAGGGGATGCCGGCAGCCGCGATCTTCCGCTTGGCGCGCGTGATGCGCGCGGCGATGGTCGGCTCGGCGACCAGGAGCACCCGTGCGATGTCCCCGACGGGCAGCCCGCACACCAGGCGCAGGGTGAGGGGCACGCGGGCGTCGGGGGACAGCGCCGGGTGGCAGCACGTGAAGACCAGGCGCAGGAGGTCGTCGGGGAGCCACTCCGGGCCTGCGTCGGGGGAGTCCGGGTCGGACGCGTCGGCGAGCCGGTCACCCGGGTCGGGCTCGAGTGCCTGGGCCTCCACCGAGAGCAGCGGGAGACGGCGTCGCGCGGTCTCTCTACGGCGCACCCGGTCGATCGCCTTGCGGCGGGCGGTGACCACCAGCCAGCCGGCCGGGTTGGTGGGCGTGCCGTCGCGGGGCCAGTGCGTGAGCGCGGCCTCGAACGCGTCGGCCGTCGCGTCCTCGGCGAGGTCGAGCGAGCCCACGGAAGAGCGGGTCGCGGCCAGGACCGTCCCCCAGTGCTCGCGGTGGGCCCGCTCGACCTGCTCGACCTCGGTGCGCACGGCAGCGCCGGTGCTCGTCCGTCGTCCTCTCGGCTCCGTCAGCTCACGACCACTGCGACAGGTCGAGGACGGGCCGCACCTCGATGCACCCGCTCGTGGGGCACCGTGGTGCCAGCGCGAGCGCCGCGTCGAGGTCGGGCGCGTCGATCACGTAGTAGCCCGACAGGGCCTCCTTCGTCTCGGCGAACGGTCCGTCGGTGACGAGCGCGGGTTCGCCCGCCCGTGGCCGGACGGTGGTCGCCGTCGACGAGCCGGTCAGCGCCTCGCCTCCGAGCACCGAGGCACCGGACGCCTTCACCGCGGCGGCGAAGGTGTTGTGCTGCTCCATGGCGGTCTGCCAGTCGGCGTCGGTTGCGCCCTCCCAGGCGGCCTCGTCGTCGTAGATCAGGAACAGGTACTGGGGCACGGGACTCCTCCTCTCAGACCGGCGGCGCGAGGACGCCACGGACCTCGATGCCGCCGTGGTTGGGGCACAGCTTGGCGAGCTCCAGCGCCTGGTCGGCGTCACGGCACTCGACCAGGTAGAACCCCCCGAGGACCTCCTTGGTCTCGGCGAAGGGCCCGTCGGTGACCAGAGGGCTGCCGTCGGCGCTCGGGCGGAGCGAGCGTGCCGTGCTGGCCGGCTCGAGAGCCGCCCCGGGCCCCATGCTCGCCCCCTCGGTGGCCTCGACCGCCTCGGCGAAGTCCTGGTGGGCCTTGTGTCACCTCCGCCCACTCCTCGGGCGTGAACTCCGGCGCGTCGTCGTCCCTGGGCGTGTACAACGTGAACAGGTACTGCGGCATGGCGTCCTCCTGGTGGTCGGGGTCCTGACACCGTGGTGACGTCCAGCCTGGCCCTGAATCGACAGCGCCGTGCGAGGGATGCCTCAGGTCGCGAGGATGCTCCGCACGGCGGCGATCTCGTCGGGCCCCACCCGGCAGCAGCCGCCCAGCACGCCGGCGCCGGCGTCGAGCCATCGCGGCACCAGGGCCGGGTCCCAGCCGGGGTCCCCGTTCCAGGTCCGCTCGGGTGCGTCCCACGTCTCCCCGCTGTTGGGGTAGGCGACGCCCGGCGCGCGGGTCACCGACGCGGCGACCCGCAGGGCGGGAGCCACGTCGGCGGGTGCGCAGCAGTTCACGCCCACGGCGACAAGGGCAAGGTGGCCGAGTGGGGCCAGCGCGTCGGCCAGCGGCTCATCCCGACGTGTGGTCGACCCGCCCGGTGCCGGTGTGAGCGACACCCAGGCGGGCGCGCCGACCGCGGCCAGCTCCACGGCGAGGGCCTCGACCTCGGCGGCGGACGGCACGGTCTCGCAGGCCAGGACGTCGGCCCCGGCGTCGAGCAGGGCGTCGATCCGGGGACGGTGGAACTGCCGCAGCGCCGTCACCGTGGTTGCATGGTCGCCGAGCCCGTAGTCACCGGTGTACTCCGAGCCGTCGGCGAGAGAGGCACCGTACGGGCCGACGGACGCGGCGACCCAGGTCTGCGGTGCGTGCTCGTCGCGGACGGCCACCGCCAGGGCCACCGACGCGCGCAGCAGCTCGTCGGCCGTTGCCGGGTCCTGCCCCGCGCGCTCCAGCGACAACGCGCTGAGCTGGTAGGAGGCCGTGGTCGTGACCCGCGCGCCCGCGTCGAGGAAGGCGCGGTGCACCGACGCCAGCGCGCGACGTCCCGCCTCGGTCAGCAGCAGCCGCGCCGACCACAGGCCTCCGCCCAGGTCGTGGCCCCCGGCCTCGAGCGTGGTCGCCAGCCCGCCGTCGAGCAGGACCGGTCCCCGCCGGACAGCCTCGGCGAGACCATGGGCGGGCGCGCGTGTGGTCACCCCTCCATCGTGGCCCCCTCGGCGCCGACCGGGACAGCCAGCAGGACGTCGGCCAGCGCGTCCGGGCGCGAGAACATCGGCCAGTGCCCGGTCGGCAGGTCGACGTACGACACCAGGAGGCCGCGGAGGCCGGCGAAGAACGGGTGCCCCTTCGTCACCAGGTCGGTGACCACCTCGGCGGTGAAGCTCGAGCAGACCACGGTGACCGGGACGTCCCGGCGTCGCGGGTCCGAGGCGGGAACCACCTCCCGCACCGAGGAGGCCGGCTGCGCCACGGCACGCCGCGCGACCTCGGCCCTGGTCGCGTCGTCCAGGCCGTCCGTGCTGGTCCCCTCGGCCTCCACCTGGTCCCACCCGGGGAACGGCAGCTCGACGACGTCGTCGGGGAGGTTGGCGTCCATCGCCTCACCCTCGGGCAGCGGGCCGCTGTCGACGTAGACGGTCCGGCTGACCAGGTCGGGGACCCGTCCCACGACCGAGTCGACGATGGGGCCGCTCCCGCTGTGCCCGGCCAGCACCACCGGGTGGCCGTCCGCGGCTGCCTTCTCGACCTGCCGGGTCACGTGGGACACCAGGTCGTCGCGCGTGATGCCCGACCGGTCGGCGTCCGGGCTCTCGAGCCCGGGCAGGGTCACGGCGGTGACCGCGTGCCCGTGCGCGCGCAGTCTCTCGCTGACGAGGTCCCAGGCCCAGGCACCGAGCCAGAAGCCGGGGACGAGGACGAAGTGACGGGGAGGGGGTGCCTGCTCTTCTGTGCCCATGCACAGACCCTGCCAGGGGGGTCCGACAAGTGCCCGGGGCTCCTCAGACGGGCCGGTGCCCGACCCGTCGCGACAGGTCCGTCGCCGCAGCGGCCAGTGCGCGGGTCAGTCCGGCAGGGAGCGGCTCGGCGTTCTCGGGGCCGACCGGCCACGTCACCGCGAGCCCCGCGACCGGATAGTCCCGGTGGTCCACCACAGCCATCGCCGCGGACGCGAAACCCGGTGTCACCTCACCGTTCTCGACCGCGTGGCCCCGACGCCGCGCCTCGGTGAGCAGCCGGCGCAGGGCGGTGAGCGACGCCGGTCCGGTGCCGTGCCGGTCGACGAACGCCCCCGTGTCGGGGAACAGCGCCCGTACCTGGGACGCGGGTAGCGCTGCCAGCACCGCCCGGCCGCTCGCCGTCAGCTGCGCGGGCAGCCTCACACCCACGTCGGTGACAAGGGGAGGCCGTCCGGGAGCCCGCTCCTCCACGACGTAGAGCACCTCTCGTCCGTGCAGCACCGCGAGGTGGGCGCTGTGCCCCACGCGGTCGACGAGCCGGGCCAGCACGGGCCGCGCGAGCCGGGCGAGGGGCGCCTGCCGCGTGTAGGCCGTGCCGAGCTCGAAGGCGCTGACGCCCAGCCCGTAGCGGCCGTCCTCCGGAAGGTGGACGACGAAGCCGGCGTCGGCCAGCACGCGCATCAGGTGGTAGACGGTCGACCTCGGCAGGTCGAGCTCGCGGGCGACGCTCGCAGCGGGGACCGGGCCCGGCTGGGTGGCCAGGTGCCGCAGCACGGCGAGCGCCCGCTCGGCAGCCGGGACGCGGGTCACGGAGCGAGAGTAGCGAAGGGAGTCTGGGATACCAGACACAATCGCGCTGCGGCTGGTAGCGGCGCGGCACCTCCGGGTGTGCGATGGGGTTCATGAACGAGTGCGTGGAGGTCGGGACCGGGGCCGTGACGCCCGAGCAGGTCGTCGCCGTGGCCCGGGACGGTGCCGGGGTCAGGCTGAGCGACGAGGCGCTCGCGGCGGTCGCCGCGAGCCGCGCCGTGATCGACGCGCTGGCCCACGACTCCGAGCCGCACTACGGCGTGAGCACCGGCTTCGGCGCACTGGCGACCCTGCACATCCCGACCGAGCAGCGGACGGCGCTGCAGCGCAGCCTGATCCGCTCACATGCCGCGGGTAGCGGCGCCGAGGTCGAGCGGGAGGTGACCCGGGCGCTGATGCTCCTGCGCCTGTCGACGCTCGCCACCGGGCGTACGGGGGTCCGTCCGGCCACGGCCATCGCCTACGCGGCGATGCTCGACGCCGGCATCACGCCGGTCGTGCACGAGTACGGCTCCCTCGGGTGCTCGGGCGACCTGGCTCCGCTCTCGCACGTGGCGCTGGCCCTGATGGGCGAGGGGCCGGTCCGTGATCCGGACGGCGTGCTGCGACCCGCGGCCGAGGTCGCTGCGCGAGCACGGCATCGAGCCGGTCGTCCTCGCTGAGAAGGAGGGGCTGGCGCTGGTCAACGGCACCGACGGGATGCTCGGCATGCTGGTGCTGGCGCTCGCCGACCTCACGCTGCTGCTGCGCACCGCGGACGTCGCAGCGGCGATGAGCGTCGAGGCGCTCCTCGGCAGCCGGTCCGCCTTCGCCGAGGACCTGCAGGCCCTTCGTCCTCACCCGGGTCAGTCCGCCAGCGCCGCGAACCTCCGTGCGCTGCTTGCCGACTCGCCGATCGTCGAGAGCCACGCGGGGCCCGAGTGCACCCGCGTCCAGGACGCCTACTCGATGCGCTGCGCCCCCCAGGTGCACGGTGCCGCGCGGGACACCGTCGAGCACGCCGCGACCGTCGCCGGCCGCGAGCTGGCTGCCGCCATCGACAACCCCGTCGTGACCGTGGACGGCCGGGTGGAGTCGAACGGCAACTTCCACGGCGCGCCGGTCGGGTACGTGCTCGACTTCCTCGCGATCGCGGTGGCCGACGTCGCCTCGATGAGCGAGCGCCGCACCGACCGGTTCTGCGACGTGTCCCGCAACCACGGGCTGCCACCGTTCCTCGCCCACGACGCCGGCGTCGACTCCGGCCACATGATCGCCCAGTACACGGCGGCTGCGATCGTCAGCGACCTCAAGCGGCTCGCGTCGCCGGCCAGCGTGGACTCGATCCCCAGCTCGGCGATGCAGGAGGACCACGTGTCGATGGGGTGGCACGCGGCCCGCAAGCTGCGACGCGCGGTGGACGGCCTGGCACCGTCCTCGCCATCGAGATCCTCACCGCGGCGAGGGCTCTCGACCTCCGGGCTCCCGTTCGAGCCGGCGCGTCCGACGGCCGCCGTCCGCGACCTGCTGCGCGAGCGTGGCGTCGACGGGCCCGGATCCGACCGCTTCCTCGCCCCCGAGATCGAGGCCGTGGTGCAGGCCGTCCGTACCGGCGCCGTCCTGGACGCCGCGCAGACCGAGACAGGAGAGCTGCAGTGACCACCACCACCACCACGCCGGGGCCCCGTCCCGTCCGCGCCCCACGGGGCACCACCCTCACCGCCCGCAGCTGGCAGACCGAGGCGCCCCTGCGGATGCTGATGAACAACCTCGACGCCGAGGTGGCCGAGCGCCCCGACGACCTGGTGGTCTACGGCGGCACCGGCAAGGCCGCACGCGACTGGCGCAGCTACGAGGCCATCGTCCGCACCCTCACCACGCTCGACCAGGACGAGACCCTGCTGGTGCAGTCGGGCAGGCCGGTCGGTGTGATGCGCACCCACGAGTGGGCCCCGCGCGTCCTGATCGCCAACTCCAACCTCGTCGGCGACTGGGCGACGTGGCCCGAGTTCCGGCGCCTGGAGCACCTCGGGCTGACCATGTACGGCCAGATGACCGCCGGCTCGTGGATCTACATCGGCACCCAGGGGATCCTGCAGGGCACGTACGAGACGTTCGCCGCGGTCGCGGCGAAGCGGTTCGGTGGCACGCTCGCCGGCACCCTGACCCTCACCGCGGGCTGCGGCGGGATGGGTGGCGCGCAGCCGCTGGCGGTCACGATGAACGACGGCGTCTGCCTGGTCGTCGACGTCGACGAGGCCCGTCTGCGTCGCCGCGTCGACCACCGCTACCTCGACGTCGTCGCCGACGACCTCGACGACGCGATCGCGAGCTGCCTTGAGGCGAAGAAGGCCCGTCGCGCCCTGTCGGTCGGGCTGGTGGGCAACGCCGCTCGCGTCGTGCCCGAGCTGCTGCGGCGTGGTGTCGAGATCGACATCGTCACCGACCAGACGAGCGCCCACGACCCGCTGTCGTACCTGCCCGAGGACGTGGACCTCGCAGACTGGCACGACACCGCCGAGAAGAAGCCCGAGGAGTTCACCGACCGCGCCCGGGCGTCGATGGCCAGGCACGTCGAGGCGATGGTCGGCTTCATGGACGCGGGAGCCGAGGTGTTCGACTACGGCAACTCGATCCGCGACGAGGCGCGGCTCGGCGGCTACGACCGCGCGTTCGCGTTCCCCGGATTCGTGCCCGCCTACATCCGACCCCTGTTCTGCGAGGGGAAGGGCCCGTTCCGGTGGGCCGCGTTGTCCGGCGACGAGCGCGACATCGCCGTCACCGACCAGGCCGTGCTCGACCTGTTCCCCGACAACGACCACCTGCACCGGTGGATCCGGTCCGCGCAGGACCGGGTGGCGTTCCAGGGCCTCCCGGCCCGCATCTGCTGGCTCGGCTACGGCGAGCGCGACAAGGCCGGACTGCGCTTCAACGAGCTCGTCGCCTCCGGCGAGGTGAGCGCGCCGATCGTGATCGGCCGCGACCACCTCGACTGCGGGTCGGTCGCCTCGCCCGTACCGCGAGACCGAGGCGATGGCGGACGGTTCGGACGCGATCGCCGACTGGCCGCTGCTCAACGCGATGGTGGCGACCTCGTCCGGCGCGTCGTGGGTGTCGATCCACCACGGGGGTGGCGTAGGCATGGGCCGGTCCATCCACGCCGGGCAGGTCTCGGTGGCTGACGGCACGGACCTCGCGGCGGCGAAGCTCGAGCGGGTGCTGACCAACGACCCGGGGATGGGTGTGATCCGTCACGTCGACGCCGGGTACGACCTGGCGACCCACGTGGCCGAGGAGCGCGGGGTCCGCGTCCCGATGCAGGAGGGCTGAGGTCGTGTCGGCGGTGCTGGACGGCTTCGACCGCATGTGGGACGACCTGGCTCCGGTCGGCCGCGACCCTCGTTCGGGCGGCTACCGCCGCTTCGCCTGGACGGACGAGGACCTGCTGCTGCGTGAGTGGTTCACGGCCGAGGCCGAGGCGCGGGGCCTGTCGGTCACGGTCGACCGCGCCGGCAACCAGTGGGCCTGGTGGGGGGACCCGGACGCGTCCAGCCGCCCGCGGGACGGGGCTGGTGCTCGGCAGCCACCTCGACTCGGTGGCCGACGGTGGCGCGTTCGACGGCCCGCTCGGTGTCGTCTCGTCACTGGCCGTCGTCGACCTGCTGCGACAGCGGCACGGCGACGGCTGGGTGCCGCCGCGCCCGATCGCCGTGGCCGCCTTCTCCGACGAGGAGGGCGGCCGGTTCGGCATCGCGTGCACGGGGTCACGCCTGCTCACCGGCGTCCTGGACCCGGACCGTGCGCGGGCGCTGCGTGACGACGACGGCACCTCGCTGGCCGACGCGGCGACGCGCGCCGGGCACGACGTGGCCCACCTCGGCCCCGACCCCGAGGCGCTCGCACGCGTCGGCGAGTTCGTCGAGCTCCACGTCGAGCAGGGCAGGGGGCTGGTCGACCTGGGTGCCCCCGTCGCCGTCGGCACCGGCATCTGGCCGCACGGACGCTGGCGGGTCGACCTGCCGGGTCGCCCGGACCACGCGGGCACGACGCGGCTCGTGGACCGCGACGACCCGGTGCTGGCCCTCGCCCGGCTGGTCCTGGACGTGCGCGCGGCCGCCGAGCGCCACGACGCCCTCGCCACCGTTGGCAAGGTCCGCGTGGCGCCGGGCGCGGTGAACGCCGTGGCCGCGTCAGCGTCCGCCTGGGTCGACGCACGAGGCGCCGACGAGGGGCGGGTGCGGGCCCTGGTGGCCGACCTCTGCGAGGGGGGTGGGGGTAGCGGTGGGCCCAGCGTCGTCGAGGAGTCCTGGACCCCCGACACGCGGTTCGACCCGATCCTGGCCCAGCGGCTCGCCGCGGTGGTCGGCCGGGTCGACGGCGACGACAGGCCGGCGCCGCTGCTGGCCACCGGTGCCGGGCACGACGCCGGGATCCTGTCGGCGGCGGGGATCCCCACCGCGATGCTGTTCGTCCGCAACCCCACGGGTACGTCGCACTCCCCGCAGGAGCACGCCGAGCGGGACGACTGCCACGCCGGCGTGCGGGCGCTGGCGGCGGTCGTCGACGACCTCTGCACCGAAACGCGGTCGCGGGAACAAACCCCCCTGTGATGTCCTTGTCACCGACGACGACCTCGGTCGCAGCGCAGCACCACGCGTCGTCCCGCCGGATCGATCCGGCGCCATCGACGATCTGCAGGAGCACCAGTGAGCGCTACGACCACACAGTCACCGACACACCTTCGAGACGCGGCGACCGCCCCCGAGGCGGTCGCTCCCTCGCTCGCCTCCGCCGTCCCCCACCACGACGGCGACGCCGCAGATCTCGACCCAGGCGACCTCGGTCCAGCCGACCTCGGCCCAGCCGACCGGGCGCCGCTACCTGCAGCTCGTCCTCGTCCTCGGCGTGCTCATCGCCCTGGGCCCGCTGACGATCGACATGTACCTGCCGGCGCTGCCCACGATGGCCGCCGAGCTGGGCGCAACGGACGCGCAGGCGCAGTTCACCCTGACCGGGATCATGCTCGGCCTGGCGGTCGGGCAGCTGGTGATCGGCCCGATCTCGGACGCGGTGGGCCGTCGCCGTCCGCTCCTGATCGGTGTGGTCGCGCACGGCGCGATGTCGGTGCTCGCCGCGCTGGCGCCCACGATCACCGCGCTCAGCGTGGTCCGCGTGCTGCAGGGCTTCGCCGGTGCCGCGATCTCGGTGGTCGCGATGGCGGTCGTCCGCGACCTGTTCAGCGGACGGCGTGCCGCCGCGCTGCTCTCGCACCTCATGCTCGTGCTCGGCGTGGCGCCCGTGCTGGCACCCACCGTCGGTGGCTACCTGCTCATCGTCACCGACTGGCGCGGCATCTTCGTCGCGCTGGCCCTGGCCGCCGTCGCACTGGTCTTCGTCGCGTGGTTCGGCCTGCGCGAGACGCTGCCGGTCGAGCGACGTCGCCCGGCCAGGCTCGCTGCCACCGGCCGCACGTACGTGTCGATCCTGAAGGACCGCACCTTCGTCGGGCTCGTGCTGGTGGCCGGCCTCGTGATGGCCGCCCTGTTCTCGTACGTGGCCGGTTCGCCGTTCGTCCTGCAGGAGCTGTACGGCCTCGACCCGCAGCAGTTCGGCCTGGTGTTCGGCCTCAACGCCGTCGGCCTCGTGGCCGCCACGCAGGCGAACCCGTTCCTCCTGCGCCGCTTCAGCCCGCAGCAGGTGCTCTCCACCGCTGTCGCCGTCGGCATGGTGTCGACGGTGACGATCGTCGTCGCCGCGTCGCTCTCGGCCCCGCTGTGGGCGATCCTCGTTCCGTTGTTCGTGACGGTCGCGATCTGCGGCTTCTCGTTCCCGAACGCGCCGGCGCTCGCGCTGTCCCGTCACGGCGAGGCGGCCGGCACGGCGGCGGCGCTGCTCGGATCGGCGCAGTTCGGCATCGCCGCAGCGGTCGCCCCGCTCGTCGGCGCGCTGGGCACCGACTCCGCCGTGCCGATGGGCGCGATCATGCTCGCCGCGGTGTGGCTGGCCGCTGCCAGCCTGCTCGTGCTCGTCCGGCCGTGGACTCTCCCGGCGTCGGATGCGGGCGACTGACCCGTTCTCCTGACAGGGTGGCGGCGTGACCCCCGCCGGCCCGTCGTTCTGGTGCGAGCTCGCCTGGCTGCCCGACGGCGTCACCGCGTCCGTGCGCGTGCGCGTCGGCGAGTGGGGCGCCGACGGCGCGGCCTTCGACTCCGTCGAGACGGGCGTGGACGCCGAGCCCGGCGACCGCCGCCTCCTCGGGCTCGTCCTGCCGGGCCTCGCCAACACGCACTCGCACGCCTTCCACCGCGCCCTGCGCGGTCGGACCCACTGCGGCACACCCGGTTCCGACGGACGCGACTCCTTCTGGACCTGGCGAGACCTGATGTACCGGCTCGCCGGCTCCCTCACTCCGGACGGCTACCACGCGCTGGCCACGGCCACCTACGCCGAGATGGCGCTCGCGGGGGTCACGTCCGTCGGCGAGTTCCACTACCTGCGCGGCGACGACCCGGCCGCGATGGACGAGGCGCTCGTCCAGGCCGCCCGCGACGCCGGGGTTCGGCTCACCCTCCTCGACGCGTGCTACCTGCAGGGTGGCCTGACCGAGACGGGTACCAGCCCGCGTCGCGGTGCCCAGCGGCGGTTCGTCGACGCCGACGTGACCGCCTGGGCCGAGCGCGTCGTCGACCTGCGGGAGGGTCCGGGGCTGCGCCGTGGCGTCGCCGTCCACTCGGTCCGGGCCGTCCCGCGTCGGACGCGCTCGCGATGGTCGCCGAGCTCTCCGCCCGCACCGACCGGCCCCTGCACGTGCACCTGTCGGAGCAGCCGGCCGAGAACGAGGCCTGCCTCGCCTTCCACGGCCTGACCCCGACCGGCCTGCTGGCGGAGTACGGGGTCCTCGGGCCGCGGACGACCGCCGTGCACGCCACGCACCTCACCGGCGACGACATTCGCCTTCTCGGCGGGTCGGGCACCTCGATCTCGTTGTGCCCCACCACCGAACGTGACCTGGCCGACGGCATCGGGCCGGCGCGTGCCCTCGTCGACGCCGGCAGCCCGCTGCATCTCGGCAGCGACTCCCATGCGGTGATCGACCTGCTCGAGGAGGCCCGCGCGGCCGAGGCGCACGAGCGGCTCGCGTCCGGCCGGCGCGGCGTCTTCACGCCGTCCGAGCTGGTCGACGCCCTGACCGTCCACGGCCACGCCGGCCCTCGGCTGGTCGGACGCCGGGCCGCATCGCGGCGGGGTCGACAGCCGACCTGGTGGCCGTCCGGCTCGACAGCAGGCGCACCGCGGGCATCGACCCCGCCCAGGTGGTGATGGCGGCGACGGCCGCGGACGTCACCGACGTCGTCGTCGGCGGGCGGGTGGTCGTCGAGGCCGGCCAGCACGTGCTCCGCGACGTCGGCTCCACGGCTGCGCACGGCCGTCGAGAACGCCTGGCGGCTGGTCGAGGACGGCAGCGACGGTGGCTGAGTCGTCGGTGCTGGTGACCGGCATCGGCGAGCTGGTGACGAACGACCCTGCCCTCGGGGACGGCAGCCCGCTCGGGGTCGTGCACGACGCCGCGCTCGTCGTCGGCACGGCGCGGGTACGGACCGCCCCGTCGCCTGGGTCGGCACCGGCGTCCAGGCGCCGCCCGCGGACCGACCGTCGGGTCGACCTGGACGGCCGCGCGGTCGTGCCCGGCTTCGTCGACTCCCACACCCACCTCGTCTTCGCCGGTGACCGTGCCGCCGAGTTCACCGCGCGCATGGCCGGTCAGCCGTACGACGGCGGCGGCATCGCCACGACGGTCGCGGCGACACGTGCAGCGGTGACGACGAGCTGCGCGCACTGCTGGCCGCCCGTGTCGCCGAGGCCCGACGTCAAGGCACGACCACGCTCGAGATCAAGAGCGGCTACGGCCTCGACGTCGCCACCGAGGCGCGCCTGCTGGCGCTCGGCCGCGAGTGGACGGACGAGACCACCTACCTCGGCGCGCACGTCGTGCCGGCCGAGTTCGCCGCACGACCGCGTGGCCTACCTCGACCTCGTCGTCGGCGACATGCTCGACGGCCTGCGCGCCCCACGCCCGCTGGGTCGACGTGTTCTGCGAGCCCGGCTCGGCGCACGCCTTCGACGCCGACGAGGCGCGGACCGTGCTGCGCGCGGGCATCGGCGCCGGGCTGCTCGCGCGCGTGCACGGCAACCAGCTCGGGCACGGTCCCGGGGTGGCCCTCGCCGTCGAGCTCGGCGCCGCGAGCGTCGATCACTGCACCTACCTCGGCGACGCCGACGTCGACGCCCTCTCCGATGCGGTAGGTTCCGAGGGTGGCCCCACCGTCGCGACCCTGCTGCCCGGTGTCGAGTTCTCGACCCGGTCGTCCGTATCCCGACGCGCGCCGGCTGCTCGACGCCGGCGTGCCGGTGGCGCTGGCGACCGACTGCAACCCCGGCACGTCGTACACGTCGTCGATGCCGTTCTGCCTCGCGCTGGCCGTCCGGGAGATGGGCATGACGACCGAGGAGGCGCTGCTCGCGGCCACGCGGGGCGCCGCGCGTCGTTGCGGCGCGACGACATCGGTCATCTGGGCGTGGGAGCCCGGGCGGACATCGCCGTCGTCGACGCCCCCTCGTACCGGCACCTCGTCTACCGGCCCGGCGTGCCGCTGGCCGGCGCGCTCGACCTGTGAGCGCGTCCTGGCGCCCAGCCGGTGACGGAACGTCATCGTGAGTCACGGTCACATGTGCCCTTTAGCCCGTTTGGGGGAGGTTCCTTCAGCGTTGGTGCGAAGCTGACGAAGGCAGACGGATGCGACGTGACACGAAAGGCCGACCGGAGGACAGTGAGCTGCCTGGACGTGGGGGCTCGGCGAGTCAGGCCTTCGTGACCCGACGCCCCGCCGAGCGGCGAGGCAGCCCCCCGAGTGGCGATGGTCGTCCTCAACACCTGCACCAACGACGCCCGCGTGCTCCGGTCCGCCCGCTCCCTCGCCGAGCGCGGTGCGCGGTGCGCGTCTTCGCCTTGGGCAACCGCCACCACCCCGAGGGCGTCGTCATGGTCGACGGCGTCGAGGTGCAGCGCCTCGAGGTCCGCTCCTGGCTGCACCGCGTCCTCGGCGTGCCCTGCGTCTGGTCTACCTGGTCGTCCGCGGAACTCCCGCACGGCGCGTCGCGCGGTGGCGGCTCGACCGCCTGCCCGCGCTGGCTGCGCTACGCGCTCGTGCCCCTTCCTGCCCCTGCTCCTCCTGCTCCGGACCGTCACCAGGCCACGGCGCCCATCCCGCCTCTTCGCCCTGCTCGGCCGAGTCGTCTCGGTCCGGTCGGCGATGCGTCGCCGCTGGGCACGCCACCAGGCCGTCGTCCGTCGACGGTGCAGCATCCGCCGCTGGCGGACGCAGCGCTGGGCCCGCAGACAGGGTCGCCGCATCTCGCGTGGACCTGCGTGAGGTGATGCCGGCCGGTTTCACCGGCCCGACGACTCCGCCGAGGCTTCGCCGCCGCCACCGCGGCGTCGCGCGTCGCCTGGGCCTCGACGTCCTCGTGTACCGCTGGCGGCGTCGTCGTCACCTGGCTCGCCTGCGTTGGCAGAAGCGTCTGACCGGTTCCAGGCCTCGTGGACCGCGCTGCGGGTGCCCCGTCGCCACGGAGCGAGCGTGCCCGTCTCGAACGTGCCGCCCGACCTCGCCGCCGCGCGCCGCCGCCGCAAGATCCGTCGGCTGCGCGCCGCCCGCCAGGCACGCCGCAACGCGGTGCTACGCGCCGCGGCGAGGTCCCGTCGTCGCCGGCAGCAGCGCCGCCGGGTGGTCCTGGCCCGCAGCGCCGTCATCCGCCGGGCCCGCGCGGACCTGCGCTGGGGCTACATCCGGGTCCACCGCAGCCTGCGGTGGGCCCTGCTGCCGGTGCACCGTCCGAGCATGATGCTGGCTTTCTGGAAGAGCGCGTCCGCGGCCATGCTCGACTGGGCCCCGGACGTCATCCACGCCCACGACCTCAACACGATGCCCGCCGCACGCCGGGCCGCCGACGTGCTGGACGTTCCGGTCGTCTACGACTCCCACGAGCTGTGGCGGCACCGTAACCGGCACGGCCAGCTGCGGCCGCTCGGCCGCCTCGCCGACGCCGTGATGGAGCGGCGCTTGGCACCACACGCCGGCGCCGTCATCACCGTCAGCCCCTCGATCGCCCGATGGCTTGAGCGCACCTACCGGCTCCGCGGACCCGTCCACGTCGTCCGCAACACCCCGACGTCGAAGCACCGCGAGCCGATGCACGGCATCATCGAGCGCCGACAGGGCGAGCAGATCGTCGTCTACAGCGGCCGCTTCACCTCCGGGCGTGGTCTCGAGGACATGGTCCGCGCACTGGCGGTCCTTCCGCCGCACGTCGTCCTGGCGGGTCTGGGATACGGCGATCCGGAGTACGTCGAGGGGCTCGAGCGACTGGCTCGCCGCCTCGGCGTCTCCGGCAGGTTCCGGCTGTACGAGCCGGTCGCCGCGGAGGACGTCCCCGCCGTGCTCGCCACGGCGGACGTTGCGCTCGTCGCGATCGAGCCGACCTGCCTGTCGTACCGGTACTCGCTGCCCAACAAGCTGTTCGAGGCGATCCACGCCGGCATACCGGTCGTCGCGACAGACCTGCCCGACATCGCCGAGGTCATGACCCGCTACCGGCTCGGTCGGCTGTTCAGTCCCGGCTGCTGGCGAGACCTGGCAACCGCAGTCTCCGAGATCCTCGAGAACCCGCCCGCCGCCCGGTCGACGTCCCGGCGTGCCGCGCAGGAGCTGTGCTGGGAGGTCGAGGCCGTGCGCCTTCTGGCCGTGTACCAGGGCCTCGGGTTCCTCCTGGCCGGTGTCTCGGGCGGGTCCGACGACCGGCAGGACGACTGGGACATCGACGAGGCACGCCAGCTGTTGGAGATGCCGCGTCCAGAGGAACGAGAACGAGGAACAGTGACTGCTCGATCTGACCGGAGGATCCCCACGTGCTCATGACTGACCGGCGCACGCCGCCGTCGGCACGTGTCCCGTGACCGACCCACGCCACGCCGTGGTCGCATCGCGCTCGTGGCCGCACTGGTCGTGGTGGCGATCGCCGTCACCGGGGCCTTCGTGTACCTGTGGAACCTCGACCGCACCGTCAACGCCAACCTCGACCGGGTGGCCGACGCGTTCCCGGCTGAGGGGACACGTCCCGAGCCGGCCGTCGTCCCGGCAGGGGCCGTGGCGGCGCCGATCACGGTGCTGCTGATCGGGGGCGACGCACGTCCGGGCTCGTCGAGCAGCGCACCGCAGCGGTCCGACCTGCTGATGGTGATGAGGATCAGTGCCGAGCGCGACAAGGTCTCGATCGTCTCGATCCCTCGCGACTCGTGGGTCGACGTGCCCGGTCGGGGCATGAACAAGATCAACGCCGCGTACGCGTTCGGCGGCTTCCCCCTCGCCGTGGAGACGGTCGAGCAGCTGCTCGGTTCGCGCATCGACCACGTCGCCGCGATCGACATGGAGGGGCTGCGCGACATGACCGACGCCCTCGGCGGTGTGCGGGTGCAGGTGGCGAGCGAGTTCGACTCCGGCGAGTACCACTTCGAGCCCGGCCCGCGGACGCTCGACGGCGAGGAGGCCCTGGCCTTCGTCCGCGAGCGGAAGAGCTTCGCGTCCGGGGACCTGGAGCGGGTCGTGAACCAGCAGCGCTTCCTGACCGGCATCGTCACGGAGGCGCTGGGCCGGGAGGGTCTGCGCGACCCGGGTCAGCTGTCGGCCCTGGCGACGACCACGAGCACCTACCTCACGGTGGACGACGCGCTGACCGGCGAGCGCATCCGCGAGATCGGGTGGGAGATGCTGGGTGTCACCGCCTCGGACCTCGACTTCCAGACGATCGGCGTGACCGGTACGGGGCGCAGCCCGGACGGGCAGTCGATCGTCGTGCTCGACCCCGAGGGTGTGCAGCGGCTCGGCACGGCGCTGTCCGACGACACGATGGAGTCCTACGTCCCCTGACCAGTTCCGGACGGGGGACCGTCAGAGCGCGACGGCGGTCAGTGCTGCCACCAGCCACCGTGCTCCGCGGAGCAGGGCCGGGGAGGCGGCCGCGACGAGCCCGAGCACCAGCATCACCGCGATCACGCGCGTCACGACCGAGGGCTTGCCCTCCTCCGTCCGGCGCAGCGCACGCATCAGACCCGCCCGTCCGGCGGGGTGAGGGCAGGGTGGCGTGAGGAGGGGGCGGCGGTCACTGGACCTCCTGCAGGCCCTTCGGGAGGTGCCCGGACGACTTGCGGTAGTAGTTGGCGGCCTTCCGCGCCGCGAGCATGCGAGCCACCCCGATGAGGGCGCCGGAGAACACGGCCCACGCGACGGCCTCTCCCCAGGACGTGTCCGGCGACTCCGGGTTGGCGGGCGGCTCGTTGCCGGTCCCCTTGCGCCACGCGGTCGCGACGATCTTCTTGGCTGCGATGCCCGAGAGCACTGCCGAACCCGTGCCCAGCACCTTCCACGCCGTCTCTCCCATGAGGACTTCCCTTCGTGCGCTGTGGTCGTCGGCCCGTTCCTGACCTAACCGTCCCCCACGTCCGGCTGGATCGGCAACTGCAGAGCCGCGGGTGTACCGTTCGACGTGAACGACAGGGGAGCACCTTCGGGCGCTGAGAGTGCGGGAAACCGCAGACCCTCGAACCTGATCCGGTTAGCACCGGTGGAGGAAGTCGGGCATCTCGGGTCCCCCGTCGCGAGCTCTGGCCATCGGCGTGCGCCGGCCCTGGGTCCGCGGCGGCGGGCCTCCCCTCCCTGTACGAATCGGGAGGACACAGAGCATGAGCAGCACCCTCGACCCGTCGGGCGGCTCCGCGCCGACGGACGCCCCCGCACCCGGCGACCACGCGGGGACCCAGGAGGCCCGTCGGCTGCGACCCGTCGCCGTGGTCAGCGCCGTGGCAGGCCTCGTCGTCGCCACCGTCCTGCTGGTGGTCGGCCTGCCGGACGGCCCGACGCTGTTCGGCTCCGCGCTGGTGGAGCTCACAGTCCCCGCCGCGCTGCTGGCGGCCCTGGTGGGTCTCTGGCTGGCGGGCTGGACCTCCACCGTCCGACCGCAGTGGCGGGTGGTCGACGTCGTCGTCGCCAGCGTGCTCGGTGTCGCCGGCGCGGCGATCTTCGTGGTGTGGAACGTGAGCTGGGCGCCGCTCAGTGCGGCGCTCGCCGGCTTCCCGCCCGCCAGCGCGATCGGTGTCGGGGTCTGGCTGCTGCCCGGCGTGCTCGGTGGCCTGGTGGTCCGGCGCGCAGGTGCGGCGGTCTACACCGAGACCGTCGCCGCGGTCCTCAGTGCGCTGGTCGGCAACGAGTGGGGCTTCGCCACCGTCTGGTACGGCTTCCTCGAGGGCATGGGGGCCGAGGTCGTGTTCGCGCTCCTGCTGTTCCGGCGCTGGGGGCTGCCGACCGCGCTGGCCGCGGGCGCCGGAGCCGGTCTCGTGGTGGGTCTGCTCGACACCTTCGTCTACTACACGGCGTTCGAGCCGACCTACAAGCTGATCTACCTCGGTCTCGCGGTGCTGTCCGGCATCGTCATCGCCGGTGGCGGGGGGTGGGCCCTGACGCGGGCGCTCGCGGCCACGGGTGCGCTCGCCCCACTGGCCTCCGGACGTGAGGCGCGACGGGTCTGACCGTGACGGACCCTGCGACCACCCGGGTGTCGCCATGACCGCGATCTCGCTGCGGGAATGGGGCTGGCGCCACCACGGCCGGGCCGCCTGGGCGCTGCGCGGGGTCGACCTCGAGGTCGCCCCGGGCGAGCGCGTCCTGCTGCTGGGCCCGAGCGGCGCCGGCAAGTCCACGCTGCTCGCGGCGGTGGCCGGGCTGCTCGACCCGGGCGTGGACGGGAACGGCGAGCAGGAGGGCCAGGTGCTGCTCGACGGGCGTCCCGCCGACCAGGCGCGGCGGGAGTCGGCGGCGCGGTCCGGGCTCGCGGGGGGTGCCCGGACCGGCCTGCTGCTCCAGGACCCGAGCAGCCAGACCGTGCTGGCCCGGTGCGGCGACGACGTGGCGTTCGGGCTGGAGAACCACTCGGTGCCCCGGTCGCAGATCTGGCCGCGGGTACGTCGGGCGCTCGCGGACGTGCGGCTCGACGTCGCGCTCGACCACCCGACGTCGCAGCTGTCCGGTGGCGAGCGTCAGCGCCTGGCGCTGGCCGGGGTGCTGGCGCTGGAGCCCGACGTGCTGCTGCTCGACGAGCCGACGTCGATGCTGGACGTCGAGGCGACCGAGGGTCTCGCCGCGTTGGTCAAGGACCTGCTGACGCGCACCGGCGCCGGGTGCCTCGTCGTGGAGCACCGGGTCGCGACGTGGATGGACGTCGTCGACCGGGTCGTCGTGCTGGAGGCAGGCGCTGGGGTCGTCGCGGACGGGACGCCGCGGGAGGTGCTGGTCGCCCAGGGGGAGCGCCTGGCTGCGAGCGGGGTGTGGGTGCCGGGCCACCTGCCGCGGGGTCGTGCGGCCGCCGCGTGCGGGAGCGGGGGAGACCCTGCTGCGCGCCGACGACCTGCAGGTGTCGCGGCGCGGTAGGTCGACGCCGGTGGTCGACCACGTCGATCTCGACCTGCGGGCCGGGACGGCGACGGCGCTGACGGGCGGGAACGGGGCGGGGAAGTCGACCTTGTGCCTGGCGCTGGCGGGGTTGGTCCGCCCGTCGTCCGGTGAGCTGGTCGCGTCCCAGGCGCTGCGTGGTGGCGTGGCCGCGGCGTCGCCGTGGCGCTGGCGCCCGCGCGAGCTGGTGACCCGGATCGGGTCGGTGTTCCAGGACCCGCGGCACCAGTTCGTGGCCGCGACCGTCGCAGAGGAGCTGGCGGTCGGGCCGCAGCGTGCGGGGGCCGGTGCGCAGGAGGTGTCGGCTCGGGTGGACGAGCTGATGCAGCGGCTGCGGCTCGCGCGTCTGGCGGAGGCCAACCCGTTCACCCTCTCCGGCGGGGAGCAGCGACGGCTCTCGGTGGCGACGGCGCTGGCGACGCGTCCGCGGGTGCTGGTGCTCGACGAGCCGACGTTCGGTCAGGACGCCGTGACGTGGGCCGAGCTGGCCGCCCTGCTGGTCGAGCTCGTCGAGGCGGGGACGGCGGTGGTCGTGTCCACCCATGACACCGCGCTGGTCGAGGCGGTCGCCGACCCGGTGCTGGTCGTCGGGCAGGGACGGGTCGCGGAGGCAGTGGCCCGATGAGCGCTCTGGACCTGCATGCCTCCGACGTCCGGATCGACCGGACGGCCGCTCTCGCCCGGGCGAACCCGGTCGCGAAGCTCGTTGCCAGCCTGCTGATCTCGCTCGGTCTGCTGCTGAGCGTCGACCCGGTCACGGCCGGGGTCGCCCTTGCGCTCGAGCTGATGTGCCTGCCGTGGAGCGGGTTGCCCCTCGGGGTCGCGGCACGTCGCTCGGCGATCGTGGTGTGGGCCGCGCTGACCACGGGGATCGCGACGACGTGGCTCGGGGTCGACTCCGGTTCGGTGCTGCTCGGGCTGGGCCCGGTCACGGTCACCGAGGGGTCGCTGTTCGCCGGGCTCGGCATCGGGTTGCGCGTGCTGGCGATCGGGCTGCCCGGCGTGCTGCTGCTCGCCACGACGGACCCGACGGACCTCGCCGACGCCCTCGCCCAGGTCGCCCGTCTGCCGGCGCGGTTCGTGCTGGCCGCGTTGGCGAGCACGCGGCTGCTCGGGGTGCTGGTCGAGGAGTGGCAGGTGCTGGGGCTGGCCCGACGCGCGCGCGGCCTGGGGGACGACGGGTGGATCGGCCGGGTGCGGACCTTTTCCGGTCAGCTGTTCGCGCTCTTGGTGCTGGCGATCCGCCGGGCGACGACGCTGGCGACGGCGATGGAGGCGCGGGGGTTCGGTGCGTCAGGAGAGCGGACGTGGGCTCGCGAGAGTCGTCTGGTGGCAGGGGATCTGGTGCTCGTGCTGGGGGGACTGGCCATCACCGCGGCTGCTACCGCGGCGGGGATCGCGGCGGGGACGTGGGAGCTGGTGCTGACCTGATCCAGCAGGGTTCACTGTTGGGCGCCCGCGCGGACGTCCTCTCCTTGACCTGATCTTGACGTGGCCGCGAGACGCCCATAGGGCCGGGCGCGGGACTGTCTGCCCATGGCGCCGCTGGGCGCCGGCCCCCAGACAGGAGAGCGACATGAGAATGCGACCCGCTCGGACCCTCGCCCTGAGCGCCGCCATCGGGCTCGGTGCCGCAGGCATCGCCTACGCGGCGTCCACCCCGTCGGACTCGGCGACCGTCCCGGTCACCTCGATGACCAGCGACGACGACGGCACCGCCGACCAGGGTCCTGGCGACGTCACCCCGTCCGACGACGCGACGGCTGAGCCGACCGGGACCGCCGGGCCGACCGATACCGCCGAGCCGACCGAGACGCCGAGCCGACCCGGACCGCCGAGCCGACCGCGACTGCTGAGCCGTCCGAGACCGACGACTCCGGGCTGGACGGTGGTGGTGACGACGGGACTGCCGACCAGGGCCGGGGCGACCGGGCTGACGACGACGCCGACGACGAGGCCGAGGACGACAGCGACGACGCGGCCGACCACGACTCCGACGACAGGTCGGGCCACGGGTCCGGGCACGGGTCCGGGCACGACGGCGACGAGGACTCGGGCGACTCCGGACACCACGGTGGCGACGACGACTGAGGGCGGCTCACGGGCCGGGCGGGCCAAGGGTCACGACGACCCGTGTGCCCCCGGTCGGACCGCGGCCGGTCTCGAGACCTCCCCCGGCGGCGCCCGCCGCTCGCCGGGCGATGTCCAGCCCCAGTCCGCTCGACCCGGCCCCCGAGCGCCCTCGCGCAGTGACGTCGGTGTCCGGCAGTCCCGGCCCCTCGTCGGCCACGACGAGCTCGACGGTGCCGTCGGTGCCGTGCGACAGCTCCACGGCGAAGCCGCTGCCCTCCGGGGTGTGGGCGAAGACGTTGTCGAGCAGGACGTCCACGAGGTCTCGCAGGTCGTCCGGCTCGATCGCGGCCATGGCCGGTCCCGGGGCGATACGCCTCACCACGGCGCGTTCCTGGTCGACGGCCAGGGCGGACCAGAACTCCACCCGCTCGGCGACGACCTGCGCTGCGTCGCAGTACCTCTCGACCGATGCGCTGACCGGCCGGCGTGCGTCCTTCATCACCGCGTCCACCGCCCGCGACAGGTGGTTCAGGTGCTCCCGCAACCGCTCGGCCGTCGCCGGGTCCCGGACGGTCTCCAGGTCGAGACGGAGTGCCGTCATCGGGGTTCGCAGCCGGTGCGAGAGGTCGGCGACGGAATCCCGCTCTGCCGCGACCAGCTCGTCGATGCGCACCGCCAGACGGTTCAGCGCGAGCCCCAGCGCCACCACCTCGTCCGGGCCCGCGGGTGTCGCCCGGGCGGTCAGGTCGCCGTCTCGCAGCCGGTGGGCGACGGCCGCCAGGTCGCTGACCGGCGTCGACACCCACCGTCCGAGCCGGGCCGCGGCCACCACGGCCGCGACGAGGAGGACGACTCCCAGGGCGCCGAGGGTGATCCAGGCTCCGACGGTTCCGCCGCGCAGGTCGGCCGCCGAGATCGCCGTGCGCACGACCGCCGTCCCGCCCGCACCTGCGACGGGTACGTAGACCTGGGCGCCGTCGTCGCCGGTGTCCGTGTGGGCCTCGCCGGCCAGGGCACGTGCCATGCCGGGGTCGTCGGCGGGAGGAACGGGGTCGCCGACCGTGGTGCCGTTGGCGAGCAGCACGCCCGTGAGGCGGCTCGACCGCTGGTTGACGAGGTCGACCAGCGACGCCAGCTGGGCGGGGTCGTCGACGCCGGCGACGAGGACCGCGACGGACTGCGCCTCTGCGCTCGCTCCGGCCAGGGCCCGGTCCTGGGCGAGAGTCGCGACCAGCAGGCCCAGCGGGATGACGAAGGCGAGGATGACCGCTGATGTGGTCGCTGCCACGAGCCAGGAGATGCGGCGACGCATCAGCCCGCTCCCGGGGCGGCCAGCCGCACACCGACGCCGCGCACGCTGTGCAGGTAGACCGGCTCTGCGGCGGTCTCACCGAGCTTGCGCCTCAGCCACGACAGGTGGACGTCGACGGTCCGGTCGCCACCTCCGTAGACCTGCCGCCAGACCTCGGCCAGCAGCTCACGCTTCGTGACGACCTCGCCGGCTCGTCGCGCGAGCGCCAGGAGCAGGTCGAACTCCTTGGGTGCCAGCTCGATCGGGGACCCGTCCAGGTCGACTCGACGGGTGCGCGGCTCGATCCGCAGGCCTCCCACGGTGACGGGTCCGTCGGCCGCGTCGCGGTTCGCACCGCGTCGCAGCACCGCACGCAGCCGCGCCTCGAGCTGCTCGATCTCGAACGGCTTGACCACGTAGTCGTCGGCCCCCGCGTCGAGGGCCTTCACGATGTCGCCCCCGTCGTCGCGCGCCGTCACCACGATGACCGGCACCTGGCTGACGGCGCGCAGCATCGCCAGGACGCGGAGGCCGTCGACGTCGGGCAGACCGAGGTCGAGGAGCACGACGTCGGGCGCGTCGTCGAGGGCGGCCTGCAGCCCGGTGAGCCCGGACGGTCGGCTGGCCACTGCGTGCCCGCGCTCGGTCAGCGACCGTGTCAGTGCGGAGCGGATGGCGCTGTCGTCCTCCACCAGCAGGATCGTCGCCACGACGGCACCGTACGCCGAGCGGATCCGCGGACGCCGCACTTCTGCGCTGCGAGACTGCTGACATGAGGGGCGTCAGCACGACGACGGGCCGCTGGGTGGTGGCCGTCCTGGGCTGGCTCCTCGTCGTGGGTGTGACGTCGACCGTCGCGTGGGTCGCGATCAGCCGGGCCGGCGAGGAGGTGCTCGACGCCCCGGCGGCGCCGCTGCCGACACCTCCCGCCACGTCGTCGCCCTCGCCGTCGTCGCCCTCGCCGTCGTCGGCGTCGCCCACCGCGCCGACGGCGACCGGGTCCCCGACGGCCAGCACGTCACCCGTGACGCCGACCGGGTCGCCGAGCACGGCCGGGTACGTCGACCGCACCGTGACCGTCACCGGCGGCCAGGTCACGGTGCGCTGCCTCGGCGCCGCCATCTCGTTGCGTGCGGCGACACCGGTCAGCGGCTGGAGCGTCTCCGCAGAGCAGCGCGGGAGCGTCGAGGTGAGGGTCGAGTTCCGTTCGGGCGAAGGCGAGTCGAAGGTCAGGGCGGTCTGCGGCGCGGGCGTCCCTCAGATCTCCGTCGAGGGTGATGGCACAGGCGGGGGTGACGACGACGGCGGCGGAGGCGGGAGCGGAGGAGACGGTGAGGACTGACCGGGGTCGGCACCGCCGCACGTGACTGGGCCGGGCCTCCTGGATGGACGTGCGCCTGCTCGTAGCCCGCACGCCCGGCCTGCCGGTCGCCCTGGCCGGGCCGATGCGGAGCCAGGGCTGCACGATGTGGGCATGACTCCTGCGGACGGACCCCTGAGAGGCACGAGCGCCGTGGTGACAGGCGCGACGAGCGGGTTGGGACGGGCTGTCGCGGTCCGATTCGCGGAGGCCGGGGCGGACGTCGCCCTGCTGGGGCGCCGCGAACCGGATCTGGCCCGCGTTGCGGAGGAGGTGTCCGCCCACGGTGTGCAGGCCCTGTCACTGCCCGTCGATCTGGCCGACACAGACGCCCTGGGTGGTGTGGTCGACAGCGTGGCGGCAGAGCTCGGGTCGCTGTCCCTGCTGGTGAACGCCGCGGGGACCGACGTGCCGGGGAGCGCCGAGGACCTGGCGCTGTCGGACTGGGAGCGAGTCGTGGCCGTGAACCTGACGGCGCCCTTCGCCCTCGCGAAGGCCGCCATGCCGCACATGCGCCGGGGCGGTGGCGGTCTGATCGTCAACGTCTCCTCGGTCGCCGGTCGCCGCGGATGGGCGAACGCCTCGGCGTACTGCTCGACCAAGTCCGCCCTGACCGGGCTGACGCAGTCCCTGGCAGCGGAGGGCCGCGCGGACGGGATCAGGGTGTGCGTCCTGTATCCCGGGGCCATGAACACGAACTGGGGAACGTTCGACCCTGACGAGCGGCCGGCAGACGTCGAGGGAGCCGACCCCGCGTCCGCGTTGGACCCCGCTGTCGTGGCGGACCTGATCGCCTGGATGGCCACGTCGCCAGGACGGCCGGTGCTGAACGAGGTGACGGTGACCCCGCTGCTTGAGGGCGGCTGGCCCTGACCCCTTGACCGCCCACTCGCGCGGGTGGGGTCCCGCCGGGCCGTGTTGCCATGGGCACGGGGGACCGGAGCTGACCTGGGTGCACGGGTGGACCGGTCTCGTCGGATCGGCGGACGCAGGAGGGCCTGCGTTGCGAGACTGACGACATGAGGGGCGTCAACGGGTGGCCCGGGGACCGGGTGATGCTCGTCATCGCCTCGCTGCTGGCCCTGGGCCTCACAGCGGCCCTCGTCTGGATCGCACTCGTCCAGGGCGGCGACGAGGCATCCGGCGACCCCGCCGCGCCGGGGGTCACGTCTCCCACCGACCCCGCCACCCCGTCTGGTCCGACGGTCTCACCGACCCCGACGGCGACCGACGCCCCCACCTCGGGATCGCCGACGACGCTCCCGCCAGGGCCGCCGAGCACGGGTCCCTACGTGGAGCGTGTCGTGACGGTGGCCGGCGGCGAGGTCACGGTGCGCTGCACGGGCGATGCCCTTGCCCTGCGTGGAGCGTCCTCCGCCGGTGGCTGGAGCGTGGCCGCGGAGCAGCGCGGCAGCGGTGAGGCGACGGTCACGTTCAGCTCTGGTGAGCGCACCTCCACGGTCACGACGACGTGCGTCGGCGGCGTACCTCGGGTCGTTGTGGAGGACGCGGAGAGCGGCTGATCGCGCAGGCCGAGTGGAACTCAGGCCAGGTCCCTTGACCACTGTCCGAGAAGGCCGCACAGCGTCGGTGGAGAGCCCAGGACCGGTCACCTTGGCGATAGGACCTTGGCCGTCCAGGGGGTTCTCTGCCGGTCGACGTGTTCGACGTGAGCTGATCCGCCAAGGCACGAGCCTGTGGTGGGGCGGGTCCGTCGTGCTGATGCCCTTGCGGGCACACGGGCTGGCAAGTCCTGACCAGGCGCCGTCTGCAGGTACCGAACGCGCACACCTGCCAGCCGGTGTGCCCGCGCAGGCGACGCGCCGCTGGTGGTCAGATCCCGAACGTCATCGGTCGCCGGGCACCGCGGACGTGCAAGCGCCTCGACCTGTCAGCCACACCAGCAGCACGCCTCCCAGCGACACGACGGCCACCACGCACGTCGAGAAGACCGCCAGCACCACCGGCCGGGGTCCCAGCCGCTTCAGCGCCGCCACCCGCACGCCGCACCCCAGGGCGAACATGGCGGCGGCCAGCAGGCCGGTCTGCGCCACCGCGGCGAGCCTCCAGCGCCCCGGCAGGCACCGCTCCGGTCGAGCGCACCAGCGCCGCGACGACGAAACCGACCACGAACAGCGGCACCAGCGGGGGACGGCGACCGCCCACCCCGGACGCGCTCGGCCACCCGCCGCTGCTGCCAGCTGACCACGGCCAGCACGGGAGCGAGCATCATCACCCTGGCCAGCTTGACGACGACGGCGAACCCGAGCGCCGCACCGCCGATCGCGCCACCCGCGGCGACCACCTGGGCCACCTCGTGGATCGCCCCGCCGGCCCACAGCCCGCCGACCTCGTCCGAGAGACCGAAGACCCCCGCGAGCAGCGGCACGACGAGGATCATCAGCGTCCCGAAGACGACGACCAGCGCGACCGCCGTGACGACCTCCTCCTCGTCGGCCTCGATCACGCCGTCCACGGCCGCGACCGCAGCGGCCCCGCAGATGGAGAAGCCGCAGGCGATCAGCAGGCCCTGGGTCGGGCTGAGCCCCAGCGCCTTGGCGGCGAGCAGCGTCGCTCCGATCCCCACCGCGACGATCGCCACGACGACGACCAGCATCCCGAGGCCCAGCCCCAGCACGTCCGAGAGGAGGAGCTGGAGACCGAGCAGGACCACGCCTAGCCGCAGCAGCCGCTTCGCGGCGAACGCCAGCCCGGGGCGAACGGCCTCGGGCAGCGGCACGACGTTCGCCAGCACCACCCCCAGGACGATCGCGACCAGCAGGGTGCCGACGCCCGGAAGGAGCTGGTGAACCAGCAGGGAGACGGCGACCGCCCCGACAGACAGCGTCAGCCCGGGCACCAACGTGCGCGTGCGGACGTCGAGGGCGGCGGTCATGCCCTCCAGCCTGGGGGGTCCGGACGGTCACCAGTAGCCCACGACGCGGCATGGACCCATATCCTCCTGATATGACTCCCGGACGGACGTGGCCCGACCTGGCCCTGCTCGAGCTGCTCGTGAGCGTCTCCGAGCACGGCAGCCTCGGTGCCGGCGCGCGAGCCGTCGGCATGGCCCAGCCCAACGCCAGCCGCGCGGTGGCCCGCTTCGAGCGGCAGGTCGGGCTCGCCCTGCTGCAGCGCTCGCCCCGCGGCTCGACCCTGACTCCCGCAGGGGACGGTCGTGGTCGACTGGGCCCGCACGGTCCTCGACGCGGCGGAGCAGCTCGTGGCAGGCGCCGACGCGCTCCGGGCCGGCGCCGGGACGCGGCTGTCCGTCGCCGCCAGCATGACGGTGGCCGAGCACCTCGTGCCGGAGTGGCTGGCCGAGCTGCCGGCGCCGCCACCCCGACCTGCGCGTCGCCCTGGAGGTGCGGAACTCCCAGGACGTCCTGGCCGGTGTGCGGTCCGGTGCCTACGCCGTCGGGTTCGTCGAGTCGCCCGGCGTGCCCTCGGGCCTGCACAAGGCGGTCGTCGGGCGCGACGAGCTCGTGGTCGTCGTCGACCCGAGCCACCCGTGGCGCCGGCGTCGCCGGCCCGTGACAGCCGACGAGCTGGCCGCCACCCCGCTGGTGGTCCGTGAGGCCGGCTCGGGGACGCGGACCGCCCTCGAGACAGCGCTAGCGGGACACGAGATCGCCGCTCCCGCAATGGCTCTCACGAGCAACGCGGCCGTCCGGGTCAGCGTGATGTCGGGGGCCGGCCCTGCCGTGCTCAGCACACTCGCGGTAGACGCCGCCCTGAGATCCGGTGAGCTGCACCGCGTCGCCGTGACCGGGCTCGACCTGACCAGGCCGCTGCGCGCCGTGTGGAGCGGTCCCCGCCGGCTGGACGGCCCGGCCGGCGAGCTCGTCCAGGTCGCCCGGCAGTCATCATCGCGCTGACTCGCGTCGAACACCCGGACCGCCTACAGGTGTGCCCCGCACCGCCGGGCCACCAGCAGCGCCAGCGCCCGCGCGCTCTCGATCACGTCGTCGATGCGCACCTGCTCGCGCGGCGCGTGGGCGAAGCGCACGTCCCCAGGTCCGTAGTGCAGCGTCGGGATGCCGCCGACACCGGTGTACAGCCGCAGGTCGCTGCCGTACGGCACGGCCGACACCGGCGGCGGTGAGCCGGTCACGGCCGCCACCGCCGCGAGGGTCTGCCCGACGAGCGGGTCGTCGACCGCGATCGACCCGCTGGCGAACTGGCCGCCCGGCCAGGTGACAACCGGCGGGTGGTCGTACAGCCAGGGATCGGAGGCCGCGGCCTGGGCGACGGTGTGCTCGAAGGCCGCGCGGGCATCGGCCGGGTCCTCGTCGAGGGCGACGCCGTAGCGGCCCTCGGCCACGAGCAGGTCGGGCACGCTGCTGGCCCAGTCGCCGCTGGTCAGCCGTCCGATCGACAGCGCGTAGGGCAGCGCGTTGCCGGCGAAGAGCGGGTGCGGGTCGGCGTTGCGCTCGACCTCCAGCGCGCGCAGGGCGGCGTGGATCGGCAGGAAGGCCTCGAACGCGCTGACCCCCTCGAGGCGGGCCGCACCGTGCGCGGCCCGTCCGGGAACCCGGATCTCGAACGACAATGCGCCGGCGCTCGCCACGACGACCTTGCCGCCGGTGGGCTCGGTGATCACGGCAGCGTCGGCGTCGTGCCCGCGGACGAGGGTCGCGAACGCGCCGAGCCCTCCGTCCTCCTCGCTGACCACGGTGTGCAGGCCGAGGGGCCGTTCGAGCCGGACGCCCGCGCGGGCGACGGCCGCGGCGACCTCGAGGTTCACCGCGAGCCCGCCTTCATGTCGCAGGCGCCCCGACCGAACAGCACGCCGTCCCGGATCGCGCCGCTGAACGGGTCGCCGTCCAGCCAGCGGTCCAGGTCGCCGGTCGGGACCACGTCGACGTGGCCCTGCAGCACCAGCGCGGGACGTCCCTCGCCGGTGACCCCGACGACGCCCCACCCCTCGGTGCGGTCGACCTCCGTGCCGGGGTGGCGCGGGTCGGCCTCCAGCATCGGTCAGGTCGAGGGCCCACAGGTCGACGTCGAGACCCATCTCGTCCATCCGGCGGGCGAGACGGTGCTGCAGGTCGGTCTCGGCGTCGGTGCCCGTGACGCTGGGGACCTGCACGAGGTCGGCCAGCGACTGCACCAGCGCGCGCTCGTCCAGGAGTCGAGAACCCGCGACTCGGCGGTGCTCGACCCCTGGGGCGGTGGCGGGCGGAGGCGTCGACGGTCACCGTCCGCACGATAGGCGGAACCGGGAACAGATCCCATCTCGTCGGAGTTGAGCCCGACAGACTCAAGTTAGGTCAGCCACGATGTGACAACTTCGCGGAACCCGTCCTATCGTGAGCGGCAGCACCAGACGTCACTTCACCTGTGGAGGCAACAGACATGGCACGAGCGGTCGGAATCGACCTGGGCACCACGAACTCCGTGGTCGCCGTCCTCGAGGGTGGCGAGCCCACCGTCATCGCGAACGCCGAGGGCGGGCGGACCACCCCGTCGGTCGTCGCCTTCGCCAAGTCCGGCGAGGCGCTGGTCGGCGAGATCGCCAAGCGCCAGGCCGTCACCAACGTCGACCGCACGATCCGCTCCGTCAAGCGCCACATCGGCACCGACTGGAACGTCGAGATCGACGACAAGAAGTACACGGCGCAGGAGATCAGCGCCCGCATCCTGCAGAAGCTCAAGCGCGACGCCGAGGAGTACCTGGGCGAGCCCGTCACCGACGCCGTCGTGACCGTCCCGGCGTACTTCAACGACGCCGAGCGCCAGGCGACCAAGGACGCCGGGCAGATCGCCGGCCTCAACGTCCTGCGGATCATCAACGAGCCCACCGCGGCCGCGCTCGCCTACGGCCTCGACAAGGGCAAGGAGGACGAGCTCATCCTCGTCTTCGACCTCGGTGGCGGCACCTTCGACGTGTCCCTCCTCGAGGTCGGCAAGGACGCCGAGGACGGCTTCTCCACCATCCAGGTGCGCGCCACGTCCGGTGACAACCGGCTCGGCGGCGACGACTGGGACCAGCGGGTCGTCGACCACCTGGTCAACACCGTGAAGAGCTCGTCCGGCGTCGACCTGTCCAAGGACAAGATCGCGATGCAGCGGCTCCGCGAGGCGGCCGAGCAGGCGAAGAAGGAGCTGTCGTCGTCCACGGCGACCTCGATCTCCCTGCAGTACCTCTCGATGACCGAGAACGGCCCCGTCCACCTGGACGAGAAGCTGACGCGCGCGCAGTTCCAGGAGATGACCAAGGACCTGCTCGAGCGCACCAAGAAGCCCTTCGAGCAGGTGATGGCCGACGCCGACGTCAAGGTCGGCGACATCGACCACGTCGTGCTCGTGGGTGGGTCCACCCGCATGCCCGCCGTCGCCGACGTCGTGCGCTCGCTGACCGGTGGCAAGGAGCCCAACAAGGGCGTCAACCCCGACGAGGTCGTCGCGGTCGGCGCCGCCCTGCAGGCCGGCGTGCTCAAGGGTGAGCGCAAGGACGTCCTGCTCATCGACGTCACCCCGCTGTCCCTCGGCATCGAGACCAAGGGCGGCATCATGACCAAGCTCATCGAGCGCAACACGGCCATCCCGACCAAGCGGTCCGAGGTCTTCACCACGGCTGACGACAACCAGCCGTCCGTGCAGATCCAGGTCTTCCAGGGCGAGCGCGAGCTGGCGGCGCACAACAAGCCGCTCGGCAACTTCGAGCTCACCGGCATCGCGCCCGGCGCCCCGCGGCGTGCCGCAGATCGAGGTCACGTTCGACATCGACGCGAACGGCATCGTCCACGTGTCGGCGAAGGACCGTGGCACCAACAAGGAGCAGTCGATGACCATCTCCGGCGGCAGCGCGCTGCCGAAGGAGGAGATCGACCGCATGGTGCGCGAGGCCGAGGAGCACGCCGAGGAGGACCGCGTTCGGCGCGAGGAGGCCGAGACCCGCAACACCGCGGAGCAGCTCGTCTACTCGACCGAGAAGTTCCTGGCCGACAACGACGACAAGCTCCCCGAGGACGGCAAGGGCGAGGTCCGCACCGCCGTCGACGAGCTCAAGGAGGCCCTCGCCGGCGACGACATCGCCGACGTCAAGGCCAAGCACGAGGCCCTGTCGACCGTGAGCCAGAAGCTGGGCACGGCGCTGTACGAGGCGCAGCAGGCGTCCGACGCCTCCGGTGCCGAGGCCGGCGCGCAGTCCGACGGTGGTCCGTCCTTCACCAAGGACGGCGCGGCCGAGGGCTCGTCCGGAGCCGACGAGGACGTCGTCGACGCCGAGATCGTTGACGACGAGTCCGAGCGGGACGAGGCCAAGTGAGCTCGACCTCCCAGCAGTTCCCCGGTGACGCCGGCGGGCGGGGTGGCAGCACCCCGCCCACCGGCGAGGCCGACGTGCACGCCGAGGTGGCGGAGGAGGTGAGCGACGAGATGCTCGAGGAGCAGGCCAGGCAGACGAGTCCGACCAGGTCTCCGCAGAGGTGGCGGCCGACCGTGCCGCCGAGGCGGCAGGCCGTCGCGAACGGTGAGGTTCCGGCCGCGCCCACCGACCCGACCGGGTCGGCGTCCGACGCGGAGGCCCTGCAGTCGGCGGCCGAGCTGCTCGCGGCGGAGCGTCTCGCCGACCTGCAGCGGCTGCAGGCCGAGTACGTCAACTACCGGCGGCGCGTCGAGCGCGACCGCTCGGTGGCGCGCGACTCGGCTGTCGCGTCCGTGCTCGAGGGACTGCTCGGAGTGCTCGACGACATCGAGCTGGCCCGCCAGCACGGTGACCTGGAGTCGGGGCCGTTCTCGGCGATCGCCGAGAAGCTCGAGTCGAGCGCTCGGCCGGTTCGGCCTGTCGCGCTACGGGGCTGCCGGTGAGCCCTTCGACCCGTCGGTGCACGAGGCGCTCATGCACGCGCACTCCGACGAGGTCGAGGTCGCGACCGTGACCCAGGTGCTGCAGCCCGGGTACAAGCTCGACGAGAAGGTGCTGCGCGCCGCGCGCGTGGCAGTGAGCGACCCGCACTGACGCCGTGACCCCGTCCCCCGCCCGTCCTCTGAGTGCTGATGGCTCCTTCCCGACCCCGGGAAGCGACCATCTGCACTCAGAGGACGACGGGACGAGGGGTCGCCACGTGAGCAAGACTGAGCGGAAGGAGGCGCCGTGACCGGGCAGGACTGGTTCGAGAAGGACTTCTACGCCGTGCTCGGCGTCGACAAGAAGGCGTCCGCGGCCGAGATCAAGAAGGCGTACCGCAAGAAGGCGCGCACGCTGCACCCGGACGCGAACGAGAACGACCCGGCGCTCGGAGGCCCGCTTCAAGGAGGTCGGCGAGGCCTACGCCGTGCTCTCCGACCCGAGAAGCGGCGAGCAGTACGACGCGGTGCGGGCGATGGCCGGTGGTGCCCGGTTCACCGCCGGTGCCGGCGGCGGCCGGTGGCGCGGGTGGCTTCGAGGACCTGCTGGGTGGGCTGTTCGGGCAGAGCGCTGGCGGTGGTGCCCGATACCGCACCCGTGGCGGCGCCCAGGGGGTGGCGTCCCGCCCGAGTTCGAGGACCTGCTCGGGTGGCCTCTTCACCCAGGGCGGTGCCGGCGGCCCGGCCGGCTTCGGCGCGACGCGGCGCACCGCGCCGCGGTGCCGACGTGCAGGCCAGCACGACACTCGGGTTCGTCGAGGCCGTCGAGGGCTCGACCGTCACCCTGCGCTCCGCCGACGGCACCACGGTGCGCGCGCGGATCCCCGCGGGTGTCCAGGACGGTCAGAAGATCCGACTCGCCGGCAAGGGCGCGCGCGGCGACCCCGGCTCTCCCGCAGGCGATCTCATCATCAGTGTCAGCGTCCAGCCGCACCCTCTCTTCACACGCACTGGCAACGACCTGCGCATCACGCTGCCCGTGACGTTCGCCGAGGCCGCGCTCGGCGCGAACGTCGAGGTGCCCACGCTCGACGGCGGGACCGTGCGCCTCAAGGTGCCTGCCGGCACGCCGTCGGGCCGCGTGCTGCGTGTCCGCGGTCGGGGCGTGAAGACGTCCAAGGGCGACCGGTGACCTCCTGGTCACCGTCAACGTGGTCGTCCCGCAGAAGCTGGACGGCGACGCGAAGGCCGCCGTCGAGGCGTTCGCCCGGCGACCTCGGCGGAGGACCCGCGGGCGTCGCTGCGCGCGACGGCCGACCAGGCCCGGGTGGCGGGTGCCTGATGGCGGGGCCCGGACCGGACGGGGACACGTCCTTCGGCCGGCTGGACGACACCGCGCCGGTGTTCGTGATCTCCGTCGCCGCACAGCTCGCAGGGCATGCACCCGCAGACGCTGCGACAGTACGACCGCCTCGGCCTCGTCACCCCGGACCGCACCGCCGGCCGCGGGCGCCGCTACTCGGCCCGCGACATCGTGGTCCTCCGTGAGGTGCAACGGCTCTCGCAGGACGAGGGCGTCAACCTCGCCGGCATCAAGCGGATCCTCGAGCTCGAGCTGCAGGTGGACGCGTTGCGCCACCGCGTGAGCCGAGCTGGGCCACCGAGCTCGAGCGTGCGCTGCTGGCCGCGCAGCGCGCCCAGCGAGTCTTCGCCGCGGGCCTGCCGGCGAGGTCGTGGCCGTGCGCCCCGGACGCCGTCCGATGCGCGCGGCCCGCGAGACCGGCTCCGCTCTGGTCGTCTGGCGTCCGCAGCGCTGACCCCCGAGTCGCAGATCGTCCACTTCCTGCGCTCCAGGAGCCCCGCGCGACCGCAGACATGGCCGATCTGCGGCGCGGCCACGTCCCCGATGCGGGGCGGGCGGGTGGGCCTCAGTGCATCAGGTGGACCCGGACCGCCATGCCCTGCTCGGTGCGGCGTACCTGCACCAGGTCGCACAGCTGCTGCACCATCCACAGGCCCGCGCCCGTTCTCGCTGTCCGGCTCGGCTCTCGACGACCGGCCAGCGGGTCGCGCAGCGATGCCGTGGTCGGAGATCTCCGAGCACCAGACCGTGCGAGTCACGCCAGCAGGCGACCTGGGCGTGCCCGCCGCCGTAGAGCAGCGTGTTCACCGCCAGCTCGTTGACCGCCACGACCAGGTCGTCGGCACGGTCCGCGTCGAGCTGGTGCCGTGACGCCTGCTCCGACACGAACGAGCGCAGCTCCGCGAGGCGCCCCGGGTACAGGCGGAAGCGCGAGGGCGGCACGGGCGGCGGGGCCAGCCGCCCGGCCGGGGACGTGGACTCGTCGTACTCCTGGTACGCGGGGCTGTCCCAGGACCGGCCCTCGCTCATCGCCACGGGATGGCTCGCCATCGCGCCGTCGACGACGGGCTGATCCAGCGCCTCGATGTCGTAGGGGCACAGCAGCCAGAACCCGTCGGCCTCCGCGAAGCGCGACGTTGAGCAGGGACTCGTGCAGCTGGCACTCCTCGAGCTCCAGCGCAGGACGGCCTGGCCAGATCGGCTCGCCGATGCCCCGGGACGGCGTGCCGTGCTCGGCGACGAAGCGCGTCCATGCCGGGATGATCCGTCCCGGGTTGGCGCCTACGTCCGCCATGTCCGCGTACATCACCGGAGCATCGGGCAGTCGCTCCTTCAGGGCGGCGATCCGCTCGGATCCGACGACCACGAGCGCTGCTTCTCCCGCGTCGACGGCTCCCTGCAGGAAAGGCACGGCGGTGTCCAGAAAGTCCTGCTCGCCCCGGTAGAGGAGGGCTTCGTGCCGGAAAGCGGACCGAGTGGGGGCGGATGCCGTCTGTGTCATGGCTTCCACCTCCGTCAACGTCGCGGCTACACCGTACGCGCCGTTCTCGCCGCGCGACAGGTGTTTGAGATCGACGGCTCGTAGAACGAGATCGACGGGTACGTTCCTCGGACGGGAATCGCGCGACCGGCGCCAAGGTTGAGTCACATAGACTCAATCCTGCCCCGGCCATCGGTGTCGGGCACGCGTACGCGAGGAGAACGATGGACCTGAAGCTCACCACCAAGAGCCAGGAGGCGCTGCAGTCCGCCGTGCAGGCGGCCACCTCGTCGGGGCACGCCCACGTCGAGCCGGCGCACCTGCTCGACGCACTGCGTCTCCCAGCCCGGCGGCGTCCCCGCGGGACTGCTCGAGGCCGTCGGGGTGCAGCCCTCGACCGTGGCCGACCGGGCCCGCGCCGTGCTCGCGGCGCAGCCCAGCGCGAGCGGCAGCACCGTCGCGGCCCCCCAGCTGTCCCGCGCCGCACACAACGTGCTGCTCGCCGCCCAGGAGGAGATGACCTCCCTCGGCGACACCTTCGTCTCGACCGAGCACCTGCTGCTCGCCCTCGCGGCCGAGCGCGGCACCGCGGGCGACGCCCTGCGCGGCACGGGCGTCACCGTCGAGGGGCTGCGTCAGGCGCTGCCCCAGATCAGGGGGTCCGCCAAGGTGTCGAGCCCCGACCCCGAAGGCACCTTCGCCGCCCTCGAGAAGTACGGCATCGACCTCACCGCGGAAGCACGCGCCGGACGCCTCGACCCGGTCATCGGCCGCGACGCCGAGATCCGCCGCGTCGTGCAGGTGCTGAGCCGGCGCACCAAGAACAACCCCGTGCTGATCGGCGAGCCCGGTGTCGGCAAGACCGCCGTCGTCGAGGGCCTCGCGCAGCGCATCGTGGCCGGCGACGTGCCCCAGTCCCTGCGCGGGCAAGCGGCTCGTCTCACTCGATCTCGCGGCCATGGTCGCCGGCGCCAAGTACCGCGGTGAGTTCGAGGAGCGGCTGAAGGCCGTCCTGACCGAGATCTCCGACGCCGGCGGGCAGGTGATCACGTTCATCGACGAGCTGCACACCGTCGTCGGTGCCGGCGCCGGCGGCGAGGGCGCGATGGACGCCGGCAACATGCTCAAGCCGATGCTGGCACGCGGGCAGCTGCGGATGGTCGGCGCGACGACCCTCGACGAGTACCGCGAGCGGATCGAGAAGGACCCGGCCCTCGAGCGCCGGTTCCAGCAGGTCCTCGTCGGCGAGCCGTCCGTCCCCGACACCGTCGCGATCCTGCGCGGGCTCAAGGAGCGGTACGAGGCGCACCACAAGGTGACGATCACCGACGCGGCCCTCGTCGCGGCGGCCACCCTGTCCGACCGCTACATCGGCGGTCGCCAGCTGCCCGACAAGGCCATCGACCTCGTGGACGAGGCGGCCTCACGGCTGCGGATGGAGCTGGACTCGTCGCCGGTCGAGCTCGACGCCCTGCAGCGACAGGTCGACCGCATGACCATGGAGGAGCTCGCGCTCGCCAAGGCGGACGACGAGGCGAGCGTGCAGCGGCTGGCCGACCTGCGGTCCGAGCTCGCCGACCGCCGCGAGGAGCTGGCGGCGCTGAGCGCGCGCTGGGAGAGCGAGAAGTCCGGTCTCAACGAGGTCGGTGACCTGCGCCAGCAGCTGGACGAGCTGCGCGGGCAGGCCGAGCGGTTGCAGCGTGAGGGCGACCTCGGCGCGGCGAGCGAGCTGCCTCTACGGCCGTATCCCGCGAGATCGAGCGGCAGATCACCGCGGCCGAGCGTGCCGAGCAGGAGGGCGGCGGACCGGAGCCCCTCGTCGCGGACCGCGTCACGCCCGACGAGGTGGCCGACGTGGTCTCGGCCTGGACGGGCATCCCGACCGGCCGCCTGCTCGAGGCGGAGACCGCCAAGCTGATGCGGATGGAGGAGGTCATCGGCGAACGCCTCATCGGTCAGCGGCGCGCGGTCGAGGCCGTCAGCGACGCGGTGCGGCGCACGCGTGCCGGCATCGCCGACCCGGACCGTCCCGTTGGCTCGTTCCTCTTCCTCGGCCCCACCGGCGTCGGCAAGACCGAGCTGGCCAAGGCGCTCGCCGACTTCCTCTTCGACGATGAGCGCGCGATGGTCCGCATCGACATGAGCGAGTACGGCGAGAAGCACTCCGTGGCGCGCCTCGTCGGTGCCCCGCCCGGGTACGTCGGCTACGACGAGGGCGGTCAGCTCACCGAGGCGGTGCGCCGTCGCCCGTACTCGGTGATCCTGCTCGACGAGGTCGAGAAGGCGCACCCGGACGTCTTCGACGTCCTGCTCCAGGTGCTCGACGACGGGCGCCTCACCGACGGCCAGGGACGGACCGTCGACTTCCGCAACGCGATCCTCGTGCTCACGTCGAACCTGGGCTCGGCGGCGCTGGTCGACCCGACGCTGAGCCGCGAGGTCCAGCACGAGGCCGTGATGGCCGCCGTCCGCGCCGCGTTCAAGCCCGAGTTCCTCAACCGACTCGACGACGTCGTCGTGTTCGACCAGCTGAGCCGCGAGGAGCTGGCCGAGATCGTCGGACTGGCCGTCCAGCACCTCGCCGAGCGGCTGACCGCCCGCGGCTGCGGCTGGAGGTCAGTCGACGCGGCGCGGACCTGGCTGGCCGACGAGGGCTACGACCCGGCCTACGGTGCCCGTCCGCTGCGGCGGCTGGTGCAGACGGAGATCGGCGACCGGCTGGCCCGTGCGCTCCTCGCGGGTGACATCAAGGACGGTGACCTCGTCCTCGTCGACCGCGCCAGCGGCCCCGACGGACAGCCGGCACCCGGGCTGAGCGTGTCGCAGGCCACCCCGGCGGATCCGGCGCGGACCCGTCGCCGACCGCGTGCCCTCGCGCTCGGTGCGGGCGATCCGGGCGACGTCCGACGATCAAGGCGGGTACCCCAGCGGTCGATGAACGACCAATGAGGCCGGTGGAGGGCGGGTCGCCTGTCGCGGCGCGCTGGAAGCCTGCCCGCGAGCGGGAGCGACGGGCTCGGCATGCCCCCGGGTCGTCTGGTCGAGGCCCTGGAGGCGATCCGGTCCGCCACGCTGCGCGGCGTGCTGCAGGTCAGCGGCGGACACGATCAGCGAGCTGCTGGCGGCCGATGTGGTCATCGTGGCCACGCTCGTCGGAGGTGACAGGCTCGTCGCCCGCGCCGTCTCCGGCGGGTTCCCCGGCTCGCCCGCGGTGGGCGACCACGTGCCGATGACGGGGACGATCGCGGGACTCGTGCTCTCCAGCCGGACCGGGCAGATCTGCTACAACGCCGTGCGCGACGCCCGCACGGACCGTGCCGTCAACGCCCGTTTCGGCGTCGGCTCCTCGGTGGCCGCCCCGCTGGTCCAGGGCGACGCCGTGCAGGGTGTCGTCTCCGTGATGAGCCGCGACGTCGGCACGTACGGCACCTCGGACCTCCAGCTGCTCGAGCTCTGCTGCGGCACGGCCGCCGACCGCCTCGGCCTACCTCTCCGGCAGCGCCAACGCCGAGGCGCTCGGGGGCACCGTGCTGGACGCGCTCGAGGAGGCGGTCGTCGTCACCCAGGGTCGCGGACCTGGAGGTCGTCCTCACCAACCACGCCATGCGTCGGTTCCTGCCGGAGGGACGTGCCGCCAGGCGCCGGGACGGCGGGTGGCCGACCTCGACTGGCAGCTCTTCGGCGAGGACGACCGGCCGGTCCCTGAGCCACGAGGCCCCGACCGCCGTCGCCTGGCGCACCGGCCGGCACGTACGTGACGTCGGTCTGCCGCCTGCGGCACCGCTCAGGCCGACGGCGACGATGGAGAGCTGGCTGTCGGTCACCGCGCTCCCGGTGCTCGACCCGCTGAGCCTGGAGGTCGTCTCGGTGGTGACCCGCTTCCGTGACGTCACGGACGAGCGTCTCGCCAAGGCCCGACTGGTGGAGAGCGGGGAGCGCCTGCACGCCGCCCAGCAGCTCACCGGCCTGGCGTGGTGGGAGTACGACGTGCGCGACGACCGGCACGACTGGTCGGAGCAGATGTTCCAGCTGGCGGGGCTCGACCCCGCCGGCGACCCGCCCGACGGAGCCGGCTACCTGGCGATGCTGCATCCGGAGGACCGCGTCACCGTCGACCTCGGCGGCCGACGGACCAGCGGCGGACGAACGCCCCAGGTCGAGCTCTTCCGGATCGTCCAGCCGGACGGGTACGACACGCGTCCTGCAGGGATGGTCGACGACGGGAGTACGACGAGGACGGCGCCCTGGTGCGCATCCACGGTGCGACGCTCGACGTGACCGAGCGCGAGGACGCGGTGCGGGCGGTCGAGTCTCGCGACGACCAGCTGCGCCTGGCCTTCGACGGCTCGCCGATAGGCATGAGCCTGCTCGACGGCAGACCGGGGCTCGAGGGCGGCTGCTGCGGGCGAACCCCGCGCTGGTGCGGCTGCTGGGCTACGACGACGAGGAGGAGCTGCTCGGGATGACCGCCGAGCAGTGGACGCTCGGGGACGACGTCGCCGATGCGCTGGAGCGGCTGCAGGCAGCCTGTTCGCGCGGCGAGGTGGACGAGCTCCAGTACGAGAAGTGCTACGTGCGCCAAGGACGGCAGCACGGTCCGGGCACTGGTCGCGAGCTCGGTGACCGGCCTGGGCACTGCCAGGCCGGTCCTGCTGAGCCACGTGCTCGACCTCACCGAGCGCGACAAGGCGGCCGGGCGCTGGCCGTGAACGAGCAGCAGTTCCGTGTGGTCTTCGAGAAGGCGCCGACCGGGATGCTGCTGCTCAGCGGCGCACCCGGTGAGGAGGGGCTGATCCTGCGTGCCAACCAGGCGTGCGCGGACATGGTCGGTCGCTCGGTGGAGCAGACGGTGGGCGTGTACGCCCAGGACCTGCTGGTCGCCGAGGATCGGCGTGCCAGCTCCGCGACCCTGGCGCGCGTCCTCGCGACGAACCAGGACAGCGGTCCCGTCAACCGCCGCGTGCTGCGCGCCGACGGGACGGTGCGCGAGGTGTGGGTCAACTCCGCCGTCGTCGACGTCGACGCGCCGGGCGGGCCGCACATCCTGTCGCACGTGCTGGACGTGACCGCGCAGCGTCAGCAGGAGCGGGCGCTGGAGGTGCTGGCCATGACCGACCCGGTGACGGGGCTGGCGAACCGGACCCGTTTCGGGCGGTGGGTCGACGACGCGCTGGCGCGCATCGACCCGGCGGCACCGACGGTCCTCGCGCTCCTCATGCTCGACCTGGACCGCTTCAAGACGGTGAACGACAGCCTCGGTCACCACATCGGCGACCACCTGCTGGTTGAGGTCGCGGGCCGCCTGCAGCACCTGGCGGACACGAACGCCTGCTGGGACGTGGCGCGTCTGGGTGGCGACGAGTTCGTGGTGCTGATCGAGGGACTCTCGGGCAGCCCGCAGGCCGAGGACGCGGCCCGCGCGATCCTCGAGGCGCTCTCGGTACCCGTCGCGCTCGTCAGCGGTCACCGGATCACGACGACCACGAGCGTCGGCATCGCGCTGGCGACGTCCCCGTCCGACACCCGCGAGAACCTGCTGCGCGAGGCCGACCTCGCGCTCTACGCCGCCAAGGACGGGGGTCGGAACCGGCACGCCCTCTGTGACGTCGCGCTGCGCGACGCGGTGCAGATCCGGCTCGAGACCGAGGGACGTCTGCGGGCGGCGCTCGAGGACGGCCGGATGGTCGTGTACCTGCAGCCCGTCGTCGGTCTCCACGACGAGTCCGTCGTCTCGTACGAGGCGCTGGTGCGTCTGGTCGACGTGGACGGGACCGTCGTGATGCCGGGCGTCTTCATCCAGGTCGCCGAGGACACGGGCCTGATCGCCGAGGTCGACCGGTTCGTCCTCGAGCAGAGCCTGCGCCTGCTGACCACCCTCGACCACCTGGTCGAGTCCCCCCACCTGCGGCTGTCGGTCAACCTGTCGGGGCGCACGCTGCAGCAGCCCGGGCTCGCCGACACGGTCGGCCGGGCGCTCGCCGAGCACGGCGTGCCGGGCTCGCGCCTCACGCTCGAGATCACCGAGAGCAGCCTGCTCGCCGACAACCCCCAGGTGCGCACGACCATGCGGAGCCTGCGCGACCTCGGTGCGAGCCTCGCCATGGACGACTTCGGCACGGGCTACTCGTCGCTGGCCTACCTGAGGTCGTTCGACCTGCAGCAGATGAAGATCGACCGGTCCTTCGTCGCCGGCCTCGGCGACCCGGTGGCCACGGCGACGGTGCAGGCGATCATCGACCTCGCCCACGCCCACCGGCTGCTCGTCGTCGCCGAGGGCGTCGAGGAGCAGTGGCAGGCCGACCGGCTGCGCGAGATGGGATGCGACCAGGCGCAGGGCTGGCTCTTCGGGCGGCCGCAGCCCACGACGCGGCCTGACCGGGTCCTCTCGGCCGGTGGTGGGCGGTGAGCGCGACCTGCGGGGGCAGCACGGGCGGGCGCGACCACGTCTCCGGCATCCTCGAGCGCCTCGGTGCGGCGCAGGCGGCGATCCGCGAGAGCGGTCCCGACGACGTCCTCGCGGTCACGGTCTCCCACCTGAACCGGCTGGTACCCGCCGCGCACGTCACCCTGGTCGTCCCCGACGGCACGGACGTGCGCGTGCGGGCTTCGACCGTGCCGGGGCGCCACGACGGTTCGGGTTCGCCGCTCCTGGCGCCCTTGGCTCCCTTGGGAGATGTCCAGGCGGAGACCGCGCGGACCGTGCTCAGGTCCGGGCGCGCGACCACGGTGTCGTCGGCCGGGACCGGCGTGGTGGCGGTTCCGGTCGTCGTCGGTGCCGATGCCGAGGCTGTCCTCATCCTCGCCGCGACCGGGTCGGACGCGTTCGGGGACATCGACCTCCAGCTCGCCGAGCTGTGCGCGCAGGCCGCGGGACACCGCGTGATGCAGCTGAGGACCGGGTCGATCGAGCAGCTGCTGCAGCTCGACGACGGACCGGCGTGGCTGCAGCCGTTGACCGACCCGCTGACAGGTCGTGCCGCGGCCGGCTCCGGTACCTCGCCGCGAGCGGAAGGACGTGAGGACCGGGCCGCGTCACGCGGCGCGGCACAGCCCCTGGCGGGTCCCGGTTGGGCGAGCTGGAACCCCCGCACCGACGAGGTGGAGTGGTCCGCGCAGATGTTCCGGCAGGTCGGACTGGACCCGTCCGACCCGCCGATGCGACCGCTCGGACTCCTGCGCCTCGTCCACCCGGACGACCGGCGGGCCGTCGTCCAGGCGGTGCGCTCCGCACTGCGCGGTGTGCCGCACACGCTCCAGTACCGGGTGCGACGCCTGGACGGCGTCGTCCGCACCCTCCACGCGTGGGTGGACGTACGGCGTTCCTCCCCTGCCGACAGCACCCCGGTGCTGCGGGCGGCCTGCCTCGACGTGACGGAGCAGGTCGCCGCCCAGCGTGCTCTGGCCGAGGCCGAGACGGCGCTCGTCCACGCCATGGACCAGGCGCCCTACGGCATGGTCGTGATCGGCACGGTCGGCACGTCGCGCGGCATGGTGCTGCGCGCCAACCTGGCGTTCTGCGACCTCGTCGGCCGTCCGTCCCACGAGGTGCAGGGTCCGCTCGCCGAGGCCCTGCCGGTGGTCGGCACCGGCGGGTCGGCGGAGGTGCTCACCGTCGACGTCGTCGAGAACGCGTGCGCCGAGTCGCAACGGCTCGTACGACGACTGCGCACCGCCGCCGGCAACGACCTCAGCGTGTGGCTGAACGTCACCGAGGTGGGCCCGCGCGACGCCCGTGGCCCCTACCTGCTGGTGCACGTGCTCGACGTCACCGCGCAGACGAACCAGCAGCGCGCGCTCGAGCGGCTGGCGCTGCACGACCCCGTGACCGGGCTGGGCAACCGCAGCCTGCTCAACGTGCGGCTCGACCGGGCCCTGTCGGTGGACGGTCGTGGCCCGCTGGCGCTGATGATGATCGACCTGGACCGCTTCAAGACCATCAACGACAGCCTGGGCCACCACGTCGGCGACCTCCTGCTGCAGGAGGTCGGCACGCGCCTCCAGCAGGTCGCGCCGGGCTCGGCCCTGGTCGCGCGCCAGGGCGGGGACGAGTTCGTGCTGCTCTGGGACGCGGTGCCGGACACGGACGCCGCGTGCCGCCTCGCCCAGGACGTGGTCGACACGCTCAGCAACCCGTACGAGCTGCGCACCGGCCACATGGTCGTGAGCAGCGTCAGTGTCGGCGTCGCGCTCGCCGAGCCCGAGGCGGACATCGACCGGGAGGATCTGGCCCGCCAGGCGGACCTGGCCATGTACCGCTCGAAAGAGCTGGGCGGCAACGGGTTCGCCGTCTGCGACGACGACATGCTGGCGACGGCCGACCGTCGGCTCGACAGCGAGTCGCGGCTTCGTCGGGCGATCGAGGGCGACCGGCTCCGCGTCTTCCTCCAGCCGATCGTCGACCTGGCGGACCGCTCGGTGACCGGGGTGGAGGCGCTGCTGAGGGTGGACGACCCGGACCAGGGGCTGCTGTCTCCCGACCAGTTCATCCGTGTCGCCGAGGAGAGCGGTCTGATCGTCGACGTCGACCTGTGGGTGCTCGACCGCGCGCTGCGGCTCCTGGGGACCGAGGGGTCCCTCCCCGGCGAGGACGGCACGCGCCTGTCGGTCAACGTGTCCTGCCGGACCCTCGAGCGGCCCGGTCTCTGCGAACGCATCGAGCGGCTGGCCGGCGAGCACGGCGCCGACGTGCACCGGCTCACGATCGAGATCACCGAGAGCAGCCTGCTCGCCGACTCGCCCGCCGTGCAGGACGCGCTCGCGAGCCTGCAGACGATGGGCGTCCGCCTCGCGATCGACGACTTCGGCACCGGCTACTCGGCTCTCGCGTACCTGCAGCGCTTCAACCTCGACGTGCTGAAGATCGACCAGTCCTTCGTCCACCGCCTCGCCACCGAGCCGGAGCGCGCCCGCGTCACGCTGGGGGCCATCATCACGCTCGCGCACGCGCACGGCCTCGCCGTGGTGGCCGAGGGCGTCGAGACCGAGGGACAGGCCCGCGTGCTGAGAGAGCTCGGCTGCGACCTGGGCCAGGGCTGGCTGTACGGCGCCGCGGTCCCTCCGCTAATGCCGGTCGCGTCGCCGTCGAGGGCCTGAGCCCTACTCGTCCGGTCCGTCGAGCAGCTCGAGCAGGTGCCGCGCCACCGCATCCGGACGCTCCCTCGGCAGCATGTGCCCGTCGTCGGGCAGCACCTCGACGCGTGCGGCCGGCAGTGCCGCCGCCATCGCCTCGGTGCAGTGGACCGGCGTCAACCTGTCCTTGGCTCCGACGATCGCGCGGACGGGCCGGCGACCCAGCACCTGCAGGCCCTCCTGCTCCTCGTGCTGCATCAGGGCCGGGTACCAGCCGCCCAGCACGCTCGTCGGGAACCACCCGTCGGCCACGGCCGCGCGACGGATCACGTCGTCCGGCGTCTGCGGTCCCCAGGCCCGGCGGCGCGCGGCGGCCGGTGGGAGGCGGGGAACCCGGAGTGAGGGAGGGGTGCGGTGCAGCACGCGCATCGCCCGCGGGAGCACACGCGCCGGTCGCTGCGGGCCGAGGCCCCCGGCGGCCGTGCTCACCAGCAGCGTCCCGCGCAGGCGCGCGTCCACGGTCCCGGGGTTCATCCGGGCCCAGGCCATCAGGCCCATCCCACCCATCGAGTGCCCAGCCAGCACGACCGACCCCTCGGGGACGACCGCGTCCAGCACGCGCTGGAGGTCGTCGGCGAGGTGGTCCATGCTCGTCGCCCGCCGGAGCCGGCCGGAGGTCGACCGGCCGTGGCCGCGCTGGTCCCACCGCACCACCGTGACGTCGTGGAGCTCCGCACGCAGCCGCGCGGAGACGTCGTCCCAGTGCCGGTGGGTGAGCAGCCAGCCGTGGGCCAGGACGACGGTCGGTCGCTCGGCGGTCGGCGGGGGACCGTCGACGGTGACGGCCAGGCGGGCACCGTCCGCGGTCAGGAGGCTGGCGACCTGCTGACCGTTCGGAACCGACTGGGTGCTCAGGCCAGCTCCACGATCACCGGCACGTGGTCGCTCGGGCCCTTGCCCTTGCGCTCTTCGCGCTCGATGGAGGCGCCGGTCACGCGGTCGGCCAGACCCGGGGAGCAGAGGGCGAAGTCGATCCGCATGCCGCGGCGCTTGGGGAACGACAGCTGCTTGTAGTCCCAGTACGTGTAGACGCCGGGACCGGGGGTGTGGGGCCGGACGACGTCCGTGAACCCCGCGTCGACGACGGCGTGGAAGGCCGCCCGCTCCGGCTCCGAGACGTGGGTCGACCCGGCGAAGTCGGCCATGTCCCAGACGTCCTCGTCCTGCGGGGCGACGTTCCAGTCACCGCACAGCGCGATCTGCGCGGCGGGGTCGTCGGCGAGCCACCCGCGGCCCGCGTCCGCCAGACGGGCCAGCCACTCGAGCTTGTAGTCGAGGTGCGGGTCGCCCAGCACGCGACCGTTCGGGACGTAGAGGCTCCAGACCCGCACGCCCGCGCACGTCGCTCCCAGGGCGCGCGCCTCCGCCGCCGGCTCGGGCTCGCCCCAGGCGGGCTGGCCGGGGAAGCCGACCTCGACGTCCGCGAGGCCGACACGCGAGAGCACCGCGACGCCGTTCCACTGGTTCAGCCCGTGGTGCGCCACCTCGTAGCCGAGGTCGGCGAAGGCCTCCGTCGGGAACTGGTCGTCGCGGCACTTGGTCTCCTGCAGGGCGACCACGTCGACGTCGGCCTTCTCGAGCCAGGCCACCGCACGGTCCACGCGGGACCGCACCGAGTTGATGTTCCACGTCGCGAGTCGCACGCGGCGACCGTACCCGCTGCCCACGACGTCCTCTCGGCGGGAGCCCCGCACTAGGGTGTCGCCCCGTGACCTCAGACCCCAGCGACGCGCGCGCCGCCCTTCTCGACCTCGTCCGTGAGCTGGCCGTCGTGCACGGCGAGGTCACCCTCTCCAGCGGCCGGAAGGCCGACTACTACGTGGACCTGCGGCGCATCACGCTGCACCACGAGGCCGCCCCGCTGGTGGGCAGCGTGCTCCTCGACGTGCTCGACTCCGCCGGGATCGACGCCGACGCCGTCGGGGGGCTGACGATGGGCGCGGACCCGGTGGCCGCCGCCGTGCTGCACGCGGCCGCCGCCCGTGGCCGCGCGCTCGACGCGTTCGTCGTCCGCAAGGAGGGCAAGGCCCACGGGCTGCAGCGCCGCATCGAGGGCCCCGACGTGGCCGGGCGACGCGTGGTCGCGGTGGAGGACACGTCCACGACCGGCGGCTCCGTGCTCACCGCGGTCGAGGCGCTTCGCGAGGCCGGCGCCGAGGTGGTCGCCGTCGCCGTGATCGTCGACCGCGACACCGGCGCCCGCGAGGCGGTCGAGGCCGAGGGGCTCACCTACCTGACCGCGTTCACGAAGGCCGATCTGGGCCTCGCCTGACCGCGCACCTCCCTACCCCCTTCCAGGCGCCGACTGGTCACGAATGGCACGACACGCCGAGCGTGTCGCGCCATTCGTGACCAGTCGGCGCCTGGAGGGTGGGGGTGCGCCGCGCGCCGGACGCGGGTACACCTTGGGGATGACGACGCGACCACGGACGGCGCTCGCGGACACGGTGCTCGACCGCACCGTGATCCTCGGGTGGAGCCGCGCGGGCTACAGGCTGCGTCAGCGCCACTGGGGCGCCACCGAGCCGGCCCCCGGTGCGCTGGCGGGACGGCACGTCGTGCTCACCGGCGCCACGTCCGGGCTCGGCGAGGCGGCGGCCCACGAGCTGGCGCGCCTCGGCGCCGTCGTCCACCTCGTGGGCCGGAACCCGGAGAAGACCCAGCGTGTGGCGGACGAGATCCGCGCGGCCGTCCCCGACGCCGACCTGGTGCTGCACCGGTGCGACGTCTCCGACCTCGACTCGGTGCGCACGCTGGGTGAGGAGCTGCGGGGCAGCGACGTCCGGGTGCACGCCCTGCTGCACAACGCGGGCGTCATGTCGAAGCAGAGGTCCGAGTCGCCGCAGGGACACGAGCTCACGCTGGCCACGCACGTGCTCGGGCCGTTCCTGCTGACGCGCATGCTCGCGGACCGGCTCACACCCGACGGGCGGGTGGTCTTCATGGCTTCGGGCGGCATGTACGCACAGGCGGTCGTCCCGGACGACCTGGAGCACCGGCGCGGCTACAACGGCACCGTCGCCTACGCGCGCACGAAGCGGATGCAGGTCGACCTGACGCCGGTCTGGAACCACCACCTGCCCGGCGACGCGACGGCGCACGCGATGCACCCGGGGTGGGCCGACACCCCGGGCGTGGCAGAGCAGCTCCCTGGTTTCCGGAAGCTGACGCAGCGCATCCTGCGCACGCCGGCCGAGGGGGCTGACACGCTCGCCTGGCTGGCCGCCTCGTCCCTGCCCGCGCACCACGGCGGGGCGTTCTGGCAGGACCGCGCCCCACGGCCGACCGCCTACCTGGGCCGCAACGCCACGGCCCCCCACGACGTACGGGCACTCTGGCGCTACTGCGTGCAGGCAACGGACGGATGGACGGAGGAGGACCTGTGATCACCTACCGAGCGGTGGCCCGTCGTTCCGGCGACGGCTGGGACGTGACGGTGCCCGACGTCCCCGAGGCGACGGCCAGGGTCGACCTGCTGGACGACGCGCGGGCTGCCGCGGCGCACGCCGTCGCGAAGGCCCTTGGCGTCGAGGCCGACGACGTCGACATCGACGTGCAGAGCAGCGTGGACGTGGACGTGGACGCACACGTCGTCGACCTCGCGGCGGCGGAGCACCACCCGGACACGGCGGCCGCCACCGTGAGGATGGCCCAGCAGCGCCTGGCGCACCGACTGGCCGGGATGGGACTCAGCGCGCGGGACAGCGCGTACATGATGAACCTCTCGCACCACCGTGTGCGGCACCTGGTGGAGTCCCCCGCCGAGCCGGAGGTGCCGGGCGCCGACCGTGGGACCGGCGCGCAGGCCGAGAACGCGGAGTAGGCCTCAGCCGGAGGCCGAGTCAGGTCGGCGGCCGAGGGCGAGACCGAAGCCGGGCAGAAGGTCGAACCACCTGAAGTCGGCGAGACCCGCGTCGGTGAAGAGGCTCTCGAACTGCTCCGGGGTGTGGAACCCGATCCACCCGGGGTCGGACAGCTGCGCCATCGGGCTCGACAGCGTGACGAACCACAGCGGCCCGGGATCGACCACGGCGTAGCAGCCACCTGGACGCAGGCTGCGGAACACGCTCTCCGCGGCCTTCGCCGGCTCCGGGTAGTGGTGGTGCGCGAGGCAGTTGTAGACGAGGTCGAAGCGCCCCTCGAAGTCGGGCGGGAGGTCACCCACGTCAGCCTGCACGAACGCGGTGTTGTCGAGACCCGCTGCCCTGGCGGCCCGGTACGCACTGAGCACCATCCCCTCGGCGAGGTCGACCCCGACCACCTCGCCCTGCGGGACGAGCCGCGCCATGCGCTTCAGCTCACGGCCTGGCCCGCACCCGGCGTCCAGGAGCCGGGCGTCGGGCGTGACCAGGGGCGCGAGCACCTGCATCGCCTCGTCGAAGATCGGGGTCGAGAAGGGCCTGACGTACGAGTCGTATGCCTCCGACAGCCGGTCGAACTCCTCGACGAGATGGTCGTGCTCCGACGGCTTCTCGAGCAGGCGTGGCCCGGAGAGCCGCTCCGAGAAGTACGGACCGAGCCCGGCACCGCGCTCTGTCGCCATGGTCAGGACGTGAGGGTCGTCGACAGGTCGAGAGCCGCCCACGCCCCGGCGGGCAGCCCGGGCGGGTTCGAGGACGAGGGCCGCGTACGCCCACATCGACGTGGCGAGGGCTGCCCCGGCAACCTCCTCCGTCGAGGTCACGCGCTCAGCCGGTCGGGTCGGCCAGCCGGCGGACCAGCACGGGGATCGTCGTGCCGGGCACGTCCGACACGCTGATCGTGCTGCGGTGGTCGACGCCCTGCGCCAGCCCCTCCGGAACCTCCACGGTGACGCGCACCAACCTGCTCTCGCCCGGGGCCAGCGAGAGGCTCTCGGGGTCGAAGCGGGTGACCATCTCGACGGAACCGCCTGTGTCGCTGTGGAAGTCGCCCGTCCCGACCCGTCCCTCGACAGGGTGCGGCCACGAGTTCTCGACCAGGAACGAGGCTGAGACCGATTGTCCGCCAGGCGCTTCCAGGACCAGAACCGGCACGCTCGCGGCGGCCTGCGGTGGTGTCTCCGCGGCCGGCGGTGCCGCGCGAGCGCCGACCGAGGTGGCAGTCGTGGACGTCCGGCCCAGGCCGAGTGTGGTCGGCGTCAGCGAGGCGCCCACCGCTGTCACCTCGCGCACCCAGCCCGCGGTCAGCTCACCCCACGCCCGGTAGAAGCGGATGTTGGCGTCCATCGCGCGTCGCCAGGCGTCCTCCACGCCGCCCGCGGCGGCAGGGGACGGGCGCTCGTCAGCCACGGGGCTTGCGGTCGCTGTGGGTGCAGGGGCGCTCGCAGTAGAAGTGGTCGTACCAGTGGTGGACCAGGTCGGGGCAGTCCTCGACGTCGACCTCGTGCAGGCTCGCGCAGCCGTCCTCGGTCGCCTCGAGCCGCCATCGCAGCACGTGGTCGCGGCAACCCTGCACCCAGACGAGCACCTCGAGAGGCTCGGTCATCTGGTCGGTGAACGTGAGCGCCGCGGTGACGGACCCGCGTTCGTACGTGCCCAGGTCGACGGAGTCGGGGGACACCTTCACCTGATCAGAGCCCTTCCCCGCCACGGCGACACGCACGGTGCGCCGCCCGAGGCCGCAGTTCGTGATGTTCAGGCGCACGACGGCCTTCGTGCCGGGGCAGCCATGGCTCTTGACGACGCCGAGCTCGCGGGGCATCCAGCAGGGCGCGGGGATGTCGCAGCCGCACGTGCGGCTGCCGGGCAGCGCGGGCAGGCGGGGGGCGGGCAGGTCCCTGACGCCGCGCCGCACGACGCCCAACGTCCGTGCCGAGGGGTCGTCAGAGCGCAGGGCGCTGAGCAGGTCGCGTCCGGTCCGCAGACCGAGGTCGACCACGTCCGCGACCATCTCGCCGAGCGAGGGGGTGTCCGTCACGCCGCTGCTGCTCACTGCTGCTCCTTGGTCGGTCTCTTGCGGGGCGTGCGTCGCGGCCGGCTCTCCTCCGCTGGAGGCGAGACCTCCACCTCCACGGGGACGTCGAGGCGGCCGACCGTCCACGTGCCCGAGTAGGACGTGCCGGCTTCGAGACCCTCGGGCATCCTCAGCTCGAGGTCGACCTGGCGCGTCTCGCCCGGGGCCAGGGCCCCCGCGCCCCGCGTGACCACCGTGCGGGCCACGCCCGCCTGGCTCCCCGCCAGGGCGTCCGCGGCGACGCCGAAACGGTCGACGGCCTGCTTGTCCGTCGTCAGGCCCGCGATGATCGCCCGGTCGAGCGCCTCGCTCTCCTCGAGCGCGACGACGTAGACCTTGCGTACCTCGACCCCGACGTTGCCGCCGTTGTGCAGCACCACGGACGCCGGGACGGCCTCGCCGGCCCGTGCACGCAGGGCGAGGTCGGCGGGTACGGCCTGGACGCGTTCGTCACCGCGGACGACGACGACCCCGGGCAGCGTGCCGTCACGCCAGGTGAGCTCGGCCTGGTACTCGCCCGCCGGCGTCGCCGGTGGCAGCAGCAGCCTCACCGTGGTCCAGTCCGCGCCGACCGGTGCCGTGAGGGTGCGCACCTGCTCGCCGAGCCCCTTCGGGAGGTCGCACGCCACGGACACGCTGAGCCGGTCGGCCGGAGGGAGGTGCACGAGCGCCTGGACGTTCCCCGGTTCGCCCTCGAAGCGGACGGTGGGCGTCGTCGACCTCCCGTTCACCTCGGGGGTCGACGACCTGGCCACGGCGCTCCTACCCGTGGTCCTCGGACCGGCCGACGTCGCCGCAGCGCTCGCAGGGGTTGGGCCGGTACGCCTCCGAGATCACCTGCGCCTCGCCGCACAGCCGGACGCACAGGAGGTCGACGCCGAGCATGCTCAGCCCGACGCTGAAGTCGGCCGGCAGGTGCGTCCGGGTCTCCGGTAGCTCCTTGATCGAGATGTTGAGGTCGACCGGCCTCAGCGTCAGCGTCGCCTCGACGGGGTTGAGGGTCACCGGGTTCAGCGTCACCGGGTCGATCCCGAGCGTGATCTTCGGGATGGGGTCCTCGATGGTGATGCTGTAGTCGCTGGGGATGCCGTCGATCGTGACGGGGTTGACCGTCACGGGTCCGATCGAACCCAGCGAGCCGCTCACCTTGACCGACGAGCCCACGGCGATCCTCCGATCTGGCGAAGGTCTGGCTCCGATCGTTCCAGCGGGTCCCGGTGGGGTCAACCCTTGGCGCCCCCCTCCGCCGGGCCGTCCCGGAGCAGGTCGAGGTCGGCCAGCAGCGTGATCTCCGTCGGCGGCAGCGCGTCGGGGTACCCCGCCCAGGGCGCCAGTGGTCCTCGGACGGGCCGTGCGGCAGGCAGGTCGCCGGCCCGGAGCCGCCCGGCCAGCTCCTGCAGCGCCGGGACGCGGGACGACGAGTCGAGCAGGATCTCGATGATCGTGAGCATGGCGGCCACGGCGTCGACGGCGCCGACGACCTCCACCCGCCCGGTGCTGATCGCGTCATAGGCCTCGAGCCGGGCACCCAGCAGGTCGACGACGGTGGTGCGGTCGGTGGTCCCGGTCCCGTCGACCGGGGCATCTGGTCGATCGCTCTCGATCAGCAACCGCCCGGCGCCGAACCGCACGAGGACGACCTCGTCGTCCAGCCCGATCCGTGCCGACCGTCCAGCGGCGACGCGGCGCACGCGCTCGGCCGCAGCGGGGTCGTGCTCGTCCAGCGCCGCGAAGAGCGCGGAGACGTACCACGCGAGCGTGTCCTCGACCACGCGTGAGGGCGTCTCACTCGACACGCTCGACCACCGCCAGTCCTTCGTCCGCGAAGGGCTCTCCGCCGATGACGCCGGCGCAGGTGAACGCGCCGCTCATCTCGTACAGGAACGCGTAGCCGGGGACCGCGGTGTCGGCCAGCACCAGCTGCGCGACGGACCGTGCGGTGAAGTCGAGCGACATCGCGTCGCGGCCGTCGTCCGCCCGCAGCCTGAGCCGGGAGGGGAGCCTCGGCCTGGCCCGGTCGACGTGCAGTGCCGCGAGCGCACCCGGCACACGCAGCAGGCGACCCTCGTAACGTCCCGACCACTCCACGGTGACCGCGGGCTCCGCGAACCGTCGCCGCCTGGTGCCGTGACGCACCTCGATGCCTGTCCCGCGCGCGGAGCGGTGGAGGCGGTCCGTCACGCGCGACAGGACGAAGGCCGGCCCGGGCTCGCGCGTGAGGAACGCACCCCACTCCCAGCCGATGTCCTCGCCCCAGTGCCACCTGCCCCAGCTGTGGTCGGCGTAGGCGCTGGCCGAGGTCAGCGGCAGGTGCTGTCCGGACACGTCCAGGGAGCCGCGCACGGCCAACCGGGGCATCGCGTACCAGCCCAGCCAGCCGGAGCCGAAGCTCGTGGTCCGGTCGGGGACGAGTGGGGCAACCACCGCGAGGCCCGCGAGGTCGACGCGGACCGACTCCTCCGGCAGGTCGGCGGTCGCGGTGACCGCTCCGGCGGTCGTGTCGACGCCGATCGAGACGGCGGCCGTCCCGATGCTGCAGAGGCCGAGCCGGGCCGTGCCCTGCGGCTCGATGGAGAGGTTGCCCCTCCAGCCCCGGCCCGGCACGTCGACGAGGACGGTGCCGACGGCCCGCGAGGCGTCACGGTCCGGTGCCCCGTCCAGTGCCGCGTTGACGATGGCGACCGTGCCGGTGGCGTGGTCGACGACGTCGACGTGCAGCCAGTCCTTGTACCCGGCGGCGGCCGGGTCGAAGGGCGAGGGCGGACGCAGGTGGTCCGGAGACCAGGTCGTCGTCATGGCCGTCAGCCGCCGTCAGCGCAGGACCGGGGGTTCGAGCGTCGGTGGGGGCGTGCGTCCAGGTTCGACGCGACCCGCCGGCGGCAGCGTCGGCTCGGCGAGCGCCTCGACGCCCGCCGCCAGCTCCCGGCTGAACGCCCAGACACCGACCAGGAAGTCCAGGCTGGTCGAGGGTTCGTCCACCGGTCCGCCGTCGCCGCCCACCGGCTCGGGGGCGAGCGGGGGCAGCTCGAGGGTCTCGTCGAGGTCGTCGACGAGCAGCAGCGCGAGGTCGTTGCGCAGGTGCTGCAGCACGGGGCTCGGGGGAAGGGACGAGCTCCAGCGGTCGATCAGCAGGCTGGCCCACAGGGCGTCGCCGTTGGCGCCGGCTCGCCCCGCCGCCAGCGCGTCACGCATCCGGCTGCCCTCGGCCGTCGCCGAGACCTCCCGCCCCAGTGCGGCGTAGCCCGAGGCCAGCGATCCGATGACGTCGGCTCCCGACGCGAGGTTGAGGATCGCCAGCCTGGTCCGCAGCGACGCGAGCAGGGTCGCCGTCGTCCGGCCGGAGCGGTCGGGCTCGTCGACGAGGCGGACATGCGGGGTGGAGCCGTCGCCGGTCACGGGGTGGCCTCCGCCGCGGGTGCCTGGCCTGTCACCGTCACGACCACCGGCACGCCGCCGGGGCTGACGCCCGTCAGCACCAGCAGCCCGCGGTAGTCGCCGTCAGGCACGTCGTCCGGGACGGAGAGGTCGACGGTGACCGTCGCCGTCTGGTCGGTGGCCAGCAGCAGGGCCGTCGGACGTGGCTCCGCGAGGGGGAACCACGTCGTGCCGTCGCCGGCGACGAGCGGGGTGACCGAGGGCGACAGCACGCAGTGGACGCGCTGCCGGTTCTCCACGTCCATGGTGAGGGAGCACGACCCACCTCGATGTGCTTGCGCGAGAAGAGGTTCTGGCTGGTCGGGCTGGATCACCGTGCCCGGCGCGTGTGGCTCGAACATGCCCTGCATGCGGCGCAGGTACCGCAGGGTCTCCTCGGCCATGCGCACCTGGAAGTCGGACTGCAGCCGCATCATCTCCGCGAACGGTCCTGCGTTCGTGGCCCTGTCGTCCGGTTGGGTCATGACGGTCTCCTCGCCTTGTCGCACGGGACGATCACTTGGTCCGGTCGATCACGTAGTTCAGCATCTCGCGGAGGAAGTGCCGGTCGTCACTGTCCTCGGTCGTGGGGAAGCCGGTCTCGTCCAGCGCCAGGGCGCGCTCGCAGTACTCGCGCGCCACGGCCCGTCCGTGGTCGAGGGAGCCCGCGTCCGCCATCGCCTCCGCCAGCCAGGCGACCTCGGCCGGGTCCTTGCGGGGCCGAGGTGTGCGGAGCAGCAGCAGGGCGCGGTCGCGGATCGCGGGCGACGCGGTGCGCACGAAGTGCAGCAGCATCACCGTCCGCTTCCCCTCCCACAGGTCGCCGGCCGACTCCTTGCCGTACAGGGCCTCGTCGGCCACGAGGTTGAGCAGGTCGTCCGTGACCTGGAAGGCGATGCCCGCGTGGTACCCGAGACCGACGAGCGGGGTCAGCTCGTCCTCGACGGGTGCCGACGCGCCGGGCCTGCTGCCGCAGATCACGCCGATGCGCAACGGCGCGATCACCGTGTACCAGCACGTCTTCTTGTAGGCCATGCGCACGTAGTCGCGGTCGGTGAGGTCGAAGTCGTGCGTGGCGATCCAGTCGAGCTCGATGGCCTGCCCCTCAACGGACTCCCGCGCCATCCGCTCGAACTCGCGCAGCACAAGCAGCGACTTGCGGACGCCGATCTGCGCCACGTTCTCGAGGAGGACGGCCACGGACATCACGTTGGTGGCGTCGCCGACGTTGATCGCGATCGGCACCCCGTGCGACTCGAAGAGGGTCGCGCGTCCGCGCCGGAAGCTCGACCCGTCCTCGATGTCGTCGTGGACGAGGAACCCGTTGTGCAGCAGCTCGAGGGCCGTCGCGGAGAGCAGCGCCTGGTCGGTGCGTCCGCCGACCGCCCGGGCGGCCGCGAGGCAGATCGCCGGCCGGAGCCCCTTGCCCTCGCGCAGCGGGTAGTCCTCGAGCAGGTCGTACAGGGGCCCGTAGCCGGTGCGGCGACGGGCGGCCACGAGGCGCGCCACCTCACCCTGGACGTCGTGGCGCGCCTCGGCCAGCGTGCGAGCGACCAGGAGCTCGTCGTGGGCCATCCGCGTAGCGTCCCGTGTCCCCCAGAGGCGGGCAAGGTCGGCGGCTCGAGCCGCCGCGGCTCAGTACGTGCGGGGTGTCGACGCGTAGAACGGCTTGTTGGCGGGGCGCCACAGCAGGACGAGGATCGTCGCCGCGAGCGCGACGGTCACGAGGCTCACGAGGCGGCTGAGCGCCGGTGCCGGTGACAGCAGCCCCAGCAGCGTGAAGATCACGTTCAGCGAGCCCAGGACCGTGGAGAGGATCCGCGCCCAGTTCTTGCCCCGCGCGTTGAACACCGCGTTCAGCACCCACAGTCCTGCGCCGATCACGCCGAAGACCACGGTGGCGGCCAGCCCGATGCTCACCGACGTGTCCAGGAGCTCTTGGGTCATGCCCGGCTGGTCCGCCAGCAGGGCGCGCAGGTCGTCCTGCAGCGCGAACTGCACGAAGATCCCGAGGATGCTCAGCACCGCGCCCGTGTACATGAGCTTGACCGCCAGCGACACGGGGGCGGGATGGGCGGCTTGCCCGTCGGGTCACCGGCTCCGTAGGGCTGCGCGGGAGGCGGGTAGCCCTGGTAGCTCTGCTGCGGGTAGTTCTCCTGCGGGTTGCCCGGCTGCTGCTGCGGGGGGTAGGACGGGTACCCCTGCTGCGGCGGCTGCTGCTGGGGCGGCGGGTTCTCAGGGTCCTGGGGCGGGCCCCACTGCTGGTCGCTCATCGCGCACTCCCTGGTCCGTCACGCGGTCGGGGTCACTGCACGACGAGCCTGTCACACCCGAAGCGGGCCGCGGGGGGACTTGCCGCAGCGTGCGGGTCAGGGGCGGAGCAGCACCTTGATCGCCATGCGCGTGTCCATCGCGTCGTACGCCTCGGCGGCCTTCGCCAGCGGCAGCTCCAGGTCGAAGACCGGGCTGGCGTCCAGACGACCGTCCAGCACCTCCGGGAGCAGCTCGTCCAGGTACGCGCGTACGGGAGCGACACCGCCGCCGACGGTGATGTTGTTCGAGAACATCTGCCGCACGGGCAGCTCCGGGCCACCGGCCGGTACGCCGACGAAGCCGATGCGGCCACCGGGCCGGACCGTCGAGAGGGCCTGCGCCATCGACTCCTTCGTGCCGACGCACTCGAGCACCGCGTCGGCCCCGATGCCACCGAGCAGCTCGATCACGGCCGACGCGCCCTCGTCCCCGCGCAGCTCGACCACGTCCGTCGCCCCCAGGTGCCGCGCGACCGACTGACGGTCGGCGTGCCGCGAGAACACCACGACGCGCTCGGCGCCGAGCCGCGCCGCGGCCAGGACCGCGCCGAGGCCGACGGCGCCGTCGCCCACCACGGCCACCGTCTGGCCCGCGGCCACACCGGCCGACACCGCCGCGTGGTGGCCCGTGACCATCACGTCTGACATCGTCAGCAGAGCGGGCACCAGCGCGTCGTCGGGCATCTCGGGCGTCCGCACCAGCGTGCCGTCGGCGAGCGGGACCCGGACGTACTCACCCTGCCCGCCGTCGACCATGAGGCCGTCGCGGTCGTTCGCGCCCCACCACAGGCCGCGCTCGCACGAGGTGGTCACGCCGTTGAGGCAGTGTCGGCAGCGGCCACAGCTGAGGGCGAAGGGGGCCACGACGAAGTCCCCCGCGCGCACGGACGACACCTCGGACCCGACCTCCTCGACCACGCCGACGAACTCGTGCCCGATCCGGTGGGGCTGGGTCGTCTCCTGGACGCCGCGGTACGGCCACAGGTCGGAGCCGCACACGCAGGAGGCGACGACCCGCACCACCGCGTCACCGGGACGCTGGACGGACGGGTCGGGCACCTCCTCGACGCGGATGTCACGGGCGGCGTGGATGAGGGTGGCGCGCACGGAGGCTCCAGGGGGGTGCGAAGGGGTGGTCCGTCGGGACCGGGGGAGGTGTCAGCTCTCGATGTTGCGACGGGCGACGGCCTCGCGCTCGGACTCCTCGTCATAGCGCTCGTCGCGCTCGGGGCCCTTCCCGAGGCGTGCCCTGACCAGCTCGACAGCGACCGGGACGAGGGACAGGGCGACGATCACGATGAGGATCGGCTCGATGTTGTCGCGCACGAAGGCGACCTGGCCGAGGAAGTAGCCGAGCAGCGTCACGCCGACGCCCCAGGCGAGGGCGCCGATGACGTTGTAGCTGACGAACGTGCGGTACCGCATGTGACCGACGCCCGCCGCCACGGGGATGAACGTGCGCACGATAGGGACGAACCGGCCGAGGATGATCGCGCGGCCGCCGTACTTGTCGAAGAAGGCGTAGGTCTGGTCCACGTACGCCTGCTTGAAGATCCGCGAGTCCTCGCGGCGGAAGATCTTCGGACCCGCGAAACGCCCGATGGCGTAGCCGGTCTGGTCGCCGAGGAAGGCCGCCGCGAAGATGGCGAGGCACAGGACCCACAGCGGCGTCTGGATGTACTGGGTGGCGACCAGGAGTCCCGCGGTGAACAGCAGGGAGTCACCGGGCAGGAACGGGAACAGCAGGCCCGTCTCGATGAAGACGATCGCGCACACGACGACGAGGGCGGGCCCCGGGCCGAACTGCGTGATGAGCTTCTCGGCGTCCAGCCAGTCGGGTCCCAGCATCGGCACGACGGCCAGCAGGTGGGTCACCGGTTCCATGAGGGGCACCGCGACAGACTACGTGCCCTGCGTACCCTCGGCGTCGTGGACGAGAGCCCGGAGCGGCGGCAGGCCGCTGCGGACGAGTCCGTCGGGGTCGGTCCGTGGGTGGGCGAGTGGCCGTCCCCCGACCTGGTGGGCTCCCGCTACGACCCCGAGCTGCTGAGCTCCGGGGACCGCCGCAACGTGGTGGACGAGTTCCGCTACTGGACGGTGGACGCGATCGTCGCCGACCTCGACACGCGTCGCGCCCCCGTCCACGTCGCCATCGAGAACTGGGCCCACGACCTGAACATCGGGTCGGTCGTGCGGACGGCGAACGCGGTGAACGCGGCCGGTGTGCACGTCGTCGGCCGGCGCCGCTGGAACCGCCGGGGTGCGATGGTCACCGACCGCTACCTGCACGTGCAGCACCACCCGGACGTCGCCTCCCTGGCGGAGTGGGCGGACGCACGCCGCCTGCCGCTCGTCGGGCTCGACAACGTGCCGGGTGCCCGTCCACTGGAGACGCACGACCTGCCGCACGAGCTGGTCCTGCTGCTGGGGCAGGAGGGGTCCGGCCTCAGCGACGAGGCGGTGGAGGCGTGCGACGTCGTGCTGCACATCGCCCAGTTCGGCTCCACGCGCTCCCTCAACGCCGGCGCGGCAGCAGCGATCGCCCTCCATGCCTGGGTGCGGCGCTGGCGGTTCGACCAGCGGCCATGACGCGCGGCCCGTCCTCGGACGGATCAGGTGACCGGCCAGCGGCCCTGCGCGAAGACGTAGTGGTGCGGCGCGGCGCCGGCCGGCTGCAGCACACCCCGGCGGACGAGGGCCGCGAGGCAGTCCTCGACCACCGGTGGCTCCAGGCCGGTGAGTCGTGACAGCTCGCGGACGGTGACCCGGCGGCCCTGTGCGACGAGGTCGGCCGACGTCGCCGTCACACGCTGCAGGGCCTCGGGACAGGGTCGTGGGCTCCGGTCGAGCTCGGCGCCATCGACGACGTCGATGCCGGCCGTGTCCGAGTGGGGGCTGGTCATGGTCATGCTGGTCCTCCCGCCGTCCAGGCCCGGCGTCGTCGACGGGCCCGCCGTGCCGCTGCTCCCACCCTGAACCGCGGCCTCGTGTACAGGTTGAACGCTTCTGCCCGGATCCGCCAGTCCAGCGGGGGGTGATCTCGGCTCCCGAGACCTCGCGCTCAGTGATGTCGCAGGCGCAGCGAGACCGGCAGGACGGCCCACAGCCCGGTCAGCCCGACCGCCACGGCGGCGGCGGAGTACACGGCGGTGGGACGTCCGAGCACGACGCTGAACACGAGGAGCACCACCCCCGTCATCGCGAGGCCCAGGGCCAGTAGACCCAGCTGGGCCAGGCGGTGACCCACGGCGACGGTGACGTCCTTGCGACGCTGCCGGAACATGGCGCGGTGGATGGCGACCGGCGCGACGAGCAGACCGGTGGCGGTGGCGGCGACGAGCACCACGGTGACGAAGGTGTTGACCTCGAAGGCGTCCAGCTCGGCGAAGCGTGACTGGAACGGCAGGGTGAGGAGGAAGCCGGTGAGGATCTGGACGCCCGTCTGCGTCACCCGGAGCTCCTGGAGCAGCTCGTCCCAGTTGCGGTCCGCGCGCTCGGTCGCCGTCTCGTCGCGGTCATCGTTCACAGTCGTCCTCCTGTCCCCGTCGTCCAGGACGAGAGTGTGACGCCTGTGGCGCGTCTGCGCGTGCGGAGTGTCGGAGCCGGGGGCAGTCTGGTGGCCATGACCGACCACGACCACACCCACACCCACGACATGGACGTGCTGCAGCAGATCATCGTGCGGCTCACGAAGCAGCACGCGGGTGGCGACCGCGACGCCGTCCGCGCCGAGCTCGTCGACATGATGCAGGCGGCCGGGCTCGCCACGGGAGCCAGCAAGTGGATCGACGACACGGCCGCCGAGATCGCTGCGGGGCGGCTGGTGGTCACCGACGCGCACCACGACGTGCGGCCCCCGGAGGACGCCACCCCGGCCGACGAGAGTGCCTGAGACCGACCCCTCGCTGGACCGGCGGCCGGAGGGGGGCACCGACGCACCGTGGAGGCCGCCGGCCGGCTGAGCGAGGCCCTCGAGGCGCTGGTGCGCGACGAGCTGGTGGACGGCCGGCGGCACGTCTTCGAGGCGGAGATGAAGGCGCGGCGGCGCACGGAGGGTCGCCGAGGGCACGAGGCGACACCCTGACGACGTGGCACGGTGGTGACGGGTCGATGCGGCGCCTGTGAGGCAGGGTGGTCCCGTGCCCTCCACCTCGTCCCGTCTGCTCGTCATCGGCGCCGACGCCGCCGGCATGTCGGCCGCCCACCAGGCGCTGCGCACCGCGAGGGCTGCGGGGCGCGACCTGGAGGTCGTCGCGGTCGAGTCGAGCGGGCACACGTCCTACAGCGCGTGCGGCATCCCCTACTGGATGGCGGGCGATGTCGATTCGGGCGACGCGCTGGTGGCGCGCACTGCGGCCGAGCACCGGGAGCGCGGGGTCGACCTGCGGATGCGGCACGAAGCCATCGGCCTGGACCTCGACGCGAGGACGGCGGAGGTCCGCGACCACGACTCGGGCCGCAGCCTGACGCTCGGGTTCGACGAGGTGATGATCGCGACCGGTGCCGAGCCGATGCTGCCCGACTGGGCCCGCACGGCCGGGCCCGGGTCGCCCCCGTTCGACGGCGTGCTCCCGGTCAAGACCCTCGACGACGGCTCCGCGTGGCAGGCGCTGCTGGCTCGCGACCCCGAGACCGCACTCGTCGTCGGTGGCGGCTACATCGGGATCGAGGCGGCCGAGTCGTTCGCTCGGCGCGGGGTGCGGACCACCCTGGTGACACGCGGGGAACAGCCGATGAGCGGGAGCCTCGTCCCGGAGCTGGGCGCCGAGATCGCCCGCGGGCTAAGCGATCTCGGCGTCGAGGTCATCACGGGTACGGAGGTCTGCGGCCTCGAGCCCGGTGCGGGCGGCCGGGTGGGTGTGGCATGCCTGGACGGACGGGACTTCCCCGCCGACGTGGTGGCGATCGGGGTCGGCGTCGCGCCGCGCGTGCAGCTCGCCAAGGACGCCGGCCTCGAGGTCGGGGGCGGCCGGGCACAGGGGGCGCTGATCCCGGACGACCGTCAGCGGGTCGGCGACGGGGTGTGGGCCGCAGGCGACTGCTGCGCGGTGCACGACCGCCTCCTCGGTGAGGCGTGGTTCGTGCCGCTCGGCACCCACGCCAACAAGGCCGGACGGGTCGCCGGTACCAACATCGGCGGCGGGGACGCGCGGTTCCACGGGTCCGTCGGCACCGCGATCACCCGCGCCGGGGACGTCGAGGTGGCCCGCACGGGGCTGCTCCCCGTCTGGGCCGAGCACGCCGGGCTGGACGCCGAGGCGATCCTCGTGGAGTCCACGACGGCCTCCGGGTACATGCCTCAGGCCCGCACGATGAACGTGTGGGTGCTGGGGGAGACGGGGACCGGACGGCTTCTCGGCTGCCAGATCACCGGGGGACGCGGGGCCGGCAAGCGCATCGACGTGGCGGCGACCGCGCTGTCCGCCGGGATGACGGCCCACGACGTCTCGCAGCTGGACCTCGCCTACGCCCCGCCGTTCTCGCCCGTGTGGGACCCGGTGCAGATCGCGTGCAGGAAGCTCGCGACCAGATTGTGACCTCCGTTCCGGAGACGACCCGACCGGTATGGGCGTAGAAACACCTCAGCACAGGGACGGAGCGGCCGGGAGGTGTCGTGGGCGGCAACGTGGTCGCCCGCGCGCGCATGCGGAGCGAGCGTCTCCTGCTCGTCGCATGTTCGGTCCTGCTGGCCGTCGGGTCGACGGCCACTGCCGCACTGCTCACCCTCGAGACGGACGCCCGTGAGCACGGACTGCGCGACCGCTGGCGTGCTGCGTCCGGCGCCGACCGCGCTGTCGAGATCTCCACTGCGACACAGGGTCTGCTATCTGCGGGGTGGCCCGACGAGGGCGCGGAGGCGGCCGCTGTCCGCCAGGACGTGGCTGATGCGGGTCTCGGGCGGCCCGGAACGGGCGTCCACGTGCTCTCCGCAGCTCGGACAGGTCCTGCGGACCTGACCGTCCCGTCGACGTCGGGTGTGTCCTCGGTGGTGCTGATGTCCTTCGACGACCTGCCTGCTGTGGCCACGCTGGTCGACGGCCGGTGGCCGGCACCGGACTTCGCCACGGGTACAGAGGACCCGGTCCCGGCCACGTTGCATGCGGACGCCGCAACGTCCTTGGGTGTGGGCGTCGGCGACACGCTTGGTCTTGACGTGGGCGGGGCCGGACCCTCCGTCTTCGAGGTGGTGGGGACCTGGCGGGTCGGTGACTCCGTGGGCTCCGACGGCTCTCCCTCCGGTGCGGCAGGTCTGGGGGAGGCAGGCGTCGCCGGCTCCGTGCTCGAGCTCACCGGCCGGCTCACCGCCTCGACGAGCGGTCCCCTCGTGCCGTCCGATCCGCGGTCGATGGGACCGGCCACGCGCGTCTGGCGCGTCGTCCCTCGGACGGACGAGCTGACGACCGGGGACGCGGCGGTGCTCGCGTCCGCGCTCGGTCGGCTGGAGAGCCGTGTCCGTTCCGATCCGCGGCTGCCCGGCGCCTCCGTCGACGGGGAGGCACGCGACCTGCTGCACCGTCTGGCCGGTGGCGTGGTGGTGGACTCGTCGCCCGCGCGGGTAGCGCTCCTGGTGGTCGGCCTCGTCGCGGCCGTGTCCACGGTGCTCGCCGGTGGCCTGCTCGCGGGGCGACGGAGCCCGCACGTCGCGCTCGCGAGGTCACGGGGCGCCGCCTGGCGCCAGGTGGCCGCCTGGTCCGGCTCCGAGGCGCTCGTCCTCGCCCTCCCCGCTCTGCTGGTGGCGGTGGGGCTGGTCGTGTCGGGACGGCCGGGAGCGGGCGTGGTCGTCGTGGTCGTGCTGTTCGGTGCCGTCCTCCTGGTCATCCCTGCGATCATCGACGCCGCTCGCAGTACGGCGCGGGGGAGGATGCGTCCGGTCGTCCCCGCGTTCGCGGGGGCCGGGGTCTCGGTGCTCGTGCTCGCGGGAGCGCTCCTCAGCCTGTGGCAGCTGAGGCGGCACGGCACGGCGGAGGTCCCGGACCCGGGGGTGTCGCTGCCGGTCGGCGACCCGGTCGTCCTGCTGGCTCCGGCGCTTGGTCTCCTCGCGGGAGGAGTGGTCGTCGCGCGGCTCGTGGTGCCCGTCGCGCGCAGGGCCTCGCGGGTGCTGGCCGCGCGCGGGTCCGCGGTACCGGTCCTCGCGGCCTGGTCGGCCTCCCGGGCACCCGCCGCCCACGTCGTCGCCGTGCTGCTGGTGACCATGACGGTCGGCGGCATCGTTCTGGCGAGCGGGCAGGCGGTCCTCCGGAAGGAGGAGGCGGACCGGTTCGCCGTCCAGCAGATCGGAGCCGACCTGCGGCTGACCGTCGCCTCGTCCGGGTCGCCGGGGGTGGCTCACCGTTCCCGCGGCGTGGCCGTCGCGTCGGCCGTCGCCGACGTGGACGGCGTGGTCGCCGTGACGGCTGTCCACACCGAGCACGCCACCACCGTCGTGGGGCGGACGGTCGTTGCCACGACGACCGGCGGCGGCCTCGACCCCGCGGACGAACCCCTGGTCGGTGTCCGTGCGGAGTCCGGATCATCCGTCCGGATCGACCAGACCGTGGGAGTGGCCGGTGCGGGCGCCGACGCCGCGGGTCCGCCGGTGGCACCCTGGTCGCCCCCGGCGGAGGTGACGGCGGAGACGTGGTGGCTGTCAGCTGACGGCTACGTGGTGACCCGGCCGGTCCGAGCCGCCCTCCCCGCCGGTCCCGGCGAGATCGCGACCCCCTCGGTCGTGGAGCTGCCGAGGACGCCCCGCCGCGGTGACGGGCCGTCCGCCGGGTGGGAGCTCGTGGCCGTCGACGTGGTGCTGCCCGCGGGCGAGGTCGGGGGGACGATCACCTACTCGATCGACGACGTCCGCGACGAGGACGGTGGCGGCCTCGAGCGCGCGCCGGGGAGCTGGGTGGTGGCGTCGGATCCGGCGTCCGGTCCCACGACCGGCTCGGCTGGGCTGGCCGGTGTGTCCGCAGTGACCGGCCCCCGGCCTGTGACGGCCAGGCTGAGACCCAGGTCCCTCGGTGCCGCCTCCGCCGGTTCGTCCGGCGGTCTCGAGGCGACGGTGACCGCGGACCTCGTCGCGGCCCTGGGACGTGAGCGGGGGGAGACTCTCCACCTGGGGGCGGGGAGCGCGGGGGGCGCAGCCGGCGTGACGGCCGCCGACGTCGTGACCGAGGTTCCGGGGCTCGGTGCACCGGCCGTGGTGCTCCCGGCCCGCGCCGCAGCCCTGGCGGCGCTTGCGCAGGGGCGGCAACCCGACCCGTTCGAGTCGTGGACGGTCGACCTGGGGACCGCACAGGCCTCCGCCGGGACGACCCGGGACGAGGTCGACGCGGCCGTGCGCGACGCTGCCTCGGCCGCCGGGACGGCGGTGGACGTGACGGACCGGAGATCGGTGGCGCAGGACGTGCTCTCCGACCCGGTGGCCGTCTCCGCCGACCGCGCGGCGTGGGCCGGAGCCGCGGCGACCGGCGTCCTGGCGTCGGTGGGAGTCTGGGTGGCGTCGGCGTCCGGCTCGCGGGACCGTCGGCGGGACGAGGTCCTGCTCGCTGTACTGGGCGCGAGCGAGGACCAGACCCGTCGCTTCGAGACGGTACGGACGCTGACGGTGGGCCTGCTCGCTGTCGGGGCGGGGCTGATCGTCGGGACGGCGGTCCTGTGGTGGTGCGGACCGGCGCTGGTGGGGGACCCCGGCCGTCCAGGACTACCGGCCGCCTCTTCGGCGGGCATCCCGTGGCGGGGCCTTGCGGTTGGCGCGCTGGCAGGGGCGGTCATCGTGTCCGTCCCGGTCCTTCGGCGCCGTGCCCGAGGGCCTCTCGGCCCGGTGCTGCGTCAGCTGGACGTGCGGTGACGTCGCGATGACGGGCACCGTGTCCCTGCTGCGGTCGCACCTGGCGACGGACCGAGCCGCCGGTGCGGCGGTCGCCCTCGTCGTGGCCGTCGCCGCGTTCCTTGCCGCGGCCGTCCCGCGGGCCACCGAGCACCTGGCGACGGACGGGTTGCGGTCCGCCGTCGACGACGCGGCGCCGCTCGACCGCGACCTGCGGGGCGTGGTCGGTGGTCAGGTCCCGCTCGACCACGCGCCCGGTGCCGAGCCGACGGCTCCGCTACGGGGTCTCCTGCAGGACGTCGACGACCGGATGCGAGCGGTGCTGGCCGCCCGCGTCGGGACGGGCACGGCCAGCATCCGCTACCGCCAGCTCGGCGTGCTCGCCGTGACGCCCGTTCGCCCCGACGAGTACGACACCGGCGTCATCGCGGCGACCGTGCTGACCGACCAGGCTGACGCGGCAGGGGATCCCGGCCTCGGTGACCGTGTGCGGTGGGTCGCCGGCTCCGCCCCCGGGCGCGGGGTGCTGAGTCCTGATCCGGCAGGCCCCGACCCCGTCGCCCCGTCCCAGGCCGCGCCACCCGGCGAGGAGGTCGGCAGCAGCGCGCTCCCGGTGGCGGTGTCGTCGGACACGGCACGCGTGTTCGGGCTCGCACCCGGGTCGGTGGTCGAGCTCGACCACCGGCTGACGGCCACCGTGTCGGGGGTGTTCGAACCCGTGGACCCGGACGACCCCTACTGGTCGGCCGACAGCACTCTGCTGCACCCGAGCGAGAGCTACTCCAGCCGCGAGGGACGCATCCAGAGCGGCAGCGTCGTCGTGCCCCCTGACTCGGCCGTGCTCCTCGCGCAACAGCTCTACCGCAGCGTGGTCCCACAGGTGGGTGTGCGCTTCCCGGTCGCGAGCCGTGGGGTTGAGTCCGCCCAGGCCCCGGCGCTGGTGACCCAGCTGCGCCGGTTCGAGGGCGAGCGCTTCGCGGTGCCCTCGCCGGTGGGTGGCCCGGCGCCGGACCTGTTCGACCCGCCGGCGCTCGAGCTCAAGGTCGCCAGCGGACTCGACCTCGTCGTCCTGGAGCACCTGCGGCAGCAGCGGACGTCCAGCGCCGTGGTCGCCCTCGTGTCGGCAGGGCTGGCGGGCGTGCTCGTGGCCGTGCTCACCCTGGCGACGCGGCTGGTCGTCGAGCGGCGACGGCGGGCGTTGTCGTTGGTGGTGGCACGCGGTGGTTCGGTGCGTGACGTCGCCGTCGTCCAGGCCCTCGAAGGGGTGGTGCTCGGCACGCCCGCGGCGGTGCTGGCGATGGTGGTTGCCCAGCTGGCGGTTGCCGGCCGGCCCGGCCTGTGGGGGTGGGTCCTGCCGGCCCTGGTGGCGCTGGCACCGGCGGCGCTGCTCCCCGTCCTGGGGGTGGTGGCCGTGCGGGACGGCCCCGGAGGCGCCGCTCGTCGGGACGCGGTGGTCCGCGTCTCCGGTCGACCGGGCCGCCGGCGGCTGGTGCTCGACGCGCTCGCGGTCCTGCTCGCCGTGGCGGCGACGTGGACCCTGCGCGCACGGGGTCTTGCGGCGGAGCCGACGTCGGCAGGCTCGTCCGACCCGGCGGAGCTCCTCGCGGGCAGCGACCCCCTGCTGGTCGCCGCGCCGCTGCTGGTCGCCCTCGCCTCCGCGTCGCTGGTCGCGCGTCTCATCCCGGCGCCCCTGCGGTGGCTCGCGCGGCTGACCTCGCGCCGGACCGGTGCGGTCACGTTCCTGGGTGCCGCACGCGCGGGGCGCGAGCAGGTGGCGGGAACCCTGCCCGTGCTCGTCGTCGTGCTCGCGACGGCGACGTGCGTCGTCGGCGTCACCATCTCGAGCAGCGCCTCCGAGGGAGTGCGCACGGCGGCTGCCCAGGCGGTGGGCGCGGACGCGCGGACGACCTCCCCGGGGTTCGCGCCCGAGGCGTTCGCCGCCGCCGCTGCGGTCGACGGGGTCGCGGACGTCGTCGGCGTCGTGGACGCGGACGCCGACGTGTCGTCGCCCAGCCGCGACGGTTCCGTGCAGCTCTTCGCCGCGGACGTCGCCGCGCTCGCGAGCGTCCAGCGCGACGTGCCCGGCGCTGCCGATCTCGGCGACCTCGTGGCCGCTGCGGCCGGGTTCAGTGGGAACGGAGTGAACGGCGGGCAGGCGCCGGGGGACCGCGTGCCGGTGCTGGTCTCGCCGGACGTCGCGCCGGTCGGCACCGAGATCCGGGTCGCCGTCGGGCGGGGGGTGGTGGACGCCGTGGTCGTCGGTTCCGCCCCGCGCCTGCTGCCCGTCTCGGGCAACCGCCCCTGGGTGCTGGCCGATACCGGCTCCCTCGACGCGAGCACGCTGCGGCTGCCCCTCGCACAGGTCGCGCTGATCGACCTCGCGCCAGCGGACGCGGACGGGAAAGCGGCCGCGGCCGGACGAGGAACCGCGTCCCCGCGCAGCGAGGTCGCGGAGCGAGTGGCGCAGGCGCTCGGCACCGTCGCCCCGGTCACCAGCGTCGACGACGCCGCAGCTCAGATCAGGAGCCGGCCGCTCGTCGACGGCACGCTCGGGTCCTTCGGCTTCTCGGCCGTGCTCGCAGCCCTGCTCTGCGCGCTCGCCGTCGTGCTGACGCTCGCCGCGGCGGTCTCAGAGCGCACGAGGGTCCTGAGCCGCCTCCGCACGGTGGGGCTCGACGTGAGGCAGTCGGGCTGGCTGGTCGCGTGGGAGGCGTTGCCTGTCGTCGGGCCGGGACTGCTGGTCGGCGTGGTGGTCGGGCTCGCGGTCAGCCTCACCGTCTACCCGGCAGTGGATCTGAGGGCCTTCACGACCGGTAGCGACCGTCCGGCCGTGACCGTCGACCCGGGTCTGCTGGGCGCGACCCTGTCGGGGGTCGTCCTGGCGTGCGTCATGGCCGTCGTCGTCGCGGTCCTGACCGGTTCACGAGCCCAGCTGGGCTCCGTCCTGAGAGCAGGGGAGGCAGCCTGATGGTCCACGAAAACGGACGGAGCCACGGAGCGGATCCGGTGGTCTGGTGCGAGAACCTGGTCCGCATCTTCACCGTCGACGCCGGTGACGGGCAACGCGTCGAGGTCGTCGCCCTGCAGGGTCTCGACCTGCACGTCGACGCGGGTGAGCTCGTCGCCATCGTCGGCGCCTCCGGCTCCGGCAAGTCCACGCTGCTGACGATCCTCTCCGGACTCGACGTGCCCAGCGCCGGGACGGCCAGGGTGGCCGGTCACGACCTCCTCGCCATGGGGCGGTCCGAACGCGTCGCCTACCAGCGCCACACGGTCGGGTTCGTGTGGCAGCAGACGTCCCGCAACCTGCTGCCGTACCTGTCCGCCGAGCAGAACGTGGTGCTGCCGATGTCGTTGGCGAGGGTCCCCAGGGCCGAGCGGGGTCGTCGTGCGGCGCACCTGCTGGAGCTGCTCGGCGTCGGTGCCTGCGCCGGCCGCCTGCCCTCCGAGATGTCCGGTGGTCAGCAGCAGCGGGTGGCGATCGCCGTGGCGCTCGCCAACTCGCCGCAGGTCGTCCTCGCCGACGAGCCGACGGGGGAGCTCGACTCCACCACGTCGGCCGAGGTGTTCGCGGCCTTCCGCGACGTCAACGAGGAGCTGGGCGTCACGATCCTGGTCGTGACGCACGACCAGAGCGTGTCCGGCCAGGTGCAGCGGACGATCGGGATCCGCGACGGTCGCACGTCGTCCGAGGTGCTGCGCAGGACCGTCGTGGACGAGCAGGGGACGGAGTCGCACGTCGCCGAGGAGTACGCCGTGCTCGACGCCGCGGGGCGGCTCCAGCTGCCCGCGGGAGTTCGTGGACGGCGCTCGCCCTGCGCAGACGCGTCCGGCTCGACCTGGAGACGGACCACATCGAGGTACGGCCGTCCGACCAGCAGCCGCACCTCCTCGGAGCAGGCCGCCGGACGACCTGACGGGCCGCTGCTCGGCGCACAGAACCTGTCCCGGACGTTCGGGACGGGCGAGACCGCCGTCCAGGCGCTGCGTGACGTCTCCCTCGAGGTCCCCAGCGGGCAGCTGCTGGTCGTGCACGGGCGGTCCGGCTCCGGCAAGACGACGCTTCTCAACTGCCTCGGTGGGTTGGAGTCGCCCGACTCCGGCCAGGTGCTGCTGGACGGCCAGGACCTCGCCGACGATGACGACCGACCAGCTGCTGCAGCTGCGGCGGCACCGCATCGGCTTCGTCTTCCAGTCGTTCGGGCTGCTGCCGATCCTGTCGGCGGCCGAGAACGTCGGTGTCCCGATGCGCCTGGTGGGAACGCCTGCGGCACAACGGGAGCGACGCGTGGCCGAGCTCCTGGCGCTGGTGGGGCTCTCCGGGCACCAGCACCAGCGACCGGCCGAGCTCTCCGGAGGACAGCAGCAGCGGGTCGCGATCGCCCGGGCCCTCGCGAACCAGCCCGAGCTGCTGGTCGCCGACGAGCCGACGGGGCAGCTCGACTCGCTCACGGGTCGGGCGGTGATGGAGCTGCTGCGGCGGCTGGTGGACGAGCATGCCGTCACCGTCGTCGTCGCCACGCACGACCCGGCGCTCGTCGACCTGGCCGACAGGGTGGTCGAGATGGGCGACGGTGCCGTCGTGCGTGACAGCGCGGAGCAGCCCGGCGCGGGAAGGCACCGGGCCCCGGCCTGACGGCCGTCCCACGATCCGGCGCCCGGCCATGGGCCCCTGCCGCTCCGTGGCAGGATCGGAGAGTCACTGGTCCGACCAGACGCAGGAGCCACCCATGCCCATCGCCACGCCCGAGGTCTACGCGCAGATGCTCGACCGCGCGAAGGAGAAGTCCTTCGCCTACCCGGCCATCAACGTGACCAGCTCCCAGACCCTCAACGCCGCCATCAAGGGCTTCGCCGACGCAGGCAGCGACGGCATCCTCCAGGTGTCGACCGGCGGCGCCGAGTACCTCTCCGGACCGAGCATCAAGGACATGGTCACCGGTTCTGTCGCGCTCGCGGAGTACGCCCACGTCGTCGCCAAGAGCTACGACGTGAACATCGCCCTCCACACCGACCACTGCCCGAAGGACAAGCTCGACGGTTTCGTCCGCCCTCTGCTCGCGATCAGCGCCGAGCGCGTGGCCGCCGGCGGTACCCCGCTCTTCCAGTCGCACATGTGGGACGGCTCAGCAGTTCCCCTGGACGAGAACCTCGTGATCGCGCGCGAGCTGCTCGAGAGGTGCGCGGCCGCCAACGTCGTCCTCGAGATCGAGGTGGGGGTCGTCGGCGGCGAGGAGGACGGCGTCGCCAACGAGATCAACGAGCAGCTGTACACGACCCCGCAGGACGCGATCGACACCGTGAAGGCGCTCGGCGCGGGCGAGAACGGCCGGTACCTGTCGGCTCTCACCTTCGGCAACGTGCACGGCGTCTACAAGCCCGGCAACGTCAAGCTCCGTCCGGAGATCCTCCAGCAGGCGCAGGCCGCCGCGGCGAAGGAGCTCGGTCTCGACGACGGCTCCAAGCCGTTCGACCTGGTGTTCCACGGCGGCTCCGGCTCCACGGCCGAGGAGATCGGCGCGGCCGTCGACTACGGAGTCGTGAAGATGAACATCGACACCGACACGCAGTACGCGTTCACGCGTCCCGTCGTCGAGCACATGTTCAAGAACTACGACGGCGTGCTGAAGATCGACGGCGAGGTCGGGAACAAGAAGCAGTACGACCCGCGCGCGTGGGGCAAGGCCGCCGAGGCCGGCCTGGCCGCCCGCGTGGTCGAGGCCTGCGAGAACCTCCGGGCTGCGGGCCAGAAGCTCTGACGTCGGGGCGCGCGGTCCCGGACCCTCAGGGTCAGCAGCCCGCCTCGGTGTAGAGGCAGAGCTGCGACGCCAGGGCGTCCGGGGTGGCGCGCAGCTCGGCGACGGCCGCCGGTGCCGGCTGGTTCCCCTGGACGGGCGCCACGAACTCGCCGCCGACCGTCGTCATCACCACGGCTCGGCCGTGGCGGACGGCCATCAGGTACGCCGACGCTGCGGTGCTCCCGGGCGCGTCCAGGTACTCGTAGGCGAGGGCGTGGACGAAGCCGTCGCCCCAGTTCCCGTCGACGGGTGTGATCGACGCCCGTGTGGGCCCGTCGGCGTCGCTCGTCGGGCAGGGTGCGCCCGCCGCCCGCAGCTCGCCCATGAACGCCTCGGCGTCCCCGGTCGTCCGCAGCACCACGAGGGTCTCGCTGGACGCGTACTCCGGTCCGGTCCGGACGATGTGGCGCACCTGACCGGCCCGGTCGAAGGACGGGTAGGCCGACGTGCGCGTCGAGCACGGCTGGTACTCCCAGTCCGTCTCCTCCCAGGCGGAGAAGTCACCGTCCGCCGGCTCCCCCTCGTGGGGCAGGCGCAGGTCGCTCGGGATCGTCGTGGGACCGGGTGTGGGCGCGGCCGGCGGCGCCGTGGACGTGGTGGGCGCAGCGCTCGTGACGGCGGCCGACGTGGTCGTCTCCGTCACGGTCGGGGCGTCGGTCGGCGAGTCGGTCGGCGAGGCGGTCACCGAGGAGGGCGGCGGGGTCGTCGGGGAGGTCGTGACGTCGTCGTCCCCGCCCGTCAGCGCCAGGGCGACACCGACCGCGACGGCCACCAGCACCGCGAGGACCGCGGCGAGCGCGATCAGCAGCGTCCGACGTCGACGGTCGGTCCCGTCCGGTGTCGGCGCCGGTTCGACGGGCACGTCGTCGGGCACCTCGTCGTGCGTGGGGTGGTCGGACATTGCGTTCCCCCGGTGGGTCGTGGCGGACGAGGCCGGGCCGGTGGACTCGGTCTGGGCCTCGGGCTCGGGCCAGTCTGTCGCACGCGCGACCGCGCGCCGCGCAGGTGCCCGCGTCGTGGCGCGGTGCGGTCATCGGCAAGACTGACGGCATGACGCACGACAACCTGCTCGGTGGACCGCCGCCCACCCGCCTGCCCGAGGGCCCAGAGGCGGCCGTGGCCGCGGTGATCGCCGCAGGTCAGGACGCCGCGCACGCCGCGGCGGGCCACCCGGCCGCGAGCCTGGCCTGGGCCGTCCTCGCGGACGAGGCCTGGTCGCGCCGCTCGGTGATCGAGTCGTACGCCTACGCCCGGGTCGGCTACCACCGCGGCCTGGACGCCCTGCGCCGCGCGGGGTGGCGCGGGCACGGCCCGGTGCCGTGGGACCACGTCCCGAACCAGGGCTTCCTGCGTGCGCTCTTCGCCCTCGGGAGGGCCGCCGCGGCCATCGGCGAGCAGGACGAGGCCACCCGCTGCCACACGTTCCTCGACGACTGCGACCCGGCGGCTGCGCGGGCGCTCTCCTAGGAGCCGGTCACGGGGCCCGTCGTGTCGTCGGTGTCATCGGGGTCGTCGTCCGGGCCGGTGACGAGCTGCCAGGCCCTCGGCACCACACGCCACGACCGGCGGGTCACCGGATCGCTGACCTCGCCGTCGGCGTTGCAGCGGAAGGGTTCCCCGTCCACGGACTCGACCAGGATCTCCCTGCCGCGCCCGGTGACGGTGTCTGCCCGGTCGACGTGGGTACCTCCGCGGATCGAGGCCGCGTACCCCACGCGCGCGAGCGGACCCGTCGCGGTCGACACCGTGACGTCGACCATGCCGTCGAACGGGTCGGCGTCCGGTGAGAGGGGCGCACCCCCTCCGACGCTCGTGCCCACGCCGAGCGCGACGAGCAGCGTGGGCGGGTCGCCGTCGTGGAGCACTGTGCCGTCGAGCGTCACGCGCAGCGCCCACCCCGGGCTGGTGGCACCGGCGGCCACCGCGCCGAGGGGGTAGGCGACCTTCCCGAGGCCGACCTTCCCCAGCGCCTGCTTGGCGCCCTCCGCCCGGGCACCCGCCTCGGCACCCACCCCGACGTGGACGGCGTTGACCACGACGTGACCCGCGTCGTCCAGGAGCACCTCCAGGTCGCGCACCGTCCCGGTCAGGGCGAGCCCCGCCGCCCGCGCCGGGTCGTCGACAGGGAGACGCAGGCTGCGGGCCAGGTCGTTGCCGGTCCCCATCGGCACGAGCGCCACCGGGCCGATCTCACGCAGCCGACCCGTGCGGTGCAGCTCCTGCGCGACGGCGTGGACGGTGCCGTCGCCCCCCATCACGACGACGCGACGTCCACCGGCGCGGGCGAGTGCCGTAGCGATGTCGTCGACGCCGGACGAGCACACCAGCTCGACCTCGGCCGTGCGTCGCAGCACGTCGAGCGCGGCGTCCTGCGCATCCTGCTGGCTGCTGCCGGCGTTGGCGTTCGCCAGCACGAGGACGCGCTGGTGCGACGTGGGCAACGGTGCCTCCTGGGGAGCGCGGGGGACTGGCACGAGTGTGACCCACGTCCGGCCGGTAGTCTCGCCGTCGTCCGACGTGCTCCACCCGCAGGCGCAGCCGCGGCCCGAACCGGAAGCAGGTGCGCTGGTGCCAGCGATCGTCGTGGTGGGCGCCCAGTGGGGTGACGAGGGCAAGGGCAAGGCGACCGACGCGCTCGGGGCGCGGGTCGACTACGTGGTCAAGTACAACGGCGGCAACAACGCCGGACACACCGTCGTCGTCGACGACCAGAAGTACGCGCTGCACCTGCTCCCCTCCGGCATCCTCACGCCCGGCTGCACGCCGGTGATCGGCAACGGAGTCGTCGTGGACCTCGGCGTGCTGTTCGAGGAGATCGATGGTCTCGAGGCCCGGGGCGTGGACACGTCCAAGCTGCTGGTCTCGGCCAACGCCCACGTGATCGCCTCGTACAACCGCACTCTCGACAAGGTCAGCGAGCGCTTCCTCGGCAAGCGCAGGATCGGCACCACCGGCCGCGGCATCGGCCCGACGTACGCCGACAAGATCAACCGCGTGGGGGTCCGCGTCCAGGACCTGTTCGACGAGGCGATCCTGCGCCAGAAGGTGGAGGGCGCGCTCGACCAGAAGAACCACCTGCTGGTCAAGGTCTACAACCGTCGCGCGATCACGGTGGACGAGGTGGTCGAGGAGCTCCTGTCGCACGCGGCGCGGCTCGAGCCGATGGTCGCCGACACCGGGCTGGTGCTGAACCAGGCGCTCGACCGGGGCGAGACCCTGCTGTTCGAGGGTGGTCAGGCCACGCTCCTCGACGTCGACCACGGGACCTACCCGTTCGTCACCTCGTCGAACGCGACGGCGGCGGGCGCCTGCACCGGGTCCGGCGTCCCGCCCTCACGGCTCGACCGCGTGATCGGGATCATCAAGGCGTACACGACCCGCGTCGGGGAGGGCCCGTTCCCGACCGAGCTGCACGACGCGTCGGGCGAGTTCCTGCGCACCACCGGCGGCGAGTTCGGCACCACCACCGGCCGTCCCCGTCGCTGCGGCTGGTTCGACGCGGTGATCGGCCGGTACGCCCAGCGCGTGAACGGCCTGACCGACACGGTGATCACCAAGCTCGACGTCCTCTCCGGGCTCGAGACCGTGCCGGTGTGCGTCGCCTACGACGTGGACGGGGTCCGCCGCGACGAGATGCCGGTCTCGCAGAGCGACTTCCACCACGCCAAACCGGTCTACGAGGAGCTGCCCGGATGGTCGGAGGACATCTCCGGCGCTCGCACCTTCGACGACCTGCCCGCCGCCGCGCAGAGCTACGTGCTCGCGCTCGAGGAGATGATCGGCGGCCGGATCTCGGCGATCGGTGTGGGCCCTGACCGCGAGGCGACGATCGTCCGGCACGACCTGCTGGGCGGCTGACCCACCCAGCCTCTGCGGAGAGGGTGGACGTGCTGGACCGGCGCAGGTCGGGGGGCGCAGAGAGGTGCTCCGGGGCCGTCTAGGGTGAGCCTCCGTGAAGGTCCTCGTGGTCGGTTCCGGTGCGCGTGAGCACGCCCTCGTCCGAGCTCTGGGGCTCGACCCCAGTGTGGAGTCGGTGGTCGCGGCCCCCGGCAACCCCGGCATCGCCGCCGTGGCGGAGTGCCGTCCCGTCGACACCGAGGACGGCGGGTCCGTCGCGGACCTGGCCGTCGAGGTCGGTGCCGACCTCGTGGTGGTCGGGCCTGAGGCCCCGCTGGTTGCTGGGGTCGCCGACGCCGTCCGCGCCCGGGGGATCGCCTGCTTCGGACCCAGCCGGGAGGCGGCGCGCCTGGAGGGGAGCAAGGCGTACGCCAAGGAGGTGATGGCCGCCGCCGAGGTGCCGACGGCCATGGCGCACGTGTGCACCACGCTCGAGGAGGTCTCGGCGGCGCTGGACGCCTTCGGCGCCCCGTACGTGGTGAAGGACGACGGGCTGGCGGCCGGCAAGGGCGTCGTCGTCACCGACGACCGCGATGCCGCGCTCGACCACGCCACGGCCTGCCTCGCCAAGCCGGACGCCGCGGTGGTGATCGAGGAGTTCCTCGACGGACCCGAGGTCTCGCTGTTCTGCGTCAGCGACGGTGTCGACGTCGTTCCGCTGGCCCCCGCCCAGGACTTCAAGCGTCTCGCGGACGGGGACTCGGGACCCAACACCGGTGGCATGGGGGCGTACTCGCCGCTGCCGTGGGCCGACCGGGACGCGCCGGACCTGACCGAGCAGGTGCTCGAGCGTGTCGCCCGTCCCGTGGTGTTCGAGATGGCCCGCCGCGGAACCCCTTTCGCCGGGCTGCTGTACTGCGGGTTGGCCCTGACGTCTCGCGGGCTGCGCGTCGTGGAGTTCAACGTGCGCTTCGGGGACCCCGAGACCCAGGTGGTGCTCGCGCGGCTGCGCACCCCGCTGGGCACCCTCCTGCACGCCGCCGCCACCGGTGCTCTGGGCGACCTGCCGCCCCTGCACTGGCGCGACGAGGCCGCCGTCACCGTCGTCGTGGCGTCCCCGGGCTATCCCTCCTCCCCGCGGACAGGTGGGGTGCTCACCGGGCTGGGCGCGGCCGAGGGCGTCGACGGGGCGCACGTGCTGCACGCGGGCACGTCCCTCGACGAGGACGGTCGGCTGGTGAGCGCGGGCGGGCGCGTCCTGTCCGTCGTCGGGGTGGGCAGCGACCTGGAGGCAGCACGCGCCGCCGCGTACGCCGGCGTCGGCGAGATCGCCCTCGAGGGCGCCCAGTTCCGCACGGACATCGCCGCAGGGCAGGGCTGAGCCCACCCTGTCCCTGCGCGGTGCGTGACCTGCGCGCCTCCTCGTCGTTGGTGTGGCACACGGACGAAGGAGCACGCATGCGCCACGCCATCCCGCGACCGAACCCCCCCGTCGACCCGCGACGTGCCCTGGTGGGCCTCACGGCCGTCGTGGCACTCGCCCTCGCGTCCCTGGCCACAGCGCCCCGCGCCGAGGCGCGCGCGGCGACCGAGCCCGTGAAGCCCACCGCCCTGGTCACGCTGGGCGACTCGTACATCTCCGGTGAGGCGGGACGCTGGAACGGCAACTCCGCGGTCCCCGCCGGGAGCCGGATGGGCACCGATCGCGCCTGGACCAGTGACGGCATCGGTGGCTACGACCCGACGCGGGTGTACGGCTCGACCGCAGGGGGATGTCACCGCAGCGACGTGGCCCCCGCGCTCAGCAACACGGTGCCGGTCGACGCGAAGATCAACGTCGCCTGCTCGGGGGCCCGCACGAACAACGTGTTCCGCACGGCCTCTGGCGGCACGGGCCAGCGTGGTGAGCGGCCCCAGGCCGACCAGCTGGCCGACGTCGGTGCCACGCACGACGTCGAGCTCGTCGTGCTCTCGATCGGTGGCAACGACCTCGGGTTCGCGGACATCATCACCTCGTGCGTCGCCGCGTACGCGTCGGTCGTCACACGCTGCGAGCCGGAGCAGCAGGCGAAGGTCGACGCCGCGATGCCCACGGCGATGGCCGGCGTCTCGAAGGCGGTCGACGAGATCCGCGCGGCCCTGTCGTCGTCCGGCCAGGAGCCCGGCAGCTACCGCCTGGTGCTGCAGTCGTACCCGTCCCCGATCCCGCGCGGCGACGACAACCGCTACGCCGAGTTCGCCGGCGGCCGTGCCGGTGTGGGTGGGTGCCCGTTCACCAACTCCGACTCCGACTGGGCGCGCGGGGCGCTCGTCCCGCAGATCTCGTCCAACCTGCAGGCCGTGGCGGAGGCGAAGGGTGTGGACTTCCTCGACCTGTCCGACGCCTTCTCCGGACGCGAGGCCTGCGCCGACACCTCGACGCAGTCGACCGGCACGCCGGACGGTGCGACGAACGAGTGGGCGCGGTTCCTGGACACGAACGTCCAGGGCATGGCGCAGGAGTCGTTGCACCCCAACGCGTACGGGCAGCAGGCGATGGGACGGTGCTACTCGCTGCTGGCGGCCGCCCCCGGGTCCGCGCGGTGCGTGAACACGCCGGGCGCTGGTCCGTCGGGGATGGTGCTCGTCCCCTGACCCGCGGGCCCCCGGAAGGGGGTAGTGACGAATCGCGCAAATCGGACTACTGTCGCGATCGTCACGACCACGGCCCGGGGGGATCACGATGGCTTTCGCGCGAAAAGGCTTGACACTGTGCGGTTCCGCGGCTGCCGCCTGCGTGCTGGCGGCGGGGACGCTCGCTCCCGCGCAGGCAGCCGCGACGAGCTACGTCGCCCTGGGTGACTCTTACTCGTCCGGGACGGGAACGCGCAGCTACATCGACGACGGGACGTCGTGCCAGCGCTCCACGAAGGCCTACCCGTCCCTGCTCGCGGCCAGCAAGGGGCTGAGCCTCACCTTCCGGGCGTGCTCGGGCGCGACGGTGGCCGACGTGACGGGCGCCCAGCTGTCGGCCCTCGGGTCCGGCACCGGGTACGTGACCATCTCCGTCGGGGGCAACGACGCCGGGTTCGCCGACGTGCTGACCGAGTGCGCGCAGCCCGCGTGGATGAGTGACTGCAACGGCGCCATCGACGACGCGGAGTACGTCGTCGACCGCGTGCTTCCGGGCCGGCTCAGCACGGTGTACGGCTCGATCCGCTCCCGCGCGACACAGGCCAAGATCGTGGTGGTGGGCTACCCGCGCATCTTCATGGGTGAGGACTGCAACGCCGGCACGTGGTTCAGTCCCGCCGAGGAGGCCCGCCTCAACCAGATGGCCGACCGCCTGAACGCCATGACGAAGGCACGTGCGACGAGCGCAGGGTTCACGTTCCGCAACCCGACGTCGGCGTTCATCGGCCACGCCGTCTGCGACGACCCGGAGTGGATCAACGGCCTGTCCAACCCGATCTCGGAGTCGTACCACCCGAACGTCGCGGGCCACCAGGGCTACGCGGGAGTGGTGGGGCCGGCCATCCCCGCAGCGGCGAAGGCGTCGGTGCAGACCGAGGGGCTGCGGGCCGAGTCGCTGGCCGACCAGCAGCGCCGGTACGCCGCAGCCGACCGGGCGATCACGCCGAAGACCGTGACCGCCCCCGACCTGCACAGCCCGGAGGCGCTGGCGGCCGCGAAGAGAGCCGGCGTCGACGTGGACGACCCGCAGAGCGTGGCCGAGGCGGACCGGCGCCACGAGGCCGTCCAGCTCGCCGCCCGCGGCGACTGAGGGTCCGGATCAGCCTCGCGCTGCGATGCGGGCCCGCACCTCGGGGCGTCGGAGGGGCGGGACCGTCGGCGGGGGCTGGCGTCGCTCGGGCAGCTCGTCCAGCAGCTCGACCGTGGCCGCCGCGACGGCGTCGACGGCCCGGTCGACCGCCGCCTGCACACGCGGCGACACCGAGGACAGACCACCGACCTTCCGGACGTACTGCAGCGCCGCCGCGCGGATCTCCTCGTCCGTCGCCTGCGGCTCGAGCCCCCGCAGAGCGGTGATGTTGCGGCACACGGGCCGTCCCCTCTCCTCGACTGGTCATGAATGGCGCGACACGCTCGGCGTTTCGCGCCAGGTGTGACCAGTCAAGGTCGCGGGGACGTGTGGGCGCAAGGGCAGGTCCGGCAGCGGCAGCTCGCCGGCCTGCCACGGGCGGTCCCCCGAGGAGCGCTCCGCCGCGCGCACGCGGGCCGCCCGGACCCGGGACGCCATCCGGTCCTGGTGTGCCAGGTCGGCGGCCGTGCAGCGCACCACGGTCAGGCCGAGCCGTTCGAGGCGCTCCTGGCGCGCGTGGTCCGTGGCGCGGGCGCCCGCGTCGGCGTGGGGTGAACCGTCGTACTCGCCGACAAGGCCCGTGTCCACGTCCAGCAGGTCCACCTCGGCGACGATCACGCCGCCGGGTCCGATCAGGGTCGCGTTCACCAACGGCGCGGTGATGCCGGCGCCCAGCGCCCACACCAGGCGCCAGGCGGTCTCCGGGACCGAGCGGACCCGCCCACGTGCCAGGGCGGTCGCAGCCCGGACGAGGCGCACGCCGCGCCACCGCCGTCGCGCATCGGCGTAGGCACGCACCTCCTCGACGTCCACTCCGTGACGTGCCAGGACGTCGAGGTGCGTGACCGCCTGCCCCAGAGTGCGCGCCGTCCGGGCGAGGTCGAACGCCGTCCGCACCGGAGAGGTGACACGCGCGCCACCGGCGTCCGGCACCACGACGACGTCGCCGTCGTCGAGCCGGCTGCGGAACGCCCTCAGCCCGTCCCGCCGCACCCGGCGCTCGAACGGCATGCAGACCAGACCGTCGAGCGGCTCACCGGTGGCGGTCGTCCCGTCGATCCAGTCCACGCCGAGCAGGTGTGCCGCGCCCCAGCCGCCCAGCGCCCCGTCGGGCGGCACCACCGAGGCGTCCTCGAGCGCACGCTGCCGCGACGTCGTCGGGTCGGTGCCCGCCCAGACGTGGCGGCCGTGGTGGCCCGGGCGGGCCAGCACGCCGCGCACCTCGTGCCGTGTCACCCCGGCACGCAGCCACGCCGCGAGCGGGTGGGAGCCGTCCACCAGCACCTCGAGCTCGTCCCGCACCGGACGAGGGTGGACCAGGCCGCCTCACCCCCGCGGCGCTTCCGGCCTCCCCTGTGGACAACCTCCATCGACTGGTCGCATCTGGCGCGACACGCGCGGCGTGTCGCGCCAGATGCGACCAGTCGGCGAACAAGGGAAGGCGGACTCAGCCGCTGATGAACCCCGCGAGGTCCTTCGACTGCTGGCGCCGCGCAGCCTCGTTGACGTACATCATGTGCCCGGCCTCGTAGTAGGCCACCTCGATGTTGGCGCGCAGCTCGGCGGGGACCTTCAGGTGGGCCAGCGTGTGCTCCGTCGCCGAGTACGGGGTGGCGCCGTCGTGGAACCCGCACGCGACGTGGACCCGCAGGTGCGGGTTGGCGCGCATCGCCGTGGACAGCTTGCCGGTGACCGAGACCGCGCGGTCCTCGAACTCCTTGTACGACCAGGGCCGCACCTTGTCGGTGAGGATCTCGTAGGGCAGGTCGGACGCGTACTCCAGCTCGGTGCGCACGTAGTGGTTGAGGGCGGCGGCGTACGGGCCGTGGATCGCCCAGTACGAGGGGTCCTGCTCGAAGTGCTCGGACCCTCCGTCCGGGTTCCATCCCGCGAAGCGCCCGTCGAGGCGACCCACGATGCGGCCCTTGTCGCGCAGCAGCTCGGTGAAGAACCGGATGTGCTCGATGCGCAGGTCTACGCGGTCCACGTACTCGGGGGAGAGACCCGTCAGCCGCGCCACCGTGGCGACGGCCTCGGCGCGCTCCGACTCCGTCAGACGGTGCCCACGCGACAGCGCCCACGGGTAGTCGCGCGCGGCGTACTCCTCCGCCTCTGCGAGGACGTCGCTCAGCTCGCGGTCGCCGTGCAGCCCGTGGTGGTGCGCGATGGCCGCGTACGTGGGAAGGAACAGGGCGTAGGGAGCGTCGTTGCCCTCGGTGAACCGGATCGTCGACATGTCGAGCACCATCGAGATGAGCATCAGGCCGTTGAGGTACATGCCGTACCGGGTCTGCAGGTGCTCGGCGAGCGCTGCGGCGCGGAGGGTGCCGTACGACTCCCCGGCCAGGAACTTGGGGCTCATCCAGCGGCCGTTGCGCGTCGTCCAGAGCCTGATCACCTCGCCGACCGACTCGAGATCGCCTGTGTACCCGTGGAAGTCGCCGGCCTTTCCGCCCTCCACCGCGCGCGAGAAGCCGGTCGAGACGGGGTCGATGAAGACCAGGTCGGTGTGCGCGAGCAGGGACTCGGGGTTGTCGACCAGGTCGTACGGAGGCGGCAGCAGCTCGCCGGCGTCCCCCATCACGACGCGCCGGGGTCCGAGCAGCCCGAGGTGCAGCCAGACCGACGACGAGCCGGGTCCGCCGTTGAAGCAGAAGGTGACCGGACGCGTGGGGTCCCCGGCTCCCGTCGGCGACTCCGCGGTCGCCGTCGCCCGCTTCGCCGCCGCCGCGCTCGTCGTGCTCTTCGAGCCCCCCGACCCCGACCTCGTCCCCGACGCCCCGGCGCCGGGCCGTCCGTCCCCGTCGAGCGTGTACGCCGTCAGGAACACCTCGGCCTTCGGCTTGTGCCCCTCGAACTCGCCGTCCGTGGTGACCTCCTGCCGCAGCACGATCCGTCCGCTCGTGGCGGTGTACCGCAGGGTGCGCCGACCGACCCGCAGCGTGTGCCGCGTGGTGACCAGGTCGTCGGTCGCCTCGGGGCGGGGCGACGGGTCGGAGTCCGGAGACCCCTCGGAGGCTTCGGAGGAACGGGGGGAGCGCTTCGCGTCAGGACTCACGCCACCGACACTAACCGCCCAAACCTCTCAGGCTCCTGGCCGGCCGTTCCCAGGTTCTTGCCAGGGTCCGGAGGGAGGGTGTGACGGACATCGACCCATTCACCCATCACGGACGGGATGCCATCGTGAGCAACCAGACCATCACCACCGAGCCCCTGATGACCCCCGGCGAGGTGGCGGACCTCTTCCGGGTCAGCCCGAAGACGGTGGCGCGGTGGGCGAGCGCCGGCAAGATCACGGCGGTCCGGACGCTGGGCGGCCACCGTCGCTACCGCCAGGAGGAGGCGCGGGCCCTTCTGGAGCACTCCACCCACGAGGCCACCGACCTCGTCCACGTCGGCGGCTGACCGCGCCGCGGGGTTCGACCTCCCTCTGCCAGACTCTCGCGCGTGAACGCGCCCCTGACGCTGCCCGGATGGGTGCACACCTACTCCGGCAAGGTCCGCGACCTGTACGCGTCGGCGCACGACCCCCAGCTGGTCCTCGTGGTGGCGAGCGACCGGATCAGCGCCTACGACCACGTGCTGTCGACGCCGGTCCCCGACAAGGGGGCCGTGCTCACCGCTCTCAGCCTCTGGTGGTTCGAGCGGCTCGAGCACGAGGTCACCGGCCCCGCCGGTGAAGGGCTGCGGCACCACGTGGTCTCGACCGAGGTGCCCCACCAGGTCGCCGGCCGGGCCATGGTCTGCCGCCGCCTCGAGATGGACCCCGTCGAGTGCGTCGCCCGGGGCTACCTCGCGGGGTCGGGTCTGGCCGACTACCGCGAGACCGGCGCCGTGTGCGGGGTGGAGCTTCCGCCGGGACTCGTCGACGGGTCGCGGCTCGAGACCCCTGTCTTCACCCCGGCAACCAAGGCCGCCCTCGGGGAGCACGACGAGAACGTCGACTACGAGACCGTCGTCGCGACGGTCGGCCCCGAACGGGCTGCCGCCCTGCGCGGCTGGACGATGAACGTCTACTCCGTGGCCGAGCGCATCGCCCGGCAGGCAGGCATCCTCCTCGCGGACACGAAGCTCGAGTTCGGGACCGACCCGGTGTCCGGGACCCTCACGTTGGGCGACGAGGTGCTGACCCCGGACTCGTCGCGCTTCTGGCCTGCCGAGAGCTGGGAGCCCGGACGTCCAGCAGCCGAGCTTCGACAAGCAGTTCGTGCGCGACTGGCTGACGAGCCCGGCGTCCGGCTGGGACCGCGCGGGGGACCAGCCCCCGCCGCCGCTTCCCGACGAGGTGGTCGAGCGCACCCGCGAGCGGTACCTGGAGGCCTACCGCCGCCTGACGGGCAGCGCGTTCGGCGCCTGACTCAGGCCGTCCGAGGCGTCCGGAGGGTGAGCTCGAAGACGGGGATGACGCGGCCGGTGTTGCGCTGGTACCCGTCGAAACCCTTGTAGGTGCTGACCATCTCGGCGTAGCCGGCATCCCGCTCGGCGTCGTGCAGCTCACGCACCTCGGCGGTCGCGGCCTCACCCGCGACCTCCAGCCCGATGGTCTCGCCGCGCTCGGCGTGCGCCCTCAGGTTGAGCGCCCACACGGGGTTCTTCTCGCTGCCACCGCGGGACCCGGCGACCAGCAGGCGCTCCTGCCCGTCGCGGACCACGCGTGACGTGACCAGCGGGACACGTTGGGGGTTGCCGCTCTTGCGTCCGCGCAGGTGGAGCCAGACCGTCTCGGCGCCCCCGAGGCGACGACCCAGACGCCCGCCGCTGAGCCGGTGGAGCAGCCGGTGGCCGTTGGTGAGCGCCCAGACCCCGACGGTGACCGTCCGGTCGTACTGCTTCGTTCCCATGGCCGGAGCGTAACCCGGCCCCAGCTCGCTGCCAGGCGGACCCGGGCCGCTCAACGATCGGTCCGGAAAACCTCTCGTCACCGGGGCCGCCGGTCCCTAGCCTCGATGGCATGGGAGTCAGCCCGCCTCCCCGGTCGCAGGAGCAGCAGCGACCGCTGCTCCTGGCCGTCGACGTCCGGCCGGAGACGCTGGACCGGATCGAGGGCGAGCTCCAGCGCGGCTTCGGGAGCGGGTACCGCGTGCGCGGTGAGATCAGCGCCGAGGACGCCCTGCGGACCCTCGACCTGGCCCACGAGCAGGGACAGCGCGTGGCGGTGGTGCTGGTCGACCACGCCCTCCCGGACGACTCGCGCCGCCAGGTCCTGGCGCGGACCCGCTCCCTGCACCCCGACGCCCGCCGCGCGCTGCTGATCGAGTGGGGCGCCTGGGCGGACCGGGCCATCGCCGCCACGATCCTCCAGGCCATGGCCGTGGGCGACATCAACTACTACGTGCTCAAGCCCTGGCAGGTGCGGGACGAGCTGTTCCACCGCGTCGTCGCGGAGTTCGTGCAGGAGTGGTCCCGCAGCGAGGTGTCGAACCTGCGCGAGAGCGTCGTGGTCGCCGACCAGCACTCGGCCCGCGCCCACGCGATCGTCAGCCTGCTGAGCCGCAACGGCATCCCGTACGCCTTCAGGCCGCGAGGGTCGGAGCTGGCCGACCAGGTCACGCGAACGATCGAGTCGACGGTCGGGGACACGTCCGGTGCCGAGGTCGTGGTGTGGATGCCGGCCACCGGGGGTGCGGTGCTGCTCGACCCGACCGACGCCGAGGTCGTCGAGGCCTGGGGCATCAGGACCTCGCTCGGCCCGGACGAGCGGGACTTCGACCTGCTGGTCGTGGGCGCCGGTCCGGCCGGGCTGGCGGCCGCCGTGTACGCCGCTTCTGAGGGACTGCGCACCCTGGTGGTCGAGCGCGAGTCGATCGGCGGACAGGCCGGGTCCAGCTCGCTGATCCGCAACTACCTCGGGTTCTCGCGGGGCATCAGCGGCGACCAGCTGGCCCAGCGGGCGTACCAGCAGGCCTGGGTGTTCGGGGCCCACCTCGTGCTGGTGCGCGATGTCACCGACATCACGCACACGGCGGACGGGGTCGTCGCCGCGATCTCCGACGTCGGCGAGGTCACCGCCCGCGCAGTCGTTCTCGCGACCGGTGTCTCGTACCGACGACTCGGCGTCCCGGACGTCGAGGCGTTCATGGGCGCGGGCGTCTTCTACGGCGCCAACGTCTCGCAGGCGCACGCTCTGCGGGGCCTGCACGCGGTCGTCGTCGGCGGCGGGAACTCCGCCGGGCAGGCCGTGCTGCACCTCGACCGGTACTGCGAGCAGGTGACGCTCGTCGTGCGGGGCGCGGACCTGGGCGAGAGCATGTCGCGCTACCTGGTGGACGCGGTCGCCGCGACGTCCATCGTGGTCCGTACGGAGGCCGAGGTGGTCGGCGCCGACGGTGACGGTCGCCTCGAGAAGGTGACGATCCGGGACCGCGCCACCTCGGCGGAGGAGGGGGTCCGGGCCGACGCCCTCTTCGTGATGATCGGCGCCCAGCCGCGCACGCACTGGCTGCCCGACGCGATCGGCAGGGACCAGTACGGGTTCGTGCTCGCCGGCCACGACGCGGCGGACTCGGACCTCTGGACCCAGGACCGCAGGCCGCAGCCCTACGAGTCGACGCTTCCGGGGGTGTTCGCGGTCGGCGACGTGCGGTGCGGGTCGGTGAAGCGGGTGGCCTCCGCCGTCGGTGAGGGATCGGTGGTGGTCTCGCAGGTGCACGCGTTCCTGGGCGGTGACCATGGCTGACGCCCCCCACGGTCGCTTCGTCTACTCGCGCGCGATGCTCGTCGCGTCCGGTGCCGTGCTCGTGCTGCCGTTGGCCGGCCTCGCGCTGCTGCTGGCCTCGCCGCGGCACGACCTCGTCTGGGAGCACCACCCCTCCCACTTCTGGCTGGTGCTGGCGACGGGGGCGCTGAGCGCCGTCCTCGCCTACGGAACCGGCGTCGCCGCCGTCCGCCGCGGGGATGCGCGGGTGCTGCTGGTGTCCCTGGCCTTCCTCTCCGCGGCGGGGTTCCTCGCGCTGCACGCGCTCGCGACCCCCGGCGTCCTGCTCTCGACCCCCAACCCGGGGTTCGTGCTGGCCACGCCGGTCGGGCTGGCGATCGGGTCGCTCTTCGCCGCGGCGTCGAGCGTCGAGCTCGCCGGGGAACGGGGTGCCCGGGCGGTCGTCGTCGCCCGCGTGCTGCGGGTGGTGCTGCTGGCGGTCATGCTGCTGTGGGCCGCGGCGTCACTGCTCCAGCTGCCGCCGCTGCAGCAACCAGGTGCGGACGAGCGCGCGGAGGGCGTCCTGGCGGTCGTCGCCGTCCCCGCGATCACGCTCTACCTCGTCGCGGCCGTCCGGTACGTCCTGCTGTGGCTCGCGCGTCCGTCGCTGATGCTGCTGTCGATGCTGACCGCCTTCGTGCTCCTCGCGGAGGCGATGGTCGCGGTCGTGTTCGCGCGGAGCTGGCACCTCAGCTGGTGGGAGTGGCACGTGCTGCTGCTCACGGCGTTCGGCCTCGTCGCCCTGGGCGCTCGGGTGCAGTGGCACGAGGAGAGGTACGCGGACCTGTACCTCCAGCAGACGCGGGCCGGCAGCCGGGACATGAGCGTGCTCTTCGCGGACCTGCAGGGCTTCACGACCTTCTCCGAGCAGCACTCACCCAGCGAGGTCACACAGATGCTCAACACGTACTTCGAGGTCGCGGTGCCGCCGGTCGTGCACCGCTTCGGCGGGGACGTGGACCGCATCGTCGGCGACGCGCTGATGGTGACCTTCAACAAGCGGGGCGACCAGCCGGACCACGCCGCCCGGGCGGCCGGGGCGGCCCTGGCCCTGCAGGAGGCCACCTCGGCGGTCGCGGCACGGCACGCCGGCTGGCCGCTCTTCCGGGTCGGTGTCAACAGCGGACCGGTGTCGGTGAGCCTGCTCGGCACCGAGGGCGGTCGCACCCACACGATCATCGGAGACACGGTCAACACCGCGTCCCGGCTGGAGGGAAGGGCGCCCGGCGGCGGTGTGGCGATCGGCCAGGAGACGAAGGACCGCCTTCCGCACGCGACGACGACCCCGCTCGGCCGCCTCGACCTCAAGGGCAAGGCCGAGCCCGTTCCGGCGCACCTGCTGATCTCCCTGGACGCCGCGGAGTCCCGCGACTCCCACGCCCGGGGCGGCTGAGCGGAGCCCCGAACACCCGAACCCACACGAGGAGTACCCATGCCCGAGCCGACCCTCGACGAGCGCCTCGTGGACGCGACCGTCGCCACCCTGGAGATGTTCGGCGTCTACCTCGGCCGCCGTCTCGGGCTCTATCGCGCCCTCCACGAACTCGGCGAGGCCACTCCCGGCGACCTGGCGGCCCGAGCGGGCATCGCGGAGCGCTACGCCCGGGAGTGGCTCGAGCAGCAGGCGGTCGCCGGGTTCCTGACCGTGAGCGCCTCATCGCCCGACGGGCTGGCTCGGCGCTACCGGCTTCCCGAGGAGCACGTCGGTGCCCTGGTCGAACCGGAGGACCCCGCTCACGTCGCGCCCTTCGCCGAGATGGTCGTCGGCATCGCCGGGGTCCTCGACGACGTCGCCGACGCCTACCGGACCGGTGAGGGCGTGCCGTACCTCCACTACGGCAGCACGTTCCGGGCCGGCCAGGGCGCGATCAACCGTCCCGCGTTCATGTCGGACCTCACGGGGTCCTGGCTGCCGGCGGCCGGCGACCTGCACGAGCGGCTCTCCCAGCCGGGGGCGCGCATCGCCGACGTGGGTTGCGGGCACGGCTGGTCGACGATCGCCCTGACACGGGCGTACCCGGAGGCGGACGTCGCCGGGTACGACCTCGATGCCCCCTCGATCGTCGAGGCTCGCGAGAACGCCTCCGCCGCCGGGGTCGACGTGCGTTTCGTCGAGGCTGATGCCGGCACGCTCGGCCGTGAGGGGCCGTTCGAGGCCGTGCTGGTCCTCGAGGCGCTGCACGACATGGCGCAGCCGGTCGAGGCGCTCGCCGCCTTCCGGTCAGCCCTCGCCCCCGGTGGGTCCGTGGTCGTCGCCGACGAGAACGTCGCGGAGCAGTTCACGGCACCCGGCGACACGATCGAGCGGATGATGTTCGGCTGGAGCATCGCCCACTGCCTTCCTGCCGCGCTCGCCGAGAAGCCGTCGGCGGGCATCGGCACCGTGCTGCGTCCCGGTCACGTGCGGGAGCTGGCCTCGCAGGCGGGCTTCGGCGCGGTCGAGGTCGTGGACGTCGACGCAGGCTTCTTGAGGATCTACCGCCTCCAGGTCTAGCCGGACGGGTCACATCGCCGTCCGCCCGGCGCCCGCGAGGTCGCGGAGCTCGCCGCTGCCGAGGGCGACCAGCTGCCTCAGGTAGAGCGCGCGTCCCCGCTCCGACAGCAGGGCGTCGTGGACCGGGACGAGCGTCCGCGGAGCCACGGCCCGGGTGAAGTCCACGGACTCCTTGAAGGCGCACCAGGGCGCGTTCACGGGGACGGCGAGCACGTCGACCCCGGACGGTGCCGCCTCGTAGGCGTCACCGGGGTGCAGCAACGTGGGCTCGCCGTCCGCCCGCAGGAGAACGCCCACGTTCCCGATCCGGTCGAGGTCGGCGTGGATCACCGCGTGCCGCCCCCCGACCCCCTCCACGGTCAGACCGCCCACCTGGTGGGTGGCGCCCGGCTCCAGCGCCTGGGCACGGTCGACCATGGCCGCCGCGGCGGGCTCGGCCAGCACCACGGCGTCGGGGTTGGCATCGAGCAGGGCGGGCACGTGGTCGGGGTCGAGGTGGTCCGGGTGCTGGTGCGTGACCAGCACGGCGTCGAGGCCGGTGACCTCGTGCCACTCCGTGCTGAACGCGCCGGGGTCGACCAGCACGCGGACCCCGGCGGACTCGACGAGCAGGCAGGCATGGCCGAGGTGCGTCAGGTGCATGCCACCACGCTGGCACGACCACCACCCGCTCGCCACCGTCCGGACCCTGGTCCGGTGCGCCGGGTGCCCGTCCGCGCCCGGTAGCCTCGACGGACCCCGACAGCCCCACGCCAGGAGCAGCCACGATGGGACGCATCGTCGTCGACGTCATGCCCAAGCCCGAGATCCTCGACCCCCAGGGCAAGGCCATCGTCGGGGCGCTGCCCCGGCTCGGTTTCGGCTCCTTCACGGGCGTCCGACAGGGCAAGCGCTTCGAGCTCGAGGTGGACGGTGACGTCACCGACGAGCACCTCACGGCGGCGCGCGAGGCCGCGACCACGCTGCTGAGCAACCCCGTCATCGAGGACGTGGTGAGGGTCGAGGTGGCCGGCTGATGCGCGTCGGGGTCGTCACGTTCCCGGGCTCGTTGGACGACAAGGACGCCGCGCGCGCCGTGCGGCTCGCAGGCGGCGAGGCGGTCAGCCTCTGGCACGGGGACGCGGACGTGCGCGGCGTCGACGCCGCGATCATCCCCGGCGGCTTCTCGTACGGGGACTACCTGCGCTGCGGGGCGATCGCCCGCTTCGCGCCGGTGATGGGGCCCCTCGTCGAGGCTGCACGTGGCGGGCTCCCGGTGCTTGGCATCTGCAACGGCTTCCAGGTCCTCTGTGAGTCGCACCTCCTGCCCGGTGCACTGATCCGCAACGACCACCGCACGTTCGTGTGCCGCGACCAGCGGCTGACGATCGAGAGCGCGTCGACGGCCTGGACCCGCGGCTACGACCAGGGTCAGGAGATCGTCATCCCGCTGAAGAACGGCGAGGGCGGCTACGTCGCGGACGAGAGGACCCTCGACGAGCTCGAGGGCGAGGGGCGCGTGGTGGCGCGGTACGTGGGCGACAACCCGAACGGCTCCTACCGCTCCATCGCGGGGATCAGCAACGCCGCCGGCAACGTCGTGGGCCTGATGCCGCACCCCGAGCACGCGACCGAGGCGGGGTACGGCCCCGACCCGCGGACCGGGACGGACGGCCTCGACGGCCTGCCCTTCTTCACGTCCGTGATCGAGGGGCTGGTGTCGGCGTGACCACCACCCGCACAGCCGGCGCCGACACGGTCTCGCGCGCCGCGGCGAGCCCTGAGACCGAACAGCCCTGGTCGGAGCTCGGCTTGAAAGCCGATGAGTACCAACGCATCCGCGACATCCTGGACCGGCGCCCCACGTCGGCTGAGCTGGCGATGTACTCCGTGATGTGGAGCGAGCACTGCTCCTACAAGTCGTCCAAGGTGCACCTGCGGCAGTTCGGCGACCTCCCGCGCGAGACGCCCGTCGGCAGGATGCTCGCCGGTATCGGTGAGAACGCCGGCGTCGTCGACATCGGCCAGGGCTGGGCGGTGACCTTCAAGGTCGAGTCGCACAACCACCCCAGCTACATCGAGCCCTACCAGGGTGCTGCCACCGGCGTCGGCGGCATCGTCCGCGACATCATGGCGATGGGTGCACGTCCGATCGCGGTGATGGACTCGCTCCGCTTCGGTGCCGTCGACCACCCCGACACCGAGCGCGTGGTGCACGGCGTCGTCGCCGGCGTCGGCGGCTACGGCAACTGCCTCGGCCTGCCCAACATCGGCGGGGAGCTCGCGTTCGACCCCTGCTACCAGGGGAACCCGCTGGTGAACGCGCTCTGCGTCGGCGCCCTGCGGCACGAGGACCTGCACCTCGCCAACGCGACCGGCGAGGGCAACCTCGTCGTGCTGTTCGGTGCCCGGACGGGTGGCGACGGCATCGGCGGCGTCTCCGTCCTCGCGTCGGAGACGTTCGACGAGACCGGTCCCGCGAAGCGCCCGGCCGTGCAGGTCGGCGACCCGTTCACCGAGAAGGTCCTGATCGAGTGCTGCCTGGACCTGTTCGGCGCCGGGCTCGTCCGCGGCATCCAGGACCTCGGAGGCGCGGGTCTCTCCTGCGCCACCAGCGAGCTGGCCTCGGCCGGTGACGGCGGGATGCACGTGTGGCTCGACCGGGTCCCGCTGCGCGACGCGTCGCTGTCGCCCGAGGAGATCCTCATGAGCGAGTCGCAGGAGCGGATGATGGCGGTCGTCACGCCCGAGAACCTCGAGGGGTTCATGGCCGTGTGCGAGCGCTGGGACGTCCTCGCGACCGTTGTCGGCGAGGTGACCGGCTCCGGACGGTTGGTCGTCGAGTGGCACGGCGACGAGATCGTCGACGTGCCACCGCGGACGGTGGCCCACGACGGCCCCGTCTACGAGCGCCCCTACGCCCGTCCGGAGTGGCTCGACCGCCGGCAGGCGGACGCGGCGGAGCGGCTGGCCCGACCGACGACCGCCGACGAGCTGCGTTCCACGGTGCTGGCGATGGTCGCGTCGCCGAACCTCGCAGACAAGAGCTGGGTCACCGACCAGTACGACCGCTACGTGATGGGCGGCACCGCGCTGGCCATGCCCGACGACGCCGGAGTGGTGAGGGTGGACGAGGAGACCGGGCTCGGTGTGGCGGTGTCCCTGGACGGCAACGGGCGCTTCGGTGCGCTGGACCCGCGGCTCGGCGCCCAGATCGCGCTGGCCGAGGCCTACCGCAACGTCGCCACTGCCGGCGCCGTGCCGGTCGCCGTCAGCGACTGCCTCAACTTCGGGTCGCCCGAGGACCCTTCCGTGATGTGGCAGTTCGCCGAGGCGGTCACGGGTCTGGCGGACGGGTGCCGCGAGCTCGGGATGCCCGTCACGGGCGGCAACGTGTCGCTGTACAACCAGACCGGCGAGACCGCCATCCACCCGACCCCGGTGGTGGGCGTCCTCGGGGTGATGGACGACGTCAGCCGTCGCACGCCGTCGGGGTGGAGGTCGGCCGGCCAGAACATCTACCTGCTCGGCACCACGCGCGAGGAGCTGTCGGGGTCGGCCTGGGCCGACGTGGCGCACGGTCACCTCGGTGGCCTGCCGCCCGTCCTCGACCTGGCCCACGAGAAGGTGCTCGCCGAGGTGCTGGTGGCCTCTAGCCGCGACGGCCTCGTCGACGCCGCGCACGACCTCGCCGACGGTGGGCTCGCGCAGGCTCTGGTCGAGTCGTGCCTGCGCTACGGCGTCGGCGCCCGCATCTGGCTCGACGAGGCGTGCGAGCGCGACGGCGTCGACACGGCGACGATGCTGTTCTCCGAGTCGACCGGCCGCGTCCTGGTGTCGGTGCCGAGGTCGGAGGAGGTGCGGTTCACCGACATGTGCTCGGCGCGCGGCCTGCCGCACCTGCGGATCGGAGTCGTGGACGCGGGCGAGGGATCGGACGGACCCTCCCTCGACGTGCAGGGGCTGTTCACGCTCGGGCTGGACGAGCTCGACGCCGCCTGGCGGGCGCCGCTGCGGGAGCGTTTCGGCGCCTAGTTCGTGGCGCCACTCCCGGTGCCGTCCGGCAGGCCCGCCGCGCGCGCGGCCAGCCGGATCCCGCTGAGGAACAACGCGTCCCGCGCCGGCGGCGTCAGCCAGTCGAAGTGGCCGAACGCCTCCAGGCTGGTGAAGCCGTGCAGCGATGCCCACGTGGTGAGCATCGCCTGGAAGCTGGCCGGGTTCATCGCCGCCTGGACCGTGGGGTCGTCGGCACTGAGGTCGCTGGCCACACCGGGCATCCGGTTGTCGTCGCCGTGGGCCTGCAGCAGCCCCTCGGTGAACGCCTCGTCCACCTCGGTGATCTGCGGTGTGCCCATCACGCCCAGCCGGACCGCGTCGATGAAGTGCACCTGCAGCTGGCCCATCGCGCGCTTGGCCGCCTCCGTCGTCGGGCCCTCGTCCGGCGCGCAGTAGCCGGGGACGGGCATGCCGAGGATGAGGGCGAACCGCTGCGGCTCGGAGCGCGCCCAGTGACGGTAGGCCTGCGAGACGGCGACCAGGCGGCCCCACAGGTCGTCGTCGGGGACCCCCTCGCGGGCGACTCGGACGGCCTCGCCGAGGTCGTCGTACGCGTCGACGATGAGCGCGGTCAGCAGCTCGCCGCTGTCGGCGAAGTAGCGGTAGAGCGCGGGTGCCGTCATGCCCATCTCGCGGGCGATGTCCGAGAACCGCAGGTCCGTCGTGCCCGTCTCGGCCATCAGCCGGAGCCCGGTCGCCTTGATCTCGGTGATCGTCGCCGTGCGGGCCCGCTCACGTCGCGACGGCACGGTCGGCTCGGTCGTGACCGTCTCGTCCGGGGCGCTGGCGGCGGTCGACATGGGGCGGGGTCTCCGTTCTGGTGCCCCGACACCTATCCGTGAAGGGGCATCACTTGCGTGAAGGGGCTTGACAGGTCCAGCACCCAGGCTACATCGTAATGCCTCGTAACGCTCCTGATGCTGCTTCACCCCGAGAGGCCTTCGAGATGTCCCAGTCCGTGATCACCCGCCCGGCCCCGACGCCCCCCGAGCCCCCCGCCGGCCCTGACCCGCGGCACGGACCCCTCGCCCGGGTGGCGCGCGCGTCCTTCCACCACCGTCGCCTGGTGGTCGTGGGCTGGGTGGCGACCCTGGCGGTGGCCGCGGGCCTGACCGCCGTGCTCGGAGCGGACTTCGCCGCCGACTACTCGGTCGCGGGCAGCGACTCCCAGCGGGCCCAGCAGCTGCTCGGTGAGCGCTTCCCGGCCGAGTCGGGCGACACCGTCGACGTCGTCGTCCGTGCCGACGCCGGCGTGGCCGACCCCGAGGTCGCCGCGGACGTGCGCGCCCTCCTGGCCGACCTCGCGACGCAGCCGCACGTGGCCGCGGTCGAGGACCCGTACGCCGTTCCCGGAGCCATCGCCCCCGACGGACGGACCCTCGTCGCGCACGTCCGGCTCGACGTGGTCAATCCCGTCGACGTCCCGGTCGAGGACAGCAAGGCGATGGTCGACCTCGCGGAGGACTCCGAGCGGCCCGGCCTGCAGGTCGCTCTCGGGGGTCAGACGATCGCACAGGCCGAGCAGGGTGAGATCGGCTCGGAGCTGATCGGCGTCCTCGCGGCCACCGTCATCCTGCTGCTCACGTTCGGCTCCGTCGTGGCCGCCGGCCTCCCGATCGGCGTGGCGCTCGCGGGCCTCGCGGTGACCGGTGCCGTGACCGGCGCCATCGCCGCGCTCGTCGACGTGCCCGAGTGGGGGACGTCGGTGGCCACGATGATCGGGATCGGGATCGGGATCGACTACGCCCTGCTGATGGTCACCCGCTTCCGCGAGTGGAGGTCCGCCGGGCTCGACCCGGAGGCGGCGACGGTCGCCACGCTCGACACCGCCGGCCGCTCGGTCATCGTGGCCGGCGGGACCGTGGTCGTGAGCATGCTCGGCCTGTTCGCGATGGGCCTGTCGTACATGCGCGGCGTCGCGGTCATCACCATCGTGGCAGTCGTCGTCGTGATGGCCGCGTCGGTCACGCTCTTCCCCGCCCTCCTGGGCTTCTTCGGCCGGCACGTCGACCGGCTCCGCATCCCGCTCGGACGGCGGGCGGGGGCCGCTGCCGCCACCGGCGAGGGCGGTCACGTCGCCCCGGGACGAGCCTGGGTCGTGTGGAGCCGGCTCGTCGACCGGCACAGCGTGGTCGCCGGGCTGGTCGGCGTGGGGCTGCTCCTCGCCCTGGCGGCGCCGTTCCTTGGGCTGCGCTTCGGTTTCGCCGACGCCGGGAACAACCGTGAGGACACCACCACGCGCCAGGCGTACGACCTCACGGCGGAGGCCTTCGGTCCGGGTGCCAACGGCCCGTTGGTGGTCGTCGCCGACCTGCGGGACGCAGGCTCCGGCGAGGCCGAACGGCTCGCCGCCGACCTCGGCGCCACCGACGGAGTGGCCGCCGTGTCACCACCTCGGCTGAACCCGGCCGAGGACACGGCGCTGCTGGTCGTCCAGCCGACGACCGGCCCCCAGGACCAGCGGACCGAGGGCCTCGTCCGCACCCTGCGTGAGGAGGTCATCCCGTCCGCCGTCGACGGCACCGGGGTGACGGCCTCGATCGGGGGCGTGACCGCGGGCTCCATCGACAGCACCGACGACGTGGCCGGACGCATCCCGCTGCTGATCGGCGGTGTCGTGGCACTCTCGATGCTGTTGCTGCTCGTCTCCTTCCGCAGCATCCTGATCCCCGTCACGGCCGCCGCGATGAACCTGCTGTCGGTGGCCGCGGCCTACGGCGTGGTCGGGCTGGTCTCCGAGGGCGGGTGGGCCGGGCGGCTGGTCGGCATCGACACCGAGACACCGCTGCCCTCCTTCGTCCCGGTCCTGATGTTCGCCGTGCTCTTCGGCCTCTCGATGGACTACGAGGTCTTCCTCATCAGCCGGATGCGGGAGTCGTGGGTGCGGCACCGCGACAACGGCGCGGCCATCGTCAGCGGTCTGGCTGGCACGGGCCGGGTCATCACGGCGGCAGCCGCCATCATGGTGGCGGTGTTCGCCGCGTTCATCCCCAGCCCCGACGTGATGCTCAAGGTGATCGGCGTCGGCATGGCATCGGCCATCCTCATCGACGCCACGATCGTCCGCATGCTGCTCGTGCCCGCGGTCATGCACCTTCTCGGACGGGCGAACTGGTGGATCCCGCGGTGGCTCGACCGCCGGCTCCCGCAGCTCCACGTGGAGGGCCGGCCCGAGCTGCACCTGCCGGACGCGTCCCGGGGCGTCGCGGGCGAGGCCGTGGTCCCGGCAGGTCGCTGACCGTCCGCGCGCTCCCGGTGCCACGACGCGCGGGGCCCGACCTCCCAATACGGTGGTCGGGCCCCCTCGTCGTCACCGTCAGGAGCGTCGATGACCCGTCGCCAGCTGCCCGCCTGGTCGGAGCTGCGTCCCCTGCTGCGCCCCAAGCCGGTTCAGCTCGACCCGACCCGTCGCCGACTCGACGCGGCACTGACGATCTCTGACCTGCGGACGGTCGCGCGCAGGCGCACGCCGCGGTCGGTGTTCGACTACACCGACGGTGCGGCCGAGGAGGAGGTCACGCTCGGGCGCGCGCGACGGCTGTTCCGCGACCTCGAGCTGCGGCCCGAGATCCTGCGCGACGTGTCGCGCGCTCGACACCTCGACGACCCTGCTGGGGAAGCGCTCGGAGCTGCCGTTCGCGTTCGCCCCCACCGGCTTCACGCGTCTCATGCACCACGAGGGGGAGCGCGCCGTCGTCCGCGTCGCGGAGCGGGTCGGCATCCCGTACGCCCTGTCGACGATGGGCACCACGTCGATCGAGGACGTCGCCACGGCGGCGCCGGATGCGCGGAAGTGGTTCCAGCTGTACGTGTGGCGCGACCGCGGCGCGGGCGAGGAGCTGATGGCTCGTGCGCGGGCGGCTGGGTTCGAGGCGCTGGTGCTGACCGTGGACGTCCCCGTCGCCGGCGCACGCCTGCGCGACGTGCGCAACGGGTTCTCGATCCCGCCGGCACTCACGCTGCGGACCGTCGCCGACGCCGCGACGCACCCCGCGTGGTGGATGAACCTCCTCACCACCGAGCCGCTGACCTTCGCCTCGCTCGCCGAGTGGGACGGCACGGTGGCCGAGCTCATCGACCAGCTGTTCGACGCGTCGATGACGATGGCCGACCTCGAGTGGCTGCGCTCGTGCTGGGACGGGCCCTTGGTGATCAAGGGGATCCAGACGGTGGAGGACGCACGGCGCGTCACGAAGGCCGGGGCCGACGCCGTCGTCCTGTCGAACCACGGCGGCCGACAGCTCGACCGCGCGCCGGTGCCGCTGCGCCTGCTGCCCGACGTGGTCGAGGCGGTCGGCGCAGACACGGAGGTGTGGGTCGACACCGGGGTGATGAGCGGCGCGGACGTCGTGGCCTCGGTCGCTCTCGGCGCCCGAGCCGTGATGGTCGGACGGGCGTACCTCTACGGTCTGATGGCCGGTGGCGAGCGAGGCGTTCAACGTGCCGCGGACATCCTCACCAGCGAGGTGCGACGGACGATGGCCCTGCTGGGCGCACCGTCCGTCGCTGACCTCGGGCCGCACCACGTGCGGCTGCCCTGACCCGTCAGGAGTCGCCGGCCGCCTCGCGGTCACGACGTCCCACCATGCTCGTCAGGGCCCAGACCACTAGCAGCGCACCGGATCCCAGCAGCAGGGCCACGCCGGACTGCACCGGGTCGACCTCGAAGACCTGCAGCTCCCGCCCCAGCAGCAGGAGCGCAACGACGGTGAGGACCAGCCCGTAGACCACGGTGGTCGCGGAGGGGCCGCGAGGTGCCCGGGGCGGCCCCGGCGTGGTGGGCGGGCTCTCCGGAGCGTCGACGTGACCCTCCGTCGCCGTGTCGTGCGTCGGGCTCTGCGTGCCCATCGTCGTTGTCGGGGTGGTCGTCGGGTCCTCGCGGACCGTGTCGTCGTTCATCGTGAGATCTCCTCGATGGTCAGGCTGCCGACCCCGACCCGCAGGTCGAGCAGCAGGTCGGGCGGGCCGCCGGCCCCGATCCGACCGGAGCCCTCGGACACGCCGGTGACGTCACCCACGCCGAGGTCGACCTCCGTCGCGACCGCGAGGTCGTCCGGCACCTTCACGAGCAGCTCCCCGAAGCCCACCTCGGCGGTGAGCACCGGCGGCTGGCCGTCGGCGGCCTGGCGCCTGAGGACAGCCTCGTCGACGTCGCTGAGGTCGAGCACCGCCAGGCCGGTGCTCAGGTCGTAGGCCAGGCCGTCGATCTCGGTGTCGACGGGCGTCCAGGTGACGTCATCGGCGTCCCAGAAGCCCGAGTTGGCGGCCGTGACCGTGAGCGCCTGGACCAGCGCGATGACGGCGGCGATGCCGGCGAGCCAGCCGATCCCGCCGGAACGCCGACCGGACAGGCCGAGCGCCACCAGGGCGATCGCCAGGACGCCGAGGATCGTGCCCCAGGCGACGACGCCGACGGAGGCGGACTCGGGGAGCGTGTCGCGCAGCGCGACGACGAGTCCCGCGGCCAGCAGTGCCACTCCCGCAGCGAGCGTGGTCCCGGCGCCGCCGGGCCCTCGTCGCCGCGGCGGCCTGGGTGGAGCGGGGGGCATCGGCGGCGGTGAACCCGTCGGCGGCGCCGGAGGCAGGTAGCCGCCCGGGGGGACGGGGGCGCCGGGCTGGACGGGACCGCTCTGCGTGGCGTAGGCGCTCGCGCGGTCGGCGGGTGCGTACGGGGACGCCGCGTAGGCGGGCGGCGGTGCGCTCGCCGGGTACCCGCCGGGTGTAGCGGCCCGCCAGGTCGACTCTGCGCCCGGCGCCGCGGCCCCCTTGGTCAGGTCGACCCCCGCCGGGACCGCCCCGCGGCCACCGCGTCCGCGGTCACCGATCACGCCGAAGCCGTAGAGCAGCACGACGACCACCAGGACGAGGGCCGTGAGCGCGATCAGCCCGGGGAGCGAGCCGCCGTCGCCGAGCGTCCACGCCGGGGCGACCGCGAAGATCCCGAGCACCAGGACGATCAGGGCACCGACGGCCCCCGTCGAGAACCGTCCGGCCAGCACCTCCTCGGCGTGGATCCGCCCGTCCGGCTGGGGCAGCAGGAGCCAGCCGACCGCGTACGCGACCACCCCCAGCCCGCCGAAGAGGCAGAGCACGACGAAGCCGACCCGGATGAGGATGGGGTCGACGCGCCACTTGGCGGCGAGGGCTCCGCTCACGCCGGCCAGCAGCCGCTGCTGCGGTCGGACGAGGCCCGCGGCCCGGATGGCCTGGAAGAACGAGGCCGCTGGGAGCTGCGGCTGCTGGTGTGTGCCGCCTGGGGCGGACGTGGTCGAGTTCATGCCACCAGGCTGGCGGCCGCGGCGCCGGACCGGAATCGGGGACCACCCTGACTCGACCCTGAACGGCGGGTCAGGGTGGTACCCGAGGCGGGCGCGACCCCCGGCGGGCCAGGATGGGGTGGTGAGCACCACCGTCCCGCCGGACCGCCCGACCGAGGCCCCCGCGCGTCCGCCTCTCGTGCGGCCGGTCGGTGGCCGGGTGCTGGGTGGGGTGGCGCAGGGGGTGGCCGCGCACCTGGGGCTTCCGGTGGCGACGGTCCGCGTGCTGTTCGTGATCGGCATCTTCGCGGCAGGGGCGGGGCCGGCGGCCTACCTGCTGCTGTGGATGTTCGTCCCGCAGGACAGCGACCGTGCGGGACGTCGTCGCCCGGGCGGCGGGCGCCGCGGAGGCCGGGCGTCCCGCGGCGGCGGAGGCCGCGCGAGCCGCCGGCGACTCCTTGCGGGCGGCACCCCCCGCGGCCGCCGTGCGCTGGGCCCGCTCCGAGCGGTTGCAGACCCTCCTGATCGGCACCGCCCTGCTGCTGATCGCGCTGATCGTGCTCGCGTCCAGCCGAGGCATCGACCTGCGGTTGGGCATCACCGTCCCGCTGCTGATCGTGCTCGTCGGGGCGGGTGTCGGCCTGAGCCAGCTCGACGCGACCGAGCGCGAGCGCTGGCTGAGCCCCGTCGGGGCGTCGGGGCGGATCGGGATGATGCGGCTCTTCGGTGGGATCGCGCTGGTGGTGATGGGTGTCCTGCTGCTGGTCGTGACCACGTTCGACGTGCGGTCGGTGACCGTGGCCCTTGTCGCGGCGCTCGTGGTGCTGGCCGGGGCGGCGCTCGTCCTGGCGCCGTGGGGTGTGAGGCTGTGGCGCGACCTCGAGGCGGAGCGCTCGCTGCGCGTGCGCGAGACCGAGCGCGGCCGAGATCGCCGCGCACCTGCACGACTCGGTCCTGCAGACGCTGGCGCTGATCCAGCGGCGGCCGGGCGACGCCGCCGAGGTGACCCGGCTCGCCAGGGCCCAGGAGCGCGACCTCCGCGACTGGATCTACGGGGGCGGGCACGTCGGGGAGGCGTCCTCCACGACCGTCCGTGAAGCCGTCCGCGCCGTGTGCGCGGAGGTCGAGGACGCGGAGGGCGTGCCCGTGGAGGTCATCCTCGTCGGCGACGCCCCGTCCGACGAGGGCACCCACGCCCTGGTGCTCGCGCTGCGGGAGGGTCTGATCAACGCGGTGCGACACGGACGCACCGGGGTGTCGGTCTACCTGGAGTGCGGACCCGACGTGCTGGAGGCCTTCGTCCGCGACCGGGGGCCGGGTTTCGACCTCGAGGCCGTGCCACCGGACCGGCTGGGCGTCCGGCGCTCGATCATCGACCGGATGGACCGCCACGGCGGACGCGCCGTCGTCCGCCCCGCGCCCGGCGGTGGCACGGAGGTGGCCCTGTCGCTGCCGCGCAACGGACACGGCAGCGGCCGTGCCGACACGACGGTCGATGCGGGACGCCCTGGAGGGGAGCTGACGTGAACGTTCGGGTGCTGCTGGTGGACGACCACCCCCTGGTCAGGACGGGGGTCCGCACCGAGCTCGCCGAGGTGGCGGCCGCGTCCCCCGCGGCGGAGGGCGGACGCGTCGAGGTGGTCGGCGAGGCGGCCGACGTGGACAGCGCCGTGCAGCAGGTGGGCGTCCTGCGTCCGGACGTCGTGCTGCTCGACGTGCACCTGCCCGGCGGGGACGGTGGCGGAGGAGCCGAGGTGCTGACCCGCTGCGCCGGCACGACGACGGGGTCCGGCTCGCCCGTGCGGTTCCTGGCTCTCTCGGTGTCGGACGCCGCCGAGGACGTCATCGCCGTGATCCGTGCCGGCGCCCGCGGGTACGTCACCAAGTCGATCTCGGGCATCGACCTCGTCGCCGCCGTGCTGCGGGTCGCCGACGGCGACGCCACGTTCAGCCCCCGCCTCGCGGGGTTCGTGCTGGACGCCTTCGGCGCGGCCGGGACGCCCGGGGCCGACGGGGGCACGGGCGACGACGAGCTCGACCGGCTGTCGACCCGCGAACGCGAGGTGATGCGGCTGATCGCCCGCGGCTACGCGTACAAGGAGGTCGCCAAGGAGCTGTTCATCTCCGTGAAGACCGTCGAGACGCACGTGTCGGCGGTGCTGCGCAAGCTCCAGCTGTCGAGCCGGCACGAGCTGACGCGCTGGGCCGCCCACCGCCGCCTCCTCTGACGCCCCCCTCGCCCCCCACCTCCTCGACCCCCACCCGCTCGACTGGTCACGTCTGGCGCGACACGCGCGGCGTGTCGCGCCAGACGTGACCAGTCGAGGGGGTGGGGTGGGGGTCAGGTGCCGAGCCGGAGCGTGGCCAGCTGGTGTCCGGTGGCCACCAGCCGCCCCGTCGAGTCCCACACGTCGCAGGTCTCGTCGACGGTCGCGCTCCGTGACCCCGCCACGGGCGCGGTGATCAGGCGGGCGACCTGACGCACGAGGACCGGTCCGGGGGCGGGGACGGCACGCACGAGCGCCGTGAGGCTCAGCGTCGGCGTCCACCCGGCGTGGCCCAGGTCGAAGGTCGCCGGGGGCAGGCAGTCGACGGCCATCACCAGCGACACCGGGTCCCACTCCTGAGCGTCGACGAACGACACCCACGCACGGATCTCGCCCCGCCCGGACGGCTTCCCGCGCGCCCACTCCACCGTCGGCGGGTCCGCCAGCTCGTGCAGCTCGTCCAGGATCGGGACCGGGAAGCCGGGCCCCGAGCTCGGCAGGCGGAAGCACTCCTCCGGAGGTGGCATCGCCGGACGGGTCACGACGTCGTGCAGGACGTCGGACGTCCGACGCGGGCAGCGAGCCGCACGTCACCGACGCGTGCAGGCAGGGCTCTCCGCCGGCTGCGATGGTGACGGCGAGGGCGCTGCTGCCGCGTCCGGCCCGCAGCGTCTCCACCTCGATCTCGACGGCGCCGGGCGGCGCGGGCGCCACGAACGTCCCCGTGACGGAGAGCGGGTCCTGGTGGGTGCCGCCCGCCTGCTCGACGGTCCGCACCGCCGCCTCCGCCGCGATCGCGAGCAGGTAGCCGCCGTTCGTCCGGCCCGCGATCGAGAACCCGGGGCCACGTCGGCCGACCACCACCGACGCCGTCGACCCCGTCGCGCTCACCTGGACGGCGTCCTGCCAGCGCGTCGTCATGGCGCCATCCTGCCTGCCGTCCCGCCGATCTCGACTGGTCGCACCTGGCGCGACACGCGCGGCGAGTCGCGCCAGGTGTGACCAGTCGAGGGGGAGTTGGGGGGCGTGCCAGGATCGGCGCCGTGGCCCGACGACGCACCGATCCGACGACCGGGCGCGCCGCCGTCGCGGACCTGGCATGCCGACCCCGACGCGGCGAGCCGCCAGGTGGTCGCCACGGCGGTCCGCTACCTGCTGGAGGAGCTGGCCGAGCGCGCCCCCGGCAACGCCGTCGAGGTGCGCGTGCCGCCCTTCGGCGTGACGCAGTGCGTAGCCGGGCCGCGGCACACGCGGGGGACCCCGCCCAACGTCGTCGAGACCGACGCGGGCACCTGGCTCGCGCTCGCGGTCGGCGACCTGACCTGGGACCAGGCCCGGTCGGGCGGACGGGTCACCGCCAGCGGCCGCGCACCGACCTGTCGCCGTGGCTCCCGCTGGTGGGCGCGGCCCGGCCCGGTACCGTCGAGACGTGAGCCAGCCCGAGGAGTCCCCCTCAGCCGGAGGGCGGGACGCCGACCACCCGATCGAGCCCCGCCGATCGACGAGATGGTGCAGGATGCGACGGCGTCAGGCCCCCAGTACCCGGTCTTCATCGCCCTGGGAGTCGCTCGTCGGCGCCCTGGTCGCGATCGGGCTGACCTACTCCCTGCCCGCGACGGAGCAGTACGGCTACCAGGCCGTGGTCGGCTACACCGCGCTGACGCTGGGCCTGGTCGGCGGCCTCCTGGGCGGCGCGCTCGCGCTGCTCCTCGACCGCCGCCGCTGACGTGGCCTCGCCTGCACAGGCGGACCGGCCCTACGGCACCTCCAGCACCATCCGCGCCGGGTCGTCCGCTGCCGGTGCGAACCCGACGCGCCCGAAGTACTCGCTGCCCTCGCGCATCCGCGTCGAGGCCACCAGCCGGTCGTAGCCCAGGCGGTGCAGCACGCCGTCGCGCCGGTACACGAACTTGCCGACGGAGAAGTCGCGGAAGCGCGGCAGCACGTAGTCGAGCTCGACCGTGCCCTCGCCGCCTCCACGGTTGGACAGCAGCACCACGCCGACGGTCTCGATGTCGCGCAGCACCAGGAACGCGGCGCGGGAGGGCACCTCGCCCCCATCCGCGGCCGGCGACCACCCGCCCGTCCCACGAGAACCCGGGGTTGTGCCGCTCGATGTCGGCGGCGTGCTGGCGCAGCACGTGGTGCAGGTACTCCTCGTCCGGACCGACCTCGACCACCTGGTACGTCGCCTCGTCGTCGCGGGACCGCAGCAGCTTCACCAGGTGGTAGGTGTCGAGGCCGGCGATCACCGTGTTCATCGCGACCATCGGCCACACCCCGAGGGCCGTGTTGTACCCGGCCAGCACCACCGAGGCCACCAGGTTGAGGGCGCGGAACCGCAGCACGCGAGCCTGCGCCAGCGACCACACCAGCACGGCGCTGCCCAGCCAGCCGATCACCTCGAGCCAGAACGTCATGCTGCGGAGCGTAGGGGAGTCGCCGTGCGACGATGGACGCATGGCTCGCGGTGACGGACGACTGACCCACGACCTGATGCCCGGCGAGAAGGGCCCGCAGGACGCGTGCGGCGTCTTCGGTGTCTGGGCACCCGGCGAGGAGGTGTCGAAGCTCAGCTACTTCGGCCTCTACGCCCTCCAGCACCGCGGACAGGAGTCGGCCGGCATCGCGGTCAGCAACGGCCGTCAGCTCCTCGTCTACAAGGACATGGGCCTCGTCTCCCAGGTCTTCGACGAGCGGGCGCTGGCGTCGCTGCAGGGACACCTCGCCATCGGCCACACCCGCTACTCGACGACCGGCGCGAGCCGCTGGGAGAACGCGCAGCCCACCCTCGGCGCCACGGCCGGCGGCACGGTCGCCCTCTGCCACAACGGCAACCTCACGAACACCGCCGAGCTGCGCGACCTCGTCGAGACGCTCTACGGCCGGGCCGCCAGTGGCGAGCTCGCCCGCGGCAACACCACCGACACCGCACTCGTCACCGCACTGCTCGCCGGTTCGCCCGACCGCACCCTCGAGGCGACCGCCCTCGAGGTGCTCCCGCGCGTCCAGGGCGCCTTCTGCTTCGTCTTCATGGACGAGACGACCCTCTACGCCGCCCGCGACCCGCACGGCTTCCGGCCGCTCGTGCTCGGGCGGCTCGAGCGCGGCTGGGTGGTCGCCAGCGAGACCGCCGCCCTCGACATCGTCGGCGCCTCCGTGGTCCGCGAGATCGAGCCGGGCGAGCTGATCGCCATCGACGAGGACGGGCTGCGCTCGATGCGCTTCGCCGAGCCCACCCCGACCGGCTGCGTCTTCGAGTACGTCTACCTGGCCCGCCCCGACACCACGATCGCCGGACGGGGCGTCCACGCCGCCCGGGTCGAGATGGGCCGACGGCTCGCGAAGGAGCACGCCGTCGAGGCCGACCTCGTCATCCCGACGCCGGAGTCGGGCACGCCCGCGGCCATCGGGTACGCCGAGGCGTCGGGCATCCCGTACGGCCAGGGCCTGGTCAAGAACTCCTACGTCGGACGGACGTTCATCCAGCCGTCCCAGACCATCCGGCAGCTCGGCATCCGGCTCAAGCTGAACCCGCTGCGCGAGGTGATCCGCGGCAAGCGGCTCGTCGTGGTCGACGACTCGATCGTGCGCGGCAACACCCAGCGCGCCCTCGTCCGGATGCTCCGTGAGGCGGGCGCCGCCGAGGTCCACGTCCGCATCTCGTCGCCCCCGGTGAAGTGGCCGTGCTTCTTCGGCATCGACTTCGCCAGCCGCGCCGAGCTGGTCGCCAACGGCCTGCTCGTGGACGAGGTCTGCGCCAGCATCGGCGCGGACAGCCTCGGGTACATCAGCGAGGACGCGATGATCGAGGCCACGCAGCAGCCGCGAGAGCGGCTCTGCACGGCGTGCTTCACCGGCGACTACCCGGTGCCACCGCCCGGCACCGCGCACCTGGGCACGGGCCTGCTGGAGCAGGACGAGCTCCCGTTCGACACGCTCGAGGAGCTCGCCGGCCCACCTCGGTAGGCTCGCGGGCGTGCCCGACCCCACCGCTGCGCAGCCGTCCGTCACCTACGCCGCCGCGGGGGTGGACGTCGAGGCCGGCGACCGTGCCGTCGAGCTGATGAAGTCGGCCGTGGCGGCCACCCACGGCGCCGAGGTCCTGGGCGGGATCGGCGGTTTCGCCGGGCTCTTCGACGCGTCCGTGCTGACCGGGATGCGCCGCCCCCTGCTGGCCACCAGCACGGACGGCGTCGGCACCAAGGTGGCCGTCGCCCAGGCGCTCGACGTCCACCACACGATCGGCATCGACCTGGTGGGCATGGTCGTCGACGACATCGTGGTGTCCGGTGCCCGCCCGCTCTTCATGACCGACTACATCGCCTGCGGACGGGTCGTGCCCGAGCGCGTGGCGGACATCGTCCGCGGCATCGCCGAGGGCTGCCGCCAGACCGGGACCGCGCTGGTCGGCGGCGAGACGGCCGAGCACCCCGGGCTGCTGGGCGAGCACGAGTACGACGTCGCGGGGGCGGCGACGGGGGTCGTGGAGGCGGACGACGTGCTCGGCCCTGACCGGGTGCGCCCCGGTGACGTCGTCGTCGCGATGGCCTCGTCGGGCCTGCACTCGAACGGCTACTCGCTCGTCCGGCGCGTGCTGGAGGTCGCGGGCTGGGGGTACGAGCGGCACGTGGACGACCTGGGCCGGACCCTCGGGGAGGAGCTGCTCGAGCCCACCCGGCTCTACACCCGGGCCTGCCTGGCGCTCGCGGCCGACGAGGGCGCGCGGCTGCACGCGCTGAGCCACGTCACCGGCGGCGGCCTGGCCGCCAACCTCGCCCGCGTGCTGCCTCCGGGCGTGCGGGCGAGGTTGGACCGCGCGACGTGGCAGCTGCCCCCCGTCTTCTCGCTGGTCCGCGACCTCGGGCGCGTGCCCGTGCCCGACCTCGAGCGGACGCTGAACATCGGGGTGGGCATGGTGGCCGTCGTGGGGGCGGACGGCGTCGACCGCACGCTGGCGTGCCTGCGCGAGCAGGGGCAGCAGGCGTGGGTGCTGGGGGAGGTGGCGCCGGACGTCCCCGCGACGGGGACCTCGGAGCAGGTGGACGCCGAGGCCGACGTCGTGCGGGGCGCCAAGGGCGTGCAGGGGGGCGCCGTGCAGGTGGTCGGAACCCACGAGAGCGCCTGACCCGGAGGTCAGGCGCTCACGTGGACGTCACCGACGGTCGCCGGATGCCCAGCTCCCGTAGTCGTCCTCGTCCTTGCTGTCAGGCTCTTCCGCGGGCCTCGGCGGAGGGTCTCCGCGGAGCTCGCGTTGCAGACGCTCGTAGTCGGTCTCGGGGCTGTAGTACTTCAGCTCCCGTGCGACCTTGGTCTGCTTGGCCTTCTGACGGCCGCGCCCCATGGCGTCGACCCCCTCATCGTCATCCCGGGGCAAGGCACGAAGGCGGGCCCCAGAGGTTGGATTCTCTGCGTCCCTTAACGGTACAGCGTCACCGCTTGTTCCGACACATCGGTCGGCAGACCGGCTCGGCGCGTCCCGAACGGGTCAGCCGTTGCGGCCCGGCAGCCAGGCCCGCGTGCTGCCGACCTCGGCGATCCGCCGCTCGGCCCGCGCGTCGGCTGCCGTCGCGGGGCTGATCCCGCGCGCGGCGGCCTCCGTGAGCACGGCGAGAGTGGCGTCGTAGATCCCGGTCGCCTTGGCCTGCGCGCGGTCGAAGGAGAAGCCCTGCAGCTCGTCCGACACCTGGATGACGCCGCCCGAGTTCACGAGGTAGTCGGGGCAGTAGAGGATCCCGCGTGCGGTCAGGGCGTCCTCGATGCCCTCGTGGGCGAGCTGGTTGTTCGCCCCGCCGCACACGACGGTCGCCTTGAGCCGGTCGACGGTGTCGTCGTCGAGGGCGCCTCCGAGCGCGCACGGCGCGTACACGTCGATGTCGCTGCCGACGAGCGTCGCGACGTCGTCGACGGACTCGACCTCGGGGTGGCGGGTGCGCACGAGATCGACCGCCGCCGCGTTGACGTCGCAGAGCACCGGCACGGCGCCGTCCTCGAGCAGGAGGTCGACCAGGTGCCGGCCGACCTTGCCGACACCGGCGATGCCGACGCGGCGGCCGTGCAGGGACGGGCCGCCCCACAGGTGCGTGGCCGCGGCGCGCATGCCCTGGAACACGCCGAAGGCGGTGAGGACGCTGGAGTCGCCGGCGCCGCCGTTGACCTCGGACCGCCCGGTCACGAAGTCGCACTCGCGCGCCACCACGTCCATGTCCGCCACATAGGTGCCGACGTCGCACGCCGTGACGTAGCGACCGCCCAGCGACTGGACGAACCGGCCGAAGGCGCGAAGGCGCGCCTCGGTCTTGTCGGTCGCGGGGTCGCCGATGATCACGGCCTTGCCGCCGCCGTGGTCGAGCCCGGCGAGCGCGTTCTTGTACGTCATGCCCTTCGAGAGGGCGAGCACGTCGGCGAGCGCCTCCTCGGTGGAGGCGTACGGGTGGAACCTGGTGCCCCCCAGGGCCGGCCCCAGGGCCGTCGAGTGCAGCGCGATGATCGCCCGCAGCCCGCTCGCGCGGTCGAAGCAGAACGCGACCTGCTCGTGGTCGGCGGTCGGGTCGAGGTCCCAGCGGGGCTGCTCGATGGAGTCGCTCACGACGTTTCTCTCCTGGGGGGACGGTCCCGGGTCGCGGGACGCGAGTTGGTCCGGCGGGGGTGGTGCCGGGTACGAGTCCACCCGTTCGGCGGACACCGGGAAGCCTAGCCCCGGTCGCAGATAGTCATTTCGGACTATGGCGGACATGACGGGAGAGGTTGAGTATTGAACTGTCCGCGACAGTCCTTCCGACACCGGCGCGGACCGGCCCGGCCCCACGGCCGAGGGACGAAGCATCGAGGAGGAACCATGGCCGCACGCATGACGGAGACGGAGAACCTGCTGACCCCTGCAGAGGTGGCAGCGCTGTTCCGCGTCGATCCGAAGACCGTCACCCGGTGGGCCAAGGCAGGCAAGCTCTCGTCCATCCGCACGCTGGGTGGGCACCGTCGCTACCGCGAGGCTGAGGTCCGGGACCTGCTCTCGGGCATCCCGTCGCAGCGCGCCACCGACTGAGAGCCGGCTCCACCGGCGCACCGAGTCCGTACCCGTCCCCCGACGGGTGCGGGCTCGTTGCCGTCCGCGACGGCTGCAGCGGCGCCATCATGGACCGAGGTGCGTGAGCCGAGCCGAGGGGAGACCGAGAGCGTGGCGGACGTGGACGAGGTCGCGGCCGAGCTGTACGGCCTGCTGCCGGGCGAGTTCGTCGCGGCCCGCGACGTCGCCGCCCGGGCGGCCCGCGCCGAGGGGCGGCGCGACGTCGCCTCCGCCATCGCCGGCCTGCGCAAGCCGACGACGACCGCCTGGCTGGTCAACCTGCTGGTCCGTGACGACGCCGACCTGGCCGACCGGCTGCGCGACCTCGGGGAGGGCCTGCGCAGCGCGGAGCAGTCCCTGGCGGGAGCCGAGCTCACCGCCCTGGACAAGCAGCGACGACAGCTCGTGGCGGGCCTGGTGAAGACCGTCCGCCAGCTGGCGCGCGAAGCCGGCCAGCGGGTGACCCAGGCGTCCGCCGACGAGGTGAGCCAGACCCTGCTGGCAGCGCTCGCGGACCCCGAGGCCGCCGACGAGGTCCTGTCTGGACGGCTGACCCAGGCCCGGTCCCACGTCGGCTTCGGTGCCGGACGGCCGGGGCGCGCGCACCTCGGCCTCGTGCCGCCGCTCGACGAGGCGACGCCCCGCGACACCACGACCGCCCGACGGCCGGCGGCTGGCGCGACGGCGGAGGACCGTGCCCGCAAGGCCCAGGAGGCCGAGGAGGCCCGAGCGGCCCGCGAGGCCGAGCAGGAGCGCCGGGCGCAGGAGCGCCGGGAGCGGGCTGCGGCCGCGCTCGAGCAGGCGGAGCGGGACCACGAGGCGGCCGTCGAGGCGGAGCGGGACGCGGATCGCTCGCTCAGCAGCGCGCGAGCAGCCCACGGCGAGCAGACGGTCCTGGTCGAGCGGCTGGCCGACGAGCTCGAACAGCTGACCCGCCGGCTCGAGCGGGCACGGGCGGGCGAGAAGGATGCGGCGCAGGAGACGACCCGGCTCGAGGAGCGCCACACGAAGGCCGCCCGGGCGCTGCGCTGGACCGCCAAGGACCTCGACGCGGCACGGGCCGCAGTCGAGCGCGGGTAGGTCCGGGGCTGCTCGAGGTCAGGTGCTGGCAAACCAGTCCGGGACACCGGCCTTCGCCACCATCGCCGGCAGCTCGCGACCGAGCTGCTCGCCCAGCCACAGGTTCGTCTCGATCACCGCGCCGATGTGGATCCCGGTCTCCACGCCCATCCCCGCGAGCAGGTAGGCGAGGTCCTCGGTCGCGATGTTGCCCGTCGCGCGCGGGGCGAACGGGCACCCGCCGGTGCCGCCGACGGACGCGTCGAGCCGCGTCACCCCGGCGTCGACGGCCGCCAGGGCGTTGGCGATCCCCGTCCCCCGCGTGTTGTGGAAGTGCATCGCCGGCGTGGCACCCATCGCCACCAGCCCGGCGGTCAGCTCGCGGACCTGCGTCGGCACGCCGACGCCGATCGTGTCGCCGAGGCAGATCTCGTCGGGGGCCACCTCCATCACCTGCTCGGCGACCGCGAGCGTCTGCGCGACGGGCACCTCGCCGTCGAACGGGCACCCGAAGGACGTGCTCAGCGTGACGACCACCGGGAGTCCGGCCTCGCGGGCAGCGGCGACGATGTCGTGCGAGGCGGCGATGCCGTCCGCGACCGTGGTGTTCTGGTTGCGGGCGGCGAAGCCCTCGCTGACCGGGAACGAGTAGTTGACGACGTCGACGCCGGCGGTGGCGGCCCGCTCGAACCCCTTGCGGTTGAGCACCAGCCCGCTGAGCGAGACCCCGTCCACGTCCCCGCCCACCTCGGTCATGATCTGCTCCGCGCCCGCCATCGCGGGCACGAGCCTCGGGTGGACGAACGAGACCGCCTCCACACGCGACACGCCCGTGCGCGCAAGACGACGCACCAGCTCGGCCCGCACCTCCGGGTCGAGCACGCGCGACTCGTTCTGCAGCCCGTCACGGGCACCGACCTCGGTGATCTGCACGCTCGTCATGCGCCCACTCTCGCGTGCCGACGGGTGGCGATCCACCCCGGGTGCGGCTCGAAACGTAGGATGGGAGCGAAGACGAGGGGGCCGTCATGGAGTGGTTGCGCGAGGCACAGTGGCTGGGATGGGTCGGCGCTGCCCTCGTGCTCGGCCTCGTGGAGGTCGCCTCCCTCGACCTCGTGTTCGCGATGCTCACCGCCGGCGCCCTCGCCGCGGCCCTTGGCGCCTACCTCGGGGTCGGGTTCCCGGTCCAGGTGATCGTCTTCGTCGTCACGTCGGCACTGCTGCTGGCCGTGGCCCGTCCGCTGGCGCTGCGGAAGCTGAAGCCGGCCGGACCCGCCCAGCGGACCGGGACGGAGGCGCAGGTCGGCCGGTCCGCCGAGGTGCTCGACGCCGTCACCGCGCGGTCCGGGCTGGTGAAGCTCACCGGCGAGCAGTGGAGCGCCCGCACGTTGGACCCGGTTGAGACGTTCGCGGTCGGCGAGGTGGTGCGGGTCGTCCAGATCGACGGCGCCACGGCCGTCGTGGAGCGGCTGCCACAGACTGACCACACCCCCGAGTCGGAGGAGAAGCACTGATGGACGGCTTGACGTTCGGCGACATCGCCCTCTACATCGTCCTCTTCCTGCTCATCGCCTTCACGGTGATGGCGATCGCGCGGGCGGTGCGCATCGTGCCGCAGGCGACCGCGGTGATCGTGGAGCGCCTGGGTCGGTACTCGCGCACCCTCGACGCGGGACTGCACTTCCTCATCCCCTTCATGGACCGCGTGCGCGCAGTCGTCGACCTCCGCGAGCAGGTCGTGTCGTTCCCGCCGCAGCCGGTGATCACGTCCGACAACCTCGTGGTCAGCATCGACACGGTGATCTACTACCAGCCGACCGACCCGAAGTCGGCGACCTATGAGATCGCCAACTACATCCAGGGCATCGAGCAGCTGACGGTCACCACCCTGCGTAACGTGATCGGCTCGCTCGACCTCGAGCAGACCCTCACCAGCCGTGACCAGATCAACGGCCAGCTGCGAGGCGTGCTCGACGACGCGACCGGACGCTGGGGCATCCGCGTGAACCGTGTCGAGCTCAAGGCGATCGACCCGCCCGCCAGCGTGCAGGACTCGATGGAGAAGCAGATGCGCGCCGAGCGCGACCGCCGCGCCACGATCCTGCACGCGGAGGGTGTGAAGCAGGCCCAGATCCTCACCGCCGAGGGTGAGAAGCAGGCTGCCATCCTCACCGCGGAGGGCACGGCGCAGGCCGCGATCCTCGAGGCTCAGGGTGAGTCCCGCGCGATCCTGCAGGTCTTCGACGCGATCCACCGCGGGAACCCCGACTCGAAGCTGCTGGCCTACCAGTACCTGCAGATGCTGCCCCAGATCGCCCAGGGGGCCTCGAACAAGATGTGGATCGTGCCGACCGAGCTGACCCAGGCCCTCCGCGGCATCGGGTCTGCGCTCGGTGCCGACGGCGCGGGGGCGGCCGGTGCGGGCGGGCTCGACCAGCCGCCCGCCGGGATCCAGGACAACGAGCAGGGCGAGAAGTTCCAGGTCGAGATGGAGGAGTTCAGCCTCGAGGACCCCGCCGAGGCGCTGAAGAAGGCACGTGCCGAGGCCGCCGGTGCGACCGAGGAGGCCGAGCGCTCGCGGCAGCGCACGAGCGGCCGCGGGATCGGCGGGGGTGCCGCTCCCATGGGCGACGCACCGATCTCGGCGCCCCAGGAGAAGGGCGACGCTCCGCAGGAGTGACCGGTCCGCCCGCCGTGTGACCACGCGTGCGTCGGGCACCGTTGCGGGCTCGGTCCGCGCGCGCCTGGCTGTCGGCTGCTCCCGGCGGGCACAGCGGCTGGCAGGTGTGGCTGATCGGGCCACCCGAGTCGCCGTCGAGCCAGAGTTGCCAGCCGGTGTGCACGCGATCCACCGGCCCGCGCACTCGTTGTGCGTCAACCCGTCCCGGTCGGCCGGTCGTCGGCGTCCGCCACCACGCGGTGCTGCACGGACCGGAGCATCCAGATGGCGGCCAGCACCATGACCGCCACGAACGGCAGGTACACGACGTCGACCGCGGCGACGCCGGGGACCTCGGCTGCAAAGACGAAAGCCTGTATCGACAGGTAGGCGATCTGGACGACAGCCACGGCTGTCATGACGACCGTGCCCAGCACGTAGCCCCAGGGCAGCCGCCGCCACAGGAGGACGCCGGCGATCACAGCGGCGGGCGCCAGCACCGCCGCATCCATCACGTAGCCCAGGTGCACCCGTTCCAGCGGCATCGGGAAGGCCTCGAGAGGCTGCTCCCCAGTCAGTGACCAGCGGATGGCGCTCCACCCCCACGCCCCGGCCATGCTCACCGCCACTAGCAGCAGGAGCGCACCCACCAGGCGCGCGGGAGTGCGGGGGCCGAAGTGCGTGGCCAGTCGCCGCGCGTCCACCGCGACGAGGACGAACACCAACCCGTAGACGGAAAGAGCGAACTGCACGAGGTGCGCCAGGAAGGCGTCGTTGAACGCCGTCCCGAACGCCGAGAAGGCGGACATGTAGGTGCTGTAGGCCAGCAGGCTCGGCCACATCAGCAGCGCGAGCGAGCTGCCGCGAGCAGCTGCCCACGTCGACCAGGCCAACAGGGGTGCGACGAGTACCAGGGCGACGAGGTTGGCGCCGCGCTCGGCGGCGACCACCACGACCGGATCCTGGTACAGCTGGGAGACCCACAGTCCCGCCGCGGCCGTGCCGGCCATGACGACGACCAACAGCCAGGACAGCACCTGAGCCGTGCGCACGGCGCCGGGAGCCGCGAACCACGGGCGCGCTTCGCGCGACACCGGCGCCTGTTCTCTGGTCTGGCGGGACACCGCTGTCATCGTGCGCACCTCCATCGGGGCGGCCGCCGGCGACGACCTGCTTCCAAGGTGGCGCCGCCGCGGCGGCTCGAACAGGGGCCAAAGGACCCGGCCAGTGGTGGCCGATCGCCTTGAATGCACGGGAACGGCACGACCTGCGATCTCGCAGGTGGAAGGCATGATCAGGGTGGCCAGAGGCGGGGTCGAACCGCCGACCTTCCGATTTTCAGTCGGACGCTCTACCAACTGAGCTATCTGGCCCGTGCGAGCACTACTGCCGCTCGCTGAGCGACCCCGACGGGACTCGAACCCGCGACCTCCGCCGTGACAGGGCGGCGCGCTAACCAACTGCGCTACGGGGCCTTGCGGTGCAAGACCGGTGGAACGTACCCCCAACCGGATTCGAACCGGCGCTGCCGCCTTGAAAGGGCGGAGTCCTAGGCCGCTAGACGATGGGGGCTGAGCTGGTGCCGTTCCACCGTCCACGAACCACCGGACGCGAACGGTCGAGGACGCGAGCCAGCATAGGGGTAGGGGTCGGAGTTCTCCAAAGCGGCCTCCCCCCGGTGGCCGCGACGGCCCGAGCGGGCGATGGTGGGCCATGGACGGCTCGGTCGCCGACCCGCCGCGACCCCCACACCCGCCAGGAGGACCACGGTGCAGACGCGACGGATCGGTGACGTGATGGTGTCCGCGATCGGGCTCGGCGCGATGCCGATGTCGGTCGAGGGGGCGCCCGACACGGCCCGCTCGATGGAGACCATCCACGCCGCGCTGGACGCGGGCACCACGCTGATCGACACGGCCGACTCCTACCACCCCCGCTCGGAGCGGACCGGGCACAACGAGGCGCTCGTCGCCCAGGCCCTGCGCACGTGGGGCGGCGACCGCGACGCAGTGCTGGTGGCGACCAAGGGTGGGCACGTGCGCCCCGACGGAGCCTGGGCCACGGACGGGCGGCCGGAGCACCTGAGGGCCGCGGCGCAGGAGTCGGCGCGCCGGCTGGGTGTCGAGGCGATCGGGCTGTACCAGTTCCACCGTCCTGACCCCGACGTGCCGTACGCCGAGTCCGTCGGTGCGCTGGCCGAGCTGCTCGACGCCGGCACGATCCGCATGGCCGGCATCTCCAACGCCGACCTCGACCAGATCCGCCAGGCACGAGACGTCCTCGGTGGGCGTCTGGCGTCCGTCCAGAACGAGTACTCGCCGCGGTTCCGGCTCTCGCAGCCGGAGCTCGAGCTGTGCGAGGAGCTCAGCATCGCGTTCCTGCCCTACAGCCCCCTGGGCGGCATGTCGCAGGCCGCCGACCTGGGGTCCCGGTACGAGCCGTTCGCCGAGGTCGCGGACGAGCTGGGCGCCTCGCCCCAGCAGGTCGCCCTTGCGTGGGAGCTCGCCCAGTCGCCGGTGGTCGTCCCGATCCCGGGCTCCAGCCGTCCGGAGACGGCGCAGAGCTCGGCCCGAGCGGTGGAGCTGACCCTGACCACCGACCAGCTCGAGCGTCTCGACAGGACCGACTGACAGCTCGATGCCCCGCGCCCGGCAGGATGGTCGCGTGGTCGAGATGAGCCGTGAGGCGTTCGAGGAGGCGGTCGGGGACGCGCTCGACCTCGTGCCCGCCGAGCTCGCGCAGCAGATGTCCAACGTGGTCGTGCTCGTGGAGGACGAAGCGCCCGAGTCCGACCCGCACCTTCTGGGCCTGTACGAGGGGACTCCGCTGACCGAGCGTGACTCCTGGTGGGCCGCAGGGTCTCTGCCCGACCGCATCACGATCTACCGCCTCCCCACGTTGGCCGTGTGCGAGTCCGTCGAGGAAGTCGTCGAGGAGGTCGCGGTCACCGTGGTGCACGAGATCGCGCACCACTTCGGAATCAGCGATGAGCGCTTGCACGAGCTCGGTTGGGACTAGCCTCGGCGGCATGACCACCACACGCGTGGCTCGGTCGGAGGCACCCCCGGCGAGCCCCCTGATGCGCACCATCCGCAACGCCGTGATCGGGGACGACCAGGTGATGGTCGGGCCGTACGGCCCCCGCCGCGTCACGTACGCCGACTACACGGCCTCGGGCCGGTCACTGACGTTCATCGAGGACTTCATCCGCCGCGAGGTGCTGCCCCGCTACGCCAACACGCACACCGAGAGCTCGGGCACGGGCCTGCAGACGACACGCCTGCGCGAGGACGCGCGCCGCGTGATCCGCGACGCGGTCGGCGGGGACGACGACACCTGCGTGATCTTCACCGGCTCGGGCTGCACGGGGGCCATCGACAAGCTCATCTCGATCCTCAACCTGCGGCTGCCCCGCGACCTCGACACCCGGTACGGCCTGTCGGACCGCATCCCGGCGGAGGAGCGGCCGGTCGTCTTCATCGGACCCTTCGAGCACCACAGCAACGACCTTCCGTGGCGCGAGTCGATCGCCGACGTCGTGGTCATCCCGGAGGACAGGTCCGGCAGCATCGACGTGGAGTCGTTGGAGCGTGGGCTCGTGCGCTATGCCGACCGCCCGCTGCTGATCGGGTCGTTCTCGGCGGCCTCCAACGTGACGGGCATCGTGGCGGAGACCGCCCGCGTCAGCGCGCTGCTGCACCGTCACGGCGCGCTCTCGTTCTGGGACTTCGCCGCCGCCGCGCCGTACGTGGACATCGAGATGACGCCGGACGGTGACCCGTTGGCGTACAAGGACGCGATCTTCCTCTCCCCCCACAAGCTTGTCGGCGGTCCCGGGACGCCCGGTGTGCTGGTCGCGCGAAAAGACTTGCTGCACAACACGGTTCCCGCGGTCGTCGGCGGCGGCACCGTCTCGTACGTGAGCTCGACCGTGCACCACTACGTGGACGACCCGGAGCGCCGCGAGGAAGGTGGCACCCCCGACATCATCGGGTCGATCCGCGCGGGTCTGGTGTTCCAGCTCAAGCAGGCCGTCGGGGTCGACGCGATCCGTGCGCACGAGGACGACTTCCTGCGCAGGGCGGTCGACTCGTGGATGGGGAACGAGAACCTGGAGATCCTCGGAAGCGTCGAGAGGGACCGTCTCTCCATCGTCTCCTTCGTCGTCCACGGACCCGGCGGCAAGGACCTGCACCACAACTTCGTCGTGGCCCTGCTCAACGACCTGTTCGGGATCCAGTCGCGTGGGGGCTGCTCGTGCGCCGGCCCCTACGGGCACCGGCTTCTCGGCATCGACGGGGAGCGCTCACGTCGCATCGAGGAGGCCGTCGGTCACGGGTGCGAGGGGATCAAGCCCGGCTGGGTGAGGGTGAACTTCAACTACTTCATCTCCGAGCCGGTCTTCACGTACGTCGTCGAGGCCGTGCACCTCGTCGCGGACCAGGGGTGGAAGCTCCTCGGCGACTACCGGATGGACACCGAGAGCGGCCTCTGGCGGCACCGCAACGGCCCGGTGGAGCCGCCGCTCCGCCTGTCGGACGTGGAGTACGACGAGGACGGGCAGATGCAGCATCCCGACGAGCACCACCGCGCTCCCCTCACGGCGCTGCAGGGGTACCTGGACGACGCGCTGCGCATCCTGGCGGAGGCGCCCACCCAGGTCGCCGACTGCACCGCGAACGTGCGCCCGCAGGGTGTCTCGGACGAGTTCGAGAGCCTCCGCTGGTTCGAGCTGCCGGCCGGTTGCGTCTCGGAGGGATCGGGAGCCGCCACGTCGGCCAGCCGGGCCTAGCCCTTCCGGCGTGCCGACCGGTCGGAGTCCTTGGGGGCGCGGCGCAGCATCGCCAGCACAGCCCGCTCGACCGGTCCGTGCGTCGCGGGCTGCCCGACCGGGGTGTCCTCGCCGAGCCGCTTGAGAGCGTGGGCGACCGTCGTCCCGTCATCGAAGAGGTCGACGACGCGCGGGTCCACGTAGCTGGAGCGACAGACGGCGGGCGTGTTGCCCAGGTACTGCGACACCTCGGTCATCGCGCGTGAGACGGCGCGCTTGCGTGCCGACTCCGAGGTGGCGCTCTCCGTCGACACGGCGAGGGCGACAGCGGCCAGGACGGTGGCGTGCCACGTGCGGAAGTCCTTGGCGGACACCTCGCCGCCGACGACCTCCTTGACGTACTCGTTGATGTCGTCGCCGTCGATCTCCCGCCAGCGTGAGCCGTTCTTGAAGGCGAGGAGCCGGTCGCCCCCGCCGCGGCGTCGCTTCAGCGTGTTCACCGCCGCGCGTACCTCGTCGTCCGCGAGGGCGACGTACCGCTCCTGGCCCGACTTGGCCGTGTACTCGAAGACGACGTCGCGCCCGCCCTCGATGCGGACGTGCTCCTTGAGGATCGTCGAGAGCCCGTAGCTGCCGTTCTGCTCGGCGTACGACTCGCCTCCGATCCGGAAGAAGCCGAGGTCGAGGAGCCGGAAGGCGGTGGCCAGCACCTTGTCTCGCGGCATCCCGTCCAGGAGGAGGTGCTCGCACACCTGCTCGCGGGCCTTCGGCAGCCGCGCGGCGACCGTCAGCACGCGGTCGTGCTTCGCCTCGTCACGCTTCACGCGCCACTCGGGGTGGTAGAGGTACTGGCGCCTCCCTGCGACGTCCGTGCCCACCGCCTGGAGGTGGCCGTTCGGCCACTGGGAGATCCACACGTCCTTCCAGGCGGGCGGGATCACCAGCGCCTTGCACCGTGCGACCTCGTCGGCGGAGAGCGGGGCGCCGTCGCAGTCGAGGTAGACGAAGCCCCGGCCGTGGGGTCGGCGTGACCAGCCGGGCTGGTTCGGGGACGTCCTGCGTAGTCGGGCCACGCTCAGATGGTGCGTCCTGCTCCGCCTCCCCGCACGTCGGCCGGAGCCACGGATCCAACAAGGATCCGCCTGGTGAGACGGTCCGCTCGAAGGCTGGACGAGCCAACACGGCATCCCCGACCCTTGGACCAGGTCATGAGCGCCAGCGTCAAGCCCCGGCTCGCTGGCCGGCAACCCTCCTCCGCGGTGGGGTGCCCCGGGTGACGACCTGGCCACGCCGTGGGGGCGTGGCAAGTGCGGACCTCCCGGGGTCCTGACCGACAGGACATGACGATGACCACCACAGACCTCTGCCGGCGCTCCGTCCCCGGCCGAACGACCATTGCGCCCCTCGCCCCCGTCGTGGGTGCCGACCTCGAGGTGCCGCTCGCGACCGGCGGCACCGTCCGGTACGCGAACCTCGACTATGCCGCCAGCGCGCCGGCGTTGCGGTCGGTAGCCGACCGTGTCGAGCAGGTGCTGCCCTTCTACTCGTCCGTGCACCGCGGCGCGGGATGGGCGTCCCAGGTCAGCTCGCGCCTGTACGAGGGCGCTCGACAGCGGGTTGCGCGGTTCGTGGGCGCGCGGGACGACGACGTGCTGGTGCTCGTGCGCAACACGACGGACGCCCTGAACCTGCTGGCGCACAGCGTCCCGGCCGACGCCGGGGACGTCGTGGTGCTCGAGATCGAGCACCACGCGAACCTCTTGCCGTGGACGGCCGGGGCGCACCGCGTCGTCGGTGTCGCGAGCACCGTCGACCGCACGCTGACGGCCCTGGAGCAGGCGCTCGCGGCGTCTCCCGCTGCCCTGCTGGCCGTGACGGGGGCGTCCAACGTGACCGGCGAGGAGCTCCCGCTGCGCGAGCTTGCGGACCTGGCCCACCGCTACGGTGCCCGCATCGCGGTCGACGGAGCACAGCTGGCACCGCACCGGCGGATCTCGTTGTCCGACAGCGACATCGACTACCTGGCGATCTCGGGCCACAAGCTGTACGCCCCGTTCGGCTCGGGTGCCCTCGTGGGTCGTCGCGACTGGCTCGACGCCGCCGAGCCGTACCTGGCGGGTGGGGGAGCGGTGCAGTCGGTCGACCTGGCGGAGGTCGTGTGGGCGACGGCACCCGCGCGGCACGAGGCCGGGACACCCAACGTGCTGGGAGCCGTGGCGTTGGCCGCGGCGTGCGACGCGCTCGACGCGCTGCCCGAAGGAGCGCTGGAGGTCCACGAGGCCGCGTTGCGAGAGCGACTGACCGAGGGTCTGAAGTCGGTGGACGGCGTTCGCGTACACAGCATCTGGGCCGACAGCCGGTCGACCGTCGGCATCGTCACATTCACCGTCGCGGATCTCGACGCGGGTCTGGTGGCGGCCGTGCTGTCGGCGGAGCACGGCATCGGGGTGCGCGACGGCAAGTTCTGCGCTCACCCGCTGCTGCGCCGCATCGGGTTGGACGGCGGTGCCGTGCGCGCGAGCGTCGGCGCAGGGTCGTGCAGTGAGGACGTCGACAGGCTCGTCGCCGCCGTCCGATTCATCGTCGAGAGGGGGCCGGCGCTGCAGTACGACCGGATCGACGGGCGGTACGCGCCGGTCGGCGACCGCCGGCGACTGCCGGAGTGGCGGGGCCTGCCCTCAGGCGTCGGCGACGCTCCTGCGTGCGGGGAGAGCTAGACGCGGGAGTGCCTCCGACGCGCCTCGACTCCGCCGGGCGGGTCGGCCAGGCTGGCCGCATGACATCGCTTACGCCCTGTCCTCACGCAGACTTCGTCGCGGGACTGCCCAAGGCCGACCTGCACGTGCACCACGTGGGGTCGGCCTCGCCTCGGATCGTCGCTGAGCTCGCGGCCCGGCACCCGGGACGTGTGCCCGCCGACGAGAAGGCGCTTGCCGACTACTTCACTTTCCACGACTTCGCGCACTTCATCGAGCTCTACCTCAGCGTCGTCGACCTCGTCCGCACACCCGACGACGTGCGCCTGCTGACCTACGAGGTGGCTCGGGACATGTCGGCGCAGAACATCCGCTACGCCGAGCTGACCGTGACGCCTCACACGTCAGTGGTGCGCGGGATCGCCATCGAGGCGTTCGTGGAGGCGATCGAGGACGCGCGGCTGGCCGCTGAGCGAGATCTCGGCGTAGTCCTGCGCTGGGTTTTCGACATCCCAGGTGAGCTCGGGCTGCCTGCTGCCGAGGACACCGTGCGCTACGCCCTCGACCACGGACCCGCCGCGCTCGTCGGTTTCGGCCTGGGGGGTCCCGAGGTCGGCGTCCCCCGTCCACAGTTCGCTGACGTCTTCGCCCGGGCACGGGCTGCCGGTCTGCACAGCGTGCCCCACGCCGGCGAGACCACTGGACCGCAGACGATCTGGGACGCTGTCGAGCACCTGGGTGCCGAGAGAATCGGACACGGCACCACCTCGGTGCACGACCCGGCGCTGTTAACCCACCTTGCGGAGCGGCAGATCCCGCTGGAGGTGTGTCCCACCTCGAATGTCGCCACTCGTGCCGTCGCTTCGCTCGACGAGCACCCCCTGGCTCGCATGCGCGAAGCCGGCCTGCTGGTCACGATCGGCTCAGACGACCCCCCGATGTTCGCCACGACCCTGAACCGGGAGTACGAGATCGCAGCGGGGCTGCTCGGCCTCGACGAGCAGGGGATCACCGACCTCGCGCTCACGTCCGTTCGAGCGTCGTTCATGCAGGACGACGACAAGCGCCGGCTAGCCGGCGAGATCGAGGCGCATGCCAGGGGCGACCGCCCGTCAGAATCGCCAGATCGTCCTTCTGTCAGGCGGGATCAGACTGCCGGCCAGCGGCGATGAGGAGGTAGACCGCCACCCCCACGGGAGCCAGGAGCAGCAGGGTGGTGAGCGTGAGAGGGAGCCACGAGGTCGCCGGGTCGGTGCAGCTGAGCGCCCCGGGGGCACCGACGGGACCCGTGCACACCCCGCCGCGAGCGGAGACCACGACCAGACCGGCCACGAGCGCCGCGCCGCCCGGCCAGACAAGCAGGCCCAGGGCCTTCTGCCAACGGGTCCACAGGGGCGACCACAGCAGGAGCGCCGCGCCGGCCAGCCAGCCGATCACCGGAGGGAAGCCGGTCACCAGCAGCAGCAGCGCTGCGATCTCCCGCAGCCCGCGCCGCTGTGGGGGGCGGACGACGCCGGCCGCGGCGACGATCTCCTCGGGCGAGCCGAGGGTGGCGAGGAGGTTCCTGACCTCCGCCTCGCCGGCGTCCGGCGGCAGGCCCGCGTCGAGGTGGCTGCGGATCTCGGCGACCAGCTCGTCACGGTCGCCGCGAGGAAGCCGCTGCGCCGCGCGCTCGAGGCGCCGCAGGTAGTCGTCCGCCAGCCGGTGGTGCTTGGTGGTGTTCATGTCGTGCCCTTCTCCAGGATGTGGTCCACCGTGTCGCGGAAGCGCCCCCACTCCGCGACGAAGTCGTCCAGGGCGCGTCCTCCCCGGGCCGTGACGCCGTAGTACTTGCGGGGAGGGCCACCGGTGTCTGAGTCGCGCCAGGAGCTGGTGAGCCGCCCGTCCTTCTGCAGCCGCGAGAGGAGGGGGTAGAGGGTGCCCTCGCCCGTGACCATCCCGTCGAGCGCCCCGAGCTCACGGACGAGATCGAAGCCGTAGCGGGGCTTCTCGGCCAGCAGCGCCAGGACGCAGTACTCCAGGGCTCCGCGTCGGAGCTGGCTGAGAACGTCCGACGTGACTACCACGGGTCACAAGGTACCTAGCATCACCAGGTAGAGCAAGGTCCGCCTCCCCGGGAGGAGGGTGGGTGCGTGGGTGGCGAGCGGTGCCGTCGGCGGGACGAAGGTCTCTGGGGTGTGCCGCCCGAACCGGCCAGGCTGGGATCCGGCGATGAGGAGGCACGGCCATGACCACCACGCACGAGGAGCGCCTGCGGAAGCGGGCTCACTACCTGACCGGCGTCATCTGGCACGCAGGGAGTTTCCTGGTGCTCAGCGTGTTCTTCGTCGTGCTGGACCTGTGGGTCGGACGCGGCGGTGTCCAGTGGGCCTCGTGGATCATCCTGTTCTGGGCTCTGGCGCTGGCCTTCCACGTCCTGGCGTACCTGATCGACGGGCGGCGGTTCGAGGAGCGAGTCGCTGAGCGGATGCTCGCGCGGGAGCAGCGGCACGAGGGTGGGGGTCGGTAGCGTCCACGACGTCTGACGCCGGACGGGCGCCCGCCGGGCAGGAGTTCAGTGCTCGACCGGCAGCGGGTCGACGGCCGCGCGAGGGGAGCGGTGGAGGGGGCACTCGAGGCAGTAGTGGGCGTCGTGCTGCGACTGCCACCACTGGCAGCAGGTCGTGCGCCGCGCCTGCCAACCCGGCGCGTCGCCGTACTGGTCGTCCTCGATCGCGGTGAGCCCGGGGCGACCGGTGGCGGCGGCGAGCTGCTCGGCGAGCTCGCGCGCCCCTGGCACGCCGGCGGCGCCGAGCGTGTGGCAGGCGACCGTCGCCAGTCCGACCGGCTCGCCCCAGCCGACCTGTTCCCGGACGCCGTGCGTGGCGGCTCGTTCCACCAACGGCTCCATGGCCATCCTGACCTGCTTCCACCAGCAGGTCACCAGCTCGGGCCGCGTCCCGGTCCACGCCGGTGCCGGGTCGGCCAGGACGAGTCCTGCTGCGCGGGCCGTCCCGGCGTCACCGTGACGCAGCCGCACCCGGAGCCCAGCCAGGTCGAGCACGCGTTCGGTGAGCAGCAGGTACGCGACGCTGGCATGGGTCACCTGGTGCGCGAGTCCGAAGACCGTGAGCACCCAGGGGCGGCGGTCGTCGTCGAAGCCGCCGCGGCGCGCCCAGTCGGATGCCACACGGTCCAGCAACCCGCTCCTGGGGTCGACCAGCTCGTCCCAGGTGTGCACGCTGGTGCCGGCGGCCGCCGCCTCGGGGCCGGTGGCAGCCAGCGGCATCGCGAGCCGGGCACGTGCCGGAGCCAGGTCCGGGTGGTCTACCGGGACGGGGACGGGGCGCACCCGCTGATGCTCCCACGGGGCGAACGTCGGGTCGCTGGCGCGTCGGGGTGCGCGCAGGACCCCCTCATCGACCCAGCTTGCATTCTGAGCTGGTTTGTCGCGATGGTAGATGTCCGGACATACGTACACGGGAGGCGCTGTGCAGGGGAGTACGAGCACGACCGGGGCGAGGTCACGCCGATCAGTAGCGGTGCCTGCGGCCGCTCTCGGGGTGGTCATCGTCCTCCTCGGCGTGGCGCTGGCACTGAACCCGCCCTGGAGCACCGGGGCGGGGACAGAACCGACCACCGAGTCGACATCGACTGCTGAGTCGGACGATCCGTCGGCGGACGAGGCACGACAGGTCCTGATGGACCTCCCACGCAGGGATCCCGAGGACCCCCTGGCCATGGGTGAGGTCGACGCACCGGTTGTCCTGGTCTCCTACTCGGACTTCCAGTGCCCCTTCTGCGGCAAGTTCGCCCGCGACACCGAACCGGAGCTGGTCGAGCGCTTCGTGGACACCGGGGTGCTGAGGATCGAGTGGCGGGACTTCCCCTACTTCGGACCGGACTCCGAGCTCGCGGCTGCCGCGGCGCGGGCCGCAGGTGAGCAAGGAAAGTTCTGGGAGTTCCACGACGCCGTGTACGCGCTCGACCTTCCTCCGAAGAGCGGACAGCTGACGCGGGAGAAGCTGCTCGAGCTCGCTGGCGGACTCGATCTGGACCTCGACCGGTTCGAGACCACGATGAACGACCCCGCGACCGCTCAGGCGGTGGCCACCGACTTCACCGAGGGCCAACAGCTCGGCGTGACCGGCACGCCGACGTTCGTGCTGAACGGGCAGCCGGTGGTGGGAGCCCAGCCGTTGGAGACCTTCGTCGCGGCGATCGAGGCGGCGCAGGACGAGAGCCGATGAGCGAGCTGGGCCTGGTCGCAGCCTTCCTCGGTGGCGCGTTGGCCCTCCTCAGCCCGTGCAGCGCCCTGCTGCTGCCGTCCTTCTTCGCGTACGCCTTCTCCGACCCTCGCGCCCTGGTGGTGCGCACGACCGTCTTCTGGGTCGGGCTGTGCCTGACGCTGGTGCCGCTCGGCGTGGGGTCCGGCGCCGTGTCGGCGCTGTTCTACGGGCACCGCCAGGAGCTGATCACGGTGGCCGGCTGGGCCGTGGTCGGCCTCGGGGTGGTCCAGCTGCTCGGTGGCGGGTTCGCCATCCCGGGTCTTGACCGCCTTCGCGGCCGCGCGGGCGGTCGCCTGGCCTCCGGTGGTGGAGTGCTGTCCGTCCTGGCGCTGGGGGCCGTGTACGGGCTGGCCGGGTTCTGCGCGGGCCCGATCCTCGGGGCGGTCCTGACGATCGCGGCCACCTCGGGCGAGCCGGTCACCGGTGGCGTCCTGCTGGCCGTCTACGCACTGGGGATGGCTGCGCCGATGTTCGTGCTCGCCCTGCTGTGGGACCGGTTCGACCTGGGCCGCCGACGCTGGCTCAGGGGCCGTGAGATCACCGTCGGTCGGCTGCGTCTGCACACCACCTCGATGCTGTCCGGGGCGGTCTTCGTGCTGGTCGGCCTCGTCTTCCTCGCGTACGACGGAACGGCCGGCCTCAGCGGGGTCCTTGGCCTGGGTGGCAGCACCGACATGGAGTCCCGGGCGCAGGAGTGGGTGCTCACCCTGCCCGGGGGCGGCCTGGAGATCGCCGTCCTGCTCGTGCTCGCTACCATCCTGGCCGCTGTCGTGTGGCGCCGTTGGCGCGACCCCGGCGCGGCGGGGCAGGCCGACCAGGGCACTCAGTCGGCCGCCGACCCGAGCAGCGCCGAGCCCGTGACGCACGTCGTCCCCGACAGGAGGCATGACCCATGAACGCCGACCTGGACGAACGCGAAGGGACGAGCCACCGCGAGAACCGCCGCCTCGCCCGGAAGATCGCTGCCGGCATCGCTGCCGCCGTGGCGACCTGCCTGGTCGTGGCGATCCCGACCGACCTCATCGACACCCAGTTCTTCTCGCGTGAGATCCCACCCACGTGGTGGTCGTGGCCGGCCCTGCTCGCGACGAGCGCGCTGACCGGTGTCCTGGTGTCCACCTACGTCGCCGAGGCGCCGACCGATGCCGACGCGTGGACGGACGACCGGCGCGCCGGGGCGCTGGGAGGCTTCGTCACCTTCTTCGCGGTCGGCTGCCCCGTGTGCAACAAGCTGGTTCTGCTCGCCCTCGGCACGAGTGGCGCGCTCCAGTGGTTCGAGCCCGTCCAGCCGGTCCTGTCCCTGCTGGCCATCGGGCTCCTGCTGTGGGCCGTTCGCCGTCGGTTCCGCAACCGGCAGAGCTGCACCATCCCGTCCGGCCGCGACGGTTAGGTCGTGCTGCCCACGTCAGCCCTGACATGAGGCCGGCGAAGCGGCGCCCGGTCTCGGTGCTCCTCGGCCCTGAGGGGTGGGTGCGCTACTCGTATCGGCGGTACCCGCGTGGTCTCGAGCCAGGCTCGGTGCGCACACACCCTGCCGCGCCACTGGTCGGATTCTCTGTCGGCACATGTGTAGGGGGAGAGGCAGTCTCGAATTCCTCGTCGCCGGAAGGACTAGTCGGCACCGGCCGTCATGGTTGTCCCCCCTTGCCGCACATCCGTTGCGAACGGGGGAGCGATGGGACGTTCGCCCCTGACTTTCACAGACTGACGTGTGTTGTTGTCAGTGAAGGCGAGGCCCAATGACCGGCGCTCTCTACCGGGTTCATCGAGGAGGGGCAGGATGCGCAGCGGGGAACAGCTGGACGGTGACAGACGGACTGCGACCATCGTCGGCGTTCTGTTCGTCGTAGCTACGGTGCTGTACTTGATTGGTGGCGCCATCTACGGGCCGTCGGTGGGATCCTCGGACTACGCGGAGAGCGCCTATCCCGATCGGGTAGCTGTCAGACTCGGAGTGTTGCTCGAGTTCGTGTGTGTTCTGGCGATACCGCTCATCGGGATGTTCCTCTTCCCTGTGCTCAAGAGGTGGCACGAAGGCCTCGCCCTCGCCTATGTCGGCTTCAGATTGCTTGAGGCAGCGCTTCTCATCGGCATCGAAGCGGAGCTGCTTTCGCTGATCGACGTCAGCCGGAACTACTTGGGCTCGACGGGTACGGAAGCTTCCCAAGTTCGGGCCGTGGGGGACGGCGTTCTAGCCGGTATTGATGGCACCTTCATCCTGTACGTGCTCGTCTTCGATGTCGGCGCACTGATTCTCTACTCGATGCTGTACAGGTCGAGGCTCGTCCCACGATTCCTGTCGACGTGGGGATTCGTGGCGGCGATGTGGATGCTGGTGGGAACCGCACTGGTCCTGCTCGAAGCCTTCTCTGGGGCCCCAGATGCCTTGGTGGAGGCCATTGTTGTCATCCCACTGGCCGTGAACGAGATGGTGCTTGCTGGTTGGCTGATCGTGAAGGGTTTCAACTCATCGGCAGTCGTCCGTGGGATCGCGACACCGTCTCCCACCGAGTCCCGGGCGGCTTGAGCTGGACGCTCGACTGCCCCACCGAGAGCACCAAGGCGTTGGACGGGTAGCCGTTGGTGCTGTGCCCGAACGGGTCCAGGTCGTCGACTCCGGGCCGTCCGCGAAGACCACCGTTCCGTGCATCTCGACACGGGGCGTCCGCTGTGGCCGCTGCAGCACGGGCGCAGTCGTGGCCGACGCGACAGTCGCGAGGGCGAGCCCGGATCCGAGCGCCACGTCCTACGTGGCGCTCCTGGAGGCCGTCTTCGTGGCTGCTGTCTTCTTCGCCGGCCGGCGCGTGGGCTGCTCACGCACCTTCACTCCCGGTCCCGCGGACCGATCGACCTCGAAGAGCTCGAGCGCGGTGACCAGGTCGACCAGCTTCGCGTAGCCCCAGTTGCGAGAGTCGAAGTCAGGCGCCTGCTTGGCGACGTATGAACCCACGCCGCTGAGGTTGGCCCAGCCGTCGTCGTCCGACGCCGCGTCGATCCCCTCCCGCAGCAGCTTGACCAGCTTGGTATCCGCGCGGAGGTCGCCTGTGCTCCTGCGTGCTGGGGCCGTGGGGGCTGAGGTGCCTTCGCTGGGTTTCGGCTTCTCGGGCCGCCTCAGCACGTCGAGGTAGACGAACTTGTCGCAGGCGGCCACGAGCGACTGAGGGGTCCGCGGCTCGCCGAACCCGTACACCGTCTTGCCGGCCTCCCGTAGCCGCGAGGCGAGCTTGGTGAAGTCGCTGTCGGAGGAGACCAGGCAGAACCCGTCCAGGTTCCCGGTGTACAGCAGGTCCATCGCGTCGATGATCAGTGCGCTGTCGGTGGCGTTCTTGCCGGAGGTGTAGGCGAACTGCTGCATGGGCTGGATGGCGTGGGCGTTGACCGCCTCCTTCCAGCCCCGAAGGTTCGGCGTGGTCCAGTCGCCGTAGGCCCGCTTGACCGTGGCGCTGCCGTACTTCGCGATCTCGGCGAGCAGGGCCTCGATGATCGCGGGGGTGGTGTTGTCTGCGTCGATGAGGACGGCGAGCCTGGCGAAGTCGGAGGCTGAGGCCATGCCCGGATCGTAGAGCCATCCTGCGGCCACGGCGGAGAGCCAGACGGACCCCCTCGTACCCGAAGCCGCTCAGGTCGTGGAAGGCACGGCCCCCAGGCAGGGGCGACGACTTCAGAGCTCGATGTACACGTCGTCGCCCTCGACCATGACGTCGTACGTCGTCAGCGGCGAGGGCTTCCTGCCGAGTGCGATGAGTCTGCGCGACCAGCGGGGCATGTCCCTGCCCGCGAAGCCGCGCGCCCAGTCGAGGTTGTCGCCCGATGCGAGGTCGAAGCGGGAGTTGTGCCACGGGCAGACGACCTGGCCGTCGGCGTATCTCAGGCCGCCTGGCCCCTTGGTGAGGGAGAGGCCCATGTGTGGACAGCGATCGCGTGCCGCGCACAACGAGTCCCCGGCGATACCGACGACAACTGACGTGCCCTCGGCGTCCACGGCGTGCAGCTTCCCGTCGGCGAGGTCCGAGACGCTACCGACCCTGACTCGACCTGGCATGTCACGTCTCCTCGTGCCGGGTGCCTGTCTCCGTTCTACCAGCGTCCCGCGCCTGCGTCACTGTCGCTCGTGGCACCAAGCCCCTGTCGAACAGAACGCGGTGGCCATGTCGGCGACCGCGGGCACGGCGCAGGTCCGTGGGCTGGGACGGGACCTTCGGCACTTCCTCTACGAGACGACCGGTGCTCCCGTAGGGCGACATCAATCTGACGGGGAGTACGCCTTCACCACCATCGGCGTTGTGCCTGTCCCCAACTTCTTGCTTCTGGGCTTGGCGTCCTCTGAGGCAGATCCCGCTGGCACCCGGACCTCCCCGGCGCGTCAGCAGGGTCCCCGCCGCCTCGACGACACGACCAGCTGCCCCCTCGACAACCAACGGAGCCCCCATGCTTTCCACCCAGTCCGCCCAGGTCGTCAAGACCACGCTGCCCGTCATCGGTGCCGCCATCGGCGACATCACGCCGGTCTTCTACACGCGGATGTTCGCTGCGCACCCCGAGCTCGAACGCGACCTGTTCAATCGAGGGAACCAGGCCCAGGGTGACCAGCAGAGCGCCCTCGCGGGTGCGATAGCCGCCTACGCGACCCTCCTGGTGGCCGAGGACGGACGCGACCCGCTCGAGGTGCTGGCCCGCATCGCGCACAAGCACGCCTCGCTCGGGATCACCGAGGACCAGTACCCGATCGTCCACGAGCACCTGTTCGCCGCCATCGTGGAGGTGCTGGGCGACGCGGTCACGCCAGCGGTCGCCGCGGCGTGGGACGAGGTCTACTGGCACATGGCCAAGTCGCTGGTCACGATCGAGGCAGGCCTGTACGCCGAGGCGGGCGTTGCGGACGGAGACGTGTGGCGCACCCTGGTCCTGCGCCGTCGTCTGCAGGAGTCCCCCGACACGGTGTCCTTCGTCCTCGGCACGACCGACGGCAGCCCTCTGCCGGAGGCTCGTCCGGGCCAGTACGTGTCGGTCCAGGTGACGCTGCCCGACGGCGCCCGCCAGATCCGCCAGTACAGCCTCACCCACGCCCAGGGGGTCACCGAGTGGGGGTTCTCGGTCAAGGCGGTCCCGGGAGGCCGCAACGACGACGGCGCGGTCGTGCCGGCTGGTGAGGTGTCGAACTTCTTGCACGACAATCTCTTCGAGGGTGACGAGATCAGGGTGTCGGCTCCCTTCGGCGAGCTGGTCCTCCAAGACTCCGATGCGCCGCTGGTGCTGATCTCCGCCGGTATCGGGATCACCCCGATCATCGGCATCCTCCACTACCTGGCCGGCACCGGTTCGACGCGCGAGGTGCTGGTGCTCCACGCCGACCGTTCGCCGGCCCGGCACGCCCACCGCCAGCAGCTGAAGGAGCTCGTGGGGGCGTTGCCCGCTGCCACACTTCACCGGTGGTACGAGGACCTCGGCGTCCGGCCGACCCGCGACGTCCTGCGCGTCGGCCGGGTCGACCTCGGGACCGTGGAGATCCCGGCCGACGCACGGATCTACCTGTGTGGCCCGTTGCCCTTCATGGAGTCCGTGCACCGCAGCCTGATCGACCAGCAGATCCCCGAGGCAGACATCCACTACGAGGTCTTCGGGCCGGACAAGTGGCTGGCCTCGGCCTGAGCCGAGCCGTCGCGACACGTAGATCGAGAGCGTCGTGAGGTCATCGGTAGCCTGGCTGGCGATCCGGGAGGAGGCGGTGACGTGGCCGTCGTCGTGGTCCGTCCGCCGGCAGGCGGCGACCTCCGTGCCACCCTGGACGTGCTGGTGGACGCCCTCGCCGATGATCCGGGTTGGGCCGCCGTGCTGCCGGACGCGCGGCACCGGCGCACGGCTCTGCGGTGCGTCGTCGCCGTCGCGCTCGCGGACTCGGGCCGCCATGTGCGCGCGGCCTTCCTCGACGGGCGGGTCGTCGGGGCCGCCGTGTGGCAACCGCCGGGGCGCTACCCGATGAGCGGCTGGCGTCAGGTCCGGGCTGTGCCGCGCATGCTGCCGCTGGTCCGGCTGGGCCGGCGGGCCCGTGACGTCCAGCAGTTCGGGGCCGCGATCGACGCGGCGTTCCCGTCCATGCCCGTCAGGTACCTGCAGGCCTTGGGCGTCGCTCCCGACGCCCAGGGCCGCGGCGTCGGGTCCCGGCTGCTGGCTGACGGACTCGCCGAGGCGGACATGGCCGTCGAGTCCGTCTACCTCGAGACGGGCAAGGCGGACAACGTCGCCTACTACGAGCGCTACGGCTTCGCCCTGACACCGCCGCCCGGGGGCCCGCTCTACGACGGCGGCCCACCGATGTGGCTGATGACCCGGCCGGCCTCGGGCTGACGAGGGCAGGTGTCGCCGCCTTCCTGCAGGTCGGGCCCCGCCCTCTCGACGCACCTGGCAGACGGGCCCGTGGGTCGGCTAAAGCGCCCGCCTGGTTCGACCGAAAAGGGTCACAGACGTATTCGGGGAGGTGCCCAGTCCATGCCGCGTATGACCCGCAAGGTCTTCACCGATCTCGCGTTGTGGATGCTGGGGCTCGGGATCGCGGTCGGGCTGCTGTTCCCGCCGGTCCTGCTGCTGCTCGGTGTACCCGCCGAGCTCGCGCTGCGGCCGCCGTTCGTCCTCGCCTGCGTTGCTGCCGGCATGGTGCTCGCCCTGGTCAACCACCTGCTGGCTCGACGTGTCGTCGGCAGTCGGCTCAAGAGCCTCTCCGGACAGATGCAGTACGTGGGCGACGTCATCCGTGAGGCCTCGTTCAGCGGTGACTGGGCTCGCTGCACCCCGCAGGAGTGCAGCCTGCCTGTCGACTCCGACGACGAGATGGGCGCGGCCGCATCGTCATTCAATGATCTGGTGTCGTCGCTGTCGCTGTCACGCCAGGTGCAACAGGCCGGAACGGACCTGAGCAGGACGCTGGCCCGCCATCTGGAGGTCGACGAGTTCGCCCCTGCCACGCTCGCCGCGCTGCTGCATCACAGCAGGGCTGACGCCGGGGTCCTGGGAGTGGTCCGGGACGGCCTGCTGGAGGCGTCGTCGACCCACCGGCTGCGAGGGTTCACCCTGGCCGAGGACCCGGCAGTCCTGGGTGCGCTCGCCTCGGACGAGCTCGTCGAACTGAGCATCGACGCCCAGGTTCAGGTCAGTGCCACGCTGGTCGACTTCCGGCCAGCCACGGTCCTCGTCCTGCCTCTCCGGTTCCGTTCCGTCCCGGTCGGCGTCGCCATCCTCGCCTTCGCCGTCGCCCCGGCTCCGGAGCAGGTCCAGCTTCTCCGGTCGTTCGCGGACCCCGTATCGGTCGCCCTGAACAACGTGCTGACCCACGAACGGTTCCAGCAGCTGGCCGCGATCGACCCCCTGACCGGCACCTACAACCGCAGATTCGGGCTGCAGCGACTCGACGAGGAGTGGGCGCGGGCCATCCGGGGAGACAGTCCCGTGGGTGTGTTGTCGCTGGACCTGGACCACTTCAAGGCGGTCAACGACGAGCACGGGCACCTCGCCGGAGATCGGGTGCTCCGAGAGACCGCCCTGGTCGTCCGGACCGCGCTGCGAGAGGGCGACGTCCTCATCCGCACCGGCGGCGAGGAGTTCCTGGTACTCCTGCCCGGCGCGAGTGCGGCGGACGTCAGCGAGATCGGCGAGCGGATCCGGCTCGCGGTCGCCTCGGCGCGCGTACCGGTCGCCACGACCGAGGTCAGCGTCACCGTCAGCCTGGGCGGCGCCTCCACGACCGACCGTTCGATCAGCAGCACCGAGATGCTGTTGGCGACATCGGACGCGGCGCTGTATGCGTCCAAGCACTCCGGACGGAACAGGCTCACCGTGCCCTCCCCAGATGGTGCCACCCCAGGAGCCACTGTCCCGACACTCTGGACAAGCTGATTCGTCGGATTCCGCTTGGTGGGGGCAGGCCCGCACAGAGGTGCTCTCCACTCAATCGAACGGGAGTACGTTGAGGAGATGGTTGAAGCCCGCGAGGTGAGCGGAGACGCACATTTCGTCGGGGCGATCCCCGAGGTCTACGAACGACTACTCGTACCCATGATCTTTCGGGCCGCGGCCACGAGGTTGGCGGCCCTTGTTGCGGACGCCGGCCCGAGCGACATCCTCGAGACAGCCGCAGGTACAGGCGCACTCACGCGCGCACTGGTCCTCAGCTGCCCGGATGCGAGCATCACCGCTACTGATCTCAACCAGCCCATGCTTGATGCGGCGGCGGCGCGAACCCCGGATGGCGCGAGCGTGAAGTGGCAGCAGGCCGACGCGCTCGCCCTACCGTTCGAGGATCAGGCCTTCGACTCGGTCGTCTGTCAGTTCGGCGTGATGTTCTTTCCCGATCGTGTCCGCGGCTATCGGGAGGCCCGTCGAGTTCTCAGACCGGGTGGGTCCTTCATCTTCAATGTCTGGGACAGGATCGAGAACAACGAGGTCCCGTACGTGATCGAGTCCGCGCTCATCGACGCCGCACCGGAGCACCCGTTGGTGTTCATGAGCCGGACCCCACACGGCTACTTCTCCCCGAGTCAGATCCGGGCCGATCTCGAACGTGCCGGCATGCCGGACATGACGATCACGACCGTAGACGGAACAGGCAGGACCACCCCTTCCGAAGCCGCGACCGCCTACTGCCAGGGCACGCCACTCCGAGCCGCGATCGAGAACCACGACACGCTGGTTCTCGCGGAGGCGACCAAGATCGCGGAGGGGGCTCTGCTGCGTCACTTCGGGCCCGGTCCGATCAGTGCCCCCATCCGGTCGTTCGAAGTGGTCGCGACGACCGCCTGACACAGCGTCGTTGCGCGCCGGCTGTCCCGTCCCTGTCCCTTCCACGAGGTGTGACCGGCATCCGCTGGACATGCCACCGGCAGCAGGGACTCTGATAGAACGAGACGTGTCCGGTGGTGGAGGTGACGACGTGACCAACGGCCCTGGAGGACACACCGTCCTGGCTATGGCCGGGGGCGAGGCGTTCGGCTCGCTGCGGAAGCGACCGACGTCTCGGCGGGAACGATTCGCCCTCGGCCGAGCGCTGCGCAAGCAGGTGCCCCGCAAGTCCCTGGGGCGATGGGAGGCGTCGGTCGGCCGGCGGGACCCGGTCCAGCTGATCCAGGAGTCACATCGGGGTCGAGTGGACGACCTGATCCCGATCCGGGTCAGCCGGATGGTCAGCTCGCCGTACGGCTTCCTGCGGGGCACCGCCATCGTGATGGCCGAGGACGTCGCCGGGTTGCCGGCCACAGGGATCACCCCGGTGATCTGCGGCGACGCGCACCTGGGGAACTTCGGTTTCTACGCTTCGCCAGAGGGCGAGCTCGTGATCGATCTCAATGACTTCGACGAGGCCCATCCGGGTGGTTGGGAGTGGGACCTTCGGCGACTCGTTGCCAGCATCTGGGTGGCCGGGCGGGAGAACTCCTCCAGCGAGCAGCAGTGCGCCGATGCCGTCAGATCGTGCGTGTCGGCGTACCGGGCGGAGGTGAACTTCTTGGCAGAGCAGCCTCTGCTCATGCGCTCCTACAACCGTCTGGACGTCAAGCGCCTGCACGAGACCGCCACCGAGAAGACGCTCCGGGCCGAGATCGGGCGCTCCGCCGAGAGGGCCCGGAACCGGACCAGTGATCGCGCGCTGCCACGGTTCACCCGCGAGCATCAGGGGCGTCGGCACATCGTGGACGAGCCGCCTCTGATCACCCACGTCTCCGAGCGGGACAGTGGACTGATCGCCGCCGCGCTGGATGAGTACCTGACCACCCTGGCCCCGCACTGGCGGCGGGTCCTGGGCGGCTACACCCTGGTCGACACGGCTCACAAGGTCGTCGGCGTCGGCAGCGTCGGCTTGCGTGCCTACGTGGCGCTGCTCGAGGGCAGCAGCCCGGAGGACGTGTTGTTCCTCCAGCTGAAGCAGGCGCGTCGATCGGTGCTGGCAGCGCACGTGCACGGCGAGTCGGCCTGGCACGCTCACCAGGGCCAGCGAGTGGTGGAGTACCAGCAGGCCCTGCAGACGGTGAGTGACCCACTCCTCGGGTGGACCACCGTCGGCGAGCGACAGTATTACGTTCGGCAGTTCCGGAACATGAAAGGCACCATCCCGCTCGACGCCATCGACCCCGCGGCGCTGGCCGACTACGCCGGCATCGTCGGACACCTGCTGGCCAAGGGTCACGCTCGCACCAGCGGCGCTTCCATGATCGCGGGGTACGCCGGCCGCTCCAAGAAGCTGGAACGGGCGATGGCCCACTTCGCTCGGGCCTATGCGGACCAGACCGAAGCCGACCACGCCGAGCTGGTCCGAGCGGTTCGGCGCGGGGCGGTTCCCGTCACGGACGGCGCTCTGGATCGCGCCGGCTCCGCCTTCCGCCCCTGACTGACGACCCTCGACTGCTCCGCCGGCGTCGTGACCTCTCGTCGCGATGACGTGACGACCTCACCCGGCACGGTGTCCTAGCCGGGGGGCGAAGGCTCTGACGCGTTCGAGGTTCTCGATCTCCATCGCCAGCACCCGGCTCCTGCGCGCGCAGCTCGACCAGCCCTTGCTCTTCTCGCCGCAGTCCCGTCCGGCGATTCGTGGACCGATCCCGGCCATTGTGCCGGTGCGAGCAGTCCATGGTGGCAGGCAGGGTCCTAGCACCGACCGGACCACCCAAGAAGGACTCGCCATGACCATCACCCGCACCGCAGGAGCCCGGCCCGAGGGCAGTGTCGTCGACCGGGGAGCCCGCTCCCACAGCGGACCCGTCAAGCGGGTCATCGCAGGCTCCCTCGGCGCGGGTGCCCTGCTCATGCTCATCCTCACCGTCGGTGTCGCGGGCGGTGCCGAGGAGTACGTCGTCACCGCGATGGCACTCCTCGGAGCGAGTGCCGGCTGGGCCATGCTCGCGGTCCTGTCCGCGCGGTTGACGAGCCGCCCCTTGCGCTGGGCGCTCGTGCCTGCCGTGGCGATGTCCCTGACCGGTCTGGCCCTGATGGTGCTCGCGCCCGGCAACGCCGCGTTGACGGCTGCCGGCTGGGTGTGGCCGCCGCTCCTGCTCCTTCTCACCGCATGGATGGCACGCCAGAGCTGGAGGGACCTGGACAGCCGGCAGCTGTGGACGGTGGCCCCAGTCCTGGGCGCTCTGCTCCTCGCCGGCGTCGGCGGCGCCTACGAGAGCGTTGCGCTGGCTCGCGACGCCGACAACCACGCCATGCCTGGGCAGCTGCACGACGTCGGCGGGTACCGGCTGCACCTCGACTGCACCGGAAGCGGGAGCCCGACCGTCGTGCTGGTCGGTGGCATGGGGGAGATGTCGCCGTACTGGGCGCGCATCGCGCCGACCGTCGCCCGGACCACCCGCGTGTGCGCCTACGACCGCGCCGGGCAGGGCTGGAGCGACAGTTCGCCGCACCCCGCGGACGGGACCCAGACGGCACGGGACCTGCACGCCTTGCTCGAGTCTGCCCACGAGAGCGGCCCGTTCGTGCTCGTCGGGCACTCGAGCGGTGGCGTGTACGGACTGAACTACGCCGCGACCTACCCCGACGAGGTCTCGGGAATGGTCCTGCTCGACAGCTCGAGTCCACGTCAGGTGGAGCTTGTGCCCTCCTTCGCCGCGACGTCCGCGGTCATGGGGCGAGTCGTCGCCATGTTGCCGACCGTGGCCCGCACGGGACTGGGACAGCTCGCGTCGTCGGCGTCCACGCTGCCCTCACCAGCGGCGGCCCAGGTCGCGTCGTTCTCTGCGAGCCCTCGCGGCCTGACCAACGTGCGCGACGAACAGGGACAGCTGCAGACCGCGATGCGTCAGGCACAAGCGCTGACCACCCTCGGCGCCAAGCCGCTGGTCGTGCTCACCAGCCAGGACGAGCTGACCAGGACGCCCGGCTGGGGGAGCGCCCAGGACCAGTTGGCCACCCTGTCCAGCAACAGCTCGCACAGTGTCGTCGACGTCACCCACGCGGCCGTGCTCGACGACACCGCCAGCGCTGTCGCGGCGGTCCAGGCCATCAGCGACGTCGTCGCCTGGGCCCGCACGCAGACCCCGCTCCCCGCCCGGTAGAGACTCGCCCTCGCCGGCGTCGTACGCGCCAGATGCGAAGAGCCACAACCCACCACGTGGCACACGCGTACGCAGAACGGAGATGACTGTGATGACCATCCACCACCCCAGCCCCCTGGGCAACGCCACTCGGGAAGCCCGGCAGCCGGGCGCCCCTACGTCCAGGCGCCGGCGCATCATCGAAGGGGTTGCGTTCGTGGGCATCTGGGTGGCCGCAGGCTACCTGCTGCCCATCGGCGACAACGGCTACCTGCTCCTGGGAATCCCGCTGACCATCGGCTTCCAGCTGCTCGTGCGCCGCCGGCCGCTGCGCGAGCTGTTCGCTGCCGACACAACCCGGTTCGCGCTGGGTAGGCAGGGTGCTGCGATCGCAGTGGTTCTGGCCATCGTCCCCGGGTACCACGCCGCACAGGCTCTGGCGGTGGGCGACTGGACCCTGCTCGGCTGGTACCTAGCAGCCATGGCCGGCGCCGTCTGCGCCGCGTTCTCGCTGCGCGCCAGCTCGTGGCTCGCTGCGCTGCGTTCAGCAGCCCTACCGATTGCCGTCGGGGCGGGCGGCATGGCGATCGTGTACGGGGTGCTGCACATCGCCACCGGGACACCGCTCCCAGCGATGGCGGCGGTTTCCGCGATCGCCACATACACCGCCTTGTACTTCCCGGCCACGTTCCTGCTCGAAGAGGTCGCGTTCCGTGGAGCCCTCGACGCCCACGTGCACCACGACGGTGAGCTTCGCGGATGGCAGTCCGCCGTCTTCGTCTCCGCACTGTGGGGGCTGTGGCACCTTCCGGTTGCGAGCGGGCTCTCGTTGCCGTTGCCGCTGCTGGTGGTGGAGCTCGTCGTCGTGCACGTCCTGATCGGTGTGCCCCTGTCGATCGCGTGGCGACGTCACCGCAACCTGGCCGGCCCGGGCCTGGCGCATGCCGTCATCGACGCCGTCCGCAACGCCTTCATGCTCGGGCTGTAGGCCGGGTGGTCATCGTGTGTGTAGAGCCTGCCTTGCCACGGTCGACGCGGTACCGACCCATCTGGGAGGCGCCCTTCGACCGGATGGACACGTACCTTGGGCAGGACCACCAACATCGAGAGACAGGCGGTCCCGATGACGGATGACAGCGGCGGCCAGAGCATGGTGATCGAGCGGACTCTCAGAGCGCCGGCGGATCTGATCTGGAGGATGTGGACAGAACCGGACCACCTCGCAGCGTGGTACGGCCCCGGCGGGGCGACCATCCCCGTGGCCACGATGGATGTGCGTGTGGGCGGCATCCGCTTGCTGTGCATGGAGATGACGACGCCGGACGGCACGATGAAGATGTGGTTCACCGGCGAGTACCTCGAGGTCGTTGAGAACCAGCGCCTCGTCTACACCGACTCCATGTCCGACGAGCAGGGCAACGTGATGTCAGCGGAGCAGATGGGCATGCCCGCGGGTCACCCGACCACGACCGAAGTGAGTGTCGAGCTCGAGCACGTCGATGGCGGCACCAAGATGGTCCTGACCCACGCAGGGGTTCCCGCCGAATCCCCGGGTGCCGCCGGATGGGCGATGGCGCTCGACAAGCTCGCTGCACGCCTCGATCAGGTACAGCGCGCCTAGCGGTCCTCATCCGAGTGTGTGCCCTTCCGGGACATCGGGACCGAGCCGTCGCGCGGCTCGGTCGAGCCGCCTGGTTGACGGGTGCGCCGCCGACCGCGAGCCTCAGGCGATGCGCATCCTCGTGACTGGCGGCACCGGCTTCGTGGGCTCCCACATCGTCCTGGCCCTGCTCGAGCGGGGGCACGACGTCCGGCTGCTGGTCCGTCGGCGGGAGCAGGTGGCGGCCACCTTCGGCCCCCACGACGTGGAGATCGGGCCCGAGGCCGTGGTCGTCGGCGACGTGTTGGACGCCGATGCGGTGACCCGGGCGCTCGACGACCGCGACGCGGTGGTGCACGCAGCCGCGGTCTTCACCTTCGACCCGCGTCGGTCGGCGGAGATGCTCGACACCAACGCCGCGGCTGCCCGGCTCGTGCTGACCAAGGCGCTCGAACAGGGCTGTGATCCGGTGGTGTACATCTCGAGCACGGTGGCCCTGACCCGTCACGGCGGCTCCAGCCCCGAACTGCCGCTCGGTGACATCCCGCTGCCCTACAGCCGCTCCAAGGTCGCCGCGGAGGAAGTCGCCCGCGAGCTGCAAGCTGCCGGCCAGCCGGTCGCGATCGTGTATCCCGGGGCCGTCTACGGGCCGCGCGACCCCTACCGCGGCGAGCAGACCGTCCGGCTGGCCTGGGTGGCACGGGGGCTGTTCCCGCTCTGGCCCTCCGGTGGTCTGCACTCGGTCGACGTCCGCGACACCGCCGCCGTCGTGGCGGGAGTCGTGGAGAAGGGCCGGGGCCCGCGACGTTGCGTCGTGCCCGGCCACCACGTGACCGGGCGACAGCTGTTCGCCGCGGTGTCCGCTGCCACCGGCCGGCGGCGTCCGCACATACCGCTGCCCCCTCCCGTTGCGGTCGCGACGACGCGCGCCGTCGACGCCGTGCAGTCGCGGCTGCCGACGGGCTGGCGCTACCCCGCCGACCGCGAGGGTGTCGAGATCGCCCTGCGCGACACCCGCTTCGACTCGTCCACCACGGAGCGGGAACTCGGCGTCGCGGCCCGACCGTTCGAGGACTCGGTGCGCGACACCCTTGCGTGGATGGTTGAGGCCGGGCGCCTACCGGCCAGGTTCCTTCGCCGCTGAGGGCGACGACCCGTGCAGCACTGCTGGTTCGCCACACCCGCCAGGTGTGCCGGGACGGGCAGGTCAGACCGACCGGTTCGGGCCGACCTGGTTCTCGTTCACCCACTGCCATGCCGCGGACAGGTTCGCCAGCGCGGTCTGCTTCTGCTGCGCGTTCCCGAACCGCCACGCCCGGACGACGTTCATCTCCCACTCGAGGTGGCTCTTGATCTCCGCCGGTCCGCCGTCGACCTTGCCCCACCACCACGGGAACCGGCTCATCCGCACCTGGTGGCCGATCTGCGGGTACATCCAGGCCGCGACGATGTCTGAGGCGAAACCGAACGGGTCCACCTTCCAGTCCGGCCGGTGCGGGTTCTTCGGGCTCCGGCGCCGCCCTACGCCGCCGCCACCGGCGACCGTGTCGGCCCCGGGGATCCGCAGCCTGGGCCGAGGGGCCGCGGCAGGTTGCGCGCGCGCCCCCGGCCATGGCGTCGCCGGCAGCTGCCGGTACTGGCTCTGCCCGAACGCCTGACCGTCCGGCAGTTCCACCGCCGACAGGATCACGTCAACGGCGGCCTTCGTCTGCTCCGGCGTCAATGGCGGCGGCGGCGCCGCGAACGACTGCGCGACCAGGTCGGCCACCGACATCTGCGCCAAGTCCGCCACCTGCTTGATGGCCCCGGCGTTCACCTCACGCAGCGCCCGCTCGGTCCGCATCTCGTTCAGCAGCACCATCGCCGCCAGTACCGCCTGGTCATGCCCCATCACCGCCATGCGCGCACGCTATGACGTCCACGCAGCCGGCGGAGCCCTGCTCGCAAAAAAGGGCCCCCGAAGGGTGATGCACCGGACCGCCCGTGCTTCACAGCGGCAGCCAGGACGTCGTGGACCGCGCCACAGGCGCCTGCACCGGGCCGTGGTGTGCAGGGCGAGGACGTCCAACCGGTCCAACACGTGCGGGCCGGCGGCGGATCCTGCTCAGTGCCAGGCCCTGCGTCGGCCGCTGACCGCCAGGACTTCGCTCACCGATCATCTCGCGGGTGATCCGCAAGGCGGACCGGGTCCCCGAGCTGCTCAGCGTGCGGTCAGCAGCCCTATCCCCAAGCTCAGCAGGCTGATCGCCAGCAGGCCGGCGCCGACGTAGACAAGCACGATCAGGCGGTTGGGCTTCTCGCGCCCGGCACCCATGGACGACAAGAAGAAGCCACCGGGCATGAGCAGGGCCGAGACCGCCACGCCGGAACGCGACAGCAGGTCGAGCACACCGGTCTGGTCGGTGGCTTCGGCGAACAGTTGGCACAGCAGCGCCAGCAACAACAGCACTCCGGCGTGGCCGTGCCCGGCCCTGGCGAAGGCCAGCTGGAACGGAGTCGCTTGCTGGTTGCCACGCACGAGGCTCAGCAGGTAGAGCCCGCCGGTCTCCACGGTGACCAGCGCGATCAACAAGATGCCCGCCAACACGCGCGACTCATCGCTCAGGATCAGTTCCATGTCGAGCTCCTCAACCTTGGATAGTTGCACTCGACAATGTTGGGTAGTTTCACGGCAATGTCGAGATGGCGGCATGTGGATCTTCGAGCTGGCCGAGCGCGGCTCCTGCCGGTGGCGACTGTGCAGTTCTACCTGCGCGAGGGTCCGCTCCATTCGGCGCCCGAAAAAGCACTGGTGGGCGCCGTGGGGATCGAACTCCCAGCCCGCGGACTGGGGTTCGGACCAGTGCCATGGTGGACGGTGTCGCCGGAGACCAGCGCAGCCGTGTTCCTGCAGGTCAGCGCCCTACGCACCCAGCGACAGGCGGCGCCTGACTGGGGGACCGGCCGGTGTCGGGTGGTTCGGTGGAGGTCCGGGGTGGAAGAAGGGACGGGGTCTCCGGCCTGATCTCGCGAGGGTCGACGTACCGCCTGCGGGTCGCGGCAAGGCACCAGTGACGCCTCCGTCCCAGACCCATCATCGACCCTGAGTCCCTGTCTGGCGACGCCCTTCTGGCCGACCGCTGCAGCGTGGGTCGTCGACGATGTCGAGGGACTGTCAGCGATCGGAGGGCGTGCGTCGAGCCGATCGGCGGCGGTCATCGTGGCGATGACAGCGCGTCCATCAGGTCGGCCAGGACGGTGGCGAGTCGGGGCTCCGCCTCGGCAAGGCGAGCGAGTTCGCTCCTCGCCAGGGACGGTGTTGACGGCCGCTGATCCGTGACACGGCACGCACACCAGCGTTCGAGACACTTGCGGACGTGGTCGAGATCGATTCCCCACTCCTTCCCTCGTTCACGAAGGCCCGGGCTGGCCGCGAGCACGCAGCGGAACAGGTCGCACACGCACCGGGTGTCGCGATCGTCGTCGTCCCCCGTGGGGGAGGGATCGTCTCCGCCTCGCCACACCGCTCCGGTGACCGTGTGCTCGCGAGTGAACGGGCGGTGGCGGGCCGTTGTGCCGGTGACGACGACGCGTCCGGTGTAGACGCCGTTCGACTGGGCTGCGATGTCGGCTTGGAATACGCCGGGCTCGATCTCGGGCATCGGGACCGCTGTCTGCGTCCCGTCGGGACGGATGAGGTGGCACACGGTGTCGGCGTTGCCGGCGAGCGGCAGTCCGTACTCGGTGAGTACGGCGCGCACGGTGAGCGTCGCACCGGGCTCGTAGCTGTTCTGAGCGAGGGAGGCTCGGAGTCGCAGGTTCGACAGCGCGTAGACGCTGAGGTTGTAGCGAATACCGTGCACCGCAGCGCTCTTCGATCTCCCCGGCTGGTCGCGGAGCGTGCTGAGCCACCGCTTGTAGTAGCGACGGTCGACCGTCAGCACGGCGTGCCAGACACCCTCGCGCGCCGCGTCGCCGGACGGTGAGACCACGGGGAGCGAAACCCGGTAGAAGCTGAACGTCGGACCCGGCACGTAGCGGACGCCGACCGATGTCGCGGCGAGCGCCGGATCAACGATGTCGCCGTTCGGTGTCTCGAGCACCATCCTCACGACATTCGCGACCGGCGACAGCAGCACGACGTCGTGGCTGACGTCGGTCTCGTTCAGGACGAACGGGATTCGGTGCGTCTCTGCGATGTTGATGTGGTCCTCGGGGTCGGTGACGATGTCGACGTTGGTGACGCCCGCCAACACCTGCAGGTAGTACTTCGCCAGCTTGAAGTAGTCGTCCTGGGGATCGATGGTGTCTGTGAGCAGGAGCTCGCCCCCAGATCCGTTGCACAGTTCGGCGAGGGCCGCAGCGTTGAGATCCTGGGCGGTGCCGAGTCCGATCGCGAACACCTTGTCGCCGATCAGGTCCGAGACGTCGGCGAGGTACTGGGCCCGGTTCTCCTTGCCGTCGGTGAAGACGATCATCGCGGTCTCGTCGAAATGGGCGGCTGCCGCCGACAGCAGAGCATCACCCTCGATCACACCGTCGCCGATCGACGTGAAGCCGTTCGGGTTCGGGGTGTGGGCGTTGATGTGCCCGATCGCCGTCGCGCGCCCCGTTCCGAACGGCATCTCGCTCAGGGGCGGGCCCGCCTCCTCGATCGTCATCACGGGTGCGGCGTCGTGGTCGAAATGCGCTATGCCGATCCCGTTCTCGTCCTGGATGACGTTGGCGAACACGCCTGCCGCGTCCTTGAGGAGATCGTTGCGGCTCTGCCCGTTGCCGACGTCGGCATCCATGCTGTCGGAGCGGTCGAGCACGAGTGCGACCCCGACGGTGGGCCGGGCGATGGTGTTGGCGGTGATCGGCACGGTCCACGAGTCGCTGGTCTCGGGGCACTCGATGGTCACGGAGCCGCCAGCCGTGTCGCCGGCGGTGGTTCCTTGGTACGAGATCCACAGGATCGCCTCGCCGCGCACCGCCCCGGTACCCGGATCGACCGTGATCGACGTCCCGAACGGGGTACCGAAGTCGGTGCCGGGCCCGGCTGTGACGTTGAAGTTGATGACGTTGCACGTGACCACGTCGAAGACGATGCCGCGGACGGTGATCTCGCCCTCCGGAACGTCGATGAACTTCAGCTGCGAGGTGTTGGTCGCAGCGCGAGGCGGATCGGTGTCGTACACGTAGTCGAGGTCGACGGCGTCGAGCACGTCGTTCGGGGTCGTCGCCCACGGTGGCATGGCAGCCGTGGGTGCCGATGACCCGCTGCCCTGGTAAGGGTCCTCGCCGGGGTGGGCGAGTTGCCAGTCCGACCACCACTTGTCGACGAAGCAGTGGTGCAGGAAGAAGATCGGATCCTCGGGCGACCGCGCCGTGCGCATGTTGCCGCCGACCCAGTTGTGGGGCGGTCCGTGCGTATCCTCGGCGGGTCCCCAGTGACTCGAGTACGGCGTGAGGTTTCGATCGTCGTCGATGTCGGCCGCTGTCGGCAGGCTCCCACCGACGGCGAGCGCCCGCCGGATCCCCCACCCTGCGAACGGGCCACTGACCGGGTCGCCCGTGCCGCCCATGAAGTCTCCGGTCCACGGCAGGGCGCTGGTCGACTGGTCCTTGGTGGAGTCCCAGTAGGGGAGCGCGACCGTCGGATCGATCGCCTGGAGCTCCAGCTCGATGTTGCGCAGGAACTCGCGATGCCAGGGGTAGAAGCCCGGGTTCCCGTGTGCGTTCCCGAAGTAGGTGTCGTGCTGGTCCGCGTACTTGTCGTAGCCCCCGTCGGTACTGAGTTGGAGGAACGCGTTGACCAACGCCGTCCGCTCAGGGGCCGACAGTGTGGTCAGGTCCCTCCGGCAGGTCAGGGGCTTCATGACGATCCCTTCCGGCCGTCGCTCGGCTCTCCTCCCGCAGCACGCTGCTTCGCGATCTCGGCGTAGTGCCTCTCCTCGGCCGTCATCTGGTCGACGAACCGCTCGGCCAGGTCGCGAACCGACGTCGCCATCACGTTGACGAACTCACGCGTCATCGGCCGTCCGTTCTCGAGGAAGCGGACGGGGTGGATCGCGCCGTCGATGACGATCTCAGTTCGGTCCCCAGCGGTTCGAATGACCACCTCACGCCCCTTGCGCTTGAAGCTGTCGGTGTTCCTGTAGCCCTGATCGCTCGGGGTTGGCATCGAGGCTCCTCTGGGGGTGCGACGTTCGATCATTGTCATAAGGAGTGGCACTGAGGCGGCCTGATACGCGCGAGGAGCGACTAGCGGCCAGCCCGTTGCCGCTGACAGGTACCTCACGGGTTCGTCGACAGAGGTGAACACCGTTCTCCGCGAAGGTGAGACGGCGACGACTGCTTCGCCGTCAGCTTCCCCGTATCAGATGCCCCCCAGTGCGCCTCCTGCAGAGATACCCAACAGCCAGGAAAGGTGTGCGTGATGGCGACCGAGGAAGACCTGCAACGAGCCCGAGCTGCGAAGGCCAGGTACGGCAAGGAGCTGCTGGCGAACCCTGACGTCCACGGAGTCGGCGTGGGGTACCGGCGACGCGACGGTGAGAAGACCGACGAGGTCGCCATCGTGGTGCACGTGCAGCACAAGCGAGAGAAGGAGAAGGTCGATCCGCGCAACCTGCTCCCCGAGACGGTGCGACTCCGCAGCCGCGACGGCGAGGACGTCGAGATCAGGGTCGACGTGGTCGAGAAGCCGATCCCGGTCGAGGAGGTAGCGTGCGGCGACTGCCCGGCCGACCTCGAGGACCGGGTCAGGCCCGTGCCTGGCGGCTACAGCGGCGGGCCTCCGACGAACGTATCCAACGGCGGCACGCTCGGTGGCTGGATCTGGGACAACGTGACCGACCAGGCGGTCGTCATCTCCAACGATCACGTCTTCGGCGGGACCGCCGGCACCGACATCAGCCAGCCCTCAACCTTCGACGGCGGTTCGCTGCCGGCCGACCGGATCGCCGACGTGGTCCGGAACGGGACGTTGGACGTGTCGATCGCCTCGCCGTCCGCCGACGACATCGCCCTGTACGAGATCGAGTGCGGCGGTCCGGGCGTCTTCGAGATCACGGACGCGACGTTGGAGATGGAGGTCCAGAAGACGGGTCAGACGACTGGGCTGACGTGCGGCATCGTCGAGCTGATCGACTACGACTCGGGTCACTACGGGTCTCATGACGACCTGTGGATCGACGGCGACGGCGACGACTTCTCGATGGGTGGCGATTCCGGGTCGCTCTACCTGGAGAAGTCCAACCCCAGCGGCGCGGAGTGGCGGCGCGTCGTGGGCATCCACTGGGGCGGATCCGGCGATGACGGCGTCGGCCACCCGATCAGGGCGGTCTTCGACGACCTTGACGCGACGACCCTGTGCTCCGGGTGGGTCAGCGAGTTCCTGGAGTCGGTCTTCGGCAGGTCGACCGAGCGGGAGGCCGAGCGGTTCATCGAGGTCGTGCCCGCCGAAGCGTCCGACCTCAGGTCCGCTCGTGGCCTCGGAACCCTCGTCCGGCCGTGGCTGCGCCTGTCCCCGTCCTGGCTTCGACGTCCGCGGCGACAGCCGTTCGGGCGGACGATCGAGGCCCGGGTGGCCGAGCTCGAACGCGGCAAGAAGGTCGTCGACGCGGTTCAACGGAATCGGGTCACGGTCGTCCGCGTGCTCCGCCACACCGACGGCCGGCGCGCTGCCACCGCCCTCCTGAAGCCGGTGAGTAGGTCGGTGACGACAGACGACCTCCTGAATCACCGGATCACCGGCGAGGACCTCGAGAACGTCGACCGCCTGCTGGCGGTTGTCCAACGGATCGGCGGCGACAGCGCCGAGGACCTGATCAAGGTGGCCCGCTCGCTGATCGACCGGGCCTCGGCAGCCGAGGGCGTCACGATCGGGAAGCTGCTCGCCTGACGGGGACGGACCGCGACCTCCCGGGCGGGACCGGGGAGCCGCCGTGGAGGGCACCGAGGGATGCAGTGGGCATCACCTCGGGAATGCCCGGACGAGGTCCGGGAGCGTTGCGTGACCCAGTTCCGCAGCGTGTCGGTGTCGTTCCCCAGCTGCTTCGCGGCGGATCTGGAGAGCCCGGAGCCACGCTGATCGAGTTCATCGACCAGCACCGCGAGGAGTTCGGGGGTTCAGCCCGGAGGTGGTGTCTGGCGGACAAGGCCGGAGGTGGCGCCTACGGGACCTGCACGGACGTGGGGTCGTGTGTACGCCGTCAGGTCGGACGACCCGCGGCTGTAGGTCACACCTACCGGACCTCTGGCCCTAGAACGGTCCGTCCCCAAGGATCAGGCTGTCGTCATGTCCAGTGATCGTGAGGCACGAGAAGCGGTGGCACGTAGTCGACCTGCACGACTTCCGCCTCGATGGTTCATCGTGGCCTTCTGGCACGGCCATCGCGCGCTCTTGCGCGTCACCGGCGGGCGGTTCGGTCTGCGGCGGCCGAAGCCCGGCGCGTGGGGGATGCTGCGGCTCACGACGACCGGCCGACGCAGTGGGGAACCACGTAAGGTCGTCGTCGGATACTTCGAGGACGGCCTCAACCTGGTCACGATGGCGATGAACGGATGGGGTCCGGCCGAACCTGCCTGGTGGCTGAACCTGCAGGATCATCCGGACGCCATCGTCCAGACCCGCGACGGATCACGACAGGTCCGTGGGCGCAGCGCACAGGGCGAAGAGCGCGAGCGGCTGTGGGCTCGTTGGGCCGAGATCGACAAGAACCTGGACGGCTACGCCGCCAAGCGGCCGACGGAGACCGCCGTCGTCGTCCTGGAGCCGCGTGAGGGCGCCGAGCCCGGCGGCTGAGCCTTTCGCCCGAGCGTGGCGGAGAGGTCCCCTACCCGACCACCAGGTGCTGGCGTCCGTCGATGTGTTCCCGAGCCAGGTCGAGATGGCCTGCATGGGTGGCCGTCTCCATCAGCAGCCTGAGCAGGCAGTCGCGTGCGTCAGCGAAGGGCGGGAAGGGAAAGACGTCCTCCGGGGGCCACCAGCGCGGAGGCGCGTCGAGGTTCACCTCGGCGAGAAGGGGGTCGTTGTGCTGCTGCCAGCGGCGGTACTCCGCTATCGCCTCCGCACCGGACGTGACCGGAACCTTCCACCCGTCTTGGATCAGGCCGATGCACTCCTCGGCGCCGCCGAGGATCGCGCCGCCCCAGAAGATCTCGTCGTCGTACGTGAGGTGGTTCAGCAGCTGCGCGATCGACCAGCCGGAGGGCGCGGCCGGACGTGTCAGGTCCTTCTCGCTCAGGCCCTCGACGGCGGCCAGCACGTGGCTGCGTTCGGCGTCGAGGTGGGCCAGGAGCACAGCGCGTTCGCGTAACATGTCGGCACCCTAGCCAGACCTCAGCGCTCCGCCGTCCGGCCGCATCGTCACTCGTCCGAGGCGAGCGCACCCAGGACCGCCGGGTCCTCGGCCAGGGTGAACCCTCGCAGCCGGTGGGTCGACGACGCCTCCAGCAGGCCGTCCCGGACCACTCCCAGGACCCCGGCGTCAGCCCTGCTGTGATGCAGCAGCGCGGCGAGCGTGGCAGGGGCGAACTCGTCGACCTCCAGATGGCGGGCCAGCGTCCTGCTCAGGTCCGTTCCGGCCTGTTGCACCTGGCGTGACAGCGACAGCGACGACACCAGATCGTTGAATCCCGGTCGGCGTCGCCATCCTCGCCTTCGCCTTCGCCGTCGCCCGGGCTCCGGAGCTGGTCCAGCTTCTCCGGTCGTTCGCGGACCCCGTATCGGTCGCCCTGAACAACGTGCTGACCCACGAACGGTTCCAGCAGCTGGCCGCGATCGACCCCCTGACCGGCACCTACAACCGCAGATTCGGGCTGCAGCGACTCGACGAGGAGTGGCGCGGGCCATCCGGGGGGACAGTCCCGTGGGTGTGTTGTCGCTGGACCTGGACCACTTCAAGGCGGTCAACGACGAGCACGGGCACCTCGCCGGAGATCGGGTGCTCCGAGAGACCGCCCTGGTCGTCCGGACCGCGCTGCGAGAGGGCGACGTCCTCATCCGCACCGGCGGCGAGGAGTTCCTGGTACTCCTGCCCGGCGCGAGTGCGGCGGACGTCAGCGAGATCGGCGAGCGGATCCGGCTCGCGGTCGCCTCGGCGCGCGTACCGGTCGCCACGACCGAGGTCAGCGTGACCGTCAGCCTGGGCGGCGCCTCCACGACCGACCGTTCGATCAGCAGCACCGAGATGCTGTTGGCGACATCGGACGCGGCGCTGTATGCGTCCAAGCACTCCGGACGGAACAGGCTCACCGTGGCCCCTTCTGACGATGTCTCCATAGGAGCGACTGTCCCGACACTCTGGACAAGCTGATCCGTCGGGACGTGATGCGGGGCCGGACCCCCTCCTCGTCCGGCGGCGTGGTGACGGTTGCCGGCTCACCCTCTAAGCGTCGTCGATGACCTGATGGTGCTCGTCGGCTCAACCTTGAGGGTCATGAGTGCCCGGTCTCGGTCGATAGGCCCGATTGTCACGCCCATTCGGTACCGCGACGGGGAGGTCCGTCGCATCAGTTGGAGACCCGAAATGGCACTGCCCAGCAGAACCTGGGAGGCTCACTATTGCGAATGCGACTGTTGCAGCGGCCGCGATAGACCCTGTCGGCTAAGAGGCTCGGTTCGCTCGAGCGCCGACAATCCGTCTTTCGCTACGGGCGTGGCGGAGCCACCGTCGCGCCGAGAGGCCACAGGGCGTCGCTCATTGTTGAAAGGCGCTGCGGACACAGGAATTCGCAGGACTTTGGCGCAAGGGGCATCGCCGCGTCCGCCACCCCCGGCCACACGCCGCGATCGTCAGCAGGCCACGCTCCTGTCCATGGGAGGGCGGCCGCGTCTGCTTCCTTGACCCTTGCGGCGCATCCCGCTCGGAGTACCCTTGTCTAGGTGCTGACCGGAATCTGGCACTACTCGACGTGGTCGCAATTGTGGGCGCGCGAGATGCCGGACGGCACGGTGTGGTGGTTCGAGTACTCCGAGGGTTTGCGCCGCTCGCGTGTCTTTCGCGGTAGGCGTGAGAGATTCGGCGTGTCCGGTACGTGGATGGCGGTGCCCCTGACCGAGGACCGGGCCGCAGGGGTCTCGCAGGCGCGACTGGAGCTGGGCGACGGCGCCATGATCCTGGACGGCAACCGCTACACGAAGCACGTCGACGGGTTTCCGAGCCCAGTGCCTGCCGCTCCGGCATGGACGAGCCTTCTCAGTGCGGTGTACGTGGGCCAACCTGGCCTGAACATGACCGGCACCTACCAGAGGGGCGACACGGGCGACCTGTTCTGGGTCGGGGAACAGGTTCGGCTGAGACTCGGCGGTCCAGACCCATGGGTCGCATGGGTGGCGTTCGGCACGGGGTCGAGCTTCCTGCAGGTCTTCGCCGGGACTCGTAGGAGTGGAGAGGTTGCAGGGGAGTTCGTGGACCTTCCGGGCGCAGCCAGCCGCAGCGCGGGGTCCATCACGGACGCTCATTTCGTCGCAAGCAGGTCGCTTGGTGTCCCGACCGAGGCGAGAGCCGAGGTCGCGTTCACCCGGCCCAATCCCGCGGATCCGGCTGGGAGACGGCTGTTTCAGACGCGGTTCGAACGGGTGCGCACCACTGTCGTATTCGAGACGTTCACGGTCGATTGGCCAGATGAGGGTGACCGGGATGACAACGACGAGCCATATGTATGGCTCGCTGCGGGGACGTTCGACGGCATCTCTGCCGGGAACCTCGCGGACACCGTTGTTCCTCTGCTACCTGATGGCACACGCCGCCCCCGTGGCATCACGGCGCTTCGCCACACAGGCATGGCGCACGGGAACTTGCGCAGGGCCGTGTCCCCGCCGCTGGGCGTCCCGGTCCCCGTTCCCCCTGATATCGGTGTCTTTCAGGTCGACATCGAAAGCCTTCGCGGTGTGGACCCGTCCAGCCACGAGGGTCGACAGATGTCTCGGATGGCAGTCATCGCAGTCGGCCTCGAGGCGGACAACGTCAGGGACGACCTCCTGGCTCTTGTCGAGGATCAGCTCCCCACGGACCTCCAGCGTGACCTGGACGGACAGATCGTGGCCGCGATCCGCACTGCGCGCGAAACGCTGACCCCGCCCGACCCGGATGCTCTCGCGAGCTTGCTCAGCGATCTGTTCAGTGACGAGAAGATTCGGGACCGGGTCATACGCATCTTCGTGCGCCACTTCGGTAGCACCCTGGACGTGGGTGTCGTTCAAGCCGCCGTCGACCCGGACGACGTCATTGGTAGTGATGCGGTCCATCTCACCCTGAGAGATCTGCATCCCGACGACGATGGAGAGGGCCGCGAGCATCCCTTTACGATGAGGCTTACGCGGGACGTTCGCCGTCGCCCTATATACCGACTCACGGGCGTGGTCCGAGTACATGACGGCTTGAAACCCATCTTCCGGCGTGCCGGTGGATACCGCTTCTCCCGCCTAGAGGGTTATGTCAGTTTTTCCCCAGTTCGCGACCTGCCGATGCTGCGATTGTGCCGCTGGCAGTCCGATGCCCGTCAGGACAGCTTCACCACGTCAGACCCCCAGTACACGACCGGCGGCGACTCGCACTCACCCAGAACGCGCATCGACCCGGACTACGAGCTGCGCTCCCGAGCTGAACCAGGAGTGCTCGGCCTTCTGTTCGACCCTCGCCATGCCCAGCCGCCCGGCACTGTGCCGCTACGCAGTTGGTGGAGTCCGCGACGGCTGGACAACCTCACGACCACGCAACCGTCATTCTCGGACTCCGACTACCGAGCGATTTCGGCATGGCCCGTAGAGGGCTTCATCTATGACCCTGCCAGGCCCCAACCGCCGGGCACCTGGCCGCTCGTGCGGTGGGAGTCCCGCGACCGCAATGACAACATCACCACCACCGAGCTGCGTTGGATCCCCGAAACTGACGCCGCGGTGCGCATAGACGTGAGTCCCTAAACACGGCACGGTCAGCGCGTTGCCGAAGTCCGGCGACCGATCCCCCTCCTCGCCCGTGAGGTTGATGACCTGTCCGTGCCGCCCGCGAAGGAAGGAACTCCGGACGCGTCGGTCCCGGAACAGCCGTAATGGCAACTCCCACGGACCCCTGGTCGAAGCGAGTGGGCGGTAGGACAATCGCCACAGATCAGGAGCGTGACCAGGAGGCCGTCATGATGCATGCGGGGTTCCAGAAGCCGAGAAAGACGCTCGGGCAGACAGGGGACTACTACCTGCTCCTCTCACGAGGTACCCAGCCGATGTTGATACTGCGCAAGGACGTTGGTGGAAACGAGTGGATCGAGGTCGCGAGGCTCGGAGCGGCGGGACCGCCTGGTCCTCGAGGACCTGTCGGGGCCCGAGGTGAGACAGGTTCCCCCGGGCGCCAGGGGGAGCCGGGGCCGCCTGGTCCTCGTGGCCGATCGGGGCCACAGGGCCCACCGGGGTCGGTCTCCGGACTCCCGGTGGTCCACGAGCTCGTGCGCGACCACCCGCCCTTCTGGGTGACGACGGGGACATGGATCACGCTGGCTGAAATTGACGTCGCTGCAGGCTCGTATGCCATCACGCTCTCCTTCTCAGCGACGGCCCACGATGACACGGCGGAGGTGCGGCTCACCGCCGAGAGCGACGTCCTGGTGCACGTTGTGGCCGGCCCAACCGGGGGCCGGGAACACCGCCTGGAAAGGGCCGCTACGATGCGCAACGATGGCTGGATACGGTTGCAGGGTAGGGGCTTTCATGGCTACCCCGCTTCACGCGGCGGGGTCGCGGTCGACCGAGTACGAATGCTCGTTGCTCCCATCGGCGCGGTTCGCACTCTGTGAAGGTTCGTTGGCGTGCGCAGACCCGAGGCCCTCGGCCCTGCCTGCGGGCCCCAGTCCGCCATCACAGCCGAGGCCGCCGGCGGTTGGCGCGATACCCCGAACTGGGCCGCGACGTCCTTGACGGTCCGGTCTCGCCGATCACCGCCGGCACCGCCTGGGTCGGTGCGGCAGCCTGGCTCGAAGTGTGTGAGCCACGCGGGTCCTGTCCAGGGATGCCCGCCCAGGTGCACTCTTGTCGGGAGGCTCGCGCACGTCTGATCATGCCGGGACGAACGGCAGGAACCTGGCCGGAGGTCGAGGTGGATTGCCCCGGTGAGAACGCCGACCCAGCGACGTCGAACGCAAGAACGTCAGCATCATCGCGCGGATCGCGGCTGGTCAGCGCGCAGCACTACCTGTCGTGGCGGACGTGTCCTCACTGGGCACGCGTGGCGTCAAGGGCCATTTCACGAAGCAGAACTCGTTGCCGAACGGGTCCGCCATGACGGCCCACTCCAGGTAGGGATCGTCGTCAGACGGATAGAAGGCCGGTGGAGTCCTGGTGACTCCGCCGATCTCCTCGGTGCGGCGCACCGCATCGGCGACGTCGTCCACCCGGAGGTCGATGTGCGTCCCGCCGATCCACGAGGTCTGGTCACTGGGTACGCGTTGGAGGAGCATCCAGACAGGCTCGTCGTCGGCGCTCAGGACCGAGTACCGGTCACCGCTCTCGTCGCCGTGCCTCGAACGCGGCAACAGACCCGTGAGCGCCGACCAGAACCGCTCGCCCTCATCCAGGTCGGTGACGTTGACAACGGGCTTCCACAGCTTGGCAATTCCGCGCGTCGTCGGCATGGCGGCTCCTACTCGTGCGCATCGAGGTCTGGCGGCTTCCGCGACACACCGTAGGTCCATCAGTGGACGGGAACCTGCCCTCTAGATCGCTCGCTCCGCCGCCTTGACATGGCACGTCGCGTCAGCACATGCTGACATGTGTGAAGACGTCCGTGGGTGCTGACGACGGCGGGGTGGTGGGTGAGCTCGCCGCGGTCGCCGAGGCCAAGCGCGCACTGACTCGTCGCGAGGAGGTTGCGGTTCGCAAGGCGCGCCACAGCGGCCTCAGCTGGGCCGAGATCGGAACCCTCCTGGGCGTGACGCGACAGACGATCCACCGCAAGTACCGGAAGGTGGGTTGACCAGATCGGCAGCGATGTCGACCGCACTACTTCGCCGCGAGCTGCGTGTGGCACGGTGTGGCTGAGACGCGAGGTCAGCTCGTCGGCTCTAGTCGGTGGGCTGTGGCTGCCCGTCGTCCTGAGGCGACGTACGCGAGGCCGGGGACGATGAGCCCGGCTGGGGTCTGGTACTGGGACAGCCGCTCGCGGACCGTCTCCCGGATGGCAGCCAGACGGTGGGCAGGCAGGGCGGCGAGACGCTGCTTCAGCGGACCTGCGAGATCGGTGCGCAGCCTCCAGTAGTCGTCGAAGGAGGCGTCGTGGGTGGGCACGTCGACTGGCTGAAGCTCGACATGTTCGAGGCCGGCCGCGGTCAGAACACGTTCGAGGGCACCGCCGGCGCTCAGGGAGAACGGGCCGGGGACTCCCGGAGGGGGCACGGGCGTGCCGGTGTGCTGGAGGACCGCGTCCCCCAGCACTCCTAGCCACGGGTTGCGATCGCGTGGACCCCATACCGCGATGGCCGCTCGGCCACCTGGCCGCAGGACTCGGGCGATCTCGGTGGCGGCCCGGACGGGGTCGAGTGCGAACATGAGCCCCTCGCGGCAGACGACGACGTCGAACGAGTCGTCCGGCACGTCGATCTGCTCCAGGTCGAGGACCTGCGCGCTCACCTGTGTGGCGGCCCTGCCGTCTTGGTCGCGACCCGCCGCCTGCGTGGACGCGATCGCCACCATCTCCGGCGCCACGTCGGAGAGGACGACCCGTCCTCCTGGCGAGACCCGGTCGGCGATTGCCAGGCCGAGACCACCTGCGCCGCAGGCGAGCTCGAGCACCTCGTCGCCGGGAGCGGGCGCGACGGCGTCGATCATGAGCCTGGTCACCGCCTCCGCGCGTTGCTCGACGTGATCGACGTGCTCACCCCAGGACTTCGCGACCGAGCCCCACATCTGGTGCACGCGGTTGCGGATCTGCCCGGCGGTCGGCAGTGGAACAGCCTCTGTGGACATGGTGGAACCTCCCTGGGAAGTTCGTTACACTCTACAAGTAACGAATACTGATACGGTACCCCCATGACGGCCGAAGTCAAGGGATCCCGCACCTACGACTCCTCGCTTCGCGCGCAGCAGGCCGCGGCCCGGCGCAGCGCCGTAGCCCAGGCCGCCCGGGAGCTCTTCGTCGAGCGCGGGTATCCGGCAACCACGATGGATGAGGTAGCGAAACGGGCAGACGTGTCGCTCAAGACGGTCTACAACGCCTACGGCAACAAGGCGAGCCTGCTGAGAGCGGTGTGGGACCTCTCCCTCAAGGGGGATCTCGACGACGCACCCGTCGCTGAACGACACTGGTACACAGCGCTCCTGGCCGAGCCCGATCCGCACCGGCAGCTCGAGATGACGGCGGAGAGCTCTCGAGTCGTCAAGACGCGCATCGGGCCCCTGCTCAGGGTGATCCGGGACGCCGCACCGACGGACGGTGACCTCGCGGCTCTGTGGGAGCTGATCCAGACCGACTTCTGGGCCAACCAGCGCGCCATCGTCGAGAGCCTTGCCGGCAAGGGCTCCCTGCGCCCTGAGCTCGACGTCCAGCGCGCCACTGATCTGCTGTGGACGCTCAACCACCCGGACGTCTGGCTCCTGCTCGTCGACCGGCGAGGGTGGTCTCCAGAGGAGTGGGAGAGCTGGTTCGCCACGAGCTGCCGAGAGCAGCTGCTCGCGTCGGGTTGAGTTCAAGTCGCCACTCGAAGCTTCGCACGGCGTCGCTCGCCGGGGAGCGTGTCGTCGTCTAGCTCCTCCCGGTCACGATGAGCGCGCTCAGTCGCAACGGGTAGCCGCCGACGGTCCGGAGCGGATCCATCTCCCGGAAGCATGCGTCGCGATAGGCGACGAGAGCCTCGGGCGCGAGCTGTTCCAGGAGGCCGCGCCCGCTGAACGACCAGCGCCAGTCCCACCACTCCTGCGTGGAGGCGAAGTGGATCTCGGCGTCCTCGTGATGCACCTGGAGGTCGGTGAAGGCCGCCGTGTCGAGCAGTTCCGTCACGTCGTCGGCGCGGTCGAAGGGCTGCTGCAAGGCCCGCAGACGCGGCGAGCCCGCAGTGGCGAGGAGGTCGTCCTCGAAGGTCCAGCGCTCGTCCTCCTCGCCCCAGGTCGACACCGCGACGACCCCGCCCGGCCGGAGCACCCGCTGGAACTCGGCAGCCGCGCGCGCGGGGTCCGGGAGGAAGAACAACGCGAAGGCGGCGGTGAGTACGTCGAACCGGGCATCGTGGAAGCCCAGGTGCTCGGCGTCCATGACCCGCAGGTCGACGTCGGTGACTCCCTCCGCGCGGAGGTCCGCCTCCGCGAGTTCGATCATTGTCGGCGACACGTCGATCCCGGTGAGATGGTCGATCCCTCGCGCCGCGGCGGCGATGAGGACCGCACCTCGTCCGCAGGCGATATCGAGCAGGTGGGCATCGCGAGGCGGGGCCGCCAGGTCGAGCAGCCTCCGGGCGAAGTGCCCGTGGTAGGACCCGCCGATCCGGTCGTAGGTGGGCGCCGCCCGATCGAACACACCCGCCAACCACGCCTTGTGGTCGTCCACGCAACCAGCGTAGTTGCGCGAGTCCGTTCTGGGCCGTGCCCTGGTCGACGATCACTCGCGGCCAGCCGCCCTTCGGCAAGGCATCGGGGGTCGCGCGCCACGGAGATCGCCTGTTGTGATCCTGGTGTCGCGCGTACAGTCGATGCAGGCCCGCGGACATGGGCGGCGGGCTCCGCGCGACAGTTCCGTGGGGACTGAGGGATGCCGATGGAACGCCGGTCAGCCTTCGAGAGCTACTCACGTAGCGACAAGATCGTCGCCGCGCAGATCGAACGCGACCTCGTCGACATCGGTCTCGAGGTCTGGCGGGACGAGCGCCTGTCCGGCGGGCAGGAGTGGTGGGACACCATCCTGGCCAGCATCCGGTCGGCGGACGTCTTCGTGGTCGTGGTCAGTGACAGCTCGCTCGAGTCGGTGCCGTGTGCCCGAGAGCTGGAGTACGCGGACGCCCTCGGCAAGCACATCCTGCCGATTCGGGTAGACCCGGGTACCTCGCCCAAGTTGGCGCCACCTGCGCTGGCCAGCAAGGAGTGGCTGGACTACGAGCCTGACGACAAGGGGGCGGTCCTGCGGCTCGTGCGTGCCTTGCAGGACATGCCTCCTGCTGATGCGTTGCCGGTCCCGCTGCCGCCGGAACCTGAGGTCCCGCTGAGCTACACGACGAATCTCGCGGCGCTCGTCCACCGGCCCGACGACCTCACGGTCGCCGAGCAGCACAGCGTGCTCTTCCAGCTGCGGGAAGGGCTGCGCAGCAAGGCGGACCAGGAGGAGTGCGCGATCCTGCTCGGCTTGCTGCGAAGGCGCCGAGAGCTGCTGGCCACCGTTGCCGCGGAAATCGACCGCGCCCTCTCGGAGTGGGCCAAGCAGTCCGCGACGAAGCCGAACCCCCTTGGCGCGACGGGCCCCGCCCCGCCGGGACGGGCCTCCGGCGGTTCCCCTCAACCGGCGCAGCCATACCCCGGGCGGGGTGGGCATCCAGGGCCGACTGATCCTGCCCCGGTCATGCAGGCGGGTCAGCCACCACCACCGGTCGCTGCCCAGACCGGGATGCGAGCACCTCCGATGCGACCCGGCGAACCACCACCGGCGCGCTCGTCGGTGCTGCGGACCCTCGCCGTGATCGGCGGGGTGCTGGGAGCGGTGCTGGCCCTCGTGGTCGCCGTGGCGGTCGCGGGCAGCTGGAACGCCGATCCCGGCGGCAACGGGACTCTCCCTGTACCCGATCCTGCCCAAGACGCCACGACGTACGGCGACGACCCTGACCTGGATGCCCTGTGGGACGACTGCACGGCCGGTGGCCTGTCGTCCTGCGACGTGCTCTACCAGACCGCGAACGTGGGGACGGACTACGAGGCCTTCGGCGGCAGTTGTGGCGACCGGGGCATCACCCTCAGCGGGAGCTGCGCCGACGACCTGCCGTTCCCCTACACCTACGGTGACGACCCCGACCTCGACGCGCTCGTGGACGAGTGCCTCGCCGGCGACATGGGAACGTGCGACGCGCTGTACTTCGCCGCCAGCTCCGGTAGCGCGTACGAGGAGCTTGGAAGCACCTGTGGAAACCTCGTCGCGTCCCAGTTCGGCTTCTGCACCGAGGCGGCTGGGGGGAGCACGGACTCGTGAACGTGGCCGTCCTGACGGCAGGTGTCGCCTGGTCGTCGACGTCACCTACGCGTCGTGGCCGACCAGGAGGTCGACGGTGACGGCGGCTGCGGCCGCGTTCGTCAGGGTGACCGTCCGGGGACCACCCGCGACCAGGGCAGCCAGCACGCCCGAGTTGGCCACCAGGAGGGTGCCAACCACGGTCAGCTCGTCGCCATCCGTCGCACCGTTGGTCGGAGTCAATGCGACCGAGGCCGGTTTGCTGTCGGCGCCGCGCGCGCTGATCGCCAGCAGCACGACGTCCCCGCCGTCGGGGAGCAGGTCGACGGTCTTCTCGGGGTCCGTGCCTCCGGTGGCGTCGAGCGTGACGGAGGCGAACGTGTAGGACTGCGGCTCCAGCGTCGCCCCCAGCGGCACCGTCGGGCCTCCGGCGACCTTGACCGAGGCCGTCACCGTCACCTGGACCATCGCAACCTCCTGCGTCGTGGTGTGCCCACCGTCGCCCCCAGGCGTCAAGGCCGTGTCACCGCTGCGTCAACCCGCTCCCTTGACGCAGCGGTGACGGGCGGTTGACGGGGGCGGAGCACCGTCGTGCCGCAGGCCGCCACCCGAGGAGCGCCCATGTCCGTCACGACGACCTACCCCGGCGTCTACATCACCGAGATCCCCAGCGGCAGCAGGACGATCGTCGGTGTCGCGACGTCGATCACGGCGTTCGTCGGCTCCGCGCTCCGGGGGCCGGTGGACGAGCCGGTGCCTATCGCCAGCTTCGCCGACTTCGAGCGCAGGTTCGGCGGGCTGTGGCGGGGCAGCGGGCTGGCCTACTCCGTTCGCGACTTCTACCTCAACGGCGGCGGCGAGGCGCTCATCGTCCGGGTGGTCCACGTCGACGAGGCGGACGAGGACGCCTCCGCCGCGTCAGCGACGCTCGACATCGATGGCCTTGGCCTGGAGGCCGCCGGGCCTGGTGACTGGGGCAACGCGTTGCAGGTCGTGGTGACCCATCCGAGCGGTACCGACGCGGCCGATGTGGCTGACGGCCAGGGGGTCGAGGAGACCGACCTGTTCTCGATCGTCGTCCGCGAAGGGGCTGCGGACGATGCCGGTCCGTCGGAGACCTACCTCAACGTCACCACGGTCGAGGGGCCGCGCCGGGTGGACGTCGTCCTGGGGGCGTCTCGCATGGTGCACACGACGGGAACCCTCCCGGCGTCTAGACCGGCCGAGGGCACGTACACCGTCGCGGCCACGGCGGAGGGTCGGGACGGCGAGCCTCCCGCCCTGTTGGACTACCAGGGTGACGCCGACGCCAAGACCGGCCTGTACGCGCTGCTCAAGGCGAGCCTCTTCAACCTGCTGTGCATCCCGCCCCCGACGCTGGGCACGGACGTGCCCGACTCCTTCTGGAGCGAAGCCGCGGCCTTCTGCCAGCAGCAGCGGGCCTTCCTGCTCGTGGACGCACCCGCCGGCGAGACGGTCGACGGCATCGCGACCTGGGTGACCGGCACGGCAGGGCTGACCGGCAGCAACATGCGGAACGCGGCGGTCTACTTCCCGCGCATCCGCCGCCCAGACCCGTTGCGCGGCGGGGCAACCGCGGACTTCGCCGCCTGCGGGGCTCTCGCCGGGACGTATCGCCCGCACCGACGGCAGTCGCGGCGTCTGGAAGGCGCCGGCCGGCATCGAGGCGGGGCTCGGCGGCGTCGTCGGTCTGACGGCACCGCTGACCGACGCCGAGAACGGTCGGCTCAACCCCCAGGGCATCAACTGCCTGCGCACCTTCCGCGGCATCGGCTCGGTGGTCTGGGGCGCGCGCACCCTGCGCGGCGCGGACCTGCTCGCCGACGAGTACAAGTACGTCCCGGTCCGCCGGCTGGCGCTGTTCATCGAGGAGACGCTGTACCGCAACACGCAGTGGGTGGTCTTCGAGCCGAACGACGAGCCGCTGTGGTCGCAGATCCGGGCGTCGATCGGCGCCTTCATGCAGGACCTGTTCCGCCAGGGCGCCTTCCAGGGCATCGAGCCCGCGGGACGCGTACTTCGTGCGGTGCGACGCCGACACGACGACGCAGTACGACATCGACCGCGGCATCGTCAACATCCTCGTCGGGTTCGCCCCGCTCAAGCCGGCCGAGTTCGTCGTCATCGGCATCCAGCAGAAGACCGCGTCTGCCGGCGCCTGACGCCACGACCACCGAGGAGGAGCGAGGACATGGCCGAGTTCACCGTCAACGCCACGCGGTTCGACCCGTACAAGAACTTCAAGTTCCGCGTGAAGTGGGACGGCCGGTACGTCGCCGGGGTCAGCAAGGTCGGCGCGCTGAAGCGGACCACCGAGGTCGTCAAGCACCGCAGCGGCGGCGACCCGAGCAGCAGCCGCAAGTCGCCCGGCCGCTCGGAGTACGAGGCGATCACGCTCGAGCGCGGCGTCACGCACGACGTGGACTTCGAGCAGTGGGCGAACAAGGTGTGGAACTACGGCTCCGGGCTGGGCGTCGGAGACGTCGCTGAAGGACTTCCGCAAGGACGTCATCATCGAGGTGTACAACGAGGCCGGTCAGCTCGCCATCGCCTACAAGGTCTACCGGTGCTGGGTGTCGGAGTTCCAGGCCATGCCCGAGCTCGACGCCAACGCGAACGCCGTCGCCATCCAGACGATCAAGCTGGAGAACGAGGGCTGGGAGCGCGACTACGACGTCGCCGAGCCGTCGGAGCCGTCGTTCGTCGAGCCGTGAGCCTGGCCGGGACCCCGTCCGGCGAGCCGGCCGGGCCCGGTCCGCGCGAGGGGGTCCGTCCGGGGCTGAGGGACCCGTCCGTGCTGCTCGACGCCTGGGCCGCCGGCTCGGCCCTGCCGGACGTCGCGCGGGGGTGCGCCGTGCTCGCCGCGGCCGGGGTCGTCGACGTGGACGAGGCGTTCGACCTGCCGCTGGCTCTCCTGGGGGAGCTGGCGCTGCGCTGTCACGTCGAGGTGTTCGGCGTCGAGCTCGACGGCGTCGCGGCCTGCACGGCGTGCGGGAGCGGTTTGGAGCTGCCCCTCGCCCTCGACGAGCTGATGCCCGACGCGGGTTCGAGCGCGCCGTCCACCCGCGACGTCGGGCTGACCGGTCGCCGGGTGACGGCCCGTGCGCCAACCGTGCGCGACCTCCTCGCCGCCGCGGGGGCCCCTGACCCGCGGGGCGTGATCGTCGGGCGCTGCGTCGTGGACTCCGGTGGGGCAGCGCTGGACCTCGCGGACCTCACTGAAGGGGACCTCGAGGCCATCGACGCGACGCTGGAGGACCTGACCGGAACCGGCCTCGCGTCACTGCGCACGGTCTGCCCGGGCTGCTCCGCCGAGGTCGTCGCCGGCCTCGACCCCGGTGCCCTGCTCTGGGACCGGGTGCGGCTGGCCGCCCCCGCCCTGCTGCGTGACGTCGCAGTGCTCGCGCACGCGTTCGGCTGGCGCGAGGGCGACGTCCTCGCCCTGCCGCCGGCCCGGCGCCGTGCCTACCTGGAGCTCGCGGGCCGATGAGCGGCTTCCTCGACCGGCTGGCGGCACACGCCCAGGGGCGGGCGCAGCTGGTCACCGCGCGCCGCCCTTCCCGGTTCGAGCCGGAGCCCGCTGTGGGGGTGTGGTCGGCTGGGACACCAGGGGCAGAAGGGTCGGCCGGGCCGCCGGTGCCGGTGGACGATCTCGCGCTCGAGGGGCCGACCGACGCGCGTGAAGATGCCGGCCGGCCGGGTCCACCGACGGTCCGTGCCGCGGCGCCAGTCCCAGCGCCGGTCCCACCGGCCCCCAGTCCTGACGCCGCCGAGCCGACCCCTGTCGCCGAGGTGGTCGTGGCGCCCCCGTCGCAGCCGTCGCCCACCACTGGGCCGGTCGGCGGGTCGACGCCTCAGCAGCTCTGGCCGCCGCGGCCGGCCCCCTCCGACGTGGGCCGGCGGACGTCGCGCCCGACGCCGGAGCCCGGACGGACGGCGGATCCGCCTCCGCCGGCACGTCGACCGGACACGCGCGCGTCCGCCCGAGCTGCGCAGTCGCTGCATACGCCAGAATCCGACGACGCCGGGCCGTTCGCTCAGCAGGTCAGGCCCCCGGTCGATGCCGGCCTCGACGCGCCGCTGCGGCCCCGCTCCGCGTCGCCGGCGCCGCTCGGCATCTCTGAGCCGGAGTCCGCCACGGCCCCCACCCGGCGCCGGCGTCCCGCCGAAGTCCTAGCACCCGCTGACCTGCTCACCCGGCACGTCGTCCCGGCACTCGTGGAGGCCGGGCTCGTCGTTCCCGACCAGACGGATGGGGTCCGGCTTGGCACCGAGCCGGTCGTCCGCACCGGCAACGGTGCAGACGTGCCCCCTCACCTCCGCGGCGGACAGGTCCACGTGCACATCGGCCGGGTCGAGGTTCACCAGGCCCCATCCCCCCAGCCGGCACGGGCACCTGAGCCCGCGCCTCGACCGACGTCGCGATCACGTCCGCCCGAGCCCGACCACGACGCCTACCTCGCCCGCCGTCAGCAGGGCCGACGATGAGCAACACCCTGGCGATCGCCGCCGTCACGTCGACGCTGCGCCACCTCCTCGACCAGGCGCTCGGCGGGCCACAGCCCGGCCCGGTCGGCTCGGCGAGTGTGACCACGCTGCACCCTGGCCAGCTGGTCCCGGCCGAGGGAGGGGAGCTGCCCAAGGGGATCAACGTCTTCCTGTACCGCGTCACGCCAAACCACGCCTGGAACCTCACCGACCTGCCGACACGCACCGGCGCGGGGGCCCTGGCCCGGCGGCCGGTCGCCGCTCTGGATCTGCACTACCTGGTCAGCTGCACCGGCGACGACGCCGAGCTCGACGCGCAGCGGCTGCTCGCCCGGGCGGTGCTGGCGCTGGCGGTCACGCCGGTCCTCGGCCGCGACGTGGTCGCCTACGCGCTGGAGGAGTACGCCGACGACACCCCCACCGCGTTCCTGTCGGCCGCCGACCTGGCCGAGCAGGTCGAGCTGGTGAAGGTCTCCCCGGAGACGCTGTCGCTCGAGGACGAGTCGCGGCTGTGGGGGACCCTGGGCACGCCGTACCTGCTGTCAGCCACCTACGCGGCCACCGTCGTCCTGATCGAGCCGGACCTCGTCCCGCACGTGGCCCTGCCGGTGCGGGAGCGGGTGATGGGGGTGGCGCCCATCGAGCCGCCGGTGCTTGCGGAGGTGCTCACCGACCCGCCGGGCTCAGCCGTCGTCGCCGGGTCGGTGATCACGCTGACGGGGACGGGCTTGCTGGGATCGGTGACGGCCGTGCGGGTGGGGCCGGTCGAGCTCACGCCGGCCGACGGCGCCACGGCAGCCCGGCTCGGGGTGACGGTGGGAGATGCCGTCCCGGCCGGGGTGCATGCCGTGCACGTGGCACACCGCTCGGTGCCTGGGCCGGCCGAGGAGCCGCCGTCCCGCGTCGTGGGGCGGTCGAACTCGGTGCCGGTGCTGGTCCGCCCTGACGTCACCGGCGTCGCCGCCTCCGCGACAGAGGTGACCCTCACCGTGCGCCCTCCGCTGTTCCCCGGGCAGCGGGCCACGGTGACGCTGGCGCCGCTCGGCACGGCCGACGGGCGGGTGCGGCTGGCCTTCTCCCTGACGCCGGTGACCGCCGGTGCCGAACCGTCGCCGACCGTTGTCCTCGCACGTGCGTCGATCGCTGACGGCGACTGGCTGGTCCGGCTGGTCGTGGACGGCGCGGACAGCCTCCCTCGTCTGGTCGGCGAGACCTACGGCGAGCCGCTGCTGAGGCTGACGTGACCGCGGCACCGACTCCGCGCGAGCGCGAGCTCGCCAACCGCGACGTGGTCGTGGCCGAACTCGGGGTCCTGAGGGCCCGGCTTCGCGCGGCGGGCGGCGCACGCGACGCGTCCCACGACGTGGGTGAGGGCGACGGTTCGAAGGGCGCCCTGCTGGTCGAGGCGAACGCCACGCTGGACGCCGCGACCGAGCGCCTCGACGGGCGCAGCACCCTGGACGAGCTGACCGAGGGGTTCGGGCTCACCGTCTTCGAGCGGTCCGTGCTGCTGCTGGCGGCCGGGCCCGAGCTGGTGGCGGCGGTGGCCGACGAGCTGGTCGCGGCCGGTGGCGGGCCACGGCTCACGTTCGGGACGGCGCTGGCCATGCTGCCCGACGCCCACTGGAGCGCACTGACCCCGCCCGGCCCGTTGCGGCGCTGGTCGCTCGTGCGGCTGCTCGACCCGCTCAGCCCCACGCGCAGCCCCCTCGTGGTCGACGAGCGGGTGCTGCACCACCTGGCCGGCGCCGGTCACCTCGACGAGCATCTGGCGGCGGTGACGAGAGTCCTCGAACCCCCCGACTGGCTGCCGGCATCCCTCGGCGCGGCGGCCGAGACCGTCGTCTCCGCGTGGCGTCTGAGCCGTCCGGTGGTGGCGCACGGCCCGCAGCGGGCCAACGTGAATGCCGTGGTGGCTGCCGCCGCCGACCGGGTCGGACTGAAGGTGCTGCTGGTCGCGGCCCGCGACCTGGCGGGTGACGTGGTCGAGCGCGAGCGGATGCTGCGCCGGATGGAGCGCGAAACCGTCCTGGCCGGGGTGGCCTGGGCGGTCGACCTGACTGACGCGCGGCCGGAGGACGCGATCGAGACGGCCAGGGTGGTAGCCGGACTTGAAGGGCCGGTGGCCGTACTGACGTCGGCGGTGGACGGCGAGCAGCCACCTGACGCGGTAGACGTCGCGGTCGGCCGGGTCGGCGTGGCTGAGCGGCGGGAGGTGTTCGCCTCCGTGCTCCGCCGGGCCGGTTGCCCGGTGCCTCACGAGGAAACGGACATTGCGGCGGGAGTCTTCGACCTCGCCCTGGACGACGTCGAGGTGGCCGCTCGCGACGTCGCCGCCGGTGCGCGCCTGTGGGAGGCCTGCCGGGGCCGGGCCCGCGCCGGTCTGGGCGCGCTGGCCACCGTGCGGACCCCGCGGGCGGGCTGGGAGGACCTGGTGCTCCCCGAACCCATGCTGGCCCAGCTGCGGGCGCTGGTCGCGGCGGTGCGGCACCGGTCCACCGTCCTCGACGACTGGGGGTTCGCCGAGCGGACGTCACGCGGGTTGGGGTCGACGGCGTTGTTCGCCGGTCCGAGCGGCACAGGCAAGACGATGGCCGCGGAGGTGATCGCTCGGGACCTGGACCTCGACCTTGTGCACGTCGACCTCAGCCAGGTGGTCAGCAAGTGGATCGGGCAGACCGAGAAGCACCTGCGCCGGGTCTTCGACGCCGCCGAGGACGGCGGTGCGGTGCTGCTGTTCGACGAGGCCGACACCCTGTTCGGCAAGCGGACGACGGTCCGCGACAGTCACGACCGCTACGCCAACCTCGAGGTCGGCTACCTGTTGCAGCGGATGGAGGAGTTCCGCGGGCTGGCCATCCTGACCACCAACGCTCGGGCCTCGTTGGATCCGGCGTTCACACGCAGGCTGGCCTCGATCGTCACGTTCCCGTATCCGGACCCCGCTCAACGGGAGTCGTTGTGGGGCAAGGCGTTTCCAGCTACGACGCCGGTCGGGGAGCTCGACCGGCGACGGTTGGCGGACATCGACGTCACGGGTGGCGGGGTCGCCGCGATCGCTCTGACCGCCGCGTTTCTTGCCGCCGAGACCGGATCGGTGGAGGACGAGCACGTGCGGACGGCGGCGCGGTGGGAGCTGGCCAAGACCGGACGCACCGAGATCTCCTCACGTGGCCGACCGTGACGGCCAGCCGGGACGTTGCCGCGCGGCCACCGACGGGCTTGGCGCGAACCCGCGAGGTGAGCCGGCCCGAGGGCGCGGATGAGCAGGGCGCCAACCTGGTCGCGGCGCGACTGGGCCCCGTCACGGCGGATCTCGCATCGGCCACTGGCCACAGTGACCGCCTGGTGACCGTCCCCGCCGTTGACAGCGTGCTCGCGGCGCCGGGACAGCCGCTGGACGGCGCTACGCGCCGGCTCATGGAGTCGCGCCTACGGCACGACCTGGGGACCGTCCGCATCCACTCGGGGCCCACGGCCGATGCGGCGGCCCGATCGCTGGGGGCCGTGGCGTTCACGCAGGGCCCGCGCGTCGTGCTCGGGTCCTCGGCACCGCCACCGAGCACGACCGCGGGTTTACAGCTCCTGGCCCACGAGTTGACCCACACCGTGCAGTCCCGGGCAGAGGGGCCGGTGTCCCCGCTGCGGCGGGCCCTCAAGACCCCGGCAGCGGTCGAACCGTCCCTGGCGCCCGGTCCCGAGGCGCCCGCCCTGGTGCTGCCTCCTGACCTGACCGAGCGGATCATCCACCGGCTCGAGCAGCTCGTCCTCGCCTCGGACGACCCGCAGCAGGACCAGGAAGGCGCACAGAAGGTCGCCGAGTACCTCGTCGTCACCGAGCAGCTGGACCGCTCCCACGTCACCGCTCTGTTCGGCGAGCTCCAGGCGCGATACCCGGGCCTGATGCGCCAGGTCGCCTTCGGCGGGCACGTCTTCCACGAGCTCCGCAAGCTGGGTGTTGTCGATCTGGCTGCCTCGGTGCTGTGGTACCTCGGCGAGACGGTGGTCGACACCCTGGCCGGGGACTTCGTAGAGGACCCCACCGCGCTGGCCATCGTGTTGCGCACCCTGCTCAGCCTGATCCCGGGCGTCGACCAGGCGGCCGATGTGGAGGACCTTCTCGGCAACCTGTTCCACGGCGTCACGGACCCGAAGAAGCTGCTCACCATTGGGTGGTGGTTCGCTGTCGTCCTCACGTTGATCGGTCTCTTCCCGTCGTTTGGCTCCGCCGTCAAAGGGGCGGCGAAACTCACGGTCAAGGGGATGGGGAAGGTCTCCGGAACCGCCGTTGACATCGTCAGCTCCGCGTTCCGGCGACTCCTCGGCGCGGGATGGATGTCGGTCGACATGGCGAGGGCTGGCATCGCCGAACTCCTTGCCAAGGCCTCTGTCTGGGGTCCGTGGGCAATCACAAAGTTCGGGGAGTTCCTCGAACTGGCGATCACCCATCTGTCGGCGCTGGCCTCGTCCGCCCTCGCCTCGCTCCTGGACACGTTGGCGACAATGAAGAAGCTCGCTGCCGAGTGGATGCCGAAGGCAATCGAGGAGGCCAAGCGCGTCTTCGGCAGGACCGGCGACGAACTCGCCGATTCCGCCGACGACCTGGACGAGGTCACGCAGGCCATCGCTCGCCGCGGGAGGAATGTCGACCCCGTGGAGGTCCAGCGCCGGGTGGCCGCCGAGCTGGACCCTGCGAACCCGGCCACCGCCGAGCTCCTTCGACGCAATGGCGCGACACCGGATCAGAGTGCGAGCCGCGACGTCCTGAACCGGCTCGTCGAGTTGCGCGGGTCACGTCTGATGCAGGACATCGTCGACCAGACCGCAGTGGTCGACACCGCGTTCCGTAACCCTGTCGCGTTCGCCGATGCTGCGCGCAGGCTGCAGGAGCGAGTGGTGTCCTTCACACCTGCTCAGATCGCGCAGGAGGCAGAGCGGCTCGCCGGTCTCGGAGTCCGTTCCACGCTGCAGCGGGAGATTGCCGCGTACGTGTTGGCCATCCGTCAGGAGGCCGCGGCGGCCGGTAGGGGGGTGGTGGAGATCGTGACGAGAGAGGGCAGCGACGTCGCGCAGCTCGTGCGTGGAGGCGACGCCGTCCCCGTCCCGGCGCCGGGCGGCGTGATCGATCACGACGCCTTCATGGACGGAGTCATCAGGACCGGAGACATGATCGTGGACTACGCGCTGCTCCGAGATCCTCACAGCGCCATCACGCACGCTCTGCACGACATGGTGGCCGACTCGGCGTTGAGAGCGGCGGGCCATAGCTCCGGAGCCGCAGGGTACCGGGCGCTGCTGGGACGTCTCCAAGACCTGGGGAATGCACTCGGTGACCGGTTCACCCACTACGCAGTCCCAGAGGAGTTCTCGGCCGGAACGGCCTTCTGGGTTTCGACCTACGACGCCGTAGGCGGCATCGCCCAGCCCGAGGTCCTCGGTCCTGCGCTCAGGCGCGCCCTCGCCCTGCCGGCTGAGGGCGTTCTCTGAGGGAGCGCGGTATCTCGCTGACCGCTGCAGTGTCCGGGATGATGCGGCAGGGCCTCCGGGTGCCCGCGCAGTCCGGCCCGTCAGGGTTCCCGCCTTCACCCCACGGCCCGGCGCGCCGACGGTGACCGATGAGCTGGGCGCGCAGCACCGCGATGACGACACGGCGACCCGGCGACCACCTTCCTGATCGACGTCAACGTCCTGCTTCCTTTGAGCCTGCCCACCCATCTGCACCACGGCGGAGCGACCGAACGGTTACGGGCGTCGACGCGTGGGCGACGCCCCGGTGACCGAGACCGCGTATCTGAGGCTGATGGCCAACCCTCGCGTGGTCGGCTACCAGATCGCACCGGACGAGGTGCTCGAGGCCCTGCGGCGCCTCTCGGTGAGGGCGAGCCAGTCCGCCTGCAGACCCGCGTCGTCGAGGATGCCGTCGATGTCGACTGTCGAGAGCTCCTGCTCACCCTTGAGCACGCTGTCCGCCGCATTGATGACAGATCGAACGGAGTCGGCGTACAGGTGCACCACGCCGCCCACCGACGATGACACGACCGTGGGGAGGGTGGCGGTCAGCCCCGCGACGGTCTGCCGCTCCGCCACGTCGACCGCCGCCACCACGTTCGCGAGGTCAGAGCGGGCCAGCCTTACCTCCACGCGGAACGCCTGGCGGACGATCGCCCGGATCGCGTCTGGCAACAGGTCGTAGACACCACCGGTCTGGGGTTGGCGGTATAGGGCGTCAGGGTCGGCTTGTGGGTCCACGGTGTGAACGAGTTCGTGGGCCAACAGCCGGTCACCGGCGGGCGTGCCCGGCCGGTACTCCCCGGCACCGAAGAACACGTCTCTTCCGAGGGTCGCCGCCCGAGCCTGCAGGAGCTGTGTCAAGGCCGCTGCGCGGGGCCCGGCATGGATCCTGACCCTGGACAGATCGTGTCCGAGCCGGGCCTCGAACGCCGTCCGCGTGTTGCGACCCAGGCGCTGGCCGTCATAGTTCGCTGCCGACGCGGGAATAGGACCCCCGGTGACGGCTTGGTCGGCGGCCGCACCTGCGCGCCGCTCGGCGGACGAGTGTGCGCTCTCGACGCGGAGTGCCTCGACCACGGTTTGGTGTTCCCTCCTACTCCGGTCACACCCGACCGCTCGAGACCACCACGACGACGCCGGTCCCGTCGCCGACCTGCGCGTCGGCCTGGGGGTCGGTGCGGATGACCAGCTTGGCGCGCACGACAGGGTGGGGCTCTTCCTTCACGGCCGCGACGACCAGGCCGGCGGCCTGAATGGTGCGGGTCGCGACGGGCAGGGTCCGGCCGGAGACGTCCGGCACGGTGAGGAGCGCCCGGTCCACGTCCCGGCTGACCTGGAACCACTGCCGGAAGATCCCGCCGGTCACCTCGTCGTCGGTGGGCATCGACCAGGCGAGTCCGGCCACCCGCGATCACGGCGTCCGCATGACCGTTGAGATGCCCGCGCTCCTCGCCGCTCGCCACCACCGCCCACCCGTAGATCTCGAACCAGCCGACGATCGGCGGCTCCCAGCCGTGCTGGGCCAGCACGTCCCAGAGCGGGTCCTTCAGCCACGCAGCGACCTGGTCATGCGGAGACCAGACCAGCGTCTTGCCATCGGTCTCGAGCGAGCCCGCCAGCAGGACGTCGCGGTACCCGATGGGCCCGTCCACGTTCCAGGGCCCTGCCTCCTCACCGAGCGGCCACGGCAGCTCCAGCCGCACGCGGACCACCGGCTTGTCCACCAGCGAGTCGGGCAGAACTCCTCGGTCGAACGCCACCTCGACGCCTGAGACGAGGTCCTCCGCGCCGATGTGGCTGTCGTTCGGGAACGGGCGGCCCGTGCGCCATGTGGTCCCAACGACGTGCACCCCGGGCGTGCGCCCTCCCGACTCGTCGAGCTGGGCGCTGACGCGGATCGAGGGATCGGTGCTGGGGTCGGCCAGCACCTCGAGCACGGCGGAGCGGTCATCCCCGAACTCCGGCTGCCACCAGAAGGCGGCGACGCCGTCCGGGCCAGTGCTCACCCGCGCCTTCGCGTCGGCCCCGGTGCCGGTGAGGGTGTCCGGTCGGGGCTGACCCTCGACCGCCTCGGCGACCAGCCCGGCTTCCGTGCCGAGGCCTCCCGACAGGGCGACCACCTCGATCCCGGCTACCGGCCCGCACGGGCTGTCCACTCCGACCCGGACCGGTTGCGGCAGCACGCGTCCAGCGACCGAGACCTCCTGTCCGTCGCCCCCGAGCAGGCGCAGGTCGCGGGTGCCGATGAGCCGGGTCAGCGCGTCCTGGACGGTACGGCTGCGGGCGAATGCCTCGCAGTCGCGGGGCGGGGTCCACGCGACCTCGCGTGCCACGCTCAGCCGTCCGGTCGCCACCACAGCCACGTCGACCGCCTGGTCGTGATCGTCGAGCCGCCGGACGGTCAGCGTCTGCGTCGTGGGCCCAGCGGGGTCCAGGGTCCAGGTGAACGCGGCGACGCCGTCCGCACCGGTCGCCGCCGGTCCTGCCACGGTGCCGCTGCCGCCGTCCACCGAGAGGCGTGCACCCGGCACGGCACGGGCTCCGTTGCGGACGGCGACCCGGACCGGCTGCGGCAGAGGCGATCCGGGCATCGCCTCCTGCCCGTCGCCTCCGACCAGGTCGATGGTGACCTGCTCGGTCAGCGGCGGGAAGAGCAGCCGGCAGTCCGATTCGCGTACCCACCCGCCGGTCCCGGCCGATCCCACGCGACGCACGATCGCCAGCGGCGCCCGGTGGTGCTGAGGCCCGACCGGGGGCTGCGCCGGGTCCCCCCGCCCGCCGGGCGGCCACTCGATGGTCCCGGCCAGCTGGGTCAGCCCGTACGCCATCCGCACCGTGCGTGCCGGGACCAGCCAGTAGTCGCCCGTCCGGGCGTCGCCGCCGGCCGGGAAGGCCACCTCGATGCCACTCTCGAGCCGGATCGCGTCGCCCGCCGACCCACCAGAGGGCACCAGGCCCGTCGGCCCGCCGTCCCACCTCCGCACGATCGGCGCCTCCCCCAGCGCATCGCGGCTCACCGGCGCATCGGCGAGCCAGGTCACCGGCAGGTCGAGGGACGACGACGAGCCGCCGGCGTCCAGCACGAGGACGGGGGTGCCGGCCGTGGCGAGGAAGCCCGCGACGCCGCGCAGCTGCAGGTCGGCGCTGGTGACCTCCACCAGCTGACCGGCCGCGAACGACAGCTCCTCGTCGCGGCCGAGCCGGTCCAGCGTGAGCGTGCCGGTGCCCGTGCCGTCGGTGTCCAGAGCGAGGCCGGACAGCCCCGCCACGACCGTGCCGTTGTCGCGGGACCACACGAACGTGGCGGGGGAACCGGCTGCGGCGCTGTGGATCTGCACCCGGTAGAGCTGGTTCTCCAGTCGCTCGTAACCGCCCGAGGAGGTGATCTGGCACGGGTCGCTCGAGGTCCCGGCAGCCGTCAGAGAGGCCACCATCCGTCTCGGCGTACGCGGCACGGCCGCCGTCGCGGACACGTCGGAGCACTGCGGCGCGGCACCTCCCCCGGCCGCCAGCGGCTCCGCGCGGACCTGCCAGACCGTCTGCACCCGCGTCGCGGTGTCGGGGCCGCCCAGGGCCGGCTCCAGGAGCGCTGGGTCCTCGTCCGGGGTCACGTGGTGGGACCACACGTCGAGGAGCAGCGCGTAGCGGTCGCCGTCCGCGGCGCCGGCCGGCTCGGGCAGGCCCGCAGATGCGTCGTCCCCGGAGCCGATCGTGGCCAGGTGAGGCTGGTCGGCGAGCGGCCATCCGTTGGCGTCCGGCGCACCGCCCGTCCGGCCCGGCCCGATGCTCTCGGCCAGCACGCCGTCCACGTAGTACCTGCCCGGTGTGATCCGCAGGTCGTCCCACGCGGCGGGGGACGTCACGTCGTCCGGGACCGTCCCGTCGGCGGCGACCACCGCGAACGGACCGAGTGCCGCGACCCCGCTCACGCCGGGCTCCGGGGCCGGCCCGCCACAACGCCCCACGACGTCGAGCGTGCGGACCTCGTCGTGGTGCGCGGTGATCTCCGTCTGCTCGTTCCAGTCCGCGTCCACGAGTACGCGTCCCTGCTGCAGCACGACGCAGCGATAGGTGTCGGCCGCGTCGAACGTCCGGCGAGAGAGGTCTGCGTGCATGGCGTCGCTCCTACTCGTTGCTGCCTGCTGTGGTGGTGATCGGGGCGGCGACCCCGATCTCCAGACCCGCCGGCACGTAAGGGGCCAGCAGTCGTGCGGTCGCCACGACCCGGACGGGCCGCCGGAGGTGGTGGTGGACGCCCATCTCGGCGCCGCCCTCCCCGCCGGTGGCGATCTCGGCAGGGCACGTCCGGCCAAGGGCGAGGTAGTGGGGCGACCCCGGGTCGGTGGCGGCGTAGACCGGCTGGGCCCGCCGGGCCTCACTCACCTGTGCGTCGGGGTCGGGCACGCAGCGGTAGCGCTGCGGTGCCCGTGACCCAGCGCGAACGAACGAGTACCGCACGCAGCCGACCTGCCGGTCCTCCACCTCGACCGGCCCGTCGAGGACGGCGCTGCTCGCCTCCAGGGTGCGAACCCGCACCGCCCCGCGCAGTGTCGAGGCCCACACCTGCACGCCCAGGCCCTCTCCAGCAGCGGCCACCGGGTCACCGGGTGGGCTCGAGCCCACCCCGAGCTCGTGGGCGTCGACCGCGCTGTCGCTCACCTCGAGGCTCGCGGCCGCCCGGCCGAACAGCACCGGTCCGCACACCGAGCGCAGCAGCCGCGCCCGCAGCCCAGGGTTCGACGGGGCGCCGACGGTGCCGTCCGGGGCCACGCCGACGCGGACGGCACCGGCCACCGTGCACTGGCTGACGGTCAGCGACCCCAGCGCGCCGTCGCCGACCTCGACGTCGCCCTCGATCAGCAGGCCGTCCAGCACGACGCTGCTGCCGCCGTCCCCGGTCACGGTCACGGTGCCGCGGACGTGCGGCCGCAGGCCCTGCGGTCCGTAGGCACCGAGCGGTGGCGGCAGGACCTCGCCGGGGCCCAGCACCCGCTCGGACCAGGTCGCCGCCACCAGCACGAGCCGGGTCGCCGCGGGGACGTGGACGGTGAGGTCGCCGGCGTAGGTCGCGTCGTCCCCGACGGCGACGACGTACGTGCCACCGGCCGGGCCGTCGGGCCGCGCCCACTCGGTGGCCGCGTCGGCGAGCGCGTCGACGATCGTCGTCGCCGTCGTCGCGTCCGCGGGTCCGGCTGACAGCACCCGCACCTGGTGGGTGACCCCTGGGCCGCCGCGGGTCGGGTCTCCTCGATAGGGGTCGGTGGCCATCGCGTCCTCGTGGACGGCCGAGCGCTCGTAGGGGCCCGCCCCGACGTCCGCCGTCCCGCCGTAGCAGTGCCGCGCGTCCAGCTCGGCGGCGTCGGCCGGGTCGACCGGGGCGCCGTCCAGGTACGGGTGCACACGCCCGTGGACGGCGTCGACCATCACCTGCCACCCGCCCAGGGGGGCCGCCGGGTCGGCGTCCGGGTCGGCGTCGACGGCCCGGGCCACGTCCTCCAGGCCGCAGACCCGCAGCCGCAGGGGGTCGAGGTCGTCGCCGTCGGCGCGCACGCCGATCGGCAGGCCGTCCCTGACCGCCTCGACCGTCGGGCCGTTGCCCGCCACGGCCGCCGCCGTCCGTGCCTCGGCCAGCAGCGCCAGGAGCCGGCGGGGCCGCAGCGGCACCGGGAGGTCGGCCTCCTGCGCGAGGCTCTCGATCGTCTCCTCGACCCGCGGCACGGCGTACAACGGGGTCTCGTACCCCAGCGGGTGCAGCGACCACCCCGTGTGCGCGTCCGTCACGTCGGGCGGCCTGACCGGAGCCCACCCGGTCTCGTACACCTGGTCCGGGAACAGGAAGACCGCGAGGTTGCCGATGCCGTACCTCCCGCGACCGGACGCGACGCGGCGGACGTCCACGGTGTGCGCGAAGGGATCGAGCGCGCCCTGCGCGCTGGCACGGGGCACCAGCTCGAGCGGTCCGGCCAGCGAGGCGGGTGTCCGCAGGTGGGCGGTGGCCGGCCGGTCCAGGCGGACGTGCCGGGTGTGCGCGGACGCCGCCAGCAGCCGGTGGTACTCCACCACCCGGGCGGGCCAGCCCGAGGCGTCCCGGGCGACCTGCTCGATGACGGCCGCTGTGCCCTTGCGGCGGCGGTAGGCGACCGTGTTCGCCACGAAAGCCCGCCGGCTCACCCCCGCGCCGGCCCCGACGTCCGGGGGCAGGTCACGCACGCCGAGCAGATCGGCGATGTACGGGACGACCCACTCCGGGCACGTCTCGACGAACCACGACGCGTACAGCTGGTCGACGTCGGTCTCGAGCACGCCCAGCTCGGTGGAGACCGCCTCGACCAGCGCCCTCAGCAGCCCGCCGGTCTCCTCGTCCCGCGCCACGACATGGACCGGCAGCAGGTCGAGGACCCGGTCTGCGACGGAACCGTTGGTGCTCATGGCATCTCACGCAGATCGACGCCGCCAGGGGCGAGGGCGAGCAGCTCCGCCGGCAGCGGGGCGCCGTCCCAGCGCCCCGGCAGGGCCGCCAGCACGTCGAGAGCGTCGCCGTCGGGCGGCAGGGTCGGCGGCAGCGGCGGGGTGGGGAGCGTGGCCACGGGCAGCACCCGGGGCATCGTGCACGCGGCCACCCCCGCCACCCCCCGGACCACCAGGAGCACCCCGGCCGCGGTGACCGGCGCCGCGAAGGAGCGCACCGCCGCCGCGAACGTGGCGTCCAGCGCCTGCGCGACGGCGGCCAGCACCACGTCGCGCTCGTGGGAAGGGTCGTTGGCGACCTCGACCCGGATGCCGAACCAGGTCGGCTCCCCGGCCAGCACGTCCAGGGGACACGCGGGGTCACGGGCGGCTTCGAGCGTCTCGCGCAGCTCGTTGACCAGGTCGACGCTGGGGGTGGTGGCGCCACTCGCCAGCAGGCTGACCAGGACGCGCTGGGCCCGGCCGTCCCAGACGAGGTCCGCCCGCGCGGGTCCGACACCGGCGTAGCCGCGGGTCAGGTCCGCGTAGTCGGTGACCGACACCGCGCGGTCGAGCGCGCGCACCCGCACGGGCGCGTTGGCCCGGGCCTCCTCGATCGTCTCCGGCGCCGCCCAGTCGCGGCTCGGTGCGGGGTTCGTCATGGCCCGGACGCCGAACGGCCGGCGGGGGAGCAGGCTGAGCTGGCCCGCCTCGACGGCTCCGTCCGCACCGAGGCCGACCCGGTACGTGGCGGTCACGTTCTCCGCGCCGGTCGCCGGGCGGGCGCCGTTGACGCCGTCCCCGGTCACGACGCGGACCACACCCCCGTCGTCGTGGTGTACCACGTAGGCGCGGTCGTCCGGGCCTGCCTCGTCCATCGAAGGCACCTCGGCCCAGGCGACCCCGTCCACCCGGACGGTCAGCTCGGCGTGCGCTCCGGCGGGGGTCGTGTCGCGCACGTACGTCAGCGGCGAGCGACGGGGGCGGAACGTCGCGTAGGCGGTGCGGCCGTCCCCACTGCCGAGCACTTGCTGCACCGTCTCACCGTGTGTGGCGACGGCGACGTTCGCCAGGACCCCCAGGCCCTGCCGGGCGAACGCCGTCGCCAGGTCAGCGACCAGGCCGAGGGTCATCGTGGTGCCGGTGACCGCGCACGTGGCGACGGTCGCCGTCTCGACGGCGCCCGGCCCGACGGTGCCGTCGGTGGTGTGCTCCGTGCCGCGCAGCAGCACCCGACGCCCAGGGGGCAGGGGCGGGTCGGTGGCCGCGACCACGACCGTACGGCCGGTGAGGGGGCTCAGGTCCGGCTGCTCGCCGCCGGCTAGCCCCACGGAGGCGCACAGCACGCTGACCCGCTGCCGGTCGAACCTGCCCAGCCCCGAGTCCGGGTCGAGCGTCAGGATCGTCACCGGACCACTGACGGTCCACTTCGCGGAGCCCTCCCGCACGACGTCGGTGATGGCGCAGACCTCGGTGTCGTCACCCTGCCGCAGGGCGACCCAGGTGTCCTTCAGGACGCCCGGACGGTCTCCGTCCACGTCCAGGGAGAGCTCACCGCGTAGCCGCCCCACGCGTACGGAGGGCCGTCCGGCGTCCCGTCCCCGTCGTCGTCGCCTACCTCCACCGCTCCCGGCGGCGGCTGGGTGTCCACGACCAGCAGGTTGGGGTCCGGGGCATTCGCCCCGAAGAGGCGGGCCCGTTCGGTGAACAGGTCCACCTGGACGTCCTCGAGCACGGCCGGGAACCCTGGGCCGGCTACCGAGACCCCTGCGTCGAGCTCGACCTGGAGCCACCCGTCCAGGCCGTGAGGAGTGACGACGGTCTGCACGCGGCGCACCTGGCGCTGGTCACCGGTGCCGAACCCGGCGCGGACGCCGCGGATCAGCAGGCTGTCCCCGGGACGGATCGAGCCGGGCGCGCCCCGCAAGTACAGCGACGGGGCACCGCGCGACAGCGACTGAGCCTGAGAGTCGAGCGCCGGCAGCATGTTCCAGACCCCGCGGACCTCCAACGTGTCCGTGGTCTCGAAGGTCTGCGGCAGCTGGCCCGGGCCCGGCACCGACTGCACCGGGGTGCCTGCCTCCACGGTGGCCATCGCAGGCGCCCCCGGTGCCGTCTCGACGGTGACCGCGAGGTCGGCCTGTGCGGCCACTCCCGGCCGCAGCCCGTAGCCGAGTGTGCGGGCCAGCTCGCGCACCGAGCGCAGCTCGCTCGCGGTGCCCAGGAAGCCCTCTGTCGCAATGCGTTCGGAGTAGAACGCGACCACGTCGGCCACCACGGCCCAGGTGTCGAGCAGGGCGATCGAGACCTCGTCCGTGCCCTGCGCGGGGAGGCTGCGCACGCTCAGGTCGTGGCGCGGGTCGGCCAGGTCGGTGCGCATCCGCTGCAGGGCGCTCGCGTGGGTGTCGACCCGCCGCCGGAGCCGGGTCTGGCCGGGCGGGTTCGCCGTGGCGAGCGTGTCGGCGGTATCGGCGCGCTCGACCGGGCGGTCCGTCACGACCCACCCCCGAGCGCCACGGCGAGGCGACCGGCCTCGGGGTTGTTCGGGTCGCTGTCGCACCGCAGCACCTCGCGTGGGCCCGCGGTGATCCGGCCCGCCGCGAGGTTGCCCCGCGTCGCGTCCGCCGGGGCCCCGAGGCGCGCGAACCGCCGCACCTCGACCCACGCCAGACCCGGCACGGCCATCGCCGTCGCGACCAGGTCGCTGAGCTGCAGCGGCTGGCCGAAGGTGAACCGGTCGGGGTGGAAGAAGCCCGTCGAGCCCTCGGGCAGTCGCCGTGAGGAGAGCGCGTCGGCGAGCTGGCGCTCGACGTCCGCGGCGAGGTAGCCGGGCTCCAGGCAGCCGAACAGCTCCAGGCCGAGGGGCACGTAGGCGGGGCGGGCCACCTCCACGTCCACTCCCGCCATCCGCCGCGTCTCCAGCAAGGTGGTCACCGCGAGGGGGACGGCCGGGTCCTCGACCCGGGCGGCCTGAGCGTCGACGGTGACCTCCTGGGCGTACCAGGACCCGGTCCACCGGCGCCGCGCGACGCTGCGCTGCACCCCGCTCACGGTCTGCGCGGCGAGGGCGTAGTCCGCCGCGGTCACCGCCCGGAGCTGACCTCGGTTTCCCCGCAGCACCGCAGGGGCGAGCTGGCGCACGGCGTCCAGGTTCTCCGGGTCGGTGCCGCCGCGTGCGGGCAGCGGGTTCCAGACGGTCACCTGGGCTCCTGGCACGGCGCCCGGGCTCCCGTCGGCACGCAGCAGCCAGTGCCGGAGCCGGCCGGCGCCGACGTTGCCGCGGGTGCCACCACCGAGCCGGTACCGCGCGGTGTACGTCGCCTGGCGGCCGGGTGCCCGGCCGGTCACGCCGTCGCCGAACCTCAGCCTGGCCACGCCGTCCGGCTCGGGCTCCACCACCAGGTGCGGGTCGAGCCTGCTGCTGGCCAGGAGGTCCGGTCGGGGGGTCCAGAGCCGCTGGCCGTCGTCCACGGTGATCTGGGCCAGCGCCGCAGCGGGGTCGGCGGCGGTCAGCCCGGACGCGGGCCGGGTGGCCGCGGCGCGGGGGTCGAACGGCTCGGCGAAGGCCAGGCCGGTGCGCGCCGGGCGTGGACGGTACTGCCCGTCGGTGCCGGGCTGCGGCGGGTCGAGCAGCTCCCACGTGAGGCTCGCGCCGTGGTCGGCGACGGCGACGTTGGCCAGGGCGACCGCGCGCACCGAGCCGGTCCCGGTGGGGCTTGGCTCGGCGACGGTGAGCGGCGCGGGCAGCGCGTCGTCGGCGTGCCAGTGAACCTCGAGGACGGTCACGCTCGGCGCCAGCTCGTCGACGTGGGCGACCGCGTCCCTGTCCAGCCGGACGGCGAACCGGCGCGCCGGGTCTCCGAGGGCTGCGTCGGCCGGCCGGCCGGCCGGGCAGTCGGCGAGCACCAGCAGGTCTCCGGCTGTCAGCAGGGGGGCGGCCCCGCCGGTCGCGGCAAGGTACGCGCCGGTCGCACCGGCGGGCAGGGTGTGGTCGAGGTCGCCCCAGGCGTGCAGCGGGATCGCGTTGCGGTCGGGCAGCAGGGCGACGTCGTGACTCGTCTCGACCACCACGGCTCCGATCTCGTCGGCGTCGACGGGGAGCAGGTCACCGTCCGGGGCGGTGTCGCACACGGCGGCACCGGCCGGCAGGGTCACCGCCGTGTCGGTGGTCAGCGCCAGCAGCACCCGGGCCGAGCAGCCCTCGTGCAGGCGGTGGTCGAGGAGCCGGGCGTGGCGGCGCACGGAGGTGCGGCGCCGGGCGGTGCCCAGGTAGGCCTCCACGGCGACGGCGTCCTGCCAGTAGGCCAGCCGGTCGCCGAGGTAGGCGAAGAGCTCGACCAGCATCACCGCGGGGTCGGCCGCGTTGCGGTCCGTCCAGCCCGGCACGAGGGCGGAGAGACGATCGAGCAGCCGGGTCCTCAGCGCCTCGGCGTCCCGGGCCAGGTAGTCCAGCACCGGGGAGGCGCCCGCCGCCGGGGGGCCCACCACCGGTTCGGCGCAGTCGAGGTCGCTCGGGCAGTCGACGGTGAAGCTGAACGGTGCTCGGGCCAGCGGCGGGTCGAAGCCCTCGGGCGCCTCGGAGCCCTCCTCGCCGGCCAGGTGCAGCACGTACGTCGACCAGTCGCCGCTGGTCGTCGTGCGGACGACGAGCACCCGGGCACGGACCTCCGGTGCGGGCGGCAGGGCGGAGTCGACCAGCCGGCGGTCGGCAGCGCGCACGCCGAGCAGGGCAGGAGTGGGCGGCACGCCGTCCGCACCGGCCACGGCCAGGGCGGGGTAAGCCCACTCGACCCCCACCGGGTTCACCCGCGGGTCGGCCCGCACGCCGCCCGTGATCCGCACCCGCTCGGCCCGCCAGTCCTCCGGAACCCCGGGGCTGGCGCCGCCGAGGGCGATGCCGTTCAGCAGGTGCACCAGAAGCGTCCGCTGCGAGGGCGCCCCGGCTACGTGACCGGGGCTGCCCGCGTGGTTGGACACCACCTCGACGAAGTCGATGCCCTCGAGGTCGGTGCGGCCCTCCACCAGCGCGCGCCGGGCGTCGCGGTCGATGTCCGGCGGGGTCGTCGAGAGGCCCACCGCGGCGGTCACGGCCCGGCCCCGGCGGGCGAGGAGACGTGCAGCACCCGCTGCGCGTCGTCCGCCGGCGCGCGCAGCGGCCGGTAGGTGACGGTGACCTCGACGGTCGCCTCCTCGGCCCTCACGTCGACCGCCTCGACCCGGATCAGCTCACCGAGGAACGTCTGGAGTGCGCCGTGCACGAGGGCCCGCGTCGCAGCCGCCAGCTCGTCGCCGGCCGGCGCGAAGACCAGTGCGTCCACTCCGCTGCCGAAGTCGGGCCGGTTCACCCGCTCGCCGGGTCGCGTGAACAGCACCTGCTCCACGAGCCCGCGCAGGTAGCCCTCGTCGTCCGCCAGGCTCGTCCTGCCGCGGGCGTCGAGCCTGACCGGAAAGCCGACGTGGGTGCCGGCCGCGGCGGCCCGGCGGGGCGCGCTCACGACGCGCTCACCCGGGGCTGGGCCACGCTGACCGACAGGGGGACGCCGGTGGGCACGCAGGTCGCCGACCCGCTCTGCACGACCAGCGGCTCACCGGACGAGGTCACGCGCACGGTCCCGGCGCTCCAGGTCGCGGTCGCGCACGGGCCTCCGGAGTTGGGCGGGAACGGGCAGCCGCTGACGGTCCACGGGGCCGACAGGCTGACCGCCGCCTGCCCGGAGAGCGTGACACGCGGGTTGGGCGTCGTCGGCTGGGCCTGGCCGCCGTGGCTGCACAGGACCGTGGCGCCCTGCTGCACCAGGGAGGCCATCACTTCACCTCCAGCGCACCGTCGTTCACCGACACCGACGACGCCGAGAGGAGCAGCTTCGACGCCCCGATGCTCAGCTCGATCCCGCTGGACGTGGCCGAGATCGTCATCGGTGTCGACGTGGCCGGGGAGCCGACCTCGATCGTGAGGCCGCCGCTGCCGGACAGGTCCTCCAGGGTGAGGGTGATCCCGTCGGTCTTCAGCACCTTGGTCGTCGGCAGCCCCGTGCCCGGGGCCTGGCCCGCACCCCAGAAGCACCCGCCGAGGATCGGGTAGGCAGGGTCGCCGCCCTCGAACTCGACCCAGACGTTGGCCCCCACCGGCGGGACCACGAACAGACCGACCTGGTCTCCCGCGTACGGCACGCAGGCCTCGGCCCAGCTCAGCTGCCCCGTCCCGAGCACCGCCGGCACCGACACCTGCACCCGGCCGCGCTGCATGGGGTCGACGTTGCCGACGACCGTTCCGCGGTACTTGCCGAAGAAGCTCACGGCACCACCGCCGGGACGGTCGAGCCGTAGCCCTCCCGCGCGATCGTGAACGCCTGGCGGTACGACCCCCGCTCGAGCCGGTGGTCGACGCGGCGCACGTACCAGAGCCCGTCGTGCGAGTAGCCGGCACCGCGCAGGCCGACCAGCCCCCGCGGCCGCAGCACGCCGCCGTACCGGGCGCCGTCCAGCTCTCCCTCGCCGACGACGGCGTCGACGGAGCGGTCCACCCGGGCCTGGGCGCGGGCCATCGCCGAGGTGGTGCTGGTGCCGCTCTCCCGCAGCCGCGTGGTGCGCAGGTCGCTGCTGTGCGTCGACCACAGCGGCTGGGTGGCCAGCGGCACGCGCAGGCTGGTGGTGGCCGTCACCGAGGTGGTGGAGCCGGTGGAGGGGTCCTGCACGGACCCGTCGACCTTCTCGGGGGAGAGCGCGTCGGTGCGGAACGTCGGGGGCGCCACGACGTTCGTGACCGGCCCGAGGTCGACCGACACGGCCGGCTGCGGCAGTCCCACCCGCACCGGGGGACCCCAGTAGAAGCTGCTCGTGCCCGGGACGGGCCCCGGGACGACGTACGCCACGTACCCGTGCCGCTGCGCCAGCATCGTCAGGTGGGCCAGGTCGGTGCCGTGCTGGGTGGGGATGCGCTCGACGGGCAGCGGCGGGTCCATGTCCACGGGAGGGACCGCCAGCGGCAGGATGCCGTCCGCCGCGTAGGGGGCGAGGACCGCGAGCGCCTGGGGGTAGTCGTCGAGGGCCGGCCACTCGGCGTCCTTCTCCTCGCGGTCCAGCAGCAGCGAGACGTCCTCACCGGTGACCGTCAGCGTCGCACTTCCCGGCTCGTCCCCAGGGGTGAGGCCGACCGTCGTGACGATGCCGTCCATCAGCACCGTGGGCAGCACCCCGGCGGTCACGACGATGGCGACGCGTGCCCCCACCCCGACCGGGGAGCCGGTGAGCAAAGGCGCGTCGAACCCGGCGGTCGGGCCCGAGCGACCGGCGTCGAAGGTGAGGGTGAACACCGACCGCTCCTCGTCGGTCTCGGTCACGTGCACCGAGCGGAGGCGGGCCGTCTCGGTCGGGGGCAGCGGCAACGGGATCGTCGGTCCGGCCAGGACCGAGAGCCAGACGCCGGGCGCGGCCACCCTTCAGGCCCCCGGGGTCGGCACGACCACGACCGCACCCTCGGCGTCGGGGCCGACCAGCTCGTCGGGGTCCAGGGCGAGGTTCGCGTCGCAGATCCGCCAGAAGGCGGCGGGGTCGCCGAGGTAGCGGCCGGCGACCAGGTCCAGCCGGTCGTCCGGGGCCACGCGGTGCCAGGCGAGCGGGGCCGTCGCGGCCGGGTCGAGCGGCGTCCGGGTCAGCAGGTACACCACCTCGCGGACGCCGCCCGCCCCGTCGTCGACCTCGACGGTCGAGGTCCCGGCGCCGTCGTACCGGCTGCGACCGGCCACGTCAGGCACCCGCCAGCTCGACGGCCGCCGAGACCGCGCCGGTGACGCCGGCCACGGTGGCCATCGCCTCCTTGAGCACCTGGTGCACGAGGAACAGGGCGTAGCCCGCGTCGGTCGGCGGGAGGTCGTTGTACGAGAGGACCTGCACCGACAGCTCGACCGACGCACGCGTCGGGAACAGCGCGGGGTCGAACGCCTGCTCGGTGATGGTGAGGCTCTCCAGCCTCACCGGGACGGCGCGCCCCGGACCCCACACCAGCAGGGTGAGCGGCCCCTCCGGAGGCAGGATCTCGATGGTCCCGGCGAGCAGCAGCGCGGTGTTGGCGATCACCAGCGTGCTGCTGGGGTAGAGCAGCATCTCGAGGGCGGAGAGCTGTGGCGCGATGCCGGAGACGGCGGCGACCGGGTCGCCGGTTTCCAGCTGGTCGGTCGCGTCGACCTCGACGGTCATCGTGATCGTCTCGCTGGGGGCGCCCCAGACCCGGTGCGCGTCGGCCGCACCCACCTGCTGGTCCCCGGGTGCGCTCCGGGGGCGCAGGGTCCGCGTCATCTGGTCGGGGTTGTACTGGAATATCACCAGCCGTGACAGCGGGCTGCGCGGGTCGACCGCGACGATCGCGCCCCGCAGCGTGCGCGGGCTCCCGGGGAAGCTGCCCATCCCCAGAGCGTCATCTGACGGCGTCACGGCCATGTCACCCGCCCGTCACAGTGGGCTCGTGCAGCGGATCCCGTGCCGTGGAACGCCCTTGCGCCGTGTTGCGATCTCGTGAACTCTTGTCTGGCAGTCGGTGTGCTGGCCCAGCGGACTCGGGAGGGCCGACATGGCACAGGACCGAGACCGCCCAGTGCTCGCCACCGTCGGCACGCCCCGATCCCCGCTGCGGCCCCGCTTCGACGCCCCAGCCGCCGGCTTGTCGGTCACGCTTCTCGGCGGCTTCACGGTGTGCGTCGGTGACGAGGTGGTCCAGCTGCCGACCGGGGCCCAGCGGCTCGTCGCGCTGCTGGCGCTGCGCGGGCGGACGAGTCGCAGCCGACTCGCAGGCATGCTGTGGCCCGAGACCACCGAGCACCGGGCGCTCGCGAGCCTGCGCACCGGGATCTGGCGGGTCAACCAGGCCGCCGACCAGCTCGTGGCGATCACGAGCGGCACCGTCGACCTCGGGCGGGGTGTCGACGTCGACGTCCGGCGTCTCCTCCGGGCGGCCACGGACGCCCTGCGCGAGGGCGCGTCGTCCACGATCGACGAGGTCGGTGCCGTGCTGGACGACGACGGGGGACTGCTGCCCGACTGGGAGGACGAGTGGCTCGTCGCCGACCGCGAACGGCTGCGCCAGATCCGCCTCCACCTTCTCGAAGCCGTCGCTGAGCGCCTCTCGCGGGCGGGTCGTCATGGCCTCGCGCTCGAGGCGGCGCTGGCCGCCCTGCGCATCGACGTGCTGCGCGAGAGCGCGCACCGGACCGTGATCGCGATCCACCTCGCCGAGGGCAACGTCGCGGAGGCGCTGCGCGCCTACGACCAGTGCCGCCTGGTCCTGGTCCGCGACGTCGGCGTCGAGCCCTCGCCGACGACGTCGCGGATGCTGCCGCAGTGCCGCGACCGCCGATCCGCCGACGTGATGGCCTAGGTGACCCCGGCGTCGCCCCGAGCAGTGGCACTCTCGTGAGAGCCCGCCAGGCACTCGGCAGGCCACCTCAAGGCGTCGCTTGCTCACGCCGTCCCGTGCATCAGACCGCGACGGTTCTGCAACGACCGGGCGCCGCCAGACCACGAGGTCTCCGGGGTCACCGCGACGACGATCAGCGGCGGTGTCCGCGCCAATGGGAGCCTGGTTTCAAGTTCGTCTCCACGGCGTAGACGGCCGCTCGCGAACGACGGCTCGGTCGGGGCATGGCGCCATGGTGCGCGCGATCGTGCCCTTCGAGGCCCTGAGCGGCAATGGCGATCTCGGCTGCGTAGCCACTCGGCGTGAGGCCCGCGCGGTGGGTGGCTTCGGTGATGGCGGCGAGTTCCCTATCGGTGAATGGAGCCGCACCTCACACGATCGCGGCGCTTCGGCATGGCTCGATGCCTGCCGGTCGTGCGTCACCGGCCGATGGAGCCGAGCCGCGGCAGCGGCGCCGTCGAATTGCGGATGAGCTGGGTGCGTGCCGCCCTGAGACCATCCACGCGATTCAGTCCGTGAATCGGTCCGGCAACTGGTCGGCATAGCCTGAGATCTCGTAGCCAGAGTTTCTTGCGCAGTCGGAAGATTGCCCAACCGGTGACAAAACCAATCACCGGAAGGACGATCAAAGCCCAAGACTGGGCCGTCGCGTCAATGCGCACAATGATGACTTGCGTGACAATCCAGCCCCCAAATTCCGAGCGACACGCCATACACGATAGCGATTGCCAAAGTGTGACCCAGTTTCACTGTGACGTTGCGCAGCACCGCCCGACGGTCACTCGGCTGACCCAGGAAGGACCCGCCGAACGGATAGCGAGGATCGAGGGATTCAAATCCCATTCTTGCCTCGAGGCAGATGGCTCGAAACCACAGCGCATCATAGAGCTGCGTATTGCGAACCTCGTAGACCACGAGTCCAATAGTGACTGCAAGGCCTAGGGTACCCACTGCAAAGGAGGAATGGGTTCGATGGGCCCTGTTCGTCGCCGCGGCAGCCCCGGCGACGGCGGGGGATCAATCCAAGCAGCTGAAGCGAATCTCGGTGAGCCTAGCGAAGCTGGCGACAGTCGTTGTGTAGTCCAACCGCTCACGTTCGAACCCGTTGCGCAATGGCTCATCCGCTGGTTCATCCCTACTCATAGCACACCCCTCAGCCGACCTGCAATCCGACGAATCCCGTTTTTCCGGACCAGCGACGAACGACCATTCTCGACCCAATACGCCGCCAGTACACCCGGACGACCCTGGGAGGGGCGTCGCAGCGGCGGTTCTACGGTCGGGATGGCCGCCTCACGCTCTACCGCGCCACCCGATGCCGCGTGGTCCTTCTCTGCATCACGAGGAGCTCTAGGTTCTTCATTGCGTTCCAGGCGCACAAGCGGCGTATTGGCGCTGCCGTATGTGCGGAGTCGGGCACCAGTTCTTGGCGTGCGGGATAATAAGGTGGTAGCCTAGTCGCTGGATGCCCGTGGGGAAGACGCAGGATCCTCTAGGGCGGCGAACCAGGCGCCGCGGCGCGTCGTCACCGTACTCCGAGGGGTCCAAGGTCTCCATGAGTCGCCGCCCCAGCCACCGCCCCTCAAGTGCCTGCTGGGCGCTCCTGGCGGCCGCTTTCGTAGCTGCTGAGTTCTCCGCCAGCCGGAGATTGGACTGCTCTGCACCTTCACGCCCAGCCCTGCGGACCGATTGAGGTCGGAAAACTCGATTGCAGTGGCCAGGTCGACCAGATCACACAAGGCAACCGCGCGCCCTCATCGCCCCGTTCGCGCAGCAGTGCACCGACGCGACGCGTCTGCAGCACCCAGAACACGCAGAACAGCAGAATCTCCCACCACTCCAGCGCGATGACAACATGCTCGGGTGCGAGCGGCCGGGCGACACCAGCCACGACGAGGGCGCCGGGCACCATTAGTGCCAGGAAGACTCGGTACCACCACTGGTATGAGCGGTCCGCCTCGGTCACATGTCTACCCTCCGCCAGCGCCACCGCACGCGGGAAGGCGTGGCTCCCGACGGCGATCGCCAAGGCGCCGATGAGCAGGATCGCAGCCATGTCGTGGATGCGCAGCGGTCCGACGCCGTTCATCCGCACCTGCCTCAGGGGCGGGTTGCCACAGTTGCAGCAGCGCGAGCACGAGAAACGCCAGAAGCAGGAGCATCGTGCCGATCACGAAGTACTGGTTGAGCCGGCTGCTCTGCCGAAGCCGCAGGCGCTTGGAGTCGTGCAACTCCTTCCACGCCAGTAGCGCGCAGAGCATGAGCACCGCGGTGATGGCGATGCGCATGGACCACACGTAGTCCGCCGGCGTGATATCGAGAGATCCGCGGCCTGACTGGAAGTCGGCGAGGATGTCTTTCAGGCTGTTCGGCACTAGGGCGACGAAGATGGCGTAGAAGCCGGCCGCGTTGAGGGTGTAGTCCTCTAGCAGCGACGAGCCGCGGTAGGCGACGAGGCATGCGGCGGTCGCGACCAGGACACCGACAAAGACGTCGCGGACGGGACCGCCGTAGTAGGAGCTGATCGACGTCTCCAGTCCCTTTGCTGCACGGCCGAAAAGATCGTGACCACCAGAAGCAGAAGTGGCAGCAGCATCATCAGCCACCGCAGGTAGACATAGGCGACTCGGGCGTCCTCGACGACGTCGGTCAAGGACACGGGTCCTTCGGGAATCTCTGATGCGTCGACCATTCTCGCAGGGTGGCAGCGGGTGGTCCGCCTGTCCAGGATCAAACTGGGGCCAAGCCGATGTCTCGGCGGCAGAAGCCACCCGGCGTGAAGGCCGGGTGGCGAGCTGGCCTGGCGTCTCTTGGCCCGAGACAGACCGGGGCGCCCCGGTCATCTTCGGCGATCGGGTGCGTGAGTAGTTGTGGTGCAGGCCTCACGCAGATTGCTCAAGAACCGTTGATGGGCAGGTAGCCGTCGTACAGCGCCTGTAGGCGGAGTCGTGAGGCGTCTCGGCGCTGCGCGTCGGCTGACGTGCTGCGGCCGGCGCGAGCCGACTACGAAGACGGTGTACGGATTCGGCGAGCCGCGGACACCTCACTCGCTCGTGGCCGCCTGCGACAAGTTGGTATCCCGTAGCCGCGAGGCGAGTTTTGTGAAGTCGCTGTCGGAGGAGACGAGGCAGAATCCGTCCAGGTTCCCGGTGTACAGCAGGTCCATCGCATCGATGATCAGTGCGCTTTCGGTGGCGTTCTTGCCGGTGGTGTAGGCGAACTGCTGCATGGGCTGGATGGCGTGGGCGTTGATCGCCTCCTTCAGCCCCACCTAGGGCCGGAAGCGTGGGCGTGCTCGAACTGCATGACGCCACAACGGATCCAGTCGCCTTCCTCGTCCCAGACCATCATGACCGCGCCAGCCACCCAGGCTGCGCGGCCCCAGCTGTCCCTCGTTCATTCGGCGGAGCCTATGGCCGCGATGCCCCGGCTGGCACCGGAACTGATGTCCACCTCGAAGACATAGAGCGGCGCAGCTCGCTCGCCGGGCCTTGAGCCGCACACCTCGACGGCCATCCAACGACGTGCGACGCTGGTGGCGTGCCGACATTGACGCTCGCCGAGGCCCAACGAAGAGAACGAGCCACCGATCTGAGGCTCAAGTTCGCCGCGATGGATCGACGAGGGCGAGCATCGGCGATGCTCACCAAAAGTACGACCGCTTTCTTCCGACGATCTCCCGACGGGTGGGCGGCGTCCCCGCTTGGGCGGATAGAGACTCGCACCGAAGCCGACCGACAGGCATGGCACCTGACCGACGCGGCAGTTCGACATAGTTGTAGTCCAGCATGAAACAGGAATCGAACTGCTGCAGGATCCTTTCACTGTCGCCATCGCCAGCAACGCTGCAAGTGCGGCCCTATTCGGCATCTTTCAGTGGGGCATGGGGGAAGTGGCGGTCATTGCGAGAGGACCCCGCTCGGTCAAACAATCGAAGCGTCGTTAGTCATCGAAGTTCCTCGACCCGTTGGCCGTCTAGAGCCGGTTACGTCTGATCGTTCCGCCTCCCGTCAGCGACGTAGACATTGCGCGGTACATACGGATCGCTCAGGCTGTCATCTCCGAGGCATAAGCGAAAGGTGCGTTCTGCTCCCAGCCTTAGCGCAGTCACCCGAGTTCAACCAGCGGGGTTTGCCCACGGGCGAGCCAGTCCACGGCCGAGCGCTACCGGTTGCTCAGCTCACCCCAGACTTGTCCCCGTGAACAGCCCCTTTGACCGCAATGGCTCACAACCGGAGCTGACTGCGCTGAAGTTGGCGCCGCGGCTCGAGCGGCGCCGTCCTCCACTGGGTCGGTCGCACTGTCACATTGCCCTAGTTGACAACCCTGGCGCCATTGGATCGGCTGCACTTCCAGCACAAGGGCGTGTCTGGAGGGTCTCGGGCACGCTGAGCCCAACCTCAAACGGCAGGTGCGGCTCAATGACTAGCGAGACCCTGCAGTTCACGCAGGCGTAGTTGTCGCGCTGCTTGATAAGGACACTGCGGTAGACGGCGTGGCGTTGTCGTCGTAGCCAAGCCGCTCCACGGTTCCCCGGACGGTAACGATGTATCCGACGGCTAGGGGTTCGCGCTACCGCGGCGGCAACTTCAACGCCCCACTGCATAATTATGCGGCATCAGAGGAGTGAGAGCGCGCTACTGAGTGTCGACAAGGTGAAAGGCGCGGCAGCGCTGTAGCGCCTGATTGCCTGGTCTGGAGGCAGGCGCAGAGCAACTGGCAACACCATCGCATAAAGCCCCCGGCCGCGAGTCCCGTTCACGCCGCTTCGTCGGTCGGCGAATTGGGCGTTAAAGCGGCTCCGCATCACCGACCGACTTCAAACTAGTGCGGGCGTCATCGCAGTAACGTGTCGTCCAGGGCACCCAAGTTAATTACCAGGCATTTGAGCCAACTCGAGCCACTGGGACACCGAAACAGCCATTGCTCTTGGAGGTACTGGCATTCCGCACCACCGCCTCGGACCAGTGAATCACTGCCTTTCAAACAGCAGAGGGTAAGCAGTCTTCGATTCGAAGTTGCTGCCTGCCGCCCAGTCAGCGTCCAGGCTGCCGATCGGGGTGTTCAACGCGGTCTCCTCCGATTGATGACCCAACTGGCTGCGGGAAATGATCTGCAGAGTAGTCGAACTCGAGAAGACGTTGTCAAGGAACCTCTCCCGCGTAGCCGCGGAGATGGATCCAGACCTGTGTCGACAGGCGTGAAGGTTCGAATCCCATGCATCCAGTTTCCATTCAAAGGCAAGGCTTCGGGTGGCGGCAGGCGGATCCGGAGCCAACCGTCCTTTCACATGCCAAGCCATAGGCGAATCGCAGAAGATGTTGCCTTCAATCTGTACGTTCTCTGCGCAGTCCCGCATTGTCAAACAGGCACCGTTAGACCGGTTTAGCATCCGCTCAGTTCGTAAAGCGGAAACCCCAAAACCGGTTGGACCGGATGACAACCGGCGCGCTGGCCGATGAAGATGCGTGTTTCGAGGTCAGGTGCGTCTGAGTCATAGAAGAGGTCGCACCTGCGCTACGAAGATAGTAGTATCGGGTGAGAAACGCAAGCTTATCTCCATGAGCAACAAACCGTCTCGAATGGAGTGTCTGGTCCTCTTTGATCGGTTACCTGAATACTGGCGTCACCACAGTGTCGGAACTCCGAATCGAAGACCCTATGGCCGGGACGTCACCCTCGCCAAGAATCGGCAGGATCTTGAACTGGACTGCGGTGTTGTCTCCTTCGAAGGGATTCGACGGGGTCCAAGAAGACGCTTCGTTGAGTGGAACCATCGGCACCCTATCCAATCCGCATTCTGTAGCCAGCATACCCACGGTGCAGACTATCGGACCAGACGATGTTCGTTGAGTTGTGTTCGATGTACGCATGCGAGATGGGCGAGATGAACGTCAACCCGCGAAAGATCCAGGGGGGAGCACCCTAACGACAAGTCATTTGGCTGGTGCGTGACCTCGACCCCCTCGATGGTCCTCGCGCTTTGTTGGATGGACATCCTGATTTGAAGAACCGCATGGTCTCCTTCCGACCAGGGATGCCCGAGAGGCCGCGCAATTTCAACATGCCCCAGCTTTGATAGTCATCAGGGCGAAGTAGGTAATCAGTCCTAGTCGGGTGGGCCGCTAAAGCATGATCCCAAGACCCAAATATTGCGGGCGCCAGGGCCACCTCGTCTTGGGCGTGGTGGAGCACCGGGATTGTCGCCACCGTGCTATCGCTCAGCGAGAGGATCATGATGACGCCATGACGGATGTGCGACTAGGGTCGCCTTAGACCCATCCTGCATCGAGTTCGCGATTGCCAGCACCACCCCCGGCGAGTAGCGTTGGCGAGCGCGAGGCCATTCCTGCGGCCCTGACGACCATCGGCGCGAACATGGGCTTCAGACCGTGCGATCGGAGGGCGCCATGGAGATTCGGAGGACCTCGCTTTTCTTCCCTGAGAGCGTGGGAAGCAGCGTCACAGCCGAAGCAGAAACTCACATTCCCCAGACGATCCTGCAGGTCACTGCGGAACTGGCTACGCCCGCAGTTCCTCCGAGAACGAGGACGACCATCACATCGGACGCCTCTAGTCTGAAATCGGGTCCGACTTTCCCATGCTTGGACTTAACCAAAGTCCATGTCACGGGTCGATTCGGGCTCTGCCGACCGGATGTTCTGACGACCCGTACTCAGGCATCGTGGACGTTGCCGCGCGGCCGACCTTGAGCCGATCACGCCCCCCGGGCCGGGGATATGCGCGCGGTGATCTTGTGATTGTGGGAGCCGAGGGTGACCCAGACCATCCAGCACTTCTGGAGCGCCGATCACCTCGACTCCCCGAACGTGTTCCCGTAGAATTCCATCCAACTCGTCGCTGGCAAGCCGACCGTCGTTCGGCTCTACGTCGACTACGACAGCGGATCGGCCTTCCAAGTCATCGCATCGCTTTCCGCAGCTCTTCGGCATCCAGTTCGGCAGTACGACAACCTCAAGTCCATCGAGGATCGCGCCGCGGCGGGTCACGTCGATAGACCGCGGCAGCGGCATGCATACCCTGAACTTCATCGTGAGCGACACACAAAGCCTGGGCGACTCGACACTGACCGCAACGGTCTTCGACGCCTCGGACCCGTCCAAGATCACGCTTCGAGCAGACCCTCAGGTTCGTCCAGCGACCAGCGCTCCGGGTACTCGCCGTGGGGATCGAGAACACGGGTGTCGACGTCTTGGAAGGCGCCAACGACTCCGAGCTGGCGGCCCCGACGCAAGCCGACTTCGTCGACACCCTGGAGTTCACGATCGCATCTTCCCCGTTCCCAACGTGACTATCTCCGACTATCGTACGATGAGGTACGCCGAGGATGTGCGCTCAGACATCTCCGAGGGCTGCGACGAGATGGGCGCCCTCAGAGACGCCGTTGCCGACTTCGTTGGAGACTCGGACGACGTCGTGTACGGGCTGTTCGGCACGGGCGTCGACACGGGTTCGGTCGGCGGCTGCGGCGGCGGTGGCGTCGGCGTTGGGCGAGCGCTTCGTGCTTGCACCGCCGCCCACGAAATCGGCCATGCGCTCGGCCGTCGCCATGCGCCCTGTGACAACGTCACTCGCTGCGCGACACCTCGCAACACCGATGGCGACTACCCCAGGTACAGCGGGTATGACTCGGACTCGATCGGAGACTATGGATTCGACCCCACGTCGATGCCCGGCACCGTGAAGACCCCGCCAGCGCTCACGACATCATGGGCTACTCCGGCGACAAGTGGATCAGTCCCTACAACTACAAGGCGCTGATGAGCGCGATACCTGTAACTTCCGGGACCGGTGCGGGGCGAGACGGCTGCGGAGGCGCGTCAGGTCGGGCGACGTGACCTCGAGCACGGCGAGTGGATCGCGATCAAGCAGGAGAAGCTCTTCCTGCGACTCGACGTGATCGGCATGGTCGGCGACCCGGCTCGCCCTCGGATCGCTGCGGGTCAGACCGACTACGTCCTCGAGCTACTTGACGATGACCGGGTCCTTCGTCGCGTGTTCCTTGCCGATGTCGTGGCTGCCGGCGACCAGGATTCCCCATTCGTGTCCGGCATGCCGGCTGCGTTCCCGACCAGCGGTCGACGGAGGCGGTTCTCCGGAAGTGCGATCGACGAGATCGCTCGGTGGAAGATACCGGGACCGCCCCGCGTCGACGTTGAGTGCCACCCGGATGATGACGCGTCGTTCATGTGGTTGACATGGAAGGTGCAGCCGTCGGACGAAGATGCCCGCGAAGTGGATGAAGAGTTGTCGAAATGGACAAGCCCCCCATTTGCGCTCGTGCAGTGGCGTGACCGATTGGGCACGTGGCGTGGCATTGCGCCTCGGCTCCGGCGAAGTCACCGCGAGTGCCCCGACGAATAGCCGGCATGGAAGGTGTCCACTACCGGGTCCTCGTCACGACCGGGATCGCCACCGTGTCGGGTACTGCAACGAGGATTGCGGAGGCAAACCGGCTCCTGCTCGACCTGCAGATCGTCCTGTTGGGTTTCGACCCGGACGAAGGACGCAGGAGCTGCCCCGGATCATCAGCGCTGCGACGCTCGGTGAGGGACACCTGGCCATCACCATTCGCTGGTATGACGGTGGGGGCCGAGCTTGGATGAGGTCCGCGTCTCGACCTCGGAACGCTGCCACCCGGAGCTCAGTGGTCACTGCCTGCGTCGCCGACTCAGGAATGGTCCCCACGACGAGAGGGCAGTGGCAGGCGCAATGCACTGCGGACGACCAGCATATGTAACTGAACCAGGTACGCAGACATAAC